>NZ_KV812862.1:0-65359 GCF_001813565.1 Rothia sp. HMSC068E02
AGCGCTTCTGCGCCTTCAGGGCAATCGATTTTTTGAGGTACGCCACCTGCGCCTCAAGCTTGCGCACACGCTCGGCAAGTTCCTCCTCACGCGTTGGCGGCACCGCCCGCACCGACCCCTTCGGCCTGCCCTTAGGTTTAGGCTTAAGCGCCTGCGCACCGCCTTCACGGTATAGCCTGCACCACTGCTTTAACGGTGTTGCGCTTGCAATACCGAAGCGCATCATCGCTTCAGGCTTACTCATCCCACCGTCAACCACAGCCGCCGCTGCGGCGACCTTGGTCTCATAGTCGTATTTGGTGTGCTTTACTCCCATGGCAAGAAGCCCGTCCTTCCCGATGACGTGGTACATTTTCTGCCACTCTCTCACAGTCGCGGCAGACATACCAAGCCTTTTGGCGGTTAAACCATAGCCTAATCCTTTCTCAAACATTTGCGCTGCCTGTTTCCGAAGCAGACGATCGTGTCTCATTCCCAGATTTATAGACATGAAAAGCCTCCTGTTTCTTGGACTTTATTTTCGTTGTCCAAGAAACGGGAGGCAGTTCATATCCAGCACGGGGGCTTTTGCGTGCCCATTCACGGGCGAAAACTATAGAAGTGAACTACTGAATCACAAAGTTCACCTGAGCCGAAGTCACACCATTCACCGTGGCAGTCGCCCAGTAAGATCCCTTCTGAGCGGTCGAAGCGGAGGAGCAACCCAGCACGTTGATCTTACGGTCCCACGCCAGGTCGGTTGCGCCCTCGGCACCTGCGGCCACCTCAGACTTCTGAACGGCGGTCGCCGCGCACAGGCTGCGGGTGTACACCTGAGCCGCACCGGAGGTGATGTTCAGGTCCACGCCGGTGTTCGCGCCCTCGCCACCCACAGCGCAGGGGGTCTTCGAGGAGTTCGTGTAGGTCACGTGGAAGGACACCTGCTCACCGGCCGCGAAGGTACGCTTCGCGGGGGTGACGGTCACCTTCAGGTCGTTCGCGGTGCACGCCGCAACAGCAGCCGCAGTGGTCACCGAGGGTGCGGGGGTAGTCGGAGTCGGCGCGGGCGTGGTCGGGGTTGCTACGGGGGTAGCGGTGGTCGCGCTTGCAGTGGGTGCCGCAGAAGCGGTCACCGAGGGGGTTGCCGAAGCAGTAGCGCTAGCCGAGGCAGTCGCGCTAGCGGACGGGGTTGCCGAAGCAGTTTCGGAGGGGCGAGCACTGAAGCTCTGGAAGGGTGCACCGGAAGCCGTCGCGGTGGAGGCTACGGTAGCCTCCTTCTTGCCGTTAATCATGCCGACCATGGAGGTCACGCCGGCAACCAGCAGCAGAATAATAGCGAGCAGAGCAATAACCGCCACGATGCGACGGCGGCGGTAGACTTCGGGAGGCAGAACGGGACCATTTTCAGACATACTCTTAAGGATACCGGGTTTAACCCTGAGAATCACAGTGAACTCTGTTCATGCAGTTTTGGGAATATATGCCCTGTGGCGTAGGCTTTTCGGATGACCACAGAAGCATCCACCCCTACTCAGCACCTCCCCGAAGGAACCAATGTTGAAGCGCTTCACCAACGCATTAACCAGTGGTTCCTCGACCAGGCACGCGATTTGCCGTGGCGTCGTGACGAATGCACCCCCTGGGGCGTAATGGTCAGCGAGTTTATGCTGCAGCAGACCCCCGTCAAGCGCGTTCTACCCGTGTGGGAGGAGTGGATGCTCCGCTGGCCCACCCCCGCCGACCTTGCCGCCGAGCCCGCCTCGGAGGCGGTGCGCGCCTGGGGCCGCCTGGGTTACCCGCGCCGCGCGCAGCGTCTGCACGGTGCCGCTGTGGCGATTGTGGAGCAGCACGGCGGAGAGGTTCCCGCCGACTACGAGGCGCTACTGGCTCTGCCGGGCGTGGGCTCCTACACGGCGGCGGCGATTAGCGTGTTCGCATTCGGTCTACGCGCGACGGTGATTGATACGAATATCCGCCGCGTGCACGCGCGCGCGGTATCCGGTAAGGCGCTACCCTCGCGTTCGTTGACGGCGGCTGAGACTCGCCTGGCGGAGGCGCTCATGCCCGCCGATACCCCCACCTCCTGCCTGTGGAATGCGGCGACCATGGAGCTCGGTGCGCTGGTCTGCACGGCAAAGTCCCCGACCTGCGAACTGTGCCCGGTGGAGGATCTGTGCGCCTGGGTTGCGGCGGGCAAGCCGGAGGCGGACTACACCCCCAAGGGTCAGAGCTGGCACGGCACGGACCGCCAGGTGCGCGGGGCGGTCATGGCGGTGTTGCGTGCGGCGCATGAGCCGGTGGAACGCGAGCTGATTTTGAGCGCGGGTGTAGCTGCGGCTAGCGATACGGCTTCCCCTGACTTTGCGTTCCCGGCTGATGCACCCGCCGCGGTGCACCGCCCACTCAAGGCGCTGTATGCGCTCTCCCCCGCCGCCGAGCAGCTGCAGCGCTGCTACGCAGGGCTTCTGGCGGACTCTCTGGCACGCGAAGTCGCCCAGGGTGGTGCAGTGCTCGTCTCGCTCTAGTACCTGCCGCAGAAAGGCTCCTGGCGGCTCCTGGGGCTTATAATAGAAACGCCTGAGGGGCGGTACCGGATAATTTCGGTACCGCCCCTCAGGCGTTTAGTGCGCTAAGCCTAGTTACCTAGGACTTATTCCAGAGCTTAGTCATTGCCCTGACCTTCAGCAGCAGGTGCCTCAGCTGCGGGAGCCTCTGCGGCATCCTCGTTCAGCTCCTGCACCGAGTCCAGAGCCAGCTCCTTCATCGGCTGAGAAGAGAAGACGAACTTCGCGGAGTCGCCCTCGCCCTCAACGTCCACGGTGATCTTCTCACCGGGCTTGATGTCGCCGAAGAGGATCTTCTCAGACAGGGCGTCCTCAATGTTGCGCTGCATCTCACGGCGCAGCGGACGAGCACCCATGGACGGGTCGTAACCCTTAGCCGCCATGAGGACCTTCGCAGCGTTGGTCAGCTCAATGGACATATCCTGCTCCGCCAGGCGCTTAGCCAGGCGACCCACGAACAGGTCCACAATCTGCAGAATCTCAGACTCGGAGAGCTGCGGGAAGACGATAATGTCATCCACGCGGTTGAGGAACTCGGGGCGGAAGTGCTCCTTGAGGTTCTCCATCACGCGTGCCTGCATGCGCTCGTAGTCGGCTGCGGTGTCGTCCATCGCCTGGAAACCGACCGGGATGCGGCGGTTCACGTCACGCGAGCCCAGGTTGGTGGTCATGATGATGACGGTGTTCTTGAAGTCCACCACGCGACCCTGCGAGTCGGTCAGGCGACCGTCTTCCAGGATCTGCAGCAGCGAGTTGAACAGGTCGGCGTGAGCCTTCTCCACCTCGTCGAACAGGACCACGGAGAAGGGCTTGCGGCGGACCTTCTCGGTCAGCTGGCCGCCCTCATCGTAGCCAACGTAGCCGGGAGGCGCACCGAACAGACGGGAGACGGTGTGCTTCTCCTGGTACTCGGACATATCCAGGGTGATGAGCGAATCCTCATCGCCGAACAGGAACTCGGCAAGTGCCTTGGCAAGCTCGGTCTTACCCACACCGGTCGGGCCGGCGAAGATGAACGAACCACCGGGGCGGCGCGGGTCCTTCAGACCTGCGCGGGTACGGCGGATAGCGCGGGACAGTGCCGCAATAGCGTGCTCCTGGCCGATAACGCGCTTGTGGAGCTCCTGCTCCATGGTCAGCAGGCGGCTGGACTCTTCCTCGGTGATCTTGTAGACCGGAACACCGGTGGAAGCGGCCAGAACCTCAGAAATAACCTCGGGGGTCACGGTGCCGAATGCGTCGCCGCCTTCGCGCCATGCCTTCTCGGCTTCTTCCTTCTCAGCCAGGACCTTCTGCTCCTGATCACGCAGGCCTGCGGCCTTCTCGTAATCCTGGGAGTTGATGGCGTCTTCCTTCTGCTGGCGCAACTTGGCTGCCTTCTCGTCGAGCAGCTTGATTTCCGGGGGTGCGGTCATGCGCTTGATGCGCAGACGTGCGCCCGCCTCGTCAATCAGGTCGACAGCCTTATCCGGCAGGAAGCGGTCAGAGATGTAGCGTGCCGCAAGGTTCACGGCAGTCTCAATGGCCTCGTCGGTAATGGTGACGCGGTGGTGCGCCTCGTACTTATCGCGCACACCCTTGAGGATTTGCACGGCAAGCTCCTGAGAGGGCTCCTCAACCTGAATCGGCTGGAAGCGGCGCTCCAGAGCGGCGTCCTTCTCAATGTGCTTGCGGTATTCGTCCAGGGTGGTTGCACCGATGGTCTGCAGTTCGCCTCGAGCCAGCATGGGCTTGAGGATGGAGGCAGCGTCAATCGCGCCCTCTGCGGCACCTGCACCAACGAGGGTGTGAATCTCGTCAATGAACAGGATGATGTCGCCGCGGGAGCGGATTTCCTTCAGGACCTTCTTCAGGCGCTCTTCGAAGTCACCGCGGTAGCGCGAACCTGCGACCAGGGAGCCGAGGTCCAGGGTGTACAGGTGCTTGTCCTTGAGGGTTTCGGGAACGTCACCGTGCACGATAGCCTGTGCCAGGCCCTCCACGACGGCGGTCTTACCGACGCCGGGCTCACCAATCAGCACGGGGTTGTTCTTAGTACGGCGGGAGAGGACCTGCATGACGCGTTCCATCTCCTTGTGGCGGCCGATGACCGGGTCCAGCTCGCCCTCACGCGCTGCTGCGGTGAGGTTGCGGCCGAACTGATCCAGGATGGTCGAACCCGCGGGAGTGCCTTCGCGAGAGTTACCTGCACCCACGCCGGCGGTTTCCTTATCGCCAGAGTTGTTACCGGGGTAGCCGGAAATCAGGTCCATAACAGCCTGGCGCACGGCAGCGGGCTCAGCGCCCAGCTTGACCAGCACCTGGTTTGCCACGCCCTCGTTTGCACGAACCATGCCCAGCAGGATGTGTTCGGTGCCGATGTAGCCGTGGTTCAGCTGAATAGCCTCGCGCATGGACAGTTCGAGAACCTTCTTCGCACGCGGGGTGAAGGGGATATGGCCGTTAGGCGCCTGGGGGCCGGGGCCGACGATGTCCTGAACCTGCTCACGTACTGCGTTCAGGGTAACGCCCAATGATTCCAGGGCGCGGGCACCGATGCCTTCGCCCTCGTGAATCAGACCGAGCAGAAGGTGTTCGGTACCGATATAGTTGTGGTTGAGCATGCGTGCCTCTTCCTGGGCAAGCACCACAACACGCCGAGCTCGATCGGTAAAGCGTTCAAACATTTACGCACTCCTTGCATTTTCCTATTGATACAAGAGTACGTTGAGCGCGGCTGAAAGGGCGGGCTGATGGGCGTCTGTTCGCCATCAAGAGAACAGATGAGCTGTTCGGGGCGTTTTAGGCGCGGTTTCGGGGCTTCTGGCGGGGTGCAGGGGTAGTTTTGAGGGGTCTAGCTCACGCAGGTGAGCCTACCTGAAGGTGGATGGGTGCCGCCAGGTCGGTGCTAGCTGTTTTTGTCGGTGCTGACTGCTTCTCCCGAGGCCAGCTGTTTTTGCCGGGGCTAGCTACTTTTGCCGGTCCTAGCTGCTTTTCCCGGGGTTGGCTGCTTTTCCCGGGGTTTCCTGTGCAGAGTGTGCGCATATTGCCGTCGGATGTACCGCGGACAGGTGCTACAAGTGGGTTCCGAGGGTCTACGGTGCCGATACGAGGGTTTGCGGGAGGGGCGAACACACAAGAACCCACATAGACCAACACCTAAACCGCTTGTTTCCTGCACGTGCATGAATATATTGCAGAAATTTTTAAAAATTTATATGTTTAAGTGAGAAATTTCAATAATTCGCAAAAAATATTTGCCGGATAACGCGGCGCTTATTTTCCGGATAATTCCCGCATCATTTCGGCGCCCCATCAAGAGATAATCCGTAAGTTCTGAAAGCCCCACCGAAGATGCAGGGCTCCCAATTATTCGAAAATTTCAGTCAGTACATTCCAGCCCCTTCGATGGAATACCCAACGCAACGATCGCATGAATATCACAGTGCATATCCCCCGCTTTGAAGAGATTAATGCACCATTACCTTTAGTGTTCCTGCCGATGCATGAAATCTAAATGGGGAGCCTGAACTCGACACCATATTGCGCATCCGATTCTCGGATCTTCCTCCTAATAATTCAGAAGCGGGCATCAGCAAAGGATCAATATATTTTACATGTAAATAGTTAATTGGGGTGGGTGATATAAAAACACCCCACCACCCCCAGCAGATATGCAACTCATATCAAGAAATACCGGGGCAAAACTAAAGGCGGACAGTGAGAACACCATCCGCCTTTAGCGCCCGGAGGATTAGAACCCTAAAGCACTAAACCCTCCGACAACGTGAATACTGAGAGCCTTTAGCCCTGAGCCTTCATTGCTTCGTAGTATGCGTCCTGAACATCCTGGTGGATGCGGCCACGGTCAGAAACCTTGTGACCGTTAGCCTTAGCCCATTCGCGGATTGCTGCGGTCTCGGGGTTGCGCTTAACCGGAGCAGCGGTGCCACGGGGAGCACGGGTGCGCTGGGTAGCGGTGCCCTGCACGCGGCGGGACTTCGCTACGAAGGGGCGGATAGCGTCACGCAGGCGAGCTGCGTTTGCGGAGGACAGATCGATTTCGTAGTGAGCGCCGTCCAGGCCAAAACGGATAGTTTCGTCTGCGGGGCCGCCGTCGAGATCGTCTTCAAGGATGATGCGAACCTTCTGTGCCATTGAGGCACCTCCTCATCTGTTGCATATATCCTGTGGAGTAAACTCAAAAGCCTCTATCGGGATTGAGAAAATAATGTGCCGGATATATTTATGTACTAATTTTCTTTCATATAGTAACAGAACTGTATTAAAAATTCCGAAAATATTCTGAGCATTGAAACAATGCACCAATCACCCGCAGCGATATATCGCTTCTGTGCATCCCCGCTAAATCTGCACTCGCTACAAGAACATTAAAGTGAAGTTTAGAGTGCAAATACTTTGGATTCTTCCAGGCAGCAGACACAGCCCCCCAGAGACAAAGACACCTAATAATGTACCCCGGCGTCCCCGACAATCTGAGTGAAATATAGCGCCCGCACGAGCCTGCACATTAGACCATTCGCACCATACATTTCAGCTCTATTCAAAAGCGAAATTCTGCTATCTCCCAACCCCTCATTATTTTCTATGTAACGCGTTCATGCATAAGAGCAGAAACCCCCACCAGAACGAATAGAGCAGCATAAATCAGCACCAGAATAGAACAAAAAAGCACCGAAAAAAGCCCCTGACTTGTGCAAATAAACAGAAAATCCCACCTCGGGAGCTATACACCGTGCAAAAGAGTGCACGCAAAAACGGCGGGTGCCGCAGATACACACCGTATCCGCGGCACCCGCCGCATTATCGCCTCTCAAGGCGAAGCTAAAGCTTAGGCTTCCGGCTTCATCAAGGGGAAGAGAATAGTCTCACGAATACCGGGCTGACGCACCACAGTACCCGGACGCTCCGGATCCTGATCGCCCGCCAGCAGCATAATCAGACGGTCAATACCCAGACCCAGGCCACCCATCGGGGGTGCACCGTGCTCCAGGGCGCGCAGGAAGTCCTCATCCAGCTCCATCGCCTCGTCATCACCGGCAGCAGCCAGCAGCGACTGAGCGGTCAGGCGCTCACGCTGAATAACCGGGTCAATCAGCTCGGAGAACGCAGTACCGCGCTCCATACCGCCAATAATCAGGTCCCACGCCTCAATCAGCGGCTCACCGGAACGGTGCGGACGCGCCAGCGGCTGAGCGCTCGGCGGGTAATCGTACACGAAAGTCGGGTTCACCAGGGTCGGCTCAACAATCTCACCGAAGAGCTCGGTCACCAGCTTCTCAGCGTCCCACTTCGGGTCGATGTCCACCTCATGCTTCTCAGCGATCTCACGCAGAACCGAAGCGTCAGTCTCGGGGGTGATCTCAACGCCCACAGCCTCAGACAGGCCCGGGTACACGCCAACCCACTTCCACTCACCGAACAGGTCAATGGTGCCGTTCTCAGTCTCAATACGCTCGGTACCGACAGCCTTCGCGCAGCTTTGGATAATCTCCTTCATGCGCTCAGCCATCACAAACTGGTCAGCATACGTCTCGTAGCACTCCAGGGTGGTGAACTCGGGGCTGTGGGTCGAGTCCACACCCTCGTTACGGAACACGCGACCAATCTCGTACACGCGGTCAATGCCACCAACCACTGCACGCTTGAGCGGCAGCTCGGTCGCAATACGCATGGTCATCGGCTGGTCAAAAGCGTTCAGGTGGGTGCGGAACGGGCGAGCCGTCGCGCCACCGTGCACCAGCTGCAGAACGGGGGTCTCAACCTCAATGTAGCCGTGATCTTCCAGCACGCGGCGGACGGTGCGGGTAATCAGGGCTCGCTTCTTCACCAGCTCGCGAGCCTCATCGCGAACCATCAGGTCCAGGTAACGCTGGCGAACGCGGGTTTCCTCGTTCAGGTCCTTGTGCAGAACCGGCATGGGGCGCAGCGCCTTCGACGCCATCTTCCAGTCAGTCACCATAATGGACAGCTCACCGCGGCGAGAAACAATCACGCGGCCGGTCACGAACACGTGGTCACCCAGGTCAACCAGGGACTTCCACTCAGCCAGGGACTCCTCGCCAACCTCAGCCAGCGACAGCATCGCCTGGATGCGCTTACCCTCGGTACCACCCTGCAGGGTCGCAAAGCACAGCTTACCGGTGTTACGGACGAACACCACGCGGCCACCAACATGCACCACACGGTCAGTCTCGTCGCCAGCCTTCAGCTCCTCAGCAGCCAGCTTCGGATCGTACTCGGCGCGCAGATCCTCAATGTGGTTGGGCTCCACGCGGTTACCCTCAGAATCCAGCAGACCCACCGGGTATGCCTCGCGACCCGACTCGATCAGCTTCGCACGCTTTTCCAGGCGAATCTGCATCTGCTCGGACATATCAGCAATCGCCGGTGCGGCAGTGTGCTCAGTGCTCACAGTGATACCTATCTGTGTAGTGTGTTGGGGACTCTTCTAAACGAACGAACGCTTAGCGCAGGTCCATGTTGTCAATCAGGCGGGTCGGGCCAACGAACGCAGCAACCAGTGCCAGCACTCGCTCCGACTCCTCAGTCGGCTCACCGAAAGTCATCGGGTCGACCAGTTCCAGGTAGTCAAGGCGCACACCCGGAGTGGAGTTGATACGCTCACGCGCACCGTCCAAATCAATCTCGTGGAAGCCACGGTTCAGCGAATTCTCACGCAGCATCGCCAGGGTGCGGGACAGCACCAGGGCAGACTCGCGCTCCTCATCCGACAGGTAGCTATTACGCGAAGACAGCGCCAGGCCGTTATCTTCGCGAACAATCGCCACAGGGCGCATGGTCACGTCGTGGTTGAAATCGCGCACCATACGCTGAATCAGGATGTACTGCTGAGCGTCCTTCTGACCGAAGTACGCATTCACCGGGTGGTTACCGGCTGCGGGGCGAATAATGTTGAAGAACTTATTGACCACGGCCAGCACGCCATCAAAGTGGCCCGGACGGGTCGCACCCTCAAACTTGGTGCCCAGCTCGCCGCTCGAAATGCGGATGAGCGGGTCACCGTCGGGGTACATCTCTTCAACCTCGGGGGCAAAAATAATGTCAACACCGGCGGCACCAGCCAGGGCAGCGTCTGCCTCCAGGGTGCGCGGGTATGCTTCGTAATCCTCGCCGGGGCCAAACTGCAGCGGGTTCACGAAAATGGAGGCGACCACTACATCGTTCTGTTCAGCGGCGCGACGCAACAGGGTTGCGTGGCCGTCGTGCAGGGCGCCCATGGTGGGCACGTAGCCCAGGGATGCGTTCTTGTACTGAACTGCGGTGCCGTTCTGCTCCGCCTCCTGGCGGGCTGCCCGGTCCAGTTCTTCCTGCGCTGCGGCAAGGGATTCGGTGATTGCCGTGCGGAAATCCGCAATGGTGGTCACGACTCGGGGCATCGAAGTCTCAGTCATGACGAGAACTCCTTGTTTTCGGGGGCTGAATCATCAATATCGCCGGGGTGGTTGCGGTCCGAAGACTCACCCAGCAGATTCTCAATTCGTCCCAGTTGTTCATCGTTTAACAAACCTCTATTATGCGCTCTTTTTGCGGTTGCGTGTGCCAGAGCGGCATAAGAGTCTGTAATATCACCTGTTTTCTCATGCTCTGAGTACTCATTCAGAGCCTGAAGGTGAGCCTTCACGGTGCCGGCGTCTCCGCGTGCCACGGGCCCGGTGAGAGCACCCTCACCGCTGGCGAGCGCATTGTCCACGGCGGCTCGCACGAGCGGCCCCATGTAGCGTGCCGGGTCCTCAATACCGATGGAGGCGAGCATCTGCTGGGACTGACCCAGGATGGTCACGAGGTGGTTCGCGGCGTGCGCTAGAGCGGCGTGGTAGAGCGCTCGGTCGGCCTCGGCAACGTGCACGGGTTCACCGCCCATCTCCACCACGAGTGCCTGAGCAATCGGGATGAACGGTGCAGGCCCGGTCACGGCGAAGCAGGTGCCGTTCAGGCGCTGCAGGTCCACGGACATGCCGGTAAACGTCATGGCGGGGTGAATCGCCAAACCGATAGCGCCCAGCGCGGTCGCCGGTGCCAGAACCTCAGTGCCGTGACGGCCGGAGGTGTGCACCAGAATCTGACCGGCGGTAATACTTCCCGAGGACGCCAGGTAGGTGACGAGGCCCGGCAGCTCATCATCGGGAACCGCAAGAATCAGCAATTCGCTACGCTCAGCAATCTGCTCCACCGGCAGCAGCGGCACATCGGGAAGCAGCATCGCGGCGCGCTCCTGAGAAGCCTCAGACACCGCGTGAACGCCCACAATAGTGTGCTCACAGGCGCGCAAAGCCGCACCGAGGACGGATCCGACCCTCCCGGCGGAAATAATTCCAATGCCTAAACGCGCAGGTTTTGAATGCTGTATCACGGCTTTAAGTATATTCTCCCTTTTACGCAGCCCCTGCCGTCGGTGTCACGAAGAACACTGACGGCAGGGCGCGATCTGCAGTTTTGCTGCCCGCTAACCCGGCGGGGAAGCTCAACTGACGGACTGGCTTAGGGACGCCCACTCATCACCGGTACGCGGTAGTAAGGCTCAATACCCTCCAGCCGAACCGTCATCAACCACACCAGGTCCTCGCAGACACGCGGCGGCAAGTGCATCATGAGCGTGCGCACCGGGCCGGGCACCGTACCGAAATGCACACTCGCGCATCCGAAGGCACGCTGCAGCGGACCCTGACCTCGGCTCACGCTCAGCACACGGCTGACCGGAACAATCGACAGCGTGCGGATAAAGTAGCCGCCACGAATCAGCAGCAGGTCGCCCCGCGTATGCTCACCAACGATCGCCCGCGCGGCATCAGAATCAATGCGGGTGGTCGCCCGCGCCGAACCGGCAGTGTAACCGACCGTGGTCACGCCGTTACGCTTCCAGGTGAGCGGGTCCATCCAACGCGCCGAAGAGGGCGTCACAATCATTGCCGGAACCTGCGGCTGCTGACGCTTCAGCGAACCGTCGGCGGTATCCAGCAGCACCTGCGCCTGCAACTCATCCAGGGCGGGCAGAAGCAGACGCAACACCATCAGTGCCTCCTGCCTATTACCAACCGGCAGGGCAATATTGCGGGTCACCAGCTTCTGGTTATCGTTCTGCTCAACACCAATACCGGCAATGGTCATCTTGATGCGGTACCAGCCGAACGCACGCCACAGGATGGACTGCTCCACGGCGAGTGCCTGAATACGCTCAACCATCACGTTCTGGGTGTGCGTGCCGGTGAAACCGTAGCGCAGGGTCACGCCACCCTGACCGCTGGGGGTGATTTTGAAGTTCGCGGCACCGTCAAAACGCGCCCACAACGTACCCAAGTAACCGAGCAGCGGTACGAAGGTGCCGGGTAGCAACGCCATGAAAATCAGGAACGGGCTCTCGCCACCCATGATCGCGGCGAAGACGGCAATGCCAACCATGAGGGCCACGGCGGGCACCAGCCACACCAGGTGCTCCAGCATGATGGAGGCAATCAGACGCACATTCGAGATGCGGAAAATCGGCGGCTGCGAGGGGTCAGCCGCGACCGGCATCGGCATGCGAGCGCCGCGGCGGGATGCGCCGGGCTGCTGGATGCCCTGCTCGGGTGCGGGCTGCGAGTAGCCGCCCTGCTGAGGTGCCATCTGCTGATTAGTGGGCTGGGTGCCGCTCTGTATGGGCGCACCATAGGACGCCTCGTAAGATGCCTCGAACGGCTGATGCAGCTGATCCGCGTCCGGCATGCGCTCCGCCGAAATCTGCATGCTCTCGGGCAGCACGTCGACCGGGCGGCCCGCCGCCTCCGAACGCAACAGGTTGATGCTCGCCATCGCGGTACGGCGCAGAACCTCCGCCTTGCGGGCGGAAACGTACTTGATGTGCAGCGCCTCCGAAGAGCCGTCAGCCACCTCAAAACGAAGCTCCGACACACCCAGCAGGCGCGCCACCAGAGGACGCGAAATGTCCACGCTCTGCACGCTCTCCAGGCGAATCGTGCGGTTCTTCTTGAACAGAAAACCGCTACGGCGGTGAATCGCCAAATCGTCCAGGCTGTAGCGGGTAAACCACCAGTCAATCGAGCCAGCAACCAGAATCAGCACGAGCACGGCGAAGCCTATAAGCTGCGAGTACGTTGCGCTGAAGTAGCTGCTGTTCTCATCAAATGCCTGCGTCAGGCGCGCGCCCCACTCGTTCGGCGGGGTGGTCAAAATATTCAGGATAATGCTCTGGAAGAAACCAAACGCCAACAGAATAATGAACCAGAGGTTCATGATGAACGTGCGAATATCGGCACGCCACCACTTCTGCTCCTGAGAGTTCGGGGCGTTATTATTCGGAACCGGGGTACTCATTAGAGTGCCGCCATTCGCTCATCGGCGCGGCGCACCAGATCCGCACGCAGCTCCTCCGCCACGTTCAGCGGAATACCGAACAGCACCATCGTGCCGGTGGTCGTACCCGCCGTGCGCACCGTCAGGCGGGCAACACCGCACATGCGCTCCAGCGGACCAGAATCCACATCAACATACTGGATGCGCCCGTACGGCATAGAGCTCATCGAACGGAACACGATACCGCGGCGAGCCATCAGATGATTCGACTCCAGCGCGTAGCCGAGCGCGCGAGTACGGCGCGGAGTGGTCAGAATCCACCACAGACCCCACAGACCAAACACCGCGACCACCACCAGGCCGACGATGCGTAGCACCTCCGGGCCGCCAAAGAACGCACCCGCACAATACAAAGCCGCACCCGCAAGAATCGGGAACACCAAAGCAGAAATAGTGTGAACAAAACGAACCGTCAGGTAGCCGGAGGCGGCGGGCACCCACTGCGGCTCCGGCACGGGCTGCGAGGTAACCGGCTGGGGGCTTACCGGCTGCGCAGGCTGAGAAGGTGCCTGCTGAGGCGCGTTCGGGTACGCGGCAGCCGGCGGAACCTGCTGACCGTACTGTGCTTGCTGTCCATACTGCGCCTGCTGGTCATGCTGGGTTTGCTGTCCATGCTGGGCACCAGGCTGACCGTAAGCCGCCTGCTGGTACTGCCCATACTGGTTCTGCCCGTACTGACCCTGCTGACCGGGCTGACCGGGCTGACTCTGCCCATACTGACCGTATTGGCCGTTCTGAGCGTCCTGCCCGTACCGACCATTTGGCGAATAACTATTCTGGTTAGGAGCCGACATAGGTTCCTCCCTCTCGCGGCTTTACAGCACCGGAAGAGGAGGCCGCATCCTCATCATCCTCCGGCGGAATACGACAACAATGCTGAGCCCATAGCCCAGCAATCAGCAGGGCAACACTGCCCACACAATTAACAAGGACCTCCCAAAAGACCACCGAAAAACCGCGCGCAGACACCATCGCCACATGGTAACCAAGAATCGCAGCGCACCAGCCCGTCAAGAGGGCACCGGTCATGATGGAACCCTGCGCATACGCCACCGCACGCGCCGCAAGAATCGGGCCCATATGCGGCACCTTCTCACGCGTCTGAATACGACGATAACGAGCCACCTGCACACCCAGCCACACGGCACCCGCCGCAACCAGCAGGCACACCGCGCCGAGCATCCACGAAAAATTCATCTCACCAAAACCGGCGCCAATCATCACGGAATTCACCATAAGAGCGGCAGCGGCACCGCACACAGCCGCCACAATAATCGCCCGATAACTCAGGGGCTTCATGGTGTTTCCTTTCGGTAGGTTCCTCTACCTTCCAGAGTGCCACATTTAAGGCTGATCAGGTACCTGCATCTCACGCATATAGCTGATAGCGTCTTCATCCGCCCCAAGCAGCGTGCGGGACAGCTCCGCAACGTTCACGACCTCGCGGCTCAGCGGCGCAGGAACCTCATCCGGCCGCTCCCCCGAAGGCTCCGCACGCCGGGTCACCGTCAAGTGTGCCTGCGGGTCCATCTGCGCCCACGGCACCAGCACGAAAGCACGCTCCTGCGCCCGCGGATGCGGCAAAGTCAGCACCGGATCCTCAGAGATCACGCCGTCATAGTCAATCACGTCAATATCGAGGGTGCGCGGGCCCCAACGCACCAGGCGCTCACGGTGATGCGCCGCCTCCACCGCATTACACAGCTTCAGCAGCTCGTAGGCGCCCAGGTCAGTGGCCACCTCAATGACCGCGTTCACGAAATCCGGCTGACCCACCGGGCCACCCACCGGGGCGGTACGGTACAGCCCGGAGGCGCGCACCAGCTGCACGCCGCCCGCCACCAGGTCGGCGACGGCACGCTCCAGGGTGTCTTCGCTTTCGCCCAGATTCGAGCCCAACGCCAGCACCGCGCGGTGTTTCAGGGTGTTGGGCTTCTGCGTATCGGTTGTCTGGGTGCCAGCCACTAGCGGCCGCCCTCCACGACACGCTCCGCGGCACGCTCACGGAACACGCTCACCGCAACGTTACCGAACGGCAACTCAATCGGCGCCTGCGGCTTCGATACGGTAATCTCCGCCGCCTCCACAAGCTCAAACATCGCAAGGATACCCTCGGCAATGTTCACCGCAAGGGTCTCAATCAGGTCCAGCGAACCGTTCGTCACGTGGCGGTGAATCAGGTCAACCACGAGCGCGTAGTTCGTGGTCTTCGTCAGGTCATCCGTGGCGGCTGCGGCGGAAAAATCACTGTACAGGGTCGCGTCCACGACGAAGGGCTGGCCGTCGCGCTTCTCAAAGTCGAGCACGCCGTGGTAGCCCTTGGCCGTAATGCCGGTGAGGGTGATGCGGTCGCGGTGGGCGTAATCTGCCTGGGTCATTGGGGGGGGTCTCCTAGAGGGTATTCGGGTAGTCGGAGGTTGTGGGTAGTGGTTCTAGCTGGCAGAGCCTTAGCTTACGGAGCGCAGCGCGGAGGCGACCGTCACCGCATCCACGCTGGCGGGCACGTCGTGCACGCGCACCGCCCACACGCCGCGCGCCGCCACCAGGGCGGTCACCGCCGCGGAGGCTGCCGCACGGTGCTCAGCCGGGCGCGGCTCCGACAGCGACTGCCACAGTTCGCGTTCCGCCTCGCCCGCATCGGTTGCGGTGAAGCCGCTCGCGTTCAGGCGCTCAGCCAGCGCCATATCCGCCGCCGTGAGGGCGTTCGCGATAAAACGCTTGCGGGAACCAGCAATGAGCAGGCGGTGGCCCAAGCCCTGTAGCTCGTCAAGGGCGGCGAGCAGCTCCCAGTCCTGCATGCCGCCCTTCGCAAAGCCCAGACCCAGGTCAAGAATCAGGTTCTGCGGCAGCACACCGGCGGCAAGGAAACGCTCACGCAGATCGGTCAGCTCCTCCACAACCTCGGTGACCACGCCGCGCGGGTACTCCGCCAGGCTGTCCATGGTCTGGGAGGTGCCGCGGGCGTGCATGAGGATGTACGGCACCTGCAGTTCAGCGGCGGTTTCAATCATTTCATTGCTCACGTTCAGACCGGACACATCGTTGATGATGTGCGCACCGGCGGCAATGGCGGCGCGAGCGGTCTGCGGGTTCATGGTGTCAACGCTGATGGTGGTGCCCATCTGCGCGACTGCCTCGATGACGGGCAGGATGCGGCGCTGCTCCTCCTCCACGCTGATGCGCACGGCACCGGGGCGGGTGGACTCACCGCCAATGTCGATAATGGAGGCGCCCTCGGCAATCATGCGGGCGGCGCGGGCGATGGCGTCGGTGGCGGCGTAGTGCTGGCCGCCGTCGCTGAAGGAGTCGGGGGTGACGTTGAGGATGCCCATCACGAGGGTGCGTTCGGCGGCGAGCGCGTCGCAGGGCAGAGGGGCTACACGGGTGGTGTGTGTGGATTCAGTCATAAATTTATCGTACCGAATCTGTGGTGCTCCCATGTTTGCCGCTGTGATTGGAAGGGGGATTGAGGCGGGGGTTGGGACAGCGACGGGACGATTTTGGGGACACAACATGCAATATTTGCATTACAGATACTTATTTAAGGGTATGCTGGGAGGGCACGCATACCGTGCCTGGCGCGTTCCCGGTCGGTGGCGCGCACCCACACATACATACTCTAGGAAGTGACTCGTTGTGAATATGAAGACTGGAGCTTGGATCCTTTCCCTGGTGGCTCTTGCCGCGCTGGTGACTATTGTGCTTGCTGAAGGTGCTCCCGCCGTGCGCTGGATTGCTTTCGGCACCGCGACCGGTTGCGGTTTCATTGCCGTGGGCTTGATTGCGACTCTTGCCCTGGGCTGGGATAATCCGAGCGAGGCGAAGGGTAGCCTGCAGCGTTAGCGGCGGGGCTCTTCTAGCTTCTGCGGTGCGGCACTACCGGCGCTGCCACAGCCGCGGAAGGTACCGGCTCAGAATACATTCTCAGAGCACTTTGGCTATGCGAAAAAGGGGCGGAGGTTTTCACCTCCGCCCCTTTCAGCGTGTCTATAAGCAGTGAAGATTTTAGCTCCACAAACGGGTTTCTTCCCAACCTCGCGGTATACCCATAGCACGCGAGATATCAACTCCAGGAACGGAAATATTAGGACGTTCCTTCAGAATCTGCGTTAGAGATTCCGTATCCCCGATTCCACCCTGGTCCATCAGATATTTGAGGAGGGTGAGCATGCCGAAGGTTTTACACATCTTATGGTTCTCTTCAGCCTGTGGCACACCAAATAGGTCAACAACCTCACGGATTTCAGGGCTCTCAACTCTTCCACCTCTCAACACACGCGGTAAGCGAGGCTCTGGGTGCAGCTTATTGTAGAACCTACTTTGATGCGCACAAATATTGCGCATTACCCGCAGCGAGTTAATCCAGGTTTCCAGTTGGGGGTCAGTACACCCCAGGGCTTTCGCGATATCTCGCCGAATATTTGGCGGGGAGACCAAATACAGATTCTGCAGAGCCCCTAAATCTAGAACTTCCACCACTACCCACACAGGCAACTTCCCGCCGTATTGCTCACGGTGATGCTTCACGAATTCTTCCTCAGAAGTACGAATAAGTTGTTCGCTTTTTCTCGTGAATCTATTCCAAGCAGTGCGCCTTTTACTACCTTGAAGATCACACCGGGCTTCATCCTCGTATATGAGAGGGTCTACTTCCCCCAGTAAATTCCCTAGGCGGGACCGCAAATACACCTCAAACTGCGAGAAGTACGAAAACGCAATAGACCGAAGATTACGGTCATATTCATACAGGGCCACGATATCTTCAAAGACAGTTCCGGGCATGAAAGTATCCGAGCGCCGCCCACTTCCTGCCGGTCGCCGGAACGAATAGTAGTAACCACTCAGACGGTAGTAACTAACACGCTCAAGGACGTGAACGGCATGTTCCTGAGAACCTACGAGCATACCTCGCTGCCGCAAGATTCCAACCTGCTGTTCATATGTTTTAAATGGCTTTACGATTGAAGACATGCACTATCCATCGCTTGATATCATTTCATCATCGGAACTCTTTAATAATATCAATATAAGGATATTAAGGGTATAACTACACGGCATGTAAGTCATCTCTGTCTTACTAAGGTCATCGTTTAAAAACGATGACCGGCTCCAGACCCCTGATGGGCGGAACCGGCCACGGTTATTTTCGCTCCTGATGAGGAGAGGAACAGTCATATATTCATCAACAACGGTACGTGAAGAGCACTGTACGTAGCGTTAACAAAAAGAAGACCGGTCCTGTACTCCCGAAGGAGTGGTGCCGGTACTAGTGGTACTACTCTACAGCTGATGACGCCCTCTACGCAAGGGCACTCGTCATGCGGCCCAACACATGCGACCGCACAGCGCAGGGGTATAGCGCAAGGGGGCAGGATTCCTTAGAATCCTGCCCCCTGGCGTATAGCTATATGCTCATTGCATGCGCTTAGCGCTGCGAGAAGATCAGGCTCATCGCCTCCGCACGGGTTGCGCCGTTCATCAGCGCACCGCGCACCGCGCTGGTCACGGTCTTCGCGCCCGGCTTACGCACACCGCGCATCGACATGCACATGTGCTCAGCCTCAATCACCACAATCGCGCCGCGCGGGTTCAGATGCTCCTCCAGAGCCTCCACCACCTGCGTAGTCAGACGCTCCTGCACCTGCGGGCGGCGAGCGTACAAATCCACCACGCGGGCGAGCTTGCTCAGACCGGTCACCTTACCGTCCGGGCCCGGAATGTAACCCACATGCGCCACACCGTGGAACGGCACCAGGTGGTGCTCACAGGTCGAGTAGAACGGGATGTCCTTCACCAGCACCATCTCAGAGTGGGCAATGTCGAAGGTCGTACCCAGAATCTCGCCGGCATCCTGGTGCAGACCCGAGAAGAATTCCGCGTAGGCACGCGCCACACGTGCAGGGGTCTGCTGCAGACCGTCACGGTCCGGGTCCTCACCAATCGCGAGCAGAATCTCGCGGACGGCAGCCTCAATACGCGGCTGGTCAACAGCGTTCTTAGCCTCGCTCATTCTCTGCTCCATTCTGATTCGGGGTGCCGCTCTCCGGGCGATGTGCCGGAGGGGCGGGGTAGTTCGGGTACTGCTGGGTGGGCATTGCGACGGTCGGGTCGGCGTCCGGGTCGCTGAGGGGCACCTGAGGCGGCAACGGCTGCGTAGGTGCTACCGGGGCCTGCTGCGCGGGTGCAGCCGGTGCTACCGGAACAGTCGGCGCCTCGGCAGGTGCTTCCTCAGACTTTTCGGCTTCCTTCGCCAGCTCGCTCGGTGCCTTCACCGGCGGGATGTCGGTACGCTCGCGGGTCGGCTTGGAGTACCAGTACTCACGCTCGGGGCGCTTGCGAATATCCTTGAAGATTTCGGCAATCTCGTTCTCGAGCAGGGTTTCCTTCTCGAGCAGGGCGAACGCCAGGCGGTCCAGAATATCGCGGTTTTCCAGCAGAATCTGGAATGCCTCGTCGTGCGCCTGCTCCAGCAGGGCACGAATCTCAGCGTCGACCTTCGCCGCGGTTGCGTCGGAGTAGTTGCGTGCCGAAGCGCCGCCACCACCGAGGAACGGTTCGGTGTCTTCGCCGCCGAGCTTCACGGAACCGATCACGGCGCTCATGCCGTAGTCGGTGACCATCTTGCGGGCGGTGTCGGTTGCCTTCTGAATATCGTTAGAGGCACCGGTCGAGGGATCGTGGAAGACGATTTCCTCAGCCGCACGGCCACCCATCGCGTACGCCATCTGGTCGAGCAGTTCGTGGCGGGTCGTGGAGTACTTGTCGTCCTGCGGCATGACCATGGTGTAACCCAGGGCGCGGCCGCGCGGAAGAATCGTAATCTTGGTGACCGGCGCGGAGTTACGCAGTGCCGCCGCGACCAGGGCGTGACCGCCCTCGTGGTATGCGGTGACCTTACGCTCGTGCTCGTTCATGATGCGCGAGGAACGCTGCGGACCAGCCATGACGCGGTCAATCGCCTCGTCGATAGCGCGGTCGTCAATCACGTTGCCGTTATCGCGGGCGGTCAGCAGAGCCGCCTCATTCATGACGTTCGCCAGGTCAGCACCGGTGAAGCCGGGGGTGCGCTTAGCAACCTGAGCCAGGTCAACGGTGTTAGCGATTGGCTTGCCTGCGGCGTGAACGCGCAGGATGTGTTCGCGGCCCTGCATGTCGGGGGCGTCCACACCAATCTGACGGTCAAAACGGCCGGGACGCAGCAGCGCCGGGTCCAGAACGTCGGGTCGGTTCGTTGCCGCAATGACGATGACGTTCGAGTTGCCGTCGAAGCCGTCCATCTCAACCAGCAGCTGGTTCAGGGTCTGCTCACGCTCGTCATTACCGCCGCCCATGCCGACGCCGCGGCGGCGGCCAACAGCGTCAATCTCGTCGACGAAGACGATGGCGGCGGGGTCGCTCTTCGCTTCCTTGAACAGGTCGCGCACGCGGGACGCACCCACACCCACGAACATTTCAACGAAGTCAGAGCCAGAAATCGAGTAGAACGGCACGCCAGCCTCGCCCGCCACAGCCTTGGCGAGCAGGGTTTTACCGGTGCCGGGAGGGCCGTACAGTAGCACGCCCTTGGGGATCTTTGCACCCAGGCGGGTGAACTTTTCGGGTTCAGCCAGGAACTCGCGGACTTCTTCCAGTTCGGCGAGCGCCTCGTCCACGCCGGCAACGTCGCTGAAGCGCACATCCGGCTTGTCCTTGGTGAACTTCTTCGCGCGGGACTTGGAGAAGCTCATGACGGAGGAGCCGCCTCCGACTCGTCCCATCAGGAACCAGAAGAGCGCACCAAAGATCAGAATCGGCAGGAGCAGGGACACCAGGGAGCCCAGGAAGCTGTGCTCAACCGGCTGGTCCGTGTAGCTTTCCAGCTCGGCGGATTCCATTGCCTTAGCAACTTCGTCGCCGCGGGGCTGCACGTAGTAGAAGCGCACCGACTTACCGTAGTTGTCGTTGCCCTTCTTGTAGTCGTCCTTAAGCTGCAGCTCGACGCGCTGGTCGCCGTCGTAGATCTTTGCGCTCTTGACCTGGTGGTCGTTGAGCAGCTGAAGACCCACGTTGGTGTCCACCTGACGCGAGGGCTGAGTGAAGAAGGAGGCCATGAGGAAAGCCAGCATGATTACGAGAGCTGCACCCGGCCAGAACCAGGGGCCGTTAATCAGCTTCTTCAGGAAGCCCTCCGAGCCTTTCTGCGGAGTATTGGGGGTTTGCGCCAATGCTTTGTCCTTACGTTGCGGCTGTAACCCATCGGGGGTTGCGGCATGCCAGCCGGAACACCCAACGATGCAACCTTAAATGTACCCTACCCCGGCGGGCGGCTAGGTACCGGGCTTCTCTATTTCACCTGCGGGCTAAAGGGTTGTAGCACTCGGCGGGGGTGAAAGTGCATCTTCCGCGGCGGGTACATCCGCCTCCACGTACATCCACCGGCGGGTACAGCAACGCCCCGCTCCCCCACAAGCGTGAGGAGGCGGGGCGTAACCACCTACAGCAGGGTTGCTGAGGTGAAGGCTTAGGAGTAAACGTGCGGGTGCAGGGTTGCGACGCAGTCCAGGTTGCGGTACTTCTCAGCGAAGTCCAGGCCGTAACCAACGACGAACTCGGGCTCGATGTCCCAGCCGACGTACTTGACCTCAACGTCAGCCTTGACGACCTTGGGCTTGCGCAGCAGGGTGCAAATCTCAACGGAAGCTGCGCCGCGAGAAATCAGGTTCTGCTGCAGCCATGCCAGGGTCAGGCCGGAGTCAATGATGTCTTCAACGATCAGGACGTTGCGGCCCACCAGGTCGGTGTCCAGGTCCTTGAGGATACGCACAACGCCGGAGGACTTGGTGCCGGAACCGTAAGAAGAAACAGCCATCCAATCCATGGTGTAGTGGCCCTTGAGAGCGCGGGAAAGGTCAGCCATGATCATGATGGCGCCCTTGAGAACACCCACCAACAGCACGTCCTTACCGGCGTAGTCTTCGTCGATGCGCGCCGCCAGTTCGGCGACCTTCGCGTTAATCTCTTCCTTGCTGAAGAGAACGTTCTTGATATCGTCCTGCACGTCGATAGCCTGCACGATGTATTCCTTCGTATTCTTTTAGACGCTCTGCGCCTCCGCCGGGGGCCCCGGGTGCGGGGGTTTCATGCCTTCCCACAGCGGACAATGTGGATGGTGTTCGCCTTAAGTATGGCTTAAAACGGCGCCGCGGCGCACCTCACCACGCAGATAGTGTGTGCTGAGGATGCTCCGCGGGCATCTAGCTGGGCACCTAGTTAGGGTCGAGTTGGCACTAATACGAGCACGTCCAGGCGTTCACCGGTTGCCGGATGCACAATTTTGCGGCGGCGGTACGCGCTCACGTGACCGGGCATCTGAACGGGCCCAGCTACCGCGTATTCGGCGGTGAAAGAGTCCAGCGCCTGCAGTCGCTCGAAGCCGGGGTTCTCTCCCCCGGCGGTCTTGCAGGCGGTCGCAAGCACACGCAATCGAAGCGCCGGGTGTAGCGCCGCCACCTGCGCACGGTCCAGTAGCACGGCGTCCTCACGTTCGATGCCACGCACGGTGGTTCCGGCGGGTAGGAGCGCCTGCTCGTAGACTACCTGTGCCTGCTCGTCGAGGTATTCGGCATCGGGGCCGGCCACCGCGGCGGTGCGCGCCAGGGAGCGGGCGACGTCCCCGCCGAGGTGCTCCTCCAGGTAGGGCAGCACACTGTGGCGGATACGGGCACGCATGAGGGTTTCGTCGGTGTTGGTCGGGTCGATCCAGGGGGTGAGGGTTTCGGCATCGCAGATGTCGAGCATGTCGGTGCGGCGCAGACCGAGGAAGGGACGCAGGTAGGTGACGCCCCTTTCGACGCGTACGGGCGGCATACCGGCAAGGGAGCGTGTGCCGGAGCCGCGGCTTAGGCCGAGTAGCACGGTTTCTGCCTGGTCGTCGAGGGTGTGGCCGAGTAGTACGGCGCGGGCGCCGGTGGCTTCGACGGCTTTCGTGAAGGCGGTGTAGCGGGCGGTGCGCGCCGCCATTTCGGGGCCCATGTTCCCGACGGGAACCTGCACTTTTTCGGTGATGACGGGGTGAAGCCCCAGGTCGGTGAGGGTCTGCGCGGTCTGCGCGGCGACTGCGGCGGAGTCTTCTTGCAGGCCGTGGTCGACGATGATGGCGCCTACGCGCACGTCGCCGCGGCGGGCGAAGTGCGCGGCAATTGCCGCCAGGGCGAGGGAGTCGGGGCCGCCGCTGCAGGCGACCAGGAGCAGGGGTAGATCGGCGGCGTCCGCAGTGGAGGCGGTGCGGGAGCGTCCGGTGGCTTTGATACTTCCGGCGCCGAGGAGCTTTTCGAGGGCGGCGGCGAGGTGGCGGCGGGCAGTGCCGACGGCGGGGTGCAGGCGTCCTGCGCGTCCATTCTGCATGGTGGTTCCTTTATATAGGTGTGCGGGAGGGGTTAGGTGAGGGGGTTGGTGATAGCCAGCTCGATACCGAGCTCTTGGGCGACTTTGAGGACCGCACCAATTGACGGGCCGGGCAACCCACGCTCAATATCGCGGATTGTTTTATCGCTGAGCCCGACCATCCACGCCAACTCCATTTGGGTGATTTTTTCGTACTTGCGGACGGCGCGAACCTGCGCACCAAATTCCTGTGCGAACCCCGTTGCGTCGAATGCCATGGATGTCCCCTCCTCACCGCTACAGAACCTCAGATTATACGAACTATTCTTCGTAATATGCCCATATTAGCACCCCAAGAAGCCCTCCGAGGCTGTTTTCCGAAGAATAGTTCGGTTACACATGTCCTTCCAAGGAACCTCCGAACACAATCAAGGAGCACAGCAAAAGGGGGCGTGCCCACCGCCTCCAGTACGCACGAAAAATCGCACGAACCAGACACGGGAAACACGCCCCCAGCAAGCCCTCCGCTCACCTGCCACTAGGACAGCGACTGCAGACGAGCCACAATCGGTGCCAGCTCTTCATGGTAATCAAGAACCATGAGAGGGGTGAAAATAGTGCGGTACGAAGCGTAATAGAAATCTGGTGTTTCATTGAAATCCCACGGCGTGTACCCGTTAGTGAGGAAACCAGTGTCATACGCCCGGACTTCTTCCCCCTTCGCCAGCGCATGCTGATACATCCAGCTCATTGCTCGATGCAACTCACTACCCTCCTTAATGGGGGCAGCACCCTTCTCCGCACGCACAGCATTCGCCTTATCCAGAGATTCCAGAGCCACCTTGGGGCTACCCGCAGCACGATAAAGGAAGGTAAAGTAGGCGCCACGGCTCGCCGGAGTGTCATAGTGGAAGGAGCCGTCAGACCAACCGGTGGTCAAACCCACGCGGGTTGCCCAGATAGCAACCTTATAGCGCGCATCGCCCGGAGTTAGGTCGGTGTACGGGGACTTCTCCGGCAGGTTCTTCACCTCGGGTGAGCCAGCCAGCTGGTACAGGTACTCCAGCAAGCGACCACGCGAAATGGTCATGACCCCGTTCGGCAACTTATCTTCACTGATTCGGGCCAGCCCAACAACCTGCTTCTTCGTAATCAGGCCGGTACACTCCGCCCACTGCCAACTGTTCATAGCGTTCCTGCCGTATTCGCCGTACATTTCGAAACAGTTGACATTAGCCTTGGGTTCTTCAGTAGGCGGTGCAGGTTTCGGATCAATATGCGCAGCCTGGGCCACGCCCTGACCCATGAAGCCCATAGCCAGTGCCAACAGTGCCGCCGCGCCCCGGGTCGAAAGGTTTTTCTTCATTTTTCTATCCTCGGTGAAAGGTGTGAGATTGGAAGAAGAGTGAATTTCTTTGACCATACTCAGAACCTGCACCCTGCGCAATCAACTACACCTGGCGTGCAGGCGGATGCGGCGAAAGACACAACAACAAAAGGGGGCGTGCCCACCGCCTCCAGCACGCACGAAAAATCGCACGAACCAGACACGGGGAACACGCCCCCTCCAAAACCGGGTGCACCTAACGGTGCGGCAGCTTAGTGACCCTCAGCTGCGAAACGGTCAATAGCCTCCTGGACCATCTTCTCAGCAGCAGCCAGGTCTTCCCAGCCCTCGCCCTTAACCCACTTGCCGGGCTCCAGGTCCTTGTAACGCTCGAAGAAGTGCTGAATCTCAGCCTTCAGCTGCTCCGGAACATCAGCCAGGGACTTGATGTGGTCGTAACGCTTGTCGGTGGGAACGCACAGAACCTTAGCGTCGCCGCCAGCCTCATCGGTCATGTTGAACACTGCGACCGGGCGGGACTCAACCAGCACGCCGGGAACAACGTCAACGTCCAGGATCAGCATTGCGTCCAGCGGGTCGCCGTCCTCACCCAGGGTGTTCTCGAAGTAACCGTAAGCGGTGGGGTACTGCATGGAGGTGAACAGCACACGGTCCAGGCGCAGGCGGCCGGTCTCGTGGTCCACTTCGTACTTCACGCGGGAGCCGCGGGGAATTTCAATAGTGACGTCGAGTTCCATCGGAACCTTCTTTCTCGTGAGTTAGAGTCACTTTCGCGGCGACTTCGGCGCGCAAGGTGCGAAAGTTAGGTGTTGAACTCACCCATTGTAACCCGTTCACGCACACCGAAACCGCGTATTCGGCGCCAAAACCAGCGTAATTTACCACGCTCACACCACAGTTAACATTCCGCCTAGTCCCACGCCCGCCAGCACACCTCGCCGCCGCACCCCGCCGCCATGCCGGGCAGCCCAGATAGGGTTCGTGAGGGGCAGCAGGAGCGCGGCATGAGCATCCCAGCACCGGCGCATAAATTCGATAGGCACCCCATCTGCCCGCTATGCTCAAAAGATGCCTTCCAACAAGCACAACGCCCAGACCACCACCCTCACCCGCCGCGCCGCGCTCACCCTCGGCGGCATGCTCCTCCTCACCGCCTGCGGATCCGCCGCAACCGAACAGAAACGCCCCGAAGGTTCCGCAAGCCCCACCGGCAGCGCAACCGGCAGCCCCACCGCCACCGCCGAGGCGACCGCCTCCCCAACCCCGAGCACCACCCCGACCCTCGCCCCCGCACTGCCCGAAGCAGAGCAGGAACAGCTACGTGCCGCCCTCACCGCGCTCTTCGCGGACGGCACCTACCCGCAGTACAGCCTGCTCGTCACCGGCATGGACGGCAACCTGCCCAGCATTAAGGCAACCACCGCGCCCGCCGACCTGTACGCCGCCAACGCCGACACCGCGCGCGTGCCCGCCTCCACTTTTAAGGTGCTGACCCTGTTCGCACTCAACCACTACGCGAACCTGCAGGCGCGCCTGCGCACCCGCGTCACCCGCGACTCCGCCGGACTGTACCTCATGGCAGGCGGCGACACCCTGCTCGGTGCGGGCGCTTCCAACCCGAAGCAGATTGTCGGACGCGCAGGCCTGACCACCCTCGCCGAGCTGACCGTGAAGGCGCTTCTTCAGGGCGAGAAGCCGACCGCGGCGCTGCCCGTCTACCTTGACGGCACCTTCTTCAGCGGCCCCGGCGTGAACCCCGGCTGGGATGCCGCCGATGTGGCGTCCGGCCAGATCACGCCCATTCACCCCATTGCGCTCGAATCGCACACGGTGCCGGGCAAGTCCACCGCAAGCAACCCGGTACGCCCGGATGATGCGGCGGTTGCCGCCCAGCAGGCGTTCGTGGATGCACTCAACACCGCCGGCAAGGAGTCCGGCATGAGCTTCACCCTCGCGGAGCGCCGCACCGCCCCCGCGGAAGCAGCCGAAATCGCCGCGGTCGAGTCGGCAACCCTGCTGGAGCAGGCACAGCACATGATGCTCGAATCCGACAACGCTCTCGCCGAGGTGCTCGGCCGTTGCGCCGCCGTTGCCGCAGGTAAGGAAGGCAGCGGCGAGGCGGCACAGCAGACCGTGCGCCAGGCGCTCGTGGATGCCGGCGTGAACATTGAAAACCTGGTGCAGGCGGACGTGTGCGGCATGTCCCTGACGGACCGCGTGACCGCCCGAACCCTCGTGCAGGTTGTGGCTCTGCTGAATGCTGATGAGCATGCGGAGCAGCTGATGAGCACGTTCCCGGTCGCGGGCGTGAGCGGCACCCTGTCCGGTCGTTTTGGTGCGGCGAACGCCGTGCACGCACGCACTTTTGTGCAGGCGAAGACCGGCACCTTGTACACGGTGTCTTCGCTGTGCGGTGTGGCGACCCGACCCAACGGCACCCGCCTGATTTTCGCGATTATTCTGAACGATCTGGGCGGTGCGGATGCGCTGCCCGCCGCGAAGGAACGCGTGGACGCGGCGGCGGCGGCGATTGCGAACCGTTCGACTGCGCCGAGTGCTTCTGCCAGCCCCTCTGCGGTAGCGGCGAGCGCTTCGGCGGCGCCCGCGGCGGCAGTTTCTACCGCGGCCGCGGCGAGTGCAGTCTCCTAGTGTGTTCACCCGGATAGCCCCGAAATCCCCCCTAAATCATCCCACTTAGGTTGATTTTCTGTAATGTTTCACGTGAAACCTGAAAATCAACCTCTCGGGGTGAGAGGGGCACGGGGTGCCGACAGACTCCTCAACCGGGACTCGCGCCCGCTCACCCGGCAGGGTTTCACGCCCGCTTTGTTTCTCTCCTCCAGCAGAAAAGTCACCATGGACCTTACCTTCACCCTCGCTGATCTGACCGCTACCTCCGCCTGCGAGCTGCGGCTCTACACCGAGCTTCGGGAGCGTGCGCAGAAGCAGTCTGCCCACCCGACCCACGAGAAGTTGGAGCGCGCCCGCGAAGCGTACCGCGAGTGCCTGCGGGTGCTAACCGAGGGCGGAATGGTCGGCAGTGCAGTAGTCGGCAGTGGAGTAGTTAGCAGTGAGCATGCGGGCGGCACAGCGCACCCGGTGCCCCTGGTGGCGATCTCCGCGGCGGGGCTGACCTACACGGTGGAGCTCGACCGCCTCGACTGCCCGGCTACGGACAGCACCGCCGAGAGCAATACCGCCCGAATCGTCTGCACCCCGCACCTGGGTGAGGCGGCGCATCGGGCACTGTTGCGCGGTGCCCTGGCGGCACACCTACTGACCGCTAGTGCAACCGAGAGCGCCGAGAATGCCGAGAGTGCCGAGAATGCCGCGCGCCTCGACCTTCATCTGGGGCACGGCGCGGAGTCCGAATCGGAGCCCACTGAGCACCACTCCCCCGTTCCTCAACCTCACCGGGTTGATTCGGCGCGTATTCTGCCGCTAATTCGCCTGCAAGAGCAACGTCTCCTGCTGCTCACCCAGGCACTGAACGAGGGTGTAGAACCGGCGGAACTTGCCGAGCGCATCCCCTATTTTCTGACCTGCGACGAGTGCCCGGCGTGCCTGAACGCGACGGCATCTCTTGCCCTCGCGACCGACGCCCCGGAGCTCGTCACCGAAGACATTGCCGAAGATACCGCCGAGAATCCGGAAACTGAGGAGCACCCGGTCATGTACCGGGTGCCCGCCGCGGTGGAGAACGACAGCGAACAGTACCACCTGCAGTGCCTGCTGGATGCCCAGCTCGCCTCCCTGGAGGAGCACGCGGCGGAGCATGGCTGGGGTGCCGGTGAGCTTGAGGCGGCAATGCTGCTGTCCATGACGAATTATCATCGCCGCGAGCGTGCCCCGTTCTGGCGTGAGCACATTCGCCGTCTGGAGGACGGTCCGACGGCGTGGGTGGCGAGCCGCGATTATGCGTACCTTGATCGGGTGCAGGTGCTTTCGGTGGAGCATGCGCATGCTCTTCTGAGAACCCCCGCAGACCTGGAGGCGCTTGCCGCCACAATGAAAGAGCCCACCAAGGTTGAAGACGCCCCCGGCTGGTATCGTGTGCGCGGCGCGCAGGTGCGCCTGTTGCGTGCGCGAATTGAGGCTGATCCGAGCCTGGTGATTGCACCCTCTGACCGTGCGGTTTTTTGTACGTATGAGGCGGGGTTGAGCCCGCAGATTGCGCTGGACCGCATGGAGTCGCAGCTGAATTATTTCCGTGCGTCGAATCCGGGTGAGCGTGTGCCCGCCGAGTTGGCGGCGACCGGTTTCTTTGGCATGCGTGTGCTGGCTGTGGCGCAGGGTGGTTTCCGTGCCGGTTCCGAGGATTCTACGGACCCTGAAGAGGCTGGCGCAGAGTCGGCTGGCGAGTTCTTGGAGGTGCTTCTGCAGGAGCGCATCCGCGTGAAGGATGAGCCGCACGGTGCCCTGCCTTCGGGTATTGGTCCTGGCGATCCGGTGTCTACGGCGACGATTGAGGCGGCTCTGCAGGCTGATGTGCACGGGCTGCTGTTCAACGGCACCCTCATGCCGAGCGACCCCGTGCTTAATGGCCCCGTGCCCGGCGAGGATTCCAAGCCCTCCAATACCCCCTCCTCCCCCAGCACCCTGCCGAGCGTGCTCGATGCGGCGGCTTCGCTGACGGGGGTGGAGAGTGCCTCCACGGATTTGTTGTTCCGCCGCGCGCCGCGCCTGAAGAAGGGCGCCTCGAACGCCAAGAATGCAGAAAATCTACCCCTTGAGGTTGATTTTTCCGCCTCTGACCTGCCCACGGTGGATGCCGTGCACGCGGCGGTTCGCGCTCTCGACCATTCCTATGTGGCGGTTCAGGGCCCTCCGGGTGCGGGTAAGACCTTCCTCGCCTCGCATGTGATTGCGCGTCTGGTGGCTGAGGGTGCGAAGGTGGGCGTGGTGGCTCAGTCGCATGCGGTGATTGAGAATCTCATGTTGGCGTGCTGTGCCCGTGATGGTTTTGATGTTTCGCGTGCGGTGCGTCTGCGCGGTAAGTCGGTGACTCCGGACGCCCCGTGGTCTGAGGTGTCTGATTCTGAGCTGGTGGAGCTGATTTCTGGTGCGGGCGGCCTGCTGTTTGGCGGTACGGTGTGGGATTACGTGAGTGAGCGTCGCGTGCCTGCCGGGTCGCTAGATGTTCTGGTGGTTGATGAGGCGGGCCAGTTCTCGCTCACGAATACGGTGGCGGCGGCTCGTGCGGCTCGTTCGGTGCTGCTGTTGGGCGATCCGCAGCAGTTGCCGCAGGTGTCGACGGGTGTGCACCCGTACCCGGTGGATGTTTCGGCGCTGGGTTGGTTGTCTGATGGTGCGGCGGCGCTGGATCCTCGTTTTGGCTATTTCTTGGGTGAGTCGTGGCGTATGGATTCGGCGTTGTGCGAGCGGGTTTCGTGGCTGTCGTATGATGGCGCGTTGGCGAGCGCGGCGGCGACGGCTGGTCGCGCCCTGCGGGGTGTTGCGCCGGGTGTGGTGTCGTATCCGGTGGAGCATGCGGGTTGTTCGGTGCGTTCTGTGCAGGAGGCGCAGGCGGTGGTGGATTGCGTGCGCGAGTTGTTGGGTCGTGAGTGGGTTCCGGCGGCTGGTGCTGAGCCGCGCCCGTTGGCGGCGGAGGATTGCATTGTGGTGGCGGCGTATAACGCGCAGGTTGATTGTGTGCGTGAGGCGCTGATTGCTGCTGGTTTGGCGGATTCTTCGGGTGCTGGCGTGCGTGTGGGTACGGTGGATAAGTTCCAGGGTCAGGAGGCTGCGGTGGTGTTGGTGTCGTTGGCGTCGTCGCGGGTTGATTCTGGGCGCGGTGCCGGGTTTGTGCTGTCGCCGAATCGTTTGAATGTGGCGGTGTCGCGCGGTCAGTGGCAGGCGGTGTTGGTGCATTCGCCGTGGGTGGCGCGTTCGGTGCCGCAGGATGTTGAGGAGGTGCTGGCTCTGTCGGGCTTCGCGGGCCTGGTGGAGTAGCACCCCTAGTGCGGCCCTTATTCTGCGCTCTTCTACACTCCCCCGCCAGCTACGTTGCGGGGCTGCCTAGTGGGGGCGTTTTTGGCGTGCCCGGAATCGGGTTTAGCTGAGGTTCGGCCGGGGTTTAGTCAGGGTTTAGCCGGGTGGAACCACCAAAAATGAATTATAGTCAAACTAACCCTAATGTCAATACTCAAAATGAGGAAAGTTTTTCAACTAGCGTTCATGTATATGATTCACATCTCTTATAGAATCTAAAGTACCGCGCGACACACTATTTGTGCGGGGGCTCCCGATGAGCCGCCCCGTGCATCCTCAACCACCCCGTGATGACCGGCGGGCCCGTGATGACCGGCGGACTCAGGCAAAAACAAGCGAAAACAGACGAATACAGGCAAATACAGACAGGCACAGCCGACTGTCGGGGTATTCACTCATACGATTGCGCGCTACGAATTGCGCACAATGAACTACGTACGACGGATTGCACGCCGCGCGACACCATAAACCCCATAGTGGAGGTCCCCCATGAGTGTCAACACCGAACTACTCAAGAATAGAGATTTTCGAAATACTCTCTTCGCCATTGGAGCCAACCAGCTCTCAGACTCGATGAGCTATATCACCACGCCCATCATTATCCTGGCGCTGACCGGTTCCCCCGAAGCTGCGAGTATCACCCTCTTCGTCGCAGGTGTTCTCGCCACCTGCGCCGGAGCAGTATCTGGAACATGGGTCGACAGAATCGGCCCCTCAAAGTGCCTGGCGCTGTCCTGTATCGGTCAGTCACTGTCCTGGATAGCGATTCTTCTCTACCTCGTTTTCAACGTCACCAACATTTACGTTTTGGTGATCACGATTTCTCTCGCCGCCATCATTTCCACCTTCGACTACCCGAGTGAACAGTCCATCATCACCCGCGTAGTCCCCAAGGAACATCTGGGGTACGCCTCCGGTATGGGTGAGACGCGCGAGTCCACCGCTAACCTGTTGGGCGGCCCGGTCGCAGGCATCATTATCGGCTTCTCGACTGTACTCATGACCGCAGTTCACGCGGTCGTCAACCTGCTGGCATTCATCGTCGCACCCAAGAGTTACGGCGCTAGTCGGCACCCCGCAGAAGAGGAGGAAGGCGAGAAAACCAGCTTCTGGCAGGACTCAAAAGCCGGTTTCGAGTACATCCTGAAGAACAAGGTGCTGGTGTCCATTGCATTCGTTTCAACACTTGCAAACTTTGGAACGGTCGGCATTCCGCTCACCTTCATCTACTACTACACCCTGGAGGGCGCACACCCGCTCTTCATCGGTATCTTTGCGAGCGCCTTCGGTGTGGGTGTGCTGCTTGGCTCGTTCCTGGTCGGCCCGCTGACCGAGAAGTTTGCGCTCGGCCCGTTGGGTATCACCTCCCTGGCCATCATGTCGGCCTGCTACCTGTTGCTGCCGGTGGTTCATTCGATGCTGTGGGCGGTGTGCCTGCTGATTGTGCTGGCGGGTATTGTGCTCCCCTCCTTCAATTCGAGCATCATTGCGTACATTAACGCGTCCACCCCGGAGCACATGATCGGTCGCGTGCACTCGGTGCAGGGTATCCCGAACATGGCGCTGACCCCGCTGGCTGTTCTGCTGGCTGGGTTCCTCATTGTTGATTGGGGTATTACGTACACGGCGCTGTTCTACGCGGTGTTCATTTTCCTATCGCTGGTGGTGATGGTATTCCAGAAGCCGCTGCGTCAGCTGCCGCATATCTCGCAGGTAACGAACGCACAGTAGTTCCGCGGTAGCCCCGTCTATCAACTCCACTCAACGCCCCCGAAAGCGAATAATTCAACGTGCACTTGCATGAAAATTATTTTCCTTTCGGGGGTGTTCTACGTCCTTTCGAGGATTTCTGCACACAGTGCACGCTCACGATAATTCCCCTTATCAATGCGCATTTTTAGGGGTTTAAATGTTGCCGGTATTACGGCGAACCTTACGCCGCTTGTTGAAGGTTTTACGGCATAATAGGAAGGTGTTCGTTCTAACCTTTATTCAACGTTCCGCACAGCACTCACTCACTGCACTGTCGGACGAACTCGCAAAGCTCAACCCGCGTGTTGCCTTCGCCCAGACATACCCTGACGAAATTCAGGGCGCCTTCGACCGCGCCAGCGACGCACTCCACGCGGCGCTCATTGCCGCGCGCGATAACGGCTTCTGGGTCGGCATCGGAATCGGCGAGCTCAACATCCCCCGATTCGCAGGCGCACTCGGCGCCGTCAGCACCACCGACTGCACCGGCGACGCCCTCGAATTCTCACGCCTCGCCGTCGAAGAAGCACAGGGAGGCGCACCCGTACGCTGCATCAGCGTCAGCGCCGACAACCGCCACCTCGCCGACCTCGCCGCAGGCTCCGCACGCCTGCTCTACCGCGTATGTGCCGACCGCACCGACGCCGAATGGCGCGTAGTAAACCTGCTTGTACCCGGCGTGCGCGGCCAGCAGAAGGCCGCCGCAACCGCACTCGGCATCACCACCCAGGCAGTCAGCCGCACCCTCGTCCGCTCCCTCTGGCACGAGGAGCAGGCGGCACGCGGTGCGCTCATCGAACTGCTGACCCGTATTGACCGTTCGCGCCGCCGCGCCACCTAACCGCCGCCGCGCATCCCTCATTCTTTCGCGCCTGCCAGCCTTTCGTACCTGGTACCTGCCAGCCTTCTGTACCTGCCGGCGCGGAACCGAACACCTGATCCCGCCCGTGATGGTCGCCCCCTGCCAGGGGTGAACTATCCGGGCGGGACGCTTTTTAAGCCCGCGCTGAATACCCTGCAACTCGGCGGGCAAAACCAGAGAAAAGGTAGACTTATCTTTATGCCTCTTTCAGAACTTTCCGTCAGCACCCAGAACTACCTCAAGGAAATCTGGAGCCTCGAAGAATGGACCAAAACCCCTGCCACCGCATCCGCCCTGGCAGAACGCATGGGCCTGCGCATTTCTTCGGTATCTGACGGCCTCAAGCGCCTCGCCGCCGCCGACCTGATCGAGCATCAGCCCTACGGCGCTATTGAGCTTACTGAAACCGGCCGCTCCTACGCGCTGGCAATGATCCGCCGCCACCGCCTCATTGAGACGTTCCTCGTGGAGACGCTCGGCTACACCTGGGACCGTGTGCACGACGAGGCGGAGGTTCTGGAGCACGCGGTATCCGACTTCATGGTGGACCGCATCGACACCCTGCTGGGGCACCCGACCCGCGACCCGCACGGCGACCCGATTCCGGATTCTTCGGGGCATATTAGTTTTCCGCAGACCGTGCCGCTGAGCCAGTGCGAACCCGGCGAAACAGTCGTGCTCGAACGCATTAACGATGATGACCCGCGCCTGCTGCGTTACCTGCAGGGCCACGGTTTTGTGCCCGGCGTGCGCCTACACATTGAGGAGGGTGCGCCCTTCTCGGAGGCGGTGAACGTGAGCGTGGTCGGTGCCGGTTCCGGCAACCTGCACGAGACGGACGCGGCTGGCGCGGTGAAGCCCGGCGGCACCATTATTCCGTTGGGTGCGGAGGCGACCGCCTCCCTGTTCGTGTCCCGCACGGTGCGCTAGGCGCAGGGCGGTAGAGGCACCCTAGAATTTCAGAAAATAGCGCTAGGCGGAGGTCCCGTAAAGGGCCTCCGCCTAGCGCTGTATTGAGTTAGTTTTAGGAAGCTGAGGGCTCAGTTTTCGTTGCGGCAGTGCTGAGTCGGCGGGCACGCATCCTGCCCAGCAGACCGTAGCGCGGGGCAAACACGTACGCCAGGGCGAACAGTATGCCCTGCGTGACGACCACGGCACCACCGGGGGATACATCCGCGTGGTAGCTGGCGTACAGGCCGGTCAGCGTGCCCAGCAGGGAGACTCCCACGCTCACCGCGAGCATCGGCACGAACCGGTCGGTAATGAGGCGTGCGGTGGAGCCGGGGATGACAAGCATCGCCACGACCAGCACCACGCCCACGATCTGCAGCGCCACCACGGAGGTCAGCGCCAGCATAATGAGTAGCAGCGCGCCGAGCAGACGCGGACGCAGCCCCACCGCCTGCGCGAAGCCCGGGTCGAAGGCGTACAGTACGAAGTCGCGGCGCTTGACCAGCAGCACGGCGGCAACCACCACCGCGAGGATAGCGACCTGCCAGACGTCCGACCAGGACACGCCCAGCACGTTACCGAAGAGAATATGGTTCAGGTCGGTATTCGACGGCGTGACCGAAATCAGCACCAGACCGAACGCGAACATGGTCGTGAACACGATGCCGATCGCGGCGTCTTCGCGCACGCGGCCGCTACGCCGCACCCCGCCGATGAGCGCCACAGCCAGGAGTGCGGCAATGACCGCGCCCACTGCGAAGGGCGCACCGAAAATGTAGGCGAGCACCACGCCGGGTAGCACCGCATGCGAGATTGCGTCACCCATGAGCGACCAACCGAGCAGCACGAGCCAGCAGGAGAGCAGGGCGCAGACGGCGGCGGCTATGACGGTGACCACGAACGCGCGGAGCATGAAGGGCAGGGTCAGCGGCTCCACCAGAAAGTTGAGGATGTCCATTTAGTTCTTCCCTTCCGCAGAGCTGTTTGCAGTAGTGCCGGTAGCAGCGACCGGCGCGCCGGCGTCCACTTCCATGCCGAAGGCACGCACCAGGTTCTCGGGGGCGAGCACCTTCTCGGGGGTGTCGTGCATCAGAATATCGCCGCGTAGCAGTAGCGCCTCGTCGGCGAACTGGCGCAGGCTCGCCAAGTCGTGCGTGGAAACCAGCACGGTCGCGCCCTCGTCACGCAGCTGTTCGATGACCTGAATGAGCATCGCTTCGCTACGCTTGTCCACGCCGGCGAAAGGCTCATCCAGCAGCAGCAGCTGGGCGCCCTGAGCGATAGCGCGTGCCACGAAGGCGCGCTTACGCTGACCGCCCGAAAGCGCCCCAATCTGACGGTCGGCAAGGTCGGTCAGTTCCACGCGGGCGAGCGCCTCATCCACGGCGGCACGGTCTGCGGCACGCAGGCGGCGGGTGATGCCGAGGTTGCGGTAGCGTCCCATGCTGACCACCTCGCGCACGGAGATGGGGAAGGTCCAGTCGATTTCTTCGCTCTGCGGCACGTAGCTGACGAGCCCGGCGCGGTGATGGTGCGCGTTCTTGCCGCGGCTGCCACGGTTACCGCCGACGGGCTGCCCGTCGAGGGTGATGCTGCCGGCGTGCATGGGTACGACCCCCATGATGGCTTTGAAAAGGGTGGATTTGCCGGAGCCGTTCATGCCGATCAGGCCGCAGATACGCCCGGTGTCCAGGGTGAAGGATGCGCCAGTGAGGGCGCGGACTGGCCCGTAGTTCACGTGCACATTTTCGCAGCTGAGAAGAGTGCTCATTCCTTGTGTTCTTTCTGGTGGTCACCGTATGCGTGGGGCGGGTGTACTTGCTTGCGTGTTGCTGAGTGGGTGCTGTGTGAGCGAGTGTTAACGGCGTGGGAGGAGCGGAGCCAAGAAGGCGACGCCCCTCCTATCCTATCGGGGGTTTGGGGTTTACCCAGGGTTTTCGATGCCGGGGTTGGCCCGGGTTTATGCCGGGTTTATTCGGGGTTTATGCCGGGTTTAGGAGTTGCCCTTGAGGCCCGCAACGATGGTACGTGCGTCGTAGCGGATCATGTCCAGGTAGGTGGGCACGGGGCCGTTCGCCTCGGAGAGCGAGTCCACGTAGAGCACGCCGCCGAATCGTGCGCCGGTGGCGTCTGCGACCTGGCGCATCGGGTTATCAGAGACGGTGGATTCGCAGAACACGGCGGGAACCTGGTTCTCGCGCACGTAATCGATCGCGGAGGAAATCTGCGAGGGGGTCGCCTGCTGTTCGGAGTTGACCGCCCAAATGTACTTTTCCTTCAGGCCCGCGTCTGCCGCCAGGTAGGAGAAGGCGCCTTCGCAGGTGACCAGTGCGCGCTGGTTCTCGGGCAGGGTAGAGATTTCCTTGACGAGCTCGTCACGCACGCCCTGCAGCTGCTTCTTGTAGGCTTCACCGCGGGACTTGTAGTCGGCGGCGTGGCTCGGGTCGAGGGCGCTAAATTCGCGAATCATCACGTCCACGTACTTCTGTACGTTGCTGGGGCTCATCCAGGCGTGGGGGTTGGGCTTGCCCTCGTAGGCATCCTCGGTAATGGAGATGGGCGTGACCCCCTCGGAGACGGTCACGTGCTTAGCATGGGATTCTTCAACGAACTTCGCGAACCAGGATTCGAGGTTCAGGCCGTTGTCGAGCACCAGGTCGGCGGCGTGCGCCTTCTTCAGGTCGGAGGGGGTGGGCTCGTACTCGTGAATCTCGGCGCCGGGCTTGGTGAGGGATTCGACATTCAGGTCGTCGCCTGCCACGTTGCGGGCGATGTCTGCGAGCACGGTGAAGGTGGTGAGCACGGTCTTCTTGCCGCTGCTGCTCTTAGCGCCTTCGGTGGTGCTGGCGGTGCTACCGCAGCCGGTGAGTACGAGTAGCAGGGTGAGTGCGAGGGCGGCGCAGAGCGCCTGGATGAGGCGGCGTGCGTTGCTGCCTGCGGGGGTGAGAGCGTTCATGAGGCATCCTTCATTGGAAGTCACGGGTTTGAGTATGTGGTTGATGTGTGGAATTTGCCGCGCCGGGACGCTAGGGACACGGTTGTGTCTGCGCAGGCATCATAATGCGCTTTTGCCTGTCGTCCCGGGCGGAATTTAACAATAGTTCGGCTAGCCGAACTTTTCAACTAAGCCACACAGAAAACCTTGAAATATTGGCAGAAACCCAGGGGCAGGCACGCAGAAACACAGGGCAGAAGCACCAGCAGATACAGCAAGGAGGCGAGGGACCCCTCCCCCGCTTCCTTACTGCACGCGGTTCTACGGCAAGCTATACGCTCCGTTTAGTCGGCAATCTCAACCACGACCGGCGTGTGGTCGCTTGCGCCTTCACCGGCGCGCTCCACCTTATCGATCCAGGCACGTTCCACGCGTGCGGCAAGCGCAGGCGAGAACAGCTGAAAGTCAATGCGCATGCCCTCATCCTTGGTGAAGCGGCCCGCCTGGTAGTCCCAGTAGGTGTACTCGCCCGGAGTGTGCGGGCGTACTACATCCACCATGCCCTCTTCGAGTAGGGCGGCGAAGGCGCGGCGTTCGGGTGCGGAAACGTGAGTCATTTCGTTGCGCAGGAAGTAGTCAATATCCCACACGTCGGCGTCTTCGGGGGCGACGTTCCAGTCACCGACCAGGGCGAGCTGCGACTGCGGGTTAGCAGCCAGTTCGTTGTGCACGTTCTGACGCAGCGCCTCCATCCAGCGGAGCTTGTAGTCCATATGCGGGTCGGTCAGGCCGCGGCCGTTGGGCACGTAGAGGCTCCAGACGCGCACGCCGCCGCAGGTCGCACCGATCGCGCGCGCCTCCAGCACCTCGGGTTCGCCGGGCTTACCGAAGTGCGGCTGATTATCGAAGCCGCGCTGCACATCTTCGAGGCCAACTCGGGAGGCGATTGCCACGCCATTCCACTGATTCAGGCCGAAGTGCGCAACCTCGTAACCCATGAATTCGAAGAGGTCGAAGGGGAAGGTTTCGTCCTTGGTTTTGGTTTCTTGCAGGGCGAGCACGTCAACGTCGTGTTCGTCGAGCCAGTCTTCGACGCGGTTCTCACGGGCGCGGATTGAGTTGATGTTCCAGGTGGCAATCTTCATGCCTTCTAGCTTAGCGGGTGCAGAGCAGGCGCCTCTCATTGCGCGGAGGCGATTGCGCGGCGGCATGGGCGCTCGCAATCAACCAGAACAGCACACCGCCCGCCTGCGTAACCCATTGGGTCGCACCGGCGGGCGGTGAATATATGCGCTAGTCAGCGCTGAATCTAGTTAGCACTGAATCTGGTCGGTATTACTCCTAGTCAACGGCGGGAGTGCCCACAACCTTCAGGCCCTTATCGCCGTACGCCTTGAGCATGTACAGGGCGTCGGAGAAGTACAGGGGGCTGGCGGGGTCCACCACGTCTGCCGCGCCGTCACCGTCGCGGTCCACTTCGGGGTAGGCGCCGAGCGTGCGGGCTGCCCAGCGGTTTTCGGTCTTGAACTGCTCAGTCTTCTTGACTTCGGCACGTAGCGGACGGCGGATCTGGCGCAGGCGCGCGGCACCGTCGGGGCTACCTGCGGCGCGATAGAGGAACGCGGCGAGGGTGTGGCGGGTGGCGTAGTCGTCCGGGTGGAAGAGCCCGTCATCCCAGCCGGAGGTGATGCCCGCGTCCGCCGCCCAGATGTAGGCGGGGTAGTCCGGGTCGGTGGTTGCCACATCCTTGTAGGGGGAGGTCTTGGGCAGGTTCTTGACGGTCGGCGATCCCGCCATGCGGTAGAGCATGCGCACCAGCTGGCCGCGGGTGACGGTTGCGGTGCTGTGGCGGCGAGTGACGGTGTATTCTTCGCTGTCGAGGTAGCCGTGGCAGACCGCCCACACGCCGGGGGTGGCACTCATGGTGCCAAGGAAGTTGGCGACGCATTCTACGTAGCTGGGATCGTCCTTGGGCTGCTCTGTCTTGATGACGAGCTGCAGGTTCACTGCGGGTTCTGCAGCGTGGGCGGCAGGCTGTGCGCTCACCGCGGAGGTGACGGGTACGGCACCGAGGGCGAGGGCGAGGGCGAGAGCGAAGGTGCGGCGTGCGCGAGTGGTGGGTGTGAGTGCTCGGGAGATAACCGGAAGCATGGGCTGTCCTTATGTAATTGTGGTTGGGAACCGGCCGGAAGGAACCGATTTTTGGGTCGACCGCGGGGTCGCCAATGGAGCGAATAAGAAAAGGGGAAAGGAGTGCGTTGAGGAATAGTGAGAAGCGGCAATGAATAGGGGCTGACGTGCGGCGATACGCGGTTTTGGTGTGCACCAATGATGTGCGTGTTCCACATACTGTCGCACGGCTATGGCGGTGCACAGTGAATGGACTGTTTTACACCGCCATAGAAAGTTTAAAGTACATATTAATATTTTATTCAATATTTAATTGAGACTTTTATCAACTAAAAATTAAACATTGTTCTAAACGACAAAGCAGCTGCGAATGGTATGTATTCCATTCACAGCTGCTTTGATTTTTAGCTGATATATAGCGGTATAACGCGCCCACTAGGGCACACGCGCCTCCCTCACGATTCACAGGAAAGTCCCGAACCGGTTCGGGCGTGTCTAGTAGCGACCGTCAGCCTCTACTAGCCGCGCATCACGTTATAAGCTTCCTTGGTGAGCTGACCGGCGGGCGAGGTGGAGTGGCGCAGTTCCTCAACCTCAATGACCACGTTCGCGCCAATCTCGCCGGTGATGTACACGCGGCGGCCGAGCATATTACCCTCACCGATGCGGTCGTCCTTGGCGGTACCTTCAGTGATGCGCAGGTCGTAAATCTTGTTTTCAATGTAGAAGCCGTACAGGGAGGCAGGCTTCTCCGGCGGGTTGTAGGAGACGGGCGCGACCATGCGGGTACCGCGCGCGTTACGGCTGATGTACCAGTTGGCGGCCTCGTCGGCACCGGCGGCACCGCTGACGGTGCCAGCCCAGCTGGAGCCTTCCGCTTCGCATCCGATGAAGACGTTGTGCGCCCACTCAACGATCCAGCCGTGACCCGCGTTGGAGCGGGCGGTGCAGCCGATGAACATGTTGCGTTCACCCTGCACGATCCAGCCTGCGCCGGCGTGGCGGGTGGCGGGCTCGTAGAGGGCGTACTTGTTGCTGGTGCGGTGGTTGCTGTTGCTGGAGCAGTTCTCGAACTTAGCCTGCGCCGCGTACACCTCGATACCGGCGTAGGAGCCGCCGCTGAGATTCGCCTCGGCAACGTCGATACCGCGCAGCTTATTGTCTGCCGCGCCGGAGTTCTGGCCTTCGTTGGGGCGGCGGGGGTGACCGGCGGGCTTGCCGAGCAGCAGGCCCTGGTTGAGGGTGCGGCGGATGGTCACGTCGTCAATTTTCATGCCCTGGTCATCCAGACCGAGCACGGCAACGCCGATGGCGGTGTCCCAGACTTCCACACCGGCGATAACGGGCACGATGTCCGGTTCGTTGAGCAGGTCGCCGGTCAGGTGGGTGTGGAAGATGACGCCGGCGACGTTATTCAGCGGGGCAGTGTGCGCATCGAGCGGGTAGCTACTGATGGGGGTATTTGCGGCGTTGGTGCGGATGTGCAGGTTGCGTACGCCCATACGCATGGGCTTGTTGGCGTTGTAGTTGCCGTAGACGGGGGTGGTGTAGCTGCCGACGTGGAACACGCCGGTGTATTCGGTGTGGCCGTTGGCGGTGGTGGGGATGGCGCGGTCGGAGTGCGCGATGACGACGGTTGAGGAGCCGTAGCCGAAGATTTCGACGCGGTGCTTGATGTCGATGAAGGGGTAGGAGACGCGGTAGATGCCGCGGGGTAGTTCTACGGATCCGCCGCCGCGTGCGGCGACAGCGTCGACGGCACGCTGGATGGCTACGGTGGAGTCTTTGGCACCGGTGGGGTCTGCGCCGTAGTTGATGGCGTTGATGCTCATGGGCGTATCGGGCATGAGGGGCTCAATTCTTTCGATGGATACCGCGTTCGGTGCTGAAGGCGGCGTGGTGAGTGAATTGAGTGAATACGGCAGTATGCGGTGAATACGGTGCTGCGTGGGTGCAGTGTTGAGTTTGTGTGGTGCGGTGTGTTGGGCGCATTTCTGCGGGTGTGTTGGCGTGTGCGAGTCTGTGCACCGGCAGACCTGCCTTCTGCTCAAGGGTACCGCATTGGGCGTGTGGAGGCGATGACCGGGCACTGTGATGCCTGCTCCCCTACCCCGTTTTTCTACAGTTTTTCGGCCGTTTTGGGTGCGGGTTAAACGCCGAGGGGCGGGGAGTAATCCCCGCCCCTCAAACGTTATTGCTGGTCCTGTAGCGGGTTATTTTTCAGACTGAGCACGGCGTGCCGACGGTCGGTTATACGCCACAACCACAGCAAAGATAAAGAGAGTCAAGAGAATGAGCGTCACTACGACAGGTGCAGGATTTACCATGCTCATTTGCATGCGAACTCCCCCGCCCGGGAGTGCAATTGACTCCAAGAGCATCGCGCCAAAGAACGCCTCTCCCATAGGACTATTCTCGCCCAAGCTAAAGAGCGTATAGATGGTACTTCCGGCGACTACCAATACGGTGACTACTGCAGCAGTAGCAAGCGAATAAATACTATAGGTGAACCATTTCATGGCGCACTCCTTTTTCATTACGGGAAATTCCCAAGACACTAAAGAACACGGCGAATCCAAGAAGCACCGCAATGATGGTCACGTTAACCTCCGTTGGGAGCCCAAACATATTCAGGCCCAAAGCAAAAGTTGCCACCACCGAGAGCAGAAGAATCACACCAATAACCACAGAGAATGGATTTCCCTTTTCAGGCGGGAAGATAATACCCACAAGATTAGTCATGACGATAGATACCAGCCCAAACCCAAAAACGGTCAGGATATCTGATAGCTGACCTCCTTGCGCTAGATAAACTGTTCCAAGAACTGCACCTAGCGCAAGCATGATAGTTGCCTGCGAACCGATCAGCTGAAGGTAAAACACACCTGCCGATTGGCGGAACGGAGTAAGGCGACGCAGGGGTTCAGAAGATGCATACGCGTAGATTCCCAAGAAAGCCGGGAGCATAATGTACGCCGGAGGCGCATTCCAGCTCTTCCAAGGAATTGCGAAAGCTGCCACCACAGCAGATACCAGCACAAACTGGTTCTCGAAGCTACGGAACTGCATCAGCACCAAAGCGCCAAATCGCGTGTTAGCAAGGCTTCCAGGCAGAGCAAGGAAGTAGCTCCTGAGCGGAGTGTAGTCCTTCGGCGCAATTGCTATAGCTAGAGCTAGTAGCAGTCCACATACTCCTAGCAAGGCGAGTACAGCACCCGCTGCTCCTAGCGGCCCTCCGATAGCTTCCTCAATACGGAGAAACGCCAGCTGTGGCACCCATGGGGCCGTATCTTCGAGCAAACGAATCCGCATGTATTCGATGCTCTGGTCGCGCATCAGGCTAAATGCAACAGCCATAAGACCTGCAAGAAGAGCAGGAATCACAAGACCGCGCAAACGTGCCATTCCCACGAGGGCAAGGAGTTGCTCTACTCCCAAATGAATTACTAGCAGAATCAGGTAAGTAACAAGAGCCGGTGACACAACACCAAAGAGGAAGAGCTCCGCAGCTTTCCACCCCACGACAATGCTACAAGCAATAGCCAGCGCACTTGAAAGAGCAATAGTAGCTGTTCCGACAAGAAGCATCTCGAATACAACACTCGCAATCAGACGTTCTTTATTGGTCGCGGGAAGAGTGTACGTAAGTTCTGTTAGCTCATCTGCTTTCAGGAATAGGATTCGCACAATTGTGTAAAATGCGGCAACCCAAAAAATAGATGAGATACCCATTCCTTCCAGAATCGGCGCTATTATTTCCGGGTTATTAAATGTTTGCCTAACAACGCTGATACTCAGCAGAACATATCCTGCGTATAGCGCTAAGACACCAAAAAATGCGCCGTAACGAATTGGTCGATTTGCCAGAACTCCCCTTCCTAAAACACGGCGGCGCAGGAAGAGGAAATAGAAGTGAACGAGCTGATATACCGCGCTGAACCTCATAGGTCCCCCTCGATTTCATCCACAGTTTTTCGGACCATAGCATCGAGAGTTCCATAGCGCTCTAGAAGAACGTCGGTAGCGTCATCCTCGAGCGCTACGCCGCGGTGGAGGAAGGTAACACGGTCTGCGCACCTTTCTAGAAGCGTGAAATCATGGCTACACAGCAGGATTCCGCACCCTTCATCGCGTAATGTGCGCATATCTCGTTCAAAGGTGTAAATTGCATCGATGTCGATTCCGTTAAGCGTCTCATCAATGAGAGTAAGCGGTCGACGCAATAGCAACGCTGCAATGAGCTGAGTTTTCTTGCGCATGCCGTGGGAGTAGTCTTCCATCAGATCATGCTGTCGACCTGTCATCTGGTAACGCTTAAAGTACTCCGCCACAGCATTCTCATCCACTTTCTCCTTGTACAGAGAGTGGATAAAACGCAGGTACTCCATACCGGTCAGGAATTCCGGTAGATAGTCGTTACTTGCCAGGTACATCAAGGAGGTGCGAGCAGCAAGGCTCTGGTGCTCATGACCGCTGATCTGAATATCACCCTTCTTGGAGTGCAGGAGGTTACTTATCAGTTTCATGAGCGTGGATTTTCCAGAGCCGTTAGGTCCAATCAATCCATGAATTTCTCCGGAAGAAACTTGGAGATGAACGTCGGTGAGGGCGGGTTTCCCAGCCCCGTACGCGTAGGTAATATCGTGCGCGTCAAGAAGCATATATGTCACACCCTTCATCGTGTGTTAACTAGAAACTATTGGTGATTGCCAAGTTATGCCTGAGCGCTCAATGCGCCTGCGGTCATGCAATCAACGATGCTCGCACGGAACCTAAACAGTGGATACTGCCAACATTTTTACTGCTTCAGACCGTGTTGCCTTCCGTGACCAGTCCAAATACAGATAAGTCCAGTCTGGTTGTACGCCAGGCTGGGCTCATGCACTTAAGTGTAATATATTTGAGTGTGTATCACGACACTATCTAACTAAAAAATTTTCTCATGAGGTGTTTAAACGCCGAGGGGCGGGGATTACTCCCCGCCCCTCAGGCGTATACGTTTTAAGATTTTGTGATCACGAGCCTCAGCTCGCAGAGCCTAACCCTTGAGGGTTAGCCCATGAACACGCCGTTGCCGCGCTTCTCCAGCTGCTTCGGCGCGAAGGTTGCGTGGCGGATGTGGTCCACCTCGATGAGCACATTATCGCCCATAGCGCCGGTCACGTGAACGCGGCGGCCAACCATGTTGTTATCACCAATACGGTCATCCTTCGCGGACGCAGTCGTAATGTGCATATCGCGAATGTTGTTCTCAATGTAGAAGCCGTACAGGGAAGCCTTCGCCCAGCTGTAAGGGTTGTGCGAGCGAGGAGCCACGAAGCGGCTACCGCGTGCGTTACGGCCAATGTACCAGTTCGCTGCCTCGTCGCCTCGAGCAGCGCCGGTAACAGCATCCTGGAAGCTGGAGGACTCGCCCAGGCAGCCAATGAACTGGTTGTTGCCCCACTCCACGAGCCAGCCGTGACCGGCGTTCTCCTGGGCGGTGCAGCCAATGAACATGTTGCGGGTGCCCTGAATGAACCAGCCTGCACCCACGTGGCGGGTCTTCACTTCGTACAGGGCGTTCTTACCCTGGTTACGCTTGTTGAACCAGCTGGTGGACGCCTCGAACTTGGACTGAGAAGTGTAAATCTCGATGCCCGCGTAGGTGCCGAAGCTCATGTTTGCGTCAGAAACGTCAATCATGGAGAACTTGTTATCTGCCGCACCGGGGGTGTCACCCTCACGGGGGCGCAGCGGGTGGCCGACGGGCTTACCGACCAGCAGGCCCTGACGCAGGGTCTGACGGATGCGCAGCTTGTCAATCTTCATGCCCTGGTCGTCCAGGCCCAGGATCGCAACGCCAATGGCGGTGTCCCAGATTTCGATGTTGGACAGGGTGGGCACTGCGTCCGGCTCACCGGGGTTAGCGTCCGCAATGCGGGTGTGGAAGATGACGCCTGCAACGTTGTCGACGGGCTGGGTGTGCTTCTCCAGGAAAATCTGGTTGCTCTTGGAGTCCAGCGGCAGGTTGTACTTGTTGGTGCGGATGAACAGGTCACGCACGCCCATACGCATGGGCTTGTTCTGGTTGGTGCCACCGCTCATGGGGGTGGTGTAGCTACCGGTGTGGAAAACGCCGGTGCATTCGTAGCTACCGTTCTTGGTGGAGGGAATACCCTTGTCGGTGAAAGCGACGATTCGGGTTGCCTGACCGTGGCCGAAGATCTCGACGCGGTGCTTCATTTCGATGAAGGGGTAGGAGACGCGGTACATGCCGCCGGGAATCTCCACAGAGCCGCCGCCCTGCGCAGCAACATCATCGATAGCCTTCTGGATAGCACTAGTGGAGTCTCGTACGCCGGTGGGGTCAGCGTTGTACTTGGAATCGCATACGTTCACGCTCATGATGGTAGCCATGGAGTGTCCTCTTTCTTGGCGGATACAGACAGCGATTAGCGCATAGATAGAATCTAAGCGCGTCATTAAGCTGAGTGTATCCAGTTGTGTTTGAGTGAATAAATGGTTTTGAGCTTCCTTCCGGTTGAGGGAGTGAGTCTCTTCCGGTGTGGGATGCGGGCGGGGAGTGAATCCGCTGCATCAATGCTCGTGGGCGGTGTGAGGGAGTGAATCTCAACCATTCCCACATGAGTCATAAATTCTTGCATACAGGATGCAAATCTGTCTAACCCATCGACAAAATATTCTAGGGCAAAATTGGGGCTTTTTCGCCGCTCAACACCCGATAGTGTTGATTGTCTCGCCGGTCACTTTGATGCAATAGAGTGCACATAACCCACAGAAAACCAACTGACCAGTACAAATACCATATTTTGCACACAAATGCACTAGTCAGAGAGTTTTTCGATGAATGCGCGCTATATCACTTCATAGACAGGTCATCCAGTCCCAAAGAACCCATTAAAACCCCTCATCAGAGGCTTATCTCACAGGCTCAGAGGCCCCCAATAGCACCCGCCGAGCACCCCGGCAGATAGGGTTCAAGCCCCTACTGAACTTCCTTCGCGGAGGCGGCACCCACCACATCCAAGCGCGCATAGCGGCCCGCAAGCCAGGTACAAATCATCAACTGAACCTGATGGAAAATCATGATTGGCAGCATCATCAGACCCAGCGAGCCCGCACCAAAAATAATGATCGCCATCGGCAGGCCAGCCGCCAGCGACTTCTTCGAACCGCAGAACTGAATCGTAATGCGGTCGGCACGGTTGAACCCCAGGCGCTTAGCCAGCTGGTCGGTCAGCCACAGCATGAACACCACAATAATCGCCATGAGCACAACCAGCAGCACAATCTGCCACCACGCCACGCGCGTCCACACACCCTGCACCACCGAGGCAGAGAACGCCGAATACACAATCATCATGACCGAGAACTTATCCAACCACTTGGTGGTCGGCTTCTTGGCGAACTCCCCCACCCAGCGGCGCGTCAGCTGACCGAGCACAAACGGCAGGAACAGCTGAATGGCAATGTCCAGGAAGACCGTTCCGGAGAACTCAATATGGCCCGTGTTCATCAGCATCATGGCGAGCAGCGGGGTCGCCACCACACCCACAATCGAAGAGAGCGAGGCGCTCACAATCGCCGCCGCCACGTTACCGCCGGCAATCGAGGTGAACGCAATCGACGCCTGCACGGTCGAGGGCACAAAGGTCAAGAACAGAATGCCCATGTACAACCCATCACCGAGCACAAGACGTAGCGGTGAAAGCGCCAAACCGACCAGGGGGAACAGCACGAACGTGCAGCTCAGAATCATCAGGTGCAGACGCCAGTGGGTCAGGCCGCGAATAGCCTCCGCGGTGGAGAGGCGAGCGCCGTACAGGTAGAACAGCAGGGCGACCGCGAACTTCGTTCCGGTGCTGAACCATTCGGCGAAGTCGCCGCGCGCCGGCACAATAATTGCGAGGATGACCGCGCTAATGAGCATGGTCAGCAGCGGGTCGAGTTTGATGGAGCGAAGTGATGAAAGCATGCTGTCCATTCTAGACCTGCGCCTATGTGAAGGTGCCGGGGTGCCGGGTACATCTCAGCTACAGGGCGGGGCGGAGGTGAAGGTTACGGGCGGCTGTAGCAACCTACTGCGAGCCTGTGAGGAGGCGGTTAACAACCGAACCCACCGGAGCGCCTAGGCACCCCGACGGGTTCGTGAAGGTTATTGAGCTGTGCGGCCCAGATGAGGCGCTTAGAGAGCGCCCGGGCGGCTACTAGCTACTTCTTATCGCCGTCGAAGCCATAACCGTACGAGCCACCCTCAGAGGAGCCGCTACCGTACTGGCCGTAACCGTACTGCTCAGGAGCAGACTGGCCATTAGAAGACTGTCCGTTAGGCTGACCATTAGAGGACTGCTCAGGGGCGGGCTGGCCTGCACCGTTCTGGGCCGCACCATTCTGACCTGCGGCAGGCTGACCGAAGCCGGGCTGCTGACCGTAGGCAGGCTGATTAGGTGCGGGCTGACCCGGTGCGGGCATCTGCGGGCCACCGGGAGCACCCGGTGCCGGCACGCCACCGGCGGCAGCGTACGCATCCCAACGCTGACCGTGGAAGGCACGAGCCTGCTCGGTGAGCCAGCCAGCAAACAGCGTAGAGTTCGCATCAAACTCGGGGGCGTTCTCGGGCTTGGAGTACACATCCACGGTTTCCAGGGTGTGGTCAGCCCAAACATCCTGGTGTTCACGCATGAACTCGGTGGACTGAATCGGGTCGGGCCACATGTGCACCGGCTCCGCCGCCGGAATCAGGACAGGAACGCGCGGTGCGGCGTCCTTGACCGGGTTCTCAGTCGGGCGCCAGAACAGGCGGCCGGGCTGGGTGCGGTCACGCAGCGCATGCGCACGCCAGGTGAGGATGGGGTGGCTTGCCAGGAGGTTCACGTACCAGACGGCAAGGCCGCGGTCGGTGACGGCACGGTCGGCAAGCTCATCGAAGTTGACCTGCTTGTTCAGGTACTTACCTGCCGCAAGCACCTTGACAGCACCCTCAGCACCCTCGGGGCAGAAGCGGTAGCCGAAGTTGTCGGCGGTGTACTCCTGCGAGCGGGACAGCGCACTCGACAGCACCGGAATCTGGTTGAACAGCGTGGTGAAAATCAGACGGAAATAACCGACGTGACCTGCGGCGATGTGGCCCACCTCGTGGCCAATGATGAAGCGCAGCGCCTGCGGGTCACGGGACTTACCGCCGATCTCGAACAGGTCAGAGTACAGGCAGATGTAGCGGCGGAAGCCGTGACCTGCCGCGAAAGCGTTCATCACGCCGTTACCGAGGATGACGTACGCATCCGGCACGCGGCGCAGGCCTGCCGCCTCAGCTGCTTCGGCGAGCATCTGGTACGCCTCAGGGAACTGGGTCGGGGTGATGCGCACACCGCGAACACGCTGCTGCGCGTAGTAGATTGCACGAACAATGAAGATGGCAATCGGGCCCAGGATGAGCAGACCAACCGTCTGGAAAATCAGGTCTTCCAGGCTTGCGGAGGTGCTACCGGAAGGTACTCGAACCGAGCCTTCACCGGTTGAGCTGAAGACGTAACGCATCATCGAGCTGAACAGGTCAGCCAGCGCCATGAACAGCACAATGTAGCCGACCGCGGTGACCGCGTAGGCGGCGACCAGCCACGGAATTTCGGAGGGGTGACGCAGCGCGTGCAGCACCTTCGGCGGCAGCATCGACTGGTAGGCGAAGAGCTTCGGCTGGGGCAGGGGACTGACCGGCTTCTGGCGCTCGTCTTCGGGGAGCCAGCCGGCGGAGAGGTCCTGCGGGAGGGGCTCACCGGGGGCGTGGAATGCCTGCTGGCCGGGCTGGGCGTTGAACTGTCCGCCGGGCTGCTGGTGGTTTTCAGGGGGTTGAGTCATGTCTCGTCCGCTTCGTATCGAGTGTTATCTGATTCCACTCTATCGTTTTTGGGCACTTACTAGTGAATGTGAATGCGCTTTTTCTCATAGAATGCCCATTCGCGACGCTACGGTACGCCACGGCATCGGAATACACAGCGCCGGGGCACACAGCGCAGAGACCCCGGGGCGCACCGCCTTGCGGGCATAAGAAATCCGCCGCGACACCCATACGGAATGGGTACCACGGCGGATTACTTTACGCTGAGCCGCCTACACGGCGGGGTGCGTGGGGCTTAGAGGCTCTTGACGAGTTCCTCGGTAGCCTCAGCGATAGCCTTCTCCTCGTTGGTGGGGATGACCAGCACCTTGATAGCGGAATCCTCGGTGGAAATCACGCGCGGCTCGGGGGAACGCTTAGCGTTCTCCTCCTCGTTGTACTTGATACCGAGAGCACCGAGGCGGTCCAGGACCAGCTTGCGGAAGTCGCCGGAGTTCTCACCGATACCAGCGGTGAAGATCAGCGCCTGCGCGCCGCCAACAACCAGGTTGTAGCCGCCAATGTACTTCATCAGGCGGTAGGAGGTCATGTCCAGTGCGAGCTGTGCACGCTCGTCGCCGGACTGTGCAGCCTCAACGACCTTACGCATGTCGTTGGAGCCAGCCAGTGCGAGCAGACCGGACTCCTTGTTCAGGATGGTGTCCAGGCGTTCACCGTCAATGCCTTCACGGGACAGGATGGTGGTCAGTGCCGAGGGGTCAATGTCGCCGGAGCGGGTACCCATGATCAGGCCAGCCAGCGGGGTGTAGCCCATGGAGGTGTCGACGGACTTGCCGCCCTTCACAGCGGTCACGGACGCGCCGTTACCGAGGTGAGCAACGATGCCGTTGAACTCGTCGCGTGCAATGCCGAGCATGTCAGCTGCAACGTGGGAGACGTACTCGTGGCTGGTGCCGTGGAAGCCGTAGCGGCGGATGCTGTACTTGTCAGCCAGGTCGTAGGGGATTGCGTAGCGCCATGCTTCTTCGGGCATGGTGGAGTGGAACGCGGTGTCGAAGATTGCAACCTGCGGCAGGGAGGGCCACTTGTGCATTGCTGCGCGCATGCCCTGAGCGTGTGCGGGGTTGTGCAGCGGTGCCAGCGGGGAGAGGTCGTCGATCTGCTGGACAACTTCCTCGGTGAGCAGGGCGGGGTGGGTGAACTTCTCTGCACCCTGCACCACGCGGTGGCCGACTGCCTGCAGCTCACGGCCTGCCAGGACGGGCTCGAGCTTCTCGGACATGATGTCGAATGCGACCTCGTGGTTGGGCACGTCGGTGCCGATGTTTTCGACGAGGCCGGAGGTCAGCATCTGCTCTGCCTCGGGCAGGGAGGTGTCACGCACCTGGTACTTCAGGGAGGAAGAACCGGCGTTCACAACGAGAATAAGCATGAAAGTATCTTCTTTCGTAGTTTTCTTTTCTGCTCCATTCTCGCACTTTTCGAGCCTGCGTGCGAGACGGCCCCGACCGCGTTTTTAACGGGGGTTTTTGTCGCGGGCAGTATCGGGGCATTATCGGGGGCAGGAGGGGCGGGTGTGCACAGTGTGGCGCCGTACTCGTTCAGAACTGCCACCGACGAATCGGTCCAGGCTATAGGTTTGGCCCTATAGATTCGCATTTCGTCCTCGATAGTTCTTGGAGAAAAACGTAGTACTTGGGTCAGCTCACGCATCTAAATTCACCACTTCTTTGAAACGATCAAGGTTAGAGCGCGAGTGAAGGACAATCACAACCTGCTTGTCACTGCCCTCGATAGCGCACGCCATCGATTCGAGCTCAGTGCGCTCCTCTGACGGAGTGAGACTCTTCAAGGTCTCATCAAGCAACACAAGCCGGGCAGCGCCTTCACGTAACACGGAACGCGCAAGCATGAGCCCGCTCGAATTCGATGCTTCAGATGCGAACGGATCGATATCTGGTACGATTACCACTTCGCCTTGGGGATACCGGCGGTATAGAGCATCAAGCATGACGGACTTCCCCGCGCCAGTTGGTCCAATCAAGGCAACCATAGAACACCCAGAGTCAAGAACGCTCTCAAGCAGAGCCAGGTCAGCAGACCGCACGGGCGGATAAGAACGGTCGGCCCGGTACTCTTCAAGCATCCGAACACGCTCCGCAGTCAAGCTGACTACACCAACCTGTTGCAGCGTCTCCACCGTAGATTGGATGCCAGATGACAGAGTTACTGCAAAATATATTACGACCGCGGGAGCAACCACTGAGTTCGATCCTTCGACCATCAGTGCCAATACCGCTGCAGAAACATTCAGTGACAACACAAGCAACTGAATGAGTCCCGTACGCAGTGCGTAGGCGTTCGCCAACTGAATCGAGCTGCTGACGTATGCAGCCTCCGAATGAGCGTAGGCTTCTTCTCCAGCCCGACGCAGCCCTGCACTGACGGGCGCAGCGTGTAAGCCAGCCTGGGCACCAACCACCCCGATGAAGTCACCTCGGCGATTGGCAGCCGTCGTCGAGGCAGGGAGAATCCACTTTGAACCCTGACGCATAGCAAGCATCGCTAGGGGTGCTACCGCCAACACAACGATTATGAACAGCGGGGCGCCAGCCACTGCGCCTCCGATGAGCATAAAGGTCTGTAGAATGACCATAAATACCGAACCCAGGGCGCTAGGCACCGACATCTGAAGGTCGGAGAAGTCTTCACCCATCCGCCCCATGACCGCACCGCTTGTTCTAGGACTAGCGAATCGATCGAGCCTCCGTATAATCCGGTCGTGCAAATCGCTCAGCCTAGCGATGGGAGCCCAGTAGAGCGGGCCAAAGAACATGACGGACCCAACAATTGCTGCCAGTGCGCAAGCAGCTGACACTCCAGCAACCTGAGCAGACAGCCCATCACTGTGAGCAATCGTCAATGCAAAAGCAACTTCGGATCCGCTCAAGAGTAGGGCGCCACACGTAATCCACACCAAATGCGGTCCAAACAACAACAGGGCCGATCGTCGGAATGTGGCACGCTTCGGCTCAGGGTCAGGAAGGTCCTGTCCCTCGCTCACATCCGTCGAACCAGCATCTGCCTCCTTAGCTGCCCCGGGGCTATGAGCCTGCAACTCAAGAGGGTCTACCCTCGCATCATTGCCGGAGGTGAAGGCACTCGGTACGTACTCCTCCGAGCTTGCCAGAAGTGTGCACGTTGGCACGCACTCTAAGATCCTCTCGGCAACCACTTCTCGTGTTACAGGATCAAGCGCTGCGAACGTATCGTCCAAAATTAGCCAGTCCGGTTTGTCTGCCAAAACGATAGCGACAGCAGCACGGTGTCTCTCTCCTGACGACAAGGTTGTTGCGTCTTGCCAGAACCGCCCGATCACATCCTCAGTGAGCCCCATACCTAAAGCGAGGCTAGTGAACCGGGATACCTGATGTGGCGAAGCAGAAGCTCGCCACGCTGACAACACCGAATGGGACACTTCCGGGTTGCGTGGTACGAAAGCAGAATCGGGGGTGGTCACGGATGTGCGCAATGCTTCAGCGCGCTCAGACGTAGATGCAAGCACCTCTCTAGAATTTGAAGGCTGCCCCACCAAGTCCTGCTGTTTAACCGTGCAATTTGGAGACGACTCGAGCTTGTCGAGCTCACGCATCATTGGCACAGCGAGCCGAATAACCCGATAGTTTACGATGTTGTTCTGCACCGCTGCGTACAGGTAGCGGGCAGCCAAAATAATTCCAACACCGAAATGAGCGGATGGCCAGAACCACGCGCCGAGAACCGCAACCACAGCGAGCACCGCAGTTAGTGCTCCCCGTTCAAGGAATCCATTCAGGACCTGCAACGGGACCCGTCTGCGCAGAAGCTGCTCTTCGGTGTTTCGGATGCTAGCGACCTTGTCCAGGGCGGTACCCCAGCTGGGGATGCTTCGCCCTCGAGGCAACGCGTTTGCTACACGCTGGATCCACTGCCTACGCTCTCCCTCTAGAGCGACGTACTGTTCCCATAGTCGGCCCACCAAGTTGATGAGACGGACGCTGACGAATACCAATCCAGTGATGAGCAACGTAGCGATGGCGCCGCTTGCACCATATAGCGCGAGCGAAGCCGCGAGAAAGGCAATAATCTGAACGGTTGAAACGGCGAAATCAACAACGAAGGCAAACTGGCTGATCTGTCCTGGGTATGTGAGAACATGCCCGTGAGCTTCCGGCGGATGGGATGACCTACTAAAGATGTCCCGGAAACGGCGGTATGTGAGCTGTCGAACCGCGATCGTGAGAATAAGCTCTTGGCGTTCCTTCACCCAGTACCCTAGGCTTTCAGCCAGGAAAGCGAAGATGAGTAACCAAATAGCACTGCCTGGGGTCCTCTCACCTGACGTTACCTGGCCGATACCTGCCGTAATCATCAGAGCCCCTGCAACATTCAGTAGGCCAGCGGTGAAGACGGTGAAACTCGTGCTCGTTGGCGCGAATACCAAAGCAAGCCAGCGGATCCGTCTCGGCAGGTTCCGCGCTATCCTTTGATAGCGTACATACAAGTGCTCGATGGGCATGTCTCTCAGATGCAGGCTAGGAGCGCTCTGTGCTTCGCCCCGTCGCTTGTGATTAATCACCATTACATTTCCAGTCATTCGGTATTCGAGTTCAGGTGTACGGCCTCGTTAAACCGCAAAATAGATATCCAGAATACTTTCTGGTGTTCTGAGTGGTGGAAGCACCCGGAAGCATTATGTCGCCTGACCCTAATGTAGCAGACATGGGATGAATCACACGGCGACTACAGGAGCCTTACACAATGGTGGCGTGAGCAGATGGATTACCACATACCGATACTTATGTCTGCAACCGGCCCGTTCCGCTACTGCAAAGATGGATTCCACGATTCTGCCAGTTATAGGCGGGATACATTCTGGTGCGGCCCCTCCCCTGCTTCTTATGCTCGCGGGCTATTCTTCGTCGTCATCAACGGCGGGCAGGCCCAGCAGGGCGGTTCCCGCCTCGGTGAGGGACCAGCGCATCGTGCGGCCAGCCTTCACACCCTCAACAAACCCAAGCCCCTGCAGCAGTTTGAGCCTATCGCGCAGAGTCGGCGCCGTAACCCCCAGCGCCTCCTGCAACTCGCTCGAAGTGGGGGCGACTGGCGCACGGAAAATCTGCACCTGCCCCAGCAGGTACAGCAGCCGCAGAACATCATCAAACTTCTTCGAAGTCAGCCCGGGGGTGCCACCCGTCCAGGTGCGGTTGCCCTCCAGCTCAGCGATACGCCTGCCAAGGGCACGCCACGCACGGTCGCGTGACTCCAGTTCGTCTACCAGGTGCTCCTGAGCCTGCTCGATCAGCCCCAGAAAAACATGCAGAAAACCGGTCACCTCACCGTAGTTGAGGGGTTCTTCCGCCGCGCTAAACGCCTTGTAGTAGCGGCTCTTCTGAATGTTGAGCGTGCTCGGCAGGGTGAGGGTCGTCAGCCGGGTGAGCGTCTGCCCCAGGTGGGCTACCAGCAGGTACCTGCCCAGGCGGCCGTTGCCGTCGTAGAAAGGGTGCGTGTACTCCACCATGAAATGCGTGGCGATTGCGGAGAATAGCGCCGGCACGTTCGGGTTGAGGGCGTGGTTGAGCGCCGCCTGCACGTTGGCGATGATGGTTGCTTCACTGTCGGGGGCGCGGTGAATTTCGCGGGTGTTGTCGTGAATAACCACGGGTTTGGTGCGGAATAGAGCCCCGTCTGGGCGGTCTTCTTCCGCGAGGTGCCCTTCGAGTAGCGTGTCGTAGAGGCTGCGCACCTGCTCAACCGTGGAGGGTGGGCGGCCTGCCCCCAGGTCTTTGAGGAGGTTCACGAATTCGACGGCGCGCTTAGCGCGGGGGTCCTCGCTGTCGCCGGAGGTGAGCGCCTCAGAGATGAGCTGGCGTGTGGTGTGCACACCTTCGATACGGTCGGACGCCACGATGCTGCGTACTGCCAGGTCGAGTAGGTAGCTTTGCATGGCGATGCTGGGCAGTTGGGAGCTCAGCTGTTCGATGTGCCGTTCACGGCGCATGATGCGTTCGAAGGATGCGAGCGCGGTGCGGTCTGCCAGGTAGAACAGGGGGTGCTCCCCTACCGTGAATTCGTTGAGGAGGTAGGTGGAGTGGCCGTTGCGGCGTGCCTGCAGTTCGGTTTGTGCGGCGGCTTTGCCGCGTTCGTGGAAGATGCTTTTGAGGGTGCGGTACCTTGTGCCGGTGGTGTTCACCTGTGCCCTCCTTGATGGTGTAAAAAATCGCGGTTTTTTTCATTATCCTCCTGATTTTCAGGAAATAGTGAAAAAATCCGCGATTTCTTTCATAATCCATGTCATATATAGACGATTTGGGGTGCTCCCCCCTTTCGCCACCCCGGCTAGAGCACCTCGGGGTGGACCGCCACCTCCACGGCGGCAGGTAGCACGCGCGCACTAATGCGATACGCTGACGGCGCCGGGTCGCCATCCACCTCAACCGGCTGCGCACCCTCCGGGAACTCCAGCACCACCTCGGACCCCACCAGGTGGCGAATCACCGGTAGCTCAATGCGCGGCGAACCCAGAATCGTACGGCGCGTAACCTTCGCCATCAGCAGGCCCCACTCCACCAGGTCACGCGGGGACGCCACAATCACCTCAAGCTTGCCGTCGTGCACATCCGTCATATCCGCCAGGCGAATACCGCCCTGCAGGCGACCGCAATTCGCAACCAGCACCGAACGCATGGGCAGGATGCGGGGCTCCCCACCGTCCACGCTGATGCGCACCGGATGCGACCTGCCCAGCATATGCTTCATGCCGGACTGCACATACGCCACCCAGCCGAACTTCGCCTTAATCTCCTCGTTCGTGTCGTTCATGACGAGCGCGTCGAAGCCGGCACCACTCATCACAAAGAACGTGTGTTCGGTTTCTTCGCCGGTGGTGCCCGTAGTCGTCATCTCAATCGCGTCAACGTCCTGACCCGCGCCGTTGAGCGCAATATTCACGCACGCCGCCACGTCACTCACCGGGATGTACAGGTTGCGCGCCAGCAGGTTGCCGGTGCCCATCGGCAGAATACCCAGGCGCGGCTTGGGCCCCTCGTGATGCGCCAGCGCCGCCGCCACGGCACGCACCGTGCCGTCACCACCTGCGGCAATCAGCAGGTCAACGCCCTCGGCAATCAGCTCGCGGGCGGCCTCTGAGCCGGGCTCGTCCACGCGGGTGGTGCGCACCAGCGCCTTCGGGTGGCCGTTCGCCGCGAGGATACGTTCCAGAATCTCAATAGCCACCGCAACGCCGGGCTTGCTCGGGTTGTACACCACGCCCACGCGACGACTGGGGCCGGTAGGCAGGGTCGGCAGAACGCCGAAGGGCGCACCCAGTTCGATAGCGCGTCGGCGCGCCTTCTTGCGGGCACCAGTGGCGGAGGCGGTCAGCGCCGCCGCCGCAGAAACACCAAGGAGTTTACGGTAAAGAGGCATAGTTCTTAGACTACCAGGATACGCAAAAACCCGCCCACCGTTTACGCGGTGAGCGGGTTTTTCAGCTGGTTGTGAGATTACTCAGCAGCGACTGCCGGGATAACCTCGGCGCCACCCATATACGGGCGAAGAGCCTCAGGAATCACAACAGAACCATCAGCCTGCTGGTGGGACGGAGGTGGGGGATTCCGAGCGCGCGAGGCACCAAATCCCCCGCCGGAGTGGAGACTCACTCCAGCAGGCATCCCTTATTCAGCGATAGCCGGGATGACCTCAGCGCCGCCCATGTAGGGGCGAAGAGCCTCAGGAATACGTACAGAGCCGTCAGCCTGCTGGTGAGTCTCCAGGATGGCAACCACCCAGCGAGTCGTCGCCAGGGTGCCGTTCAGGGTCGCTACGGAGCGGGTGCGGCCCTTACGCACGTTGCCTGCCTCATCCACGGTATCCGGGGTGCGCTCGCGGATGTTCAGACGGCGCGCCTGGTAGGTGGTGCAGTTCGAGGTGGAGGTCAGCTCGCGGTAGGTGCCCTGGGTGGGGACCCACGCCTCGCAGTCGAACTTGCGGGCTGCGGAGGTGCCCAGGTCGCCTGCGGCGGTGTCGATTACGCGGTATGCGAGGCCGCAGCGCTGCAGCATTTCCTCTTCGAGGGACAGCAGCTTTGCGTGCATCTCTTCTGCCTGCTCGACGGGGCAGTAGACGAACATTTCAGCCTTGTTGAACTGGTGCACGCGAATGATGCCGCGGGTGTCCTTACCTGCGGAGCCTGCCTCGCGGCGGTAGCAGGAGGACCAGCCCAGGTACTTCTTCGCACCCTTCTCAAAGTCGAGAATTTCGTCGGTGTGGTAGCCGGCGAGCGCCACCTCGGAGGTGCCGACCAGGTACAGGTCGTCGCGTTCGAGGCGGTAGATTTCGTCGTCGTGCTTGACGTTGAAGCCGGTGCCGTTCATGATTTCGGGGCGTACCAGGGTGGGGGTGGTCATCATGGTGAAGCCGTGCTCGGTTGCGAGGTCGAGCGCCATCCACATGAGTGCCTGTTCGAGGCGTGCTACCTGGCCCTTGAGGAAGTAGAAGCGTGCGCCGGAGACCTTTGCGCCGCGTGCCATGTCGATGCCGTCGACGAGTTCGCCGATTTCGAGGTGGTCGCGCGGTTCGAAGCCTTCGATGGTGAAGTCGCGGGGGGTGCCGACTTCCTTGACGACTACGTAGTCGTCTTCGCCGCCGACGGGTACGCCGTCGATGATGAGGTTTTCGATGCTGCTGATCAGTTCCTCGTATTCGGCGGTTTTCGCTTCGGAGGCTGCCTTTGCTTCGTTGACGCGGGCTGCCAGTTCCTTCGCCTGTGCGACGAGGGCGGGCTTTTCTTCCTTGGGTGCCTTTGCGACGGTCTTGCCGAAGGCGTTCTGTTCGGCGCGCAGGGTCTCGTATTCGCCGATGAGTGCGCGGCGTGCGGTGTCGGCTTCGAGGATGCGGTCGACGTGGGTTTCGTCCTTGCCGCGTGCTCGCTGGGAGGCGCGGAAGACGTCGGGGTTTTCGCGGAGGAGGTTAATATCAATCACTGTTTTATCCTACCTAATCTTGCGGTGGGTTGTGGGCGGGGTTTGCGCTGGTGGGGCGCGGGTAGGTGCGGGGGTGTCTAGCGGCGGCCGGCTGGTGGTGCCGCCGGGGTGTTGTTAGTGGTGCCGCTAGTGGCGCTGCAGCTGTGCGGGGCGGCCGTTCGGGAAGAGTGACTCGACCCATTCGTGTGCGGCGTCGAAGGAGCCGTCGGAGTGGATGGCGTCGACTTCGGTGTTTTCGTGGTCGGCGCGCGGGTAGGAGCCGAGGAATTTCAGCGTCGGGGAGACGCGGTGCAGGCCGCGCAGGGCGTCGCGCATGCGTGCCTCGTAGATGTGGCCGTCGGCGTCGATGCTGAACGAGTAGGAGCCCATGCCTTCGCCGGTGGGGCGCGATTCGATGCGGGAGAGGTTCACGCCGCGCACGGAGAACTGTTCGAGCAGTTCGAGCAGGGCGCCGGCGCGGTTGGTGGGCAGCGGCACGGTCAGGGTGGTCTTATCGGAGCCGGTCGGTTCGGGGATGTCGGCGGTGCGGGAGAGCAACACGAAGCGGGTTACGGCGTTCTTGTTGTCGCCGATGTTGTCCTGCAACACGTGCAGTTCCGGGTGGTAGTTCAGCAGCGCCGGGGAGCAGATTGCCGCATCGTAGGTGCAGCCCTCTTCGAGCAGGCCGACAGCCGCCGCGGCGGTGGAGGAGCCGGGCAGGTAGGCGGCGGTGGGCACATTCTCCTGCGCCCAGCCGCGCACCTGCGCCCAGGCGTGCGAGTGGGTGGAGATGGTCTTAACGTCTTCGATGCTGATGGGCTTTGCAGCGACCAGCACGAAGCGGATCGGTACGAGCACCTCGCGGATGATGCGTACACCCTCGCTGGCTGCGATAGCGTCCAGGGTGGCGCTCACGCCGCCCTCCACGGAGTTTTCGATGGGCACCATGGCGGCGTCCGCCTCGCCCGCGTTCAGGCGTGCGAGCGCGTCGGGCACGCTGGTGGCGGGGATCCGTTCGGCGTCGGATGCGCCGGGGACGCTCAGCAGGGCGGATTCGGTGAAGGTGCCGGAGGGGCCAAGGTAGGTGTATCGCATGCCACTATAGTAGCGTCTGCTGTGGAGGGGGCACCGAATTTGGCGATAGGTTAGTGACTTTGGCGGTAGTTAAAAGCCCCCACCAAAGTCACTAACCTATCACCGAAAAACCTAAGCCATGGCCGAAAGACCTAAGCCATGACCAGAAAACTTAAGGCCGCCACCGAAAACCCAGGCAACAGCTGAAACCGTTACCTCACGAACTGGCGTACACGCGCGGTGTCCCAGTACTGGGCGGGCACGCCTCCACCCATGAGCTCACGGGCGATAGCGGCAGCCTGCACGGAACCAGCCTCCGGCAGGGGCGCGTGGGAGCCAGCAATAATGACGTTGCCGCGGCGGCGGCCCTTCAACATTGCCGAATCCGCCACAATGCACACGTACTCGAACACCTCAAGCAGGGCGGACGCCTCGGCGCGGGCGCCGGTCAGCGCAGGCCCGTCACCGCAATTGAGGATGTACAGGCCACCGGGTGCGAGCGACTCGGCGACGGTGCGGGTGAACTCGACGGTGGTGAGCGCCTCGGGGGTGGTGTCCCCGGCGAATACGTCACGAATCAGCACGTCGCGGGATGCGGGCGCGAAGGTTGCGGTGACGGCACCCGCCTCGCCCACGCGAATCTTCACACGCGGCGCCTTGGGGATGTCGAACCAGGCGCGCACATACTCGGCGAGCTTGGCATCCAGCTCAACGACCGTGTTGCGGCTGGTCGGGTACAGGTCGGCAAAATAGCGCGCCATCGAGCACGCGCCACCACCCAGGTGGGTGATGCGCAGCTTCGCAGCGTCCAGGTGCTCCTCCACGTGCGAGGAGACGACCGCGGCAATCCAGCGCATGTACTCAAAATCCAGCTGGCGGGGCTCACCCACAATCACGTGGGAAGACTGCACACCATTAATGAGCAGCAGCCAGCCGTCAGCATGGTAGCCGTCAGGGACCAGCTCCGCCTCACCCGTAGAAATCGGGTACACGCCAGCGGCGGCACCCTGCACGGGGGTGCTCTCGGTATCGTCGATGCGGTTCTTCTGGGTCTTCTGCGTCTTTTGGCTTTTCTTCGGTGCCCTGCTCTTTTTCGCCATACCCACTAGCCTAACCGACAGCCCGCACGCCCCTAGCGTACGCACCCGCAAGGAACCGCCTCCACAGGGGCTGGCTGAGTAGACTAGAACCCATGGGATTTGTATGTCAGGGCCGCTACGCGCTCGCACCGATTGAACCGACCGACGCCGAAAAATACGTCAACCTGCAGCTGGACTGCATGGAGCAAACCTACGACCCAATCTACTTCGACGCGCTCGGAGAAAGCTTCACCGCCCGCCACCGCGCCGAACGCAACGAATACCTCGAAGACTTCCACCGCCACCTCTCCTCCCCCACCGTGCGCGGCTTCTTCGCCTATGAGGTGCCCGGCTGGACCCCCGACGGCGGGCTCTCCTGCTCCATCGGCGCACGCATCGACTGGGATAAGCCCGTCGGCCTGGCGCTCTCCCTGTGTGAGCCCTCCTCCTGGGAACTCGAACGTACCGACAACCTCCCCGAACTGCCCGCAGGCACCCGTAAACTCGTGCACCTGTACACCCTCAACCACACGCACGGCACCGGGCTCGGACAGGCACTCTACGAATCCGTCATCTACCCGGACGAAAACTCCTACCTATGGGTCATGGCAGAAAACGAACGAGCGCTCTCCTTCTACGAGCGGCTCGGCTACCGCAACGAAGGCGTGTACTTCCAAGCACGCGGCTCCTGGGCGCCCGGCCACAGCGTCCGATACACGCGCATCCTCAACCCCTAAACGGCACACCACAACAGGGAAACAGCCCACCCACATGACGCAGCGCACCGCACCCCCTGTTAGGCACCGCCCCCCACAACGCCTTAAGATAGAAGATGACATATAAGCTCGACGCACCCGCGCACAGGAGCACATACACCCCTGCGCAACCGCGGGACCCAGCGCCGAACATCGCATAGAAGGACAGTAAAACAATGACCACCGGTCTTTACCTCTCCGCTATGTCCCAGAACTCGGGCAAGTCCCTCGTAGCCCTGGGTCTAGCAGACTCCCTCATCAAGCGCGCAGACCGCGTCGGCTTCTTCCGCCCCGTATTCGACGGCGCAACCATCTCCGACGACCCCATGGCACGCCTCATCCGTGAACACTTCGGCCTGACCGAAGAGCAGGTCGGCGGCGCAGTCTCCATGACCGACGCACTCGCACTCATCGCAGAAGGCGACACCGAAGAAATCTCCGCACGCGCAGTCTCCGCCTACGAAAAGGTCGCAGCAAACAGCGACGTCGTAATCGTCGACGGCGTCTACCTGCCCGCCAACGCGCTCTCAGTCGAATTCGACCTGAACGTCCAGATTGCACGTGACCTTGGCCTGCCCGTCGTCGCAATCGTCGGCGCACAGGAAGAAACCGTCGAAGAAGCAGTCACCGCAGTCGACGTGGCACGCACCGAACTGCTCGCCTCCAAGGTAGACCTGCTCGCAATCATCGTCGGCCGTGCAGAACCCGAACTGCGCGACGAAATCGAAAAGTCCGTCAAGCGCGGCGACGCAAACCTGCCCGTCTACGTACTGCCCGAAATCCCCGAACTGAACGCACCCACCGTCGGTGAAGTTGCCGAAGCCCTCAAGCTCGACACCGAAGGCATCAAGGCAGAAGACCTCAGCCGCGACATCCACGGCATCAAGGTCGCAGCAATGAACGTCTCCAACTTCCTCAACCAGTTCGTCGACGGCGACTTCGTCATCGTCCCCGGCGACCGTGCAGACATCGTCGCAGCAACCCTCGCATCCGCACTGGCACCGACCTTCCCCGCGCCCTCCGGCGTGCTGCTCACCGGCGGCCTGGACGCGCTGCCCGGCAAGAACACCGCAGTCGGCTCCCTCATCGACAACGCGCCGTTCCCCGTGCTGTCCACCACCAAGGACACCTTCAAGTCTGCACGCGCAGTCTCCCGCGTCCGCGGCACCCTCGAAAGCGGCCACCAGCGCAAGCTCGCAGCGGCAATGGGCGGCTGGGACGAGCACGTCAACAAGGACGAACTGCTGGCACGCCTCGAAATTGAGCGCCCCGCATCCATGACCCCGCTGCGCTTCCTGCACAACCTCATCGAGACCGCACGCGCAAACCGCCGCTCCGTGGTCCTGCCCGAGGGTTACGACGTGCGTATCCTGCGTGCATCCGAAATCATTGCACGCCGCGACTTCTGCGACCTGATCCTGCTCGGCAACCCCGCCAAGATCGCAGAGATCTGCCGGGCCGAAGGTATCGAACTGCCCAGCACCATTCGTATCATCGACATCGAAAACAACGAGTACACCGAGGACTTCGCAGCAACCTACGCTGAGCTGCGTGCACACAAGGGCGTCACCATCGAGGCCGCTCGCGAGCGCATGACCGACCCCTCGTACTTCGGCACCATGCTGGTTTACAAGGGCATCGCCGACGGCATGGTTTCCGGTGCAGTGAACACCACCGCGAACACCATCCGCCCCTCGCTCGAGTTCATCAAGACCCGCCCCGGCACCAAGATCGTCTCCTCCGTCTTCCTCATGCTGATGGAAGACCGCGTTCTGGTCTACGGCGACTGCGCAGTGAACCCGAACCCCAACGCAGAGCAGCTCGCCGACATCGCGAAGGCATCCGCAGAGACTGCACGCCAGTTCGGCGTGACCCCCAAGGTTGCTATGCTGTCCTACTCGACCGGCACCTCCGGCGCTGGCGCAGACGTGGACGTTGTGCGTGAGGCAACCGAGCTCGTGCGCGCATCGAACCCCGACTTCGCGGTCGAGGGCCCGATCCAGTACGACGCTGCTTCGAACATGTCCATTGCGTCGACCAAGCTGCCCGGCAGCGAGGTCGCTGGTCAGGCTACCGTGTTCGTCTTCCCCGACCTGAACACCGGTAACAACACCTACAAGGCTGTTCAGCAGTCTTCGGGTGCTGCCGCTGTGGGCCCGGTTCTGCAGGGTCTGCGTAAGCCCGTGAACGATCTGTCGCGCGGTACCACCGTTGAGGACATCATCAACACCGTTGCGATCACCGCAATTCAGGCACAGAGCCTGTAAGGTGCACGCGGCGCTGTAGCGTGAAGGCTGCGGCGTTCCGTTGATATAGAAATCTCCCGCACTGGGCGGGGCATGCCTTGGAGGTGTGCTCCACCCGGTGCGGGAGATTTTTTGTAATTACAGGGATTTTTTTGGGGGCCGCTCCCCCGGTTAGTCTTTGCGGCGGTCGGGATATGCTCGGTCGAGGCGCACATAGTTAATCACGCCAAGACCAGCCATGCCCACGGCGGTCAGAACCGGGCCGAGGGCGGGCGGGAAGAGCCAGGTGAGCCCCGCCTCCACGGTGTAGGCGATGAGGCGGCAGATAAGGTAGGTGCACACCGCCACGAAAAGCGCGTAGGCGACGATGATGCCGACCGGGCGGGGCTCGTAGCCTTCTCGCCGGGCGCGTAGAGCGGCACCCAGGGCGTTACCCAGGTACAGGGCGAGAGCGCCGACGACGAGCGCGACGGTGAGGGCACCGTCAAGGAGCGTGCGCGGGGTCAACGGTGCGGTGCCTGCCTCATAGAAGAGGTTGAGGATGCGCACCGCGGCGTAGGCGTAGCAGAAGATGACTGCCGCGCGGATGGTGAGGGGTAGGTTAGTCCAGAAGGTTTTCATGCGGCCCCTTTCGAGGTGGAGGGCGGGCTTCTGTCTGGGTGTTACCCCAAGGATACCTAAGAACGCCGGTGTGTGATGCGAATCAATAGCGTTTTGACTGGTGCGTTCTGCGTGCGGGGCGGGTGTTTGGTGCGCCGAGTTTAATCGCCGAGAAGCCACATGTGTTTCGAAAAGCAACATGTTACGTGGCTTCTCGAAACACATGTGGCTTTTCGAGGAAGATGCAGGGCAGAATTTTTGTAATTACAGGATTCCACCACCCCTACCCCGTGAGCCGGTGACCACCCAAGCAGCGGCAAACCGCCAGGGCTGCTAGGCTGCTGCTATGGACAACAACTCAACGCCCTCACTGCCGGACCTCGTTCTCCCGTCCGTGGTGACGACCCTCAGCCTCCCGAGCAAACACGCCGCAACTGACATGCGGCTCCCCCAGGCGTGGCTGCTACGCTCCGTTCCCGATGAAGAGAACCGAAGCGCCGCCAGCGGAAAAGTCTACGACGATGCCCTGGAGTTCCGCTACGTTTACGACTCAAACGTTCCTAATGGACAAAGTATCCGAGAGGGCGACTTCGTGCTGATTCGGGATAATTCTATTCTTCTCGGGTCGGCTGTTATTCGAAAAATTGAGGTGCGCAATGCAGACAAGGTAATGACTATCTGCCCTCGTTGCGGCAACAGTAACATGTTTCTGAGAGCTGACGGTCTATGGCGCTGCGATGGAAGATGTACCAAAACTGACAAGCTGAAGCCTGAGCAGCGTCTGCATAAGAATCCGCCGCAGAAGACGGAAAAAGTTCAGCGGTTCATCGCCTACTACGGCGATACATGGACTGAGCTCATCGGCGTATTGGACAAAGATTCTTTTAAAAGGCTTTGTGAACCGGGCAAATACAACCGTCAGAACAGCATTGTTGCCCTCGATACCGCGAAAGTCCTCACCTGGCTTGAAAGCCTGAACACTTCGGGTATTCACCAGCTCAACCTGAGTGAAGCTCACGGGCTGCCTGTTAATCCTCGTGGCGGTTTTACGATGCGCACCGTCAAGGCTCGCAATGGTCAGGGGCAGTTCCGTCAGGAGCTGTTGAACCGTTTCGGAAGCATGTGTGCGTTTACGGGTGCTTGCCATACGGCGGCGCTGGATGCGGCGCACCTGTACAGCTATGCACGCGAGGGTGAGCATCGCGTGGATGAGGGTCTGCTTCTACGCAAGGATCTGCATAGGCTTTTCGACAGCGAGCTGGTGGGTGTGAGTTCTTCGCGGACTCTTCTTCTGCACCCCGGTTTGGGAAATACGCAGTATCAGTCGTTGGCGGGTGCTCGCTTGAAGGTTGAGTTACCTAACCGAGCTCTTGAGCTGTTGGATGCGCACCGCTCAAGTCTGAGCTGGCTTGATGAGGCGTTGGTTTAGGTCTGCTCTGGCTTAGGCTGCCGGGCGTGCAAAAGGAGGTGCGGTAGCTTTCGGGCTACTGCACCTCCTATGCGTCTTTACTGGTTATGTC
>NZ_KV812863.1:0-3276 GCF_001813565.1 Rothia sp. HMSC068E02
TTACCGATTTCGTGCGGGATACCCACCACGAGAGTATTACCCATGCAAAAAACACAAAAGTTATCATTGCATTTAATACACTTTAATGAAAAAACGTGAATCCACATCCCGTATGATACGATTCATATGCCGATAAATATTTTAATATTTAAATAAACATATTTAGCATCTTTAGTCTATTTAAATGCCTATAAATCAATCATCTTCTGATGTATCTTGAAAAAAATTCAGACACAATAATATAATCCCTAGATAGAGCAATGTAGCACTATCCACATTAGAAACACCCACCACAGGAGGCAAGATGCATAATTATGGACTAACCTGGATTGACAATGAGGAACTATACAAAGTAACATACGAAACCTTCAAAAAACCCTTCGAGAAAGCTTACGACGGTTTCGACCCGTACAACAGCAAAAATAGTGTCGACCCATTGGGGGCTCTATTTTATATGGCTGCGCTCAATATAAGTTTTGATGCTTGGGTAGACATAGAACGTTCACGGCAGATCGGAAAAACCCTTCAAAACGCTGTCGGCACTTGGCATCAGCGTGTTCTAGGCCTGGCAGAAGATTGGAAAGACAAGGGAGCCAATGGGGGAGTCTTCGACCTAGAGTCCATCTCTCCAATTTATGGGTACGAACCATATCCGGATAAGCCAAAAACTATCATCGCCGAGGTCAAGAATAAATTTAACACAATCAAAGCATCTGACGAAAAGGCATTACATTTAAAAATGTACGAACAAGTAAGTTCGCGAGGCAAGAAGTCTACAGTAGCATACCTCATTCAGATTATCCCTAAAGATGGTGAAAAATATAATAAGCCCTGGGTTCCTTCAAAAGCCTTTGAAACTCCACTTGTTCGCCATATTGATGGATATTCCGCATATAATCTAGTATTCAAGCACAATGGAGCACTAGAAGAACTGTATAACGCGTTGCCTAGCATTCTAAAGGATGTAATCCATAATCTTGATCTCAAAAGTTTCGCTGTATCAGAAGCTGATATAATAAAACTGGCAAATCTTTTTAAATCCACCTATTAAATTCATGAATTAAAAGAAAATAATTCCAAATATTATTCAATAACAAATTTCCACAGAAGGAGAAAGATGCACGATTACGGACTATCATGGATTGACAACGAAAAACTTTATAATGTTACAAAAGATACACTCGTAAGTTCATTCAAAAAACAAAAAGAAGAATTTGACCCATATAACAACAAAAATGTTATCGACCCAGTGAGCGCCGTATTTCATATGTTTGTTCTAGGATTAGACTTTGAAGAGTGGGAATCCTACGAACGCCTTCGTCAAGTTGGAAAAACACTTCAGAATGCTATTGGAAATTGGCACCAGAAAGTATTAGGACTGGCAAAAAACTGGGAAGATAAAGGCACCAAAGGCGTTTACGATCTTGAGTCAAAGACTAAGCTTACCGGATTCGAACCAAAGCCTGAAAACCCTAAAATAGTTATCGCCGAAGTTAAGAATAAATTCAATACAATAAAAGGGGATACACAACATAATTATCATGAAAAGTTGCGCGAACAAATAGGATCCCGCGGAAAGGATGCAACTGCATACCTTATCCAAATCGTCCCTAAGAATAAAGAAAGGTATAATAAACCTTGGGTTCCCCCAAATTCGAAAGAAAATATTTATATTCGTCATATTGATGGCCATTCAGCATACGACCTCCTCTTCTCTCATCCCGGAGCCCTGAAGGAACTATATGATGCGCTGCCTAATATTCTAAGCGACATTGTCTCAGAACTTGACCCCAAGGATTTCAATATATCACGTTCCGATATTGAAAAACTTTCAAAACTTTTTGCTTCAACATATTAATTAAAACATAATGGCTAGATTAGATATAACATTATCTAATCTAGCCATTACTTTTTAGAAGAGCGTCCCTTCCAAATTTTCTTGGTATTGGGAAACTGCATCATGATTTATGTTATCTTCAGAATACTTTTCCAAGGGCTCAACCTCAATAAGATCAACATAGTCATCGTGAGTCCTACCCTCAATCATTGCCCTGACAGCTCGGCCAATATGGAATGCCATATTGGCAGGAACAGCATTACCAATCTGCTTATACTGTTGAGCAATCGACCCTGAGAACTCCCAATCATCAGCGAATGACTGAATTCGAGCATATTCTCGTACCGTAAGGGGTCGAGTCTCTTCCGGATGACAACGCTCGGTCTGCTTCTGAGCGGGGCTGCAGGTCAAGGTAAGCGAAGGTTCATCCCAAGATAAACGACGTGCCATGCCCGTCTTTCCGCCTGATAGATGATAAGAGCCGCCCAGGTAATCTCGCTGCACCTCGTCAGGCAAATCTTTCCAGTATCCACCAGGAGGAACCATTTCCATTACCTTACGTTTCTTTTCAGGATATTCTTGGCCAGGTGACTTAGGGCAATTCCCGATAGCCTCCCAAAGGCTGATGATGTAATCACGCTCTTTCGGGAAAAGGATAGGAGATTCCAAATCGCTACGAACTCCCACAATCAACAGTCGCTCACGTTTCTGAGCTACATCATGATACTGAGCTCGCACAACCCTATATGCAACTTTGTAGGTACGCCCCTTCTTGTCCTTAATCGATTGAAGAGTATTAATCATCGTGTGCAGGGTGCGTCCACCGTCATGACGCAATAGTCCCTTCACATTCTCGCCAACAAACACCTTCGGCATTACTTCTTTAACGGCTCGAGCAAACTCAAAGAATAGAGTTCCTCGGGTATCTTCAAACCCCATCGATTTTCCCGCATAAGAGAACGCTTGACAGGGGAAGCCACCTTCAACCAAGTCAATCTGGTCATAGAAGCTTGAGAAATCAATATTTGCCACATCGCCTTCCACAACGTTCCATGAAGGTCGGTTCTTGCGTAGGGTGCTAGCGGCAGCAGGATCAATTTCTGACAAGAGTTTGTGCGAGAAACCAGCATTTTCGAGCCCTGATGCAGTTCCTCCACCACCTGCAAACAGGTCAATCGATGTATATTTCACTTCTTCATCTGCCCGAAGAACCTTATAAAGATCCCCGGTCGAAACTTCACGGCACTGACGCTTATTTTCAACCCGTTCAATCTCTGCAAGATTAAAAATTCGGTGTCCTGTTGCGTTGCGCTCAGCACGAATAATGCCGGACTTATCCCATCGACGCAGGGTATCAATTGAGATACCAAGGTGTTGAGATGCCTCAGATATAGTCATGTACTCCATACATAATATTATAACCAATGCATATGCATTGG
>NZ_KV812864.1:0-251 GCF_001813565.1 Rothia sp. HMSC068E02
TAAATGTAGTAAATAATATTTAAATATATCTAAATCGGGTAAATCACATATTATCACATAAGTGATTTAGGTCACTAAATAAATAGTCTAGGTGTGCTAGTGTTAATTCAAGTCACAGGGAATATGAGAATCGCACTCTCAAATTCGGTTTGGGACATGCGATGGATTTCCTGACTTCGGCTCGCTAATGATTGCGGGTTGTGGATATGAATGACCACGGCGTCATTCTTTTGAAAGGAGATTCTGATGAG
>NZ_KV812865.1:0-49901 GCF_001813565.1 Rothia sp. HMSC068E02
AGCGGTTGCGTAGGAGGTTTTTTCATGCCCAAAAATGGCTACTTAGGCAATTGGGTACCCGTCATATGCACTACGTGCCCGCTCCGCCTGCGCCTCGTCCAAAAGCGAGGACACAAGCAACCACAAATGTGCTTTCTGTTACTTTTCCCATCCAGGGCTTGCACGTTTCGCAAAAGCGTAGTAAAGTTTTATTCGTTGCCTACGCAATGCGTAGAAAACATAGCTGGAGGATTCGCCTAGCGGCCTATGGCGCACGCCTGGAACGCGTGTTGGGTTAACACCCTCGGAGGTTCAAATCCTCCATCCTCCGCCACCGATCCCCGGTCTTAGAATCTAAGACCGGGGATTTTTTGCGCCCTTGGTACTATTTCTTCAGAACCCCACGGTTACACGTGCCGCCGAGGCGCCCCATACCTGAGAAAGCACCACCATGATTTTCAAAAAAGTAGGCGATAGTCGCCCCTACCCCCAGCACGGCATGACCCACGCCGACTGGGGAGGAATCCCGCCGCAGCGGGTACGCCTCGACACCCTTATCACCACCCAAAAACAGGGGCACAAGCATCCATAAATGTGCTTTCTGTTATTTTTATTGCTCAGGGCTTGCATGCTTAGCAAAAGCGTAGTAAGGTTTTATTTGTTGCCTACGCAATGCGTAGAAAACATAGCTGGAGGATTCGCCTAGCGGCCTATGGCGCACGCCTGGAACGCGTGTTGGGTTAACACCCTCGGAGGTTCAAATCCTCCATCCTCCGCCACCGATCCCCGGTCTTAGAATCTAAGACCGGGGATTTTTTATACCCCTTGGTACTATTTCTTCAGAACCCCACGGTTCCGGGCGCCATCGGAGCGCCCCATACCTGCAGAAAGCACCACCATGATCTTCAAAAAAGTAGGCGACAGCCGCCCCTACCCCCAGCACGGCATGACCCATGCCGACTGGGGAGGAATCCCGCCGCAGCAGGTACGCCTCGACACCCTCATCACCACCCAAAAAACCCTCAACCTCGAGACCCTACTCGCCGAAGACTCCACCTTCTACGGCGACCTCTTCCCGCACGTGGTCAAATGGGGCGGCGAACTCTACCTCGAAGACGGCGTGCACCGCGCACTGCGTAACGCCCTGCACCGCCGCGCCGTCATGTATGCGCGCGTACTGGACCTGGACTCAATCTCCCCGGCGCTGCTGCCCGGCGCGTAAAAACCTACTCGCGTAAAAACCTAACCGCGTAAACGCCTACCCGAATACAGAAAATGCCGCGGACCGATGCGAGAAGCATCAGGTCCGCGGCATTTTTGTGACGTATAACTGAGCTACGTTCCGCTACGCAGAGATACCACGCTTAGGACGCAACCTTCAGGCCCGCCTCCTGCACCGGGGATTGCTCCGGCAGGGACTCCTCGGAATCCAGGCGAACCGGGTTGCCCTCGGCGTCAAAACGCGCGCCCAGGCCCATCTGAATAAAACGGATAGTATTCAGAATCTGGCGCTCACGGGTTTCCTCATCCGGTGCGTCCTCGGCGCGACCGGCGCTTGAGGAGAGGGAGCCGTGCACGAGCATCGCCAGTTCGCGAATGTCGTTCTTCGGAATGTAGTTCTCGGCAATGGCGGCAGAAAGAATATGCGCGAGCACCATCTGCAGCTCGTGAACGTGCTTGCCGAGCTTCGCGTAGGACTCGGGGGAGAGCATGGAGCGCATCGCAGGGCCCGGAGGCAGGTGGCGGCGCGCCAGGTCGTTGATTTGCAAGCGAATGTAGACCGCGAGCTGGTCAATCGGGTTTTCGATGCCCTCCAGGCCGACGCGCAGCTCGTTGAGGAAGCGTTCGGTCTCGTCCAGGGCGTAGGCGACCAGCAGTTCGCCCATGTCGGCGAAGTAGTTGTAGACCGCGGTGCGGCCGATTCCGGCGTTCTTGGCGACGTCGGTCATGGTCAGGCCGGAGAGGCCGCGGTTGTAGAGGATCTCGCCGAAGGAGTTGAGGATGGCGCGCTTGGTGTTTTCGCGCTGGGCGGCGTTGGTTGCTGCAGAAATACGAGGCATAGTGACACTCTACCCCAAATCGTCAGCAAATGACGAATTTATCGAATGTGTCACCAAGAAATTTGCCCAATCCATGCGAATTTTCACAAATATGACAGAACGACCGGCACTACAAGAAGCCCAAACGCGTAGCAGCCGCCAAATCAGCACCCACCAACGACGCAATCGGATACCCCGTATGGCCACGCCCCGGAGTCACCTGCAACAAAGTCCGCGCACCCAAACCCTCGTAGAACGCACTACCCTCCTGCACCGCAATCCGCGCCGACCAACTCCCCTCAGAACTCGTCGCCATACGCCGACGAGCCGACGGCGAACGACCATCCAGCACACCCACATGCCAGCTCATCAACAGATGCGCATGCGAAGAAGGATTCAGCGCAGCCCGCTCACGCACCCGAGCCGGCACGCCGTCAGTACCGCCGCCACCGATAAAGGTGGCGCCACCTCCACGAATCCACTCAATATCGTGTGACAGCAGCTCGTAGCTGAGGAACTCGGCGCCACCCGAATAGCCCGCAAGCCAGATACGGCTCGTATCCACCCCGTACGCCAGGGCAATTTCCTCAATGAGGGCGCGAACCATCCTGCCGTTCGAGCGGGCACGAACCCACCAGTTATAGGTCAGCGGAGGCGCATAAGAATCACCATCGGCCAGACGCGGCTCCCGCATACTACCCGGCGACAGCACCGGCACCGACAGCATATTGAACTCAGCCGCCACCTGCGCCAACTCGGCACGCAACGGGGAGTCGCGGCGCAACAGGCGGCTACCGGCACGCGAGAGGTGGTCACCATCAAAATAGAACAGCACACCGGGCGCAGACTCAGAATCGGTCAGAAGATACAGGTTATCGACCCGATAGTAGATATTACGCCCGCGATGCGTAAACGATCGGTAACCGAGCAACTCAGACGAAGCCAGAAACATCGGCTCCAGCAGGGAAAGACCGGTGCGCACAGCCTGCGCCGCATAGGTGAACAGCGGATGCAGACGCGGAATATGCGCGCTCAGCCGCCGCTGGTTACGGTGCCGCCGCCTACGCACCTGCTGTGAAGAACCCCGTACCGACCGCCGAAGCGAGGCGCGTAGCGCACGCCCCGCCCCCAGCAGGGATACCACCTGCTCAGTGCGGTGAATTCCGTGGCCCAGATTCTTCATACATTTATTGTAAATGTGCGGTCAGGAAGGCTGGCGGGGTGGTCATGAGCGTCCACACTCTTGAACGAAGCCCGTAAACCTGCCGCCGCCACGGCATATAGGTACTATTAGATAGGCTCGGGTGGCAGACGAGCCGGTGAGTAGCGCCCTGCATAGCGCACTCACCCACCACACGTGAGGGCTCGTACCTTGCGTGAAGAAACACATCGCATGAAGAAAGACTTGGGGAAAGTAATGGCTAAACCCGTTAGCGAATCTAAGGCTCAGACGAGCACCGTCAAGGTGCCCTGGGCTGGTCGCCGCGGCTACTTTGATCTGCTGCTGGGCGCGTCCTGCGTCATCCTGATCATTTCGAATATTGGTGCAACTAAGGGCGTGGAGTTCGGTCCCCTGCCCTTCGAACTGCCCCTCATTGGTAACACCATCGTCACCGACGGTGGTTTCTTCCTTTTCCCTCTCGCCTACGTTATTGGCGACCTTCTTTCTGAGGTGTACGGCTTCAAGCGTGCCCGCCGCGCGATTGTGGCCTCCTTCGCCTCAGCCGCTTTTGCTGCCCTGTGTTTCCTGCTGATCGTGCACCTGCCCGCTGCGAGCTTCTACACCGGCCAGGAGGCGTTCGCGCAGGTTCTCGGCCCGGTCTGGCAGATTTTTGCGGGCTCCCTGCTCGGTTACCTCTTCGGCCAGACCCTGAATGCCTGGGTCATGGTGGCAATGAAGAAGGCAAGCAAGGGCCGTTTCCTGTGGCTGCGTATGATCGTCTCCACCCTGGTCGGTGAGCTGCTCGACACCCTCATCTTCTGCTCCATCGCGGCACCGGTGCTCGGCATCGACACCATGGAAGCATTCATTAACTACGTGCTGATCGGCTATATCTACAAGTGCCTGGTCGAGGTGCTCCTCATGCCGATTAGCTACCCGATTATTGGTTGGTTCAAGCGTCACGAACTCGAGTACGTGGCGTAAACTAACCTCCTTACAGCTGATGTGCGCAGCCGCCCGGCCTAACGCCTGGGCGGCATTGCCATTTCAGCTTTATTCAATACACAGCATGTCTAAGAAAGAGATACGTTATGTCTAAACTGCAGGGGAATATCCCCGAGCAGTCGGAGAAGAACAACTCGTTGAATCGTTCCCTCTCCCACGGCCAGTTGACCATGATTGCGATGGGCTTGGCGCTGGGTACGGGCCTGTTCCTGGGTTCCTCCTCCGCCATTAAAATTGCGGGCCCCGGCGCAATCATCTCTTACGCTATTGGTGCGATGATTGCGGCAACCATTGCTGCGTGCGCGGGCGAAATGTCCGTGCGTCACCCCGTCCAGGGCGGTTTCGGCACCATCGCGAGCCGATACCTGAACCCCTTTAGCGGCTACCTGACTCGCTGGGCGTATTGGGCATGCACCGTGCCGCTGGCTGGTGCTGAGCTGGTGGCGGTTGGCCACTACATGGCGTACTGGTTCCCGGATGTTCCCCTGGCTGTGTTCGTCGCTCTCTTCGGCGCGATTATTCTGGTGCTGAACCTGGTGAGCGTGAAGTCCTTCGGCGCCCTGGAGTTCCTGCTGTCTTCGATTAAGGTTTCTGCCGTCATCGTGTTCATGGTGATTGGTGTGCTGCTGGTGTTCGTGGGTCTGCCCGGTCACGCTGCGGCGGGTACCGCAAACCTCGTGAACGACGGCGGCTTCCTGCCCAACGGCCCGGCATCCATCTGGATTTCGATGGCTGTTGTCATGTTCTCCTTCGGCGGTGTGGAAATGATTTCTCTCTCCGCAGCGGAGGCGAAGGACCCGGCACGCTCGGTGGCAACCAGCGTGAAGGCAATGATCTGGCGCCTGTCCACTTTCTACGTGGTGTCCATGGCAATTATTCTGTGCCTGGTGCCCTGGCAGACCGCCGCACAGAACTCGGAGCTGACCGAGTCGCCGTTCGTGCTGGTCTTCTCTGAACTGGGTATCCCCTTCGCGGCGGACATCATGAACTTCGTGGTGCTCGTTGCTGCGCTCTCTGGCGCTAATGCCTCCCTGTATGCGGCAACCCGCCTGCTGCACGCCCTGGGCTCTGACCGCATGGCTCCCGCAGTGGCTGCCCGCACCTCCTCGCGCGGCGTGCCGGTCGTGGCTCTGCTCATCTCCTTCACCGGCGTGGTCGTGGCAACCGTGATGGCTGTTGCCAAGATCGGCGACATCTTCGCTCTGCTCATGGCGCTGGTGACCCTGTGCATCCTGATTGTGTGGATCATGATTCTGCTGACCTACCAGGCGTACAAGAAGGACCAAAAGGACGCCTCCTCCTTCACCGTGCTGGGTGGCCGCGTCACCGCAGGTCTGGCTCTGGCGGGTGTCCTGGCGACCCTGGCGGCAATGTTCATGCTGCCCGGCTCGGGCGTTCAGGAATCCATCATGGTCGGTATCGTCTTCTTCGTGCTGATTTCTATTGGCTACGCCATCTCGTCGAAGGTTCAGGGCGGTTATGAGCGCCCCGACCTGGACGCTATGCACGCCGACGAGAACACCAGCACGGCACAGCACTAAATAGCGTGAAAGCCTCGCGAGGCTAAAACATAAAAGGCACCGGATGGGGGAGCACCCCCGTTCGGTGCCTTTTCGCTTCTGTACTCTAGACGGCGCCGTTCTGAGCGATGTGAGTGTGCCCGTAGAATAGTTAACTATTCGTACCCGTCAACGCGGCTAGAAGCCGCAGAAGCCGGGTGCGAGCACACATTGCACATCACGCCCCTAAGGCGTACTGACGGAAGGCACCTTCGTGTCCCACAACGACGATACCCGCAGCCACGCTGCAGCGGGGACCGCCGGATCGCGCACCCTGAAGCGTTCTCTGTCCCACGGACAGATGACCATGATCGTGATGGGTTCCGCGCTCGGTACGGGCCTCTTCTTGGGTTCGGGCACCGCCATTGCGATGGCTGGTCCCGCGGTCATTCTCACCTACGCTATTGGTTCTGCGCTCGCTTCGGTGATTGGCGCGGCAACCGGTGAAATGGCGGTTCGCTACCCTGTCCGCGGCGGTTTTGGCACTATCGCTACCCGCTACCTGGGCCCCTTCGCGGGCTTTTTGACTCGCATCGCATACTGGACGGCGACTGTTCTGATTGCTGGCGTTGAGCTGGTGTCGGTAGCGACTTACCTGAATTATTGGTGGCCGCAGCTTCCGCTGTGGGCGGGTATTGCCGCGTTTGGTGTGGCGCTGATTGTGCTGAACCTGACCAGCGTGAAGTCTTTTGGCATGCTGGAGTTCTTCCTGTCTTCGATTAAGGTCATTTCGATTATTGCCTTCCTGCTGGTGGGCCTGTGCCTGATTTTCTTCGGCCTGCCCGGTCACGCCGCGGTGGGTACCGCAAACCTCTTCAACGACGGCGGCTTCATGCCGAACGGCCTCCAGTCGGTGTGGCTGTCGCTGGCTGTGGTGATGTTCTCCTTTGGCGGTATTGAGATGATTTCAATCTCTGCTGCGGAGGCGAAGGATCCCTCTCGTTCGGTGCGTTCCTCGGCGAAGGCGATGATGATTCGCCTGGCGACCTTCTACGTGCTGGCGGTGCTGATTGTTGTTGCTATCATTCCGTGGCGTTCGGCCTCGGGCATAGGCGATGCGGTGGATGCTTCCCCGTTCGTTCTGGTCTTTGAACAGCTCGGCATTCAGGGCGTGGCGCACTTCGTGAACTTTGTGGTGCTGATTGCGGCACTGTCGAGCGCGAACGCAAACCTGTACGCGGGTGCGCGTCTGCTACACTCCCTGGCGGCTGACGGCATGGCGCCTCGCCAGCTGGCTCAGGTGAACCGTGCTGGCGTTCCGGCTCGCGCCGTGTGGGCGTCGACCAGCGGCATGGTTATTGCTATTCTGCTGGCGCTGTACAGCCCGAAGGAAGCGTTCCTCTCCATGATTTTTGTGATCATGGTGTGCGCGCTGACCGTGTGGGTTCTGATTCTGTTCGCCTACATCGTGTACAAGCGTGTTGAGCCTGCTGCCAATGGTTTCCGCCTGTGGGGTGGCCAGTTCACCGCGGCGGTTGGCGTTCTGCTGCTCTTCGCGGTGTGGGTTGCGCTCTTCATGGTGCGCGGTTCTATGGTTCCGGCAATTGTGGGCGTGGGCTACTTTGTGGTTCTGAGCCTGCTGTACTTTGCTCGTATCCGCCACACTCACATGATTGATGAGCAGACCTTTGTTGAGGCTCAGCAGGCAACTGCCGAGTATGACGCCATGAAGTACGACGCTGATCATGCCCTGGAGACTGCGGCTAAGCTGGGCCGTTAAGGTTCTGTAGCTGCCGGGAGAGCCGGTGCTGGGGCCTGCAGAGACTCCAACACAGTAATAAACGAAAAATACGGAAAATTTCTGGAATTCCTCGTAATAAAACCGTAAAAATGCAGTTGGCCCTCAGAGTGGGGTCTATCATAGACAGTGAACCGTATGATCTTGTATGCGTTCAAATGTCTGTGTGTTGGATGAGGCTCGAAAGCATCGTAGCTTTCGAGCCTCATCGCTTTAACTATCAAATATATTTCTAGCCCCCGAATCATTATCAGCTGATTCATTTGCTGTACCTTGCGGATTCGTACGAATAGCCGCCTCACAGCGGTGGGGGAGTAGAGTTAAAACCATGCAAAGCCACGAAAAGAACCGCGAAAACACCCCCACCTCTGAGGTCGGTACCACCGACGAACTGCTGGTGCACGTACCCGCACGCTGGGGCGATATGGACGCCTACGGGCACGTCAACAACGTTGCCATCCTCTCGGTCATGGAAGAAGCCCGTGTGGCGCTCTTCGGCCCGCCGCCCTCCTCCGGGCAGAAGCCCACCGTGGCACCGCAGCCTCCGATTCCGCTTTTCGACCTGGTTGCCGAGGGCGTGCAGGCGCTTATTGCCGAGCACGGCATCCGCTACCTGGCTCAGCTGCCCTACACCGGTGAGCCCGTACCCGTGCGCCTGAGCGTGGAGAAGGTCAGCGCCGCATCCGTGCGGATTGGCTACTCGATTCTCTCCCCGGTGGACGGCCGCGAATGCGTGCGTGCCTTTACCGTGCTGGCGTTCTGGGATTCGGTTGTGGGGCGTTTGACCCGTCTGAGCCCCGAGCAGCGTGAGCTGTTGAGCTCCTACCTGCCGCAGAAGTAGGGGTAGATACCGGCGCTCCGCTGTAATAAACCGGTCTTGAACGGGGTCAAGCGTATGCTTTAAATACCTTCTGCAAAGGGTGCAAAAGGTTCATTCCCGGGAGAGATAACGATGTCGTTCCACCACACTCAGGCAGACCCCACCGGTTGGGGTCGCCGCACGATGCGCGCCACCGGATGCGCCGCCGCCCTGCTCCTCGCTCTGACCGGCTGCTTCGGCGGTTCTCAGAGCGAAAACTCCTCGTCGACCCCCAGCGCCTCCAGTACGGCTAACCACTCGAAGTACCCGCTTCCTTCCTCCACCGCGTCCCCGACGCCGACGAAGAAGACCGAGCCGACCGTCACCGAGACTCAGGCACCCGCCCCCAGCGAGAGCGCCGAGGCGAAGGCGTCCGATTCCTCCGCACCCGCTGATGCAAAGGCAACCCCCGTCGCGGCAGCAACCCCCACCGGTGACACTCCCCGCGCGCCCGAAAAGGTGGAGGCTGAACGCGCCTCCGCCGGCGAGCGCTGCGGACACATTGGCCGCAAGGGCTACCTGAAGACTGGTGCGGAAATCATGGTGCTGCGCGGTACCGTGGACTGCGCCCACGCCCTGGACGTGCTGACCGAGTACATCACCACCCCGCGTGCCGACGACAACCTGACCGAGCACCAGGTTGCGAAGGTTCAGGACGCCACCTGCTACTGGAACCCGCAGTACGCGATGGCTGAGAACCGTCGCGAGGATCGCGGCGCCCCCGAGTGCACTATCGGTGAGGATGTCGCCTTTGTGGCTCGTCTGGAAAACCCGGATGCTCCCGAGATCCCGTTCCTCATGGAGCCCTCCTACTACGATTCCGGTGCCGGCTATTACCGTTTCAAGAGCGATGACGAGCGCACCCTCTGCGAGCTGAACCCCGCGGATGGAACCCTGGTGTGCGAGCGCCGCACCGGTGAGCAGACCGGTGACGGTAACGGTGCGGTCGGTCGTACTTTTGCAGGTCCGGTGGAGGTGACTCGCATGAACTTCCTGACCGGCGCTAGCGAGGTGAATACCGCGAATGGGTCCTCGGCTCTGCACGCGGAAACCACCACCGCAAACACGAAGATGATGCACACCTGGGATGTGGTGACTGTGCCCGCTGCCGATGGTAATCAGCTGACCTGTTTCGGCGAGATTGAGAATAGCTCGATAAGCTGCCATGACGGAAACGGGCACACTATTCTGGTGCGTGGCAGGCACGAAGGCTAAACACCCGCGCTAGAGGCAATGAGTTGTCAGTGAGTTGTGAAGAGAGCTAAGGAGGGGCTTCCCGCACTGCCGGGGAGCCCCTCTTATTGCGCTGTGCCTCTACCCGCTGTGTCCTAGCGGGGGCACCCTGTGGGTTCCTAAGATGCCGTATAGCTAGCTCACAGGTAGCGTCTTTAGAATACTGGTTAGGAACCCGAACCGATGACGCAGAAAGGTCACCATGCATCCGGCACAGAAGCACTCTACCCAGACTTCTTCTACTACGCTCCGCACCGCTAAGCGCTACAGCCTCGTAGCGCTCGGTGCCACGCTGCTGCTGGCGCTGTCGGCATGCTCCGGAGGCGCTACCACCGCCTCCCCGAGCGCCACCGCGACCCCTAGCCCCAGCGCTACGAGCGCGAAGGCGACCCCTTCGCCCACCCGCACCGCAACGGTCACTGAAAGCACCCCGACTGCCGGTACCGTGCACACCCCCACCGCGGTGGCTACCGTGAGCCCCGGAACCATCACCACCGCAAGCCCGGCAACGACTGCTCAGGCGAGCGCAGCGTCGAGCCCCTCCGCATCGGCTAAGGCGAATACTTCGGCGAGCGCGGTGGCGAAGGCGTCGAGCACCGCGAGCCTGTCCAGCTCGGATGTTCAGTCTGCGGGCGGTAGCTGCGGCAGCATGGACGCTACCGGCTACCTGAAGCACAACGCTACGGTTCAGGTGGCTTCCGGTGCGGTGGATTGCCTGTTTGCGCGTGAGTTGATCCGCCAGTTTGTGGTGCAGAACCCCGCCGAGGTGACCGATAAGGCGAATGGTGAGCGTACCGTCATGTCGGCGCGCTGCTACTGGAAGCCGGGCGACGGCGCGGATCGTGCGACCCCCGAGTGCGTGTCCCTGGATGGTGGCAGCACCGTCATTACCGTGAAGCTGACCAACTAGTTTACGACTCACACCCGGCAGGGCACACCCCAGAAGGAACCCCCCCGCAAAGCACGGGTGTTAAACACAAGCGCCGCGTTGACGAATCATTCGTCAACGCGGCGCTTTCGTGTCTCGAAGCTATCTCAAGCAGCTGGCGCGGCGGGTTTTAGAGCTCCCCGTGTGCGCGGGTGGCGAGCACGTCATCCAGGCGGGCGAAGGTCGAACGCCAGGTGGTGCGCACCTCCTCGTGGACCGAGGCGGGCATGGGGCCAATCTCAATAACGATGCGGGTACCGGAACCCACACCGTCAGCGGTAATCACGGTTTCGGGGAAGAAACGGTGACGCTGGTACACCAGCACGCTGTCGGGGTTGCCCAGGTGGTCGGGCAGCTGCTCGGCGTATTCGAGCTCCTTGAACGGTTCAATGCTCAAAAAGCGGCTCTGCAGAATACAGGACACCGAGGGGTCAACCTCGTTGATCATGGACAGGCGCTGCATGCCGCCGACGACAGGCTCCACGACAACGTCGGTGGGGCGCACGTGCCAGCCTGCGGGGCCGTACCAGCGGACCAGCAGTTCGGGGTCCAGGTAGGCGCCGAAGACGTCCTCGACCGGGGCTGCGATCTCGTGGTCGAAGACGAGAAGCTCCTCATCGGGAACATGAGTGATGCTCATAGGGTTCTCCTTAAACGGGTTGAAGAGCGGGTTTAGGGCTTCTTGCCGGAGTAGTAGTTGCCGAGGAACTCGTCGCGGTACTCGAAGTAGGTGCCGTCCTTGATGGCTTCGCGGGCGTCGTCCACCATGCGCACGATGAAGCGCTCATTGTGGATGGAGGCGAGGGTCGCCGCCAGACGCTCGTCCGCCTTGAAGAGGTGACGCAGGTAGGCGCGGGTGTAGTGGGTGCAGGTGTAGCAGTCGCAGCCCTCGTAGATGGGCGAGAAGTCCGCCTTGAAGCGCGCGTTGGTGATGTTGTAGCGGCCGGTGGGGGAGTAGACGGCGGCGTTGCGTGCCACGCGGGTGGGGGAGACGCAGTCGAAGGTGTCTACACCGTTTTCTATGCCGACGAAGATGTCGTCGGGTTCGGAGATTCCGAGCAGGTGGCGGGGCTTGGATTCGGGTAGCTCTTCGGCGCACCAGCGCACGATGGTGCCGAGGTTTTCCTTCTCGAGCGCACCACCGATGCCGAAGCCGTCGAAGGGCATAGAACCGAGGTCCTGGCATGCCTTGCGGCGCAGGTCCTCGTACTGTGCACCCTGAATGACGCCAAACAGTGCCTGGTAGGGCTTGCCCACGCGTTCAGTGGTCAGGCGCTGGTGCTCAGCGATGCAGCGCAGCGCCCACAGACGGGTGCGTTCGAGCGCCTCCTCCTGGTAGCCGCGGGAGTTGTAGAGGGTGGTCAGCTCGTCGAAGGCGAACATGACGTCGGCACCAATCTGGTGCTGAACCTGCATGGACACCTCGGGAGTGAAGCGGTGAATCGAGCCGTCAATATGCGACTTGAAGTTCACGCCGTCGTCGTCAATGTGGGCGAGGCGTTCCTTGCCCTTCGCCACGTCGTCGTCGCCGAGGGGGCGGCCGTCGGCGCCCTTAGCGTCCGCGACGGTACCCATATCGATAACCTTCTTGAAGCCGGAGCCCAGGCTCATGACCTGGAATCCGCCGGAGTCGGTGAAGGTGGGTCCGTCCCAGTTCATGAATGCGCCCAGGCCGCCTGCCGCGTCGAGGATTTCGGGGCCGGGCTGCAGGTACAGGTGGTAGGCGTTGGAGAGCAGAGCCTGAGCGCCGAGCTCCTTCATGGATTCGGGCAGGACCGCCTTGACGGTTGCCTTGGTGCCCACGGGGGTGAAGGCGGGGGTCTGGATCTGTCCGTGCGGGGTGGTGATGACACCGGTGCGTCCGCGGAACTGTCCGCCGTTGGCTTCTACACGTTCAGCGCTGGGGGAGGCGGTGTCCGCCAGGCGGCTGGTGATGGTGAAGCCAAAGTCCTCGGTAGGGAAAGAATTATCTAGAACGCTCATTCTTCTCTCGATTGTTTGCTTTCCGTCTGAATGTCTACACCCTAGCCTACCGGAAAACCCCGCCTCTCTTGCCGGAGGCGGGGTTCACGAGAATTTAGCTGAGGGTAGCTGGGTTTAGCTCGCCTTAGCCGGCGAAGTCGCCGAGCATATCCACAGTCGGCACGAAGAAGAGGGTGCCGGTCACCGCAGTGCTGAAATCCAGCAGACGGTCGTAGTTGGCGCCATCCACGCCGGTGAACATGTTCATGAGCATCTTCCGGACGGTCGAGAAGGTGCTGGCGTAGCAGATGAAGTAGGTGCCCAGCTCGTTGTTACCCACGGTGCCGAAGGGCATGTTGTCGCGAATAACCTTGAAGTCGTCACCGATATTGGCGATAGCGGAGTGCGAGTTGGTGGGCTTCTCGTCCTCGCTCATCTCGATGTCGTCGTGCTTGGAGCGGCCAATGACCTTCTCCTGCTCGGAGACGGGCAGGGCGTTCCACGCGGTCATGTCGTGGATGTACTTCTGCACGAACTGGTAGCTGCCGCCCCTGTACATGGGGTCGCTGTCACCGATGACGCCAAAGTATTCGCGTGCCGCGGGGGTCTGCGGGTTCTCGGTGCCGTCCACAAAACCGATGATGGAGCGGCCGTCCCAGTAGCGGAAGCCGTGCACCTCATCCAGTACCTCGGCAACATCGCGCAGAGCCGCGGTAATAGCGGACGCCATATCGTAGGCGACGGACGGCTGGGTCGCGCGGATGTGGAAGTGCAGATCGCCGGGAGTGGACACCGCGGTGTGCTTAGGGCCCCTAATCTCCTCGAACTCCACGAGCTCTTGCGGCAGCGGCTTGGGCAGATCCAGGGTCAGCCACGCGCTGTGGCTGATACCCAGCACAACGCTGGCGTTCTCGGGAGAGTAGCGGTTCGCGGCGGTGTGGTTGAGGTTAATAACGAGCCCGCAGAGGTTCTGGAACCCCTCAATGAGCGCATCCTGGCTGATGTCTTCCTTGAACTTCCACACCATGAAAATGGTGTTAGCGTTCGGGCTGGCAGTGACCTGTTGTGATTCTGGTGCAAACATAAAACTCACCGTACGCCCGTGTGTACGCCCCCGCAATGAATCCAGCCCTAACCTTCTGCGCTGCTGGGAGAACGCACCGCTGGGAGAAGATTAGGGCTGGGGATAAAGAACAGCAGGGTTTTAGAAGCCGTACTTTAGAAACTGTGGGAGGCGAGGTACCGCGCATGCGCCAGACGCGCCGCCGTCTCAAAAATAGTCCACGCCTGCACCTGAGCGGACAGCTCCACCGGCGCGCCGGGCTTCACAACCTTGCTCATCGGCTCGGTGAATCGCGGGGAGAACTGCACGAGCGCCTTACCGCGAATCTCATTCGGGTCAATGCCGTACTCATTCATCGGCAGGTCGGGGTCAAACTCGCGGCGACCCTCCCACAGGGCGCGTGCGGTCGAGTACACCAGGGTCGAGGCGAGCGCTCGCGCCTCATCACTGAGCAGCGGCGAGGACGCCGCCATGCCCAGGTAGCGCACGAGAATGCCGGTGAACAGGCCGCCGTCGCCGTCGCCGTGAGAGATGAGGATGCGGCGGCGCGCACCGGAGAGGAACTCCACCTCTTCGGTCATGTGCTTGACGATGCCGACGATGAGACGCTCGGCGCGCTCGGCGGGGTCTACCTCGCAGGGCACACCGGAGGCCGCCAAACTCAGCAGCGCGCCCAGGGCGGTTCCCTGGTTGTAGGTGAATTCGCTACGCTCGTATTCGTACTCCTCGCCGCGCACGTTCACTCCGTCAATATAGAGTGAACGTTCTGCATCCCAGAGGGTTTCGTTCATCCAGTCCATGAGCGCGGCGGCAGTCTTCGGGTCGCCCGCACGCGCATACGCCAGCGCGGTCGGCGCGGTTGCCGCAGCATTCACAAAATCACGCTTGGACTTGCGCCAACTCATGCCACCCACCGGGGAGAAGCCCTTCGCCAACTGCTCGAAGAGAGCTACGCCAGCATCCTGGGCAGCAACATCATTAGCGCCGGTCAGCTCAATGCAGAAGGAATTCATGCGGCCCACCGCGAGGGTCAGCCACGCCATATCGTCAAAGTAGTCGTTCGCGAAGCGGCCGTAATTACGCACGTTAATGCCGCGCAATAGTGCGCGGGCGCGGTGCAGCTCCTCCTGTGCGGCAGTAATATCGCCCTCGCGCAGGTGACGCTGACCGGCATCAATCACACAGTCCAGCAGGTGCGCCTGCCACCAGTAGTGCCAAGCGTTCAGGCGCTGGCTCAGCGGGCGCGGGTCGGGCACTTGCACCGAACCGATGAGGGCGCCGGGAACGCCAAGAATACGGTGCACGAAGGTGTCGGTGACGCTGGCGGCTGCGGCAGCGGCATGCGAGGAGGTGCGCTCGGCGTACTCGCTAATCGACTCCAGAGACTGCGCGTTGTGGGAAGACGGCTGGGAATTCATGGACCCTCTGTAGTTGCGGTGAAGTATTACGTCTGAATTATCCCACTTTTTGCCCTCTGAGCGCCCGGATGCTGTGGGCGGGCTCTCGGGTGTGATTCCTTTTCGAGAGACCGCCGAGAAGATGCACCGCAGGGAACGGGGTGAACGCCATTCAAAAACCAGTTAGGAGGCGGCAGTGAGTGAGCGGCCACTGTACAAATCCACTCGCTCGCCGGTGATGGGATGCTCAAAATGCAGGCTGTACGCCAGCAACTGCAGCGGGTACTCCGGGCGGTCTGGCGCGTCGGGTAGCACCTGCGGGTAGAGCACATCGCCCAGAATGGGGGCGCTGAGCATATTCAGATGCGCCCGCAGCTGGTGCGTTTTGCCGGTGTGAGGCGCCAAATCATAGAGCGCCCATTCTCTATTCGGTTCCGCGCGCCACCCCTCAACCGCCTGCGCACTCGGAGTGAAAGTCCGCAGAATCTTCACGGTCGTCAGCGTATTCGGCTCCACACCCTGCGCCGCGCACTCTTGCTCAGAAAGCTGCTGAACCTGCAGCTGATCACGAATCTTCTGAATATGCGAACGCACCTGCAGCCCCTCCGCACTCAACGCCTGCTCGGCGGCGGCAGCATCGGCGGGAACCGGCGCCACGGCACGGTAGGTCTTTGACACCTGACGGTGCTGAAACATCATCTGGAAGGGGCGGCGTGCCTCAACGGTCTTGGCAAAAAGCAGCACACCCGCGGTCGGGCGGTCCAGGCGGTGAATCGGAATCAGTAGCGGGTTCTGCTCACGCACCCGCAGCTTGGTCAGCGCGGTCTGCGCAATATAGGAACCGCGCGGGGTGGTCGGCAGAAAATGCGGCTTATCAATCGCCAGCACGTGCTCATCCTCGTAGAGCACCGGCATGTCTGAGGGTAGCTGCGGCTCATCGGCAAGCTCACGGAAGTACCAGATGCGCTCACCCGGCATATACGGGCTGTCGCTAGTCAGAATTGTGCCGTCGTCCAGGCGCACCTCACCGGTATTAAAGCGGGCGTGAATAATCTGCGGGTCGTTCGGGTAGAAGCGCGCAATCAGGTAATCCGCAATGGTTGTCGGAGCCGTATTGTTCGGGGCGGTGTTGTTCGGTGCAGTGTTGCTCGGGGCGAGCTCGGCGGGGAGCTCCTCCACGAGCGGCAGGATCAGCTGAATCGGGTCGATACCGTTCTTCTGAGCCAGCGGAGGGGTCAGCAGACGGCGATGCGTGCGGCGTGCAGGCTTTGCCTGATAGGTGGGCTGTGTTCCCTGCTGTGTTTTGGGCTGAGAGCTGGACTGTGAGGTGGGTTGTGGGCGTGCGGTGTTCTGTGCGGGCATGGCTCTACTCTACCTTTTGGGAGGGACTGATTCGGCGGCGACCCGGGTGCGCCAGACTGAGCAGCATGCGGGTGGAAATATTACCGTGGGCTTGGTGTGGGGTTGCAGAAGACAGTTTTGTCTGACACTCATGAATGTTTGTGTGAATACGTGGAACAGAAAACGAAAACTTCACAAATTTTTGAAATTATTGGACATTTAATTTAAAAAAAGTGCATTAATTTTACAAAAACTATCGATTGAGTGCGGTATTTTCGAAAATGCTGTCAAATCATAAATCAATAACCCTCAATTTAGCCCCTGTGGTTTTTCTAAGTATAAAAGATGTAAAGCAATTAAAGACCTGATAACCTGGGCATCCTACGTCATAAACACCTTAATAAAGGCTGGAAACCGCCTTAAAGCGGTACGATTAAGACACAGAAGTTCGATATTTCGAACGAAGGGGTCGAAATGGGACAGAAACAGCGCAAGGATGCAGAGGTTAAAGGAACACCCCCAATTACAGCGGTGCAATCGGACAATTCCAAAGCACCGGAAAATGCGAGAGGAGAGGTTATGGAACATTCACAAAAGAATGCGGAGCCTCGCACCGGTGCCCTGCGCATGGAGCCGCACGAACGCGAAGAGCAAATTCTGAAAATCGCTGCAGAACATTTCGCTCGCCGCGGCGTGCTCGGTGCCTCCATGAGCGCTATCGCCCGCGATGCAGGCATTACCCGCGCCCTGCTCTACCACTACTTCCCCGGCAAGGACTCCCTGGCGGCAGCTGTCACCCGACGCGAAGCCAACGCAGTCCTTGAGGCTCTCGGCGAGCACCACGAAAATCCCGAGGAAGCACTCCGCAGGGAGTTGCGCACCTATTTCCTCGTCGTAGCCGGTGTCCCCACCCCCGGTGGGGAGGACTTCCCGAACAACCCCACCGACTACCTCGAATGGATGCTTGAACGCACCGGCATGCCGATTAATGACCGCACCCGCGTCATCCTCGGAGGCTGGTTGCAGCTCGTCGACTACTTCGCCATGCACGTCGTGCAACTCAACCCCCGCGATCAGCGCACCGTTCGCTCCCGCGGGCTCGGGCTCGAAGAAGCCATCGACCTGTGCCTGGGTGCCGTGGACACCCTCACTGGCGGCTACTAGCCGCCTCAAGAGGTGACAGGTCTACACAGGACTTCCCGCTCCGATGTTTGGTTATGTGCTCCACGGCAAAGATGACGTGGACATCCGGGCGGTTATTCCTCCGCTACGCCGCTTGCGACGTGGTGGACTCCGGGAACACCACCCGGTTCGTGAGTAGGGAAACATAATGCCCCGTACCCCCTTCCGTGGGGGTGCGGGGCATTATGATGCTCAAGTTGAGATTGAAGAAAATAGTTTTACTCTGAGGCTAAGCTTGAGGCTCGGGCTAAATGGAGCGGCGTAGCGACAGGCCACGAACCGTCGCGTAGAACCCCTGCGCCTGCAGTGCCGCACGCAGCGCCTCCACCGGATGCTCTACAACCTCGCCGCCGGATGCGCCCAATGTGGATGTGCTCACCGTGTGGGTGCCCAAAAGCTCCACATCGTTGACCTTCTCCACCGAAATCTTCTCCGCACCGCCGGCGGACACCAGGCGCGCCAGGGCGGGGGCCGCCGCCTCCAGAAGTACCGGGTCGGTGGTGAAAGCCAACAGGGTCTTCGCGCCACGCTCCACATAGAGCACCGGTGCGCCGTCCACCAGCACCACGCAGGCGCCCGCCTTGCGTGCCGGGCGGTGCTTTACGGTGCCCTCGCCCTCGTGCGCAAAGGAGGGAATCGCGGACCAGCTCAGCGCCGCACCGTACGGGTTCGCGGGGTCGGTCGCCGCCAACAGGGTCACTGTGAACGTGCCGTACACCCGCTCCGTATCGGTACGCTGCGGGGTGTAGGCACTCGCACCAAAACCCTGTGTCGCGCCAAAACCCTGTGGACTTGCGGGAACACTGAGGCTATCGGCGGTAGAACGCAGCAGGTCCACCGTCGCGGGGGCGGCAAACTGCGCCGCGCCCAAACCCTCAATAAAGTAGCCGCGACGCACCAGCGCACGATCCTCAGCCGCCGAATAAATCCGGTACAGCTGCGAGAACCCGCCGGCAGAATCCTCCACCTGCAGGCACCCGCGAGTCAGTACACCGTAGCGGTCCAGCAGCAGGTCGGCGCGTGCGAGCGCCGTAACCGTCGCCTCCACCGGCTCCTGCAGCAGTGTGTCCACGCGTGAGAAGCGACCGCTATCCTGCGGGGCAACGGCGGGAGCGGCGCCATGGAACCCGCCGCGCAGGGAACGCAGACCGCGCCCGGTGGCAGCGCCGTATCCGCCCGCCAAGCCGTTACCCATGGAGGCGCGTGCCGCCGCAATACGGCCCGCACCACGGCGACCCACCCGCGACAGACGCGCAGGGGCTGCCGGAGTCGGATGCGCACTGCGGACGCCCGCAAGCATCGCCCGAACCGGCGCGAAACTATCGTTCGTCACCGCACCAGCCCACACCAGGCGCCACAGCGCTGCCGAAACCTCCGCCGCATCCGGGAAAGTCACCACCTGACCGGCAGGTGCCGCAGCGCTCATCAGTTGCGCCACCCGCTCACGTAGCGCCGGCACGAACAGGCCGCCATGAGCCAGCGCCTCATAGATGGCGTGCTCGAGCGTGCCCGGAGCCTGCAGCGCCTCCCAAAGCTCGGGGTTCTCCGCGCGTAACAGCTGCTCCGGGTAGTCCTCGCCCATGGTCAGCTCACCCAGAGTCAGCGAGGAACTCTCGCTCAAATGCAGGCGAATCCAGCCGTCAGACTTCTGCGCGCTACCGCCGCCGAGCTGACCGGCGCCGGTGAAGAACACCCTGCCGCTTGCCATCAGCTCGTCCAGCATGTGCGGCTGGTAGCCGGGCACACGCGCCGGGAGGATCAGCGTCTCCAGCGCGGAAGCCGGTACGCGCACACCCGCCAGCTGGTCGATGGCGGTGAGCAGATCCTCCGTGGAGGAGGCGGAATCTTGTCCCGTATGTTCTGTGCCGTGCTCAGCTAACGGGTTGGGTACCGCCGGGTTGAGCGCCGCCGGGCCGAGAGGCGCCACCCTCTCGCCCATTACCGTGGCGGTGCGGCGGGAGGGCATGAACGCGCCGTAGGCGCTCGCCTCCGGCAGGGTCTGCGCAACCCGCACGGATAAAGAACGAACGTTCTGCCATGAGGGTAGGAATACACCATAGACCTGCGCCGATACCGGCTCAATTTCCTCACGCAACGCCGCCAGAGAGCGGGCACGAATCGTGCGCAAAACCTGCGCATCCACCCACTCGACACCGGCAGACCCGGGAGTGCGCAGCACCTCGGGCAGGAACTCGCCGGAGCTTAGGCGGCGCTGCTGCTGAAGACGCTGCAACACCGGAGTCAGCACGCCCACACCCACCGGGGTCAGGCGCGAAAAATGCTCCGCCGCCTGCTGCGCAGTGAAGGGAATATGGGTGCGCGCATAGCGAGAAACCAGATCCTCCAAAGGCTCCGCGACCGGCTCCAGAAGGGCTACAGGAAGCGCCGCGGCGGGCATAATGCCCAGCCCATCGCGCAGACGCGCAGCATCCTCAACCACCGCATAGTACAGCTGCGGCTCGGCGGAATCGTCGGTAGCTCCCATGTCGGCAGCTCCCATGAACGAGAACGCGCGGCGCGAGCGCACCAGCTCTTCCGCCAGGGCGCGCGCCTGATCCGTGCTGGCGTGCGCGCCGTACTCCTCGCCATGCTCCTCGCCGTAGTTTTCAGAGTCTTCGGACTCGCCGAAATCCTGAGAACCGTGTGTCGCAGATTCAGCCCGTGGGCTGTCGGCACGCAAACGCAGACTCAACTCCCGCGCGCTCAACGGACCCAACTGGCGCAACAGATCCGCCACGCCCTCTACACCGCAGGCGCGGTAACGCTCACCCGTGCGCTGCAGACGCTGCTGAGTCTGCACCAGAACCGCCGGATCCAACAGGTCACGCAGACCACTCGAACCCAGCAACTCAGCCAGCAGTGCCGGGTCCAGCGACAGCGCGGCGGCGCGGCGTTCGGCGGCGGGCGCATCGCCGTCGTAGAGGTGCTCGGCAACGTACTCAAAGAGCAGAGTGCGCGCAAAAGGCGAAGGGTCGTTCGTCTCAACCTCCAGCATGGACACCGCCCGAGACTGCAACGAACGGTGCACCTGAACCAGCGCCGGAACATCGTACACATCCTGCAGACACTCGCGCGCCGTCTCCAAAAGCACCGGAAAATCAGGGTACTTACGCGCCACATCCAACAGCTGCGCCGCACGCTGACGCTGCTGCCACAGCGGGGTGCGCTTACCCGGATCACGGCGCGGCAACAGCAGGGCACGCGCCGCATTCTCACGGAACCGAGACGCAAAAAGCGCCGAATCGCCTACGCGTTCGGTGACAATCGCCTCCAGCTCGTCCGGGTCGAAAAGGAACAGATCAGCGCCGGGCGGCACATCCTCCATAGCGGGCAGACGCAGAATCAAGCCGTCATCACTCGCCATGACGGAAGCGTCCACCCCGTACCGCTCCTCAATGCGGGCGCGTACCGCCAGCGCCCAGGGTGCGTGCACCCCGTAGCCGAGCGGCGAGTGCAGGACCACGCGCCAATCGCCCAGTTCGTCGCGGTGCCGCTCTACAATCATGCGGGTATCGGAGGGGACCGCCCCGGTGGATTCGCGCTGCTCACGCAGGTAGGCGAGCAGGTTATCGACTGCCCAGGTGTCCAGTCCGAGCTGTTCGAGTTGCTGGCGGGCGGCGGCGCTATCGGTGGCGTCCAGGCTGGAGAGGGCGCGCGTGAACGTACCCGTCTGCACGCCCAGGGCGTAGGGGCGGCCCATGCGGTCGCCGTGCCAGAAGGGCAGGCGTGCGGGCTGACCGGGTGCGGGGGAGACCCGCACCGCGTCATGCGTAATTTCTTCGATGCGCCAACTGCTCGCGCCGAGGGTGATGACCTCGCCAGCACGGGATTCGTACACCATTTCCTCGTCGAGCTCACCCACGCGCTTAGGGCCGCGCTCCTCATTGCCGCTGACCAGGTAGACGGGGAAGAGCCCGCGGTCGGGAATCGTGCCGCCGCTGGTGACGGCGAGGCGCTGCGCACCCGGGCGGCCCTCAATACTGCCGGAGGGGGCTTCCTCGGTGGGGGTGCGGTCCCAGATGATGCGCGGGCGCAGTTCGGCGAATTCGTCGGAGGGGTAGCGTCCGGCGAGCATTTCGAGTACGGAGTCGAAGAGGGCGCGCGGCAGTTCGGCGTAGGGCGCGCTGCGGCGTAGCGCCTCGTACCAGGAGTCCACGCTGATGGGGCCCAACGCACAGGCGGCGACGGTCTGCTGCGCGAGTACGTCCAGGGGGTTGGTGGGGATGGCAAGCGGCTCGAGGGTTCCACTGCGCATTCCGGCGAGGGTGACGGTTGCGCCGAGCAGGTCGCCGCGGTGCTTGGGGTAGAAGAATCCGCGCGAAATTTCGCCCACGCGGTGTCCGGCGCGGCCCACGCGCTGCAGTGCGGAGGCAACCGATGGAGGTGCGGCCACCTGGATTACGAGGTCCACGTGGCCCATGTCGATGCCCAGCTCCAGGGAGCTGGTGGCGACCACGCAGCGTAGGGTTCCGCCCTTGAGCGCTTCCTCGATGAGGGTGCGCTGTTCCTTGGATACGGAGCCGTGGTGCGCGCGGGCGAGCGGTGGCACCTCGGCGATGTCGCAGATGCCCGCCGCGTAGTCTTCGGGGCTGATGCCCTGCTTTGCGAGCACGCGGTGTAGGTGAATATCGTTGAGTGCCGCGGTGAGCTTTTCCGCTAGTCCACGCGAGTTAACGAAAACAATCGTAGAACGGTTGTTCTCAATATGGTCGACGATGCGCTCCTGTACGCGCGGCCAGATGGAAGTCTCGGGACGCTCGCTATCGGCAGTTTCACGGAGTGATTCTTCCGGGATGGTGAGCGTATTTTTGGGCGCGGCGTTATTGCCCTGTCGCGCCGGGTTTGCCTGTCCGGTTTCTTGTCCGGTTTCTTGACCAGTTTCCTGCCCGGGGAATACGCCAATGGCATCTTCCAGCGTGTAGGGCGCGCTTGCCGGGGTATTCGCTGCGCTGGGGGCAGGCTGTGCCGCGCCCTGCGCCGAGCCGGCAGAAGTTGAGCCCCCGCCGCCCGGCACCTCCGAGGGCGCATATTCTGATGGGGCGTAGAGCCCCTGCCCGTAGTCGTTGGCGCCTCCGAGCGCCGCCATATTGGGTACGGGCACGCTCAGACGCAGGTCCCATTCTTTGGCAACCGGGCGGCTCATGATGGTCACCGGCTGAATGCCACCGAGGAACCGGGCGACCGCCTCCGGGTTTTCGACGGTTGCGGAGAGACCAATGCGCTGTGCGGGCTTTTCAAGGAGCGCATCGAGGCGTTCGAGGGATACTGCCAGGTGCGCGCCGCGTTTGGTGGCGGCAAGGTTGTGAATCTCATCCACGATCACGGTGGTCACGCCGGCGAGGGTGTTGCGGGCGGCGCTGGTGAGCATGAGGTAGAGGGATTCAGGGGTGGTGATGAGAATGTCGGGTGGGTTGCTGATGAGTTGGCGGCGTTCGCGTGCGGGGGTGTCGCCGCTGCGCACGCCCACGGTGATGCTCGGCTCGCCAGTGTCGTTGCCGCTCAGGCGGGTGATTCCGGCGAGGGGCGCGCGTAGGTTGCGTTCGACGTCCGCACCGAGTGCTTTGAGGGGTGAGATGTAGAGGATGCGCGTGCCGCCTGCAGTTCCGGCTTCGTGTTCGCGGTGTAGGGCATCGAGTGCCCAGAGGAATGCGGCGAGGGTTTTGCCGGAGCCTGTGGGGGCGATGATGAGGGTGTTGTTGCCGTTGCGGATGTTCTCCCATGCGCCTTCTTGGGCGGCGGTGGGTGCGCTGAAGGTGGCGCGGAACCAGTCGCGTACGGGTGCGGAGAAGTGGGAGAGTGCGTCGGTCATGTATCTATTATGGCGGGGTTTATGGTGTGCGCCTCTTGAATTGTTGGGGGCTGGGGGAGGAAGATGTGCTTGACAGGTTCCCAACAAGCCCGTAATGTTTTACTTGTAAAGTAATCGACTGAGAGAACAACACAAAGGAGCGCCACCATGACCCGCCTGACCGAAGAACAGCTCATCAACCTCTTCCACGAGCCTCGCACCGTCTCCTCCTTCACCGAGGAGCCCGTCACCGACGAACAGCTGCGCCGCATCCAGGAGCTGACCTTCTACGGTCCCACCGCCTTCAACAGCCAGCCCCTGCGCATCACCTGGGTCAAGAGCCCCGAGGCACGCGAGCGCCTCGTCGCACACCTGGCTGACGGCAACAAGGCTAAGACCCAGGCGGCACCGGTCACGGCGATTCTCTCCGCAGACGCAAACTGGGTAGAGCACGCTGACACCTTCAACCCCAACGCTGCCGGCTTCATCAAGGGCTTCTACACCACCGAAGAGCTCGCCACCCCCGCCGCTGAGCTGAGCGCTCACCTGCAGGCAGGCTACTTCATCACCGCAATCCGCGCCCTCGGTCTGGATGCCGGCCCCATGACCGGCGCAGACTTCGCCGGCATCAAGAAGGAATTCTTCGCGGACAACGCAGAAATCCCCTTCCTCGTCGTCAACATCGGTCACGGCGAGGCTCCCGCATACCCGCGCGGTGCACGCTTCAGCCACGACGAGGTCGCTCGCTCCCTCTAAGAGCGTGCGGCTACCGCATAGCTCAAGCTAAACCCTAGGTTTATAGACAGTTCAAGGGCGGTTCCCCATCGAGGGGAACCGCCCTTGAACTATATGCGAACTATATGCGCACACAACGTGCCAGAGATGTTGTCACATCTGCAACGCCGCGTTAGCGGGCACCAAATTGACCCACCGACAGCTGCGGAACAGACGAGGAACACGCGGTCGTATCCAGCGGAACAATCACTCCACCGGAACCCGAGGGAAGACCCACCAGGAAGCCCTGAACCGGGCGGCTACCGCAATCATCGCCGAAGCGTGCCGGATACACCGAACGCAGTACCGCGGTGGTGCTATCGCCGGGGTTAAGGGTCACGCCCGCAGAGTTCATGTACTCATCGGAGGTGGAAGCCTCACGACCAACCCAGGTTCCCGAAGGACCCGCATGCACCACACGCGGGTAGCCGCGCAGGGTGCAGGGGGAGTTCGAGGAATTCTGGAAGTACAGGGTGTAGTTTCGGGCGCCGGGGGAGCCTTCTCCCACAGCAACCGAAACGTTCAGGTCGTCCAGATCGCACTGGGTCGGTCCCTCAGCAGCGTTATTGTTGGAGGAGTTAGAGGACTTCTCCGAAGAGCTCGAAGAATTCGAGGAATTGGAAGAATTCGACGAGCCCGAAGAACCGGAGGAGTTCGAGGAGTTACCCGAAGAGTTGGAACCCGACTGTGACGACGAGTTTGAGCTCTTCTGGGAATCCTGCTGAGAATCTGCAGAGTCGTCTGACTTGTTCTGATCGGAACCCTCGCGGGAGGAATCAGAAGAATGAGAGTCAGAGTTCTGCTTCGACTCGTGAGTCTCGGTGTGGGAAGAAGACTCGGAGTGCTCAGAGGAAGAATCGTGGTGCGCCGCATCGGGGGAGTTCACCACGGTAATGGAGCCCGGGCTCACCGAAGGGGTAGCCCCGTCGGAGGCTACTCGAATCGTACCGGGCTTGACCGAAGCCGAAGCACTCGGCTGCGCCGAGGTGCCTTCAGCTTCCTGACCGGCCTGGGACGCGCCGCATCCACTGAGCGCGAGCACGCAACAGAGGAGGGTGGTTGATGCGAGTACCTGAGCCGATTTAAACATGATTACATCGCCGCCTGCATTTGAATTTCTGCTCCGTCCATACCGGGGGCGTACTCGACCTGGCAGCACAGGCGAGAGTATTCGTTGGCGACATCGTCGACCATGTCGAGCAGGTCCTGCTCAGCTTCGGTGCGTTCACCGGAAGCTTCGAAGTGCTCGGGGTCGATGAAGCCGTGGCAGGTAGCGCAGGATGCGTTACCACCGCAGGTTGCGAGGACCGGCACGCCGTTAGCCTGGAGGGCTTCCAGGAGGGTGTGGTGGTCTTCCCACTGAATGTCGTAGTTTACGCCTGCTTCGTCAGTGACCTTAATCGTTACGCCCATGCGTTCTCCTTCTTCTGTAGTGATGCGTTTCTATTGTAGAGGTAGGGGCTGTTATTCACCGTACTTTGTGGCGCATCCCCAACCCTACCGTCACGCATATCACGGGAACGCATATTAATTTTTATGCTGAATAGCATGTCTGTATTGCCCCCAGTCTACCCCGTATTGCCCTGACAACGCGGGATATAGGCGCATATGAATACTGCCCCCAGATGCAAAGACATGCTGGGGGCAGTATAAAGAACCGGCACGCGGGCGCGCTTCAACGGCTATGCTTCAACTGTGACGAAGAGCTACTCGGATTCCTTCTCCGCAGTCTTCTCGGCGTCCTGCTTTTCTGTGCTGTGGTTATCGGAATTCTGGACGCTTCCTCCGGGACCGCGCACAATACCGCGTACGCTATCGCGCGGGTCGGCGTAGCGCAGGTCGATACCGAAGGTATTGCGGATCTGGCGTGCCGAGTTCAGGTGCCAACGCTGCGAATCTGAGGGGGTCACGGAGGTGACCGCCTTCTGACCCGGAGCCAGCTTCTCGTGGCGAATATCGTAGTGCTTACCGCCCATGGTGATGGTGAAGCCGTGCTCTTGCAACAGCTGCACGAACGCATCCACATCGTGCGGGATCTTGCGGCCGCGCTGCCTCTTTGTGCCGCTCATCCTCGGCTGCGACTCGAAGGGGTTACGGCTGGGCGCGGTGCCGCGGCTAATACGGATTACCTGCTGGTCGGAGTGCGAGAACTCCACCTGGTAGCCGTTGAGCGAGTACACGGTGCGGCTACTGCCGGGAATTGGGCGGCGGTCCTCAGCCTCATCCAGGATGCGGGCAATGTACTCGCCGGTCAGACCGAGCGCCTTCAGCTGTGCCTGAGCATCGGGGGAGAGCTGGTAGCCTCCCGCCAGAGCCTGCAGCGGGCGCAGCGCGAGCACTTCGGCAGTCAGGGGGTTGAGCACCACCTGGTAGCCTTCCTCTTCATGCGTGTAGAGGGTGACTTCGCGGCCGTAACGGTTCTCCTGCGCGCTCTCTTGAACCACGGTGCTTGCGGGCGATTCGATGATGTCCAGCAGTAGCTCGTAGGTGAGACCGTGGCGCATCATATAGTCCATCACGCCCGGGAGCACGCCGTAGATACGGCGGCGCGGCGGCACCTCGCCGTAGAATTCCTTCTCGATGCGCGCGGCAATACGCTGGTTCTCCAGCGGCACCTCGGTCAGCGGGATGAGGCGCTGGTTGGAGGGGCGAATCTTGGCGCGTGCGGCGGCGGGCTTGGGCGCCTGACGGTATGCGTCCACGAGTGCCTGCTGTTGCTCCACGAATTCCTGGGCGATGAGCGGCAACAGGGTGAAGTAGAGCTCTGCGGCTTCGGGCTTGAGCGCGCCGTTCTCATCGAGCAGGGAGGCGCCGTCCTTGGAGAGCAAATCCCACGGCTTATCGTTTGCGGTGCTTTCTTCTGAGCCCTGGTTGTCCCGGTAGCTATAGGTTGCGAGGGAAGCAAGCTCCTGCAGGCGAACGTACACCTCAAGAGGAACGGTAATCTGCTTAGCGGACATTATTTCTCCTCCTCGGTGGTGTCTGCCCGAGCTGCTTTATCTTCTGCCTGCTTTGCCAGGGTGTTGCTGAGCTCTTCCAGCTGCACCTTGCGCAGGGTTTCTGCGTGCAGGTTGTGGAAGTCCGCTGTCTTCGCCAGAGCCATAACGGTCCGCTCATCGGGCGAGATTGCGATTTCCAGGCCCTGCGCCGCGTAGATGCGGGTCCAGCCTTCAGCCATACGCACGCTCTCGGGGCTGTTCAGCGTCTGAAGCATCAGATCGAAAACGAACGGCGGGTTCTTCTTCAAGAAGGTGCGGGCGCGCTCGCTGAATTCGAGTTCCAGGGCGTTGAGCGAGTTGTATTCGCCCTGCGCCAGGGATGCCTGCGCCGCTTCGTTGTATTCGGCGTCGTATTCGTCAATGACCGTAATGACTTCTGCGGAGGCGGTGTTGACGTCCACCCGGTAATCGTCGTGGGTGAAGCGAATCGTCCAGTCGTTGAGTCGTTCTGCCGCGCCTTCACGCAGGATGGTGCGCACGAGCTCTTCGCTGATGTTTTCGCGTTCGAGGCGGGCGCGCAGGCTCGGGCGCAGGCGGTAGCTGCGTTCGCGGTCCTCTTCGCTGACGCCGCGAGGCGCGGTCGGTTCGGCGGCTACCGGCTGAGCCGCGGGCTCGCTGAGGGCCGCCGGAGCAGCGGGGACCGGGGCTGCGGGCTTCGGCGCGCTCGGCTTCGGGGTATTCGTCTCCGGAGCGGCGGGCGCACTCGGTAGGGACTGGCTGAGTACGGGCAACTCTTCAACAGGTGCCTGCTCGCTAGATACTGCCGTATGGGTAGCTTCTGTGGCTTCGGCAGCCTGTTGGCGGGCACGCAGCCCCTCCAGGTACTCTTCGATGCGCGGCGGACGGTAGGTCAGCGTGGACTTGCGGAACATGCCGGGGGAGGGCGCACCGGGAGTCGGCACTGCAGGCTTCGGAACTGCAGGTTTCGGCGCAGCGGGCTCAGATGTAGCGGGCTTCGGCGCCGCGGGGGTAACCGTGGCGGGGGTCGGTACAGGAACCGTCTTTTCTGCAGCTGCTTCCACAGATGCTTCTTCCGGCGCGCTGGGAGCCAGGCTGGGAGCCGGGGCGGGTGCCTGTGCCGCGCGGGCGGCAAAGAGCGCGGGGGAAGGCGCGAGCTTCGGGGCTGCAGGCTTGGGAGTGGCGGCTGCGCTCACCGCGGCGTCCTCAGTAACTACACCCTCGTTGGCCTCTGCAACGGGAGCCTCAGCCGTGGAGTCTGCGGTAGCTTCGGTTGCCTGCAGGTCGTTCTGTTCCTCTTCAAGAGGCTTAGTGTCGCTGGCTTCCTCATCGCCGCGGCGTAGGGCGGCAACGAGTTCCTGGCGGGAAGTATAAGGAATGATTTCCTCGGGCGAATCGATATATCGCGGGAAATTCTCGTAGAGAATCTTCGCCGCGGCCTCAAAGAGCTTCTCCGCGGTGGTGTTGGCGGCGGGTGTGCAGGGGCAGAGGAGCTCCTGGCGCTGCGCGTCATAGAGGGACCAGTGGGCGCATCGTTCGGTGGGCGGGAAGTAGTCGAGTGTTCCAAGGTCGGCTATATCGATGAGTGCACCTATCAGGGACTGCGGAATGGATAGCTGTGCCATAGTGCTCCTTCGCGTTGTCTGCTCTCCAGCCTATGTGTGGAGGGTCCTCTTTCCATCCTATGCGTTTTTTGGCGGGTGTGCCCCGGGGCACGTCATCTGGGAGCATAAATCTGTGGATTCACAGGTTGGGGTGCTTTGGGGCGCGGTTTTTGGCACGGATGGGGCAGCGTCAGCTGGTGAAGCGTCCTTGCTACACCTAGCTAGAGCCTGCGGCGTGTCGTACTGCAACATGTTGTACTGTGCAGTGGCTTGAGCTCTGCCCGGGGCTTGTGTCAGAGCGTTTTCAGCGCGCTTGTTTCCCAAAGATGTCTTCCAGGGGTGTGTCTTCCGGGGTCTATCTTCTGGGCATACAAAAAATCCCCGGTTCCAAAGAACCGGGGATCGGTGGTGCGCCCGAAGGGATTCGAACCCCCAACCTTCTGATCCGTAGTCAGATGCTCTATCCGTTGAGCTACAGGCGCATGTTCCTCGCTTCGGATTTCTTCAACCCGTCGCGGCAACAGGTACTACTATACGGATGTCTCCAAGGGTGCGCAAGCCGAAAAACTCGAAATTGACCCAAAATCCCCTCCGAAAGACTCGATAATGCCCTGTTTTACCGCATGATTCCGGGGTTTTTGGTGGCGTAAAATTTTTTCAAAATATTTTCTCGGCACCCTAAAACCGGTGCTGTAGGCCCCTAAAATCCCCGAAGGGTCCCGCCATACGACCTAAAAATTCTTTACAGAAATCTTCTCGTACTCTAAGAATGTGATGCGCAGAACTTAAGAAATGGTGTCATAGAAAGCTCTGCAGACCATTAATGCGTTATTCTGTAAGCATCACGAGGAAGTGGAGACTGTCCAAGCGTGCATATTCACATTTGTTTGCACGCTTGTAGTGTTTAACTGCTTCTTTGTTACCGCAGACCTAACCGGATCAATGTAGTATCCGGGCCACCGATTGAAGGGGAAAATGTCAATGGCTGACACCTCAACTCGTACTCTCTCTGCCGAACTCGAAAAGGAGCTGCAGAGCGCACCTACCACCCACCAGGGCCTCCTGGATTGGGTTCGCGAGGTTGCGGCACTGACCCAGCCCGCACACATCTACTGGGTCGATGGCTCCCAGGAAGAATATGACCGCCTGGCACAGGAACTGGTTGACGCCGGTACCTTCGTTCGCCTCAGCGATCACGAATTCCCGAACTCTTACGCAGCTTTCTCCGATCCCGACGACGTTGCACGTGTCGAGGAGCGCACCTTCATCTGCTCCGAGACTGAAGAAGGCGCAGGCCCGACCAACAACTGGCGCGACCCCGTCGAAATGAAGCAGACCCTGACCGGTCTGTTCGAGGGCTCCATGCGCGGTCGTACCCTGTACGTCATTCCTTTCGTCATGGGCTCCCTGAAGGCTAAGAACCCCAAGATTGCTGTTGAGCTCAGCGACTCCGCATACGTTGTCTGCTCCATGCGCATCATGGCAACCATTGGTAAGGACGTTCTTGCCAAGCTGAACGAGACCAACGGCTTCTTCGTCAAGGCTCTGCACTCTGTTGGTGCACCCCTGGAGCCCGGTCAGGAAGATGTTCCCTGGCCTTGCAACCCCGAGAAGTACATCGTCCAGTTCCCCGAGACCCGCGAAATCTGGTCCTTCGGCTCCGGCTACGGCGGTAACGCACTGCTCGGTAAGAAGTGCTACGCACTGCGTATCGCATCCGTTATCGGTCGCGATGAGGGCTGGATGGCAGAGCACATGCTCATCCTGAAGGTCACCAACCCCGAGGGCAAGGTTCGCTACATCTCCGCAGCGTTCCCTTCCGCATGTGGCAAGACCAACTTCGCAATGATGGAACCCACCATTGACGGCTGGAAGGCTGAGATGGTCGGCGACGACATCGCATGGATCGAGTTCGACGAGAACCACCAGGCACGCGTGGTCAACCCCGAGGCTGGCCTGTTCGGCGTGGCACCGGGCACCGGTTACTCCACCAACCCGAACGCTATGAAGGCTATCGCCAAGGGCAACACCATCTTCACCAACGTTGCACTGACCGACGACGGCTCCGTCTGGTGGGAGGGTAAGACCGATGAGGCTCCCGAGCACCTGATTGACTGGACCGGTCAGGACTGGACCCCCGAGTCCGGCCGCCCGGCAGCTCACCCGAACTCCCGCTTCTGCACCCCCGCATCCCAGGTCGACATGCTCGCTCCCGAGTACTACGACCCCGAGGGTGTGCCGCTGAGCGCTATCGTTCTGGGCGGTCGCCGCAAGACCACCATCCCCCTGGTTTCCGAGTCCGAGAGCTGGGAGCAGGGCGTCTTCCGCGCAGTTACCCTCTCCTCCGAGACCACCGCGGCTGCTAAGGGCGCTGTCGGTGTGATTCGCCGCGACCCGATGGCAATGCTGCCCTTCATCGGCTACAACGCTGGTGATTACTTCAAGCACTGGCTGGACCTGGGCAAGAAGCACGGCGCTGAGAATATGCCGAAGGTCTACTACGTCAACTGGTTCCGCCGTACCCCCGATGGTGGCTTCGCATGGCCCGGCTTCGGCGAGAACTCTCGCGTTGTGAAGTGGATCTGCGACCGCCTCGACGGCAAGGCTGGCGGCCAGGAGACCTTCCTGGGCACCGTTCCCACCAAGGAAGACCTGGACCTGACCGGTCTGGAAATCTCCGAGGAAGAACTGAAGGCTGCTCTGGCTGTCTCGAAGGAAGAATGGGTTGCTGAGCTGCCCAGCATCGACGAGTGGCTCGAGAAGTTCGGCGACAAGCTGCCTGCTGAGGTTCGCGAACAGCGCGACGCTCTGGCGAAGGCTCTGGAGGGCTAAGACACTCCAGCTAATACCTAAGGTTTAGCGCATTGAAGGAGCGGAATCTCCCGATGAGATTCCGCTCCTTCCTTCTGCTTGGGGAAAATTTGAATCCCCGTCAGCTGGGGGGAATGATAAGTTTTCTCGCAAAGGTGTGAATGTAAGGCTATGCAGTCCACTTGCTCTTGAGAAATACTTTAAATCCCCGCCGGGGTGGTTGGGGCACAGAAGCAGCTGGTTATAATTTCTTGCCTCTCTTATCACCCCTATACAATTCCAATGTAAGATTTTTGAATGCACATGGCTTTCACGAGCTGCGCATATCCGCTGCTACATGTACTGATATGTGGTGGCACGAGAGATTAGAAGGAGTATCCATGCGTTTGACAGCATTCTCGGATGTCTCGCTCCGCGTTCTGATGCTCCTGTCTGCTCTGGAGCCCGGTCAGAAGCTTTCCACCCAGAAGATCGCTGAAGGTGTGGACACCCCCTACAACCACGTGGCGAAGGCTGTAGCTTTCCTCGTGAACATGGGTTACCTGGACTCGACTCGCGGTCGTTCCGGTGGCGTCATGCTTTCGGATGCGGGTCGTTCTGCGACCGTCGGCACTATTCTTCGCGCTACTGAGGGCGATATCCCCATGATTGAGTGCGAGGACGAGAATGGCCACTGCCCCCTCGATAAGTTCTGTCGCCTGCGCAATGTGCTGGCGAAGGCTCGCGAGGCATTCTATGCATCGGTTGATTCGGTGATCATTAGCGAACTGACTGCCGGTGCGCGCCCCGTTGGCCCGGTGTTCGTCGAGCTGGGCTTTGGGCCTCCGGAGAATGCGTTGCCTGCGCGCTAGTCGTAAGTATTCAAGCGATACGTGATGCCTGTGGAGCTTTCCAGCGGGAGGCTCCACAGAGTTTTTAACACGGAGGTTTGGGCGTTTCTGTGCTTGATGCGGGGGCTGCTAGGCGGTTCGCGCGGGGGTGTTTCGTGGGGGTTTTGAGGGCCGCGGGGGAGTGTTTTTGACTCTGCGTGCGCGGTTGTCGGCACCTGCACGAACCCGGAAAATGTGCAGTAAATGCAGGATATTGCAAATTTGCTTTTCAAATGCAGAAAATGTGACCATATTCATTTTTGCACCGCACTGCATACTTTCCATAGTAAATATATTTCCATGCCAGAATTTTTATGCACACTTCGGGGCTAGTCACCCGGCGAACTCAAAAACAGTGCTGAAAATATATAGTGTGACGCTCGGCTCTCTCTTTGAGTCAGGGTGAACCATAAGTAGCATCTGTAGCGCCAAATAACCCTCGGGGCATGACCTGCACACAGCGCAAGCACCCCGCAAAATGCTACGGTAAGGGTGCTTTATAAACACTTCGTCACCAACTGAGCTGTCCGAGTGAACGCCCCAGCATCACACATATCAAGGGCATCATCACAACGACCAGGTGACCACACAGGAAGAAGGCATGACATGCTCTCTGAGAAGTCCCGCCCCATTATTGAGGCAACGCTGCCCATTATCGCTGAGCGCATCAACGACATCACCCCCGACTTCTACCGTCGAATGTTTGCTGCCCGCCCCGACCTGATGGACGGCATGTTCTCCCGCTCCTCTCAGCTCGAAGGCACCCAGCCCCGCGCACTGGCTGGCTCCATCGCAGTATTCGCTTCCTATATTGTCGAGCACCCGGACTCCTACCCGGACGAGGTCCTCTCCCGCGTGGCCCACAAGCACGCATCCCTGGGCCTGAAGGAAGAAGAGTACCCCACCGTCTACAAGTACCTCTTCGAGGCAATCGCCGCTAACCTCGGCGACCTGGCAACCCCCGAAATCGTTGAGGCATGGACCGAGGTCTACTGGCTCATGGGCAACGCCCTCATCAAGCTGGAGAAGGGCCTGTACGCTTCCCAGGCAAACGACGTCATGTTCGCACCCTTCAAGCTCGTTGACCGCAAGGAGACCGGTGAGAACGTCGTAGTTCTGACCTTCGAGCCCGCCGACGAGACCCCCATGACCGAGTCCAAGGGCGGCCAGTACATCTCCATCGTCGTTCCCGCACGTGACGGCCTGCGCCAGGCACGCCAGTACACCCTGCTGCCCAGCGAAAAGAACCAGCGCCGCATCGCTGTGAAGCTCGACCCCAACGGCGAGATGACCTCCATCCTGCACGAGCTGGAAGTCGGCGCAGTCGTCGAAATCTCCAACCCCTACGGTGACCTGACTCTGGAAGGCTTTGGCGACCCTGAGGCGCCCCTGTACCTCTTCTCCGCAGGTATTGGCACCACCCCCATGCTCAGCTTCCTCTCCGAGCTGGTTGAGAAGGGCTCCGAGCGCCCCGTGACCGTGGTCCACGCAGACCGCCGCCTGGACACCTGGCCCCTGCGCGAAGAGCTCACCGAGCTCGTCGGCAAGCTGCCCAACGCACGCCTCGTCTCCTTCATCGAGGGCGAAGGCGGCGACTTCACCGGTCGCGTCGACGTCTCCAAGCTGGATGTTCCCGCCAACGCTAACGTCTACCTCTGTGGCCCGCTGCCCTTCATGCAGGGCGTACGCTCCGCACTGGTGGAGGCAGGCGTTCCCGGCAAGAACATCAACTACGAAATCTTCGGCCCGGACCAGTGGATGCTCCACGACCAGGCACGCGAGGCGTAAAAACCCCGTAAGCCGGCTCGTCCGCTAGGTTTCTTGGAACTTAATAAAAAGATCCCGCCCGCAGAAACAATCTGCGGGCGGGATCTTTATATTTCAACTGCTCAAAGAGCAGAAGAGAGAATGTCTACGAAAGACTAGGCCTGGCGAACCAGAGCCAGAACCTCGTCGCGGACGCGCTCCATAGTCGCAACATCCGGTGCCTCAAGGTTCAGGCGAAGGAAAGGCTCGGTGTTCGAAGGACGCAGGTTAACCCACCAACCCTCTTCGGTGTTGGTGAAGGTGGTGCCGTCGGAGTCCTCAACAACCACGGGAGCGTTAGCGTAGTGTGCACGCACGCGGTCCACAGCGGCAGCCTTGTCTTCAATCTCGGAGTTAATCTCACCGGAAGCAACGTACGGGGAGTACTTCGCGCTGATCTCGGAGAGAGGCTCATCGCTACCACCCAGAGCAGCCAGCACGTGCATTGCAGCGAGCATGCCGGTGTCTGCGTTGAAGAAGTCCTTGAAGTAGTAGTGAGCGGAGTGCTCGCCACCGAAAACGCCGTTCTCCTCAGCCATAACAGCCTTGATGAAGGAGTGGCCCACGCGGGTCTTCACTGCGCGGCCGCCCAGCTTCTCAACCAGCTCAGGAACAGCCTTCGAGGTGATCAGGTTGTAGATGATGACGGGCTCTTCGTTACCCTCTGCCTTCGCACGAGCAATCTCGCGCTCAGCAACCAGAGCGGTCACAGCGGAAGGAGTGACAGGCTCACCCTTCTCGTCGATGACGAAGCAGCGGTCAGCGTCACCGTCAAATGCCAGACCAATGTCAGCACCGTGCTCAACAACAGCCTTCTGCAGGTCAACCAGGTTAGCCGGCTCCAGCGGGTTAGCGGGGTGGTTCGGGAAGGTGCCGTCCAGCTCGAAGTACAGGGGAACGATTTCCAGGGGCAGGCCCGGCAGGATGGTGTCGCCCAGAACAGCGGGAGTGGTCATACCACCCATGCCGTTACCAGCGTCAACAACAACCTTCAGGGGGCGGATGGAAGACAGATCAACCAGCTTGCGCAGGTACTCTGCGTAAGGCTTGAGAATGTCCTTCTCAGAAACGGTGCCAACCTTCTCAACCGAAGGAATCTCGCCCGAATCCAGGTACTTCTGAGCCAGGTCGCGAATATCGAACAGACCGGACTCGGAAGACAGAGGAACAGCGCCAGCCTTAGCCATCTTCATGCCGTTGTACTCTGCGGGGTTGTGGCTAGCGGTGAAGGTAACACCGGCAGCGTTCTCAACGCCACATGCGAAGTACAGAACGTCAGTGGAGATCAGACCGATCTTCTCAACATTTGCACCGCGAGCGGTTGCACCCTGGGCGAATGCATCCATGAATTCGGGGGAGGAGGGGCGCATGTCGCCGCCGACCAGAATGGTCTGGCCCTCCAGGCCCAGAACGTCTACGAAAGCCGCGCCAGTAGCGCGAACAGTCTCTGCGGTAATGGTTTCGCCGACGATGCCACGCACGTCGTACGCTTTGAATGAGTCATGTAGATTAATAGTAGTCACGCCTTTTATTTTAGCGGTAAAGAAGTGCAAGTAGCCTCTATAATGGGCTGGTAAAACCTTATAAATTCCGCTGAATGTATGGGTTTTTTATCACGTCACTTGCTTCAAATAACTCACGTCGAGAGGTATTTTCCCCCATGGGTGAGATTTTTTCCCTAAAAAACCAGATTCAGAATTATGCGTGGGGTTCCCGCGAAATTCTCGGACGCATGCGTGGCGTGCCCGTACCCACCGAGCAGCCCGAGGCTGAGGTGTGGGTTGGTGCGCATCCGGCTGCTCCCTCCCGCGCAACCGTTGACGGCACCGAGTCCCCGCTCAACGAACTGATTCAGGCTGAGCCCTCCCGTTTCCTGCGCCCGGACCGTACCTCCGACTGGTTCCCTTTCCTCTTTAAGATCCTTGCGATTGATGCACCCCTGTCGATTCAGGTGCACCCCACCCCCGAGCAGGCTATTGCTGGCTTCGAGGACGAGCAGGCACGCGGCATCGCGATTGACGCGCCGCACCGCAACTACAAGGACCGCTACTCCAAGCCCGAAACCGTCATTGCGCTGACCCCGATGCGTGTGCTCACCGGTGTGCGCACCTCCGCGCAGCTGGCAGAACTGGCGAGGGCATTCAAAGCTGACTGGCTGGCAGAGCGCGTGGAGCTTACCCCCAAGCAGCTGTTGACCGAGATTATTCGCATGCCCGAAGACGCTGCCGCAACCGCTGTTGAACAGCTCATCGAGGTGGCAGCACAGCTGACCGGCTCCGAAAACGCGCTCATTGCTGACGCCGCTGAGCTCGTACAGATTGTTGCCGGCAAGTACCCCGGCGACCGCGGCCTGCTCGTCGCATTCGTCATGAACCTGGTGCACCTGGCACCCGGCGAATCCGCATTCACCCCCGACGGCCAGGTGCACGCCTACGTCTCCGGTACCGCCATTGAGCTGATGAACCCCTCCGATAACGTGATGCGCGCGGGTCTGACCGCAAAGCACATCGACACCGAAGAGCTCATCAAGGTTCTCGGCGAAAGCCAGGACGCCCCCGTGATTCAGCAACCCACCCCCGATAACGCACCCGTGGGCACCTATGCCATGTGGGATGAGCGCATGAGCGTAACCCGCATCCGCGTTGAAGAGGGCAAGCCGCAGGAATACACCTTTGAGGGTATTAGTGCCGCACTGAGCGTATCCGGTGAAATCACCATTCACGCGGCAGACGGCAACGGCACCGAAGAGTTCGTGCTGGGCGCCACCGAGTCGGTACTGCACGTGGGTGAGCCCTCCGAGGCAACCTTGAGCGGTAATGGCGAGCTGTACATTGCTTCTTATGTTTAGGAAATAATCCTCGATAACTAAAACTTCTAGACAGTTATAATCTAGCCAGATATAAGGAGTGTCGAAAGATACATCAAGACTGGCACATAATAAAGAATCCACGTTCTTCCCTGTATTTATTCAGACCGGGAAGGCGTGGATTTTTTATGCCCCGAATATGGGATGCAGGGGATATTTTTGTGTCTACCCTGCACAGTGTGTTCTGAGTAACCTATAATTGGTCTTATAAATATGCGTATACCTGTGCCTTTATGCACCTCTTCCTCAGGTACGCAGCCCCAAACTGCTAGGAGAACACTGTGAAGATCATCCTCACCGTCACAGGCATCGACCACGAAGGCATCATCGCTGCCGTGACCGCAACCCTCGCCGAGCGTAAGGTCAACGTCCTCGACGTCTCCCAGACCATCATGGGCGAATACTTCACCATGATCATGCACTGCTCCTTCGACGAAGCGCAGCAGAACCTCATCGATCTGCAGGAAGCCATGATCGGTGTCGAACACGAACAGAAGGTGCAGATTCGCATCCAGGCAGAATCCATCTTCAAAGCAATGCACGCCATCTAGGGCTCCACTGATGCGCAACACCAATATTCTAGAAACCATCCGAATGATCGAGGAGCAGAAGCTCGACATTCGCACCGTCACCATGGGCATCTCCCTGCTCGACTGCGCCGACTCCGACGGCGAAGTAGCCCGCCGCAAAATCTACGACAAGATCACCAACCGCGCCGCAAACCTCGTCAGCGTCTGCGAAGGTATCGAAGCTGAGCTCGGCATCCCGATCGTCAACAAGCGCATCGCCGTCACCCCCATCGCGCTGGTGGCAGGCGCCTCCGGCGACGAGGACTATGTAGAGTTCGCTCGTACCCTCGACGCAGCTGCGAAGGCAGTCGGCGTGAACTTCGTCGGCGGCTTCAGCGCCCTCGTCGATAAGGGCATGACCCCCGCCGACGAGAAGCTGATTCGCTCCATCCCGCGAGCGCTCGCAGAAACCGACGTGGTCTGCTCCTCCGTAGACATCGGATCCTCCCGAGCCGGCATTAACATGAGCGCAGTCAAGCTCATGGGCGAGACCATCCGCGCCACCGCAGACCTGACCGCGGATGCACACGGCTTCGGCTGCGCCAAGCTCGTCGTCTTCGCGAACGCCGTCAGCGACAACCCCTTCATGGCGGGCGCATTCCACGGTGTTCAGGAGGCAGACACCACCATCTCCGTGGGTGTCTCCGGCCCCGGCGTGGTACACCGCGCCCTGCAGAAGGTCCGCGGCGAATCCTTCGACACTTGTGCAGAAGAAATCAAGAAGGCAGCCTTCAAGATTACCCGCGTTGGCCAGCTGGTCGGTACCCTCGCCGCTGAACGCCTTGGCGTGCAGTTCAACATTATCGACCTCTCCCTGGCGCCCACCGCAGAGATTGGCGACTCGGTCGCACACATCCTCGAGGAAATGGGTCTGGAAACCGTCGGTACCCACGGTACCGTTGCGGCACTCGCGTTGCTCAACGACGCGGTGAAGAAGGGTGGCCTCATGGCGTGCTCAAATGTCGGCGGCCTCTCCGGGTCCTTCATCCCAATCTCTGAGGACATCGGCATGATTGAATCCGCAGCCGCCGGACACATCACCCTGGACAAGCTCGAAGCAATGACCGCCATCTGCTCCGTCGGTCTGGACATGGTCGCGGTTCCCGGAGACACTCCCGCCGCGACCCTCGCCGCAATGATTGCCGACGAGGCAGCAATCGGCGTGATGAACCACAAGACCACCGCGGTCCGCGTCATCCCGGCGGTCGGCCTGGGCGTAGGCGACATGGTCGAATTTGGTGGCCTGCTCGGTCGAGCACCCGTCATGCCCACCCACACCCCTAGCGCGGAGGCGTTCATCGCCCGTTGCGGTCGTATTCCGTCGCCGGTTCACGGTTTCCGCAACTAAGCTCGATTCCGCAACTAAGCTCTAGGGGCGCTGAGAATGAATAGAAAAGGGGAGGCGCCGAAGATTATCTCTTCGGTGCCTCCCCTTTGTGCTGTACCCCTTTGTGCTGTATAAGCTACCAAGAAGCTACTGATACACGAAACGGCTCATCAACGCCTCAAGCGCCAAACGCGCATTCGCGTTCGTCCGCAGACGACGCAGAGTCAGCTCGACCGCCTGCACATCCTCCAGCAGCTGCTGGGCGGAACGGCGGGTGCAGAACGCCTCCAGAGGCTCACGCAAATGCTCATTGACCAGCGGAGCCTTCGCCGACAGAGCCACCGCCAACGCATCACGCAGAACCGTCTGAACCTGCGCCACGGAACGCAACAGCGTATCGGAGGAAACGCGCTTAGCGCGGCGCTTCTGCTGCTCCTCCAGGCGGCGAACCTGCGCTCGCAAGGACGGAGAAACACGCTCACCCTCGCGAATACCCAGCAGAGCCAGAAGCTCCTGGCGTTCCTGCTCATCCTTGAGAGCGGAGACAGCCTGTGCGTCCTGGTCGGCAAGGTCGGTGAGCTTCTCAGCTGCGTTGAAAGCCGAAGAAATAGAACGAACATTCAGAATCAGGGAGGTAATCAACTCCCGACGAGCCATCGCCCGCTCATCGGTCGCCAAACGGTACCCCTCCTGCGCATCGCCCAGAGCCAGGCGCGCCGCACGCTGCGCCAGAGGATCCATCACACCGTGCGCCAACAAATACTCGTGCACCTGCGCATCGGTAGGAACCGGCAACTGCACCGGGCGGCACCGCGAACGAATCGTCACCAGCACGTCGGTGGGGGAGGGCGCCGTCAACAACCAAATCGTATGCGGCGGCGGCTCCTCAATCGCCTTCAACAACACATTGGAGGTACGCTCCGGCATGCGCTCGGTGTCCTCCACCAGAATCACGCGCCAGCGACCCACGGTCGGGCGGTCCTGAGCCTTCATGACCAGCTCGCGCGCCTCGTCAATGCTGATGTGCGTCGCCTCGGTACTAAAGTGCGTAAAATCTGCGTGCGAACCGTTCATGACGGTCACGCAGCCCTTGCACTGGCCGCATCCGCGGTTCTGCGGGTCGGGCTGCTCGCACAGTAGCGCGGCAGCGAAAATTTTTGCAGCCTCACGGTGAGGCGCACCGGTCGCGCCCGTGAAAAGCCATGCGTGTGTGGGGCGGTCGGCGGCGGCATCCGTGCGTAGCTGCTGGAGCTTATCGGCAGGAATCAGCAGGGTATCCCAGAGGCTCATGAGTCCTCCTTACCGGTGCGGACCAGCTTGCGGGCGGCAAGCAGAGGCTCAATCACCTCGAGCACGCGCGCGTGCACTTGCTCAATTGTGCCCACACCATCAATGATGCGGTGCGAACCGTTAGCGTCCTCGCGGGCGATTTGCTCGAACGCACCGTGAATGCGGGCCTTGAACGCGGCGCCTTCAGCCTCAATACGGTCGATGGTGCCGCGCTGGTCCATGCGTTCCTGCTCGGCGCTCAGCGGCACGCTCAGCAATAGGGTTGCGTCGGGTACCAGGTCGGCGGTGGCCCAGCGGCTCAAATCGACGATGGTTTCAATACCCAGATCACGGCCAACACCCTGGTACGCGGCGGAAGAATCAATATAGCGGTCACTAAGCACGATGGCGCCCTCAGCGAGCGCGGGGCGAATCAGCTGGGAGGCGTGAGCCGCGCGGGATGCCGCAAAGATTAGCGCCTCGGTGCGGTCGTCAATGGTGCCCTGACCTGCTTCCAGGACAAGGGCGCGCAGCTTCTCGCCAATCTCGGTGCCGCCGGGTTCGCGGGTGGTGATGACACGGTACCCGCGGGCGCTGAGTGCTTCATTCAGCAGGGCGAGCTGGGTGGTTTTGCCGGCGCCGTCGCCTCCTTCGACCACGATAAAAAGCCCGCGGCGACCGGTCGGGTCGGCGGGAAGATTCTGTGCATCGGGGGTGTAGCTGAGAGTATCCATCATCCTTAAGGGTACCGGGTCTCTTAGCTGCACCGGTGCGGTTTTGGTGATACCTCCGCGTGGGATTGAGCGCGTATCAAGGTAAAAAACATGTAAATCCTGCGCGCCGTCACCTGCGCGGGCGTGCGTTCTGGGCGCGGGTGTGCCAGGCTTAAAGACATGAGTGCAGATAACCACGACATGAATTACTCCGCAGAGACCTTCGTCGTCTCTGGCGGCCGCCCGGCACACGAGCATGACGCGCCGGTGAACCCTCCGATCGTTCTTTCTTCCACCTACCGCGGTGTGGACGCCGTCAATATTGAGCAGGACCGCGTGTACGCCCGCTTCTCGAACCCCACCTGGGAGGGCATGGAAGAGGTTGTGGCGAAGCTGGAGAACGCTTCCCAGCCGGGTCTGCTGTTCCCCTCCGGTATGGCTGCTGTCGCTGCTGTCATCGACCTGGTGCCGGTTGGCTCCATTGTTCTGATTCCGAAGCACGCATACATGGCGTCGGTGACCCTGTGCAAGGATTTGGAGCGCCGCGGCATCATTGAGCTCGTTCGCGTGGACATTGAAGACACCGAGAGCGTTATCGCCGCTATGGAGGATGCCGCATCCCGCACCGGCGTGACTCCCGAGAACGTGAACTACTCGGCACCGAAGGTCCTGGCGTGGCTGGAAAGCCCCACGAACCCGATGCTTGAGGTCGCTGACCTGCCTGCCCTGCTTTCTGCTGCTCGCCGCCTGGGCATTGTGACCGCGGTGGATAACACCTTCGCGACCCCTATTCTGCAGCGTCCCCTGGATTTGGGTGCTGACGTTGTGGTTCACTCCGCAACGAAGTTCCTGGCGGGTCACTCTGATGTTCTGCTGGGCATGACCCTCACCTCGAATGAGGAACTGTACAAGGCTATGCTGCACCACCGCATCACCAATGGCGCAATCCCCGGCCCCGTGGAGGCGTGGCTTGGTCTGCGCGGCCTGCGCACCCTGGCACTGCGCGTGGAACGTGCTGTGCAGAACGCACAGGTGCTGGCGGAGCGTCTGAGCGAGCACCCCTTCGTGACAGAGGTGCGTTACCCGGGTCTGGAGAGCGACCGCGGCCATGAGGTTGCGAAGAAGCAGATGGACGGTTTCGGTGCGATTTTGTGCGTCACCCTGGATACCGATGCGGCTGGTGCCCGTAACGTCGTGGAGGCGTTGAAGCTGTGGACCCCGGCAACCTCTCTGGGCGGCGTGGAGTCTCTCGTGGAGCGTCGCCGTCGCCACGGTAACGAGCCGGATTCGATTCCCGAATCCCTGCTTCGCCTGTCGGTAGGTATTGAGAACGTCGATGACCTTTACAATGACTTGGTTGAGGCCTTTAAGGCTGTCCGCTAGGCACTTTGCTAGGGTTGTCTAGAGAAGCTGCTGATTCTAAGGAATACTATGTCTCCTATTCTGTTGGTCATCTATGTGACCACTCTTATCGATGTGCTACTGGCTGTTGCCGGCGCTGTGGTTGGTGTGCTGGCTTTTGTTCGTGCGTGGTCGTCTCCGGCTAACGCTTACGATTTTGCTGGTAAGCGCCCGAAGAACACGTGGCTGGCTTTGACCGGTGGTTCCGCTGCGGTGTCGCTGTTTAGCGTTTTTGCTGCGGTGACTGGCGGCGGTAATAGCGTGCTGATTCTTCAGCTGATTGCTGCTGTGATTAGCTGCGTGTTCCTGGCTGGTGTGTGGCCTTCGGTGGGTCGCCGCCGTTTCTAGCGTTAGCTTTTGCGCTCGCTTTGTGCGATAGATGGTGAAGCCTCGTGCGCTGTCTGATGGGTTTGTCCCGGTCGGATGGTGTGCGGGGCTTTGCCCTTTTCTGGCGGGGTTTTTGAGCCTTTCGTTCTGGTAGAAAAGACCCTTATAAATTTTTGGGAGAATGCATATTTTCTAGGCTCTAAGGCATGACAAACCGGCGGGTAAATGAAAAAATAGAGGTATGACTTACAAACTAGTACTCCTGCGCCACGGCCAGTCCGAGTGGAACGAGAAGAACCTGTTCACCGGCTGGGTGGACGTTAACCTGACCGATAAGGGCCGCGCTGAGGCTAAGCGCGGCGGCGAGCTGCTGGCAGAGCGCAACATCCTCCCCGATGTTGTTCACACCTCCCTGCAGCGTCGCGCAATCAACACCGCAAACCTTGCACTGGATGCAGCAGACCGTCTGTGGATTCCCGTCAAGCGCACCTGGCGCCTGAACGAGCGTCACTACGGTGCTCTGCAGGGTAAGAACAAGTCCGAGATTCGCGAGGAATACGGCGACGAGAAGTTCATGACTTGGCGTCGTTCCTACGACGTTCCGCCGCCCCCGCTGGATGACAACGACCCCTACTCGCAGGCAAACGACCCCCGCTACGCGGATGTTGAGAACGCTCCTCGCACCGAGTGCCTGAAGGACGTTCTGGGCCGTATGCTTCCCTACTGGGAGTCGGACATCAAGCCCGACCTCGCAGCAGGCAAGACCGTTCTGGTTGCTGCACACGGTAACTCCCTGCGTTCGCTGGTCAAGCACCTCGAGGGTATTTCCGATGAGGACATTGCTGGCCTGAACATCCCCACCGGTATTCCGCTGTACTACGAGCTGGATGAGAACTTCCAGCCCGTCAAGCCCGGCGAGTACCTGGACCCCGAGGCTGCTAAGGACGCTATTGCTGCCGTAGCAAACCAGGGTAAGTAATACCTCCGGCAGGGTTTCACCCCTGTCATTGTGATGAGCCGTCCACCGTTGAGGTGGGCGGCTCATTGCGTTCTCTGTAAGGTTTCTGTACGGGGAGCGTGCCTGAGAAGAAGAGCGTTCGCCTGAGTGCTGGGTATCGGCCACATTTATACTTATGGGGTACCCGAACAGAAGGGAAGTACATGGATGCCGGTCTGATCGCCTTTATTGCGGGCATGATAGGTCTGCTGGTGGGCGTCCTGAGCATGAACGCGGTGGCGCGTAGTGAGCGGGAGCAGGAGCGTAGTTTGGTGTCGGCGCCGGCGTTGCGTGATGGTGCCGCTCAGGTGCTTGCTGTGATTGGTCGCGCCTACCTGGTGATTGATGAGGTGGGCGGCGTGGTTCAGGCTTCTCCGGGTGCATATGCGATGGGTTTGGTGCGTGGTCATACGGTGGCGTCTGATGAGTTGGCGGATATGATTCGCATGGTGCGTCATCGCGGTATTTTTGCGGAGCGTACTTTTGAGATTGACCGCGGTGAGGGTGAGGCGCTGGTCTTGGATGTGCGTGTTGCTTCGCTGGGGGACGAGTACATTTTGGTGCTTGCGGATGACCGCACTGAAATTTCTCGTGTGCAGCGTATGCGTAATGATTTTGTGGCGAATGTGTCGCATGAGTTGAAGACTCCGGTGGGTGCAGTGAGTCTGTTGGCTGAGGCTATTGAGCAGGCGAGTGATGACCCGGAGGCGATTGAGTATTTTGTGGGGCGTCTGCATAAGGAGACGCGCCGCCTCTCTGCGCTGGTGCGTGACATTATTGAGCTTTCGCGTCTGCAGTCGACCGACGTGATTGCGCGTGGTGGTCCGGTATCGGTGCCTTCTTTGGTTACTGATGCGGTGGACCGTTCGCATATTGTGGCGGAGGAGAAGGACATTCAGATTTCTACCCGCATCGAGGAGGTCCCCGAGGTGTACGGTGACGCCGAGCTGCTCGGTATTGCTGTGCAGAACCTGGTGGAGAACGCGGTGCGTTATTCGCCGGAGCATACGAAGGTGGATATTTGGGTGCACCGTGTGGCGGATCAGCTGCTGGTTGAGGTTGCTGATCAGGGCGTGGGTATCCCGGAGGACGAGCAGAAACGTATTTTTGAGCGTTTTTACCGGGTTGATCCGGCTCGTTCGCGTCAGACGGGCGGTACCGGTTTGGGCTTGAGCATTGTGAAGCACGTGATGACTCAGCACGGTGGCAGCGTGACGGTTCGGTCGATGCCGCAGGAGGGCTCGACGTTTACGTTGGCGTTGCCGCTGAATGAGGCTCCGGCCGCAGTGTAGTGTTAGCGGTATAGGTTTTATGGAATCGAAGGAAGTTATTGATGTCTAAAATTCTGATTGTTGAGGACGAAGAGGCCCTCTCGGATCCCCTTGCGTTTTTGCTGGGTCGTGAGGGTTTCCAGACGATTATTGTGGACAACGGTCTGGATGCTCTGCCGGTGTTTGACCGCGAGGGCGCGGATTTGGTGCTGCTGGATGTGATGCTTCCGGGCATGTCCGGTATGGAGGTGTGCCGTAAGCTGCGTGAGGTGTCTTCGGTCCCGATTATCATGCTGACCGCTAAGGATTCTGAGCTGGATAAGGTTCTGGGTCTGGAGCTGGGTGCTGATGACTATGTGACGAAGCCGTATTCTGCGCGTGAGCTGATTGCTCGTATCCGCGCGGTGTTGCGTCGTCGTTCGGCGGAGACTGATTCTGCTACTGAGTCGGTGCTGCAGGGCGGCCCGGTGCGTATGGACATTGACCGCCATGTGGTGACGGTTAATGGTGAAGAGATTTCTATGCCGCTGAAGGAGTTTGAGCTCCTGGAGATTCTGCTGCGCAATGTGGGTCGTGTGATGACTCGTGGCCAGCTGATTGAGCGTGTGTGGGGTGCGGACTATGTGGGTGATACGAAGACCCTGGATGTGCATATTAAGCGTCTGCGTTCGAAGATTGAGCCGGATTCTTCTGCTCCGCAGTATGTGGTGACGGTTCGCGGCTTGGGTTATAAGTTTGAGGCGTAGGCGGGCTTGAGACTGATGAGTTCTGCTTCTGCGGCGAATACTGCTGTGATTGTTTTGGCGGCTGGTTCGGGTACTCGCCTGGGTGAGCCGATCCCGAAGGCTGCTGTGCGTGTGCATGGTCGTACCCTGCTGGATTATGCGTTGGAGGGTGCGCTCGCTTCGGGTGTTGCTGAGCATGTGGTGGTGACTGTTCCTGCTGATTGTTCGGTGAGTTGCCCGGAGCTTTTGGAGGATGCCCGCCGTGCCGGTGCATTGATTACTGCTGGCGGTGATACGCGTACTGCTTCGGTGGTTGCGGCGTTGGATGCTTTGAAGGATGCGCAGGTTCCGGTGGATTATGTGCTGATTCATGATTGCGCTCGTGCTTTTACTCCGCCGCAGGTGTATCACCGCGTGCTTGAGGGTTTGGGTTCTGAGAGCCCGCAGGGTGTTGTGCGTGCGGTGATTCCTGTGTTGCCGGTGGTGGATACGGTGAAGACTGTGGATTCTGCTGGTTTGGTGACGGGTACTCCTTCGCGTGCGCAGATGCGTGCGGTGCAGACTCCTCAGGGTTTTGAGGTGGCTGCCCTGTTGGCGGCACATGAGCGTAGCCGTTCCCTGCCTGCTGAGGAGGCTGAGCTGTTGACTGATGATGCGATGGCGATGGAGGCGGCGGGTGAGCCGGTGTTGACGGTTGCCGGTGATGCGGATGCGTTTAAGGTGACGACTCCGATGGATTTGCGGGTTGCTCGCGCGCTGTTTGGTGATTCTGCTGCCTAAGCTTGCCGCCTAACGCCTCTTTTGCGGAGGCACTGCTGCTGAGAAGATGTTTGATCGATTGAAGGGTCCTGTGATGACTGTTATTCCTCGTGTTGGTACCGGTGTTGATGTCCACGCTTTTGGCGAAGAGGGCACTCCTCTGTATATTGCTGGTCTGCATTGGCCGGGTGAGCGTGGTTTGAGTGGCCATTCTGATGGTGATGTGGTGGCTCATGCTGCTGCGGACGCTCTTTTTGCCGCCTCCGGCACGGGGGATTTGGGCTCTAATTTCGGTGTGGACCGCCCGGATATGAAGGGCGCTTCTGGTGTTCGTATTCTTTCTGAGGCTGCGGCGATTGTGCGTGCTGCTGGTTTTGAGATTGGTAATGTGAGCGTTCAGCTGGTGGGTAACCGCCCGAAGTTCTCTCCGCGCCGTGATGAGGCGAACCGTGTGCTGAGCGAGGCGGCGGGTGCCCCGGTGACGGTGATTGCGACGACTACTGATGGTTTGGGTTTGACGGGCCGCGGTGAGGGTGTGGCTGCTATTGCGACGGCGCTGGTGTATCCGCGTTCGTAGGTGTTTGGTTGCTTCGAGCCATTCTGTAACCTATCGCTGATTTACCGCCCCGGCGTTTGAACCGACCCCGTAGAATGAGAGTGTGACTATGCGTTTTTATGATTCAGCTTCCGCGACTATCCGCGAGTTTGAGCCCGTCGTGCCCGGTGAGGCGCGTATCTATTATTGTGGTGCTACGGTGCAGGGTGAACCGCATCTGGGCCACATCCGTTCGGCGTTGGTTTTTGACCAGTTGAGCCGTTGGATGCGTTACCGCGGTTTGAAGGTGACGACGGTCCGCAATGTTACTGATATTGACGACAAGATTTTGGCGAAGTCTGCTGAATCTATGGAGCCCGGTTTTGAGGGTGAATTCCCGAATGAGCAGTGGTGGGCGCTCGCGTACCGTTTTGAGAAGGTTTTTGCTCAGGCGTATGCGGCGCTGGGTATTGATCCGCCGACCTATGAGCCGCGTGCGACCGGTCATATTCCGGAGATGTTTGCTCTGATTCAGCGTCTGATTGATCGTGGCCACGCGTATCCTGCGCTGGATGATTCTGGTGATGTGTATTTTGATGTGCGTTCGTGGGATAAGTATGGTGCGCTGACGAATCAGAGCGTTGAGGATATGCAGGATTCTGCGGATGCTGATCCGCGCGGTAAGCGTGACCCTCGCGATTTTGCCCTGTGGAAGGGTTATAAGGAGGGTGAGCCGCTGACTGCTTCGTGGGAGTCTCCGTGGGGTCGCGGCCGTCCGGGCTGGCATCTGGAGTGCTCGGCGATGGCTGGTAAGTATTTGGGTTCGCGTTTCGATATTCACGGTGGCGGTTTGGATTTGCGTTTCCCGCACCATGAGAATGAGCTGGCGCAGTCGACTGCTGCTGGTGATGATTTCGCGAACTTCTGGATGCATAACGGCATGGTCACCTATGAGGGTGAGAAGATGTCGAAGTCTATCGGTAATACGATTTCGCCGGCGCAGATGCTGCAGATGGCTCGTCCGCTGGTGGTTCGCTATTACCTGGGTAGTGCGCATTACCGTTCGATTCTTGATTACCGTCCGTCGTCTCTGCAGGAGGCGGCAACCGCTATTGAGCGTGTTGAGGCGTTCCTTGCTGCAACTCAGGATGTGCTGAAACCGGGTCGTGAGGTTCCGGAGGCTTTTGCTGAGGCTATGGATGATGACGTGAATATTCCGCGTGCTTTGGCGGTTCTGCATGAGCAGACTCGTGCGGGTAATGCTGCGCTTGCTGCCGGTGAGGACGCTTCGGAGGCGGCTAATGCTGTGATGGCTATGGCTGAGGTGCTGGGTCTGGCGCAGCTGATGAGCTTTAATGCTGAGGGCACTTCGGGTGCTGAGCATGAGGCTTTGGATGCGCTGATTCAGGCTGTGTTGGCGGAGCGTGCTGATGCTCGTGCTCAGAAGGATTGGGCGAAGGCTGATGCGATGCGTGATCTGTTGGCGTCTGCTGGTGTGCAGGTGAAGGATGGCGCGAATGGTTCGAGCTGGAGCGTTGGCTAGAGGGTGATGTGCCCCGCGTTTGTGCGTAAGGCTTAGGTCGAGCGGGTTTCTCTCGCGTAGACTCGTATTCAAAACTTTGACGAAGGAAGAGAAGAATGGCTAAGGCAGGTTCGCGCCCGGGCGCTACCAGCAAGAAGAAGGGTGCTACTAAGGGCACTGGTGGTCACGGTCGTAAGGCGCTTGAGGGTAAGGGCCCTACTCCGAAGGCTGAGGACCGCGTTTATCACAAGGCGTATAAGATGAAGCGCGCGGCGGAGCGTCGTGCTGCTACCGGTACGAACCGTAAGTTCCAGACTCGTCTGGGCGGTAAGCGTGCTAGCGATGAGCTGGTGACTGGTCGTAATGCGGTGCTTGAGGCTCTGCGTACTGAGATTCCCTCGAAGCACTTGTACATCATGAGCCGTGTTGAGGTTGATGACCGCGTTCGCGAGATCATGACTATTGCGAATAAGCGCAATATTCCGATGCTGGAGATTCCGCGTAGCGAGCTGGATCGTTTGACTGATGGTTCTGTGCATCAGGGTGTTGCGATGCAGATTCCTCCGTACAAGTACCCGGACGCTACTGACCTGGTGCTGGATACTATGGAGCGTTGGCACTCGGGTAAGCTGTCGACTCCGCCGCTGTTTGTTGCTTTGGACGGTATTACTGATCCGCGTAACTTGGGTGCGATTATTCGTAGCGTGTCCGCGTTTAGCGGTGATGGCGTGATTATTCCTGAGCGTCGTTCGGCTGCTGTGACTGCTGGTGCGTGGAAGACTAGTGCTGGTGCGGCTGCTCGTATTCCTGTTGCGATGGCGACTAATCTGACTCGCGTGATTCAGCAGGCTAAGGAGCAGGGTATTTTCGTGATTGGTCTGGATGGCGGCGGCGATATTGAGTTGCCGGCTCTGGAGCTTGCGAATGAGCCGCTGTGCGTGGTGGTTGGTTCTGAGGGTAAGGGTCTGTCCCGCCTGGTGACTGAGAACTGCGATCAGATTGTGTCGATTCCGATTGATTCTGCGATGGAGTCTTTGAACGCGGCGATGGCTGTGGGTATTACTCTGTACGATGTTTCTCGTCGTCGCGCTTCCGCGAACTAAAGTTTTGAAGCTAGCGAGCTACAGCCTGTAGCTCTGTAGTTTGAATAAGGAGGGCGCCCCCGTGAGGGGTGCCCTCCTTTTCTGTGCTCTTCTGCGCTCTCCCCATATGTAGGTGCTCATATATAGGGAGGTGCAGAACGGGGGAGTGCAGCGGTACAGAAATACGGCGGTATGAAATACAGAGATGGGGGAGGGGCGGAGCCCCTCTTCCCATCTTTTCTTCCCGTCTTCTCTTCCTATCTTCTTGATGCTGAGGGGCTCTTCTGCCCTTCTATATGGGCTCTATAGGGAGCTTCTGCAGGTTTTCGAGGTCTTTTGAAGGTTTTTAAACTTTTTTTGAAGAACTTTCGGGAGGCTTATCCTGCGTTGACTAGGGGTTTTGCTGTTATGTTTAGGTCAGGATGAACCTAAACCCCCGTATTTGTGCTCTACTTCACCCATTTTCGGGTTGCAGGGGCGTT
>NZ_KV812866.1:0-4712 GCF_001813565.1 Rothia sp. HMSC068E02
TGCCCCTGCGTAGGCGCGGAGGAAACATGCGGCGTGCCTCCCCAAACGCTATGGTGCTGAACGAGGACGAACACCGCCCCCTCCAAGCCCCAACCGGGGGCAAGCACCTACTCAACGCGACTAGCCTGCCGCCAGGGTCTGAGCCGGATCAATACGCGAAGCCTTCGCCGCCGGGTACAGACCAGCCAACACGCCAACCAGTGCGCCAGCACCCAGGCCCAACAGGATAGTGTCAGCACTAATAATCGGCGTCCAATGGTTCAGCAAAGACACAATCGAGATGCCGTTAACCGCCAGCACAATACCAGCCACAGCGCCCAGGATGCCGGTCAGCAGCGCCTCCGCCGAGAACTGCAGCAGAATACCCGAAGGGCGCATACCAATAGCCAGACGCAAACCCACCTCACGGCGACGCTCCATCACCGCAACCAGGAACGTGTTCATAATGCCCATTGCACCAATCACGAGGGTAATAACGCTCATGGCAAGAAGCATGGTGCGTTGCTGCTGGTCGACGGCTTCGCGAAGGGTCTTCGGCTCCGGCGGAACACTCACGCTATACAGCGCGGGGCGTTCCGGCGAGAGCGCGTACGGTGCTTCCTCCGCAATCTGGTTTGCGGCACCGGCAACAGTACTCACCACAATCTGAGTGGAACGCTTACCGGTCTGCGCCGCAACGGCACCGCCACCGGCAGCGGGCTGCGATTTTTCAACATCGGCACCAGGCTTCGCACCCAGAGGCAGGTAGACCGAACCGTACGACAGAGTCAGCGAGGGATTCTCCCGCACCACACCGATGACAGTGTACGGCTCATCGTGAATATAGACCGTAACTCCGGGGCTATAGGGTAGCGCAAGCTGGCGCATCACGCTTTCGCTGAGCACCACGACCTTATCGTTACGCTCCACGTGCCCCTCATCGAAGGTACGGCCCCACACCAGCTCGTGACCCTGCACGCTAAAGATAGTGGGCGTTGCAGCAAGGACGGACGCCGTCACGTTAGCGCCGCGCTCGCCAAAGTTGTCGGGGCCGCGCTGAATATCGGTGGATTCATCCAGCTGATCCACCAGCGCGGTACCGGTCACTCCGTTCAGCTGGCTAACACGCCGATAATTCTCGCTTGCCGCTAGGCTCAGAAGTTCAGCCCGGCTCATAGCTTCGGTTCGGGTAGAGCTAATCGTCAGGTGCTTAGCTCTAAAAATGTCGAAGCTGTCCGCCAGCTGCCCAGAAATGGTGGCGGTCAGACCAACGGTCAGCACAAGCGAAGCGATACCCAGAACCACACCAAGCATGGTGAAGATATTGCGCCTCACCCGGTGAACGGTAGCGTCCCACGCTTCTTTGAGGGAGGCGAGCGCCCAGGGTGCACGCCCGCTCCCCTGCGGCTTAGATGCTTGTTCCTCAGTAAAGCTAGGCTGGTTCAGAAGCTCACGAGCGGTCGTTTCTTCCTGCTGCGGCGCTTTCTGCTCGATGAGCTGCCCCTCGTGCATGCGCAGCACCCGGTCGCAGTGCTCCGCCACGAGCGGGTCGTGGGTAATCACAATCGTGCTTTGCTGATCGCCCGTACATTCGCGGAGCAGGTCAATCACTTCACGGGTGAGCTCTTCATCCAGCGAGCCGGTCGGCTCATCACAGAGCAGCAACGCCGGTTCCCCAATGAGCGCACGAGCAATAGCCACACGCTGCTTTTCACCGCCTGAGAGAGTGGTGATGGGTGCATCCGTTCGGTGGCTCAGCCCCAGCAGGGCGAGAGTATCCGCAACCCGTTGCGCTCGTTCTGCCTTGGGGACACCACGGTAGATGAGCGGTAGCTCAACGTTGCGGTACACGTTCTTATGCTCGATGAGGTGGAACGCCTGGAAGACGAAACCGATGCTGTCCAGGCGCGCTTCAGCTCGCTGTGCCGCGTTGAAGGTTGCGGTGTCTGTACCGTCCAGCAGGTAGCTGCCGGAGGCGGGCGTGCTGAGCAGACCGAGGATGTTCAGCAGGGTTGATTTGCCGCTGCCGGACGGTCCCAGGATTGCGACGACTTCTCCGTAGCGGACTTTCAGGTCAATATTTTTGAGCACGTCAATTCGAGTGTCACCCTGCATAAAGTGCTGGGACACTCCCTGAATATCGACGCTATAGGCTGGTGGGTGCGCGTGAGCAGCGCGGGAGTCAGTCATGGCTACTCCCTACTTTTTCTCGCGCATGATTTTGACGCTGTCGCCTTCGTGCAGGTCACCGGTGACGGCGTTCTTGCCATTGGCGTTGCTGATGACGGTAACGGTTACCTCGCGTTCTTCGCGGGCCTTCGATCCGTTGGAGCTTTCGGGGCCGAGCACGATGACTCGGGTCTGTCCGTCACGGGTGTAGAGCGCCGATGAGGGCACAACCAGGTGCGTTTCGGGGGTTTCTTCGAGGGTGAGTTCCGCGTTGACGGAACCTCGGAGGCTGTCCGCCTTATCCCCTACGTCGAGGGTGAGGATGCGTTCGCCTTCGGTGCCTCCTGCCGCACCGGCTACGCCGTTGAGGTTGGAGCCAGCTGCGCCTTCTGCACCATTAGCCTGGCGACCGGCCTGGCTGTTGCCTGCGGCGCCAGCAGCTTCAGAAGTGTTCTTGTAGCCGAGGGTTGCGACGTACTCAGTATCGCCGAGGGAGGGCACGGTTACCTTCTGACCGCTACGAGCTTCGGGGGTGAGCCTGCCGGTGGTTCCGGTGCAGCTGAGAGTCTTGTTACCTTCTGCGATGGTGGCTACGGGACCGTCCGCGATAGCGCCGGTTGCGCGGGGGTTGCCGGTGACGAGTCCGGCACGGTTGATGATGAGGAAGTAGCGGGCGGGAATGGGCTGGTCAGTCTTGACGTGCGCGTAGCCGAGGCTGTCGAGGAGGTTGTTGAGAGCCTCGTAGGTGTCTTCGGTAATGCGCGCGGGCTGCGGGCCCTGACGTCCCATGGCGGTCAGTGCCTCGTTGAGGAGTGCGGCGTCGGGGCCGCTATCATCGAGTTTGAGATCGCGGTAGAGCGCGAAGCCGCCGGTGAGGGTGATGAGAGGTTCACCGTTGACTTCTGCGATGAGGGTTCCGTTGCCGACGGTGTCACCGTGTTTGATGGTGATTGCGGTGTACTGTCCTTCGCCGCTGTAGCGTAGCGGGGTTGAGGTGGCGTAGTTCGCGGTGCAGGTCAGGGGCACGGTGGTGCGTAGTTTTTCGCGGGTGACCGTGGCGGTGATGGTGGAGGGGTCCGGGGGTGCCGCTTCTGCGTCTTTCTGGGCGGTGGTTTTGATGTTTTGGGCGCTGATGAGCGTACCCACGGTGATGATGAGAAGCAGGGCGATAATGCCGTAGAGCCAGAGGGTTTTCTTCTGGCGGGTGGGGGTGGCGCTCATGGTGTCCCTTCTTTGGGTGCGCGTACGGGAACGCTATTGTCTGTGCCGTTTGGGCTTAGGGGCGGCGATGCCGTGTGGGGTTAGTTTGTGCCCGGCACGGGGATACGTGCCGGGCACAATACGCTGTGACGAGGTATAGCCGTTGCAGCTACTCTGTACGCCTGTTCTGGTTAGTCCGGTCTGGATAGCCCGGTCTGATTAGTCCGGAGGATTAGCTCAGAATCTTTCGGGCGTTTTCTTCAGCAGTTTTCTTGATCGTGGTCACCTGCTCGATGAGGCCCTGCTCCTTTTCGAGGAAGGAACTCAGGTAAGCGATAGCCATCTTTCGCTGTTCTGCATCTAGCCCGGTTGCTTCGCGGCAGGTCGCATCGTTGATCGCCAGTTCGTGGGTGTCTTGGTTGTTCTGGCGGTACTGTTCACGAGCCATATCCGGAGACGTGTAGTCGCCTCCGAAGCGTTCCTTCATGCACTGTGCCCACTTCTCGGTGGCAGGCCCAAGATCTTTGAAGATTGCGTCGTTGTTAAGGTAGTGAACCGCAGTGACGTTGACCTTTTTTATGATCGCACGGGATTCTTCTGAACCGAAGACTACGCGGGTGGCTTCTTGCTGGCAACCGCCCTTTCCTTCAGTACCGTTAAGAGCCTGCATTTCAGCGTCGCTCATAGTGCGGCTCTGCTCTTCCAGCTCAGCAGTTACCAAAGACCAGCGCTCTTTGTATCCGCGAGCGCGGGCATCCGCAACGGTGAGAGGCTCGAAACCAACGCTCAGAAGTAGCGGGATTTCAGTTTCTCCGGCAGGAACCTTGTAGTTCGGGAATCCTCGTTCAGCCATGCACTGGCTCAGGGAGCGCTGGTAGGCACGAACAACGTTGTCAGAAAGTGAGGCGAGGTTCTCTACTTTTTCGATAGCTTGACTATCGGGGCTCTTGGAGGCGCTATACGCCTTCTCAGCGTTAGCGGACGCCGAGGAGTCGGCACTGGGCTGCCCGGATGCGCAGGAGCTAAGCAGCAGGGTCAGCGGGAGTAGAGCCCCGGCGAGGGTTCGTAGGGTGTTCTGTCGACGCATAGGTGGGCACTTCCTCGTGAAATATAGCTGCATCTTTGTTCACTCGTTCGAGGGGTCTTTGTTGTTTGCCCTTGAGAGAACATATTTTGAACACTAGCCTACTATGCGCCGGGAGGGGAGGCAAGGGGGCTCGGTATTCGTCCTCGCGTCGCTGGTTGGGATGGCACGCCGCATATTTCCTCCGCGCCTACGCAGGGGCACCCGTCACCCGGACGCTCCGCTTTCTCCTCGCTTCGCTGCGGAAGAGCGTCCGTGTGACACCCTGAGGGCGCATCCG
>NZ_KV812866.1:4812-79375 GCF_001813565.1 Rothia sp. HMSC068E02
ACGCAGGGGCACCCGTCACCCGGACGCTCCGCCCTCTCCTCGCTCCGCTTCGGAGAGCGTCCGTGTGACACCCTGAGGGCGCATCCGGAAAACACGGCGCGCCACCTCGGGTAGCCTAGCGTGCGTGTGGAGGGGCGGTGTCGTCCGAACGTGACATCAGGGTGCCCGAAGCGAAGCGAGGGCGGGTGCCCCTGTAGGAACGAGGACGAACACCACCCCTCCACATGCCCGCACCTCACCGGAGGAAGGGTATAGCGTACCCACCCACACCGTCCTGCATAGTCATATGAGGCGGGGGAGGGCGCCTTCACAGGCTAAGCGAGTATCCTAGAAGCTTCGTATCCCCGAACCGAAACGAGAAAAAGCGTGGAAATCCTGCTGTACGCTGTGGGCATTATCCTCATGGCAATCGCTATTGCCGTCTCGATTGCCCTGCACGAGGTGGGGCATCTGGTGCCCGCGAAGCTGTTCAATGTGCGCGTTCCGCAGTACATGATTGGCTTCGGTAAGACCGTGTTCTCTTTCCGCCGCGGCGAGACTGAGTACGGTTTCAAGGCGATCCCGTTGGGCGGCTACATTTCGATGATTGGTATGTACCCGCCGAGCCCTGCTGAGGTGAAGGAGAACCATGAGGAGGGCCATTCGGGCAGTACCAGCCCGTTTGCGTCCTTGGCTGAGGAGGCTCGTGCGGCGGATGCTGAGCGCCTGAAGCCCGGCGATGAGGACCGCCTGTTCTATAAGTTGCCGGTGCTCAAGCGCATGGTGATTATGCTGGGTGGCCCGGCCATGAACCTGCTGATTGGTGTGGTGTGTACTGCCGTGCTGATTTGTGGTTTTGGTACGGCGCAGGTGACGAATAAGGTGTCGGCGGTGTCTGAGTGCGTGCCGAGCGTGAATGTCACTCATGATTCGATTAGCTATGGCGAGTGTACGGATAAGTCCACTCCGTCGCCTGCAAAGGCTGCTGGTGTGCAGGTGGGTGACCGTGTGGTTGCTGTGAATGGTGCGTCGACGGGTTCGTGGGAGGCTGTGTCTTCGGCGATTCGTGCGGCGGGTTCTCATCCGAGCACTTTGACGGTGGAGCGTAATGGTCAGCGTCTGGATTTGTCGGTGACTCCGGTTGAGATGATCCGCCCGGTTTCTGATGGTAAGGGCCAGTATGCGCGTGCTGCGGACGGTTCGATTGCGACGACTCGTGGCGGTTTTGTGGGTGTTTCGCCGTCGAGTGAGTTGGTGCCGGGTTCTATTACTGAGGTGCCTGCGATGGTGGGCGATACGCTCTCGCGCGTGGGTTCGTCGATGTTGTCGTTGCCGCAGCGTGTGTGGGAGTTGACGGTGACTTTGGTGACTGGTGGTGAGCGTAGTGTTGAGTCGCCGGTGTCTGTGGTTGGTGTGAGTCGTATTGCTGGTGAGGTGACGGCTACTGACCGTATTGATGTGAAGGCGAAGGCTGCGATGTTGGTCTCGCTGGTGGCGAATATGAATTTGATGCTTTTTGCGTTTAATCTGATTCCGCTTCTGCCTCTGGATGGTGGCCACGTGTTGGGTGCCCTCTGGGAGGGTGTGCGTCGTTTCTTTGCGCGTTTGACTGGGCGTAAGGATCCGGGTCCGTTTGATCCGGTGAAGTTGTTGCCGTTGACGTATGTGGTGGCTGGCGCGTTCATTGTGATGTCTGTCATTCTGATTGTGGCGGATATTGTTAAGCCCATCACCCTGTTTTAGTGTGTTGTTGCACGCGGTAAGGGTACCCGTATTAGTGGTTTCTTTCGCGTCAGTGGCACAATAAAAAGTTGAACGAAGGATGCGTCGTACGTCCTTCATAACCCATGTATGGAGGAAAACCTTGTCGGTCAGCCTTGGTATGCCGAAGCCCGCTCCCGCGGTTCTGTCCCCGCGTCGTAAGACTCGCCAGTTTAAGGTGGGTTCTGTCGGTGTTGGTTCTGAATCTCCGATTTCGGTGCAGTCGATGACGACCACTAAGACCCACGACATTGGTGCGACTCTGCAGCAGATTGCTGAGTTGACCGCTGCCGGTTGCGATATTGTGCGTGTGGCGTGCCCGACTGATAAGGATGCGGAGGCTCTGCCCATTATTGCGAAGCAGTCCCGTATTCCGGTGATTGCTGATATTCACTTCCAGCCGAAGTACGTGTATGCGGCTATTCAGGCTGGTTGCGGTGCTGTGCGTGTGAACCCGGGTAATATCCGTAAGTTCGATGACCAGGTGAAGGAAATCGCTCAGATGGCTTCGGACCACGGCGTTTCTCTGCGTATTGGTGTGAATGCTGGTTCGCTGGATAAGCGTCTGTTGGAGAAGTACGGTAAGGCTACTCCGGAGGCTCTGGTTGAGTCTGCTGTGTGGGAGGCTTCGCTCTTTGAGGAGCACGGTTTCCGTGATTTCAAGATTTCTGTGAAGCATAATGACCCTGTGGTGATGGTGGAGGCGTACCGTCAGCTGGCTGAGCGCGGTGACTGGCCCCTGCATCTGGGTGTGACTGAGGCTGGTCCGGCGTTCCAGGGCACTATTAAGAGCTCGGTGGCGTTCGGTACTCTGCTGTCTCAGGGTATTGGCGATACTATTCGCGTGTCGCTGTCTGCTCCTCCGGTTGAGGAGGTGAAGGTGGGCACCAAGATCCTGGAGTCGCTGAACCTTCGCCCCCGCAAGCTGGATATCGTGTCTTGCCCGTCGTGTGGTCGTGCGCAGGTGAACGTGTGGGAGCTTGCTGAGAACGTGACTAAGGGCCTGGAGCACATGAAGGTTCCGCTGCGTGTTGCCGTGATGGGTTGCGTGGTGAACGGTCCGGGTGAGGCTCGTGAGGCTGACCTGGGTGTGGCGTCCGGTAACGGTAAGGGCCAGATTTTCGTGAAGGGTGAGGTCATTAAGACTGTGCCTGAGGATCAGATTGTTGAGACTCTGATTGAAGAGGCGACCCGTATTGCTGCTGAGATGGAGGCTTCGGGCGAGTATGTTCCCGAGGGTTCCCCGGCTGTTTCGGTGAGCTAGTTAGCTTTTGTGCGCGGAGGCGCCCTGGTGAGGGCGCCTCCGCGCTTTTCCGGTTATGTCCGGTTATGGTGGTGGCAGGCTTGGTGCTTGCCGCTGCCGGGTGTGGCCGCAGGATCCGGTTGCTTTTTCGGGGGTGCGTACCCCCGTGTTTTCACTTATTTTTGTCGCTCATTCTCTATCACTCAACAGGTCATGTTCACTCTTTTTTCTCGCCGCCGTAAGGCTAATCGTGCCCGGCGTGCTGCTGTTTCGTCTGCTGCTGTTTCGTCGATGGATTCTTCCCCTATGCCTGATTGCGTGAAGGAACACGTTTTTGCTCTGGATGCTCGGTGGTGCGATGAGCTGGAGGAGGTTCTGTTCAGTGACCCGGTCCCGAATCTGTACTCCATTGAGCATTATTTGGCGTGCCCTCTTCCGGTGAGGTCCCCGCGTATTCCGCTGCACTACTATCAGGGTTTTGTGGGTTGTGAGCGCGATGGGCAGTTGTGCTGTGTGCTGCTGTTGGGTTCGAATGTGGTGCCGGTGCGGCTGTGCGGTGCCGCAATTGAACATGATGTTGCCGAACATGTAGAAGCCTCTGATGCCCCCACCCTGGACGCCCCCACCTTGGATGCTACGGCGCTCGCGCATCGTGACGCGCTGGCTCAGCTGCTACTGCAGGTGGGTTCTCGTCTGGATTCCATGTTCGGTGAGAGCGCCTTCGTGATGCCCCTGTGGACGCGCATGCAGGAGCTGTGCGAGCAGACTCGCGGCGGTAAGAGCCCGCTACTGCAGATGCTGCAGCCGAGCCTGGGTGACGGTTGCGATCACCGTGCGCGGGTTCTGTCGGAGCGTCCCAATCAGCCGCTGCTGTATCTGCCGCCGGAGAAGGACCTCACCCGCTTCTACGCTGTGGAGCTTCCTGAGCTGCCGGCTCACCTGCCCGCGCTCTTCAAACCTGCCGAAGCCCCCGCCGGTGCTGTCCAATTCAGCGGTGAGGCTGCCGGGTATGCGCGCCTTGCCACCTCCGCGGACCTGGGGGAGCTTCTGCCCGCCGCGGCCGCCATGTTCACCGAGGAGGTCGGCTTCGACCCGATTGCTCGCTACGGTGACGGCTATGCGGCGCGCCTGCGCACGCTCATAGCCGGCCAGCGCAGCGCCATTGTCACCGACGTGAATGGGCGGGTTATCTTCAAGGCGGATGCGGGCATCGTGAACCTGGACGCCGCGCAGGTGCAGGGCGTGTGGCTGCATCCGGACTACCGCGGCTACGGTCTGGCTAAGCCGTTCTTTGCCGCCGCCGCGCAGATTCTGCAGCGCTACTACCCGCATTTGAGCCTGTACGTGAACGACTACAACGCCCGTGCTCTTGCCATGTACCGGGGGACTGGTTGGGAGCAGATTGGGCAGTTCTCGACCATCATTTTTGAGCGCTAAACACGCCGAACCTTAAAACGCTATAAAATTAAAGACGGCTGTGCCTTTTTCACGGCTCACCCGGTGAGCCTCGGGCACCCTACCTAAACCTATCGACCTTTCAAGGAGAATCGTGGTACTTCGCCTTTCCAACCTCTTCGTGCGCACTCTGCGCGAGGACCCCGTAGACGCTGAGGTCGCCAGCCACAAGCTGCTGGTCCGCGCCGGTTACATCCGCCGCGCAGCCCCCGGCGTGTACACCTGGCTGCCCCTGGGCCTGAAGGTACTGCGCAAGGTCGAGAACATCATCCGCGAAGAGATGGACGCCATTGGTGCGCAGGAAGTTCACTTCCCCGCACTGCTGCCCCGCGAGCCCTACGAAGCAACCAACCGCTGGGACGAGTACGGCGATAACCTCTTCCGCCTCAAGGACCGCAAGGGTGCAGACATGCTGCTGGCACCCACCCACGAGGAAATGTTCACCCTGCTGGTCAAGGACCTGTACTCCTCCTACAAGGATTTGCCGGTTTACCTGTACCAGATTCAGACCAAGTACCGCGATGAGGCGCGCCCCCGCGCGGGTCTGCTGCGTGGCCGCGAGTTCGTCATGAAGGACTCCTACTCCTTCAACATTGACGATGAGGGCCTGAACGAGGCGTACATGGCGCACCGTGCCGCCTACCAGCGCATTTTCGAGCGCCTGGGCCTGGAGATTGTCATTGTGACCGCGCAGTCCGGCGCGATGGGCGGCTCCCGCAGTGAAGAGTTCCTGCACCCGACCCCTATCGGTGAGGACACCTTCGTGCGTTCCGCGGGCGGCTACGCGGCAAACGTTGAGGCCGTCACCACCGTGGTTCCCGAGGAAATCGAAATCACCGAGGAAACCCCGGCGGCAATCGTCGTGGACACCCCCGACTCTGCGACCATCGAGACTCTCGTCGAGCGCATGAACGAACTGCACTCCGAGCTTATCGACGGCACCCTGGAAGCTTCGCAGACCCTCAAGTGCTTCCTGGGCACCGTCATCACCCCCTCCGGTGAGCGTAAGGTCTTCGCCGTGGGCGTTCCCGGCGACCGTGCCGTGGACCTGGGCCGCGTTGAGGTCAACATCGGCGCCCTGCTGGGCATCGGTGGCGAGGTTGAGGTTGAGGCAGCCAGCGAAGAGGACCTGAAGGCATACCCGCAGCTGGTCAAGGGCTACATTGGCCCCGGCCTGAGCCTGGACGCGCCCCTGTTCGGTGCGCACACCGAGGACGAGGATGCGGTAGCTTCCGCAACCGGCATTCCCTTCTTCGTTGACCCCCGCGTGGTGCGCGGTACCCGCTGGGTGACCGGCGCAAACGAAGAGGGCAAGCACGTGGCGAACCTGGTCTTCGGCCGCGACTTCACCGCCGACGGCGTCATCGAAGCGTGTGAGGTGCGCGAAGGCGACCCGGCACCGGACGGCTCCGGCGAACTGGTGGCAGCCCGCGGTATCGAGATGGGCCACATCTTCGCCCTGGGTCGCAAGTACGCTGAGGCACTGGGCCTGAAGGTCCTGGATCAGAACGGCAAGTTGCAGACCGTGACCATGGGCTCCTACGGTGTGGGTGTGACCCGCGCACTGGCTGCTATCGCCGAGGGCAACCACGACGAGAAGGGCCTGATTTGGCCGCGTAACCTGGCACCGGCAGACGTGCACATCGTCATCACCGGCAAGGACGCAGCATCCCACGAGTACGCTGAAAAGCTCAGCGCATCTCTGGAATCCGCCGGCCTGCAGGTCATGCTGGACGACCGCCCGAAGACCAGCCCCGGCGTGAAGTTCGGCGACGCCGAGCTGCTGGGCGTGCCCACCATCCTGGTGATTGGTCGCGGCTTCAAGGACGGCGTGCTGGAGCTGAAGGACCGCCGCAGCGGTGAGGCTCGCGAGGTGTCCGTCGAGAACGCGGTGGCTGAGGTCATCGCTGAGGTGCGCGGCGCCTAAGGCACGCCACTAGCCCGCTAAGACGTAAAACCGTCGCCACCTGCCCCGCCTCCCCGGAGGTGGGGCAGGGTAGCGGCGGAAGAATGAAAGAAGAGAACTATGGCATATAAGCCGAAGCGTTCTGGCTCTAAGAAGAGCGCCCCGAATGCGCGCGCTCGCCGTGCCGCATCCCGCGTGGCGAATGGTGTGAACGCTCCCCGCACTCGCGCTGATAGCGAGCCCGTGGTGGAGGCACCGGTGCGCGTGGGTACCCGCGCGATCCGTGAGGAAGAGGTTGCCGAGGCGATTGCCCCGGTTATCTCCGAGTTCTCGCTGGTGCTGGAGGGCCTGAAGATTTCGGGCCCGGCGGCGAACCGTACCGTGAAGATTACGGTGGACTACACCGCTGAGCGTACCGATTCGCTGTCGCTGGATTCCCTCGCGGAGATTTCCGGTGCGATTTCGAGCGCCCTGGACCGTGCGGATGAAAACGACGAGTTCTTCCCCTACGAGCTGGAGGTGTCCTCGCCCGGTGCTACCCGCGCCCTGACTGAGCGCCGCCACTGGGAGCGTGCCCGTACCCGCCTGATTGCGGTCACCGCACCCGACGGCACCGAGTACCTGGCGCGTCTGCACGAGGTGCAGGATGAGGGTCCGGTGCTGGCTCGTAAGAAGAACACGAAGAAGGGCCAGAAGGAGTCGTACCACGAGCCGAGCTTGCTTCCGTGGGAAAATATTGCTTCTGCTCACGTCGAGATTGACTTCAATTCGCCCGCTGAGCCGGTAGAATAGAGTTATTAAAGCTTCAGGCACGGGGTGTTCCGTGTCAGGTATATACCGTTCGGGAGCCGGGGCGCATTGAGCGTCCCGGCGCCGTGCTAACTGGGAAAGGCTGAAAAGCGTGGAGGATATTAAAACTATTGACCTGGGCGCACTGCGCGCATTGGCGAAGCAGCGCTCTCTCGTCATGGAGGAGCTCTTCACCCTGGTTGAGAACGCCCTGCTGCTCGCGTACATGAAGCAGCCCGGCGCCATTAAGGGTTCTCGTGCCGTCATCGACCACACCACCGGCGAGTTCGTCATTCTGGCTCCTGAGCTTGATGAGGACAACCAGAAGATTGACGAGTTCGACGATACCCCGAACAACTTTGGCCGTATCGCTGCCGCAACCGTCCGTCAGGTGCTTTCGCAGCGTCTGCGTGACGCTGAGGACGCATCCGTTCTGGGTGAGTTCAAGGACCGTGAGGGCACCCTGGTGTCCGGCGTGATTCAGCAGGGCAACAACCCGCGTATGGTTCAGGTTGACCTGGGCACCGTTGAAGCTGTTCTGCCCAGCAATGAGCAGGTTCCGGGCGAGAAGTACCCGCACGGCTCCCGCCTGCGCGCCTACCTGGTTGAGGCTCGCCGCGGCCCCAAGGGCCCCTCGATTGTGGTTTCTCGTTCGCACCCGAACCTGGTTCTGCGCCTGTTCGAGCACGAGGTTCCCGAAATCTCTGAGGGCCTGGTTTCCATTAACTCCATCGCACGTGAAGCTGGTCACCGCTCCAAGATTGCTGTGTCCGCGAAGAACCCGACCATTAACGCTAAGGGTGCGTGCATCGGCGATATGGGTGCCCGCGTGCGTGCGGTTGCTGCCGAGCTGAACGACGAGAAGATTGACATTGTCGACTACTCGACCGATCCGGCAACCTTCATCGCTGCGGCACTGTCCCCGGCGAAGGTCACCGAGGTCATTATCGCGAACCCGCGTGAGTATTCCGCTCGTGCCGTGGTTCCGGATGACCAGCTGTCCCTGGCTATCGGCCGTGAGGGTCAGAATGCGCGTCTGGCAGCGAAGCTGACCGGCTGGCGTATCGATATTCTCTCCGAGTCCAAGTACGCTCAGGTTCGTGCCGAGGAAGAGGTTGCAGCTCGCGTGGCTCGTAGCCTGGCTGAAGAAGCTTCCGCTGAGAAGGCAATTGAAGAAGCAGCAGAAGAGTCCGCACAGGACGCTGAATAAGCATTAGCCCCGGTGAGGGGCGTATCCCGCGGCATATCCTTTTGATGCAGGCGCAAGAGATCGGGCAGCAACGTGCCCGGTGTTCTTGCGCCTGCGTCACAGTTTTGCCCATGATTCTTAAAAACGGGATACACTATTAAGATGTGCCGGTGCGTAACCGGGCGCTTTATCGTGCCCTCACGCGCACCGGATAGAGCATCACGAATGTACTGCGAACGCGGTTCTACACACGCTAGAGAGGGGAGAGGACCATGAGCAATCACGACCTCACCGCAACCTCCGAAGCGTTTGAAGGACCGGTCCGCACCTGCATCGGATGCCGTGCCCGCGATGAACAGCGCAACCTGCTGCGCATCGCCCGCACACCCGTCACGTCTGCTACCGAGCAGGCGGACACCCCGCCCTATCAGCCCGATACGGCGGGAACTATGCCCGGACGAGGCGCTTGGATCCATCCGAGCGAAAAGTGCGTAGCCGCTCTGCAGAAAAAGAACGGTCTGGCGCGCGCCTTCAAAAAAGCGGTCCCTGCAGCCCAGCTGCAGGCGTGCTGTGAGCAGATTCGAGCCGTTATTGCGGACTCGACCCCCTCATAGACGCTTTTCGGGTATATGCCCTCTGTAAGTCAACGAGTTTGACGACTTCTTATCTGAAAGCGAGTCAGAAAACTGATGGATATCTAATGAGTGCCGCGAAATGAGTACCCTTTCGTGCTCACCCACCGGCAATTTCACGAATTGGCGCGCCTTCGGGCGTGCACCCCGTAAACATTAGTGTCCGCACCATTCCCGGTGCGGACCGGGAATGGAGAAAATTTGGCTCAGCCTCGAGTACACGAGTTTGCTAAAGAAGTAGGCGTACCTTCCAAGGAAGTTATTGCCAAGCTTAAGGATATGGGCGAGTTCGTTAAGAGCTCCTCTTCCACCCTGAACCCCATGGTTCTGAAGAAGCTGCGCGCGGAATTCCCCGCCGCAGCCGCTAAGCCTGCCGCAAAGGCAGCACCCGCGGAGTCGGCAGCTAAGCCTGCCGCTAAGCCGGCACCCAAGCCCGCAGCAGCAAAGCCCGCCGCTAAGCCTGCGGCAGCCCCCAAGCCCGCAGCGGCAAAGCCTGCCGCTAAGCCGGCACCTAAGCCTGCAGCTAAGCCTGTCGCAGCTGAGAGCGCAGCTCCCAAGCCTGCAGCAGCTAAGCCCGCCGCAAAGCCGGCAGCAGCACCCAAGCCCGGCGGCCCCCGCCCGGGTAACAACCCCTTCGCATCCCAGCAGGGCATGGCACGCCCCGAGGCTGCACCGAAGCCGGCAGCACCCAAGCCTGCCGCTCCGAAGCCCGGCCCCAAGCCCGGTCCTCGCCCCGGTAACAACCCCTTCGCATCCCAGCAGGGTATGAAGCGTGGCGGCGGCGACTCCCAGCGTTCCGGCGGTCCCCGTCCGGCACGTAACGGTCGTCCCGGTGGCAACGGTGGCGCACGCCCCGGCGGTAACGGCGGTCCCCGCCCCGCAGGTGGCGCACGTCCCGGTGGTAACGGTGGCCCCCGTCCGGCAGCTGGCGCACGTCCCGGTGCACCCCGTCCGGCTGGTGGCGGCGGCGCACGCCCGAACCCCTCGATGATGCCCAAGGTTTCCAACGTTGGTGGCGGCGCGTCCGGTTCCAACAACGGCGGCGGTAACGGCGGCGGCGCACGTCGCGGCGGCGGTTCCGGCGGCTTCAACCGCGGTCCGGGTCGTCCCGGCCCCGGCGGTCGCGGTAATGCACAGGGTGCATTCGGTCGCGGTGGCTCCAAGCGTAAGGGCCGCAAGTCCAAGGCAGCTCGCCGCCATGAGCAGGAGCAGCTGAACGCACCGGCACCCGGTGGCGTGGTTGTTCCTCGCGGCGACGGCTCGACCGAGATTCGTCTGCGCCGTGGCGCGTCCATCATGGACTTCGCTGAGAAGATTGGCGCAAACCCGGCATCGCTGATTACGGTTCTCTTCCACCTGGGTGAGATGGCTACCCAGACTCAGTCCCTGGACGAGGAGACCTTCGAGCTGCTGGGTGCCGAACTGGGCTACGTCATCAAGATCGTTTCCCCGGAGGATGAGGAGCGCGAGCTGCTCGAGTCCTTCGACATCAACCTCGAAGCCGAAGCAGAAGCTGAGGGCGAGGACGTTCTGGAGGTTCGTCCCCCGGTTGTTACCGTCATGGGTCACGTTGACCACGGTAAGACCCGCCTGCTGGACGCTATCCGTAACACCAACGTCATTGAGGGTGAAGCCGGCGGCATTACCCAGCACATTGGTGCATACCAGGTCCACACCACCGTTGAGGGTGAAGACCGCGCGATTACCTTCATCGATACCCCCGGTCACGAGGCGTTCACCGCTATGCGTGCCCGTGGTGCGAAGGTCACCGACGTGGCAATCCTCGTGGTCGCAGCTGATGACGGCGTTATGCCCCAGACCGTTGAAGCACTGAACCACGCACAGGCAGCTAACGTGCCGATCGTGGTTGCTGTGAACAAGATCGATAAGGAAGGCGCGTCCCCGGACAAGATCCGTGGTCAGCTCACCGAGTACGGTCTGATCCCCGAAGAGTACGGTGGCGACACCATGTTCGTGGACGTCTCCGCTCGCAACGGCACCAACATCGACGAGCTGCTTGAGGCTGTCACCCTGACCGCTGACGTGCTCGAACTGACCGCTAACCCGAACAAGGAAGCGCGCGGCGTTGCTATTGAAGCAAACCTGGACAAGGGCCGCGGTGCGGTTTCCACCGTCCTGGTTCAGTCCGGTACCCTGCACGTCGGTGACGCTATCGTTGCCGGTGTTGCTCACGGTCGCGTTCGTGCAATGTTCGATGAGAACGGTCAGGCTGTGAAGGAAGCTGGCCCGTCCCGCCCCGTTCAGGTGCTGGGTCTGTCCACCGTTCCTCGTGCAGGCGACACCTTCCTCTCCACCGAGGAAGAGCGTACCGCTCGTCAGATTGCTGAGAAGCGTGAGGCTGCTGATCGTAACGCTCAGCTGGCTAAGCGTCGTAAGCGCGTGACCCTCGAGTCCTTCGACGCCGCTGTGGCTGAGGGCAAGATGGACACCCTGAACCTGATTATTAAGGGTGACGTCTCCGGTGCTGTGGAAGCACTGGAAGAGTCCCTGATGAAGATCGACGCCGGTGGCGACGAGGTTCAGCTGCGCGTCATCCACCGCGGTGTGGGTGCTATTACCCAGAACGACGTGAACCTGGCTACCGTGGACAACGCGGTCATCATCGGCTTCAACGTCCGCCCGGCAGAGCGCGTTGCAGAACTTGCCGACCGCGAAGGCGTCGAGATGAAGTTCTACTCGGTCATCTACCGTGCGATTGAGGAAATTGAGCAGGCCGTCAAGGGTATGCTCAAGCCCGAGTACGAGGAAGTGGAGCTCGGCTCCGCAGAGATCCGTGAGGTCTTCCGCTCCTCCAAGTGGGGCAACATCGCAGGTTCAATCGTCAAGAACGGCATCATCAAGCGCAACGCCAAGGCACGCCTGGTGCGCGACGGTTCCGTGGTGGCAGACAACCTCACCATCGAGTCGCTGCGTCGTTTCAAGGACGACGCTACCGAGGTTCGCGAAGGTTTCGAGTGTGGTATTGGCCTCGGCTCCTTCAACGACATCAAGGAAGGCGACATTATCGAGACTTGGGAGATGCGCGAAAAGCCGCGTGTCTAAGACTCACACGCTGATGCGCCCGTCACCCGCTAGTGTTCCCGCACCCGCAGGCTTCTAAAACTTAGAGCCTGCGGGGCGGATGCTGGCGGGGCGGGCGCTTCCGCATTACCTGGAACGCCTCCGTAACACCCCGAGTGTTCTCGGAAGGCGCCACGATATTTCAAGGAGAAACACATGGCTGATGCAGCCCGCGCGGCACGACTTGCCGACCGCATCAAGGTAATTGTGGCGAAGGCGCTGGAGCGTCGTGTTAAGGATCCCCGCCTCGGTTTTGTGACCATTACCGATGCCCGCGTGACCAACGACCTGCAGCACGCAACCCTGTACTACACCGTGTTCGGCTCCGAAGAGGACGCCGCAAACACCAAGAAGGCGCTGGAATCCGCTAAGGGTATTCTGCGCGCCGAGGTGGGTAAGAACATCACAGCCCGCCTGACCCCCACCCTGACTTTCGTCGCTGACGAGGTTCCCGAGAACGCCTTCCACATTGAGGCGCTTCTGCGTGAGACTCGCGAGCGCGACGCCGCCCTGGCTGCTGCAGCTGAGGGTGCCGAGTACGCTGGTGAGGCTGACCCCTACAAGAAGGATGAGCCTGCCGAGGGTGAGGACGCCTAAGTGGCGAAGAAGCAACCTCAGGGCCCGTCCGGCCTGATGGTCATTGATAAGCCCGCCGGGATGAGTAGCCACGACGCAGTCTCTCAGATGCGTCGTATTGCTGGCACCCGGCGGGTCGGTCACGCCGGTACACTGGATCCCGCCGCGACCGGCGTGCTGATTTTGGGCATCAATAAGGCAACGAAGCTGCTGACCTACCTGGTCGGTCAGGATAAAACCTATGACGCGACGATTCGCCTGGGCATTGAGACGCTGACTGAGGATGCCGAGGGTGAGCACACCGCCGCGCATCCTGATGCCGTCGAGGCGCTGACCGGTCTGGACGCTGAGCAGATGCGTGCGCGCATCCTGGAGGCTGTGGCGCAGCTGAGCGGCGATATTCTGCAGGTTCCTTCTGCGGTGTCCGCTATTAAGATCAACGGTGTTCGTTCGTATGCGCGTGTGCGTAGCGGTGAGCAGGTTGAGTTGGCGGCGCGTCCGGTGACGATTAGCGAGTTCACGGTACATTCCATCAACCCTGGTTTTGCCGAGTACGTGATTGAGGACCCCGAGAATGAGGGCGAACACGCGGCAACCTCGGTTCCCGTGATTGACTGCAAGGTGACGGTTTCGTGCTCTTCGGGCACCTATATTCGTGCCCTGGCGCGTGATTTGGGCAAGATTCTGGGCACCGGTGGCCACCTGACGGCTCTTCGCCGTACCCGTGTGGGCGCGGTGGTGCTTGAGGATGCCGCCGATTTGGCGCAGTTGAAGCAGCGCCGTGAAGAGTCAGCAAAGCTGGAAGATTTGCCGCTACTTCCCCTGGAGGAGGCGGCACGCCGCATCTTTGGTGCGCGTGAGCTCTCCGCCGCGGAGGCGAGCGATATTTCCTACGGGCGCCGTATTAGCCCCAGCGGTGACGGTTCCGTGGTGAAGCGTTCCGTGCACGCGAGCGCGGATGAGTCCGGCGCGGTGCAGCATGCCAGCGTTGAGGGTATTGTGGCGGGCTTCGCCCCGGACGGTACCCTGGTAGCCCTGTTGGAGAATAAGAAGCAGCGCGGGAAGGTGCTGGCCGCCCCGGTGCTGGTTTTTGAGGCGAATCGTTCCTTCAACTAGGCGTTGAAGGCTTATGATAGGCGAAGAAGGTTCGGTGTTTGCGCCTGCCCAAACCTGGTTTGCCCAAATCTATCTGATTCAGCGCCCTGTTGAAGGTGCCCCCTATTCATTCAATGCGCTAACGTATATACAACCCCTGAACACACATGACTACTCGTGCGGGTGCCGCCCGGCCCTGCTGAAGGAGAGAAGATGAGCGAGAACCAGAGCTCTGCTAAGAAGGCGAGTGAGCCTCGTACCGCGCCGGTACCCCGAGTGGAGTCTGCACAGGCTGAAGCTACCGTAACCGGGGCTGCTACTCAGAGCGGTGCCGCGAAGGCTGCCGGTGCTAAGAACGCTGAGCCTATTTCTGCGACGAAGGCACCCGAGGGTGTTCGCGTAGCCGCACCGGCGTCCGGCGATAAGGCGTCGCAGAAGGCCGATAAGAAGGCTGAGAAGAAGGCAACCCGCGAGGCGTTTGCCCGCCCCAAGAGCCTTGAGGAGGCGGCTAAGCCTCAGAACCGTGCGGCGTTCCGCGCGGCGGTGGCGCTGTACGGTCTGTTCATGATTGCGTACGGTGTGTGGCAGGTTCTGGGCGGTGTCCGCGTCATTCCGGATGCGCCTCAGGACTTTGCGAACGCCTCGGTGCAGTCGAACTACGTGTTCTTCGCGGCAGCCTATGTGGGTGTGGGCCTGTCCTTCGTGTTCATTGCCCTGAAGTTCAAGTGGGTGAACATGCTCGTGTTCTCCTGCCTGGTGGTTTTCTTGGGCGGCGTGGGTCGTATCCTGTCGTGGGCGTTCTTCGGCACCCCGCACTGGTCGCTGATCGTGCTGATGGTGACTGAGCTTGTGATTCCTCCGTGCCTGCTGGTGTGGTACGGCTGGATTAACAAGTCCAATAAGATTCGCGAGGAGATGCTGAAGGCTTCTCGTAACCAGGCTCGTAAGTAGTCGTAACGCCCGGGAAGGTTCCTGCCGCACGGTGGGGTGCCTACCCGGGCTTTCTTCTGGGCGGGTGCTGCGCATGGATTTTCCAGGTGCGGAGGCTGCACAGTTGCGTGCCAGATACCCCGCCGCATCCGCAAAGGTAGGGGAGAGAGCACCGCCTGCGAGGGGCACCGTTCCATTCCCTGTTGATTCCCGTTTTGAATTCTGCATCCTGCCGCCTGTGGTCTAGGATGGTTAGGTACATTTATCTTTTTCAGGAGAGCCCGTGACCCTCTACACCGCTTTGAGCGAGGTCCCCGCCGGCTACGGCCCCTCGGTCGTGACCATCGGCAATTTTGACGGCGTGCACCGTGGACATGCCCGCGTGATTTCGCGCGTGGTCTCCCTTGCTGAAGAGCACGGTTTGAGCTCTATCGCGGTCTCTTTTGACCCGCACCCGATGCAGGTGCACCGTCCCGAGGCGGCCCACCACGACATTATGGGTCAGGGTTCGCGACGCTACTTCATGTGCCTGCTGGGTCTGAACGACTACCTGCTGCTGAACTACAACCTGGAGTTTGCTGCGCAGACCCCCGAGGAGTTCGTGAAGTCCACCTTCGTGGATGCGCTGAACGCGCGTTTCGTGGTCATCGGTGACGACGTGCGCTTTGGTAAGAACAACTCCGGCGACCTGAACACCATGCGTGAGCTGGGGGAGAAGTACGGGTTTGAGGTGGTTGTCGTTGAGGACCTGATGGTGGATGAGAACACCCGCTGCTCCTCGACCCGCATCCGCCAGCTGCTGCTGGAGGGCGATATGCCCGCCGCAACCGAGCTGCTGGGTCGCCACCACATGATGGCTGGTGAGGTCGTACACGGTCTGGCTCGCGGCCGCGAGTTGGGCTTCCCGACCGCGAACCTTGAGCTTGAGGCGCGAGGCCTGATTCCCGCCGACGGTGTGTACGCCGGCTGGCTCGTGGACGAATCCGGTAACCGTCACCCCTCCGCTATTTCGGTGGGTACGAACCCGACCTTTGACGGTATTGAGCACCGCCAGGTTGAGGCGCACGTGATTGACCGCCCGGAAGAGCGCGTGGAGGATTTCAACCTGTACGGTCAGCGTGTGCTGATTGAGTTCGTGAAGCGTCTGCGTCCCATGGTGGCGTACACCGGTGTTGAGGCGCTGATTGAGCAGATTAACGATGATGTGGTGCAGACCCGCGAGGTGCTGGCTGAGGACGCGAAGAACTACTGCCCGCCGGAGTGCCCGGTGCAGGCGGAAGTGAAGCATCCTCATCTCTAGAGCAACAGCCTGCGCTCATAGCTTTTGCCTTTAACGGCTTTGAAGCCCCGACGGCAGATTTTCGGATCTGCCGCGGGGCCTTTGCGTACCCGACCGGATGCGCAAAAGCGGGCACCTTCTTCGCACCTGACCGCCCGCGCCTTCCGACGAAACCTCGTGCCCCGCACGCCTTGACGTTCTGCGCTGCACGCCTTGACGTCCTGCGCCTCCCGTGAGGCACCCCTGTTTTAGTCGTCCCCGTTTTAAGAGAAGATAGAGTCATGGAAAAAATGAACGTCGAATCCTTCAACCTCGACCACCGCGCCGTGGCGGCACCCTACGTGCGTATCGCGGACCGCAAGGTTCTGCCCGGTGGCGACACCCTCATCAAGTACGATATCCGCTTCACTCAGCCGAACACCGCGCACCTGGAAATGCCGACTGTGCACTCCATCGAGCACCTGAGCGCCGAGCACATGCGCAACCACACCGACCGTCTGATTGACTTCTCCCCGATGGGCTGCCAGACCGGTTTCTACGCGCTGACCCTGGGCCTGGAGCCCGAGGAGTTCTTCCCCATCCTGGAAGCAACCCTCAACGATATCCTCAACGCGACCGAGGTTCCGGCAGCGAACGAGGTGCAGTGCGGTTGGGGTGCCAACCACACCCTCGAAGGCGCGCAGGCTGCGGCTCGCGAGTTCCTCGCGGCACGCGATGAGTGGGCTCAGGTGATGGCGTAATGAGCGCACAGATCCCTGACGCTTTCGCATCCGCCTTCAACCCGGTGGACTTTGACCCGAACGCTTTCGACCCGGCTGAGGCGTTCAACAGCATGTTTGAGCTGATGGACGGCATGTCCAACGCCATCATTATTCAGGTGGCAATGGATGAGGAACTCGCACCTTTCCTGAAGGTGACCGAGGAGCTGCAGCCGTCCTTCACCGAGGGGGCGGCGGTATTCCATCCGCGTTACCTGCAGGTGGGTGAGGACCAGGTTCCGCTGCTGCTGGTTCGCTCCAAGATCGGTCTGGTGAACGCGGCGAGCGCCGTCACCGAGGCGATCAGCTACTCCTCGAACTGCCTGGGCGTCATTAGCGCAGGTACCGCCGGCGGTTTGGCTCGCGGCATTAACGTGGGCGACGTGCTGATTGGCGAGAACTACACCTACACTGACGCCGACGCGACCGCCTTCGGTTACGCGCGCGGCCAGGTTCCGGGCATGCCCGAAAGCTACGACGGCCAGGCGGACGAGTGGCAGGATGCTCTGGAGCATGCGCTCGCCGCACTTGAGCCGGTGCGTGAGCAGGCTGAGAGCGTGTGGGAGGTGCGCCGCGGCCAGATGCTGGCGGGTAACTCCTTCGTAACCGCCCACAACGTGAAGGACACCCGCGAGGCGTTCGAGGGCGCCATCAGCACCGATATGGAGACCACCGCTATTGCGCAGGTCTGCCACAACTACGAGATTCCGTTTATCGGAGTGCGTTGCGTGTCTGATCTGTGCGGCCCGGAGGCTGACCAGGACTTCCACCTCTCCGTGGACGTGGTGGCTCCTCGTTCGGCTCGTTACGCGCTGCAGCTGGCCGCTGAGCTGTGGACCGAGGCGCAGCTGGAGGCGCTGGAGCTGGCTCTCTAAAGCTCTAGAACTAACGATCCAGAGCATGCGGCACGATGTGAGCTCGCATGCGGCAAGTGCCGGGGCGTGAACCTGACGGGTTTGCGTCCCGGTATTTTTGCGCCCCGGTCCTTTTGTGCCGGTCTTTTTGTACTGGTTTTTGTACCCCAGTCTTTTTCTGATTAGGCACCTGATGTACCCGGTCCGTAAGAAACGCAGAAATATTAACCGCGGTGAATATACATTCTGTGTGTCGTGGAGTACTATGAATGAGGAAACTGTCCGATCTCACAGAGGAGTACGTCGTGAAGTTCTGCCCGACTCTCGCCTCCGTCACCGGTCTGCTCGGTGGCTACAAGGTTGCATCTAGCACCGGCATCCGCCCGCTCGGTGGCGCTGTCCTGGCACTGTGCGGTGCCGTGGCTTACAAGAATTGGAAGCGTAAGGCTGGCGCAGGCCGTGCCACCTTCCTCACCGCTGTCTACCTCGGCGCGTTCGGCGCCGCTCATCCGCTCGCCAAGAAGCTTGGCGCGTGGCCTGCAGTCTACACCGTGACTGCTGCAACCGCTCTGTGCTCTATCGTCATTGGACGTAAGCGACAGAAGTAGTCTTTGACGAAAAGACGGCGGAAAGGCAACGTTGCCTTCCCGCCGTCTTTTGCGTTCCCTCCCACCGTACCGGTTGGGTGGGGATGCGACGGGGCGACGCGCGAAGGCAACACCTTCTGCGCATCGCCCCATCACTCGATGGGGAGTGAATCAACCGGTACCGCTCTCAGCCACCTGCTAAGCTGCGGCACCGCCCGATAAGTTTCCCCGCCACCGGCGGGTACACCCCACGAGGTAAAGGAAAAGAAGAAGATGAATACCACTCCGGACTTATCCCCGGTACAGCAGGGCGTAGCTGAGGCTACCTCCGAGAGCCCGCAGCTAGCGCGTGGACTCTCCCTGCGTCACATCATGTTCATCGCCCTCGGCTCCGCCATCGGCACCGGCCTGTTCTACGGCTCTGCATCCGCCATTCAGCTGGCGGGCCCCTCCGTGCTGCTTGCCTACGTTATTGGTGGCGCTGCAGTGTTCATGGTAATGCGCGCAATGGGCGAACTCGCCCTGGCGCACCCGGTCTCCGGAGCGTTCTCCGAATACGCCACCCGCTACCTTGGACGCTGGGCGGGTTTTGTGACTGGCTGGACCTACGCCCTGGAAATGGCGCTGGTCGCCATCGCGGACGTCACCGCCTTTGCCGTGTACATGAAGTTCTGGTTCCCGAACAGCCCCTCCTGGATCTGGATCGTCTCGGTTCTGCTGATTCTGCTCGCCATTAACCTGGCGAAGGTCAAGGCGTTCGGTGAAACCGAATTCTGGTTCACCCTCGTGAAGGTCAGCGCCATTATCGCCATGATCGTTGGCGGCGTGATTCTGCTCTTCGTGGGCGTGCAGGCGCACGATTCCGTGACGCCCTCCGTCACGAACCTCTGGGCTCTTGAAGGCGGCTTCTTCGCGAACGGATTTACCGGCTTCCTCGCCTGCTTTACCGTGGTGATGTTTGCCTTCGGCGGTATCGAGAACATCGGTATTGCCGCCGGTGAGGCGAAGGACCCGCGCACCTCGATTCCCAAGGCGATTCGCACGGTGCCGTTCCGCATCCTCATCTTCTACATTCTGACCCTGTCGGTCATCATGTCCCTATACCCCTGGTACTCGGTGACGAAGGCGAACTCGCCGTTCGTGCAGATCTTTGAGGGCCTGGGCATTCCGGCGGCTGCTTCGATTCTGAACGTGGTCATCATTACCGCCGCCATCTCTGCGCTGAACGCGGACGTGTACGGTGCCGGCCGCATGATGTACGGCCTGGCGAAGCAGAACCTGGCGCCGGCTTCCTTTGCGAAGGTTACGAAGAACGGTGCGCCCTGGATGACCACCCTCATCATGGTGCTGGTTATGGCGGTCGGTGTGATCGTGAACGTGCTCTTCGAGAACGCGTTCGAGGTGGTCGCCTCCCTGGCAACCTTCGCGACCGTATTCGTATGGGTCATGATTCTGCTGGCGCACATTGCCTTCAAGCGCAGCGGCGCCGATACCGAGGCGCAGCCGGTACGCCAGCCCCTGTGGCTGAGCTACCTGGCGTTGGCGTTCATGATCTTTATCGTGGTGCTCTTCGGCTGCTTCGCCGACACCCAGCTGGCGCTGGTGATGGGCGCAATCTGGTGCCTGTTCCTGCTGGGCTACTACCGCCTCGTGGTGGTCCGCGCTCGCGCCGCGGCGTAGGCACTCAAGCCACAGGACACCCGGCGGTAGCGGCTGCCGGGTAGCGCCCGTGTGAACGTTCGCCTCGAAAGCCCGCCGGCCGGTAGTGTGATGAGCTACCTGCCGCCGGGCTTTTGCGTGCCCTTCCGCGAACGCGTCCCGGTAGCGTAGAATGGGAAGAACGCGTCTGCAGTCCGCAGCAGACGACGTGTATTACAGGGCGTAAGCCCACCACCCGGCGGCAACCGTCCGTACGGGACGTATGCGGTACTAACTCTAGGAGTTAAAAGTGGCACTGGATCCCGCTGTCAAGCAGGCAATCATCAAGGAATACGCAACCCACGAGGGCGACACCGGTTCGCCCGAGGTTCAGATTGCAGTTCTGTCTCGTCGTATCGCCGACCTGACCGAGCACCTGAAGTTCCACAAGCACGATCACCACTCCCGTCGTGGCCTGATGATCCTCGTTGGTCGTCGCCGCAACATGCTCGGCTACCTGAAGAGCGTCGACATCGAGCGTTACCGTTCGCTGATCGAGCGCCTGGGCCTGCGCCGATAAAACAGGAGCGTCTTGACGCTTTTGTGGTGATTAATCGCCTTTAGGCGGTGTGTGCGGACGTGCTGTCAGCACTACCAACCCTCCATCACGGAGGCGGGTAGCGCCAGCGCGTCCGTACTGCCGCGTTGAGGGGCGCATCTTCCGCTGGCTAAATTCCTAGCTAGATGTTTGGCTAGATTCCAAAGCTGCGTTAGAAGATGCCGCCTCACCTGAAAGAAAGAACAGAAGGCCGTGCCGGCACACACGCCGCGGTCCTCGGTAGCGAATTACGGAACAACACCACCCCACAACCTTGCTGATAAAAATCGGCATATGTAGGGGAGCGGTGCCGTGGTTTCCTATCGAAGGCCGACTCGTGCGCCGTACGGCCTACCAAGAAGAAAGAAGGAACCGTGGAAGGTCCCGAAATCAAGTTTGCTGAAGTTGAAATCGACAACGGCATTCACGGTAAGCGCCACGTGCGCTTTGAAACCGGCCGTCTCGCCAAGCAGGCTAACGGCTCGGTGCTCGTCACCATCGATGACGAGACCACCCTGCTCTCCGCAACCGTGGTCGGCAAGTCTCCCCGCGAGGGCTTCGACTTCTTCCCGCTGACCGTGGACGTGGAAGAGCGCATGTACGCAGCCGGCAAGATCCCGGCATCCTACTTCCGCCGCGAAGGCCGCCCCAGCACCGAGGCCATTCTGGCAGCCCGCCTGATTGACCGCCCGCTGCGCCCCGCCTTCACCAAGGGCATCCGCAACGAGGTGCAGGTCGTCGTGACCGTCCTGACCTACAACCCGGACGAAATCTACAACACCTTCGCGATCAACGCGGCTTCGGCATCGACCACGCTCTCCGGCGCGCCCTTCAGCGGCCCCATCGGTGGCGTGCGCATGGCACTGATTGACGGCCAGTGGGTCTGCTTCCCCAAGTACTCCCAGCTGGAAAACGCCGTGTTCGACATGGCTGTTGCCGGTCGTATCGTCACCAAGGCTGACGGTACCGAAGACGTCGCCATCATGATGGTCGAGGCTGAGGCCACCGACAACTCCTGGAAGCTCATCAAGGAAGACGGCCAGACCGCCCCCACCGAAGAGGTCGTCGCCCAGGGTCTGGAAGCCGCTAAGCCCTTCATCGCCGCCCTGTGCAAGGCCCAGGCTGACCTGGCCTCCCGCGCCGGCAAGCCCGCTCTTGAGTTGCCCTTCTTCGGCGGCCACGGCGAGGACGTGGACGCAGCCGTGAAGGAATTCGCCGCAGACCGCCTGGTCGAGGTGTACTCCATCGCTGGTAAGCAGGAGCGCGAAGCAGCAGCAGCTGAGCTGAAGGAAGACCTCAAGGAGGCCCTGACCGGCGAGGGTAAGGAATTCGAAGAGCGCGCCGACGAGGTTGACGTGGCATTCGCCGCCCTGACCAAGCACATCGTGCGCCAGCGCATCCTCACCGAGCAGGTCCGTATTGACGGCCGCGGCCTGACCGACATCCGCCAGCTCACCGCTGAGGTTGAAATCCTGCCCCGCGTGCACGGCTCCTCCCTCTTCGAGCGTGGCGAGACCCAGATCATGGGTATCACCACCCTGAACATGCTCAAGATGGAGCAGCAGCTGGACTCCCTGCACCCGCTCAAGTCCAAGCGCTACATCCACCACTACAACTTCCCGCCGTACTCCACCGGTGAGACCGGCCGCGTGGGTTCGCCCAAGCGCCGCGAAATCGGCCACGGTGCACTCGCAGAGCGCGCAATCACCCCGGTGCTGCCCTCCCGCGAAGAGTTCCCCTACGCAATCCGTCAGGTCTCTGAGGCTCTGGGCTCCAACGGCTCGACCTCCATGGGCTCGGTCTGTGCATCGACCCTGTCCCTGCTGAACGCCGGTGTGCCGCTGCGCGCACCCGTTGCAGGTATCGCAATGGGCCTGGTCTCTGACGAGGTTGACGGCGAGACCCGCTACGCAGCCCTGACCGACATCCTCGGTGCGGAAGACGCACTGGGCGATATGGACTTCAAGGTTGCAGGTACCTCCGAGTTCGTGACCGCTATCCAGCTGGACACCAAGCTCGACGGCATCCCCGCATCCGTGCTCGCTGGCGCACTGACCCAGGCACGTGAGGCTCGCCTGCACATCCTCGAGGTGCTCGTCAGCGCGATTGACGCACCGGATGAGATGAGCGAGTTCGCACCGCGCATTATCTCCGTGAAGATCCCGGTCGCCAAGATCGGTGAGGTCATCGGCCCCAAGGGTAAGATGATCAACCAGATTCAGGAAGACACCGGCGCAGACATCTCCATTGAGGACGACGGCACCGTATACATCGGCGCAGCTGACGGCCCCTCCGCAGAGGCAGCACGTTCGGCAGTGAACGCTATCGCTAACCCGCAGGTTCCCGAGGTTGGCGAACGCTACCTGGGTACCGTGGTGAAGGTGACCGACTTCGGTGCGTTCATCTCCCTGACCCCCGGTAAGGACGGCCTGCTGCACATCTCCGAGATGCGTAAGCTCAACGGCGGCAAGCGCGTTGTTGACGCTGAGGACGTTGTCTCCGTGGGCCAGAAGGTCCAGGTGGAAATCACCAAGATTGATGACCGCGGCAAGCTCTCGCTGGCACCGGTCGTTGAGGGTGGCGACGACGAGTAGTCGTAACCCCCGCTAAGTGATGAGGGGCGCCCGGCGCACCCGGTGCGGTTCATTCCCCGCCGGATGCACCGGGCGCCCCTTCGCTGTGCTTGCCCTGCATCTTTTGATGCTCACCCGCCCCACCAACTGTGGGACTGCCTACAGGTAGTGGGGCGGGAATGCTTACCTTCAGACGTACCTGTTGAAAGGTTCTTCTCTCTATGTCTATTTCCCTGCCCGTCGAGCTTGAGGCGATTGCCGAAGAGCTCAACTACGAGCACGGCCGCCTCATCTACGAAGGTGTAGGCGGCAATGAGGTGCGCCGCTCCATCCTGCCCGGTGGCGTACGCGTGATTACCGAAAAAATGCCCGGTACCCGCGGCGTATCCATCGGCTTCTGGGTGGGAGTCGGCTCCCGCGACGAGGCCCCCGGCATGCTTGGCTCCACCCACTTCCTGGAGCACCTGCTGTTCAAGGGCACCGGCACCCGCACCGCCCTGGACATTGCATCCTCCTTCGACGCGGTAGGCGGCGAATCTAACGCCCTGACCGCTAAGGAGCACACCTGCTACTACGCGCGCGTGCTCGACGATGACGCGCCCATGGCGGTGGACGTCATCACCGACATGGTCACCAACGCCCTGCTGGACCCGGCTCACCTGGAACAGGAACGCGGCGTGATCCTCGAAGAAATCGCCATGGACCAGGACGACCCGACCGACGTTGCCTTCGAGAACTTCGTGGAGCAGCTTATGGGTGAGAACCCGCTGGGCCGCCCCATCGGCGGTACCCCGCAGGAGATTACCGAGGTGCCGCGTGACGCCGTGTGGGAGCACTACAAGCGCTACTACACCCCGGACCGCCTGGTCATTTCTGCCGCAGGTTCGCTGGAGCATAGCACCATGGTCCGCCTCGTGCTGGAGGCGCTGACCCGCTACGGCTGGAACCTGCAGGAGGGCGTGGCACCGGCACCGCGTCGCGTACGCACCGACAGCGGCATTGTTCCGCTGAGTGAGCTGCGTGAGGTGGAGAAGGGCTTCGAACAGACCAACATTGTGATGGGTTGCCCGAGCATTATCGCCGGTGACGACCGCCGCTACGCGATGAGCGTGCTGACCAGCGCATTCGGTGCGGGCATGTCCTCGCGCCTGTTCCAGGAGATTCGTGAGAAGCGAGGCCTCGCCTACAGCACGTTCGCGTTCTCCGGTGCGTACTCGGATGCCGGCTACTTCGGCATGTACGCGGGCTGCCTGCCCGCTAAGACCGAGCAGGTGCGCGAGGTTATGGGCTACGAGTTCGATAAGCTCGCCACCGCCGGTATTACCGAGGAGGAGCTGACGAAGGTCCGCGGCCAGCTGGCTGGTTCCACCGTGCTCGGTAGCGAGGACTCGGGATCGCGCATGTCCCGTCTGGGTCGCGCCGAGCTGGACTCTGGACTGTTCACCAGCACCGATGAGCTGCTGGAGAAGATTCGCGCGGTCTCCCTGGAGGAGGTTCGCGACCTGGCGGCGTACCTGGGGCAGCAGCAGATGATTACCACCATCGTGCGCTAACCCCTGAACATCCCTAACGTACAACGCTGGTAAGGCATAGAATGCCCGTTCCCACACCCCACCAAAGCGGGGGAGGGAACGGGCATTTTGTGTGCATCGGTATCTACGAAGAGATACTTCCAAGAAGTGCTTCCGAGTGTTCTGCCGCCCATGCTCTTGACGCTCAGCATGAGCGGCAGAACCGAAAAAGCTACCGCTGAGAGCTACTACTTCTGTGCCTTGGCAATAGCTTCCATCAGCACCTGGGCGTAGAGCTCCTGACCAGCAACCTCAGGGTGAACACCGTCAGAGGCCAGCAGACCACTCTGAGTCTGCAGAGCCTGGCGGATCGTAGAGTTCCAATCCGCAATGATCACACGATCAGAATGCTGAGCCGCAAACTCACGAATCTTACCGTTCGAGTAGTCAATCCAGGTCAGGTTGCGCGGGCCGTAACCGGTGACCAGCACCAGCTTAGAATCGGCGGGCATAGCCGCCAGAACCTCGTCGAGCTGACCATCCAGAATGGTCGAGTTCGCGGTCACCGACAGCACGAAGGTCTTACGGATCTGGCCGTTGGAACCCATAGACTTAATAATCGGCAGGGCCTTAGCAATGGTTCGTCCCTCAGCCGCATCGATAGATGCCTCGGGCATCTTGTCGTACAGCTCGGGGGACACAGCCACCACAATGGAGTCACCCACAATGGTCACCTTCGAAGAATCCACCGAACCTGTAGCAGCCTTAGAAGCCGAGGGGCTTGCCGAAGCCTTCGCGTCCTTGCCCGCAGCGCTCGGGCTTGCCGATGCGCTCGCAGCCTGCGCCTCCTGACGAGCCTTCAGGCGTTCAGCGGCGGCACGCTTGCCGTCCTCAACGGACTGCTGGGCGGTAGTCATCGCCGGAGCGGTGTGCACCGCCAGGCCGGTCGAAGCAGCAGCCACAACAACGGCAAGAGCCACCGAAACCGGCAGGAGCCTAGTGCGTGAAGACTGGAAAGCCGCCACCACACGGTTAGCGCTACCGCGGAAACCGTAGCGGCGAATCGGGGTCTCAACCCAGCGGTACGACATCTCCGCAATCGCGAAGGTCGCCACCAAAACGCCCACATTTACCAGCGGGGAGCGGTCCGCACCCATCAGGTAGTGCATGACCACGGCGAGCGGCCAGTGCCACAGGTACAGGCCGTAGGAACGTTCGCCCACCCAGCGCAGGGGCGCGAAGTTCAGCAGGCGGCGCAGCATCTCGGAGGCACCAGCGAGCATGTCGGGCAGCATACCCTGAATCACGCCCAGCGCCAGCAGGGAGGCGCCGAACAGACCCCAGGGAATCGCGCCGGGTGCCGACTCGGGAACCAGAATTGCGTAGGGAATCAGCGCGAACAGGGACAGCCAGCTAATCATGACGCGGGCGAACGCGACCAGGCCGAAGGGCTGAGCCACACGGTACAGCACGGACTGCTGCAGCGGCGGGTACAGCGACCAGGGGCGCGCGAACGCCAGCAGGGCGCCGAGCAGCAGGCCGTACAGGTGCGTGTCGGTACCGTAGTAGACGCGGCTAATGGGTGCGCCAGACATCAGAAGAGCGGTGGCGGTGCTCAGCGACGCAATAATACCCAGCACCATGACCACGCTAAAACGACGCCAGCGGCGGCGCAGCAACAGACCAGCCGCAACAATCAGCAGCGGCCACACCACGTAGAACTGTTCTTCCACCGCCAGGGACCAGAAGTTCGTGAAGAGCTCCGGGGAGGTCTGCGCGAAGTAGTCATTACCGGCAAAAATGGAAATCCAGTTGGACGAGAAGGTCGCCGCACCGGCGAGCTGTCGGCCGAGGTTCACCTGAATATCGCCGCCAATGAGCAGGCTGACCGGTCCCATGACCAGAATCAGCAGGGTAATGGCGGGAAGTAGTCGGCGGGCACGGCGAATCCAGAAGTTGCCCAGGGCAATTTTGCCGGTGAGAGCACCTTCACGCAGAAGCAGGGAGGTAATCAGGAAACCGGAGATGACGAAGAAAATATCCACGCCGATCATGCCGCCGGGTAGTACGGTGGGCCAGAAATGGTACACCATCACGAGGAGCACAGCGATTGCTCGCAGACCGTCCAGACCCGGCAGAATATAACGCCGGTTAGCCTCATCTGGACGCACGGAGGAGGTAAAGAGGGACTTCATACTGTCAAAGCACTCCGTAGGATGGAAATTATAGAAATACTTCCTAATTATATGGTTGCTAACTTTAGATAGCGTATTAAACGGCTTGTATGACGGTTAGATTACTTCGCTTTTTAGACCGCTGAGGTTCCGCGGGGTATCTCACCCAGCGTGTGCGATGGCGTGCACCGCGCCCACACGGGGGATAATAGAGGCTGTACGTCACAGCGTCTGCCCCATAGTCGGGGTGCACAAAAGCTACGGAGGAGAGAAGATGGCCCACGAGGTTGACGAAAAAATCTGGAAGGTAGCGGTACTCGGTGCCGCGGGGCGTATGGGTTCCGAGGCGGTGCGCGCCGTCAACACCTCCGCTGATATGGACCTGGTGGCGGCACTGGGCCGCGGCGACGACCTGCAGGAGCTGGTCGATGCTGGTGCCGAGATCGTGATTGACCTGACCGTTCCCGAATCCAGCGAGGCGAATGTGCGCTTTGCGGTGGAGCACGGCATGCACGCTGTGGTGGGTACGACCGGCTGGACCCCCGAGCGTCTTGACTCCCTGCGCGAGCTGCTGGCGGAGCACCCCGAGGTGGGTGTGCTCATCGCCCCGAACTTTGCGATTGGTTCGATCCTGGCAACCGAGTTCGCGGCGAAGGCGGCACGCTACTTCGAGTCGGTAGAAATCATCGAGATTCACCACCAGAACAAGGTGGATGCCCCCTCCGGCACCGCCGTGCACACCGCCCGCAAGGTTGCCGCCGCCCGCGCGGAGGCTGGCGTGGGTGCAAGCCCGGACGCCACCACCTCCGACCCTTTGGGTTCGCGCGGCGCCGTGATTGACGATATTCACGTGCACGCGGTGCGTCTGCGCGGCATGGTGGCGCATCAGGAGATTCTGCTGGGTGACCCCGGTCAGCAGCTCGTGATTCGTCACGATTCCTTTGACCGTGTCTCCTTCATGCCCGGCGTGCTGTTGGGTGTGCGTGAGGTGGCGGCGCATCCGGGTTTGAGCGTGGGCTTGGACGCCTACATGGATTTGTCCTAGGAGAGAATATTGTCTGAACAGACTTCACCCGACACCTCGCCGGTATCTTCCGAGGCTCGTAGCCCCTGGTGGACTTCGCTACGTTTGTGGACTGTCTGCGCCTGCGTGCTGATGGTGCTGACCGTGCTGATTCTGCCGCTGCCTCTGGCGGCGCGTGCCTCTATCCTGGGCGTGCTGATTTTTAGTGCCGTCTTTGTGACGGTGGATGCCGGCGGCTGGGGTAAGACCTTCGCGGCACTGACTTGCGCGCTGCTGACCCTGTACCTGGCGCATATTGCGCAGCAGGGGTTCGTGATGCTCACCTCCGGTTCGGTGGCTGGCATTGTGCTTGGCGCGGGTATGATTTTGCTGCCGATTCTGGGTGCGTGGGCGCTGGTGCGTGAGGTGCTTTTCGGCGCTCGTATTCAGCGTATGGCTCAGGAGCTGGCTGCTTCGGGTGAGCTTGCGGAGGATACCCTGCCTCGCACCCCGGCGGGTCGTGTGGACCGTGAGGCTGCGGCGGTGGAGTTTGAGAGCTTCGCGGCGGCGGTGGAGCAGGAGCCGAATAGCTGGAAGGCTTGGTTCAACCTGGCATGCATGTACGATGCGGGCGGCGAGCGCAAGCGTGCCCGTGCGGCGATGCGTAACGCGTGGGCGTTGCGTTCGGGCGGTCAGGCGAAGGGCATGCGTTAGGCTCTGACCCTGCGATCCCTAGTCAATGCCACATTTATTTTCGGTATGAGACTGATAACGCCGAGGCTATGTGCCCGGTTTCATAGGCTCTCGTGGAAGTACCGCGGGTTTGAAAGAGTCCGAATAGTAGAACACGCATGAAAACTTATGCGTTCTAACGGAAAAATCTGCATTTCGGGCGTACTCTGGACATATGTCTGAGAACCTTTCGAACCCCGGTACTTTTGTTGAACCTGTCTTCGGTCGCCTCCTGACCGCAATGGTGACCCCCTTCGCGAAGGACGGCTCCGTTGATGAAAAGCAGGTTGCAGACCTGGCGAACTACCTTGTGGAGAACGGCCACGACGGCCTGGTGGTCTGCGGTACCACCGGTGAATACTCCACCATGACCGATGACGAGAACGAGCGCGTCTTCCAGATTGTGAAGGACACCGTCGGCTCTCGCGCGAAGATTATTGCCGGTGTTGGTTCGAATGACACCGCGCACACTATTGAGCTGGCGCATCGCGCCGAAAAGATTGGTGTGGACGGCCTGCTGGTCGTGACCCCCTACTACAACAAGCCGACTCAGCCGGGTGTCTACGCCCATTTTGCGACCGTTGCTCAAGCAACTGAGACCCCCGTCATGCTGTACGATATTCCGGGTCGTGCGGGCATCCCCATCGCACCCGAAACCTACCGTCGCCTTGCAGAAATTGATAGTATTGTAGCGGTGAAAGACGCCAAGGCAGACTTCGGTGCCGCAACCGAGGTCATGGCAACCACCGACCTGCACTACTACAGCGGCGACGACGGACTGACCCTTCCCTGGATGGCAATGGGCGCCGTCGGCCTCGTTTCGGTGACCGCACACGTGGCACCTGCACTCTTCCGTGCCCTGATTGATGCTGTCGTTGCACAGGACCTGGTGGAGGCTCAGCGTCTTCACCTGGAACTGACTCCGATTGTCCGAGCAACCATGGGTCGTGCCCCCGGTTGCGTTGCTGCCAAGGAAATCCTTTCCTGGCAGGGTGTGCTGGATGAGCCCGTCGTTCGCTTGCCGCACGTACTCTCCGAACCGGAGGTTGCTCAGGCTATGCGAGCTGACCTGCTCTCCTCGAGCATCGCTCACACCCTCAAGAACTCCTAAACTTTGACGCAGAACCTGCACAACTTATCGTGTAGAGCGCGTATATATAGAGGACTTCGGCTACCGTCACACCCCACTTTTGGGGCGCATGTTGTAGCCAACGGATGCGGACTCCACACCTAACACTAGGTGAGGGGTCCGCTCTGGCGTATTGCCACGGTTTACCGCCCAATGATTCGGCCCCCACTCAGACAGGGACGTAACTTAGGCAGAGGCACCCGCGCAGTACGCCCCCAATACTTTTAAATACTTTCGGTGATTTGGACGCACCGGCAGCACCTCCGCCTCGGCACATGAGAGCCGAACCGGCGGGAGCGCTTGCGGTACGAAGCGTCGCCTACGAATCACAGACATCACAAGAAAACATAGAAGAAAGAGGAGACACACGATGAGCGTCTTTGAAGCGAATCTTCCCCTCCCTCCCCGCCTGAAGAAGGACACCCTGCGCGTGGTGCCCCTGGGCGGCCTGGGCGAAGTCGGTCGTAATATGACCGTGTACGAAATTAACGGCAAGCTGCTGATTGTTGACTGCGGCGTGCTCTTCCCCGAAGAGTCCCAGCCCGGCGTGGATCTGATCCTGCCCGACTTCAGCTACATTGTCGACCGTCTGGACGACGTGGTTGCCATGGTGCTGACCCACGGCCACGAGGACCACATCGGCGCGGTTCCCTACCTGCTACGCCGCCGCCCCGACATCCCCCTGGTCGGTTCCGAACTGACCCTGGCACTGGTTGAGGCGAAGCTCGCCGAGCACCGCATCAAGCCCTACACCCTCGCGGTGAAGGAGCACCAGGTGGAGCGTTTCGGTCCGTTCGAGTGTGAGTTCGTTGCTGTGAACCACTCGATTCCGGATGCGCTGGCTGTCTACATCCGCACCAAGGCCGGCAAGGTTCTGCACACCGGTGACTTCAAGATGGACCAGCTGCCGCTGGATGGTCGCCTGACCGACCTGCGCCACTTTGCTCGCCTGGGCGAGGAGGGCGTGGACCTGTTCCTGCCGGACTCCACCAACGCTGAGGTTCCCGGCTTCACCCCGACCGAGAAGCACATCGGTCCGGTGCTGTCGAACGTTTTCCGTGACGCAAGCGGCCGCATCATTGTGGCTTCCTTCTCCTCGCACGTTCACCGCGTGCAGCAGGTGCTGGACGCAGCCGCTGAGCGTGGCCGCAAGGTCGTGCTCGTGGGCCGCTCCATGGTGCGTAACATGACCATTGCTGAGAAGCTGGGCTACCTGAAGGTTCCCGCTAACGTGCTGGTGGACCTGAAGAAGGTTGACGACTACCGCCCCGACCAGATCGTGATGATGTGCACCGGTTCGCAGGGCGAGCCGATGGCGGCACTGTCGCGCATGGCGAACGGTGACCACAAGATTCAGATTGAGCCCGGCGACACCGTGGTGCTCGCCTCCTCGCTGATTCCCGGTAACGAGACCAGCGTCTTCCGCATCATTAACGCCCTCATGAAGCTGGGCGCTAACGTGGTGCACAAGGGCAACGCGAAGGTTCACGTTTCCGGTCACGCTGCCGCGGGTGAGCTGCTTTACTGCTACAACATTCTCAAGCCGAAGAACGTTATGCCGGTTCACGGCGAGGTTCGCCACCTGATTGCCAGCGGTGACCTGGCGATGGAGACCGGCGTTCCGAAGAAGAACGTGCTGCTCTGCGAGTCCGGCACCGTTGTGGATCTGCGCGATGGCGTGGCGTCCGTGGTGGGCGAGGTTACCTGCGAGTACCTGTACGTTGACGGCCGCTCCGTCGGTGAGGTCACCGAGAGCGACCTGAAGGACCGCCGCATCCTGGGTGAAGAGGGCTTCGTGTCCATCGTGACCGTCATTGACCGCGCAACTAAGCGCGTGGTGACCGGCCCGGATATTCACGCTCGCGGTATCGCTGAGGACGACTCGGTCTTTGACGAGATTGTTCCGAAGATTACCGCCGCTCTGGAGGATGCTCTGCACCGCGCACCCGAGAAGGTACACACCGTGCAGCAACTACAGCAGATTGTGCGCCGCACCATCGGTGCCTGGATTTCTCGCCGTCTGCGCCGCAAGCCCATGATTGTTCCCGTGGTTGTTGAGAACACCTCGAAGGCCGCGAAGAACTAACACTCTGCGCGAGGCTAGCTGCCCGTAAACAGCGAAAAGGCGGGGTCGATACGTTGTGTCGGCCCCGCCTGCTGTGTATCTGCCGAACGGATGGGTGAAAGCTGCGCGAAAGCTGCGCGAAAGCGAACATAGCAGGGGAGAAGCGCCTCATCAGCGCCCTATCAATGCCCTCACAGACACAGTGCGGGGCACACTTTTTAGCTCACTGATAACGAAAGAATCGGTACATTAACGGGAAGGTTGATACCCTAAAAGGTATGGCTCCACGGACCACGAAGGGTCGTAACACGACCTCTACTAAAGCAAACACTAAGAAGACCACCCGCAAGCGCACCACCTCCCGAGGCGGTGCCCAGCGCGGTGCCAACGCGGCGAACCCTGTAGCGGGTGCTATCTCCTCCGTCTGGCTGAGCATCGCTCACGCTATCGGTGGGCTCTTCCGCTCCATCGGCGCGGTGCGCACCGACCTTGCGCCCGAAGACCGCCGTGACGGCGGCGCGCTCACCATCCTGCTGTTCGGCCTGATTAGCGCCGGAGTGGAGTGGTACAACTGGCGTGCCCACACCTCCCTCGGTTTGTTGCGTGCGCCCCTGGACGCCTGGCACACCATGCTGGGCGGTATTTTCGGTCAGGGCGCCCTGCTGGTCCCGGTGCTCTGCCTCATCATGGCGTGGTGCGTTTTCCGTGGACCCGACCTGATTAAACGTAATAACCGCGTGGCGTTGGGCTCCTTCATCATCCTGGTGGCGACCTCCCTGTTCTTTGCTCGCCATGCGGGTCACCCGACCTTCGCGGATGGTTTTGACGCCGTCTGGGCTGGTGGTGGTGTGGCTGGCGTGCTGCTGGGCACCCCCATTGTGCGTGTGAGCGGCGGTATTGCGTTCGTTGAGATTCTGATTCACCTGCTACTGGGTATTGCCGGTCTGATGGTTCTGACGAATACCCCGATTCGTCAGGTGGTGCCGCGTACTTTGCACCTGGTCGGTCTGGCTCTGGGTGAGAAGCCTAACGGCACGACTCGAACCTCCGCGAAGGATAGCCCTTCGGATGCGACTCAGACCGTGGATCTGAACGCTGAGGAGCACGACCGTAGCTACCTGTACGAGGATGAGAAGCCGGCGCGTACGGCTCCGAAGTCTGGCGGCCTGTTCTCTCGTCTGCGCGGTTGGTTGGGCATTGCTCCCGCTGCCTCGACCGATTCTTCCCTGGACGAGTACGCCGGTGATGAAGCATTCGTGAGTGCCGTGGTGGATGAGACTCACCCGGAGACCACGCAGATGCCGGTACAGCCGGCGGACTCTGCACAGGATTCTGCGCAGGGATCCGCTCAGCAGACGCGCCCGGCGGCTAAGCCGAACCGTCTGTCCCGTCTGCCCGGTCGCCTCAACCAGGCACCGGCCGCGCAGGGTACGTCCGCCCAGGGTACTTCTGCACAGAACGGTGCTTATTCGAGCAGCCCTGACCTCTTCGACGTTGAGGCGTCGGATGCGCCCGCAGCCCGCCTGGATCAGGTGCAGCGCGCCGCTGTGGCGAACGGCCGCGTGAACCGTATTCCTGGCGAGGAGCCTCTCTTTGATGTTGAGGCATATGACGGCTTCGGCGCTTCTGAGGAAGCTGCACCGCAGACTAAGCCGCACCAGGTGGTGAACCCTGCGCAGTCTGCCGCCTCGGCTTCCGCGTCCCAGGCTCCTGCCGCACCCGCGGCTCAGCCTCCGATTCCGACCCGCATGCACTCGCCGGGTGCTCACCCGAAGAACGCGGCTCCCGCGGCTTCGCGAGCGCCCGAGGCTGGCGCATCCCGCCCGCTGCAGAACAATACTCAGGTGGCGACCACCGAGCGGGCGCGCGGCGAGCAGGTTGTGCAGTCCTCCCGCGGCGCGTACGTGCTGCCTTCTGAGGAGATGCTGGTTTCTGGCCCGCCCGCTAAGGAATCCTCCGAAGTCAACGAGCACGTGGTTGAAGCTTTGACGAACGTGCTGGAGCAGTTCAAGGTGGATGCGCAGGTCACCGGCTTCTCGCGCGGCCCGACCGTGACCCGCTACGAGATTGAGCTGGGTCCCGCCACGAAGGTGGAGCGCGTGACCGCGCTGAGCAAGAACATTGCGTACGCTGTGGCGAGCCCGGATGTTCGTATTCTGTCCCCGATTCCGGGTAAGTCCGCAATCGGTATTGAGATTCCGAATACGGACCGCGAGACCGTGGCCCTGGGCGACGTGTTGCGTTCCCCGCAGGCTCACGCGAACCAGCACCCGATGGTCATGGGTGTGGGTAAGGACGTTGAGGGCGGCTTCGTGCTGGCGAACCTCGCGAAGATGCCGCATATGCTGGTCGCCGGTGCGACCGGTGCCGGTAAGTCCTCGTTCGTGAACTCGATGATTACCTCGATTCTGATGCGTGCAACCCCGGACCAAGTGCGCCTGGTGATGGTTGACCCGAAGCGTGTGGAGCTGACTGCCTATGAGGGTATTCCGCACCTGATTACGCCCATCATTACGAACCCGAAGAAGGCTGCTGAGGCTCTTCAGTGGGTGGTTCGTGAGATGGATGCCCGCTACGACGACCTCGCCCACTACGGCTACAAGCACGTGGACGACTTCAACAAGGCGGTGCGTGAGGGTAAAGTTCAGCCCGATCCCGGTAGCAAGCGCACGGTGCACGAGTACCCGTACCTGCTGGTGATTGTTGACGAGCTCGCCGACCTGATGATGGTCGCCCCGCGTGACGTGGAAGAGGCGATTGTTCGTATTACGCAGCTGGCGCGTGCGGCGGGTATTCACCTGGTGCTGGCGACCCAGCGTCCGTCGGTGGATGTGGTGACCGGTCTGATTAAGGCGAACGTTCCGTCTCGTATGGCGTTTGCGACCTCCTCGGTCACTGACTCTCGCGTGGTGCTGGATCAGCCCGGCGCGGAGAAGCTGATCGGTCAGGGTGATGCGCTCTTCCTGCCGATGGGTGCTTCGAAGCCGATGCGTGTTCAGGGTGCGTGGGTGTCTGAGTCTGAGATTCACGCCGTGGTTGAGCACGTGAAGAAGCAGGCGCCGACCATCTACCGTGAGGACGTGATGGTCTCTGCCGCGAAGAAACAGATTGATGAGGAAATCGGCGATGACCTCGACGATCTGCTGCAGGCGGCGGAGATTGTGATTACGACCCAGTTCGGTTCGACCTCGATGCTGCAGCGTAAGCTACGCATGGGCTTCGCGAAGGCTGGCCGCATCATGGACCTGCTGGAGTCGCAGGGCGTGGTGGGCCCCTCGGAGGGCTCGAAGGCACGTGAGGTGCTCATCCGCCCGGATGACTTGCAGGCGACCCTGGCGCGTATTCGCGGTGAGGAGCCTCCGGCTGCTGACCCTTACGCGAATGCCGTGGACCCGGGCGAGCCGGTCACCGACTATTTCGATGAGCCCGATGATGAGGGCTCGGAGGACGCCTGGCAGCTGACCGGCCGCTAGCCCCTCAGCGCCCTATCCATTCGGCTGAGTCCACTCAGCTGAGTGAGCGTGCGACATGCACCCCGTATCATCCCTGTGATGTCTGCTACGGCACACGTATAATGGACGGTACGGGGTGTTTGCGTATCCCCGATACGTTTAGGTGTCGGTGCGTACGCGGTCTCTCACCGTCGAAAGCCATCTACCCGTAAGGAGCCGTTATGAGTGAAGCTCGCAATTCCGCACCCGCCGGTGCGGTCAGCACAGCGAAGCCTTCGAACTGGAATGTGCCGAATGTGTTGACGGTTCTGCGTATTATTGCGGTTCCTTTCTTCATTGTTGCCCTGGTTGCGGGCGGTACTTTTGGTGCCGCTGATCCGACGCACCGCTGGCTGGCGTGGATTATTTTTATTCTTGCTATGCTCACGGACTGGGCGGATGGCTACCTGGCGCGCTCGCGTAACCTGATTACGAGCTTCGGTAAGATTGCTGACCCGATTGCCGATAAGTTCCTCACTGGCGCGGCGTTCATTGTGCTGTCGGCGCTGGGCGAGCTGTGGTGGTGGGTCACGATTGTGATTCTGCTGCGCGAGTGGGGCATTACGATCATGCGTCTGTTCGTCATTAAGTACGGTGTGATGGCCGCTAGTAAGGGCGGCAAGATTAAGACCGTTCTGCAGACGGTGGCGCTGGTGCTGATGCTTCTGCCGCTGGGCCAGCTGGGTATTGGCTGGCTGCTTCCGGGTTGGGTTCTGATGGGCGCGGTCACCGCGATTACCGTGTGGACCGGCTTGGTGTATGTGCGTGATGCGTATATTTTGCGTCGTAACTGGTTGCAGGCTCAGGCCTCCCAGAGCGGCGGTAAGTAGAGGCGAGGGGAGTGGCATGTGCTGCTCCCCTTCGCTGTACCTGCGGTGCGTTGCGTGCCGCGTGAGGTTTTGGGCGGCGGTGCGCCGCTGAAAGGAGAGAATGATGGTTCCCCTCGTACTTGAAGACGCTCTGTCCCTTGAGCTTTCCTCCGCTGAGGTTTTCTCCGGCACCCCGGAGGCGGCGGCGCTGCTGCTACGTGATGCGGTGCAGTTGCGCGCCGCCCAGGAGGGGCCGGTGCAGGTGGCGACGGCTGAGTCGCTGACCGGCGGGGATGTGGGCGGTGCGATTTGTACGGTGCCGGGCGCATCCGCGTATTACCGCGGCGGCGTGATTTCGTACGCCTACGAGGTGAAGTCTCAGGTGCTGGGCGTGGACGCTCAGCTGCTGGCACGTGAGGGAGCGGTGCATCCTGCGGTGGCGGTGCAGATGGCGGTCGGTGCGGCGCGTGTGTGCGGTGCCGATTATGCGGTGTCGACCACGGGTGTTGCCGGTCCTGATTCTGCGGATGGTCAGCCGGTGGGTACGGTCTATATTGGTGTGTGTTCCCCGTCCGGTTCTGAGGTGTTTGAGCGGCACTATTCGGGGGACCGGGCGCAGATTCGTGCGGCGGCGAGCGCGGATGCGATTGCTTTGCTGGCGCGTGCGGTGCGCGGCGGCGCCGGTGGGGTTCTGAAGGACGAGCTGGCGTAGCGTGCCGGGCTGTGCGGCGCCTGGAACGGCTGTGTAGTCGTCTGTGCAGCGCCTACCTGAGAAAAAATTTTACGGTTCAAATATATTCACAGGGTTCTTTCAGCTCCGAGGGAATAAAGGCATAGGTTCGCCTGTTTGAATAGATACAAGCCATAAGAAGAGGACGAAAATGGCGAGGCTCCTAGCTCATGCCTCAAAAATCAGTTAGGCTTAACTCTGTACAGTCCCGCGCGTCGGGAATACCTACTCAGGAAAGTGATATAGAAGCTCATGGCTAAGCAGCGCGTATCGATTAATGGCATTACTAAGTGGAAGGAAATCGAGGAGACCCCCCGACAGGCCGCCCCGGTCGTTGAGGAAGCCAAGGTTGTTCCCCTGCGACAGGCAATCGGTGAGGTCCTTCGCGACGTTCGCCAGCGTCAGGGCCGCACCCTGCGTGAGGTTTCCCAGCGTGCCCGTGTTTCCCTCGGTTACCTGAGCGAAGTTGAGCGCGGTCAGAAGGAAGCTTCCTCCGAACTGCTGGCATGGATTTGCCAGGCTCTGGACATTCCGATGTCCCAGATGCTGCGTGAGGTTGCCGACCGTATGGCGGTTCTCGAGGGCGTTCAGATCCCGGATACTGTTCCGGCTGAGATGTCTGAGCAGTACAAGAGCGATTACTACATTCTCTCGAAGTAACGCGAGGCGGCACATGCCGCACTAAACGTGAAGCGATGCCGTGCATCCCCGTAAGGTGGGTGTGCGGCATCGCTTATTCTCGGTTTATTACCGAGCGATGTGACGAATTATGAAGCAAACTAGCGGTGAAGCGGAAGGAGCGCTTGTGAAGCTGAGCGAATTTTGGGCGTGCATGGAGTATGAGTTCGGTGCCGGGTATGCTCCGGTACTTGCGCGGGACCTGGTGCTGGGCTCGCTGGGTCATGTGACCGCTGCGGAGGCGCTGGACCAGGGCGTTAACCCGAGGGATGTGTGGCTGGCGATCTGTGATGAGCAGGAGATTCCGCAGGAGCGCCGCCTGGGTCCGGATAAGGAACCGCTGCGCTAGGTAGTGAGCCTGGCGTGTTCTAGCGTATGGGCGGTGCCCACCGTCTGTTCCCTAGCGTTTGTTCGAGTGCTGGCGCCTGTGCGGGAGGTATTTTCGAATAATTAGCCGAGAATCCGGGGTTTTTCGAAAATATATGCCGAAACCCTATCCGATTTATTCGAAACCGGGTCGTAATTTTGTTCGACTCATGCTAGACTTTTCCACATCAGGAATTTTTCGGAAAAATCTTCAAAGTTTTCCACAGATTTTAAAAAATGGCCTTATCCTGTCAGGCTGTGACCCTAGAGTAGTCTCAGAAGGAACCGGTAGGCCAAAACCTTCAAGGTCTCGATTACGAGTCCCACCGATTCCGAAGAAACATTACTCCCGTCAACCACTGACAACACAAAGAACGAGGTACTACCGTGGCTAAGAACACCAAGTCTCAGAGCGTAGCTCGCGTTCCCGAAGAGGGTCGCGCCAAGGCACTTGAAGCCGTGATGGCACAGATCGACAAGAACTACGGCAAGGGTGCAGTCATGCGCCTGGGTGATAAGGAAATCACCAAGACCGAGGTTATCTCCACCGGCGCTATCGCTCTGGATGCCGCTCTGGGTATTGGTGGTCTGCCCCGCGGCCGCGTCATCGAGATTTACGGTCCCGAGTCCTCCGGTAAGACCACCGTTGCACTGCACGCTGTAGCGAACGTTCAGAAGGCAGGCGGCGTGGCAGCGTTCATCGACGCCGAGCACGCACTGGACCCGATTTACGCGGCTAAGCTGGGCGTGGACATCGACCAGCTGCTGGTCTCTCAGCCCGACACCGGCGAGCAGGCACTGGAAATCATGGACATGCTGGTTGGTTCCGGTGCCGTTGATATCGTGGTTGTCGACTCCGTTGCAGCACTGGTACCCCGCGCCGAAATTGAAGGCGACATGGGTGACTCCCACGTGGGTCTGCAGGCTCGCCTCATGAGCCAGGCTCTGCGTAAGATTACCGGTCGCCTCTCCGCAACCGGCACCACCGCAATCTTCATCAACCAGCTGCGTGAGAAGATTGGTGTCTTCTTCGGCTCTCCCGAAACCACCACCGGTGGTAAGGCGCTGAAGTTCTACGCTTCGGTCCGTATCGACATCCGCCGCATTGAGACCCTCAAGGACGGCGCTAACCCGATCGGTAACCGCACCCGCGCCAAGATTGTGAAGAACAAGATGGCTCCGCCCTTCAAGCAGGCTGAGTTCGACATCCTCTACGGTGAGGGTATCTCCGTTGAGGGTGGCATCCTGGACCTGGCGGTGGAGAACGACATCGTCAAGAAGTCCGGCGCATGGTTCACCTACGACGGTGAGCAGCTGGGCCAGGGCCGCGAGAACGTTCGTAAGCTGCTCAAGGACAACCCCGAGCTCACCGAGGAACTGCAGTACAAGGTTCTGGTGAAGCTGGGCATCATTGAGGAAGAAGCTGACGAGCAGGCAGCTGCTGAGTCTGAGGGTAACGACCCGCTGGACGAGCTGGCTGAGGAGTTCTAAACCGGCCCGCGTAGCTTCTTGCTAACGCCACGACTGATTGCCGTGTGCTGTGCATTCCGCACGGTGCACGGCAATCTGTCGTTAACGGGAGCGCTTTATATGGAGCGCCAGCGGGTGCTGGGACAGCGCCTCGTTACAATGGGGGAGCGCCGTATAGCCCGGCGCACGGGTCATCAAGCGACCCGTCATCAGGCGATCCAATACAGGGGAGAGGAGGAACTGAGCATGACGGAACAGAACGGTCATGAAGAGCACGAGCAAAACAGCGCGCGTGACGGTGACGCCGGTTTTGCGGCGCTGGACGCGACCGAACCGCACTTCGGTTTCTCGGCTCTGGATGGTTCAGCCCTCCAAGACTCTGCATTCTCTGCGCCTGTTCCCTTTGAGACCGCTATTTCCTTTGAACCGGCAACCCCGCCTGTTGAGGTAGGCGGCTTTGAGGCGCTCAATTTTGAGGCGCCCGCCGCCCTGGCGGAGCCCACCCTCACATGGGAGGCACCTCCTGTTGTTACGCTTCCTGCTGCTGAAGAGCCCCCGTATCAGGATGAGCCCCCGTACCCTGAGGAGCCTCCTTATGAGGACGAACCTCCGTATCCGGCAGAGCCCGAGTATGCAGGGGAATATTGGGTCCCCTCGGACGAAGTGGCACCCGCAGAAGCAGCACCCGCAGAAGCGATAGCGGAGCAGCGTGGGGGCCAAGAAACCGCACCCCAAAAATCCAAGCCGAAAGCGCGGCAGGCTGAAAATCCTGCGCCTAAGAAGAAGCCCACGGCCACAGAAAACGCACCCAAAAAGTGGGCACGGAACAGGGCCACGGATTCGGTAGCCGCTGAGGAGTTCCCGGACTGGCACCCCGCCGCGCACGGCTTTGTTGAAGAAAGCATCGCCCGCGATAACGGAGGCGACTACGCGGGTGAGTTCCGCGTACCCGAGCTACCCCTGCAAGCTGCGCCCGCCAGCTTTGAAGATGGCAGTTCCGAAGAAGGTAGTGAGCCGCCGCGCCGTAGCCTGCTCGTTGACCCGAACCTGCCCGCCGTCTCCATTGACGAAGCGCCTGTTCGTGCCTTTACTCCCGGCGGTGCCGAGCCGCGCCCCATGGCGGCTGGCCGTATGAGTCGAGCCGGTGCCGCTTCCATCGGATCGGGGCTCACCGCCGAAGAGAAGGAAGAGATCGAGAGGCAAGCCGCTCAGCGGGATAAACAGAAGAAACGCAAGTCTTCGCGTGCCTCCAAGAGTACCGACTACAAGCGTGGGTTCCGTCGCATGAGTGCGGCTCAGGAAGAGAAAATGCGGAGTCGTTCGCCCTACGCGCCCGCCTTCGGGGCTCGCAGTGACGATGAGGAAACCCGCAAGAGTCCCATGGGCCGCGGCTCGGGGAGCAACCTATTCAGGGAGGGAAGTAGCTTGAACGAAGAACTAACCCCCGCCGAAGAAGCACTCATCCACGGTATCGCTGAGGAAGAGGCGCAGGGCGTCGGTACCGGAAAGCGCCGTGTCGCTTCGGTCGGTTCTCCAAAGAGCGGTTCTCGAGCTCGGGGTTCCCAACCGGGCAGTACTCAGATGGTATATGCTTCCTCACAGGCGGAAGGCGCTGTGACCTCCTGGAAGCAGAAGGTGCGTGCCGCCCGATCCGCGGAAGAAACAGACCCCTACACACGCGCTAAAACCATCGTGTACAACCAACTGGCGTACTCGGCAAAAACCCGAGGTCAGCTGCGTAAGAAGCTGCAGGCAGAAGGCTTTGACGCGGAGCTTATTGAGCCGCTGCTCGATAAGTTCGAGGCTGCAAAACTCATTGACGATGCCGAATACGCCCAAAGCTTTGTGGCGCAGAAGAGCCGCACCAAGAAGCTCTCCCGCGCCGCGCTGCGCCGTGAGCTCGCTGAACGCGGGGTGCGCGGTGAAGAGGCGGAGAATGCACTGGCTCAGCGCACCGACGAGCAGGAACGTGAGGACGCCGCCGAGCTGGTGCGTAAGAAGCTGCGCCCCGGCATGGATCTGAGCGACCGTGCCGAAAAGGATAGGGTGACCCGCCGACTGCTGGGGATGCTGGCTCGGCGCGGGTACTCCTCCTCGGTGTCGATGTCGGTGATTCGTGAGGAACTCGCCGCCTACGGTGCAGAGGACGAGCTCTGGTAGAGGGCGAATAAAGACGGTCCGCACGCACAGATAGACCCATGCTGGGGTGACCATAAAATAGGCACAACAAAGGGTGAGCCCGCCACAGAAATACTCTGTAGCGAGCCCACCCTTTATTCTTTTGAGCTGTGCAAACCGCCTTGTCGAAGGCTATATTCGCTGCCTAATCGACGGCTCCCAGACGGTCCGCGAACTCGGCGAGGGTTGAATCCTGAGAGCCGGCGATTTCCAGGAGCAGGCGCATCAGCTGCGCACCTTCGCGGCGGATACGCGGCAACAAGTTAGAACGCGCCGAGGAAGAGTAGAGCTCCAGCAGGGCGCACACGGTCACTGCCGCGCACACGGCAAGGTCCTCCGCCAGGTGCTCATCCAGCGGGGCGTCCTCAAAGAGTGCAGAGTACAGCGCCGGTAGCGCCTTCTTGCGGTCCACTCGGTAGCGCGGGTACTCCGGCGAGGAGGGGAAGCCCAGCATCGCCTCAACGAAGGGGAAGCCGCGGTGGTGCAGGCAGGTGCCTTCCGCATCGACCATGCGCACCTGCGCGCCGTCCGCCGAACCAATCAGCACGTTCTGCGGCGAAAAATCGCCCGACGAGAGCATATAGACACGTCCACGGTTGAGCTTGAACTGCTCGGGTACCGGCGGGCGCTTGGTGAAGAAGGGCTGCAGGACGCGGCGGAATCGGAAGGACAGCTCCTCAACCGCGGCGGGAAGAACGGGGGCGTCCTCATGCGCGGCAGAGCTGGAAGCCGGGCTGTCAGTATCGTGCTCGGGGGTGCGCGCCTCATCAGCCACACCGTACAGCTTCTTCAAACCGCGCTCGGCCAAACCCGGCGAGGCAATAGCGCCCGGGAACTGTGCCTTGCGGTCGGCGCGCGCCAGGTTCAGGCGGTAATCCTCCACCGCCTCGCCCATAATGCCGCTGGCGGCAAGGGAACGGTACGCCTCAATGTAGTAGTTCAGCGCATCCAGCGCCTGCTGCTCGGTGCCCTCCAGCAGGGCGTGCGCGACCGAATACTGCTCGCCCTCCACGGTTCCGGCGCTCACATCCTCCAGAGCCAGCACACGCAGCTCAGGATCCGCGCCGTAGAGCTGTGGGAACAGACCCGGAACCTGCTGGTTCAGCGCCTCCAGACCGTAGCGCTCGCGCAGGTACCCGAAACCGCCCGCGTTCACCGTCGAATCCTTGCGGCGGTAACGCTTCACAATAATCGAGGTCGGCAAAAACTCCGCAGACTCGGCTGCAGGCTCATACGCTACACGCACCACAACGGAACGCATGCCGGTACCCAGAATCTGCACGCGCTCAACCGTGCGGGCCGCCACCTGCTCCAAAGAATGCGCCCAGCTGAGCAGCTGCATCAGGGTCTGACGCATCGAGGCAGAATCAGCGCTCGCTTGAGGCGGCACGGGGGAGTAGGCGGCAATCGCCTCCTCAATGAGGGTGTTCAGACGCTCCCCGTCAGGGGTGGGGGCGGAAGAATCGTTCGGTGACAGAGCCGGAAAGTTGCTACTAAGGGAAACCTGCATAGAGCCATTATCCCCCATCGGATACCCTATAGGGCATGACTTCGACCCTCAGCGATTCCGCCCAGACCCCCGAAACCAGCCCCCGCACCTACGAAGTGCGCACTTTCGGCTGCCAGATGAACGTGCACGACTCCGAACGAATGTCCGGCCTGCTGGAGGCTAGCGGCTACGTTCGCGCTGAGGAAGGCACCCAGCCCGACCTGGTGGTTTTCAACACCTGCGCGGTCCGCGAAAACGCTTCCAACCGCCTGTACGGCAACCTCGGCCAGCTGGCACCGGTCAAGCGCGCCCACAAGGGTATGCAGATCGCCGTGGGCGGCTGCCTGGCGCAGAAGGACCAGGACGCCATCATTGAGAAGGCGCCCTGGGTTGACGTCGTGTTCGGTACCCACAATATTGGCTCCCTGCCGGCTCTGCTGGAGCGTGCCCGCCACAACCACGAGGCGCAGGCAGAACTGCTCGAATCCCTCGAAGTTTTCCCCTCCACCCTGCCGACTAAGCGCGACCACGTGTACTCCGGCTGGGTGTCCATCTCGGTTGGCTGTAACAACACCTGCACCTTCTGCATTGTGCCGTCTCTGCGCGGTAAGGAGAAAGACCGCCGCCCCGGCGACATTCTCGCTGAGGTTCAGGCGCTGGTCGATGACGGCGCTATCGAGGTGACCCTGCTGGGCCAGAACGTGAACTCCTACGGTGTGGAGTTCGGCGACCGCCAGGCATTCTCCAAGCTGCTGCGTGCCTGCGGCGAGATTGAGGGCCTGGAGCGTGTACGCTTCACCTCCCCGCACCCGGCAATGTTCACCGATGACGTGATTGACGCGATGGCGGAGACCCCGAACGTCATGCCCGTACTGCACATGCCGCTGCAGTCCGGCTCCGATAAGGTGCTCAAGGATATGCGCCGCTCCTACCGTTCCAAGAAGTTCCTGAACATTCTGGACAAGGTGCGCGAGCGCATCCCGAACGCCGTGATTACCACCGACATCATTGTGGGCTTCCCCGGCGAGACTGAAGAGGACTTCCAGGACACCCTGAAGGTTGTGGAGCAGGCTCGTTTCTCCTCCGCGTTCACCTTCCAGTATTCGATCCGCCCCGGCACCCCGGCGGCGACCATGGAGAACCAGATCCCGAAGGAGGTCGTGCAGGAACGCTACGAGCGTCTGATTGCCCTGCAGGACCGCATCGCCGGTGAAGAGAACCGCAAGCAGCTCGGCAAGACCGTTGAGCTGATGGTCGTTGCGGAGGCCGGTCGTAAGGCTGACCAGACTCACCGCCTCTCGGGCCGCGGCCCGGACCAGCGCCTCGTGCACTTCTCCGTGCCCGAGGGCTGCGAGACTCCCCGCCCCGGCGACATGGTCACCGTGCCGATTACCGAGGCTGGTTCCTTCCACCTGATTTCTGACCCGACCGCCGAGCAGTACCACCTGCGCCGCACCCGCGCCGGCGACGCGTGGGACCGCTCCCAGGCTGATTCCTGCGGTACCGGCACCACCCAGGTGCCCGGTGCGCCGGTGGGTCTGGGCATGCCGACCATCGGTCTGCGCCCCTAAAACCTAGATTCGAATCATGCGCCCTGTTCTTCGGGCCCTCATCCTCACCGCGAGTGGGGGTGAGGGAACCGGTAGAATGGGGCGCATGACTATCTCCGAAACTCTGCCCGTTATCGCTATTGTGGGCCCGACCGGCACCGGTAAGAGCGCGCTCGCCATTGAGCTGGCTCTGCGCCTGAACGGTGAGTGCATTAACGCTGATTCTATGCAGTTCTACCATGGCATGGATATTGGTACCGCGAAGGTTACTGCGGAGGAGATGCGCGGCGTTCCGCACCACCTGCTGGACATTATGGATGTGCGGGATGAGGCGTCCGTGGCGGAGTTTCAGGAGCGTAGCCGTGAGCTGATTGAGCAGATTCGTGGCCGTGGCCGCTACCCGATTCTGGTGGGTGGTTCCGGCCTGTATGTGCGTGCCGCCCTGGATAAGTTGGAGTTCCCCGGCACGGATGCGCGGGTGCGCGAGCGCCTGGAGGAGCAGGCACGTACCGAGGGTATTGGTGTTTTGCATGCCCGCCTGGCGGAGGTCGACCCGGAGTCGGCTGCGCGTGTGAAGGATGAGCGCCGCATCATTCGCGCCCTGGAGGTGTTCGAGGTGACGGGTCGCCCGTTCTCGGCGTTCATGCCGGTGCGCGAGTACGTGACCGAGAGTATTCAGATTGGTCTGGATATGGATCGTGCCCTGCTGCACGAGCGTCTGCACCGCCGCGTGGAGCTGATGCACGAGCGCGGCCTGCTGGACGAGGTGCGCACCCTGAACGAGCAGGGTTTGCAGGAGGGTAAGACCGCCTCCCGCGCGATTGGTTACGCGCAGTTTGCTCGCGTACTTGAAGATGAAGACTATAGCGTGGAGCAGGCGATTGAGGATACGACCATTGCGACCCGCCAGTTTGCGCGCCGCCAGCTGACCTGGTTCCGTGCGGACCCGCGTGTGCACTGGCTGGATGCGCTCTCACCCACCCTTGCCGATGAGGCGGAAGCCATCATCTGCGAAAGCACCCGATAAGCCACAATAACGAGCCGTCGCCGAACCGATACCTCGTCGAGTCGGTCGGCGCGGTAAAATCATAAACGGACAGGTCACCAACCTTAAGGACAGCATATGAGCGAGAACCCTTCCACCTGGGGCGAGCTGGCAGGCCTGACCCTCACCAAGGGTCACGGCACCGGTAACGACTTCATCTTTCTGACGGACGAGAACGCAGAAATTGCCCTCACCCCCGAGCTGGTAGCCCGCGCCTGCGACCGACACTTCGGAATTGGCGCGGACGGCTTCATTCGTGCTGCCCGCAGCACCGCCTCCCGCGCGGGTCAGAAGCTGCTCGAAGAGCACCCGGACGCTGTCTGGTTCATGGACTACCGCAACGGTGACGGCTCTATCGCTGAAATGTGCGGCAACGGTGTGCGCGCGTTCGTGGAGTACCTGCGCACTGAGGGCCTGATTGAGCTTGAGGTGGGCGAGACCGTCAAGATCGGTACCCGTGCCGGCGTGAAGACTGTGGCGCGCACCGAAGAGGGCTACGCGATTGATATGGGTCCGTGGAGCTTCATTCACGGTGAGGCTGCCCGCGAGGGTGGCGAGGACTGCCTGGTATCTGCTCGCGGCCTGAAGACTCCGCGTGCTGGCCTGTCCATTTCGATGGGTAACCCGCACACCGTGGTGATGCTCGGCTCCGACGGTAAGCTGGACGGCCTGGACCTACACAGCCTGCCGCAGGTGAACCCCGCCCCGGTCAACGGCACGAACGTTGAGTTTGTGGTGCCGGTTGACCTGGATGTTGAGAGCGGCGCGCAGGTGGGCGCTATCCGCATGCGCGTGCACGAACGCGGCGTGGGTGAGACCCTCTCCTGCGGTACCGGTGCGTGTGCGGCGGCTGCGGCGACCCGTTTCTGGGGCGGCGAGGAAGCACCGGATGAGTGGCTGGTGCATGTGCCCGGCGGTACCCTTGCGGTGACTTTCGTGCTGGGTCCGGATGACCTGGAGCATGTTGTTCTGGCTGGTCCGGCGCAGATGGTTGCGATCGTCGTACTGCGATAACGTGCTGTTTTAGAACAGAGATTTTATAGAGAAAAGCGGCGGATGTTTTCTGATAACACGTTCAGAAAACACCCGCCGCTTTTACGTCCCCTAGCGGTCAGCGTCAGGGGGTTTTAGTCTTCGTAGCGGTGCACCTGCAGAATACGGAAACCCTTCGACGTCGCATAGCGGGACACCTCAAACTCGCCGGGGTGCAGCTCCTCAAGCTGCGCGTCCATCCACTTCTGTAGTGAATCGGAGCCGAGGTTCTTCTGAACCACCAGGTAGGCGTCACCGCCGGGCGCCAGGCGCGGCAGCCAGGTCAGCAGGATCTCGTGCAGAACCTCCTTACCCACGCGAATCGGCGGGTTCGACCAGATTGTATCGAAACGCAGTTCGGGGTCAACAGAGTCGGGGGTTCCCACGGTGACGTTTGACAGGCCGAGAGCGGCAGCGTTGCGTTCGGTCAGGCTGATGGAGCGGGAGTTCACGTCCACCGCGTGCACCTGCGCCTGCGGGGCGAGCATCGCCAAAGTCAGGGTGATGGGGCCCCAACCGCAGCCGATGTCGAGCATGCGTGTACCCTGCGGGTCGGGTGCTTCCTGCAGCAAAATAGCGGTGCCCTTATCAATGCCGGAGGGGCTGAAAATGCCGTTAGCTGTGGTGACGGTGACCTTGCGGCCGGCAAGCTCCACCTGCACCGGGCGGGGCTTGAATTCGGTCTCGGGGGTTTCAGAGAAATAATGCTGCTCGCTCATGCTATCCAGTGTACCGGTAGGGCAAGAACCCGCCGCACACGGGCAGAGAATGCACGGGGCGGGTCAACAGCTTACACGCCCTGAGCGCACAGGCGACCGAACCCCCTACCTGATGCGGGCAACGGCGGTAGAATTAGAGTCGTATGAATTCTAAGAACACCCCCGTATCTGATACCGAAAAGCTGCCCAGCGATGAGCAGCTGCGCCGCACCGTAGACCGCGTTCTGGGCCGATCCCAGGCCGCCGCCTCCGTCACTACTTATGACGCCGCCGGTACCGCGCACCACAGCGATAACTCCTCCAGCACTCACGGCAACAATAGCCGCCGTGTGCTGGATACTCGCGCGCGTGAAATTTCTGACGTTCAGCGCGAGCATTCCGAATATGACGGTGACCAGGAAGACCTCGCTGAGCGCCGCGCACTGCGCCGTATCGCGAACCTCTCCACCGAACTTGAAGACGTCACCGAGGTCGAGTACCGCCAGCTGCGCCTCGAGCGCGTGGTGCTTGCCGGCCTGTGGACCGAGGGCACCGTCGAGGACGCAGAGAACTCCCTGCGTGAGCTCGCAGCGCTGGCTGAAACCGCAGGTTCCGAGGTTCTGGACGGCCTGGTTCAGCGCCGCCTCAAGCCGGACCCCGGCACCTTCCTCGGCTCCGGTAAGGCACTGGAGCTCAAGGACATTGTCGAGGCGACCGGTGCCGATACCGTCATTGTCGACTCCGAACTGGCTCCCTCGCAGCGTCGTGCCCTCGAAGACATCGTGAAGGTCAAGGTCATTGACCGCACCGCCCTGATTCTCGACATTTTCGCTCAGCACGCTAAGTCTCGCGAGGGTAAGGCGCAGGTTGAGCTGGCTCAGCTGGAGTACATGCTGCCGCGTCTGCGTGGTTGGGGTGCGTCCCTGTCCCGCCAGGCGGGTGGCCGTGCCGCAGCCGGTGAGGGTATCGGTTCGCGTGGTCCCGGTGAAACCAAGATTGAGATGGACCGCCGCCGCCTGCGCGCTCGCATGGCGAAGCTTAAGCGTGAGATTGCTGCGATGGCGCCGGCGCGTGAGACGAAGCGTCTGAACCGTCGCCGTAACCGTGTGCCTTCGGTTGCTATTGCCGGGTACACGAACGCGGGTAAGTCCTCCCTGCTGAACCGTCTGACCGACGCGGGCGTGCTCGTGGAGAACGCCCTGTTTGCGACCCTGGATCCGACCGTCCGTAAGGCTCAGACCCCGGACGGTATCGGCTACACCCTTTCTGACACGGTGGGGTTCGTGCGTTCGCTGCCGACCCAGCTGGTCGAGGCGTTCCGCTCCACCCTGGAAGAGGTCGCTGACGCTGACGTCATCCTGCACGTGGTGGATGCTTCGCACCCGGACCCGGAGGGTCAGATTCGTGCTGTCCGCGAGGTCATCGCGGAGGTCGACGCCCGCCATATCCCCGAGATCATTGTGCTGAATAAGGCGGATGCCGCCGACCCGTTCGTGCTGGAGCGTATGCGTCAGCGCGAGCCGGAGCACGTGATTGTTTCGGCGCGTACCGGTGAGGGTATTGAGGAGCTGAAGCAGAAGATTGCGGACACCATTCCGCGCCCCTCCATTGAGGTGAAGCTGCTGATTCCGTACTCGCACGGTGAGATTATTTCGCGCCTGCACGAGTGGGATGCCGAAATTAAGAGCACCGATTTCGTATCGGACGGCACCTTCGTGGTGGCTCTGGTCCGTGAGGATGTCGCCTCCGAACTGTCCGAGTATGTGCTGGAGGGCGACCTGCTGGAGGTTCTGGAAGAGGAACTTGCGGAGGCACACGCCCTGGCTGAAGCGACCGCTTCTGAATCCGAACAGTCCTCTACCCCCGAGGCTCTCTAGAGGCGGATGAGCGTGACCGAGAGCATCAACGCGCCCAAAAACACCCCGGGAACTGTACCCGGATCGGCGACCGACGGCACCCGATTCACCGGGCAGGAGCTTGAGACCCTGCCCGGTGCGAAGGATGCCCTGACCCTGCTGGACGAGGCGGTTGCCGCCACTGGCGGTCAGAACCGTGCCGGTCAGCGCACCATGGTGGCGCATGTGGCGCAGGCTCTTGAACTGCAGCGTCACCTGCTGGTCCAGGCGGGTACCGGTACCGGTAAGTCTCTGGGCTACCTGGTTCCTGCCCTGGCGCGGGTGGGGGAGTCGGACCAGCCGATTGTTGTTGCGACGGCGACTCTTGCCCTGCAGGCGCAGATCGTGAACCGCGATATTCCGCGTCTTCTACAAGCGCTGGAGCCGCGCCCTGAATCGCAGGCGCAGGTGGCTCTGCTCAAGGGCCGCAATAACTACCTCTGCCTGCACAAGCTGGAGGGCGGCTACCCGGAAGACGAGCCGGATGCTCTCTTTGACATGCCTTCTTCGACCTCCCGCGTGGGTGAGGAAGTGGTGCGCCTGCGCGAGTGGGCCGACCGCACTGAGACCGGCGACCGCGACGAGCTGAAGCCCGGCGTCTCTGACCGCGCCTGGGCTCAGGTATCGGTCAGCGCCGCCGAGTGTCTGGGTCGCCGCTGCCCGCTGGTGGAAGAGTGCTTTAGCGAGATGGCGCGTAGCCGTGCCGCTGAGGCTGACATTGTCATCACGAACCACGCCCTGCTGGCGATTAACGCTTTTGAAGGCATGAAGGTTCTGCCCGAACATGAGACGGTCATTATTGATGAGGCTCATGAACTGGTGGACCGTGTGACCGGTGCCGTGTCTGGTTCTTTGACGGTTGCGATGGTTCGCCGTGCGGCACGTAGCGTGAAGAAGCATTCGAAGGCTGATTCCGGCGCGCTGGAAATGGCTGCTGGCACCCTGGAGACCGCTTTCGAGGGTCTTGCCGAGGGCCTTCTGAAGGGCCTGGACGGTCGCCTTTTGACCGCTATTTCTGCGGTAAATGATGCCGCCCGCACCGCCCTGTCCGATACCAAACCGGACGGTCAGGACGTTGACGCCGGCCTGCAGATGGCGCGCTCGCGTGTCTCTGAGGTGCACGATATGAGCAGCCGCATTCTGGAGGCTTCGGGCGAGCAGGACGTTCTGTGGATTTCTCGTCAGGGTGGTTGGGAGAACGGCCGCTACGTGGCTGCTTCCGATACCGACCCGGCGACCCTGAATATCGCTCCGTTGAGCGTTGGCCTGCAGTTGCGTGACGGCCTGTTCGCTGACCGCACCGTGATTTTGACGAGTGCGACCCTGACGGTGGGTGACTCTTTTGATGTTGCAGCCGCTGCCCTGGGACTGCAAGGGGAGGGTGCGCCGCGCTGGACGAGTATCGATGTGGGTTCACCTTTCGACTACCGCAAGCAGGGCATCATGTACGTTGCCGGAGATTTGAAGCCTCCGGGATTTGGTGTGCACGAGGGTCAGCTGGAGCGTCTGCGTGAGCTGTGCGAGGCGTCGGAGGGCGGCGCCCTGGGCCTGTTCTCCTCGAAGCGTGCCGCTGAGCGTGCCGCCGAGTACATGCGTGAGCATAGCGACCTGAACATTCTTCTGCAGGGTGAGTCTTCGCTCAAGGCTCTGGTGGAGGAGTTCAGCGAGGACGTTGACTCATGCCTGTTCGGAACGATGAGCCTATGGCAGGGCGTGGATGTTCCGGGTGACTCTTGCCGCCTGGTGGTGATGGACCGCATTCCGTTCCCCCGCCCGGACGACCCGATTGCGCAGGCTCGTACGGAGGCGGTGAACCGTCACCGCGGTAACGGCTTTATGGCGGTTTCTGCTCACCATGCGGCGATTCGTATGGCGCAGGGCGCGGGCCGCCTGATTCGTTCGGTGTCTGACCGCGGCGTGGTGGCTGTACTGGATTCTCGTGTGGCGACTAAACGTTACGGCGGTTTCTTGATGAAGGCGATGCCGCCGATGTGGTCGACGCAGAATAAGGCAGCCGTGATTGGTGCGCTGGCTCGTCTTTCGGCGAGTATTGAGCGTTAGCTCGGGCGAGATCCATTCCTTGCCGCGCCGCCGCCCCGTTTTGGGCATATAAATTTAGACATATAGAAATCACCCCGGTGATACGTGAACGTTTACGTATCACCGGGGTGATTTCTATAGAGAGCTAAAAGCCTCGTAGCTATGTCTTTTAGAGGCTGTGTTGTTTAAAACAGCTTCTTTGAGATGCTGTGGCTGTTTAGAGCCCGCGTCTTTCAGAGACTGCATCTTCTAGAGGCTGTGGTTTTCTAGAGACTACGCAGCACGGAGACGACCTTACCCATGACGGTTGCGCGGTCACCCATAATCGGCTCGTAGTTGGAGTTGCGCGGCATGAGCCAGGTGTGGCCGTCAACCTGACGGAACACCTTTACGGTTGCTTCATCGTCGAGCAGAGCAGCAACGATATCGCCGTTGTCTGCGGTGTGCTGCTCGCGGACAACCACCCAGTCGCCGTCGCAGATTGCGGCGTCAATCATGGAATCGCCCTTGACCTTGAGCATGAAAAGCTTGCCGTTACCGACCAGCTGGCGGGGCAGGGCAAGCACATCCTCCACGGACTGCTCGGCGGTAATGGGGCCGCCCGCTGCAATTCGTCCAACCAGGGGAACGGGTACGAGGTCCTCATCGCCGACTTCGAAGTTCGGCAGCTCGGGCAGGGAAGAGGAAGCGCTACCGTGGATGCCGACGCCGTTCTCATCCAGCACCTCAATGGCGCGGGGGAGCTTGGGGTCGCGGCGAATGTAGCCCATGGTCTCGAGACGGCCGAGCTGGTGAGTGACCGAAGACAGGGACGCAAGACCCACCATGTCACCAATCTGGCGCATGGACGGCGGGTAACCCTTTTGTTCAATCTCGGTGCGGATCGCGTCAAGAATCTTCTGCTGGCGCGCGGTCAGCGCCGGACGGGGTGCTGTTGCCATTTCTTTTCCTTCGGTCTGTGCCCCGATTTCTGTATTCCGGTCTCTGCAGTCTGTTTGAGACACAGTCCGGTCGGGGCACGGATGGGTGCTTCACACGTTTTCCGATGGTGTCCTAAAAATTTTTTGGTTCTGCTGAAATTGGTCTTATCTCGTCAGGGGGTGGAGGAATTCTATCCGTGCCGGAGCGATACGCGGGCAACGAGTATGCGCCTCCGCCCTATAAAACTCAGTCAGCAGCACCTGCATTTAGATACAGAACCAAGCTGTAACGGGTACAGAAACCTGCTGTGAGTAGGACTCATCAGGAGCGTGTGGAACGTCTCTTGACACCAGTGTAGAACACTACACCGAAAAACTCAAACAAATATTCTAGATTTTTTCTTCGAAACTCGAAGAAATTTTTAGTACATCTCTGCTAGACTTTAGAACAAGAGTTCGTATATACTCTTGAATCTCTCCTGGAATTCAGGATTTACGGGTGAATGTTCGAAAAATATTCGAAGATTCAACCCGGAGTCTTTCGGGAGAGGAGAGTGAATGGGTGTTCGAATGTATTCGAATCCTCTGCCTCTCTCTTCGCATGATCTACCTTGGATGCTCTAGGGAGCATCTGGCGAAGAGAGAGCGCAGGGGATGGGGTTCCGGGGTCACCCAGTGCGACCCAGCGCAGCCCGGTGCATCCGACGCTCTGACCTAACTAGGGACTAGCTACCCAATAGTTATCGCCTAACAATCACCACTCCATAGTTATCACTCAACTAGGACCTCCGAGCGGGTATCGCTCGGCATTGCTAGACCCGCGGGGCAACCCCGGGGCGAGCTGAGAGAAAGGAACCACAATGACTACTGCAGCACCTATTGCTTCTCGTGGCACTTCTGCACACCTTCCGGCAGGTTTGGTGGTACTTCACCCCGCCCGCACTGCGTCCGCCAGCACCGTGTCGGCCCGCACCATGCAGGGGCGTTCTCGTGTGCCTGCGTCTTCGCAGTCTGTTCGCTCTTCTCGTGCGGCTCATGCGCCTCGCCCCGCTCAGGTGGGTCAGCCTACTCGTGTTCCCGCCGCTTCTGCCCCTGCTGGCTCTATTCAGGCACCGGTTCGCTCTGTAGCTTCTGGCGCGCAGACTGCTTCTGATGCGCAGACCCCTAGCGTGAAGAGTGTTCTTCTGGCTAAGGGCGGCGAGTTTCTGCGCGCGGTTCCCGCTTCTATTCGTCGTCTTGGTACTGTGCGCGGTTTCCTGAAGGGGCTGCCTCTGCTGACTTTGGCGGCGCTGATTGTGCTCGGTGCTATTAGCTTCTTTGGCCCGGCGGCTTCTGCTTCTGTGGAGAACGCTTCGGTGACTCGAACCGTCGTTGTGGTCAAGCATGGCGAGACCCTGTGGGATATTGCTCAGGCGGTGGATCCGCAGGGTGACACCCGTGATACTGTGGTTCGTATTATGGAGTTGAACTCGTTGACCAGCACCTCTGTTGATGCCGGTCAGCGTCTGGAAATTCCTCAGACTCAGCGCTAAGCATGGACACGTACGTGGTTGGCTTCTGCATGAGGTTGATGTCTTGACTCCGAACCCGCTATCTCTCAAGCTGAGCGCTTGAGTCGAATTCTTGAGCCTATGAAATAGGAGCGCACCGATGCCTGTTCCCGCTGAACCCACACCCGCTGCAACCACACCCGTCGAAACTGAATCTGTACAGACCACTCAGCCCGCTCGTCCCGTGGTTGCCGTTTTGGGGGAACCCGGAACTCGTGGTCCTCTGGTGAAGCTTCTTCAGGATGCGGGGGCGGACGTTATCGTGACCGCTGTGCCCGACCAGTTGCGTGAAGCTGACGGCATGGTGGTGACCGGCGGTGTGAGCTCTCTCGAGGCGTACGAAGACCTGAAAGCTAAGGACGCTGAGCGCGTGATTGGTCGCCGTGTTGCTGGCGGTCGTCCGGTGCTGGTTGCCGGTGCGGCGTTGAGCTGCCTCTTCGACTCGGTGACGGTGGAGCATCCGCAGATGGGGCAGGTTCAGGTGCAGTGCATGGGGGAGTGGCCCGGTGAGAGCGTGGAGCTTTCTGCCCGAGACCTGGCGCCCGGTGCTTCTGCCCTGCGTTCTTCCTCCGATAGTACGTTGCTCAAGGATCTTGAGGGTGAGGCTCACTTCAAATCTGAGCACGGCGTTTTTGAGTGGGCTTTTGATCAGAGCATTGAATATATTGCCCCTCCGGCGGTGACGTGGACTGTCACCGAGCCCGCCTATATCGCGGCGGTTGAGAACGGTCCGCTGACGGCGGTGCAGTTCTGCCCGGTGGGATCTGGTGAGCTGGGTGCGGAGTTTATGCGCCGCTGGGTTGCATCCCTGGCGGCGACCGGTCGCCTGTCTTCTGGTGACTCCGCTACTGCTGCGGGAGGTAACTAATGTCTGCACCCGTTCTTGAACTTCTGCCCGCCGTTGATATTTCTGAAGGCTACGCGGTGCGCCCGGTGGGTGGCACCCTGTCCGGTGGTGAGCAGCGCCTCGACCCCGTTGAGGCGGCTCTGACCTGGGTGAAGGCTGGTGCTCGCTGGATTCACCTGGTTGACCTTGATTTGGCGTTTGGTCGTGGCACGAATACTGAGGTTCTGGCTGAGGTGGTTGCCGCTGTCCGCGCCGAGAATGCCTGGATGACCGGCTCCGCTCCGGTTCGTGTTCAGGTCAGTGGCGGTGTGCGTAATGCTGAGAGTCTGGAGCGCGCCCTGAGCCTGAATCCGGACCGCGTGAACGTGACTAGTGCGGCTCTGGCGGATTCTTCCTGGCTTGAAGGTGTTCTGGCTCATTATGCCGATTCTGATCTTCTGGCTCTTGGCCTCGATGCCCGTTATAACCCCGAGCGGGGCTGGGTGACGGTGGCTCGCGGTACCGATTGGTCGGGGCCTGATTTGGCGGAGGCGCTGGCGTGGCTGGAGAGCGCGGGTGTGCGCCGCTATATCGTCACGGATGTGAGTAAGGACGGTTCTCTGGCGGGCCCGGGTGCGGAGCTGCTGGATGAGGTGCTGGCTCAGACTGCCTGTCGGGTGGTGGCGTCCGGTGGTGTGGCGTCGCTGGCTGATCTTGTGAAGCTGCGTTCTATGGTGCCTTATGGTTTGGAGGGCGTGGTGCTTGGCAAGGCGCTGTATGTGGGTAACTTTAGTTTTGAACAGGCTCTTGAGGTCGCTGGCTCCCGCTAAAGCTACCGCTCTGCTTTAGCCCGCGTAGATTTCTTATCCGCACAGGCTTTATATGTGACGAAGCCCCGTCTTCCTCAATACGAGGGATGCGGGGCTTCGTGATGGCATACACCAGATATGGCTTAGTAGGCCTGCTGGTTTAGCGCACGTCCTGGCTTAGTACACCAGTTGGTTTAGTACACCGGGCCGGTGAGCTTTTCGCCGGGGCCCTTGCCGGGTTCGTCCGGGAAGGGGGATGCTTCGCGGAATGCGAGCTGCAGGGTGCGCAGGCCGTCGCGCAGGGGTGCTGCGTGCTGGGAGCCGATTTCGGGTGCTGCGGCGGTGACGAGGCCTGCCAGTGCGGTGATGAGCTTGCGTGCTTCGTCGAGGTCCTTGAGGTCGTCGGCGTTTTCTTCGGCTGCGAGGCCGCACTTGACGGCTGCGGCGCTCATCATGTGGATGGCTGCGGAGCTGATGATTTCGATGGCGGGTACGTCTGCGATGTCGCGCAGCTGTTCGTTGACGGCTTCGACCTGCTCTTCGGTGAGTTCGGTGTGGCCGTGTACGGGGGTTTCTTCTTCCGCGGTGAAGCGGAAACTCGTGTTTTCAGTGCTCATAGTCCTAGAATCTCATATTTCGTTTGTTTCGGTAAATGCGTCCTTAAGAGTGGGCGCTTCTGTGGACTTTCTGGGGGAGTCCCCGCAATTTTTATGGTGTTTTGCGTCTATTTCCTTGCGTCTATCGGGGATTCTGCGGTATGGTTGTAGGCAGTTTGCAAGTGGAGCATGCCTCCCACCCGGTTGACCGCCGCAGGCGTTAGTTTGCGAGTTTTGAGGTGAACGGGTTCGTACGCTACTTTCGGCGTACGCTGGTTTGTGCCTCCGCTTGTGTAACTGCGGGGGCTTTTTTAGTGCCCGCAACGGATAGTATTCACGGGGAAACCCACAGAGCACAGGAGCTAGTCATTAGCGAACCACGCATTAACGATCGTATCCGCGTTCCCGAGGTCCGTCTTGTCGGTCCCGGTGGCGAGCAGGTAGGCGTTGTCCCTCTGAAGGACGCTCTGCGTCTGGCTGAGGACGCCGAACTCGACCTGGTCGAGGTTGCCCCGAACGCGAAGCCGCCCGTGTGCAAGCTCATGGATTACGGTAAGTACAAGTACGAAGCCGCAATCAAGGCTCGTGAATCCCGCAAGAAGCAGGCTAATGCCGTTCTGAAGGAGATCCGTTTCCGCCTGAAGATTGATACCCACGACTACGAAACCAAGGTTGGACACGCTCGTCGTTTCCTTTCCGGTGGTGACAAGGTCAAGGCAATGATTCAGTTCCGTGGTCGTGAGCAGCAGCGCCCCGAGATGGGTGTGCGTCTGCTGGAGCGTCTGGCGGCTGAGCTGGCTGAGGTGAGCACCGTCGAGTCTCGCCCCCGTCAGGATGGCCGCAACATGGTGATGGTTCTGGCTCCGCTTCGCGGTAAGGCAGAGGCTCGCCGTGAGCAGGGCGCCGGCGGTCGCAAGGGTCGCGAGCGTATTGACACGACCAAGGCGAAGCCCGTAACTAATTCTCTGGCAGACGCTATGCCTGCCGAGTTGAAGGCACAGGCTTCCGCCGAGTAGGGAACCGGGTCGTCACTTTAGGATGGGCACGCGCCTCCACCGTTGGGTGGGTGTTGCGGGTTCACCCGGTGCCGGTTCCGAGGCACCTCGTTGGGGGTGCCTCACCTTTGGTCCTTGGGGCTGATGCGTGTATCGCTCAACCCCACTAAGCTCCCCCGCCGTTGTGGCGGGGGATGAATGTAAGGAGAACGGCAGCTATGCCGAAGCAGAAGACCCACTCTGGTGCTAAGAAGCGCTTCAAGCTCACCGGTAGCGGCAAGGTTAAGCGCCAGCAGGCGAACCGTCGCCACTACCTGGAGCACAAGTCCTCTCGTCTGACCCGTCGTCTGGCTTCTGACCAGATCGTTACCGGCGGCCAGGCAAAGGTTGTCAAGAAGATGCTGGGTAAGTAAGCAACGCTTACTCTCTGCACCTGGCGCACCGATAGTGGTGCGCACTGATTAAAGACTCGCTCCTGTTCAGCGTGATATGTGAGCTGTTCAGGACATAAGACGAAGGAGACACACGTGGCACGTGTGAAGCGCGCGGTTAACGCGCACAAGAAGCGCCGTACTATTCTCGATCGTGCATCCGGCTACCGCGGTCAGCGTTCTCGCCTGTACCGTAAGGCTAAGGAGCAGGTCACTCACTCGCTGGTTTACAGCTACGACCACCGTCGTAAGAAGAAGGGTGACTTCCGTCGCCTGTGGATTCAGCGTATCAACGCTGCTTCCCGCGCACAGGGCCTGACCTACAACCGCTTCATCCAGGGCCTGAAGGCTGCTGGTGTTGAGGTTGACCGCCGTATGCTGGCTGAGCTGGCTGTTAACGAGCCCGCTGCCTTCAACGCACTGGTTGAGATTGCTAAGAACAACCTGCCCGAGGACACCTCGGCTCCCAAGGCTTAATTAGCCTAGGTTGTGTTCTTACCTCGAAGATCTAGGTTCGGGGTAGGATACTTAAGCGTCATGAGCGGCCGTCTGCACTTTTGAGTGTGGGCGGCCGCTTTCTGCGTATCCGAGGTTGTGCGTGTGGCTGTTCTGCGTTTTGGGGTGTGCCTTTGCCTGTACCCTTTAAGAGTGAACTTTTTTGAACGTATTAGTACCCCCGTTGTGATGTCCAATCCGCAGGCAGATCGTGTGCGCGATATTGCGAAGCTGCGTACCCGCGCTGCCCGCACGAAGAAGGGCCAGTTCCTGGTGGAAGGCCCGCAGGCTGTGCGTGAGGCATTGAAGGCGCACCTGAAGAGCCCCATCCTGGACGCTGTGTATGTCACGGAGGCGGCTTTTGACCGTCATGAGGATATTGCAGAGCTGCTGGAGCAGGTGTACGGCACCCCCACCCCGGAGGAGGGCCGCCGCGTCTTTATGCGTGTGGTGACCGATGAGGTGCTGGAGGCGATGGCTGATTCGGTGAGCCCGCAGGGTATTATTGCGGTTTCCTTTATGGTGGATGCGTCGTTCTCGTTGCTGTGGGGTGAGGGCGCGTTGAACCCGAAGTTGATTGCTGTGCTGTCTCGTGTGCAGGATCCGGGTAATGCGGGCACTATTCTTCGTGTGGCTGATGCGGCCGGTGCTGACTTGGTGATTACGACTAAGGGTTCGGTGGATTTGTATAACCCGAAGACGGTGCGTTCTACTGCGGGTTCGCTGTTCCATGTGCCGATTATTCAGGGCGTGCAGCTGGAGGATTTCGCGGAGGATGTGAAGTCTCAGGGTACTGCTGTGTTGGCTGCTGACGGCTATGGTGCGGTGAATCTGCAGGAGCTGAGCGAGTACACTGCGGCTCGTCGTGCCGGTGTGGAGGCGAGCGCCCCGTCCGGTGTGAAGGGTAATTTTGATCTTTCGAAGCCGACAATGTGGCTTTTCGGGAATGAAGCGCAGGGCTTGAACGCTGAAGAGAAGGCGGCCGCCACTATGCGCGTGGCTGTTCCTGTCTATGGTTCGGCTGAGTCTTTGAATGTGGGTACGGCTGCTGCTGTGTGCCTGTATGCTTCGGCGATGGCTCAGCGCGGCGTTTCTCGCTAGGCTTTGGGCGGTTCACGGCTGTGGTACAGCGGTGGGCCGCCTTAGCCTCATAGGTTTTAGAGTTTTAGTTTAGGGCTGAGAAAGGGAAATTATGTCTGCTCCTTCTGGTCATTCGGGTTCGGGCGCGATTATTGCCGCGCTGGGTGCGAATCTGGGTATTGCGGTGCTGAAGTTTTTGGCTTTTGCGCTGACTCGTTCTTCGTCGATGTTGGCGGAGGCTATTCACTCGGTGGCTGACTCGGGTAATCAGCTTTTGCTTCTTCTGGGCGGTCGCGCTTCGCAGAAGCAGGCTGATGAGGAGCACCCGTTTGGTTATGGCCGTAACCGCTATATTTACGCGTTTATTGTTTCGATTATTATCTTTGCCCTGGGTGGCTTGTTCGCTCTGTATGAGGGTTATGAGAAGCTGCATGACCCGCACGGTATTACTGAGTGGCAGTGGGTTCCGGTGGCTGTTCTGGTGGGTTCGATTCTGCTGGAGGGTAATTCGTTCCGCGTGGCGGTGAAGGAGTCGCGTGATCTGAAGGGCAAGCAGAGCTGGATGCGTTTCTTGCGTACTTCGAAGAACCCGGAGCTTCCGGTGCTTCTGCTGGAGGATGCGGGTGCGCTGCTGGGTCTGATTTTTGCGCTCTTTGGTGTGGGTCTGACTCTGTTGACCGGTAATGGTCTGTGGGATGCGTTCGGTACCCTGGCTATTGGTGTGCTGCTGGTCTTTATTGCTGTGTTCCTTGCGGTGGAGATGAAGTCGCTGATTTTGGGTGAGGCTGCTTCGCCGGAGGATTTGGCGAAGATTCGTGCGGCGATTGAGGATGGCGATAGCGAGCGCATTATCCACATTAAGACTGTGCACCTGGGTCCTGAGGAGATTCTGGTGGCGGCAAAGATTCGTATTCATGATGCTGACACTGGTCGTGCGGTAGCTGATGAGATTGACGCGGCTGAGGTTCGTATTCGCGAGGCTGTTCCTGCGGCACGCATCATTTATTTGGAGCCGGATATTTTCCGGGCTTAGTTCTAGGAGATTTTTGTTATGACCGTTGAGATGATCGTTGATGGTTTGCTAAAGATTTTCGTTGGCCTGATCATTCTTTTGGTGTACCTGCGTCTGACTCACCGTTCTCAGGCGGGGCACCAGACCCCGATTGATACCATCGGTAACTTTGTCATCGGTGGTGTGTTCGGTGGCGTGTTGTACAGCAAGCAGATTAGCCTGTTCTACTTTGTCATCTACATGGTGTTTACGCTGTGCATGATTCAGCTGCTGAACGTGGCGACCACGAAGATTCGTTTTCTGCATATGGCGGTGCGTGAGCAGCGCGTGCCGGTCATTACGGATGGTGATATCGATATTAAGAGCTTCCAGCAGGCAGATGTGGTTCTTGATCCGATGCGCCTGATTGCTGACCTTCGTGCGCAGGGTATTTACGACCTGGAAGACATTGAGTTCGCTCAGATTGAGCCGAATGGTGTGCTGAGTGTGATTCGTAAGGGCGACGGTGTGCCGAACTTTGCTCTGATTGTGAAGGGTACCTTGGTCACTCGCGATATCGCGGATGCGCACAAGACCGAGGATTGGGTGTACCTGCAGTTGCGTGCGGCTGAGGTCGAACTTGAGGATGTCTTCCTCATGGAGTTCAAGAACGGTAACCGCCTGCTCATTCTGCTCAATGACGGCACTACTATTCGCCGTGAGGTGGCAGAAGCCTCGAATATGAATGATAAGGAAGAAGAGTGGCAGGAAGGCGTGGAGGACGCTCCTGAGCCGGAGGATACTGAGGATGCTAAGAAGGAAGTAGCGGAGCACGCTGCTGAGGATGCGCATCCGACGAAGGATTCTAAAGCGTAGAAGAAGGTAGAGAAAGATGAGTGAAGTGTCGCCCTCGTTTGAGGTTCAGGTGGTTGGCGCCGCCGTGGTTGATTCTTTGGAGGCTCCGACCCGTATGTTGGTGGCTCAGCGTTCTGAGCCGCAGACTGTTGCCGGCATGTGGGAGTTCCCGGGCGGTAAGGTCGAGCCGGGGGAGAGCTGCGAGCAGGCGCTGGTGCGTGAGCTGAAGGAGGAGCTGGGCGTGCAGGCGCGTTTGGGTGCTGAGGTGCCCGGCGCGTACCCGCAGGGCTGGCGTCTGAGCGAGCGTCTGGCGATGCGCGTGTTCTTTGCGGAGATTCTTTCGGGTACTCCGGATACTTTGGAAGATCACAGCGCGCTGCGGTGGATGCCGCTGCCGAAGTCTAAGGATGACGCACAGGCGTACGATGATTTGCTGGGTTTGCCGTGGATTCCGGCGGATTTGCCGATTGTTGTGGCTCTTCTGCAGCAGCTGCAGGACACTGGCACTGGTGAGGCGTAGACCCAAGGTCTGACCTAATGCTCTGCGCTAGTTCGTTGCGAGGCTAATTCGCCGTTATGTGACAAACTCGCGGCGGTAACAGGATAAATTTTCTACATCTTTTTTGACGCTGTTTGAAGGCGGGATTCCCTGTGGGGAGTCCCGCCTTTATTCATATTTTGAGGGTGACTTATGCGCCGTGTAATCCTGACTTGTGTATTTGTTGGGGAGAGGAATTTGTCATATATGGGTTCGACACGGATACATACTTTGGAAACCAATCGGTAGGCGGGTAGTATTGAGGGAGAAATCACATACGTATTGGGAGACAATGATGACTGCTCAACCCCCGTTTGATCCGGGTGCCTACCGCTCCGACGCGGTTCCCTCGGACACTCAAGCTATTTATATTCAGGAAGGCGGCGCTGAGCCGCGCGGAATTCTGTTCCACTCGCCGACCAAGCACCCGAAGATTCTGCGTCTGCAGGAGATTATGATTGTCTCCGCGCTGCTCTGCTTGATTCACGGTGTTATTTCCTCGTTCGCACCGGATAACCTGTCCCCGCTGAAGGGTCTGCCGGAGGTCGGCGTTGCAGGCGGTATCGGCCTGCTGGTTGTTTCTGCGGTTGTGTACATCTGGGTCTACTTCACGATTCAGAAGGGCAGGCGTCTGGGCCTGACTGTTGGTCTGATTTTTGCGATTCTGGGTGCGTTCGTGGCGATTTTGTCTCTGATTGGTAATGTCATTGACGCTCAGCGCTACGGCTTCGTGCCTCTGTACGCGGCATGGTTCATTGCGAACGTGCTGTGGATTCGTGCTTCTTTTGACCCGGCTGTGAAGCAGGCTCTGAAGTAGAAGTACCCTCTTCAACCCTGTTGTTGAAAAGATATACTCTAGAACGCCCGGATGGACTATCCGGGCGTTCTGCTGTTTGCGCTTGCCTCTCTGGTCTAAAATAGATAGGATATGCGCCCGTCGCCTTCCCCCTGTTCCGCACCCTGTGCGGGTAGCCGGGGGAGAGCAGATGGTGCTGCCTAAGGTGTATAACGAGCCAGCCGGCATAGTGCCGGTGGTATGCAGAGAAGAGTGACAATGACCGATTCCGTGCAGGAACACGAGGGTCTTAACGGCCCGGCTCAGGTTCTCGCCCGCATTGCGCAGGTTCTGGAGGAGAACCCCGAGAACGGTTTGGACGCTATCCGTGAGGCTTTTGAGGCTGAGCATGAGCGTGCCAAGCATGAGATTCGCGAGAAGGCTAAGGACTTTGACAGCCTCAAGGAGGTGCGCCTGAGCTTCTTCGGTGAGAAGGGCATCATGAGCATCGCTAACCGCCAGATGCGCGATCTTCAGAACCAGCACAAGGGCCCGGTGGGTAAGCTGATGGGTCAGGCTCGTGCAGCCCTGACTGAGGCTATTGAGGCTCGTACCGCTGAGCTGGAGGCTGAGCGTGAGGCTCGCATCCTGGCTGAGGAAGCTGTGGACGTTTCTGCTGCTTCGCCTCGCCGTTCCCTGGGTGGTCGCCACCCGATTGCTCTGATGCAGGAGCGTCTGACCGATATCTTTGTTGGTATGGGCTGGGAGGTTGCTGACGGCCCCGAGCTGGAATCTGAGTGGTACAACTTTGACGCTCTGAACATTAAGCCGGACCACCCGGCACGCGAAATGCAGGACACTTTCTACGTTGAGCCGAAGAACGCTCACCTGCTGCTGCGCACTCACACGTCGCCGGTGCAGATGCGCTCGCTTCTTTCGCGTGATTTGCCGCTGTACATTGTGTGCCCGGGCCAGGTGTACCGCACCGATGAGCTGGACGCGACCCACACCCCGGTCTTCCACCAGATTGAGGGCCTTGCGGTGGATAAGGGCCTGACCATGGCTGATCTGAAGGGCACCCTGGAGTACATGGCACGCGCCATGTTCGGTGAGGACGCTAAGATTCGCCTGCGCCCGAACTTCTTCCCGTTCACTGAGCCTTCCGCTGAGCTGGATTTGTGGCACCCGAATGCTAAGGGTGGCCCGCAGTGGATTGAGTGGGGCGGCTGCGGCATGGTGAACCCCAACGTTCTGTGTGCTGCGGGTATTGACCCTGAGGAGTACTCGGGCTTCGCTTTCGGTATGGGTATTGAACGTACCCTCATGTTCCGTAACAACGTCGCTGACATGCATGACATGGTTGAAGGCGACATCCGTTTCTCTGAGCAGTTCGGGATGGAGATCTAAATTATGCGTGTACCCCTGTCATGGCTGCGCGAGTTCGTGCCTGTAGCCGAGGATGCTTCGGCTGAAGATTTGATGGCAACCCTGGTGAAGGTTGGCCTGGAAGAAGAAGACGTTCACCGCCCCTCTGATGAGCTATCCGGCCCGATTGTGGTTGGTCAGGTGCTCTCTATGGAGCCGGAGACCCACTCGAACGGCAAGACCGTGAACTGGTGCCAGGTGCGCGTGGTTCCGGAGGGTCAGGAGCAGCCTCTGACCGGTAAGGGCATTGAGCCTTCCGGTGTTCAGGGCATTATTTGTGGTGCCCACAATTTCGTACCCGGCGACAAGGTTGTTGTGACCCTGCCCGGCGCTGTTCTGCCCGGTGGTTTTGCGATTACCGCTCGTAAGACCTACGGCCACAAGTCGGCTGGCATGATTGCTTCGACTCGTGAGCTGGGTATTGGTGATGATCACGACGGCATTCTGGTGCTTTCGACTCTGGGCCTGGACCCGGAGCTTGGTACCGATGCGATGGAGCTGCTGGGCCTGTACGATCAGGCTGCTGAGGTGAACGTGACCCCGGATCGCGGTTACGCGTTCTCTCTGCGCGGTATTGCTCGCGAGTGGTGCCACGCTACCGGTTCTTCCTTTGAGGATTTTGTGCTGGCGTACGGCGAGCGCGCCCCGGAGGCGAACGAGTCCGGTCACCCGGTTTCTCTGCGTGATGACGCCCCGATTCACGGTAACCCCGCATGCACTCGTTTCGTGATGCGTGAGGTGTCGGGCGTGAAGGCGGATGCGCCGGTTCCGACGTGGATGTCTTCGCGTCTGCGTCTGGCGGGTGTGCGCTCGCTGTCGCTGCCGGTGGATATTTCGAACTACGTGATGCTGGAGACCGGTCAGCCGCTACACTTCTACGATGCTGACAAGGTTCAGGGTGAGATTGTGGTGCGTCGCGCCGCTGCTGGCGAGAAGCTGGTGACCCTGGATGGTGTTGAGCGTACTCTGCACCCCGAGGATATTGTCATTGCTGATGATTCCGGCGTGATTGGTCTTGCCGGTGTGATGGGCGGCGCTTCGACTGAGGTGACCGATTCGACTACCCGCATTCTGGTGGAGTCTGCTCGTTTTGATGAAGTGTCGGTGGCTCGTACCGCTCGCCGTCACAAGCTGATTTCTGAGTCCTCGAAGCGTTTTGAGCGTGGCGTGGATCCGCAGATTCAGGCTGCGGCTGCTCAGCGTGCGGTTGAGCTGCTGGTTGAGCTGGCTGGTGCTCAGGTTGAGCCGGGTGTTACTGATGTGTCGCTCGGCTATGAGCCGGTCGTGATTGATCTGCCCGCTGATTACACTGCTGGTCGTATTGGCGTGGATTACTCGCCGGAGCAGATTGAGTCCTGCCTGCGTGAGATTGGCTGCTCGGTGGAGCGTACCGAGTCTGGTTACGCGGTGACTGTCCCGTCGTGGCGTACTGACCTGCGTGCGAAGGAGGACCTGACTGAGGAAATCGCACGTATTGACGGTTACGAGAACATCCCCTCGACTCTGCCGGTGGCTCCTGCGGGTCGCGGTTACACTCCGGAGCAGGCGGGTAAGCGTCGTGCGCTGAACGCGCTGGCGGCTTCGGGTCTGACTGAGGTTTTCGCGTACCCCTTCGTGTCGGCTGATGCGAACAACCTGTGGTCGGCTCCGTGGGTGAGCACCCCTGAGAACCCGGTAACTGAGGTTCCTTCGGTTCGCCTGGAGAACCCGATTTCTTCGGCTGAGGGCTGGATGCGCCGTTCGCTGTTGCCGGGTCTGGTTGAGGTTCTGAAGCGTAACCTGTCTCGCGGTTTCAAGAACCTGGCTATTTTTGAGGCGGGTCACGTGTTCATTCCGGGTGAGCAGCTGGGTTCGGAGTCCATTCCGCCGCTGGGTGCTCGTCCTTCGAATGAGGTTCTGGCTGATTTGAACGCCGGTATTCCGCATCAGCCCACTTTCATTGCTGGCCTGTTTGCTGGTACTGAGCATGAGGTGATGCCCGGTGCTACTCCGCGCGCTTTCGATTGGCGTGACGCTCTGGACGCCGTGCGTCTGGTTGCTGACGCTGTTTCGGCTGAGATTCAGGTGCGTAACGGTGTGCACACTGCGTTCCACCCGGGCCGTGTGGCTGAGGTTCTGAACGCTGCCGGTGAGCGTGTTGGTTTTGCTGGTGAACTGCACCCGAAGCTTCTGCAGGAGCTGAACCTGCCTGAGCGTACCTGCGCGTTTGAGCTGGATTTCTCGGCGCTGTTTGCTGGTCGTGTTGAGGCGCGTCAGGCTACTCCGGTGCTGACTTTCCCGGCTGCTACTCAGGACGTGGCGCTTCTGGTGGACCGCGATCTGCCTGCTTCTGAGGTGGAGCGTGTTCTGCGTGAGGGCGCTGGCGAGCTGCTGGAGGACATCCGCGTCTTTGATGATTACCGCGGTGTCGGTATTGATGAGTCGAAGAAGTCTTTGGCGTTTGCTCTGCGTTTCCGCGCACCGGATCGTACGCTGACTGCTGATGAGGCGTCGGCTGCTCGTGAGGCTGCTGTGGCTGCGACTGTTGAGCAGCTGGGTGCGGAACCGCGTGTCTAACCGGGTCTAACCCTAAGGCGTAATGCCTAGTGCTGACGGGGTGGGAGTTGTTGGCTCCCACCCCGTAGCTTTTGGCGTTGCGTGGTGGGTTTACCTGTTGGGTTGGTTTATGAAGCGTTGATAAGCGCTTTCAGTGGTGAACTCATGTGGTTATGGGTACCCTAGAAGATAGATGAAGTGAGGGAGAGAGTAATGGCTAATCGAGAGAACTCGCGCGAACAGGATGAGCTGTCGCAGTCTACTGAGGTCGAAGAAACCTACTTTGAGGATTCTGAGTACGAGGATTCTGAATATGAGGAGTACGACGAGTACGAGGATTACGACGATGAGGAAGAGAACTCCTCCCTTTTCGCGATGAGTGAGGAAGAGCTGGATGACCGCCCGGGCGTAAACTGGCTGTCGGTTCTTTCTGCTGCTGTCGCGGTTATTCTTTCCATTGTTTTGGCTATTGCGGGTGTCCGTGCTTTTGCGTCGGTGAATAATAACGCCGAGTATGCCGGTAAGAGCTGGGTCATTCAGGGCACCTACCAGGATTTGACTCCTGACCTGATTACGAAGGGCAATGTTGCTCGTTATAAGGGCAACTTGCCGGCTGATGACGCGCTGAACGGTAAGACGTATGTGTCGAACCTGAAGGATAAGTATCAAGTGACTTCGGGTGCTCCGATTGAGTTCCGTGGTTCGCAGACTGGTGACGTTCCTTCGGAGTTCCCGCGTGAGGTAGACGGCCTGTTGGTGGAGAAGGGCGGCACTCTTGAGGTCGTCTACACCGCCGAGAAGGGCACGTTGAAGCCTGTGACTGAGGACAGCGTGAACGCTGAGCGTTTTGCCGGTATCGCAAGTATTGTTGGTGCGGTGCTGGTGCTTCTGCTGGGTCTGGGTTTTGCTGTGTGGCTGAACCGCCGTTCGCGCGATGTCGAGTATGAGGACCTGGATGGTCTGGTGGAGGATGAGCGCTAGGCGTTTCTGAATCTTGCGGATTGACCGGTTGACGTTTTGTTGAGGGAGCCTGTTTCTGGCGCACATGATGTTGCTGGAGGCGGGCTCCTTTTTCGCGCTCGCCTACCGGAGGTCTCTTGACCGGCGCAGCGCACCAGTCCACAATGTTCTTGCACGCTATGCATTCATTGTGAGGTTATGCGCCCGAATGTGTAGATACACGCTACATTCGCGGCATTTTGCGTGACAGTTGGTGAGATAAACCCTGAAATTTCCCCCATATCTTGGAATAATCCATATTTGGTGCGCATATTTATGTGCATATGTATTATCTTGGGTAGTAAAGAATGTTGCGCTGCGCCACCGTTGGGCAGCTCCGTTCTGAATTCGTGATTGGCACCGTAGGAAGAAGAGATATTATGCCTTTCCCCTCGACCAAGATCGCGCGTCAGGCACGCATCGTTGAATTGCTGCAGACCCGACGTGTCCGCTCCCAGGCTGAACTGGCGCAGTACCTGGCCGATGATGGTATGAAGGTTACTCAGGCGACCCTTTCCCGTGATCTTGTTGAAATTGGCGCTGAGCGCATCCGTGATGAAGGCGCTGGCTTGATTTATGCTGTGCCGAATTACCCTGCTCGTCGTGGCGGCGGTACTGCACCTGATGCCCGTATGATTTCCCTGTTTAAGGAACTGCTGATTACCGCTGAGGGTTCGGCAAATATTACGGTTCTGCGTACTCCTCCGGGTGCTGCGCAGTTCTTGGCGTCGTCTATTGATCAGGGCGGTCTTGAAGCGATTATGGGCACTATTGCCGGTGACGATACGGTAATAGTGATTACTCGTGACCCCAATGGTGGGGCTGCGCTTGCCGAGAGCTTCTTGGATTGGTCTGCTGCTCAGTAGTAGCTGGGGCGTATCTTGCGCTGTTCTTCTGATATTTCGGGGGGAGCGGTTGAAGGTACGCCCTTCTGCTGTCTTCGGGCTCTTTTGTGGGCTTCTAGCTCGGCTTCTCTTTTTCTAGATATACCGATTTTTGTGGTGAGAGTTTTCTATCATGTCTGAAATGCGCGATTCAGCGAACAATATTGCCTACCTTTTGGCGGAAGCTGCTTCTGGTTCTGGTTCTGGTTCTGGTTCCGGTTCTGATTCTGGGGCTAAGGCGGCTTTGGCGATTCCGGCTTCTGACTCTGCTGATGTGCAGGTGGTGAGCTACACGCAGTTGGCGTCTGCGGCCGCGCAGGTTCAGCGTCATGTGGCGGCGCTCGGTGTTGAGCGTGGTGACCGTGTGGCGTTGTCTATGCCGAACGTGGCGTTGATGCCGGCGTTGTATTACGGCATTGTGGCTGCGGGTGCGATTTGTGTTCCGTTGAATCCGCTGTTGTCGGGTGCTGAGCTGGAGTATCATCTGCGCGATAGCGGGGCGAAGGTGCTTTTTGCTTTTGCGGGTACTCGTCTGGCGTCGGAGGCACCCTCGACGGTGCCGGTGAAGAACGGTTCGGTCCGTTGCGAGATTTTCACCGGGGGAGAGGGCTCACCGATGGCTCCTTTTGATGCGCCTGCCGATAGTGCGCTGTCAGCTGCTGTTCTAGAGCCTGTCCCGGTGGCGGCGAGTGATCCGGCGATTATTCTCTACACTTCGGGTACGACGGGCAAACCTAAGGGGGCGACGCTGACTCACGCGAATATCCTCTCGAATGCTCGTAGCTGCGTGAGCGTTTTTGGTTTCACCGCTGATGATGTCATTTTTGGTGGTCTTCCGCTGTTCCATGCGTTTGGTCAGACGGTGTCGATGAACGCGGCGTTTGCGGCGTCGGCTACGGTGGCTTTGCTGCCGCGTTTTACCCCTGATGGCGCGCTGAATCTGATGGAGCGTGCCGTGGTGTCGGTGTTGGCCGCGGTCCCGAGCATGTATGTGTCGTTGGCGGCGGCGCTGGAGGCTGAGCCTGAGCGTGCGCGCTCGCTGCGTGGTCGCATCCGGTTCGGCATTTCGGGTGGTTCGCCGCTGCCTGCGCCGGTGCATTCTGCGTTGAAAACGCTGATTGAGTGCCCGGTGTATGAGGGCTACGGTTTGAGCGAGACGTCGCCGGTGGTTTCGTTTAATCAGGCGGAGTTCGGCATGGTGCTCGGTTCGGTGGGTCGTGTGCTGCCGGGCGTGCAGGTGCAGGTCCGTTGCCCGCAGGGTTCCGAGTGCGCGCCGGGTGTGAGCGGTCAGCTGTGGGTACGCGGCGAGAACGTGATGGCTGGCTACTGGAATAATCCTGCGGCTACTGCTGAGGTTTTTGACGGCGAGTGGTTTGCGACCGGCGACGTTGCTCGTGTTGATGAGCAGGGCAATATTTTTATTGTGGACCGTATTAAGGACATGGTTCTGCGTAACGGCTATTCGGTGTATCCGCGTGAGATTGAGGATATTCTCTATACCCATGAGCAGGTGCAGTCGGTAGCTGTGTTGGGCGTGCCGGATGAGCGTGTGGGCGAGGAGGTTGTCGCCGTGGTCAAGCCGCGTCCGGGTGCTGATGAGGGTGTGCTGCAGGCGGAGTTGAATGCGTTGGCGCGCACTCGTTTGGCGGCGTATAAGTATCCTCGCCGCTACGTGATGGTGGAGAGCATGCCGCTGGGGCCGACCGGCAAGATTCTTAAGCGTGACTTGCGGGTTGTGATTCAGCGGGGCTAATCCCGGCAGATGGTTCTTGTCGCTCATCTGAGGACAAGCGCGGGTGAAGAGGGTAGAATTTTGTAGGCGGCTTCTACCGCGTTATTGTTCCCGGGTAATTTTTCCGGGGCTATCCCCTTCACGAAAGAGAGAGCATGAGCGTTCCCGCTTCTGAGGCTTCGCGAACCCCTATTGAGCAGTTGATTCCGACTGCTTGCGCTACGATTCCGAATTACCCGCATGAGGGTATCCTCTTTTACGATGTGACCACTCTCTTCGCTGATGCTGAGGTGTTCAAGGCGTGCATTGATGAGCTGGCTGCTCGTTTTGATGGTCAGTTTGATGTGGTGGCTGGTGTTGAGGCTCGCGGTTTCTTGCTGGCTTCTGCGCTCGCGTACGCTACGGGCACTGGCATTATGACGGTTCGTAAGGCGGGTAAGCTTCCGCGTGAGACGTACCGTGAGGAGTATGCGCTGGAGTACGGTAGCGCCGCGATCGAGATTCACTGTAGTGATTTCGCGCCGGGCACCCGTGTTCTTCTGCTGGATGATCTGCTGGCGACTGGCGGTACTCTGGTGGCTGCCGCGAAGTTGGTGGAGCGCGCGAACCTGAAGGTTGCCGGCGTTGGTGCTCTTCTGGAGCTGGAGGGCCTGGGCGGTCGTGAGGCGCTGGACGGTTACCGTCTTGAGACGCTGAGCTTGGTCTCTGAGTACCCGCTGCCGTCGAAGTAGTTTTATAGAGTTTGAGGCGTACCGTCCTTTGGGCGTGTGCAGCTGATATTGATGAGGGGTGCCCCGCCGGTTGAGCCGGTGGGGCACTTTTCTGTGGGGGTAATATTTCGGCGCTACGGAGCCTGTCCTGTAAAATAGTGACCCGTATTTTTGGGTGCCTGTCGCACCCTGTCTTTGAGACACCATAGGTTTAAGGAGCTTACGTGTCATCTGAATCTTTGCCCCAGCAGTCTGCTGATTCTTCGGCGGCTGAGAAGCTGTTTGCTGAGCAGATGGCTGCGGAGCGTGAGTATGTTGCTCGCGTATATGCCCGTCTGGATGAGCTCCGTGAGGAGACGGCTGAGAAGCTGGCTGCTGTGCGTAAGAATCAGGCGGTGGGCGGTCATCAGAACCGTTCGGAGCGTGACTCTTTTGCTACCCACTATGAGGATCGTTTGGCGCAGCTGAATGCTGTGGATTCTCGTCTGACCTTTGGACGCCTGGATATGGACCGTGAGGGTGCTGATGCGGTGCGCTATATCGGTCGTATCGGTATTACGGATAGTAATCAGCAGCGTCTGCTGATGGATTGGCGTGCCCCGGAGGCGGGTACGTTCTATCAGGCAACTGCTTTCCACTCGATGGGTGTGCGCCGTCGCCGTCACCTGATGCTTGAGGGCCGTACTGTCGTCAATATTGAGGATGAGGTCTTCGATTCGGAGATGCTGCAGGATGAGGATTCCCTCCACGGCGAGGGCGCTCTGCTGGCGGCGTTGAATAAGAAGCGTACCGGCCGCATGGGCGATATTGTGGCGACGATTCAGGCTGAGCAGGATGCGATTATCCGCTCGGAGCTGCCGGGTGTGCGTGTGGTGCAGGGTGGTCCCGGTACCGGTAAGACAGCTGTGGCGCTGCATCGTGCGGCGTATCTGCTGTACACGAACCGTGAGCGCCTGTCGAAGGCTGGCGTGCTGGTGGTTGGCCCCTCGAATTCGTTCATGTGGTACATCGAGCGTGTGCTTCCGTCGCTGGGTGAGACCGGCGTGGTGATGTCTTCGTTGGCGACCCTGTATCCGGGTCTGCGTGCTGTGCCTGAGAAGGACCGCGCGGTTGCCGCGTTGAAGGGCGATTTGCGCATGGTGAAGGTTATTAAGTGTGCGGTGGCGGATCGTCAGAAGGTGCCGGCTCAGGTTCAGCGTCTGAATGTTGAGGGTACTGATGTTGAGCTGACTCCGGAGATGGTTCGTTCGGCTCGTTCTCGTGCTCGTTCGACGGGCAAGCCGCATAATGAGGCTCGTGAGACGTTCGTGAAGATTCTGTTGAAGGAGCTGACTGCGAAGCTGGATGATCAGCTGAACCGTGCGGCGGGTCGTGTGGTGGAGCGTCCGTATCTGCAGGATGATGTGCGTGCTTCGATGGATGTGCGCCGCGCCCTGAACCTGGTGTGGATGCCGCTGTCGCCGGAGACTCTGTTGCGCTCGCTGTTCTCGAAGCCGCATTACTTGGAGTCTGCGACCCGTGAGCTGTCGAAGGCTGAGCGTGCTCTGCTGGCTCGTCCGGCGGAGGCTCCTTTCACTGAGGCGGATGTTCCGCTGCTGGATGAGGCCGCTGAGCTTCTGGGTGATTTTTCGAAGGTGACCGGTGCGGCTGCGGCGGCTCGTGCTGCGGCGGAGCATCGCGCGAACCTTGAGAACGCTGCGAAGGCGCTGGAGAATGTTCACCAGTCGCTGGAGGATATTGGCGCTGATGGCGTGATTACTCCTGAGCAGATTGCGATGATGAATGAGGTTCGTGGCGAGCGTATGACGGCTGCGGCTGCGGCTTCTGCTGATCGTACGTGGGCGTATGGCCATATTGTGGTGGATGAGGCTCAGGAGCTCTCGCCCATGCAGTGGCGTCTGCTGATGCGTCGTTGCCCGATGAAGTCCTTCACGATTGTGGGCGATATTGCTCAGGCTTCTTCTGCTGCGGCTGCTTCGTCGTGGTCGCAGGCGTTGGCGCCGTTTGTGGGTGAGCGTTTCACTCTGGATGAGCTGACGATTAATTACCGTACTCCGGCTCAGATTGCTGAGGCAGCGGTGTCGGTTGCTCAGGCTGCCGGTTATGAGGTGTCTGCGCCTCGTGCGGTGCGTGAGGGCAAGTGGCCTCCGCTGGTGCATGAGGTTGCCGCCGAGTCTGTCGTGGAGCAGACCGTGTCTGTGGTCAGCGAGGAGGTCGCTCATTCGGGTGGCGCTCTGATTGGTGTGGTGTGCCCGCCGAGCCTGTATGTTCAGACGGCTCAGGCTGTTGCTCGTGCTCATGCTGACCGTACGGGTACCGCGCAGACGGCTTTGGAGAATCAGGTGCTGGTTCTGACTCCGTGGGAGGCTAAGGGCCTGGAGTTTGATGTTGTGGTGATTGTTGAGCCGCAGCAGCTGATTGATGATGCTGATGGTGCTGTGGGTGACTTGTACGTGTCGATGACTCGTCCGACTCAGCGTCTGCACATGGTGGGTTCGCGGATGCCTGCGGGCCTGTAGTCTTCGTGGCTCTGTAGCACCTTTCTATTATTTCTTTGAGCCGGTGCCGTACCGGTTTGGGCGCTCGCTTGGGTTTTTCTGAGCGTTTGTGCCGGTGCGGTGCTAGGCTTGTTACATATTTTGTTCGAGCGCCTTTGGGCGTTGTTACCTTGTGAATGGGAGAAGCATGTCTGCCGAGATCCTCAACGCGCAGCATAATGACGATACCTTCGAGAATATTTGGCAGGAGCTGAAGTGGCGCGGCCTGGTGCACGTGAGCACTGATGAGGCTGCTCTGGAGAAGGCGCTGAGCGAGGAGAGCCTGACTTTCTACACGGGCTATGATCCGACTGCTGCGTCCCTGCACCTGGGTCACCTGGTGCAGCTGCTGGTGATGCGTCGTCTGCAGCTGGCTGGTCACAAGCCGCTGGGCCTGGTGGGTGGCTTCACCGGCCTGATTGGTGATCCGCGTCAGACTTCTGAGCGTGTGCTGAACTCTCCCGAGGTTGTGGCTGAGTGGGTTAAGTCTCTGCGTGCTCAGATTGAGCGTTTCCTTTCTTTCGAAGGTGAAAATGCTGCTCGTATGGTGAATAACCTGGACTGGAGCGGTCAGATGTCTGCTCTGCAGCTGCTACGCGATGTTGGTAAGCACTTCCGCGTGGGCACCATGGTGAAGAAGGAGATTGTGGCGAAGCGCCTGAACTCTGATGAGGGCATTTCGTACACCGAGTTCTCGTACCAGATTCTGCAGGGCCTGGACTTCCTGGAGCTGAACCGTCGTTTCGGCTGCACTCTGCAGACCGGTGGTTCTGATCAGTGGGGCAACCTGACCAGCGGTACCGAGCTGATCCGTAAGGTCGAGGGTAAGAGCGTTCACGCTATTGGTACCCCGCTGATTACTAACTCTGATGGCACTAAGTTCGGTAAGAGCGAGGGCAACGCTATTTGGCTGAACCCGCAGATGTGCTCGCCGTACGCTTTCTACCAGTTCTGGCTGAACACTGCGGATGCGGATGTGCTGGATCGCCTGAAGGTGTTCACTTTCTTGACTCGTGCTGAGATTGCTGAGTTTGCGCAGAAGGTTGAGAAGGAGCCGTTTAAGCGTGAGGCTCAGAAGACTCTGGCGTACCTGGTGACTTCGCTGGTTCACGGTACTGAGGCTACTGATCAGGCTGTGGCTGCTTCGGAGGCTTTGTTTGGTAAGGGCGATTTCGCTGCTCTGGATGAGGCTACCCTGGAGTCTGTGGTTGCTGAGCTTCCTTCGGCTAAGCTGTCCGAGGACCGCCTGGACATGATTTCTGTTCTGACTGAGCTGGGCTTTGCGAAGTCTAACTCTGAAGCTCGTCGCATTCTGAAGGAGGGTGGCGCTTCGGTGAACGGCGTGAAGGTTCAGGGCGAGGACGCAGCTATTTCTAAGGATGATCTGCTACACGGTCGTTTTGCGATGGTTCGCCGTGGCAAGAAGAACCAGGGTGCTGTAGAGCTGGTCTAGTCTCTTCTGACTTTCTCTATACATATAGAGGGGGAGGGGTTCTTCTCTACTGAAGTATTCATTACTGAATGTTCGGTGGGGGAGTGCCCCTCCTTTTCTGTTCCCTATATACATTCCCTATATACACAGAGCCCCTCCGTCAGGAGGGGCTCTTCTTGTATCGCTCTGCTGCCCTCTGGCTCTGGGGTTTCTTGGTTTGTCTTTGTTGGCGAGGGCTTTGGGCGCCTTTCGACCCTGTTTTGGGGCTCCCGAAAGGGGAATTCGCAGATTTTTAAGGTTTTTGGAAGTTTTTTAAAGATTTTTTAGCACCCATAAAACGCACTGACTAGGCATTTTGATGTTTGTGAGGGTATTTGAGACCCTTTCAAGACCCTGTTTGTGTCCCACTTCACCCATTTTCGGGTTGCAGGGGCGTTTAG
>NZ_KV812867.1:0-1503 GCF_001813565.1 Rothia sp. HMSC068E02
TGTTACTTTCTATTCGGATGCCAATTTCCTTGGGTCCCGTATGTACACCTGGGATAACCCTCATCTGGGTTGGATGAATGACCGTGCATCTTCATTGCATTCTGATGGGTGCCGGTGGCGCTATTACGAAGACAGCCACTATAGGGGTCGCAGGTTTGATTCTTCTTCCGACCTCAACTATCTGCGGGGTCTAAGCCATGAGGGTCTCCATTGGGGCGAGACTTGGGATGACCGGATTAGCTCAGTTAGGTATGTGTATTGCTAGGTGAATGGTGGTAGAGGGACAGGATGCTTTCCTGCTTTAAGTTTTTCTTCCACTCTGAAAGGAGGGTGTGCTCTTGCATAAAAGTAGTGCATTCACAATCACTGCCCTAGCAGGCGCGCTTTTGCTGTCTTCATGCGCTCAGGGAGGTGCCTCAAATTCTGAGTATAAAGCCAAGCTCGATTACGCGAATAATTTGATTACTCTTCCCCTGGATGAGTATGACTATGACGATGCGTCAAGGGCTGTAATTAATGAGGCGGTCGCCCGTATCATGCAAGTATGTTATGTAGCTAAGGGATACTCTGATGCTGTCCCTGTGTTCTCTGATGATCAGCACAGTAATATATATGGTGCCTGGAATGTTGAATATGCCAAGAAGTATGGATATTTCAATGAAGAAAAGTCTCGAGAGCGCACGCAGGCGGCAGAGAAAATACCGGCAGAGATTAGGAAGGAATGTCGCAAGGAAAGTGCCAATCAGTTGAAAGAAATTGAATACGAGAATGACAATGACTCTTTCGCTTACCGGCTTAGACAGGAAGCCTATGCGAGTGCGAAAAGTGATCCGGAATGGAATAAAGTTCGCTCTGAATGGTGGAGCTGCCTAGAGAGCAATGGGTTAACACCACGCAAGGATGACCAGGCGTGGGGTAGTCAAGAGACGTCCAATATTGACGTAAGTTCTAAGAGTGAGGAGGAAAAAACTCAAGAAGTGATTCGCCTCGCAACTATCGAAGCGGAATGTAATCAGAAGGTTGGTATGGCTCAGCGTCTGGGTGATATTGAGGCATCCTACCAGGGGCCTCTCATTGAGAAGAACCAGGCGAAGCTTAACCAGTTGAAAGAAGAGAAAGAAAAGCATGTGGCGAGGGCGCGTGAAATTATCGCCACTAGTCAATAACACATTCTGTTTGAACTGAATAGTACAACTAATAATTGTGATGGAGGAGCCCAGTGTTTGTGGGCTCCTCCTGACTTTCCTGGTTGAAAGGAGTCGGTAACAATGAAGGAATTTGCTGCTCTGTTCGCCTGCTTTGCTCTTAAAGAGTGCTACGCGAAAAAAGGATGCGATTTTGAAATCCTAGAAAATGGCTGGGTTTCTGGTGATGCCTCCGGTATGGCTCCTGGAATGTGAAGCATGTGTGCGCGTCGGAACCTTTTTTATTGGGGTTTTTATTGGGGTATTGGGTGATTCTTTGTTTGGGTGGGGTGTTGAGTTTTTCACATGAATGTGGGTA
>NZ_KV812868.1:0-5164 GCF_001813565.1 Rothia sp. HMSC068E02
TTGTGGTGTGAATCACGGAAAACGGATTTGCATGGCAAACGAAACGCTGGTATAGTTGATTGAGTTGCCGCGGGAACGCGGTAACAACGAAATAACATGAATGACCGTTCAACGGTAAGACTTCTCGAAAGAGTAAGTTGAGGTGTTGAATCGGTGTGTTGCTTGAGAACTCAATAGTGTGCTTTGTTCAATAAAATCACCGAATGGTGATGGAAACTGAAACTAATACCAAATATTTATTGATATTTGATAATCATCAAATGGTTTCAAATTTAGTCAGCTTGAGTCACGCACCCCCGTGTGTGATTCGCTGTTTGAGATCAGATTATCAAGCTTTTCTATTTTTTCAACGGAGAGTTTGATTCTGGCTCAGGACGAACGCTGGCGGCGTGCTTAACACATGCAAGTCGAACGATGAAGCCTAGCTTGCTAGGTGGATTAGTGGCGAACGGGTGAGTAATACGTGAGTAACCTACCTTTAACTCTGGGATAAGCCTGGGAAACTGGGTCTAATACCGGATACGACCAATCTCCGCATGGGGTGTTGGTGGAAAGCGTTATGTAGTGGTTATAGATGGGCTCACGGCCTATCAGCTTGTTGGTGAGGTAACGGCTCACCAAGGCGACGACGGGTAGCCGGCCTGAGAGGGTGACCGGCCACACTGGGACTGAGACACGGCCCAGACTCCTACGGGAGGCAGCAGTGGGGAATATTGCACAATGGGCGCAAGCCTGATGCAGCGACGCCGCGTGAGGGATGACGGCCTTCGGGTTGTAAACCTCTGTTAGCAGGGAAGAAGAGAGATTGACGGTACCTGCAGAGAAAGCGCCGGCTAACTACGTGCCAGCAGCCGCGGTAATACGTAGGGCGCGAGCGTTGTCCGGAATTATTGGGCGTAAAGAGCTTGTAGGCGGTTTGTCGCGTCTGCTGTGAAAGGCCGGGGCTTAACTCCGTGTATTGCAGTGGGTACGGGCAGACTAGAGTGCAGTAGGGGAGACTGGAATTCCTGGTGTAGCGGTGGAATGCGCAGATATCAGGAGGAACACCGATGGCGAAGGCAGGTCTCTGGGCTGTAACTGACGCTGAGAAGCGAAAGCATGGGGAGCGAACAGGATTAGATACCCTGGTAGTCCATGCCGTAAACGTTGGGCACTAGGTGTGGGGGACATTCCACGTTTTCCGCGCCGTAGCTAACGCATTAAGTGCCCCGCCTGGGGAGTACGGCCGCAAGGCTAAAACTCAAAGAAATTGACGGGGGCCCGCACAAGCGGCGGAGCATGCGGATTAATTCGATGCAACGCGAAGAACCTTACCAAGGCTTGACATATACTGGACCGCATCAGAGATGGTGTTTCCCTTCGGGGCTGGTATACAGGTGGTGCATGGTTGTCGTCAGCTCGTGTCGTGAGATGTTGGGTTAAGTCCCGCAACGAGCGCAACCCTCGTTCTATGTTGCCAGCACGTTATGGTGGGGACTCATAGGAGACTGCCGGGGTCAACTCGGAGGAAGGTGGGGATGACGTCAAATCATCATGCCCCTTATGTCTTGGGCTTCACGCATGCTACAATGGCCGGTACAGAGGGTTGCGATACTGTGAGGTGGAGCTAATCCCTAAAAGCCGGTCTCAGTTCGGATTGGGGTCTGCAACTCGACCCCATGAAGTCGGAGTCGCTAGTAATCGCAGATCAGCAACGCTGCGGTGAATACGTTCCCGGGCCTTGTACACACCGCCCGTCAAGTCACGAAAGTTGGTAACACCCAAAGCCGGTGGCCTAACCTTTTTGGAGGGAGCCGTCTAAGGTGGGATTGGCGATTGGGACTAAGTCGTAACAAGGTAGCCGTACCGGAAGGTGCGGCTGGATCACCTCCTTTCTAAGGAGCACATTTAGTTGGCCATGCTGTCCGCGAGTGTCGGGTGGGTGGTTTTGCTCATGGGTGGAATGTTGGTTTTGGGTTGGATGAGGCGCATTGTTGGGTTTTGGGGTAACACGTGTGTGTTGTTCCTTTGTTTGCCTGGCATGGTGATGATGCAAGTGTTTTTGTTTGTGTTGTTGTTGTGTTGTGGGTTGTTGTTTGAGAACTATATAGTGGACGCGAGCATCTTCTGGAATTTGCGTTGAATCAATGCTTTGGTGTTGGTTTGATTGTTGATTTTAGATTCTTATTTTTCTTGATTGTGTGTAAGTTATTAAGGGCACACGGTGGATGCCTTGGCATTAAGAGCCGATGAAGGACGTGTGAATCTGCGATAAGCCTCGGGGAGCCGATAACTGGGCTGTGATCCGAGGATTTCCGAATGGGGAAACCTGGCTCATCTTCATGGTGAGTTACCGCCAGCTGAATGTATAGGCTGGTTGGGGGGAACGCGGGGAAGTGAAACATCTCAGTACCCGCAGGAAGAGAAAATAAAGTAATGATTCTGTGAGTAGTGGCGAGCGAAAGCGGAAGAGACTAAACCTGTGGTGTGTGATAGCGGTTAGGCGTTGCATCATGGGGGTTGTGGGAGTCACAGTGGCAGTTCTAACTGGCTGCCGGCATGATGTTCAGGATGGTAGGTGAACGACTTGGAATGGTCGGCCGTAGAGGGTGAGAGTCCCGTAATCGAAATTGTTCTGTCCGTGGTGTGGCCACCCGAGTAGCACGGGGCTCGTGGAATCTCGTGTGAATCTGCCAGGACCACCTGGTAAGTCTAAATACTTCTTAGTGACCGATAGTGAATCAGTACCGTGAGGGAATGGTGAAAAGTACCCCGGGAGGGGAGTGAAATAGTACCTGAAACCGTGTGCTTACAAGCCGTTGGAGCCTTTTGGGGTGACAGCGTGCCTTTTGAAGAATGAGCCTGCGAGTTAGTGTTATGTCGCGAGGTTAACCCGTGTGGGGTATCCGTAGCGAAAGCGAGTCTGAATAGGGCGTTTGAGTGGCATGACCTAGACCCGAAGCGGAGTGATCTATCCATGGCCAGGTTGAAGCGACGGTAAGACGTCGTGGAGGACCGAACCCACTTCAGTTGAAAATGGAGGGGATGAGCTGTGGATAGGGGTGAAAGGCCAATCAAACTCTGTGATAGCTGGTTCTCCCCGAAATGCATTTAGGTGCAGCGTTACGTGTTTCTTGCCGGAGGTAGAGCTACTGGATGGCCGATGGGCCTTCACGGGTTACTGACGTCAGCTAAACTCCGAATGCCGGTAAGTGAGAGCGTAGCAGTGAGACAGTGGGGGATAAGCTTCATTGTCGAGAGGGAAACAGCCCAGACCACCAACTAAGGCCCCTAAGCGTGTGCTAAGTGGGAAAGGATGTGGAGTTGCTTAGACAACCAGGAGGTTGGCTTAGAAGCAGCCATCCTTGAAAGAGTGCGTAACAGCTCACTGGTCAAGTGATTCTGCGCCGATAATGTAGCGGGGCTCAAGTACACCGCCGAAGTTGTGGCAATGATCTTTTTGGATTGTTGGGTAGGGGAGCGTCGTGTGGCCGGTGAAGCTGCGGTGTAAACCAGTGGTGGAGGCTATGCGAGTGAGAATGCAGGCATGAGTAGCGAAAGATGAGTGAGAAACTCATCCGCCGGATGATCAAGGGTTCCAGGGTCAAGTTAATCTGCCCTGGGTTAGTCGGGGCCTAAGGCGAGGCCGACAGGCGTAGTCGATGGATAACGGGTTGATATTCCCGTACCGGTGAAAAACCGCCCATACTGATATTGTGATGCTAACCATGCGAAGCATGATGTGCAGGCTTTTGTTTGTGTGTTGTGTGGGTTGTGGGACCCGATCTTTGGAGGTAAACGTGTTAACAGGTGTGACGCAGGAAGGTAGCCAAGCCACGCGATGGTTGTCGTGGTCTAAGCGTGTAGGGTTGTCGGTTGTTAAATGCGCCGGCTGTGTGCCTGAGACGTGATGGGACCCCGTTTTTGGGGGATTTGGTGATCCTATGCTGCCGAGAAAAGCATCGGCGTGAGGTTTTAGCCGCCCGTACCCTAAACCGACACAGGTGATCAGGTAGAGAATACTAAGGCGATCGAGAGAATCATGGTTAAGGAACTCGGCAAAATGCCCCCGTAACTTCGGGAGAAGGGGGACCTTGAGCGTGATGGGCACTTGCTGCCTGGAGCGTGTATGGGTCGCAGAGACCAGGGGGAAGCGACTGTTTATCAAAAACACAGGTCCGTGCGAAGTCGTAAGACGATGTATACGGACTGACTCCTGCCCGGTGCTGGAAGGTTAAGAGGATTGGTTAGCCTTTTTTGGGCGAAGCTGAGAATTTAAGCCCCAGTAAACGGCGGTGGTAACTATAACCATCCTAAGGTAGCGAAATTCCTTGTCGGGTAAGTTCCGACCTGCACGAATGGAGTAACGACTTCCCTACTGTCTCAACCATGAACTCGGCGAAATTGCAGTACGAGTAAAGATGCTCGTTTCGCGCAGCAGGACGGAAAGACCCCGTGACCTTTACTATAGTTTGGTATTGGTGTTTGGTTTGGCTTGTGTAGGATAGGTGGGAGACTGTGAAGCATGGACGCTAGTTTGTGTGGAGTCGTTGTTGAAATACCACTCTGGTCAATCTGGATGTCTAACTTCGGGCCATGATCTGGTTCAGGGACAGTGCCTGATGGGTAGTTTAACTGGGGCGGTTGCCTCCTAAAGTGTAACGGAGGCGCCCAAAGGTTCCCTCAGCCTGGTTGGCAATCAGGTGTTGAGTGTAAGTGCACAAGGGAGCTTGACTGTGAGACTGGCAGGTCGAGCAGGGACGAAAGTCGGGACTAGTGATCCGGCGGTACGTTGTGGAACGGCCGTCGCTCAACGGATAAAAGGTACCTCGGGGATAACAGGCTGATCTTGCCCAAGAGTCCATATCGACGGCATGGTTTGGCACCTCGATGTCGGCTCGTCGCATCCTGGGGCTGGAGTCGGTCCCAAGGGTTGGGCTGTTCGCCCATTAAAGCGGTACGCGAGCTGGGTTCAGAACGTCGTGAGACAGTTCGGTCCCTATCCGCTGCGCGCGTTGGAAATTTGAGAAAGGCTGTCCTTAGTACGAGAGGACCGGGACGGACGAACCTCTGGTATGTCAGTTGTACCGCCAGGTGCATGGCTGATTGGCTACGTTCGGGAGGGATAACCGCTGAAAGCATCTAAGCGGGAAGCCTGTTTCGAGATGAGATTTCCTGGCACTTT
>NZ_KV812869.1:0-251 GCF_001813565.1 Rothia sp. HMSC068E02
TAAATGTAGTAAATAATATTTAAATATATCTAAAGCGGGTAAATCCCATATTATCATATAAGTGATTTAAATCACTAAATAAATTGCCTAGGTGTGTTAGTATTAATTCAAGTCACAGGGAATACGAGAGTCGCACTCTCAATTTCGGTTTGGGGCATGCGATGGATTTCCTGACTTCGGCTCGCCAATGGTTGCGGGTTGTGGATATGAATGACCGCGGCGTCATTCTTTTGAAAGGAGATTCTGATGAG
>NZ_KV812870.1:0-3606 GCF_001813565.1 Rothia sp. HMSC068E02
TTACCGATTTCGTGCGGGATACCCACCACGAGAGCGTTACCCATGCAGAAGGCACGGTTACCGTCACTCATGCCGGTGTCAGTCCAGCCGCGGGGGAAGCCCTGCAGCTGATCCAGTTCATCGGGAACGAGGCGGCGGTACGCACCGGAATCACCAATCACAACATGCTTGAAGCGGGAGGCTCCCGAGCCTCCTTCGCCGGTCAGGATGGTACGCGCCGGGCGGTCGAGCGGGTCAGGGAAAGACATTGAGCCTTCGGTGTAGAAGTATTCAAAGCCACTTGCCTTATTGATGCGCTTTTCCTTCTTCGCGCCCTTGAGGTACTCCCAAGAAGGCACCTTGTCAGGGGCAATAAAGAACTGTTCCGGCACCTCAGAGTCGGGAAGAACCACGTCACCGAGCGTCTTAAATTCACCGCGATAGTCAGGCTCTACCTTGCTGGTGAGCACGGTGCCGTTCTGCATAACACCGGCAATCTGGAAGGGCGAGGTTTTAGCGCCAATTCCGAAGTGTTCCGTCTCGTTGTAGGGGTCATCGGAGATGGTGAACTCATCGGCCTCATTGAGCTCTTCGAAGACGGAGAGAAGACCCTCAGATTCTGCAGTTTTGACCGGGAACGCTTCTGCCAAAACACCGGTGTGGGTGATGCGGCGCGACAAATCCCATTCGGGGGCGTTGTGTTCGGCGTAAATGTAGACGCGCTTACGCTTCTGCGGGTGGCCGTACTCTGCCGCGTTGATAACACGCCATTCGACGCTGTAACCGAGCACGTAGAAGCAGGAGAGCATAATGGCGAAGTCGCGGCCTCGCTGCTTAGCGGGCGACTTTAGCAGGCGGTCAACGTTCTCCAGAACAACATATTTGGGGGTCTTAAGTTCGAGTGCGCGGTGAATATCCCACCAGAGCACGCCCTTCTTACCTTCAATGCCGTGCGACTGCGAGAGGGGCTTGGTAACCGAGTAATCTTGGCAGGGGAAACCGCCGCAGAGCAGGTCAGCGTCGGGAATTTCGTAGAGACCCGCCTCCACATCATCAAGTACGGCGTGGATGTCGCGGTTTTCAAGGTTTGCTTCTTCGCCGAAACGTTCCTGGTAGCAACGTGCCGCGAACTGGCGGCCAACCGTTCCCGGGGGCTCCCACTGGTTCGCCCAAACAGTCGTGAAGGGACCCGCGGAGGGCAGGGTCATGCCGTTGGCGTTATAGCCTTCAAATCCTAAGCGGAAGCCACCTACACCGGCGAAAAGCTCGATAACTCGGATAGGCTGGCTACTGCTGGTGGTTTTCTGATCCATGAGTCAGTAGTCCTTATAGTCCTCTGTAAATATGTTCGAATACTAATACTATAACATAGAACAGCTATTCAGATCAAGTGGGTTCGGGAAAAGCCAGTGACGCGCCAAAGAGCGCAGCTGCGCTATCTGACGTAGCATGAGAGCAAGAAACAGCACCGCGCCACCCCTCTACTTCCGGAAGGAACACCGACCATGGGCCTTTTCGACTACGACAATTCGAGCATTGATAGCATCCTCAAATACACAGCGGAGAATCTCGTTGGTCGCTCACTCTATGACCTCTTGGAGGAGTACCAGAACTCCGAGTACAAGACCTATGAGGATAAGAAAAAGGGCACTCCCTCAACGATTACTCGCAAGGAAATTAGCAAGCTCTCCAAGGGAATCTACGGTAACCTCGTTGAAGAGCTGCTCTATGGGATTAACCCCAATAATTCCCCGGACCCCGATATTCCCGCGGCAAGGGTCGAAATCAAAACGACCCCTTACCGAGTGAACGCGAACGGCACTATTTCTGCCAAAGAACGTCTAGTCCTCAGCATGTTTAATTTTCATGAGGAAAACCTAGACGATTTTTATCAGACGCACCTTTGGCATAAGTGCCAAAATATTTTGCTTCTATTTTATAAATATCAAAAGACTCGCGATATTTTGAATAATATCACCGATAAATTTTTCCTTTTTGACTGGCCCGAAGAGGATATGCCGACCATTCTCGAGGACTATAAACGCATTACCCAGAAAGTTCTGGAAGGACGTGCACACGAGCTTTCCGAATCTGACGGCATGTATCTTTCGACCTGCCGCAAGGGTGCCGGTAAAGACAAGGATCGCACTACTCAGCCCTATGGCCCCGAGCTGGCCAATAGGCGCGCCTGGTCGCTAAAGAGTAGCTACATGACAACCCTCCTCCGCACCAAGGTTTTCAGCCAGGAGGAACAGGAGAGTATCGCTCGCGCAGCACAAGACACTTCTAAGCCTTTTACCCAGATTATTGAAGAAAAGCTTCTGCAGTACCGGGGCCAGAGCGAGAAAGAACTCTGTAAGAAGTTTGACGTTAACTTTAACGCCAAGGGCCGCAACAGCACTCTTGTGAGGAAAATTCTAGGCCTTTCCTCGGATATTGACAGTACTGCCGAATTTAAAAAGGCAAACATGAATATTCGCGCTATTCGTGTTGATAAAAACGGGCTCCCTAAAGAGGATTCTCCCTTTAAGAACTACCGTTTTATTGAACTAGCGAATGAAAAAGAGTGGGAAGAGTCCCATATTTACACCGAGATTTTCTCAAGGAAATTCATGTTCGTTGTTTTCCGTGAGAATGAATCCGGTGATTTCTGCCTGGATCAGATCAAGTTCTGGGGTTTCCCCGATTCACTCGAGCCTGAGCTGATGAGGGTATGGCAAGAGACGAAGGAAATCATTAATCGAGGTGTTGAACTGACGGTCAAGCCGAATGGTGAGGATGGCTTTAAGGTTTCCACTAACTTCCCGCAGAGCAAGGTGAACAAATACCTCTTTACGAAGGTTCACGCCTCCCAGACCTACTACGAAGTTAAACCTGGCGAGTATGTCGGAAAAGGTAAACTCAAGGACACCGACGAGTTACCCGACGGTAGCCGCATCACGAAGCACTCCTTCTGGCTGCCCAAGAAATTCGTTCAGCAGATTTTGCGCGGCGAATGGGACTAATAACCGAATGTAAATAACCGCAGCAGGCGGCCCCGGATACGGAAGTATTCGGGGCCGCCTGCTTTTTAGACAGAGGTTTTCGATAGGTTAGTGCCTTCACCGTGGGTCTTTAACCCGCAGTGAAGACACTAACCTATCGACGAAAAGGCAAGGCATAACCCATAACCGGCTCCCACCTACCTGACGCAGCCAGAGATTCGGTCATGGGTTCCAGATTTGTGCCATAGGTTAGTGTCTTTGGTTGTAGTTAAAAGCCATGGTCGAAGACGCTAAACCATGGCACAAATTCTGCAGAGACGATACCTCCGCGGGCGCAAAGATATTTGATACATAAAGCATTGAGAAGCCCGAATAATGATCAACCACCGCCACCACCCTCAAAAGAATGCAAACGACGGCAAACATGCGGTAGGGTGGTAACTGTGGTACTCCACAGCGCATTGATGCGCTTGTTGGGTGCGCTACGGGGCTGTTTCCCTTCCGGCAGTCAGCTTGACCTGCGAATAACGGCCCGACTAGTAACTAAACAACACACCATCACCGACGATAGGAGCGTATCTTCCATGGATTCGACCATCTTTAATCGCCGTACCCTGCTGGGTAGCGGCGCACTTGTGGGCCT
>NZ_KV812871.1:0-10499 GCF_001813565.1 Rothia sp. HMSC068E02
TGGGTGGTGTCGGTGGTGAGCATGGAGGTTTGCCAGAATTTTACAGGGGCGGGGGTGGTAAGTGCAAGACATACCCAAAAATACACCCAAAAACATACCCTGTGGGTTGTTTAGCCGCCGCTCCAACGGCGCGGCGTGGCCTCTTCGGGAGGCGTTGCCGCATCCTGCGGCTGCGGCTGCGGCTCCTCCGAAGAATTAGAAGAAGCGGATTCTTCCGCATTCTTTTCTTCATTCTTCGGTTCAGATTTTTTGATGAATTCATCCGGCGGAACAAGATAAGCTTGTGCCGTAGAAATTGCAGGTGCGCGCTTTGAATATTTGTGACCCGGAGGCGCGGCGCTTGGGTTATTGTATTCGCTTAAAATAACTTTTCCGTCGTCCAAAACAGCATCAACCCAGGCGACATGTCCGGCTTCTCCAATGCCGGAACCACCGAAGGCACCCCACCAGGCAACCGACCCGGCAACCGGTGTTGTGGACACTCGCCAGCCGCGCGCAATCCATCCATCACGCCACTCTGCGGCGTTGCCAAGATGTGCGCCGTTGCCGCCCTTGTTATTGCCAATGGGCCAGTTGGTCGGATCATCGCCAGATGCTCCGGCCAATTCGTTGAGCTTCCACATCGTGTAGCTCGTACATTCGCCGTAGTAAAAACCTTGCAAATCCTCAACGTAAACGCCCGGGCCGGGGGTTCGGGCAATCCACGGGTAGGTGTCACCTGCGCCCGCGTCGCCGCCTGCACGACCCGTGCCGCAACCTCCAGAGCTGGAGCCCTGAGCAGAACCATTTCCACCGCTTTTGTGCTCGGTGCCGTCGTTGTACTCTTTGCCGCTACGATTGACGTCAATGCCGGCTTCCTTAATCACCGCGTCCGCCGGGGCAACCGACGAGACATAATGCGACGGGTCGGCGTTCTTCTGCACGGCGTGAATTGCCGCGGTCTCCGACATGTCAGCCCAGCCGGCGGTGTCTGCAAGACCACCGCCGCCGCGCTTAGGGCCCAGGACGAAAAGCTGCGCGGCAACCTTCGGATTCATGCGCTCCTCGCGCGTGCCCCAGCTGTCTTGCTGTTGCAGAATCCCAATACTTGTTGCGACGGTGCCATCTGGATTAATGGCACCGTCGCCGTAACCGATGTTCTGCAAGCTGGATTCACCGAAAGCTGCGATGATGGTCAGGCGCGAGACTTTGCCAGAGAAGCCAATCTCTCGCACGCCTTCGTCAATCGCTTTCGCGATTTCCACCTGTGAGGCGTGCACAGCGGTTTTCTTGCCGCCAGTGCCGCCGCTGATGGTGCAGTCTCCAGCGGCGGCGGCGGTACCAGTCCCGCCGAAAATCGCGGCGACGATTCCACCGATGAGCCCGCCCACCAGGACGATGACGACGACGACCGGAAGCACGAATTTCAGCAGCACCCCGCGCATAGCGTGCAGAGCGGCCAGTTTCAGCGCTTCGCGCATCATGACGGGACTCCTTCCCAAGCGGTCATTGAAACATCTGTAACCATCCACTGACCCGCTTCATCCTGGAGCGTGGTCAGCTCCCAGGTCAGCACCACCTGCACGTTGCGGTGGTCGCGGACGGTGACCCGCACGACGCGGGATTTCCGAAAATCGGTGTCAATGCCCTGGTTCTTGGAGCGGGGCAACACCTGTGCGTCGGTGACCATGAACGGTGCCTGCACGCCAACCACCGGCTCAGCAGTGGCGAACGCGTCCGGCACGTGCGTGTCACTGAATGGCTCGACCCATTCAGCCACACGCGCCGATTCCTGCGGCCTCTCGCGCCAGCTCCAGGTGACAGCCCAGGCCTTCATGACCGCTTCGGGGTCTGAGCGGTCAGGATTCTGGCGCACTGGCGCTTCAATGGGGACGACAGAGGCCCGCGCCGATGGGCGGGCCTCAACAGCATTAGGGTTCGTGCCCAGAGTGAGCCCGTCCCCGGTCGGTGCCGGAGAATCAATCGCTGATTCCCCGCCCCCTACCGTCCCTTGCGGAACTGCAAGGGACGGGCTCGCGGACGGCTGCGCCTGTCGCTGAGAAAAACTCTGCACGAAGAACGTTCCTGCCAACACCACAGCCGCCAGAAGAACCGCCACAACCCACCGGGCGTTGAGATTGAGGCGGCCGCCCCCGCCCCGCACGCGCTGACGCGGTGCAGGGCGGGCGGGCTGTTCGCTGGTCAGCTCATCAAAAATCTCATGGTCAGACACTGGCCCTCCTGCGATTGATTGCGGCACGGCGCGGCGGGCGGCTTTCCGCCGCGCGCGTGCTCTTTGCGGTTCGTCCAACAGAGCTTCCCACCGCTGATGCGGCGCGGCGGCTCATGGCTCCCGCGCGCGAGAGCGTGCGGATCATGAGAAGCTGCATAAATCCGCCGCCGCCCATTCCGCCAGAGTTCACAATCTGCGAGATGGTGCCCTTCAGTCCGAACGCGGCAAAGAGAAGTCCCAGCTCAGTGATGAGCTGCTGGTTCCATTCGGCGGAGCTGGTCGCCACGGCGGCGATGACTCCCATCGTTGAGACCAGCAACAGCATGAGTGAGGCGTTCATCACGACCGCGCCCACCAGCTTTGCCGCCCAATTGCTCAGCCATGTGCGGGTGAGCCCAGGAATGATGCCGAAGGGGAGGAAGAAGACCCCGAGGAAGAGCAGTAACACGGCTTGGTACCAGGCTATGAGCGCATTGACAACAAGAAGGCAAACCAGGACAGAGCCAATCAGAGCAATCAACGCACCGAAGAGGACAAGACCAACGCGGCCGCTCCAGTCGTCACCTTTCAGAATCTTCTGAATGTGTGAATCTTTTTCCTGTTTGTCGATGATTTGCCTTTCGTAGTAGTCGTGCCGTTCCTGATATTTGTCCTTTTGAAGAACGGCGGCGCCATGCTGTTTGCACAAACTCATGTCGCCGCCAAATTCTCCAATGCACCAGGGCGTGATGATGAAGCTACGCCAGAACGAATCTTGGACTTGAAGCGCGAAGGACTTTGTCGCGTTGTCGGAAGCGTAGTTTGTTGGCCATTCAAACGGTTCTTTTGCCGAAGCCGGGGACGCATCAACCACAGTTGAAACCACCTTCTGGCCAATGTCACGGCCCATTCCCAGGCCGTCGACAAAAGCCTTTGGTGTGGTCATCAATCCCAGTGCGCAGATGCTCAGCGCCAGGAAGGTGAGAACGCCGTTGAATCCGTTCGTCTTCTGCCGCGTGGCGTCGATGAAGGTCATCACCGCACCGGAGGCAAGACAGGTGGGCAAAAGCCAACCGGACAGCTCGGCCATTGCCCCCGAAATCATGGGGGACACGTCCACCGCGTCCTCAAAGGCGGAGCTGCCGCCAATCATGCCGGTCATGAGCCAGCCAATGACCCACGCGAAAGAGGCCACGGCAATGAAAATCATGCCCGCGAGACCAATCATCACGTCCGCCGGGACGTTTCCCGGCGGCTCGGCGGTCTTGTCCTGCCACAGCCGGAACGGGTCCACCGAATTTGCCAACGTCAGACCGGGACGGGCCGGGAAGACCCCGGACACACCGCCGTTTGCCGCCCACGCTGCCCCAGCGAACCAGGTCAAGCCAAAGGTCAAGCCAAAGACCTTGACGGCACGGCGGGCCTTCGGCGGCAAAGCCGCCCACGCCAGGCCCAGGGGCGTGACCGCCCAAAGTGCGGCCATGAGCCGCAGAATCGGGTTCGTGATGAATCGCAGGCCAGAAGCGAACTTCTGGCTGAGATTCTGAATCTTCTGTTTCATCGTCAGCCTGCACATTCAGGGGCATTTGGCCCAGAGAGCGCGGCGCACTCGCTGTTCTTCGAGCCCTTGGCGATTTGGTTCAGCTCGCCGCGTGCTTTCAGCACCCAGCGGCCGTTTTCGTTGACCATGCCCAGCACTGCCGGGGTTGCGTCGTTCTCGCCTTTGGCGATCACGACGGCCCAGGCATCAGACCCCCACCGAACGGTTCGGAGAACATGACGTTCTTCCGAGCCTCCCCATGCGGGTGTGCTGTCATTCAAAGTGGAGCAATCAGAAATGTGGTGCTTGTAGGCGGGCGATTCCAGCTCACAGGCTCCGCGGTCTGTTGCTTTGAACCATGCCAGCGCCGCGTCAGCGGCGGCCTGCTGACCACCATCAGATGCACCCGCCGTCTGCTGACCTGCGCCCTGACCACAACCAGCCAAACCCAGCACCAACAGAACCGCCGCAGCCGTCATCTTCCTCATGATTTCTCCTCCTCTTCCTTCTTCCTCTTCTGCTCCGCGTTCGGGTCAGTCGACAAAAGCGCCTGAACCTCATCTGACGGGAACGTGAACTGCACTTCTGCGACTTGGTCGCGCCAGTCCCTGACCAGCGCCCGGCCCTTCGCCACTTTGCGCACGTCTGATTCATCATGCCCAAGGGCCTGAATCCTCGCTCGATTCTCAGCCGAAGGCTCCAGACCGAGAAGCTGCGCGCCCGCGTCCTGCTGTTCGGCTGTGGTGAGCTGAAAGAGCCTCACGCCCTGCAACTGCTCTACCAGGCCGGGCTGAGCGAGAATCGACGTGCAATCCTGCGTGTCCAGCACCAAGGAAGTGTTGAAAGCACGACCCATGCGGGCGATTCCATCGAGGAAAGCAACGCCGCCGGTCGCGCGCATCAGAATGTGAACCTCCGGCACCGCAACCGTCTTGCGCATCGAGCGAAGCTCCTCTGACGACGACATGCGCAGTGCAAAGCCGGTGATGCCCTGAATCAGGGCAACCGAAAGGCGTTGCTGACCGTCCCATTCCGCAAGGGGAATTTCAGGCGAGGGAAGCGACAGCCCCGCCGCTTGCACAATCCACAGACCCGGCTGTGATGAAAGCCCCGCCGCGTCCAGGTTCGGCGGGCCCATCACGATTTTGCCAATTGGTGTTTTCGCCAGGTCGCGCAAGTAATGCGCGAAGCTTCGCACGTCGGGGTCTTCTGCCTCCGCCATGCGTTTAATGACCCCCCACGTCGAGGGCATCGCCGCGTTCTCTGCTTCCTCCATCGCAAAGTGGAGAGATGCACTCGTGGCGATTTCAACCTGGCGGCGGTCTTTGGCTTGCATCATCAGCATGGACTGCACCGCCGCCGGGGCTTTGTCCAGCGGAAGCGCGCGGAACATGTCAGCTGCGCCTGAGTGGGCGGACCCCAGTTTGATGACTCCTGCCGGGATTCCGAAGCGCTGAGCGGTCAGAACAGCACCGCCGGTGTCGCCCTTCCAGTCAAAAACAACCGTCCAGGCCGGTTTTTCCATCAGGTCGGAGAGCAATTCAAGCATCATGGCGGTGGTCTTTCCGCGGCCGCTTCGGCCGGAATAAAGCACCGTCGTTGTATCGCCACGCTCACCTGCTGCGGAGATGGATGAGCGGAAAAGGTCAACGGTCGTTCCATGCACGAAGCCAGACATGCCGCTGTCCTCATCACCGCACCTCGACCCAGCCCAGAAGAACGAACCAAAAAACGCGTTGTCGGTCTGCACGTGGTTGAGATCAGTCACGCGACGAACGTCTCCGGGCACGTTCTCCAACCACAAGTCGCGCTGTTCATCTTCACCGCGCGCAAGAATGATGTCCTCGTCGGCCAGGGCGGCAATGACCGCCTCAACGTTCTCTTCCAGGTCTTCCCGGCTGGTGCCGGTGACAATCACGCGGGTGGACTGCTCCACGAGGAACGTTCCGCCCTTGTTGATTTCGGTCAAGAGCTGGGCATTTGCGGCCTCAGCTTCAAGAATCTCTTCCGGCGGCTCCTCAGCTGACTGCTTCGCCGCGCTTCGGCGCTGTTCCTTCGCCAACTTGCGGGCGCTGTTCACGGTCTTGCGGGCGCTCTGGCGGGTCAGTGCATGGAATCGCACAGAGACATCAGCACGCACCGGCACCTGAACAAAATCGCGTCCGTAGCCGCTTGACACTTCCTGCACCTTCACAATGCGCGAAAGAATCTCCAGCCAATCGGCATTGCCCGGAGCCGTCAGCTCCTCAGGCACGGAGACAACCGGCAAAATTGCCTTCCACAGCACCGTGTCGCCGTGCTCATCGAGCAGCTGAACATGGTCAGGCCAGGGAACCATCTTCGACGAGAGAAGATGACCTAGCGCCGCACCGCGCACTGTGCCGCGTGCCGGAATCTTGGCCTTGGCGCGTCCAGATTCACGGTTCAGCATCCAAGCGATTTGCTCGACACTGGCCAGCTCCACCGCCAGCGGAGACGCGCCCAGAACCTTCTGCATCTTGCGTGCCATTGCCATGTTCTCGGCAATTTCCGCATCCGGCACCGGGTCGGGCGTGAATCCGGTCGCTCCTTCGGCACGGCGCATCAGCCGTTTGGTGGTGCTGGAGCGGTCGGCAAGCTTGACCCCCAGCATGACGGTTCGGTTCGGAAGGTGCAATGCGTCAATCTTCGAGCTGTAGGCTTGCGCCCATTCCAGACCGCGCGCCCAATCGGGGGCGTAGCGGTCTTTGACCGAAGCTATGTAGTCGTCGCCGGTGTGTTCGCTCCACATCACGCGGAGCATGCACTCACGTTCACCAACGGCCAGCAGCACCGCGCGCTTCACGCTGTCGAGCGAAGCATCCCAGGCTGCTTCTGACGCGGTGTCGAGGTTCTGAACACCGATGGTAAACCATGCCTCGGCGGCGGTCTGCGTGAACAGCAGCCCGTCAGTGATGAGTTCGTGAATTGGCATCGGCGCGGAACGTTCAGCGTTCAGGCCCAGGGTGCTACGAACGCTTTCGAGAATCCCCATTTTTTTACCTCCTCTTCTTTCTCTTTCGGCGGGCGATTTCCCGCGATCCGATGTCGTCCAATGCGTCCCCGCCAATCACCCAGGCGGTCGGGGAAATGCTGACTGCCGCCTGCTGTTCGCCCGATTCTGCGTGCCGGTGCTGTGTGCGGGCGATTGCCTGTCCCAGCTTCCCACCGATTCGGTCGGTCAGCGGCAAAAATTCGTGCCGGTCAGCGGCACGGCGGCCAAACCTGATGACTGGACGATGCGCCCGAACCGCGTAGCGGACTTTGAGAATGAGCTGTGTGAGCCTCCAGCGCCGCGCGTTCTTTGGGCTTTCCTGGATGCCAAGCTGGACAAACAGCAACGGCGGCAGACAGTAGAGAATCATCATCTGTTGGTTGAACGTTCGGGTGACAGAGAAAACCAGCCCAGCCCACAAGACAAAGGCAACGGACCCAATCAAGAGAACCTTTCGGGGGATGCCTTCGCCCAAGTCCACGCCGAACAGCTCGTGCTGGCGGCTTTCGATGTGAAGCTGGCGCGACACGGTGCGCCCGGTGCGCGACATGTTCTAGCCTCCGAAGAATAGGCTGGTCAAGGAGCGCATGAACGCCACCGCTGAATCGTTCTCCCAGACGAACCAACCGGCAAACAAGCCGCCGAAGAAGAAACTGACGGCGTAGCCCCATTCCCCTTTTGCCGTGTGCGCGACAAGACGGGATGCCAGAAAGATGACGACCAGGTTACCCAGGACACCCAGCCAGAAGAATTTCGCGCCGCTAAAGTCCGTCAGGCCCAGGGGCAACGTGGCAATTGCTGCGAGTTCAAACATTAGATTCCTCCATGAACTTCTGAGATTTTCCATTGGTCAACGCCGGATGCGCTGACCTTAACAATTGAGCAAGTGAAAGTTTGTTTCAACTGAACACCGTCACGGTCAAAGGTCACTTCTGCGGTGGCGGTGCGGCGGTCGGCTCCACCTTCGGAGACTGTCCATCTCGTCACGGTCGCGGTGCCCCAGGCACCGTTCAGACCGCGAATTTTTGCACCAGGTGCGGCGATGGAATCGAGATTGTCTCCAGCTGCGAAAAGTGAGAAAAAGCTTTGCGCTTCGGTCTTGGTCTTCGTTGTCAGCTGCCCGTCATCTGAGGAGGCCTCGTGCCGGGCGACGGTTGGGGCGGCGGGAACCGCCACGACCCCAGGATTTCCGACGACAACCCCGGCCCCGTCGATGACCTTCACGGTCATTTCAAGGCCGGTGCTTGAGCGCTTCTCTCCGTTGATGATGTCCACCAGCACTAGGACGCGGGCGGTCTTCTCGTCGATGACCTGAACCCTCATCACCGTGGGATTCTCAGCCCTCTGTTTGCCCTTGCCGTTCCAGCCAAGCCGCCCGTCAATGTCGCCGGTGGTGAAGTAGTAGGGGCGGAGTGCGTCAGCGCGGGTTTTGGCTCCTGCGTCGCCTTCTTCCCAGGTCAGGAACGCCACGGAGAATCTGGAGGCCACGCCCTCAGCGGTGGCGGTTGGGAAAGTTGCGCTGATGGGCACTGGCGCGGCTTCCTGCCGTGCTTTGTTGCCCCAGATGATGGTGCGAACGCCAATCCAAAGAATCAGAATCAGGACAACCCACACCGTGATTCGAAGCGCTTTTTTTCCGGCGGACGGCTTGGCCTGAACCGGGGTGAACAGTGGTGCGTCTTCCTCAGTTTCGGCTGCGCCGTTTTCCGCAGTGGCGGGTTGCTCCGCGTCCGTGGCCGAAGGACTCGGGAGCGGATCAAACCCGCCAATTTTGCGAAGCACGTTCAGCCATGCGGGCGGTTCTTTCGTCGTCACAGCGGGTTCACCTCATCTTCGGCTGCGGGGGTTTCAGGAGCGGCTGGTTGCGCCGCCGCACCGGCGGCGGGCTTGCTGTTGCGGCGAATGGTCAGGTCGGGGCCGATATGCTCGACTTCGACAAAGCGCGTGGAGCGTTTCTCACCCGTTGCTTGGTCCACCCATTCGGTTTGCCGCCATTGGCCGATGATGACGACGGCGGCACCGGTGGGAAAATTCGCGTCGCGGATTGCTTCGGCTGCGCCGCGCCACGCTTGGCAATTCACCCAGATGGTCGGGAGTTCAACGAATGTGCCGGTTGCGTCTCGGAATTTGTCGTTGATTCCGACGCGGAAGCGGGTCAGTAGGTGCCCGTTTTCGGTGGTGCGAGTTTCGGGGGGTGCGGCAAGAAAGCCGCCAAAAGAGGCAGAGAAGGTCATGATTCTCTTCTTTCGGAAGTGGTGGGTGTTCTTTTTTAGTCGGTGATGGTCTTGTAGTGGGTCACGGCGTTCTTGGGGTGCAACCTGATGCCGGTCACGGCGTTCTTCTTGCCGGGGGCATCGACGCGTTCGACGCGGGCCATGAGGCGCGGGTCAATTTCTGCGATTTCACGGGCGGACATAATGAACGACTCGCGGAATTTCTTCATGCTGGTGATGTCGGGGCCCATCTGCTCCGCCAGCTCCTCCCACGAAATCACCGGAAGATTCTTCGTGCCGGACTGGTCCACAAAATGCAAACGGTGCTTAAGCCACAACCACATCAACAACGTCTGCGGAGACTTCGTCGAGGCCACCAGCTGCTCCCACCGGTGGGTGCCATGCGGCACCGGCCAATGGGACACGACGCGATCATAGAACTCTTGGCTCAACACAACCTGGGACTTCTTCTCGTTCAAATCCCCGTCACGGGTGAACGTAAGTTTGGTTTCAGACCCGACCACACAGCTGGTCGTGTGAATGGTTTCTTCGCCGTCTGCATCGACTCCCACGGTGGTGGTGTCAATGCGCATTGCCAGCAGGGCGCGCAGCTGGCGCTCTGCCTCGCGGGCATTGCGAGGGTTCCATGAGATTTTGACGTCGCGCAAGAAGCCGCGCCAGCTCGTTGCAAGGTCGATTTCCGGGCCGCCTGCACGCACTGCTTCGGTGCAGAGCCAATGCAGAATCAGGACCGCAATTTTTCCAGAGGGAAGAATGTTCAGCTTCTCGTGCGTGCCGGGCAGAAGGACGTGACCGGCGGTGAGCGTGAGGGTTCGGTTGCCGTTGCGGCGTTCCCATTGCACCGCTGGAAGGCTGGTTTTCGTGCCATCGGCTGCGCGCATCACGGGCGCGCGTGAGGGCAGAGAGAAGTTCACGAAGAGTTCGGGAAAGTGAGAGATGCGGGGGTTCGGCGGCGGTGCCGAAGTGCTAGCATCATTCTGATTTTGGCTGGTAGACTGGTTCACAGTCTCTCCTCTTTTCTCTGATTTTAGGGGGGAGGCTACGCCTATCCCCTCTTCTGGACTTGAGGGGGAGGCATTTAGGCCGTCGGGGCGCTTGTTCAAATGCCCCGGCGGCTTTTTTCATGCCGCCCCAAATTCAATTGTGTTTGAGCTTGTTCACACTCACCTTAACACGCTCTTTCGTGCAGGTGCAAGCGATTTTGTCGCCGCGGTTTCGGCGCGGCGAACGATTGAGAAATGGGACATTGCTTCAAAAATTACCCCTGCACTGGTGGGACATTTTGGTGCGAGGTGGTGGGACATTTTGGTGCGAGGTGGCACTATCACCCCAAGTCAAGCCACTATATGCACACAGTGCACAAACCGCCCCTATATATATATTACCTATATGTGCTTTTCCTGCATGGGGGCTGCTCAATCGCCGCGCCCCCCTCCCCCCCCTGGCTATGCCGCCGTGCGGCGGCGTAAGGACCTCGCTACGCTCGGACTGCCGGGGGAACCCCTCTCGCGGGGTTCCCCC
>NZ_KV812872.1:0-1409 GCF_001813565.1 Rothia sp. HMSC068E02
TAGTCTTGACTCACCAAACCAACATTCGCCAACAAGTCATCAGGTGATATGTCCTGTACCGACTTACCTCCAATGAGGATGTCTCCTTTGGAGGGCTTAAGCATGCCCATGAGTGCATTTACTAGGGTTGTCTTTCCCGATCCGCTGGGCCCGACAATACCAATCATCTGCCCGGGACCAAAAGTGAGATTGATGTTTTTAAGAGCTAAAGAATCAGCTTTTGGATACTGGATAGCAAGATTCCTAATGGAAACGCTGGAGATTTCGGGGTAGGTATCGGCAACCGGATTTTTCTGCCCGGGCTGTGCGCTAGAAATAAACTTTCGATATATATCAATTGCGTTTGACCCCGCTGCCATCGAGCTAAGGTCGCTTCCCATCGAGCCAAGCGAGACTATAGCCGAGGTAATACCTATAACAGCTCCAGCAAGAGCACCGGGAGCCGGCGCCGAGGCCGCTAGAAAAATAAGGGCTAAAGCTAGCAATGCAGCGCTTATAAAACCAACAATTGTATATATTCTGAGGATGTAACGAGCTAGGCCAATTTCCTCCTCACCGGATTTTTTCCGTTCTTGATTAGCGCGATGCGCAAAGAACGACCGAGCATTAAGAATTGCAAGCTCACGAGCAGTAGTTATTTGTGCAATCTGGTTAGTGCTATGCCACGCGTTGTAGCTATATGAATATATTTTTTCCATTGCCTCAGCATTCTTACTCGAATAGAGATGTGACATAAAGGCAACAGGAATCATGCCTGCAAGCATGCAGAGTGAAGCATATACATTGATCTTTCCTACGGAATAACTAAGGGCTCCCGTCGAAAAAATGATGAATATCAGAGCACCCATAGTGGAAACTTGAGACCCCAGGCTCCCCCCTGTCACAGCTTCATGAGCTGCCCTTGATGAGCGAGCATAATCACCGCTTGCGATTTCCTGAGAGGAACAAGTCGCCAGACGAGAAGATACGTTCTGAATACCCGTACTTGACATTCGAGAATTTAGAATCATACGCAGAGAGTCTGATGCTTGTCCCAGGGCAATGTATCCTGCCAGCACAAAACTAACCCCCAGCGCTAGCGGGAGCACTTCATCCTGGCTCTGGCCCAAATGCTCAACAAGTCTAGTGACAGCCTCCATCTGCAGAGCAGGGAATAGTGATAGGCACACAACAGACACTAGATAGGAAACGGTCCATACGGGGTGATTTTTGAAAGCATAAACCACGGACCAAACAGTATTAGCCATAATCTTACGCATCTTTATAGTCCCTTTCAGCGGAAGTTTTGCGCCCTGCAGAATCTTCAGAGATCTGATTTTTGAAAATTTCCATAAACTTTCCCTCTGCCTTCAGTAGCTCCCGGTAGGTTCCTTGCTCCACCACACACCCACCATCCAACACCACCACAG
>NZ_KV812873.1:0-18178 GCF_001813565.1 Rothia sp. HMSC068E02
GGATGTACCTGTGCCCGGGTGCGTGCGCGCTGATTGGAACACGTAGGAAACGTGTCCGTAGAGCTGCTGCGTGAGCGCGCGAAAAAAATTCTGTGAGGTCCGGGCTTATGCTCGGTGGGTCATTTCTTTGATGCCTCCTAGATTCCGAAGGTCACCCCGGTCGCGCCTTGGGTGGCTTCGGTTCAACAATGCGTTCAGCTCGCAGGTTACCCCCACGGTGAGGTAGCGCGGATAGAGAGCTGAGGACTCCAGCATAGGGAGCGTGCGGGTGCTGAGTCAAACACCCTCCCGCAAAACCTTCTGACAAGTACCGATACCCCCTAGAGAGCACTGGAGAGTACTAGAGAACACAAAAGGAGGGGCGACACCAATCGGTGCCGCCCCTCCTTTTAAGCATTAAATCTGCGCGCGTACAACACGCGAAACGCTATTACGCTTCGTGGCGTTCACGGTACATACCCAGCGGGCCCGCATCCGCGTACGCCTGAGCGTCGTTGTAACGGTACAGGCGCGGCGGGCGGTGACGGGTGCCCTCCACGCGGCGGCCGGTGTCAATAATCGACTTCGACGCCGCAATCTGGCGGCGGAAGTTCGCCGGATCCAGGGTGCGACCCAGAATCGCCTCGTACACCTCACGCAACTGCGCCAGGGTGAACTCCTCACCCAAGAAAGAGTGTGCAATACGCGAGTACTCGACCTTGTTCTGCAGGCGGTAGAGCGCGTACTCAATGATTTCGTTGTGGTCGAAGGCGAGCTCGGGCAGCTCATCCACCGGGAACCAGCGGATGTTCTCGTGCACGCGAGTGTTCGCGACCTCGGTGGCGGGAATCGACGCCCAGTACACCACGGAAACCACGCGCTCATGATCAGTACCGGGTGCCGGTTCGGGCTCGCCCACAACGCGGGCGGCACGCGCCTCGGGGGTGCGCAGAACGTCGCCGAACGCGTAGAGCTGCTCCAGGTAGCCGGGCTGCAGGTTGGTTGCGCGCTTCAGCGTCGAAGCCGCTGCCTCTTCGAGGGAAAGATTCGGGTTGAGCGGACCGCCAGGAAGCGCCCACTGGCCCTTATAAGGCTCGCGGAGGCGGCGAACCAGCGGCAGCCACAGGGTCGGGTGGGTCTCGTTTTCCTTGGGGCGCAAAGCTAGAATCACGGTTGAGACAGCGAGAGATACAGAGGTGTGGTCCACGTCGTTGTGCTCTTCAGTGGCGACTGCGCCGGGAAGAGGCTGGGATGCGATGCTCATTCAGGCCTCCTGTGCGAATGGGTATCGATAGGTGTGCATACTCTACCCATTTTAAGGGGTTAATAGGGTAAAAATGCACGCAAGGCACCCGCTGAGTCGAAAACCGGTACCATCCGCGTCGTGTCAAGGGGAAAAAGTTCAGGTACCGGACACATCAAAGCGCCCCTCCGGCATGTCCAATAGAACAATGCGGAGGGGCGCTCTAGAGTCTAACTATGCAGTGTCTAACTATGCAGTTTTAGATGCAGAGTAGGGGTGCAGACTAGTCGATCTGCAGCTCGCCCATAGCGTCCCAGTCCTCGCCGTCAATCAGGCGAGAAATAATCTTCGGGGTTGCGGTCAGCATCGGACGCATGTCCTTCATAGCCTGCTGGAAGTGGTCAGAGTTCACGTGCGGGCCAGCTGCGTCGTCGTTGAAAGCCTCGAGCAGAACGAACTCGTTCGGGTCCTCAACGCTGCGGGACCACTCGAAGAACTTGTTGCCCTCCTCGGCGCGGGTTGCCTCGGTGAAAGCGCGGGTCTTCTCAATCCACTGGTCGGCGTATTCGGGCTTGACGGGGAACTTTACAGCAATGAAAATCATCGGAACTCCTTAGGTTGAAGAGTAGATACGTGCCCTTCCAGTTTAAGCCCCGGGTGCTCGGTGGCGCTGAAGAATAGGGTGTGAGGCAGCGGTTTTAGCTTGTGGCTTTAACCGCTGTATAGAGTGGCTTTTGTGGTTTAACGAGCCGCCGCCTTGAGAACCTGCAGGGCGCGTTCGAGTGCCGCACGGTCTGCCGCGATGGCTGCGGCCCTCTGCGGGCTGGCGGAGTCGCCTCCGAGTGCCGCGTTGTAGTACATTCCGTCACCCAGAAGCAGCACGGCGCGGGCGATGCGTTCGTCACCGAGCTCGGCAAGAATGAGCGAGTGCCAGCCCTCCTGCACGCGGGCTAGGGTTTGCTGGGCGAGCTCGTTGTTATTCTGTGCCAGGCGGCTGAGGGCAATGAGGGCCCGGTCGAAGGGGGTGTCACTCGGAATGGAGGAGTTGATGTAGTAGGCGCTTGCCCCTTCGGGTGCCTGCGCCATGGTCTCAAAGTCTTCTTCCGCCAGGGTGACGGTGCGTTCGGCGAGTGCCTCGAGGAGCGCCTTCTTGGAGGAGAAATGGTAGAGCAGCCCGCCCTTGGACACCTTGGCGGCGGTGGCGACGGCGTCGAGGGTTGCGGCGCGTTCTCCGGTGTGAATCAGCAGGTCGACGTAGGTGTCGAGGATGTGCTCGCTAGAGTTATTGGCTCGTTGTTTGCGGTGGTTGGGGGTGCTCATGGGTACCAGTCTAACCGCTTGAAACTATACCGTCCAGTTGGTATAGTTAATCTTCGCCTGTTGGGCCGCGCCGGGAGCACACCGTCCCGGACCACCCCAAAAAAGACAGGCCGAGCTGATGCCGCGCCCGCGTCCGCCACATCAGCCGACACCTTATAGACGCACGAAAACAACCCATGACGAATCACAACCCGCAGACCACGGCTCTGCCCATCCATGCCCCCGAGCAGAAGGCTAAGCGCTGGACCGCGCTCGCCGTCCTCATGCTGCCGGTGCTCCTGGTCTCCATCGACAACACAGTGCTTGCCTTCGCGGTGCCCGCAATCGCTAAGGCGCTGAGCCCCTCCTCCGCGGAGCAGCTGTGGATCGTTGACTCCTACTCCCTGGTGCTCTCCGCCCTGCTCGTGCCCATGGGCGCTATCGGTGACCGCATCGGTCGCCGCAAGCTGCTGCTCATCGGCTCGACCGGCTTCGCGGCAATCTCTGCGCTCGCGGCATTCGCGCCCTCCGCGCTGATGCTCGTGGTTGCCCGCGCCCTGCTTGGCATTTTTGGCGCCATGCTCATGCCGGCAACCCTGTCGATTATTCGCAATATCTTTGTGGATGCGACCGAGCGCCGCATCGCTATTGCCGTGTGGGCTTCGGGCTTCTCGGCGGGTGCGGCGCTGGGCCCGATTGTGGGTGGTTTCCTGCTGGAGCACTTCGACTGGGGTTCGGTGTTCCTGCTCGCTGTGCCGATTCTGATTCCTCTGCTGATTCTCGCCCCGATTATGGTTCCCGAGTCGAAGGACCCGAACCCCAGCCCGGTGGATCCGCTGAGCATCCTGCTGATTATGACCGGCATGACCGGCATTACCTTCGGTCTGACTCACACCTCCGAAACCGGGTTCGATGCGGTGGCTATCAGCACCATCCTTGCCGGCCTGTGCTTCATTGTCCTGTTCGTGCTGCGTCAGCTCAACCGCGAGAAGAACGATATTCAGCCCATGCTGGATGTGCGCCTCTTCCGCAACACCGTGTTCACCGGCGCGATTACCGCAAACCTCATCTCCATGATGGTGGACGTTGGCTTCATCTACTTCGCCTCCCAGCACCTGCAGTTGGTCTCCGGTCTGCCGCCCATGTACGCCGGTATGCTGCTGATTCCCGGTACCCTGGCGATCATTATCGCCGGTCTGGTGATTGCGCGCGTGGCGGTGCACTTCCACCCGGCGCAGGTGGTGTCTTTCGGTCTGGCGCTCCACGCTGCCGCGTTCGCGGTGCTCGCCTTCCTGGGTGCGCACAACGACTTGGTGATTATCCTGATCTTCATTGTGCTCGGTACCGGCATCGGTATTGCGCAGACCATTTCGAACGACCTGATGCTCTCCAGCGTGCCGCCGCGTAAGGCTGGTGCGGCATCCGCGATCTCGGAGACCTCCTACGAGACAGGTACGGTGCTCGGCACCGTCATCATTGGTGGCATGCTCACCGCCGTCTACCGCGCAAATGTGGTTGTACCCGACGGCCTGGATGAGACTCTCGCCGACCACGCCCACGAAACCCTCGGCGGTGCCGTGACGGTCGCAAGCCAGGTGGGTGGCGAGCAGGCGAACCAGCTGCTCTCCTCCGCATTCGCTGCCTTCGACTCCGGCGTGGTGCTGAGCTCCGCATTCAGCGCCGTGCTCATGGGTGTTATGGCCGTCATTAGCTACTTCATGATCCGCAAGGCACCGCGCGAAATGAAGCCCGCAGAACACTAATACAGCGCACTAAACCTCATAGATAAGCTCCGTCTCCCGTTGCTCTTGAGCGCCGGGAGGCGGGGCTATTTTTACGCACCCACCTGCGCATTTAAAGGTTCAGCACAGGTGCCGGTGGTACGGTAAAAACAGTAGGCTCACGCCCGAAAAAGTCGCCCGAAAAAGACAGAGGAACCAACGGCTCCACACACTCAAGGAGGAACGCCACCATGGGACTCAAAGACTGGATTGCACCCTTCATTACACTGCTGATTGGTGCCAGCACCATCTTCATCTCCTACAAGAACTACCAGGCGCAGGCGGCGGCAAAACCCTCCGAACTGGCGCGACTGGAACTGTGGAGCAAGCTCCTCACCGAAGCCGGCTTGGACCTCAACGCCCTACCCGACCCCGAAAAGCTCACCTCCGACCAGCGCGTCGTCCTCGAAAACTACCGGGTCTTCCTCAAGCGTGCGTCCCTCGAATCGAAGCTGCGTAAAGTTGGCATCGACAGCAACCGTATCTTCAGCCTGCTCATGAAGCGTGCGCACTCTTCCGTGAAGCCTACGCCCATCCCCATTGGCGACTCGATTAGCTACTACCGCCTGATTCTACGTGCCCTGCTGTACATTTGGGTTCCGCTGGCCGTGATTTTCATCGGCGTGCCCATCATCGTGGTCACCATCGCCTACCTGATTGGCCTGTTCACGAACCACCGCGGCAATCTGTCTGACTTTGCACTCTCCCCGCTCGCCGTGGTGCTCCTGATTGTTGGTGCGGTCGCCGTCGGTGCCCTCGTGTACCTGCAGAACCGCATTATCTCCGCCATTATCGCGAACAATGTGTACTTTTACTTCTGGGATATTTACGGCTCCAAGAAGGGCGCTCGCGACTCCAAGGACGCCTACAGCGAGCGCCTGGCGGCTAAAACCTACGCCGACCAGCTGTTCCTCGGTCAGCAGGAGTTCGCTCACCAGTTCCGCGAGAACATGTACATGGCGGGTATTCAGGAGATTGATGAGTACCCGCGCGTGCTCAGCGACAGCGTGATGCTGCCGCGCAACTACCGGGTTGCGGAAACCACCGAGGGTGAGGACCGTATCGACCGCTTCGTGAACTGGGTGCGCTCCAAGATTGGTTTTGAGCGCCTGGAACCGCGCATCATCTACAGGCTCGAACATAAGGACGCGCACAAGGATGCGAAGAAGGAATCCGCGCACGGTGAGCCGGTAGCTACTGAGCAGGGTGTTTCTGGGCAGCCTGTAGAGGCGCCGGCTCAGGATAAGCCGGAGGATGCACAGAAGGCTCCGGAGGCGCCTGCCTCTGCGGAGTCCGCCTCGGAGGAGTCCATCGTCGCGGAGGTGTCCGTCGAGGCTCCTGCCGAGGTACCTGCCGAGAATCTGGCTGAAGTACCCGTTGAGGATGCGCCCACCGAACCCGTCATCGGAGGCGCCGCCGAATTGTCCGCCGCATCTGGGGTATCTGCCGCATTCGGAGAGGATGATCCCACGGAGGTGTTCAACCCCATCACACAGAACGCCGCTATCGGCGAGAAGGCTGACGATGAGAAACCCAAAAACTAAATAGCCGCCCGGAGCGCAGAAAATCTCCGGAGCACCACATTCCGGGCATGAGAAAAGGGTCGCAGCCTACGAATCGCCATTGAATCGTAAGCGTGCGACCCTTTTCCTTTCCCTTCAAGGAGGAGCAGAATCGGAGGTACCGCCCGACCAAGAAGAGCCAAATGATGCGCCCCTCCACCAGTAGAGGTTGCCTGGCAGAAGAACCCGCAAGAGCGGGTCGGCAGAGCGCCCGGTGGAGGGTGCATCATGCTTGAGGAACCGCCCCTAAACCCACCAAAGAATGGGTTGAGGGAACAGAAAACCCCGAGCTGGCGCATCTCTTGAATCTTCAGAAAATCTTGTCTCTTCAGAAAATAACTACATCTCGGGGTAGGGGAGGGCGATTCGCGCTCCGGGTGGGACCTACCCTCTCCCACCCGGAGGCGAATCGTGGGGATGTTCGCAGTGTCATGAATACATCCCACTGAAATCCCTAACGAAAGTTCGGGGTTTCAGTATGAGCGGTATATGAGCCTACCGCAGTCTATGCCGCAACCTCGGGGTCGCGGGAGATAACAACCTTCACCACGTTGTGCTCGGCAGCGTGGGTAAACAGGTCGTAGGCTTCCTCGAACTGGTCGAAAGTGAAGTGGTGGGTTGCCATTGCCTTAGCGTTCAGGCGACCGGAGCGGACCATGTTCAGCAGGTTACCGACGGTGTTGCAGTTGACCAGGCCCATGTTGATGCGAACGTTAGAAATCCACATGGTGTTCAGGGGCAGCTCAACGGGCTTGCCGTGCACGCCAGCGTTAGCGATGTTGCCGTAGGGGCGAACAATCTTGGTGCAGGTCTCGAAGGTCTGCGGAACACCCACAGCCTCAATTGCCACGTCCACGCCTAGGCCGTCGGGGGAGAGGGCCTTAATCTTCTCGATAAAGTCCGGGTCGCCCGCATTGACCTTATCGGTGGCGCCCAGCTCCAGTGCCTTGTTCATGCGGTTGTCGTCAAAGTCGATGGTGATGACGCGGCCGGCACCGCAGAGGTTAGCGGTCATGATTGCGCCCAGACCCACGGGGCCTGCACCCACGACAGCGACGGTGTCGCCGGGCTTGGTGTTGCCGTTCAGAATACCGATCTCGAAGCCGGTGGGCAGTGCGTCGGTGAGGAAGAGGACGTCCTCATCGGTCAGCCCCTCCGGAACCAGGTGGACCGAGGTCTCTGCGTAGGGAACACGCACGTATTCTGCCTGGGTGCCGTCAATCATGTAACCGAAAATCCAGCCGACACCACCAACGGTCTGGCAGTGCGAAGGCTGGTTCGCCTTACAGTAGGAGCACTTACCGCAGCTGGTCACGGCGGGGATGATGATGCGGTCGCCGACCTTCAGGTCAGTCACCGCGGAGCCAATCTCGGTAATGGTACCGACAGCCTCGTGGCCGAGGATACGTCCGTGGTCCACCTCGGGGCAGTCGCCCTTCAGGATGTGCAGGTCAGTACCGCAAATGGTGGTGGTGTCGACACGGGCGATAACGTCCGTGGGCTCAAGAATGGTGGGGTTCGGGACTTCCTCCCAGGCGCCCTTCTGGTCGGGGCCGTGGTATACATATGCCTTCATGATAACTCCTTCTTTGAAGCTCTAATGAGGGTGCAGTGACTGTTTTATCACTACATGTATCAACCCATAAGAAATATTTGATAGGTTGTATTTTCATTAAACCCGACATGTTGAATTATGCGCTTTTATTACGCGGAGTGTATCTTTTGGTTCTTTAAACATGAACATGATTCACTTTGGGTATTTAAGACCTGTAAAAAACGCACGAGGCGCACCCCTCAAACAGGGATGCGCCTCGTGCGTTTAATCGAGGAAAGTTGGATTGAGTCGAGGTTGAGCTGGGTTTAATTCTTCAGCTGGGCACGCGCTCGCGAACGAACCGCCGTCACCGCCCACACCAGCACAAAAGCCGCCACCATCGACAGCACAATCGTGCCACCCGTCGGCAGGTTAAATGCCCAGGACAGGTACAGGCCAACAATCGAGCAGATACCGCCAAACACCGGCGAGAACACCATCATCGACCCCAGTCGGCGGCACGCCAGGCGGGCTGCCGACGCCGGAATCACCAGAAGCGCCAGCACCAGCACATTACCGAGCGTCTGCAGACCCAGCACCACAGAAATGGTCACCAGAACGTACAGCACAATATCCAAGGCAAGCACCGGCAGGCCCATCGCGCGGGCACTCTCACGGTCCAGGCTGACCGTCACAATCTGGCGGTGGAACAGCCACAACACCAGCAGAATAACGGCACCCATAATCGCCGCCTGGGTAATGTCCTCATTCGAAACACCCACAATCGAGCCGAACAAGAAATCCTGTACCGACCCCGAATAGCCCGGCGCCAACGAAATAATCACAATACCCAACGCAAAAGACGCGGCAAAGAAAATACCAATGACGGAATCCTCGCGTAGCCGCTGATTCTGGCTAAAAATAGCCACCAGAATAGCCGTCACCACGCCCGCGGTCAGGCCGCCCACCATCAGGTTGCCGCCCAGTACGAACGCTACCGCAAGACCCGGGAACACCGAGTGCGCCACCGCATCGCCAATGAAGACCATGCCGCGCATCAGCACGTGGCAGCCCACCACGCCGGTCACCACCGACGCGAGCAGCACCGCCGCCAGGGCGCGCGGAAGGAACGCCAGAGACGGGTTGAACAGGTCGGCAAGAAAATCGATAGGAGTAATCAACGGGCACCCCCGGTAGAAGCAGTATGGGCGGGGGAGAGAGAATGATCAGAAGCGCAGGAATCAGGCAACTCGTGGCCGTACTCATCCAACGCACCACCGGCACAGGTGAAGCCCGTGCGGGCGTGGCCCTGCGCCTCCTCAATATCGTGACCGTGCAACCACGTATGCAGCTGCTCCAGGCTAAAGGAGTCCGCCGGACCATCCAGGTGAATATTGCCACGCACACCGCACAGACGCGAGCAGGACTCACGCGCCGCCAGCATGTCGTGCGTAGACATCAGAATCGTGATGCCCTCACCCGCCAACTCACGGTACAAGCGAGTCAGAGTGGTCTGAGTCGGCGCGTCCACGCCCGTAAACGGCTCATCCAGCAGCAGCAGGGAGGGGTTCGCCGCCAAAGCGCGCGCCAAAAGAACCCTCTGACGCTGACCACCGGAAAGCTCCGCAATGGAAGCGTCCTGCAGGTGCAGAACATCGGTGCGTTCCATCGCCGAAAAAACCTGAACCCAATCCTTCTTCGCCGGGCGGCGGAAGAACCCAATCTCACGCACGCGACCGGTCATCACCGTGTCCTTAACGGTCAGAGGAAAATCCCACTGGAACTGGTGCTTCTGCGGCACATAACCAATATGCGCACGCGCCACACGCGGCGACTCACCCAGCACCCGAACCTGACCGGACGCCGGGCGAATCAGACCCAAAATGGTGCGCAGCAGCGTGGTCTTACCGGCACCATTAGCACCAATCAGACCCGCAAACTCGCCGCGCTCCAGGGTCAGGGACAGATCCTTGAGGATGGAACGGCGCGCGTAGCCGGCGTACAGGTTTGAAATCTCAAGAACGGGCTCAGTACCCGCTGTTACCGACGCGCTCACGAACGGTCACCGCGCACTTCATCCAGAGCCTCACGCTGCGCGGATGAGCGGCGACGCCGGGAGACGATGAATGCGCCCACGCCCACCACGACCACGATGCCAGCGACAATAGGACTCCAGGAAATCGTGAACTCAGCACGGAAACCGCTCTGATCGCTCGCTGCGGCGGCAGAAGAAGAACCGGATGCCTGAGAAGCAGAAGAAGCCGAAGCATCGGAGGAAGCAGAAGAAGCCGAACCTGAGGATGCAGAACCGCGCGCCTGCGCCTCCATCGCGTACAGGGCGTCAGCGCTCGCAGAATCACCCACCGCAAACTTCAGGTAGCGGGTATCAGATACGGTCGAACCGTCAGACAGCTCAGCGCTCGCGGTGACCTTCAGCAGGTACTCGCCGGGGGCAGTGAACACCCAGTTCGCGTGGGTGTGAGTGTTCTTCTCCACCCACAGCTTCTGCGGCTCACTCTTGGTCGAGGACCACAGCACCTGCGGTGCCGAGAAGTTGCCGTTCTCCAGGTACAGGCTGAACGTGCCGGGGCCGCTTACCTGCTCCAGGGTCAGGTTCACGCCGCGGTTCAGCTTGGACACCAGCTGCGGATCCTGAGTGTTCCAACCCGGCCAGATCACGCCCTTAGTTTCGGTCTGCGGAATCACGTACACCTTAGAGCCGGCGGGCGCACCCACGAAGGAGTAACGCGGGTCGTTCGGCACCTCAAGGATCGCCTTATCGCTACCGCGGTAGATGACCTCGTCCAGGCTACGCCAGACGGGGGTTTCGCCGTGGTCGTCGTGGAGCATGAGCTCAAACTTGCCGTTGTTGAAACGAGGACCCATATCCACGTGACCGGCAGAAATTTCGGTGCGGCCGGATGCGACCGGCTGCTCCGCCGACAGGGTCTGGGTGAGGGCACGCTCGCCGCGGCTGAGGTTGCTGTCGCTTGGCTGAGCCGAGGCGCTCTCAGCGGTTGCCGGGGTGCTCTCCGCGTGTGCGACACCCAGGGGTGCGAGCATGAGGCTTGCGCCCAGGGCCAGGGCGGGCAGCGCGCGGCTACGTGAGGAGCGGGAGGGGGTGGTTGAGTTCATCATGAGGACTTCCTTGGATCATGACCGAAACGGTGTGTGAAAGATTATCTATATGCTGATGCGGCTATATGGGCTTGTGGGTAGCTTAAAACCGGGTTATGAGGTGCTTGCCTCCGAGCAGCTAGCACCCGAAGAATCGCCGCCAGAACTAGCCCCCGAGCACAGCGCAATCGTGTGAGCATTCGCCAGCATCATCTGCGCGTAGTGAGGAGCCTGCGCATCCAGAGTGTCCGAATAGAGCACCCCGGTACGCACTTGAGCCTCCCGAGCCAGCTCCGTGAGAACCGGTGAACGCATCGCCGTGGACTTGTCCAGATAAATCGCTGGAACCTTCAAATCCTCGACCGTGCGACGCAGGCGCTGACGCTGCTGAATGCTCGGCTCACCGCTGGCGCTGGCACTCACAAAACCGGCAATGTGCAACCCGTAGGTGCTCGCCAGGTAGCGGTAGCCGTCGTGCGTGGTGACCAGGTTGCGTGCCGACTCCGGCAGACCCCCGTACACCTGACGCAGCTGAGCGTCCAGGGCGTCAAGCTCCTTCATGACCTGCTCGGTGCGGGTCGCGTACTCGCTCGCACCCTCCGGGTCGGCGGAGATGAGCGCGTCACGAATGACCTGCACGCTCGCCTTCGCGTTCGGCACCGAATGCCAAATGTGCGGGTCGATTTCGCCGTGCACGTGCTTGCCCAGAACGGCCTGCGCCAACAGATACACCTGACCGCGATGCTCCGAAGCACCCGAACGCAGGAAACGGTAGCTGCCGCCGGCGGGCACCTCCTGCAGGGTGCGGGAGGGGACCGCGACCACGGTGCGGTTCAGTTCGTACTCTACGGCGCCCTGGGAGGAATCCGCGCGAAGCACGAGCCTGCCGTCGCCGGTGCGTGCCGTAATATCGGCGTGACCTGCGGAAAGAACCTTGATCTCGGCGGCAGAAACGTTCTGTTCTTTCGCCAGACGGTCCACCAGCTGTTGCGGGTCACGACCGACCGCGCAGTACAGGGTGCCGCGCGAAGAACGCACCGACTCCGGGGCCTTCACCGCGGTGGCGCTTAGCTCAATGGCGTACTCGCCGGCATCACTAAACGCCCACGACAGGTGCGTATGCGCCTGCAACGGAAGCTCCAGTGAACCCATATCGCCGGTGCGGATCGCGGTGTCCCCCTCACGGGTGAGGTTCACGCCGCGCGCATGCGAATCGCACAGCATCTCCACCGCGCCGAAGGTCTGCGTAATGAACGCCGCCAACTGCGCATTCGACGAATCGGTAGAGGTGCGCGCCCGCACGCTCTGCACCTCAAAGCGCATTCCTGCATCCGAAGAGTCGGCGGGGGCGGATTCGTTCTGCCCGCCCTCTTCAACACGCAAACCCAGCCAGATGGAGTCCAGGGAGGCATCCTCAACAATGGCTTCCAGCTTGCCGCCGTACTGCTCAATCTTCTCCGCAACCGCCACGGACACAACGCCTGCGGGCAGGTTCGCCTCAACCATTTTGCTGAGCTTACGCTGCTCCAGCAGCAGACCGTTCGTCAGGGCGCAGCGGGCGTAGGCGACATCGCGGATATCGCGCAGGCTCGGCTCATACGAGTGCGGGTCAGCACCGGCGGGCACCAGGGAGTGCACGCTGGCGCGCTCTCCTGCAATCTGCTGCGCTAAGTCCGCCAGGATCGGGGTCGTGGCGACCACGCGCATCCGGTCGGAGGAGGCGTTCACGGTGCTGGCGCATCCGCTCAGTGCGAAGGCACCAGCCCCCACCCCCGCACCCACCGCAATACGGGAGGCGAGGGTGAGGGCGGTACGCCGACTATAGGTGTGCGCGTCGGTATGCCCGCTATGCGGTGTCACCGCTGCGGCCCTTTCGGCGTGCCGAACGCAGAATCATGGCACCGAGTGCCAGCGCCAGAATGGAGGTGCTGACCATGAACGGGTCGATGACCACACCGGTGTTCGGCAGCTTACCTGCGGCGGCTGCCTTCTGTGCGTTCGCGAGTTCCTGGCTGGTCAGGGCGCAATCCTCACCGGAGGCGGTCTTACCGACGATGCGCACCTTGGATCCGTCGGGCTTGGTGACGATGCCGGTGGCTTCGTCGACGGTGCCGTTGACGGGGTTCTTTGCGGTGCTCTTCTCGCCGCCGTTGTTGGCGCCGTTAGCGCTGTTAGCGTTGCCACCGTCCTGCTTGGTGTCTGCCGCACCCTGCGCGTTGTTGCTTGCCGGGGCGTTATCGGGGTTGCCGACGGTGAAGTGCAGAACCGATTCGCTGCTGACCTGCTGACCGTTCTTCAGGCGTGCCGTCCAGCCGATGGTCACGGTGTAGCGTCCCTCAGCGGTGAACACCCAGTTGCTGTGCTGGTGGGTGTTTGCGGGCACCTGGAAGGAGCCGCCGCTACGCGAATCGAAGACCTTCTGACCGGCGGAACCGAAGTTGCCGGAGAGGAAGGTGGACATGGTGCCGGGGCCCTCAAAACCGTTGAGGCTCATGGTGACGGGGCCGTCGAGCTGCTTGAGCAGTTCGGGGTCCTGGGTGCTCCAGCCGAGCCAGGGCACGCCCTGCTGCTGGGTTGCACCGATCATGTGCACGGGGGTGCCTGCCGGGGCGATGTTCTCCATGCCTGCGGGCAGGTTGATCTTCGCGGCGTCATTGAGTACGAACTCGAGGGCGCCGGGGGAGACGTGGCGGGCGGGGCTGGTGCGGTCGTCCTTCACGCTGCTGGTGAGGTTGCCGCCGTTGAGGATCGGGCCCACGTCAAAGTGGCCGTGGGTGACTTCTTCACGGCCGCTGTGCTCGGCGGTGTTGACCACGGCGAGGGTGGGGATGCTGGTCGGTGCCTGGGCTGCCTGGTTGCTCTGCTTGTTGTCCTTCTGAGCGTCCTTAGAGTCCTTGGCATCTTCGGCGGGAACCTCGGTGGCGATGCACTGCTGGTTCAGGCTGCCGGGCAGACCGGAGGACAGCACGCCGTTACCGGTAATGCCGCCGCCGTTGCTGGGTGCGCTGATGTTCTGGGCGTTGGAGCCCTTCACACTGGATCCCTTCGCGCTGGTGGCATTGCCGTCCTTGTTTTCACCCTTGTCAGAGCCGTTATTGGTGTTGTCGGTGCCGCTGATAGCGGTTACACCGGATCCGCCCTGGGATACCTGCTCACCATTTGCCGCCGCCTTCGCGCTGTTCGGGTCGGTCACCTGCGCGGCGTTCTGACCGTTCACGGATCCATCCACGCGGCGAATACCGGTGGATGCGCTCGCCTCAGCAGATGCACTCGCCTCAGCACTTGCGGAGGTAGATGCGCTGGGGCTGCTGGTGGCGCTCTCGGTGGCGGTGGAGGTTGCCTCGGGGGTAGTGGTTGCCTCGCTCGTGGCGTCCTTGGTTGCTTCCTTTGCGGCGTTCTGCCCGTTCAGGAGCTTGAAGCCGTCCTCAGCGTTAGTGCCCACGGCGATGGTGTAGGTCGCCTCGGAGCTGACCGGGGTGCCGTCGGCAAGGGTTGCGGTGGCGCGGAACGTCAGCTGGTAGATGCCGGCGCGGGTGAATGCCCAGCTGAGGTGCTCGTGGCCGCCAGAGGTGATGGTGTGCGGTGCGAGCTTGTCGTTGGTGCTGAAGACGCGCGGGTTGTCGCGACCGGATTCGGTGAAGACTTCGGCGCGGCCGCCTTCGGGTACGCTGCTACGCACGAGTTCAAGGTTGATGGTGTTGTCCTTGAGCGCGCCGGGGCGGATTCCTTCCGCACCGAGGCCGGGGTAGATCAGGCCGCGGGTGCGGGTGGAGGGAATGTAGAAGATGTCGGTGCCTTCGGGGGCAATGTAGTCGTAGCCTGCTACGACGTTGGTGTGTGCATCCTCGACGTCGGGCAGGTGGAAGACGGTGCGGGCGGGGTTGAATCGTCCCTGCTGGCCGGGGGCGGTGTCTGCGAGGGTGCCGAGGGTGAACTGGTTGCCGTCGAGGAATGCGTTGAGCATTTCGGTGTGTACGCCCGCGATGACGTAGTCGCCTTCGTAGTTGACGTAACCGCGCGACTCGGTGCCTACCTGGGTGCCGGTCTGGTTTTCCTGCGCCTGTGCGGCGGTGAAGGTGCCGACCTGGGGGAGGGCGAGAGGTGCCCCGAGTGCGAGGGTGCATCCGAGGGTGGTTGCGCTGAGTAGGCTCAGAGGTTTGGTGCGTCCTTGCATGGTGGCTCCTTGGATGACTGCTCGTTGGCTGGCGCGTTGCCCGGTGTGTTCGGGGCCCGGTGCTTTCGGGGTTTGCCCGATGCTGGGTCCGGCGGCCTGTTGCCGGTTTCCCTCTTGGGTTCGGGGTGCGCTCTGCCGTGTTTTTCTCTTTGTGGATGTACGTGGTGTGCGTTTTTGGGCGCGCCTCGGCGCACACGTGTTTCTGAGAATCACTATACTCACTTAGGTTCTAAATGACAATTATTTGCAAAAGAGCTACCCTAGGAAATAGAAAAATGAGAAAGGTTGTCATGAGCTCTCAGAAGCAGACCCAACGACGGGTCACCACACACACCCCCGCACTCTTCATCCCCGGCGGCAAGCCCGCCCTCCGCCGCGCCGCCGCATTCCTCTCCGCCGCAGCACTGCTCGCGCTCGCCGGCGCTGCCCCCTCCCTGCCCGCCGCAGCAGGCCCCGACGACGGCAAAATCGTCACCACCAAGGGCCACGTTGACGCCCCCAAGGCATACTGGGACGAGCAGAACGGCACCTTCGTCCTCATGAACGAGGCGAACCCCTACAAGACCGGCGCAGACACCTACGAACTGGACAAGACCGTTAACTGGGTCGGCAAGGGCTACAGCACCAGGGACGGCAAGTCGCAGTACACCATGACCCTGGGCGACTCGCCCTCCCTGGCGTTCCTCGGCGAACCCGGCCAGACCCTCTACATGGCACCGCACCTGACCTACGGCAACCAGGACCCCATCTGGGCTGGCCTGGGCGCATCCACGAAGGTGCCCACTGAGCGTTTCCGTGACGGCGTGTTCGCTACCGACATTCTCTCCGTTGAGGGTCCCGGCCGTATGGAGCTCTTCCGCTACAACCCGGACGACGCCCCCGCCGACGTGTACCGCATGCTCTCCAGCAGCTCGACCGGCTGGCACTCCTGGCTGCTCGACAAAGGTAGCCACACCCACAACACCACGACCTTCACCCGCCCCGGCCGCTACGTGGTCACCTACCGCACCGTGGCGCGCTCCACCGACGGCCGCATCATTAGCTCCAAGCCGTCGAAGCTGGTCTGGCAGGTTGGTGGCATGCAGCCCGTGCTCGGTGACGGCACCCCCACCGCCGTGCCCACCGTCGACCGCTACAATGCGGCACCCGTCGGTGACCTGGACGCCGCAAAGTACGTGCTGTCCGTGGCACCGCACCGCCTGGACGCCGACCCGGCTAAGAACAAGGACGCCGACGACAAGCTCAGCGACATCACCTTCACCGCCGCGAACAAGAACCTCAAGGGCACCCTGACCCTGTACAACAACGGCTACTTCCTGACCGACCTGCCGGTCGTGAACGGTACCGCCACCTGGTCTGAAATGCTCGGTAGCGAGGGTTCCCAGCTGCAGGCTGTCTTCACCCCCGACACCTCCGATGCGAACAGCGCGGAGGCGTCCCGCTGGATCTCGCACAAGCTCACCTACGAGCCCGGCAAGGCTGAGAGCGTGTACAGCGACGACGGTAACGGCTCCTGGCCCGAAGAAATCCCGGATCAGGCGAACACCGTACTCAGCACCCAGCAGTACACGCCGACCAGCATGGACTACGACGTGACCGTCACCCCGAACGGCAACGGCTTCAGCACCGTTGAGGTCCGCTTCAAGGACCCGAAGGTGCGCGGCTTCATGCGCGGCGGCTTCTACGCCCAGGATGACCCGGTCTACCCGTACCTCGACCTGGAAGGCTCCGTTGAGGATGGTGTGGCGCGTTTTACCTTCCGTGATGAGTCGTTCTACAAGGGCACGGCTCTGCGCGTGAAGATGCTGACCCACCCGGATATGAACGCTTCCGCCTCCACCACTGAGGTTGCGGCGAACTACGAGCCGGGCACCAAGTACACTGCGCACGGTGCTTTGGCTCCCGATAGCGCACCCATTAGTGATGCGCCGAAGCCTGCTCCGGTGGATCCGTCGCCGAGCGCTGAGCCTACCGTCGCGCCGACTGAAGCTCCTAGCGCTGAGCCGAGCGAGGCTCCTTCCGAGGCTCCGACCGCTGAGCCCAGCACCGTTCCGTCGGTGTCTCCCAGCGAGGTTCCGACCGTGCCTGCGGTGCCGACCGCCTCCGCAGAGCCGAGCGTACCTGCTCCGGCGCCCTCCACTCCGGCACCGTCTAGCCCCGCGCCCGCGAACCCGACCCCGAGCGCCCCTGCTCCGACTAACCCGGCGCCGTCTGCGCAGCCGTCCACCCCCGGAACCCCGGGTCACCAGTGCGTGCCCGGCCAGATTGACGGCCGCACCAAGATTTCGCACGGCCACCTGGACATCCAGGCAACTCTGAAGGACCGCCAGCTGTCCGTGGGTCTGCGCGACGACAGCGGCATCATTGACGCTGATTCGACCGTGCGCCCGCTCGATTCGGTCGTGTGGACTGTCAGCGAGAACGCTCGCCGTGTGCGCACCGAACGTATGGCTGATGAGAAGCTGAACTTCATGGGCCCGGTCGGCACCGCCTTCTACGGCCTGCCGCAGACCCAGCAGAGCGGCCTGCCCTGGCCCGGCTACAACACGCAGGACATTGACTACTCGCAGCTGCGCGGCCCCGTGCGCCTGCACGTGGTGCCGAAGGTCATGCCTGAGGGTGCGCGCTTCGGCATGTTCACTGAGTCGCTGAACGGTGCGGATGTGCTGCTGGACTCGACGACCGGCAAGACTACGATCGACATTGATTACGCGACGCACGCACACGCGAACTGGGTGTTCTCTGAGCCTGGCCAGTACATGTTTGACGTGCACTATTCTGCGACCCTGGCTGATGGTACTGAGGTGAACAGCCCGGTGCAGCAGCTTGCGGTTGCTGTGGGTAAGAAGGCGTCGGATGCGTGCTCGTTTGAGACTGCCGTGCCGAAGGACCCGAATGCGGCTAAGGACGACTTTAGTGGTGTGCGCCGTGTGGATTCGGCAACCCCGGGCGGTACCGCTGGTGCTAACCAGCCCGGCTCCGCGCAGTCTGGTGCCGCGCAGGGTGGTCAGTCCGGTCAGGCTGGTGCTTCTGGCGCTGCCGGTGACGTGAACGCGCAGGGATCCTCTGACGGTTCGGCTGATGGTTCTGCTGGCGGCGTGTACCCGGGTGGTATCTCCGGCGGTGGTACCGGTGGCGGCTCCCTGGGCCAGTCCGGTGTGTCTGCTTCTTCTGGTGGCGCTAGCTCCCAGCAGGGCGGCCTGGCGCGTACTGGTTTTGGTGCGGTGTCTGTGGCTGTGGGCGGTGCGCTGGTGTTGGGTGCGGGTACTGTGATGGTGCTGCGTTCCCGCCGCCGCGCCTCCTAACGTTTGCCGCGTGAGGACACGCTGATACGGTGAAGCCCCCGTGGCTGAGAGGATGACTCTCGGCCGCGGGGGCTTTATTTTTAGTTTATGAGGTTGTTATTCTTTGATTTCTTCAAAGCGGGTTGTATCAAAATCTCGTTCCTTTTTTAAAGATGAGTTTGCGACATGGAATAGGTATTTTTTG
>NZ_KV812874.1:0-25065 GCF_001813565.1 Rothia sp. HMSC068E02
TGAATGAAATAATGAGTGCCACTCTTTGGCGGCGTTTGTAATTAATTTCCATTAACTGCCTCATTTCTTGATAGATTTACATATCGACGTCAGCAAGGCCAGTAACCTTCTCACGGCCCCTGAAATAAGGAATGGTCATATAGCCATTGTCCAGCTTGTCTACCTGAGCTACATCAGTGGGATTATTCATGTCAGGCCAACGTTCTTGCTCAATCCTGAACCGCACAATCGCCATGAGCCGGTAATTCTTGTGAGTCATGGGACCAAAAGCAGCAATCTGCTCACCTGATCGGGTGTAAAACCCCACCATATCCTGGTCTTCAATATTCAGCGTTTCGTAATACACGATGCTGTCTATCGCGTTAATAGGGTAGCGGGTTGGGTTGGCTGACCAGACGCGTTGCTCAATACCCTCGGGGGAGAGCTTCACGTAAGCGACAAAAACATAGCGGGCATAAAGATAGCAGAAAAATACAAAAATAATATTTACTGTATTCGCCCAGATATTCACATTTTCACTTTGAATATTCGCTATAAAAGCAAGACAAGGGAACATCGGAATGAACAGGCAGAGTAACGTCTCGGCGCGAGTTACTCGCTTAATATAAATTCCCTGTGCTTCTTTTTTCTTATCTTGGCGTCGATTAATCTCATACCTAATAATGATGTAGACAGTAGAGATAACGGACAGCGCGAAAATAATTCCGGAGAAAATAATAAAGAAAATACGCATATTATTTGCCCTCCGTAGCGGTTTGCTCTTCGTCGTCTTCCTTCTCAGGAATGGTGATACCCACGGTGACGTACTTCTTCACCGACCACGCATTCATCGCTACCGAGGCAGCAAAGAACAGTGCAGGCAGCAACTCCAGACGTACCAGCGAATAGCCCACATACCCGAGCGCAATACACCCAGCCAGGCCAGCCACGCCAATACACACGGCACGCAGGGTACGGTACCCCTCAGACCCCTCCTCAAAGCGGGTGCTCTGCAGGTAGAAGAGGCCTTCACGCACAACACGCAGGAACCCAGGGGCCAGGAAAAGCGCAACCGCCAGAGCCGCCGGATCATAGCCTGCAGTCATGAAACTGGTCAGAGGAACCACGAGGCACAGAACCGTGAAAATAGCTGCCGCGACAACGCCCACACGGGTTGAGAGCCTATTCATCTGCTCCATGCGCAGCAGGTCAGGAATCTCATCATTAGGCTCGATGCGGTAGATGAGGAAGGCGACGATGATTAGCCCGCCAACCATGTACCAGGAAGCAAAGTTCGTCTCAGGGGTCCACGGAGCCGGGTCCCCCTGGAGTACACCGAAAGCCGTCAGAACCGTCAGAACAATCAAGCCCACCGCGTTGATGGAGTAAACGAAAATAAAGAAGCGGTGGAAGAGGCCTCCGGTCGCTTTATAGCCAATATTTTCAGCGTTAATCATATCTATGTAAGCAAGATTCAGAGGGCTTAAAACGAAGAACAGCGCACCCCAAGGCCATACCCCAATAACGGCCATCACTAGAGATGCAAGAGCTATGAAGCTAAAGCAGAACCACAGGAAGATTAGCCATAGGATTCTGAAGGTTTCAGAGATAGCGTTCATGCTATTTCCCTTTCAACTATTTGGACTCTGCCGCGGCGCGGTCGAGGATGCGCTGCAGGTGCTCCGGAATCTGTCGGTACTCCCCAGCCTCGGGGGAACCAATCTCATACTTGCGGGCGTAACAGATGACCTTGATCAGGGCGTCCATGTCCTCGTAATCACCGAACTCTACGAAGAGCTCAGGGATATACTTGGGCGGCCAAACGCCGTAGCGTTCACGGAAAAGAATCATGTGGTAGATATAGGTGGCATCAAAGAAGACCGGGCTAAACGCCAGACGACGCCTCCCCATCTGGCTACTGCTAATTACGAAGTAGCCGCCTTTTCCATTAGCTTGCATATGGATTTTCGTGATGCTGCTGTAGTCGAACTCGCGGGTTTTGAACCGCCAGTTTCGCCACTTCACGGAGGTCTCATTCTGCTGGATGTAGAAGGAATTGGTGTGAATAGCTAAGAACCAGAAGAACGAACCAATAATATTCATGAAAATAAATGCAGGAATATAATCAACGGGATTCTCGGCTGGAAAAGTTAGAGGAAGTAAAATGCACACCAGCAGCACGAAAGAATCTGCAGCTAGTACAGCCAGCAGTGGCTTTTTCTGCCGCTGTCCCAGAGGAATGTAGCCTTTGGGGCGGTTGAGTCCTATTGAGCCGTTGGTGACGGTTTCGGCAAGAAATTTTCTGAGCATGAAATGTCCTAGTGTGGTGGTTGGTTACATGCAAACGTCGGCAAGGTCGGTAACCTTCCCCAAATTCTCAAAGTAGCGCATCGTCTTCCCGGCACAATCTAAACGGTTCACCTGAGCCACATCATCCGGGTTGTCCATGTCAGGCCAACGCTCGTTCTCAATCCTGAACCGTACAATCGCCATGAGCCGGTAATTTTTATAAGGCAACGGGCTAAACAGGGCAATCTGGGTGCCTGATTTAGCGTAGAACCCCACCATATCGTCGTCTTCATAATTCGATGCTTTGTAGAACACGACGCGGTTGATCGCGTTGAAAGGGTAGCGGGTCGGGTTGGAGAACCAGATGCGCTGCTCGATACCCTCGGCGGAAGTCTTCACGTAGGCGACATGCACATACCGCAAGTATGCAGCAAATGGTACTGATACTAACAAGGCCGTTATGTCAATCGTTATCCTTGCTGACTCAGGGTCAAAAAATATATGACCTGCAAACATAAGGCACGGAAAAACGGGGGTAAATATCGTAATGAGAAGAGCTTCGATCCGAGTAACCCGTCGGATATAAATACCCTCACGTAGCCGTTGTTTATCTTTCCAGCGCTGCACCTCGTAATTGATGATGACGTAGAATGTCGCAACTGTTGTGAATGCGGCAAAGATACCCCAAAAGATAATCAGGAAAGTGCGCATGGTGGGATCTCGTTTCGTGTGGTTGGTGAATAGGAAGAGCACGCACCCCCACCCAAACTAGGCGGCGGTGCCTACGTGCTGAGGGTGCCGAGTTCTTAGGGCGCTGAGGGGCGTATGAGCCCCGAAAGCCCCGGGGGCAGCGCGGGGGTGAGCCGCGCATCCCCGGGAGCCTTCAGCCCACAAACCGGCAGGCTACATGTCGACGTCGGCAAGACCCGAAATCTCTTGATTATTCATGAAATACGGAATGACTTCAGCACGGTTATCCAGCTGGTTTACCTTATCCACGTCAGCCGGATTATCCAGCTCAGGCCAGCGACCATACTTAATCCTGAACCGGGTAATGACCAAGAGATAGTACTCGTCATAATTCGGGTTCAACGGGTTAATACGCGCACGCGACTTAGTGAGGAACCACATCCGGCTTGGGGTATCTTCATCCTTGGACTCGCTATAAACAACGCTATCAATCGCGCCGATAGGGCAGATCCTCGACCCGCGAACGGGGGTGTGCATATTAATACCCTCAGAAGAAATCTTCATGTACGTGGCGTTGACGTGCCACAGGTAGAACAAGAGGAAAGCAGTCATGAAGATGCAGATACCCTCGGTATAGGGGTTAGTCTCAGGGCCATTGAGCGACAAAAAATAGCGGATAATCGGGAAGCCCGGGATAAAGACAATAATGTACGCCAGCAGCCCTTGCAGACGACTAATGTAGATGCCTTCACGCTTCTTCTTCTCGTCACGGCGTCGATTGATGATGTAAGCGGCAAGGGTGAGAATCGTGAAAATAGTTGTGATGATGGAGCATACGCCCCAAAAGGTAATAGCAGATTCTTGAGACATCATTTAGCTATTCGCTCCTTCAATCAGGTAGGAGTCGGTGATGGTAGTGGAGTGCGCATCGAGGATGCGCTGCAGATACTCCGGGGTGTACTCGCTGCCAGATGCTGAAGCACCCACGGAGGATACGGTTGAGGGGCGCTCGCAGGCACGGCGACTGCCGCGTGAACGAACGCCCCCTCCACCAGCGACGGCTAATCATGGAACCAAATAAACCGGTTTACTTATCCATCTCGTAGACCCAGCCGCCCGCGTTGCAGTAACGCTTACCGTCCTTCTCAATGATGTAGTAGCCGGGCTCGTGGTTCTCGCACTTCTGGATAACCTCACGGGCCTCTCGGTTAGACTTCTCAAGGTTCGCCGCACGAATCTGGAAGAAAGCAAACGTAGCAATGTACGCCACCAGAACCAGTGCAAGAGCAGCGATCGCCATGCCCTTACCCTTGCCGGTGCCGTTCTTAACCATGACCAGAGCGATCACGGCGAAAATAATGGTCGGGATGGTCAGGAACGAACCAATGACAAAGATGCCGGTCAGGGCGGAAATAATGCCCAAGACCAGTGCGGTTACTGCCGCCCACTTCTTTTTCGGTGCCTCCACGGGTGCGCCGTATGCGGGCTGTACGGCGGGTGCCTGCTGGGTGAACTGCGGCTGCTGCGGTGCAGCCGGCTGCGGGGTGTTTTCAGACATGAAAGTCCTCGTTTCGTATGTGGTTGGTGATTCTAATGATAAGGTGCCACCCCCAGTGGGTTGGCATTTCCTAAGGATACCGTAGCGGGAGAAATCCCTTGATGAGAGTAGATAAATGTATATGCACGCACTGTTGTGCAATGTCTACTATGAGAAATTTTTCTCACAACAGGGTGTGGAGGATGCGCTTTGCCGCGAAATAGTGTAATGTTCGGAGTGGTGCAAAGCACTAACGGTGCGTATTTGATATTCGCGTATCTAATGCACATCTTCCGGCAACTCAACGACGAAAGAGGAACATCGTGTCCGATCGCGTACTCTCATCGCAGGCAGCCAAGGATGCCATTACTGCTCTCCAGAACATCATCAATGGCGGTCTGCAGAACGAAATCAACAACCTCAACCAGCAGGGTAACCAGCTGAAGGACCCCAACAACTGGGACGGCCCCCTGGCTGAGCGTTTCCGCAATGACACCTGGCCCGGCGTAGAAAACACCCTGCGTAACCTGACTCAGGAACTGACTGACCTGCGCGAGCAGCTCAACCAGATTTCTACCGATATCTTCCAGGCAGGTGGCGGCTCCTAAGCCTTCCCTGGTAAACGCCGTTTACCGCCCCGCTCCCCGGCTACGGGGCGGTGAGCGGTAGGCGGCGTTTTCTGTTATTCGGTTATACCCACGTTGTTTTCCAGACATGGTGTACATGTCTGTCTACATCTGTTTAATCACCACACTTCCGTACTAACCACATTGAAAGACAACAGAGCATGAATCTGAATACTGAAAAAGTCAAGTACGATGATGCTACGTCGGATGCCCTTGCCAATGCCTGCCGCACCGTCGCGCAGAATATTGATAATGCATTACCCCCTCTTAAGAACTCACTGACAACGGCTCTGGAGGAGTTTAGAGGTCACTACGCCGATGTTGCGGCGGCAAATATTGATACCACCATTAGCGATGGTCGTGATATCGCCAGCATCTTCCGTCAACTGGCTGATGTGGTGGATCGCCTCAAAGAGTCAGCTCATAAGGAAAATGAGAACCGCGACCTTATGTACCACTATGAGCATGACCTGGGTGGTTTCCGTAAATGGTGGGTTGAAACATTCGGAGGTGAACCGCCTAAGCCGACATCGTATAAGCCGGATACCTCGATTGACACCACATCGCTAGGTCATCGTGAGAGCACTGAGACCCGCTCAGGGAGTATGACTGTTTCTTCAGCGCGCCCTTCGACCGTGCGCTCTCTCTCTAATACTTTGGCGAACCTTGGTACTAGCCTTGATGCTGAGCCTGGCAAGCTGCGTAACCTTTCCACAGAGTTTATGGTTAAGTGCCAGTGGGGCTCCGTCGATGCTGAAAATCTCATCAGCACGTTTGAAGCATGGAATAAGTCGAACGCCAACGATAAGACCTGGCTGGGTATCGTAGCCGATACTTTTGAGAAGTACGGTAGCTCGAGCCAGGTTATTACCGTTGCCAATTCGACTCTGGAAGGTGCAATCAGCGCAGCTGGTGTTAGTACTGAGCGCCACGATTTGGAAGTTCCAACGCCGGCTGTAGTAGGAATGTCCACCACAAGCGGTTATGTGAATGACCCCGTGAACGTTGCAACCGGTAACTTCATTGAAGAAGAGACCGATATGGCGTTTGCTGGTGTGGTTTCTGCTTGTTCTGTAACTCGTATGTACAACAGTGTGGCTGTTTTTGGTCAGCACGCTGTATCCGGTGTGTTCGGTGCTGGCTGGTCTTCGAATATTGAGAGCCGTGTGCAGCTGAACGTTGAGAATGCTGTCTGGACTATGGCTGACGGTCGTGAGGTTACTTTCGACCGAATGATTCGTGAGGACGGCACCCACGGTTACGCTCGTGCTCCGCGTGAAGCGTGGTGGCTTGAAGAACTGCCCCTTACCCAGCTGATGGGTGAAGAGGGTTCTATTGCTGACCCCTCCCTGCGCTATATTTTGCACGCTACGGACTATGACGCCTCGTCCCTGCTGCGTATCTCTGACAACTCTGGAACCCAGCACATTTTCAGCCTCACCGGTGTTTACCTGGGTATGAGCGCTGGGGCAGGTACTGCTGTCGCATACCTGCGCGATGAAGAGGGTCGTGTTCGCGCTATCGTGCATCAGCGCGGTGCACGTATCAACGTGGAGTACACCGAAGGCGGCCTTGTCGGCGCTATTCATTCTTCTCGTGGGCAGTCGGTGCGTTACGAGTACGTCACCCTTGACGGTCGTACTCACCTGTGTGCTGTGCACGGTGACGCTGGTACCCGCCGTTATGAACATGACGCTGCCGGCCTGATTCACCGCGTGGTGGCTAGTACCGGCACTGTTGAGGTGACGAATTACTACGACCCTGCCGGCCGTATTACCGAACAGGACACCGAATACGGTCGTCGTGTTCGCTACCGCTACCTGCCGAATGGCATCACTGACGTTTCTAACGAAGACGCCTCCTACACGAACCTGTGGGTCAATGACCAGTACGCACGTCTGACCGCCATTGTTGATGCGGAAGGTGGGCGTAGTAGCTATGCCTACGATGACTTTGGCAACCGTGTGAGTGTGGTAGACCGCGATGGTTCTCGCATTACCCGCTACAGCGATGAGCGCGGCCGTATTATTCGTGAGGTCACCGATGAGGGCGCTGAAACCCTCTTTGCTTATGACGAGCAAGACCGCGTAGTCTCCGTGGCAATGAGCGCTATTGAGACGGATCCGCGCGCTCGCCGTGCCGCCCGTCTGGCTCGTCGTGCCCGCCTGAAGGCTGAGGCTCAGGGCCGCGCCCTCGATGAGGCTACTTCGGGGCAGGAGTTTGCCCAGAGCCCTGCCGTAAGCCCGATGACTACGGTGACTTACGAGTACGCGAATGATTTTGAGCGTAACCCTTCTTCTATGACTGACGGCAACGGTCATGTGACCCGTTTTGAGTGGGCTGACGGCCTGCTGCAGCGTGTGGTGAGCCCTGAGGGTGTTACTGTCTCCTTGGAGTATGACGAGTGTGGTCTGCTGACCGGTATTCGTAATGCTGAGCAGCAGCTGACCCGTTGCGAGTACTCTGCTGCGGGTCACCTGGTAAAGATTGTTTCTGCTCTTGGGCTGGAGACTGAGTTCACCTATGATTCTGCCGGTCACATGGTGTGCCGTCAGGACCCGGATGGTTCCCGCTGGCGTTTTGAGTACGCTGCTGGCGGTCGCCTGGTGGCATCGGTGGATCCCGCTGGTGCCCGTACCGAGTACGAATACGGTCCGAGCGGCGATATTGTTGCCGTGGTCGACCCGCTGGGCCGCCGTATGGAGCGTTCCTTTGATACGAACGGCAATATTGACCGCATTACCCTGCCGGGTGGTGCGCAGTTCAGCTACGCCTACGATGGTTTGATGCGCCTGATCCGCACCATTGACCCCGCCGGTGGCGTGTGGACTCGCGAGTATGATGCTGCAAGCACCCTGACTGGGTTGATTGACCCGACCGGTGTGAGTGTACGTACTTCGGTTGATTCCTCGCGCAAGACCTTCACCACCAATGATGGTGTTGATCGCGTGCGCATTTCGTGTGACCACCTGGGCCGCCCGGTGCGTACCGAGGTTCTCTCTGAGGATTCTGGTCCTCAGGTTAGTGCAGATGCTGACGACCCGACTGTCTCCACGATGGTTTATGACGGTGCGGGTAACCCCGTGCAGGTTCTGGACGCTGAGGGCGGTCTGAGCCGCTACGAGTACAACGGCTCAAACCAGATGGTACGCATGATTTCCCCCGCGGGTCGTGTGACCGAGTACAGCTATGACGCGTGCGGTCGACTGGCTGCAACCTATGATGCTGCCGGTACTCCTGAGCAGTCTGTGACTCGTTACGAGTACGACGCTGATTCCCGTCTGATTCGCCAGGTGTACGGTGACGGCTCTGAGGCACGCGTTCGCTATGACGCGTGCGGTCGTGTGCTGTCTATTACCGGTTCCGGTGTGGCTTCTCCGGTGTTCTACACCTGGGATTCTTGTGGCCGCGTGAAGAGCATCCGCGATAACAAGTGGGGTACTCGTTCGTTCACCTATGATGCCGCTTCCCAGGTGGTTGCGGTGACTAATGGTGCCGGTGGCGTGACCCATTACCGCTATGACGAGGCGGGTAACGTTACCTCCGTGATGGACCCTGCCGGTCGCATTACCAGCTACGAGTATGACCTGATGGGCAATGTTCTGGCGGTAACCAATCCGCTGGGTGTGCGCACTACCTCTACCTATGATGCTGCCGGTCGTCTGCTGACCAGCACTGACGGTAATGGCGCTGTACATTCCTTCGGTTATGACCGTGACGGTGTTCCCTGCTCCCATTCGGTGAATGGCTCTCTGCTGTACCGTATGGAGCGTGATTCTGCACGCCGTACGATGACGACCTATGATCACGCGGGCGTTGATGCGTTTGGTGCTCCCGTGGTGACGGTTGAGTCTTATGACCGTCTGGGTCGTCTGGTTCGTCAGCGCCGTGAGTTTGGTGCTCAGATTCCGGAGTCTTTCCGTACTGCGTACATGGACGAGACTGGTGGCTATGAGCTGTCCTACGCTTACGACGCTGATGGTCTGCGCACTGAGTTTGTGCACCCCCTGGGTTCGAGCGCTTATGCGTATGATGCTGCAGGCCGCATGGTCAAGCAGACCGACATTACCGCGTACCGTCTGGATGGAACCGCCGTTACCTCTGAGTCTCGTGTGGAGTCTTCTTTCGAGTACAACGCGGTGGACGCACTGGTGCGTGCGCAGGTGTCTGATTTGGCGGGCACTTGGGTTCGCGAGTTTGGTTACCGTGGCGCGCACATGACCTCTGTGACCGAGGGTCCTGCTGTGGCAGACTCGGCTGTGGCAGACTCTTCTGAGGCTCTGCACACTGAGATTATTCGTGATGATTTGGGTCGTATTAGCGGTGTGGATTCGCCTGCTGGTCTGGTCATGTACACCTACACTGACGCCCAGATGCTCTCTTCTGCCGTTCGTGGTACCGAGACTCTGCGTTGGATCTATGATGCCGCTGGTGCGCTGGTGCGTGTTGAGTACTTTGATAGCGCCCAGCCCGAGAATGCTTGGGTGAAGGTGCTGGTCACTGATGAGGGTGCCCGCGTTCGCGCAGTATGCCTCTACGGTGTGCAGGATGAGGCGAAGACCGGCTTCCAGTCGGCTGAGTTTGCCTCTGCTGTTGAGGACGCTCAGGCGTGGCTTCCGCAGTGCCCGGAGTCCGTGGAGGTTGAGGGCGTCACTTTGGTGCCGGTTGCGACGAGCGTGTTCTCGTATGACGGTAATGATTCGCGTCTTCTGCAGGTTTCTTCGGATGGTTCTGGCTCGTCCCTGACTTATGGTGCGGCTGGGTTCGTGAACTCTGTGGCGTCGTGGGGTTCTGCTGAGGATTCGGCTGTGTCCTTCTCTCTGCTGTGTGCTTCTACCGTTGGTCGTGTGCTTGCTGCCGGTGGTGCGCCTGCTGGCGCACCCGAGTTTGGCGTACCCTCAACCGGCGCTAATGCTGGTTCTGCGTCTGGTTTTGATGCTTCGGTGATGCACCCGCTGGTGTGGGATGAGAACTCGTTCGTTCCGCGTGTGCTGGGTGTGGCTGGCTCGTCGATGCCTTCTGTGGGTTCGCTGGTTCCTGGTGCTGGTTCTGGTGCCGGTCTGTTGGATCCGTATGGTTGGGCTTCTTTGGGTGTTGCTGCGCCTGCTGTGCCTTCTGCTCAGGGTGCTTCTGCTACTGGTGGTGCGCCTGTGTTGCCGGATTCGCTGGTTGGTGTTTCTGCGGCTTCGGGCGTGGTGCTGGGTTCTACTGGTTTTGAGGTGTTGGGTGCCCGCGTGGTGGATTCGCGTGTGGCTCGTTTTACGGCGCCTGATCCCCTGAGCGCACCGGTGGGTGCTGGTTGGGGTGCTGACCCGTTCTCGCTGGTTGGTGGTAACCCGGTTTCTTTGGTGGATCCGTGGGGTTTGTCGCCGGTGTCGGTGGAGGATTTTGAGAAGTATCGTGAGCAGAAAGCGTCTTCTGGTATTACCGGTTGGGTAAAGAACAACTGGGAGTACGTAGCTGGCGGTGCGATGGTCATTGCTGGTGCTGTGATTGGTGCTGTTGGTGCTGGTTTGGGCCCTTTGGGCGGTGCCGCGTTTGGTGCTGCATCAGGTGCTTTGATGGGTGCTGGCATGTCAGTGATTGAGGATAAAGCTAAGGGTAAACCTGTCGATTGGTCGAAGGCTGGTAGAGAAGCCGTGAAGGGAGGTATTACCGGTGCTGTGACTGGTGCTCTTACTGGTGGTTTGGGTAATTTGAAAAAAATAGCTGATGCTGCATCAAAGATGACTAAGATAGAGAAGGCAGCTGAAGCTGCTAAGGCTACTAGGCTTGCCCAAAAAGCGGCGGAAGCAGGTGCTCTTGCATCGAAATGGCATAAGGTAAAGACTGCTGTAGCTACGCAGGGCAGGAATATTGGTGCTTCGATGAAGGAATCAAAGATTGCAGAGGACATGATAAAAGATACGCTGTCCGGCGGCCTAAACAATGTGATGGGATATTATATGGACGATACTGTGAAGGATAAGAGTGTCATGGGGGGCATCGGGATGTTTATTTCTGGTGCCGGAGCTTCTGCAATCGGTTCTCGGTATAGTGGAGGTTTAAAGACTGGTATGGGGGTTTCGGGATATAGTGGAGATATTGCTCGTGTAGGTATCCGAGGTCGTGCTACAGATGTGTTTACCGGTGCTGTTGCAGATACAGGTGGTGGCTTTATTAAGACTAGTGTTCAGTACACTACTGATAAAGCTGTCCTGGGGCGGCAACTAGACTGGGATGAATATATCGACAAAGTTGCTACAGGTGCTATAAAGGATTTCTCGAAGTCTTCGGTAAAGGGAGCTGTAAAGATGGATGCAGGCGTTGCGGGTAAGTATCGAGATAGGGTTGCTTATCCTATGTATCAGGTTGCGGAAGCGGTTCAGAATCCTGTGGGCGCGGTGAATCAAATGATTAATAATATGTTTTCTACCAGTGTTATCATGAAAGCAATTAAATAGTTTTGAAGTGGTTGAAGAGGAAGATTCGCCCAGAATTAAGAGTTTTTATTGAGTGTGTTCTCGGTATGGTAATAGTGTTTGCTTTTATGTACTATACGACACACAGCGAAGATAAAAATTCGTATTCTGTGTGTACTGTAAAATCGGTTAGAGTGGAGATCGTTGGGGGTCAGGTATCAAACATGACTGACGGTTCTCCCAAAGGTGTTTTCGAGACGATTGAATGTGGCGTTGTTGAAATGTATGTCGCGCCGGAGGGTAAAAATATTCCGGGGTATGTTTCTGAAATTCAAGTGGGGAAGAAATATAAGATGTATAAAACATTGAGCACGAGAAATGATGATAAAGACTTTAACACTCTTCGCCTCGAAGAAATAAAAGAATAACCACCGTTCAGTCAATAAATAATCGTATAGAGAAAGCCTCTGGGCTGAGAGGTTGTCTCTCAAGCCCAGGGGCTTTCTGCATGCCAGCGGCAGCTTATCTGAGTGCCACCATTAGCGGGTGATAATCGCGAAGTCGCTGCTGGACAAGTTCGTGAAATTACCAATCTGCGCGTTCAGGCGGCACTTAGAAGTCACCGACAGCGCCGTCACCACCCGCTGATCCTCAGACACCAACACATGCCCCGAACAACCATCCGAAAAACTAATCAACTGAGCATCCGGAGAAATCGCCTGAACCAGCGTCGAAAACTCACCCGTACGCGGCAAAACCATCAACGGATTCAACTCATCCGCACCACTCGGCCACACCGGAACCACCGTCACCGGCAAAACACTCTGATTCACCACACGAGAAGGAACCCGCAACTCAATCGAACGCAAACGCTGAATCGGGTACGCCGTCGAACGAACCTCCCGATCAGAAATAGCCTTCGACGTCTCAGAATCAATACGGTTCACCCACTCCTCAAAAGCACGCGAATCCTTAAACTCAGCAGACACATTCGCCCGAACCTGCACCACACCATTAGCCGGGACACTCACCCCAGACAGATTCCACGAACACGGAACATCCACCGCAGTCACACTCGACTGATTCTTCGACACACCAGAAGACGCCTGACCGGCATCCCACGTCACCGAAGCACACGAACCACCCTCAACACCGGGAAGCACCTGCAAAATATCGCCCCGAAGAGCCGACTTCTGCGACGAAAACTCAAACGTCAGGCGGGCGCTCTTATCCCGCGGGTTATACGTACCCTCAATACGAGTACCCAAACCACTCGGCAAAGACGCCGAACTACGGCTCGAAGCAGACCACGACTCAGCCGTCTTAGACGCCCCCTTACCGCCGCTCAAACCCACAAAAGCGAGCACACCCACAAGAATCAAAGAACCCAAGATAGCGCCCCACACCAGCGGGCGGCGCAACGGTGAACGAGCAGGCTCCTCATCCTCAACAACCTCATCAGGCACATATACCGGCTGCTCCACCACAAAAGGAGCCCGAATAACCGTCTCATTCTGCGCCTGACCCAGCGACGGCATACCCGCACCATACAGCTCCGTAACATTCTGCCCAGGCACCGCAGAAACAGCAGGCTCAGCACCATGAACCACCGTAGGCGTATAGCCCACAGCACCCGAAGACACCTCAACCCACCGAGGAAGCACCACATCAGTAGCGAAACCCTCAGCCAAAAGACGCAACTTAGCGGCAGCCTCAGCCGCCCCAGGACGCTGAGCCGGGTTCTCCGCCAACATCCCGTGAAGCACCTCAGCCACCTCAGCCGGAATCTGCGGCGACACCTGCACCGCACCACCACGCGCCGGAAGAGGACGCGCCGTCACCAACAACTCATGAAGAGTCACCGCGCACGCATAAACATCCACCGCCGGAGTAGCCACACCATGCGCAGAACGCTCCGGAGCCATATACCCCGGAGTACCAGAAAACGAACGAGAAGCCCCCGAACCCGCAGAGCCAGTAAAAGAAGCAATACCGAAATCAGCCACACGAACCTGCTGATCCAGAGACTCCCCCAAAACACCGCTCAGCAGAACATTCTCCGGCTTAATATCCAGATGCATCACGCCCTGACGGTGAGCAAACTCCACCGCATTCAGAACCTGCACCATCAGACTCAACGCCAAACGAACCGGCAGCGGACCCTCAGAATCCAGCTTCTGACGCAACGAACCGCCATGCTGAAACTCCATCACCAGAGCCAGCACGCCACCCTCAACCACCATGTCCGTCAACGGCACAATATGAGGATGCGACAGCGCCAACAACACCGAACGCTCACGCACAAAAGACTCAAGAACCACAGGATTCTCCGCAAGCTCCGGACGCAAAACCTTCGCCGCATACAGAGCCCACGAGCCGCTCATCGTAGCAGCCCACACCTCACCGACCGCACCAGAACCCACCCGGCGCACCAAACGATACGAAGAGCCAAGGGGAGCACCCGCAACCAAGCCCCCCGCAGGCTGACCAGCAGCCTGCGGGGCAGGATGAGCATCACGACGCTCCGAGCCGGAGTACTGCGGCGAACCAGCAGGTACAGTCACGGGCTAACTCCTTAACATCAACTTCACAACAAGCAGGAAGACTCCCCAGACGGGGCGACCCCTACAGCAAAATAGCCGGTAAAGTTACACCATACCTCACCACACGACAAACAAGCCCTACAGTCCGCCACGGTGCTGAGAATCCTCAGGGCTCATCAGCTGCACCAGAACCGGCGACCCGGCAAGGAACGCGTAGCCACGACCAACGCTCAGCTGAACCGGGGCGCGCCTCGGAATAGAACCGAACATGTCCATATCCGTATCAACATTCGGCTGAACCACAGCACCAGTACGGAACTTGCGAATAGCCTTCGTCCAATGGCTATACAAAGGACGCAAATCAGTCGGCTTACCCGTAGCAATAATGTGAACGTCCGGGAAATCACCCTTCACAATCGCATCAAAAACGTTCATCGGGTCATCCACACGGTCACCATCATCAATCAGCAACAGCACCGGGCCCGCGGCATCCTGCAAAGCCGCCTGCACCTGAGCAGAAGCATTCTTGCTCTCAAACACCCGGTCAAAAACGCCCTCCGGCGCATTCACCAGACCGGAACGCTGATCGAAGACAGCCCAAACCTCCGGAACCTCCGCGGCATCCATGCGCGCGTTCTCCGCCGCGATAGCGTCACCAGATGCCAACGCGGCAGACACCGCCTGCTCCGCCGCTGCCCTCGCCCGAGAAACCAGACGAGCAAACGCAACCAGCAGAGAAGACTTACCCGAACGCGGATTACCCGCAACCATGGCGTGCTCACCCTCATACAGCTCGAAAGCGCACGCCTCCAACGTAGCCTCCGCAATACCCACAGGGATACGCCACAGGCTCGGAGAAAACTCGGCGGCAGGCATGCTCTCCCACGAAACCCACGTCGGCAGCTGACCAATCACATCACGCTTAGCAGGAGCCTGCGGGAAGCGCTCACGAACCATAGAGACAGCCTCCTCCACGCCAACAGCGGGAGTAGCCACCTGCATCTGACGCAGACGCTTCGGGTCAACACAACGGCCGGGAACCGCAGCCGGAACATTCGTGCCGCGAATACCATGCGAGGAATAATCGTGGACATCGCTCAGCTGGAAGAACCACGTCTGCAACGAAGCATCAAGAATCTGCGAGGGAATATTCTTCGCGCGGCTCGTCGACACCACGCAGTGAATACCAACAGCAGGACCATCCGCATACACTCGGTAGAAATTCGCCAACAAGTCCATGCTTACCGCATCAGAGAACTCATCACGCAGTGTCGCAAAACCATCCAAAACAATGAAAAGAGGCTTACGGCGTGACGCATCAGCACGGCGAGCATCAAGCTCCGACTTCACAAAACGCAAGAAACGAGCCTGACGTTCCCTAGCGCCCTGACCGGTACCCACAGCAGAAACAACATGCGGCAAAGAACCCAACGGCAACAAGCCATCAGCGCCCATATCCACCAGAACAATATCAATGTCCTCCGGCGAATAATGCTGAGCCAAACCCAACACCACAGACTGAATCGTCGTAGTCGTACCACTACCAGCAACACCCACCAACAGCAGGTTGCTCATCTCAATATTCCAGCCCATAGGCACCTGACGCTGCAGCTCAGGCTCATCACCCAAAGTACACATCAGAACACCGTCCCGGACACCACCCACAGTGGGAAGATCCGGATCGGGGAAGCCACGCACACCAAAATCAGCCAAATCAACATACGAACCCAACGGCTCAGGCCACACCTTACGAGGAGCAACCGCACCACGAGCCGCGTGCGCCGCCACAACAGCATCAATCAGCAAATCCAGGTCATTCGCATCACTCGACGACACCTTCGGGCGCGCACGCTCTGAACGAGGAATACCGATACTATCGGTCGCGCGAACCTCCAGAGAAGTCACCACCTCAGTGCCACTCTGACCCGTCACCAGGGCAGTCTGCACCGGCGAAATATCATTCTGGCCCAGCTTCACATAGGCGCGACCCATCTGCGAACGCGAAATCTCCGAAGCATCCGGAACACCAATCACGTTCGAAGAATCCTCACGGCTCTGCACACGCAACGCCACACGCAAATTCGTATTCGCCAGAATGTCATCATTCACCACACCGGCAGGACGCTGAGTCGCCAAAATCATGTGCACACCCAGGGTACGACCCACCGCACCAATGCTCACCAGCGACGACAGGACATCAGGGAAGTCCTTCGCCAGCATCGCAAACTCGTCAATCACCAGCAGCAGGCGAGGCATCGGCTCCGGCGGGTTCGTCGCCAAATAATCCTTAATGTTGTCCACACCCTCGCCAGCAGCCGCAAACAGGCGCTGACGACGATCCATCTCCGCCTCCAACGACTCAATAGCGCGGTGCGCCAACTGAGCATCCAAGTTGCTCAAAGTACCAATCGTATGCGGCAGACGCTCACACGTCTTAAACGCCGCACCACCCTTAAAGTCAACCAGAATAAAGTTCAAACGGCTCGGATCATGGTGAGCAGCCAAACCCGCCACCAACGAACGCAAAAACTCACTCTTACCCGAACCAGTGGTACCACCCACCAGACCGTGAGGACCATCCTTCACCAAATCCAGCGTGAACGCGCCAGAGTCGCCCACACCAATCTCAGTACTGAAACCATTAGCCTGCGACCAAAACGCCTCAATATCCTCAGCACCCGGAGGTGTCGGCAAACCAACCAGCTCAGGTAGCTTCACCAGCTGCGGCAAACCGCCACCCAGAAGCAGACGCTCAGGGTCCTCATGGTGCGCCAAAGTACGCGCCACATGAAGAGCATCCTCAGCGCTCACACCGGCGAGCACACCGTCAGTGACCGTGTAACGGCGGCGAGGCTCCGAATAGGTCATAGAAGCCTCCTCACCAATCTCCACGACCGAAGTACACGACGCAGGAAGACGATCAACAGAAGAAGCCAACACAATACCGGCAACACGGCGAGCACCCGCAGCAGCAGTCTTATTCGCCATCAGACGCACTTCATCGCCGTACGCCAAAAGGTCGCGTGCCGGCGACTCACGGCCCTCGGTGAGGGTATCCGAATCAACGACCACGCACAGGCCACGGGTCGGAAGAGACTCAATGTCGTTGTAAAGAGAGCGCAGCATCTGATCCGACTGCTCCTTACCAGAAGCAAACCAACGCATCTGCTGGTTCTGCGCCATATGCATGTGCGGAAGCCACGACGTCCACACCCAGTCCTGCGAGCGCGCCGAATCAGCGCAGACCGCAATCGTCATATCAGCAGGACCCGTGTGGGTCGCCGCCTGCAGCACCAGGCTACGCGCCAGGGCAAGAGACTGCTCACGCGGACCCACAATACCGATAGCGCCGCCCTCACGCAGGTCAGCAACCAGCGGGGCATCCCACAGGGTATTGTGCTCAAGAATATGCTGAACCTCAGGCTCAGGATTGCTCGGCTTCGTCAGCTCAGGAGCCCAATGAATATGCCCAGTACCCACATGGAAAGTCAACAGGTCAGGGCTGGTGCTCCGGCGGCGCCACAGCGTCATTGCAGGAAGAAGCGCCCGCAGCTGAACGGCATCCGGTGCCGGGGCAAGGTCGTGAAGACGCTCGATTTCCTCACGGTTACTCAGAGCGATACGTTCCTTGAACTTCTCCATTTCCTGCTCAAAACGCACACGCTCCTTCACCTTATCCTTAGCATGACGACGTTTCTGTTCCACCCACATGCCAATACTCAGAATGGGGCTGAGCATCGCGAAAAGGGCGTAACGAATTTCCTGCATAATGGCGACCATTGCCGCCGCCATAATAATCGGGCCCACCGCCATCGCAATATTGAACTTCGGCGGGTCAGAAACGTTCTTGCGGGTAGGCGCCTCCACCTTCTCCGGGGCGCTCAACGCACCCTGACGCGGCGGACGGTTAAACGGCGCAGTACCCGACGCGCTCACATTCGGGGCGCTACCGGGGCGAGGCGCAGCCTTCTCCTGAGGAGCAGGCTGCAGAGTCAGCACACAATCACCAACATGGATGGTGGTGCTCTCAGAAACAGTCAGACCCTCCTCGGGGATTTTCTGACCGTCCACAAAACTACCGTTCGTAGAACCCGGGTCAGTGATGCGCACCTTCTGAGTGTTCGTCGACTCATCATGAACCACCTGCAGGTGCAGATGCTCCCACGACGCGCTCGCCGTGGGCAGCACAATATCGGCGTACGGGGAACGACCCGCCACCAAAGGACGCGAAGAGGGGATAGGGCGCGGCAGGGTAACCGTCGAACCGCCGCTCAAGCAGACACTCCAGCCCTGCACCAGGGAAGGGTAGGAGAGCGGTGCTCTAGAGATGCGCATACCCTCCATCGGTTTGACCTCCGCCAGAGTGGAGGATGCCGTCACCGGGCGGTTATCGCAATACAGCGGCTCGTCGGCGGGCAGGGAGGGGCCACCGGTCGCCTGGATGAGATCAGCGATGGTCGTCTCAGGCTGCCAGGAGTCTAGTTCATAGCTCCCGTTATGCTCTTCAAGTTCAAGGAAAAAGCGCATAAGGTGTTCTCCAAAATAGATAAATCGTGAGCCCCGCTGGTGGACGGACTAGAAGTAATACCCGAAAGCCGGGGTGTGATGGGCTGGCTCTGTACAGTAGGCTCCGTGTGGAAAGGCTAGTCGCGAGATTCTGAGGTGAACGTGCGAAGCATCCACACCGGCGGATTCACCGCATCCGTCGAGGAAGACCCGCCCTGAATCATCGAAGCTTCCGCGGTCGGGTAAAGAAGACCCACCTGCCCTCCAGCGGCGTAAGAAGACGAAAAATCCAACGGATACGCGACCGTAGAATCTTTAGCGTCCAAACGAAGGGTTCCTAGAACCCGTCGAACCGCCTCGGGAGTGTATTCACGAACCTGGCTCGTGGCATACGCAAAAGCCAAGAGCGCGTTATGGGAGGGAGCATCCGCCCACACTGCCGATTTCGAGAACGATTGTTCGCCTGACAAATCCTTAAGCGAAGAATCATTCTTCATACGCTCAACCGTCGACACAAATGCCGAAGAAGCACGACCGGCATCATCAGCACTCAACGCCGCAGCACGTGCCTGCACACGCCCCACAACACGAATATTGTCAGTTAAGGAACCACCGTTCTCCAGAAGAAGACGCATAAAAGGCTCCGTCAAAGCTTCCTCACCCGCAATCACCGGAGACGTAATACCCGCCCTCTGAAGAGAACGAAGCACCTTCGCCTGAGTCGACGCCGAACCCGTCAAAACCAGAACAGGAGAAGAGCCCGAAGACTTGTCCCCCAGAAGGCGCGTCAGCTCCTTAAGAGTGTCTTTCATGCCGTCTTCATCAGCAGAAACCTGAACGCGATTCGTATAGGGAAGGTCCGGCGCAGAGCCCTCACCCGCATCCAGCAGGATAGTGCGCACACCATCAAGCTGCTGCGAAGAACCCTTGCTAGATGCACCGGCGAGCGAACGAATAGCAGCCGTATAGACCTGCTTCTCCTGCTCAGGGTCCAGAGCAAAACTCCACACCCCATCGCCAGCATCTACCCGGTCATACGCCTCAATCACAGCAACATTGCGTTCCTTAGCAGCAGCCGTAGCACCCCGAAGATGCTCACCCCGAGAGGCAAGCACAATACCCAAAGCGCCCTCAGACGAGAGCTTCTCTACCGCCTCACGGGCACCCTGCTCCGTTCCCTTATCGTTCGCATAAAGAACCTTCACAGAAGAATTACCCAGAGCCAGACGGTACTGCGCAACACGAGCACCCTGAGCATTCAGACGCCACGCAGACCCCTCAGCATCATCACCAAAAGTAGCGACAACACCAATAACAGGCTCACGACCAGACGCAGGAAGAGAAATAGCCTGCTGAACCGTCACCGCAGACGCAGGATTCGTACCCGTACCAAGCGGCAAAGGCTGAGGAGTCACAGCGCGCACGCCATACCAGATTCCCACCACCGCAAGACTAAACAGCACACACAGACTGACACACCACACCACGGTGCGCTGAGTGAGCCGCCTGCCCTCGCGGCGGTGAGGACCTGAATCAGAGCCCAAATGAGGGGAAAACCCCACGGCTAATCACCAATCTGGAAGGTGTACACCGTCTTCACCTCTGCACTGCCAGCATTCGACAGGTGGAAGGTCGGCAGCGAACGCAGACGCTGCAGGGATGCCTTGAACTGCGCCTGACGCTTCTGCAGAGCAGCGATGTCCTCAGAACGGAGGTTCGTGTAACCCTGAGCATTCTGCATCGCCAAAGCAAGCTGGTAATCAGCCGCACCAGCCTTCGCGCTATTGCTCTTGAGCGCGCCCAAGAGACCAGCACCCTCAGCGTTGCTATCGCCCAAATCGAGCATGAGCTTCGACAGGTCGTTATTCAGCTGAACGGATGCACCAGCCAAATCTCGGGTAGCGTTCTCAGCGCGGGTGCTCAGAGCAACCAGAGAACGCTCAGTCACCGAATCCAGAGACTGACGCAGGCCCTCAATACGATCATTCATATCCTTGTGCTGAACCTCGATAGACTCACCAGCCACCTGAACCACAGTATTCGCGGTATCAGTAATGCCAGCAACCGAAGCGGAGAACGCCTCCTTAGCAGCCGAAGCGCTAGAAGAACCATCGCTCGAAACCTTACGAATCTCCTCGCTAATCATGTTCGTCAGGCTCTCGCGAGTCTCATTGGCAGACTCCTTGAACGCTTCCTTAATAGCGGTGGAGAGGTCAGCCTGCATGTTCGTCATATCCTCCAGGTTCTTACCCAAAGCATTGACAGCATCCGAAGCTGAATGGATACGATCACGCAGAGAAACCTTAGCCTCATCAGTAGGCTCTTCCTTCTTCTCCGCGTCCTGGTTCTGCGCGTTTGCGGCATCGTTCAGGGTCTTCTCAATCTCGCCCAGGGCACCATCTACCGCGTTCACAGCATCGTTAAGGTCCTTGGCGTCGCGAGCCAGACCCTCCTTGGGGTCATCCATCGAAGTAGCGGCAAGAACCTCATCCCACGCAGCTACCGCGGCAGCAATACGCTGCTCCATCGGAGTACGTGCTGCCGGGGTGTTCGAAGTGTAGGTACGCTCGTTCGCGTTCTCCACCGTAATGACGCGAGTATTACCTTCCGTGGCAGTAGGCTCGGCGGAAGGCGCCTCAGAAGAGGGAGCGGCGGAAGGAGCCTCAACCTTCTTCGACGGCTCCTCAGAAGGAGCCACAGAAGCAGACTCAGACGGCGCAGGGCTAGGAGCCTCAGACGGCGCCTCAGAAGACGGGGAAGCAGACGGCGAAGCCGCGCCACCACAAGAAGAAGCCGTCAGGTATCCACGCAGATGCTCCACCTGCTCAGCAGACAGAGAACCGCCACGCTCAGTAGACAGAGCACAAAGCTGCTCCGCCAGTTCCTTATTCTGAGCGCTCATAGAACCAGAACCGTCCACCAGCTCCGCACGAGCAGAAGCCGCACGAGAATGAACGTTCTTGATGCTCTCAATCAGACGGCTCGACGTTTCCTTCATCTGATTCACACTCTGACGAGCCGCACTAACCTTCTCACTCAAAGAACGCACAGCATCAGCATCAAGAGAAGACGGGTCCTTCTCCACCTGTGCAACAAGCTCATCCATCTGACGCTTCAACGCCGAATAGTTGTTGTTCGCACCCTTCAAATACTCCGGCTGCAGGTGATCCACAATCTTCTCACCGGTAGCAACCAGCGCAATCAGAGAGCTCTGCACCGTCACCGACGCACCGAACAGGGCGCAGGTCACCGAACCGTTAGAAGAACAAGTCTCAGCGGTCGGGTGTTCCGGACCGACAATCTCACGAATCGAAGCCGTAAGATCCTGCTGGCAGTCCGAACTTGCCTCCGCATACGCATTCAGAACAGCAGACAGCTGAACCAAGTTACCGTACACGCTACGGCTACTTGCACCCTCCTCACGATGCACAACACAACGACCGCCGCTATGTGAAACAGACACATTGGGGCGCGCCGTCGTATCACCCAGCATCGAGTGAAGAGCAGCAACAGTACGCTCCAACTGAGAAATCAGCTGAGAATTATTAGTACGCGAAGCCTCAGAAAGGTCCTTTTGCAGGCTCTCAATATTCGCCTGCAGACCCTGCATAGTCTTCGTCAACGATTCATTCTGAGTCTTCAGATGCTCGGCAGTGTCCTTACCCAAGGTCGCAGACGTATCATCCAGGCTCTGACGCACCTGAGCAACCTGCGAACTAGCACTAGTCAACGTCGTATTAACCTCGTTGACCGTATCAATAGTGCGCTGCAGAAGCGCCACCTGAGACGCATCCTGAGAGGTGAAACCGTTAGTAATGATTCCTGCACCAGACAAATCAGAAGCAAAACCAGGCTGCACCGAAATGTTGAAGGTAGGCGCACTAAAATCCTTCGCCTTGACCTTCAACACAAAAGAGGAAGAACTACCAGTCACCGGAGGCGCGGAAATAGCACCCCACTGAACAACAGCCTTACCTTCATCATTGGTGCTCACCACACCATTCGTGGACGAATCAGCCGCATCAGGGGTCGTAATAACCTGAGTAGGAGAACCCGAAAGAACAGTAGAAGCAGCAATAGAGAACGGAGTACCAACCGGTGCAGGGCTAGTACGGCTAGTACCGGACGCATCATAGGTGACATCCTCGGTCTTCACCGTCAGGTTCTCAACCGTAACCTTAATCGTGATTTCGCCGCTGTAGCCGTTCAAATCATTCAGGTTAGTGCCGCTACCGCGCTCAGTAGAATACTGCAGGCTCACACGCACAGGAAGGTCATTAACGACGTCCTTCGGCTTGAACTGCACATTGCTCGAGGAGCTCGTACGATCCTTGTCATTGACGTAAATGTTGGTCGACTCAATCGACGAAACCTCGCCATCACGACCCATCTGAATATTCACGTTCTGCAGAACATTGGTAGCGTTCTCTACCTGGCGGGGACTCTGAGAAGTAACAGTACCCTTATCGGAAGGGGCACTGTTATTGTTCGTGCCCGTGGAGCAGGCAGAGAAAATAAGTGCCGTCGTGACACCCAAAATCAAAGGGAAGCGGAGTAGACGCTGACGCGCTGTGGTGTGGTTGGTCATGATGATCTTTTCGTTGAGTTATATACCGTGCAGACACATAACAGTGACAAGTCTGAAACGCCACTGTATAGTGCCCACCTGAGTGGAAAGGGTCAGGGGCAAAGCCGGAAAGAGAAAAAGCCCCGTACCACTTTATCAGTCCAATATGGGAAGGTTGATATTTTTTCCTCCTAGTCGGTGCCTCATCAGGATATTCAATTCAACCTTGAGGTGATAGTTAAAGGTATTTTTCATTTCGTTTCAACCTAGTGCACTTACCGAACTCTGTTTGACATAGAAAAACCCCGCGGCTGAGGTCATCTCTCAGCCCGCGGCGCTCCACAGTTTAGCTTGCTGCCGGTTCAGCCTCCGGGTCCTCCTCGTCTTCCTTCTCGGGGATAGCAACACCCACGGTCAGGTACCTCTTCGCCAGCAGGTACGAGGCGATCACCGGCACCACATACACCAGCGACAAGCCGCTACCAGACTGCACAACATCCACGGCAAGACGGGCCGCCGCCAAGCATCCACCCAAACCCACCAGGGTGACGCAGAAGCCACGCAACACGCCGTACCCGGCAGCGCCCTCCTTAAAGGTCGCCGCCCACAGCTTGAACAGGGAGCGGCGCACAAAAATCAGGAAGACCGGCACCAGGCACAGCACCACCGAAACACCCACAGGCTCATAACCGGCAGTAGCGAACGAAGCCACCGGAATAACCAGGCAGAGGAGCACCATCAGGGCACTCACACCCAGCACCACGGTGCGCACATACCGGTTGATGCGCTCCATACGGTGCAGGTTAGGGATCTCCTCGTTCGGCGCCGCGGCGTTGTAGAAGAACAGCAGAAGAACCAGCGCGGACACCGCCACATACCAGGGCGCGAAATTGATGCCGTCCACCTGCGGGGTGGAGGCAACCTGCGGGACACCCACCAGGGAGAGAGCAGCGAGCAGAACAATCGCGGCGACGCAGAGCGTGCCCACCGTCAGCAGAAAGTAATGGTACGCGCCGCCGTTCTTTGCATCCTGCACACTGTGCTTGTGCGTGCCGTCAATCATCACGACCGAAAACAGCATGATCGAGATGGATAGGATGCTCCACGCGTATTCACCCGTCATGACGGGGACGAGCGTGAGAAGAACGGATATAGAGAAAAGAATCCACAGGCATACTCGCTGCAGGGTCGGTGAGGAGGCGAGGGCCTCTCCAAAAAAGCCGATGATAAAGTCGCCGATAAAGCTCACGGTGGATTCCTTTCTGCGGGGGTGGGGTTACTCTTTGATCTCTTCAAAGCGGAGGACGCTGAAGTCGAATTCGTCGTTGCGGGTATCGAAGGACTTGTACGCCCTATATTTCTTGCCCGTTTCAAAGTTCTGGAGGTATTTGCGGATGGGTATACCATCAGGGGATTTGCTTGATGTGATGATTCCGCACTCTTCCGTTTCGAATTCACCAGAGATTGAGTAGGGGTCCTCGTGCTCAATGATTTCGACTGAGGTAACAGTGCAGATAGCGGATTCATTGCCCGGGTTGTAGTTGGTCATAAAATGTAAGGACGCGAAGAACCCTAGAATGACTACTACGGTTATGATGGAGCCACGTGCATCCCATACATCTTTTGCTATGTCGCGAAGATACTCTTTGAAATCGACTTTATTCTTCTTTTTCTTGGTGTATCTCTTTTTGAGGGTCTTTTTTATAGCCCCAGTTTCGGTAATGTAATTCGCCTCTGGGTAATTCTTTTTCTTCGAGGTGTTCCTTTTCTTTGAAACATTCTTTTTCCTCGGGGAGTTCTTTTTCACTGCTTTTCACCTTCTTTCTGGGCTGCAGGCTGTTACTCTGTGATTTCTTCAAAGCGGGTCGTCTCAAAATCTCGTTCCTTTTCAGGAGATGAGTTTGCGACATGGAATAGGTATTTTTTG
>NZ_KV812875.1:0-92914 GCF_001813565.1 Rothia sp. HMSC068E02
TATTTTTGTTGTCCAAGAAACGGGAGGCAGTTCATTTCTCAGCGGGGGCTTTTTGTGAACAGAACGCTGCGGCTTTTGGTGCTGCAGCATGCTTCTCCCACCCACCCTCACGACTGACAGGTGGGAGAAATCTTGGGGTACGCCCCTAGCGAGCTGGACGCTAGGGTAGACGAGCTAGGGGCGTACCTGGGAGGCGCGCACACCGGTACGGATACCGGCAGCCTCCATGCGAGTGGACTCGTAGCTCACCGCGCGCAAGCCGGAAGAGGCGGCGATTGCCTGAGTCTTTTCTCGCGTATTTTCCTGACGCTGGGTGGGTAGAAAAACCCAGCGGCGCTGGACCGCGAAGCTGACCGGAATGAGGATCAGCTCGGTCAGGATCTTGGCAACCAGCAGGGATACTCCCAGGCCGGTCAGGGTTTCCATCAGAGCCGCATTGGCTGCGAGGATACCCACCGCCAGCACGGCGTACCGCACCAGCGAGGAGGATGCCGAGGGGCGTGCGCCTCCGTCGTGCATGAGCATTCGGTTGACGGTGAAGTTCGTCAGCGCCGAGATGATACGTGCACCGACTACGGCTGCCAGGAGCGGAGCACCCAAGCCCACCAGGATGAAGAGGGCGATAGCATCCACGAGGAAGCCGGTCAGGAAAGACGAGGCCAGGAAGGCGAGCAGCGGTGCGTAGATGAGCGCCGAGTCCTGCAGGGGCCTAAAGTGGCTGGTCGGGTTGCCCGGCTCGTAGACCTTCACGATGGGTACCTGTACCAGGTCCACGTCTGCGCGGGTTGCGCGCAGCAGCATGGAGAACTCGTACTCGTACTTATCGCCGGGAATCTGCAGCAGCCAGTCCAGGATCTGCGGGGTGAAGCCGCGCAGACCGGTCTGGGTGTCTGCCACGCGGGCGCCGGTCGCCAGGGCGAAGAAGCCTACGGTTGCGCTGTTACCAATTTTGGAGCGCAGCGGCACCTTCGTGCCTTCTTCACCGGCGTTCGGGTCGGGCTTGGTACGCACGCCGAGGATGATGCTCCTCTGCCCTGCCGCCGCGGCGGTTTCGGTGCGCACACCCACACGGAAGATATCCCGAGGTAGGTGCTGGCCGTCCGCGTCGGCGGTGACGATGACCTCGCCGGGGCGGTTTGCTTTCGCCCAGGCGATGCCGGTGCGCAGTGCCGCACCCTTGCCCCTGTTGGCGGGGTGGGTCTGCACGGTCACGCCGTCGATGCGCAGTTCGGTAAAGATGGGTGCGTAGGCGCTGCCGGATCCGTCGTCAATCACGAGGATTTCGACGGCAGGGTCCTGTGCGCGCAGGGCCCGGGCAAGGCGGACCAGTGATTGGTCCGGCTTATAGGCGGGTATCAGGATAATCACGATGCGCTCCCTGCAATGTAGAGGATGTCGCTGGTGCCGCGTTCCTTGGTGCCACCCTGCGGGCGGTTGACCAGCTTGTTGTTGAAGACCATGGCGGAGGAGCCACCACCGTCCAGGTTGTAGGCGCTCACGCAGCCGAGGTCCTTGAACATCTGGGCGAACTCGGGCATGGTCACGCCACGCGAGTAGTTGGTGGAGCGGCCGTCGACCACGATGAAGACCAGGTGGTTGGTGCCGAGCACGCCCACACCGGTTCGCGGCTGGTAGCCCTGGATGGAGTGGTTACCGAAGTTGGTGTCCACTTCGACGCTGTCGATGCCGTCGACGATTGCGGAGTCCTTGACCAGTGCGGGGCCGAAGGAGAGGGTGTTCCACACGCCCTCGTTGACGAGGGTCTGGGCGTTGGTTGCGGTTTCGTCGTAGAGCTTGACGGAGCCGTCGCGGTAGAAGGCGAGGCCTTCACGTGCACCGGAGTCACGGTAGACAACACCGTTTCGGATCACGATGCCGGTGGTACGGAAGCCGTAGTAGTCGCCGTTGATCGCCCAGATGCCGTTGTGTTCGGACGCCATGTTCGAGGGGGTGTCGATGATGTTCTGGCCGAACTTGTTGTTGGCGAAGGCGCTTCGCAGCAGGGTTGCGTTGTCGAGCTTGATGTCTGCTACGAAGGAGACGACCGCGTCCGAGCCGCTGCCGGTGGTGGTGGAGGTGATGGTAATCGAGCCTTCGTTAGCGGTGAGGCTCTGGCCGTTGACCTTCACGCCGGTCAGTTCGGTGGGATCTGCGGTGGCGGAGCCGGAGGCGCTTGCGTTTGCCTGGGCTGCTGCCGCCTCGTAGGCGGTGGTATCTTCGATTTCGGTGTGCTCTGCCAGGTAGCGGTTGTACGCCCAGCCTGCGCCGCCGCCAACTACTGCGAGTGCGCCGAGGCCGCCGCCGATGAAAATTCGACGGGTGAGCTTCTTCTTGGCTAGCTTCTGCTCTGCAGCGGTTTGTGCTGCGTTAGCTTGTTCCGCTGCGGTCTGGGTAGTCTGGTCAATGTTCTGAGTCATGTTCTGTTCGTTGTTCATGTCTCTAGAATGCCGGTCTATTCTCTGTGCCAGGCATGACTAAGCTGTGCAGAAGCTATGTATGCTTATTCATTTCAAGCTTTTTTATTACCAACTACGCTCTATTACCAGATGGCTCTATGCATATCTATGTATAAACATGTGCATTGGCTTTGTGCTCCACATAGTTAAGACCCCCGCCGGCAGCCCACCCTTGCGCTCACATCCGGGTGCATCCGCACAAACTGCGGGCACACAACAACTGCGGGCACAAAACAACTGGGGGCACGAAAAAACCGGCTGAGCACCCCGTGCGGGGCCTCAAGCCGGTTCATCATCTATGAAATACGCTCGGTCGATATGCACCGAATCATTCCGCGTATTCTTTATGCCTCATCCTCGTAGGACGCGTACTTTTCTGCGTATGCCGAGTAGTCGTCCTCGTCGTCATAGCGACGGCGGGACGAATCGGAGGACTTCGTTTTCTTCGCGCTGCTCAGCTCGCGCTCGAGTGCGCTGTAGTCGGTCTCGGGGCTGAAGTACTTCATCTCCCGAGCCTGCCTTGTTGCTTTAGCCTTCTGACGGCCGCGCCCCATGGCGTGACCCCCTCTTTCATCCTGTCCGAGGCGAACAGCACGTGCGGCGCATCGCTCTCGGATCGTTCAACAGTCTTTACTACACTATAGAGTACCCTGTTTCAGCCCTGAATGTCTCGCTGGACGGCACCTATTTTGCGTATCAAAGCACTTCTTCGCACCGGAACAACCGTTTTATTTTGCACCCGCGGCTTTTTACCCCAGACGCCATACCCCAGACACCACAGTGCCCCGCACCGGACGTATCGCTACAACCAATGCGGGGCGGGCGTCTCTCCTACCGGCTCACTCACAAGACCGGGGTCAGAGAGGGTACCGTGCCGGTCATGACATCCAGCACGGAGCTTGAGGGGCACTCCTACCGCTTAGCTTGCGGTGAAGGAGCCCAGCGAGGTGGCGTTAGAAGCCAGGGTGGTGCTGGAGGCATCCACGCTATCGGTGGTGGTGTACACGGTGTAGCTCTCGCCCTTGGTGATCTTGGAGCTGGAGACCAGGATCAGTGCGGTGCTGGAGTTAGTCACCTTGTAGTTTGCCACCACGTTACCGGAGGAGTCGGCAACCTGTACGGTGGTGCCGGCACTCAGGTTCGATACGTTGCTGATCTTCACGTAGCCGCTGGTGGAGTTGGTCGAGGGCGCCTCGAACATGTCACCGGAGTTACCCGCGGCCACGGTCGTACCGTTGAGCAGCAGGTCGCCGTTGGTGTCCAGGGAGGTGTTACCGCCGGTGAAGGGGCCGTTCACGACCAGGGTGCCGCCCGAGAGGGTTGCCGTACCGTTGGAGTCGATGCCGTCGCCGTTCGCGTTCACGGTGACGGTACCGCCGGTGATGTTGATGGTGGTTGCATCGACCACTTCGAAGGTGCCGTGGCCACCACCTGCGCCACCGCCAGCCGGGGGCTGACCCATAGTGCCCGAGGGAGCCTGACCGCCACCTGCAGGTGCCTGACCTGCGCTACCGCTGGGCGCCTGGGGTGCAGAGTTCTGGCCACCCTGCGCGCTCTGCTTAGTCGAGGTTGCAGTAGTCGACTCAGTGCTGGTCGAGCTAGTGCTGGTCGAGGTGGTGCTGTAGGAGGCGTTGATACCGTCATCGGAGCTGGTCACGTTCACGGTGCCGTCCAGGATGTTGATGTACTGCGCTTCAATACCCTCGTTCGCCTGGGTAATGTTCAGGGTACCGCCGGAGATTTCAAGCACGCGCTCAGCCTTGAAACCGTCATCACCTGCAGAGATGTTCACGGTACCGCCGCTCAGGCGCACCCAGCCGCGGTTGCCGTCGGTGTCGTTAGTTGCCTTGATGCCGTCCTTGGTTGCGGTCACGGTGATGGTGCCGTCCAGGATATCGACGTAGTCCTTACCCTTGATGCCGGTGTTTGCCGCGTTCACTTCCAGGGTGCCGGAGGCAATGACCAGGCCATCAGAGGTGTGGATACCCTCTTCGTACTTACCTTCAACCTTCAGGGTACCTTCGCCCGCCAGGGTCAGGTCGCTCTTGGAGTAGATGGCGGCGTCGGGGCTGCCGCTGGCGGTATCCGAGTAGGAGGAGCCGTCAGAGACGGTGTTGGTGGTGCCCGAGGCGGTGTAGATGACGACCTCATCCGCCTCAACCACGTTGATTGCCGCGCCGGTGGAGTTGGTGATGGTCGCGTTATCCAGAATCAGGCGGACCATATCGCTGTCGGCTGCCTCAACCTTGATCTGGCCCTCGTAGGTGCCACTCAGGCGGTAGTTACCCGCCTTGGTAATGGTGATGACGCCGTCGCTGACGGTCACGCCGTCGGTCGCGGTCGGGTTAGAAAGATCGATAGTAACTTCGCTGGAGGAATCCCAGGTCAGATCCTTCGCGGAGTAGTGGGTGTCCTCGGCAAGCTTCGCACCGCTCTTCACGTCGGTGGAGAAGGAGTCTGCCACCTTCGACGTGGTGCCCGAAGTGCTCGAAGCGGAGGTGCTGGTTGCGCTCGATGCGCTGGCATTCGATGCCGAGGTTGCCGCGCAGCCGGTCAATGCCAGGGCTGCCAGGAGGGTAATGGAGGTTGCGCTCTTAATCATATTGCTCTTTTTCACGGGTTTTCCTTTGTGTTTGGGTGACCACTCGCGTAGAGCCAGCGCCACGGGGGTAAGACGTATGTGAAATGTGAATATGTGTGAGAGCGGTTATTGCCTGTGTGGGGCGAATAAAGCCAATGTTGTGCTTGGTTCGGGGTTAGATTCGGGATTCAGCGGGTTAGGGAGGTGCGGGTAAGGTAGGTGCACTACCCTACCCGCGCATCCCAGGTTGCCGTTTTAGCCGGATTGCCGTTTAGGCGGCTGCGAAACGCTCGGTCAGCAGCTTCTGGTAGTCCTCTTCGGTCATGTCATCCACGTTGAGGCGGGTGCCGTTGACCGGTTCCAGGTGCATCCAGTTCTTGATGGTTTCTTCCCACTTGTTGCTTGCCAGCTGCGGGTTCAGCGCCGCCATACCGGTTGCAAACTTGGAAATCTTCGCGGGGGTGATGCCCGCATCCCAGAGGTGCTGGTCTGCCACGGAGGGCTCCACGCCGGACTTGGTTTCGATGATGACCGCATTCGGCAGGCCGTAGGTGGTGCCAACCAGGTTGCCGTGGAAGTTGCGGTAATTCACGCCCGCCATGAGGATGTTCTCGGACATGGGGGTCCAGGTCAGGTTGGTGTCCACCGTCATGCGGGAGGCGGCCGGGTTCTTCTCGCTCTGCGGCAGGAAGACCGTGGTACGGCGGTAGCCGGTGGTCAGAACCGCCTCCAGCTTGTGCACGGGGCCGGCGAGGATATCGCCGAGTGCTGCGGTGATGTACTCGTGACCTTCCGCGGTGAGCGTATCGCGGTTCTCGAAGGTGTACGGGATACGCTTCTTGACGGTCATATCCTGCTCACCGTCGGTCTTGACCTCCAGGAAGGTCAGTTCCGAGTCCAGGTAGCTACGGGTACGGATCTTGAAGGTGTCGTCGCGGCTGTAGGCTGCCGAGTGGTAGCTCTGCATCTGCGGGGTGTCGAAGTAGACCGAGTCGTAGGCGAAGTCGCGCTGGCCATCGATTTCCATGACGGAGGCGTCTGCGTCGAGCGTGGAGAGTACCTTGGCGGCGGTTTCTGCGTCGACAATGTACTTGCGGTCCACGCGGGTCTGCATGGCTGCCTTTTCGTTCATGGCTTCGAGGCTGATGCTCTTCCACTCTGTGGGAATGATGTTTGCGGCTGCGTTAGTCATGGGTCTTCGTCCTTCTGGGGTGCCGCCCCTGCGTGCTGTGCGCTGGGGGGCGGCGTGTCGTGGGTATCGGAGAGTTTGTGCAGTTGGAGTGAATCGGAGGCTTTTATACCGGCTGGTCTTACTTGCCCACCAGGGTGCGCTGGAGCGGAACCATCCGGGTGTCCAGGGTGGTGTGCGCCTCGGCTGTGGGAACCTGAGGTGCTGCCGAGTAAGCCGCAGGAGCCTGCGATGCTACCGTCTGAGCGGCTACAGGCTGAGCCGCCTCCCCTGCCGCGGGGGTGCCGCCCTCGGTGGTTTCCTTGGGCTGGTAGGTGACGGTGGCGCGGGCCAGGTCGTTCACCATGTCCAGCTCGGTAATCTTTGCCGAGGTGACCGTGTAACCCAGGCGAGCGCTCAGGTATGCCTTGAGCTCTTCCTCGTCGCTGATCGCACGATCGGCGGTAACGGTCTGAGTCTTTTCAGCAGAGACCGGGGTGCTGCGCGAGTCGAGAATCGCGATGAGGCCGACCAGGGTAGCCATGAGGCCGAAGGCGATGTACGCCGGGCTAATGTTCACACCTGCAATCATGCCGACCGAGAGGGCTACGAAGTAGTAACCCACCTCGCGCTGACTCAGGGCGGTGGAACGCAATCGGATAATCGACAGGACACCGAAGAGGCCCATACCCATAGCGGATGCGTTCGATCCGGCGGATACCAGCGCCACCGAGACGGTGAAGATACCGGCGTTGATGACCGCATAGGAAATCATCAGTTCGCGGTTGCGATGCCGCACCATGTAGAGGGTGCAGAGAGCTGCGATGGCTATGGCATCGGCAATCGCCATGGTCAGAATAGTCATTGGGTGCTCCAGATATCGTGTCGTGATGTTCGCTTAGCTCTAGCTGCCTGTTCTTCAGCTTCGGGCTGTGCGTTCTTTGTAGTATCTAGATTCCCGTGCAAGCCTGTGTTTACCCTGTGCTGCCCTTAACTTAGAGATAAGTGTTAGAAGTCTCTAGTAAATCTGCTGGTCAAATGCACTAGAGGCTATTATTTTTTTCCTCTCTCCACTACGTTTTCTATATCTTCTGCGGTATCAAAAGGCATAAAAAATGGGCTCCCTCCGATATGGAGGGAGCCCATAAAAGCAGCTAAAAACTTAGCGACTAGGCGTTATTATGCCTTCTTGCGCATGCGGGTTGCCACGATGGTCGCGCCACCAGCGCCCAGAGCAATCAGACCCAGACCAGCAGCGGTCATCGCACCGGATGCACCGGTCTTAGCCAGGGAAGAAGAGCTCTTGGAGGATGCGTTCGAGGAACCGGAGTCCAGGTTGTCGTTCGAGCCGGAGCTCAGCGAAACGCTGTCAGACTTGTTGGAGTTCTCGTAGTTCGGCTGCTCTTCGCAACCTTCATCGTCACCGTCAGCGTCGAACTTATCGCGGAAGTCCGGGTCACCCCTGTGAATAGAGGTACCACGGTCTGCCCACACGTCAGCACAGTTCTGGTACTTGTAGGTCTTCTCGTCCTTTGCGGAGGAGTCGGAAGCCTGGTCAGACTTCTGGTCTTCAGACTTCTGCTCTTCGGCAGGCTTCTGGTCCTCAGCGGGCTTGGTTTCCTTAGCATCCTCAACTGCGGGTGCGGAGGTCTCTTCAGCAGGCTTGGGAGCCTCGGTGGTCGGCTCAGCAGTTGCTTCCTTGGAGGGCTCGGGAGTGGGATCCTGGGTGGGTTCCGGAGTCGGGTCCTGAGAAGGAGCGGGGGTCGGGTCCTCCGAAGGAGCCGGTGCGGGCTGCTCTGCAACCTTAATGGTCACGGTAGCTGCCTTACCGCCGCGGGGAACGTCGCCGTCCTTCAGGGAGCCGGACAGCAGGTAAATGTCAACGGAAACGCTGCCGTGCAGCTCTTCCTGCCAGGGGATGGTAACGGAGAAGTTGCCAGCCGCGTCAGCGTGGATTTCCAGGTAGTCCTGGCCATTAATCTTGACAGCACCCTTGTTCAGCTTCAGTGCCAGGACGGAACCGGAGGTGCCGTCAGCGGTCTTGAAGCCCTCGCCGCCAATGTTCAGACCCTGACCCTCAACCCATACGTCGGGGGCGATGAACTGTGCAGAGTCTGCGTAGGTGTGGACAACCTGAGGCGCACCTTCAACAGCGAAGGTCGCGGGGACGGAAGTAGCAACGAGGCCACAGCCGATGAGGGCGGTGGCACCAATGCGTGCGATGTTGTTTCGAATATTCATGCCACCCATTCTAACGAGCGAAGCTTGGGATACCGGCTCCCAAGACGCTAATTTGCCATGACCTGACTCACAAAACATATTTTTCTTGAAGGTTTCTTGAAGGCATGGTTGAACCATAGAGACCTTTTGCACCGCCGTGCACACCCAAACTCTCAACCCCACGTTGAAGAAACTAACAAGTACATACCCCATCCCATCAGCACAACCCAACAGCAAAAACCACCCCGTTAAACGCGAAAATCCCCTCCGCCCGAACACTCAAAAGCATTCAGGGGAAGGGACCCTCACTCGCCACCACACGGGGTAGCGGCAATAGTTTTAGGAGTTCTTGCGGTTGCGCACAGCAGACACGCCAGCAACACCCAGGCCCAGAGCTACCAGACCCATACCGGCAATGGTGAAGGCGTTAGAAGCACCGGTGTTAGCCAGGGAAGAGCGCTGAGCACGGCTCGAAGTGTAGCTGCTCGAAGAGGAGGAGTCGCCGCCCAGGTTGTCCAGGCCGCCCGAGTTACGGGAAGAAGAACCCGAGGAGCTGTTGGAGGAGGAACCGTCGGTCACCTCGCTGTTAATGACCTCGCAGCCCCAATCATTCTTGTCATTATCGAACTTCTTACGGAAGTCCGGGTGGCTTTCGTGAATGGGCGCCAGGCCAGCAGCCGCAACCTCTGCGCAGTTCGCGAAGCGGGTGCTCTCAGCCGAAGCGGTCACCTGCTCGGTAGCGGAGGTGGAATCACCCAGCTGATCCTTCGCTTCGTTCGCTACAGGTGCGTTCTGCTCAGTAGTGGCCGAAGCGGAAGCCGATGCGGAAGCAGAAGCCGAAGCAGAGGGGGTTGCAACCACAGAAGCGGAAGCCGACGCGGTAGCCGAGGGGCTCACCGAAGCGGTAGCGGACGCCTTCTCATCGGCGCGGTCCTTGATCTCTGCGTCCACGGAGGCAACAACCTCATCAGCGGCAGTAGCCGATGCCGAGGGGGTAACAGAGGGAGCTACAGATGCGGAGGGGGTAGCCACCACGGAAGCGGTTGCCGAAGCGCTCGCAGATGCGGTAGCGGAGGGGGTTGCTTCCTGAACGGAACGAGCCTCAATCTTCACGGTGGCTGCCTTGCCGCCGCGAGCGGTGTCGTTGTCCTTCAGGGAACCGGAGAGCAGGTAGACGTCCACGGAGATGCGATCGTCCAGGTCGCTCTGCCAGGGAATGGAAACGGAGAAGTTGCCCTTCTCGTCAGCCTGAACTTCCAGGTAGTCCTTGCCGTCAATCTTGACGGAGCCCTTGTTCAGCTTAATGGCGATAACGGAACCGGAGGTGCCGTCCTGAGTCAGGAAGCCCTCACCGGTAATCTTCAGGGTTTCGCCCTTGTACCAGACCTCAGAAATGTGGGAAGCAGCCTTGTCAGAGTAGACGTGGGTGACGGACTCTTCACTGTTCTGAGCGAAAGTTGCGGGGATTGCGGTGACCGCCAGACCGCAACCGATCAGGGCGGTGGCACCGAAGCGAGTGATAGTGTGTCGAATGTCCATCCCATCATTTTATCCCCGCACGATGGGTGTATCCGCCTGTCCAGGGGCTATTTGCAATGACTTGCAACACAAAATAGCACTTTCGTGCACTTAACTTTGGGTCAGTGCACGCGCGGCAAAATTCGCCAGAGAAACAGCATTCACTGCAGAAACAGCGCCGTCTAGACCTCTGCAACATTCCCGGCAACGCTCCCTGCAACCTTAAACGTCAACGGCGTCGAGCATGAGTTCCAGTGCCTCACCCACGCCGCTGCGCCACAGGTAGGTTGCTTTCGCATCCGCACGACCCGGACCGCCATTGATGACGGCGACCGGCTTGCCGGCGCGCAGAGCCTCCAGCACAATCTTGTAGCTGCTCATAACCGCCACCGAAGAGCCGACCACCAGCAGCGCCGAGCACTCGGCGAGCATGGCGTCCTTGCGCGCCTTACGCTCGGCGGGCACGGATTCGCCAAAGTACACCACGTCCGGCTTGAGGCGGGTCGAACCGCAATTCAAGCAGGGCACCATCTGAAAGTCGCGGATGTAGCGGTCGTCCAGTTCCACGTCACCGTCGGGGTTCACGCGCAGGTCACGGCCTTCCAAGCGGTCCAGGTAGCCGGGGTTCGCGGCATCCAGGCGCGCATCCAAGCTCTCGCGGCCCTCATCTCGCCCGCAGTCCAGGCAGACGATGCGCGATAGGTCGCCATGCAGGGCCAGCAGATTAGAACTCCCGGCGCGGGCGTGCAGGCCGTCCACGTTCTGCGTGATGACGCCACTGATAGCACCCAACTGCTCCAGCTCAGCGAGCGCATAGTGGGCGCGGTTCGGTTCGGCGCGGCGCATGCGGCGCCAACCTACGTAGGAGCGCGCCCAGTAGCGTTGGCGGGCGGCGTCATCGTAGCGGAATTCCTGGTATGTCATGGGTCGGTGATCGTGCAGGGATCCGCCGGGGCCACGATAGTCGGGGATGCCGGATTCGGTGCTCACGCCGGCACCGGTGAGCACGAGAACCTTACCCGCCTTGAGCAGGCGCGCGATACCTTCGGCAGCGTACTCCTCATCGTGCGGGGTGGCGTTCTCGGAGACAACTCGCTGAATGGAGCGGATCGCGGCACGGTGCACGGAGGCGATTTCTTCGCGCTGTTCACCGGCTGCGGCGAAGTTCTGTTGGTCAGTCCAGCGGTCCATTCTTCTCCTATGCTCTGTGCTCAATACTTTAATGTGCTCAATACGTTAAACGGCTGTGGGGCACCCTCCATTTCGAGGGTACCCCACAGCCTATTTCTTATGGTTTCGAACTGGCAAACTCAGCCACAGGCTAAGCCCGCCGAGCCAATCGGCTCCGTCCAGCCAGCCGGTTGAGTTTTAGTCCTCAGCCTTCTGCTCACGCTCGGAGGTCACCGACAGGCCGTCGCTGGCAACGTCCGGGTTCACGTCCACGGTCACGGTGTCGCCGTCGTGGATTGCACCGGAGAGGATGCCTCGAGCCAGGCGGTCGCCAATCTCGCGCTGTACCAGGCGGCGCAGCGGGCGGGCACCGAATGCCGGGTCGTAGCCGGTCTTACCCAGCCACTCCAGAGCGGCGGGGGTGACGTTCAGGGTGAGGCGGCGGTCCTCCAGACGCTTAGCCATGCTCTTGATCTGCAGGCCCACAATCTGGCCCAGGTTCTCAGCCGACAGGGGCTGGAACATGATGATGTCGTCCAGTCGGTTGAGGAACTCGGGGCGGAATGCCTGGTGCACAACCTCCAGCGCCTTCTCGGAGCGCTCGTCGAAGGGCAGGTCCTGGTTGACCAGGTACTGCGAACCGAGGTTCGAGGTCAGGATCAGGATGACGTTGCGGAAGTCCACGGTGCGGCCCTGGCCGTCGGTCAGGCGGCCGTCATCGAGTACCTGCAGCAGGATGTCGAAGACCTCGGGGTGTGCCTTCTCGACCTCGTCGAGCAGGACCACCGAGTAGGGGCGACGGCGTACAGCCTCGGTCAGCTGACCGCCCTCTTCGTGGCCGACGTATCCGGGAGGGGCACCGACCAGGCGGGACACGGTGTGCTTCTCGGAGTACTCGCTCATGTCGATACGCACCAGGGCACGCTCGTCATCGAACTGGAACTCAGCCAGTGCCTTAGCCAGCTCGGTCTTACCAACACCGGTCGGGCCCAGGAACAGGAAGGAACCAATCGGGCGGTTCGGGTCGGAAATACCGGCGCGGGCGCGGCGCACAGCGTCAGAGACAGCGACCACTGCGGCTTCCTGGCCGATAAGGCGGGCACCGATGCGCTTCTCCATTTCGAGCAGCTTCTCGGACTCGCCCTGCATCATGCGACCTGCGGGAATGCCGGTCCAGGAGGAGATCACCTCGGCAATATCGTCCGCGGTAACCTCTTCGGAGACCATGGACTCGCTCTTGGCGGTGTCCTCGGCGCGCTGTGCTTCTTCCAGCTCAGCCTGCTTCGCGGGAATTTCACCGTAGAGCAGGCGAGATGCCTCGGCGAGGTTACCCTCGCGCTGTGCAACCTCTGCGCGGGAGCGCAGCTCGTCAATCTCAGTCTTGAGGTCACCCACGCGGTTCAGGTTCGCCTTCTCGGCTTCCCAACGGGCGTTGAGGGAGTCGAGCTGTTCCTTCTTGTCAGCCATGTCCTTGCGCAACGCTTCCAGACGCTCCACGGATGCGGGGTCGGTTTCGCCGGCAAGTGCCAGTTCCTCCATGGTGAGGCGGTCCACGGCGCGGCGCAGCTGGTCGATTTCCTCCGGTGCGGAGTCAATTTCCATGCGCAGGCGGGATGCTGCCTCATCAATCAGGTCAATTGCCTTGTCCGGCAGCTGACGGGAGGGAATGTAGCGGTTAGACAGGGTTGCTGCGGCAACCAGCGCGGAGTCAGCAATCTGCACCTTGTGGTGTGCCTCGTAGCGTTCCTTCAGACCGCGCAGAATACCGATGGTGTCATCTACGCTGGGCTCGCCCACGTACACCTGCTGGAAGCGGCGCTCCAGGGCGGGGTCCTTCTCGATGTTCTCGCGGTACTCGTCGAGGGTGGTGGCACCGATCAGGCGCAACTCGCCTCGGGCGAGCATGGGCTTGAGCATGTTGCCTGCGTCCATGGAGCCTTCGGATGCGCCAGCACCGACAACGGTGTGAATCTCGTCGATGAAGGTCACAATCTGGCCCTCGGACTTCTTGATTTCTTCGAGGACTGCCTTCAGGCGCTCCTCGAATTCACCGCGGTACTTTGCGCCTGCAACCATGGAGCCCAGGTCCAGGCTGATGAGGGTCTTGCCGCGCAGGGATTCGGGCACGTCGCCGGAAACCATGCGCTGTGCCAGGCCTTCCACGACGGCGGTCTTACCGACGCCGGGCTCACCAATCAGAACGGGGTTGTTCTTGGTTCGGCGGGAGAGCACCTGCACGACGCGGCGAATCTCAGAGTCGCGGCCGATGACCGGGTCAAGCTTGCCTGCGCGGGCAATGGCGGTCAGGTCGGTGCCGTACTTTTCGAGAGCCTGGAAGGTGCCCTCGGGGTCGGGGGTGTCCACGGTGCGGTCTCCTCGGACGTTGGGGATGGTCTGTGCGATGAGCTCTGCGGTAGCGCCGAGCTTGTGCATTGCTTCAGCGGTGCTATCGGTTCCGCTGGCAATGCCCAGCAGAATCATTTCGGTAGAAACGTAGGTATCTCCGAATCCCTGGGCGCGGGTCTGTGCCGCCTGCAGAGCGGAGAGCGCGGCACGGCTGAGGGAGGCGTTCTGCACGGAGGCACCGGATGCCTTCGGCAGCTTCTTGATTTCAGCGGATGCCGCCTCGGAGATAGCGTCCACATCCAGGCCTGCAGCCTTGAGGACTGCTACGGCGACGCCTTCGCGCTGGTCCATGAGGGCCTTGAGGATGTGTGCGGTTTCAATAGTGGGGTTGCCGGCGGTTTGAGCATTAGTATTTGCCGCCGAGATGACTTCTTGACTCTTGGTCGTGAACTTAATATCCATGATGTCCTTTCGTATCGTGCATTCAGGGGCCTATCCTACGTCCCCTCGCATTACATAACTTGAGTCTACTCCACTCAACTATGTTTCGCAAGGGGTTTTCAAAAAATTTTCTCCACTTTTTTCGTTTTTCACCCCGCACTGCTCTGAGCCCTAGCCAAAACCCCGCTTGAAAGAGCCTCAACCAAAAGCCCCCAGTCGAAACCACATTGCTATACTGACCGGACTGGGCGCTTGCGGGCTCCCACAACAATCACAGTCACGAATGGGGACCCACATGAAAATACTGGTTCTAGGTGCAACCGGCCGCACCGGCTACCTCTTCACCCGCAAAGCCCTAGAGGAGGGGCACACCGTCACCGCCTACGTGCGCAACCCCGATAGGGCACAAGCGCTTTTGGGGGCGCACCAAAATCTCACTATCATTCCGGGGACCCTGAACGATGCCGAACAGCTCGCCGCAGCATCCTCCGGGCAGGACGTCATGGTGAGCGTCCTGGGGCAGAAAGCCACGGTGCGAGAGTTTCTCTCCTCCACGTTCATGCAGGAGCGTCTGCCCCTCATCATGGAGGCGGTCACGGGCGCAGGCGTAAAGCATTGCGTTCTGATGAGTGCCTACGGTGTCGGCAATACGGTACGGACCGCGTCCCTCCCCATGCGCCTGGTGTGCAAGGTCATCATGCGCGGCATTTTCACCGACAAGGTTAAGGCGGACGCCCTGGTTGCCGAATATCAGCCATATATTTCGCGTGCTCATCCGGGCAGGCTGACCGATAAGCCCGGTAAGGGCGGGGTGAAGGTATTTGACATGGCGAGCGTCGAGCGAACTCCGGGCATCCCCACGATTGCCCGTGAAGACGTTGCCGATGCACTGCTCACTATCGCCAAGAACCCTCAGAATGCGGGCACAGATTTTTTGGTGACGATTGGGGACGTTGCCCTACACTCGCCCCAGAAATAAACCGGTAGGCTTAATGACATGACGACTACGAACACCTTCCCCGCCGCCATTCTCTTCGACCACGACGGAACCCTCGTCGATACTGAACCCGTATGGGCTGCCGCAAAGGTTGCTCTCACCGCAGAATTTGGCGGCACCTGGACCGAGCAGGACACCCTCGATTGCCTGGGCCTGTCGATGCAGTTCACCCTGGATCGTCTGCGCGAGCGCGGCGTGAACCTGCCGGACGAGGAGATTAACGATCGACTGGTGGCGAAGGTGCGCGAGGCCCTGGCGCAGCAGCCGGTCGAGTTCCTTCCTGGCATTGAGCGTTTCCTCTCGGAGGTTCACGATGCACAGATTCCGGCCGCCATCGTCACAAACGCAACCACCTCCGTGGCTCGCCGCACCGCAAACGCGGCACCCGAGGGCACGTTCTCGGTGGTTATTGGCAACGATGAGACCACCAACCCCAAGCCGGACCCGCAGCCCTATCTTTTGGCGGCGGAGCGTCTTGGTGTTGATCCGACTCAGTGCGTGGCTCTTGAGGACTCCCCGTCGGGCGTGCGCAGTGCGACCGCGGCGGGTATGCGTGTCATTGTTGTGCCGGGCGAGCTGGAGGTTCCGGCGGAGCTGGGCACCGCGCGCCTCAAGCATGAGGAGCTGACTCTGGAGGCGGTTCGCGCGCTGGCGTAACCGCCCGATTCGCACGCGGGAAGCCCTACAGAAAGGCCGGAAGCTCTGTAGAAAACTGAATACGCTTCACCATAAAGGGTGGGATGCGCGATATGAGATACCGCGTGTCCCACCCTTTGTGCGTGCTTGGGCGGTGAGCCACGCGGGCATTTGGGGCTGACACGTTTAAGCAGCGCCTTTTGAACAGGGGCTTTTAAGTGCGGCGCGACACATAGATGACAATTTATTACGAATTACTCAAAATAACCTTGACAATGGTTCCTTAAAATGATTTACTCATAATAACGATTCGGCGGGGCGACAAATCCCACCGAACCACAAGCATCACAGCATCATGAAGGAGACCATCATGGCATTCGCAAACTACACCGCACCCGGCCTGACCCTCGAAGAAGGCAAGGGCATTTCCGAGGTTCTCCAGGCACGTCTGCACGACCTGAACGACCTGCACCTGCTGCTGAAGCACGCTCACTGGAACGTGACCGGCCCCGGCTTCATCGCCGTTCACGAAATGATTGACCCCCAGGTCGACACCGTCCGCGAGTTCGTCGACGCCATCGCAGAGCGTATGGCAACCCTGGGCGCAACCCCCAATGGCCTGGCTGGCGCACTGGTCGCACAGCGCACCGTCGAGGACTACCCCGTCGGCCGCGCACGCGTTGCTGACCACCTGCACGCTCTGAACGACGTGTACACCCGTGTGATCAAGGATCACCGCAAGGCTATTGCTTTTGCCGGTGAGTCCGACCCCGTCACTGAGGACCTGCTGATTGGTCAGACCGCTGAGCTGGAGAAGTTCCAGTGGTTCATCCGCGCGTTCCTGGAAAACGGCGAAGGCAACATCTAAGCCATCGTTCTAAAGACACGAATTTTTAGAATCACGAAACCGGGCGGATGCGCTCTCCTTTATGGAGGGTGCACCCGCCCGGTTTCTGTGCTGTTTCGGTGCTTTTTCCCGACGTTTCGCCTCGCCCGCGGGGTACTCTAGAGTACGTTGAGGCGAACATTATTATCGGGTTAGGCCGTCCTAGATTTTCTGTTCAGAGTGTTCTAGAGTGGTTCACTGTTCATGACAGAGCACACAGACATGAACGCATCATCAGGCGCAGGGATCCAGCCCTGCACGCACGGCACCCGTGGAAAGGGAACTATGAGCACGCACGCCCAGCACGAGCACGGCGAAGAAACTGAGAAACTTCAGCCGGAAAACACCGCTACCGAGGCTCCGCAGGCCACCCGCCATAGCGCCGTTACCTCCCCCTCCCCCACGCAGATTAAGCGTTGGCGCCGCTACCTTGCCGATGAGGAGTCGGAGGCGCGCATCTACCGCTACCTGGCTCGCCGTGCCGAGGGTACCGACCGTGAGATTTTGCTGCAGGTTGCTGAGGCGGAGAAGCGTCACCAGCAGCATTGGCGTGACATGCTCGGCGAGCACGCGGATGTACACGTGCGCCCGTCCCTGCAATCGCAGCTACTGCAGTTCTTGGCGAAGAACTTCGGTTCGGTGTTTATTCTTGCGATGGCTCAGCGCGCCGAGTCCCGCTCCCCCTACGCTGAGGACCCGGACGCCACCGAGGAAATGGCGGCTGACGAGGCGATTCACGAGGAGATTATTCGCGCCCTGGCGACTAACGGTCGCGAGAAGCTTTCGGGTAATTTCCGTGCGGCGGTCTTTGGCGCTAACGACGGTTTGGTGTCGAATCTGGCGCTGACTATGGGTATTACCGCGTCGGGCGCGTCCAGTTCGATGGTTCTGCTGTCGGGTATTGCGGGTCTGCTGGCGGGTGCGCTGTCGATGGCGGCGGGTGAGTTCGTGTCGGTGCGTTCTCAGCGTGAGCTGCTGGATGCCTCCCAGCCGACCCAGGTGACCCTGCGTGTTGCGCACGATTTGGATTTGGATTCGAACGAGCTGGAGCTCATTTACCGTGCCCGCGGCATGGAGCCGGACGCGGCGCATCACCGTGCGATGGAGCGTTTCGGCTACCTGGATTGTGACTGCGATCCGTCGCTGTCTCACCGCGAGGAAGAGGATCGTGAGGAGAATGTGGCTTTGGGTACCGATATTGGTGCCGCCGCAGCGTCGTTCGCGTTCTTCGCTTCGGGTGCGTTGGTTCCGATTCTGCCGTATATCTTTGGCTTGTCGGGTGTGTTCGCGATGGTGTTGTCCCTGCTGTTTGTGGGTGCGGCGCTGGGCTTCACCGGCGGCGTGGTGGGCCTGCTTTCGGGTGCTTCCCCGCTCAAGCGCGGTGTTCGTCAGATTCTAATTGGCTTTGGCGCTGCGTTCGTGACCTACCTGCTGGGTCTGGCGTTCGGCACGACGGTCGGCTAGTTACAACACCCCCAATAAGCTCTCGACAAGTGTATATAGCCGCTCTGGAATTTGTTTTCAAGCGTTTGAGAACTATTCGGATGCAGAAATCCCCCGGTGGATACATTCAGTGTATCCGCCGGGGGTTTTCTATATGTTCTTACCCTGCATGAGGGGTTGATCTATTACGGGTGAATCTCCGCGGTGGTGGCCTGACCGGAAACGCTCTCCGAACCGCTCGCGCCGTTGCCGGAGTAGGTCAGGTTTGCGACCTGCACGCTGGAGGTCTGCTTGTACGAAACCCAGCCGTCGTTTGCCGGGAAGCGCAGCTGCGCCGGCATGAAGTTGGTCTGGCTGTAGTACTTGGTGCCGGACTGCTTCATGGTGTACGCCTTGCTGGTGGTGTAGACGATACGACCCTTGAAGGTGTAGGTGCCGTCAGAGTTTTTGGTGACGGTCGGTACTTCTGCGGTCCAGGTGCCGGCGGTCTGCGCGACGGACAGGTACTTTGCCTGGCCTGCGGAGGCTACCAGTTCGGTGGTCTTACCGGTCAGCTTGCGACCGGAGGGGGCCCATGCCTGACCGTTGATCTTACCGAGCTTAAGGAGCGACTGTGCGCTGGCGGCGACGGTGTACTCAACCTCGGTTACGAAGGTTGCGCCAGCTGCGAGGGTGACGCTGCTGCCGGGGATGTAGCCGGTGCCGGTTGCGGTGTCCTTGGTCGGTACGGACCACCAGAAGCCGCTGGAGGACATGTATGCGCCGTTTGCGCCGGTCTGGGAGTTGGTGACGGGGGTGAACTTACCTTCGCCGTTGACGTAGGTTGCGCTCTTGGGCTTGGAGGTTGCGTCGTCCCAGTTGATGTCGGAGTCGGGGGTGCCGGAGGCAGTGAAGTGTGCCTCGGGGCTTGCCGGGTTGATGGTGCCGGTGTTGTTGGAGGATGCGTAGCCGACGTAGCCGCCGTTGTTCTGCACGCTGACGTACACGCCGTACTGCACGCCGGGGGTTTCCTTGGATGCGGCGTAGGCAGGTACTGCTGCGGAGGCTGCGACGACGGGTGCGGACCAGACGCCTGCCTTTGCGATGGTGCGGCGAGAGATGGGCTGAGTCATGAGTGTAGTGATCTCCTGTGAGTGTTTGGTGTTTCTTAGAGCCGCTCAGAATGGTTCTGACTAGGCTCAATGCACTCCAGTATACAAAGGTTGAGGTTATATCTGCACCTTATGAGGGCGGATGTGCACAATCTTACTTTCCTCCGTAAGTTCTACCGCCCGGTTTCAAACATCTCAAAAGCATCCTCAAATCCCAGCACTATTCGGCAGCTGGAGCGGCTCAACCTTCCTCTTTTCCCCGGTGCATTCCCCTCCAGCACCTCTGGGCGTTCTTCGGCACTGTCTCTGTTGAGTTCCCGGTTAAAGCACAGATGCCGGTAGCCTCATGGACTACCGGCATCTGCCGCAATACTATGCTGTTTACTTCGCTGCGAAGATTTCGCGCATCAGGTTTGCAGCCTCGGAGGGGGTCTTACCGACCTTCACGCCTGCTGCTTCCAGAGCTTCCTTCTTCGCCTGAGCGGTACCGGAGGAACCGGAGACAATAGCGCCTGCGTGGCCCATGGTCTTACCCTCAGGAGCGGTGAAGCCTGCAATGTAACCAACGACGGGCTTGGTCACGTTTGCCTTGATGTACTCTGCAGCACGCTCCTCAGCGTCACCACCAATCTCACCAATCATGACGATTGCTTCGGTCTCGGGGTCAGCTTCGAAAGCTTCCAGAGCGTCGATGTGGGTGGTGCCGATGATGGGGTCGCCACCAATACCGATAGCGGTGGTGAAACCAATGTCGGACAGTTCGTACATCAGCTGGTAGGTCAGGGTACCGGACTTGGAGACCAGACCGATCTTGCCCTTGCCGGTGATGTTCGCCGGGATAATACCAACCAGGCACTCCTCGGGGGAGATGATGCCGGGGCAGTTGGGGCCGATGATGCGGGTGATCTGCTTGCCGTTCTCGTCCACGGATGCCTTAGCGGCTGCCCAGAACTCTGCGGAGTCCTGAACCGGAACGCCCTCGGTGATGACGACGACGAGACCGATCTTAGCCTCGATAGCCTCGAGAACTGCTGCCTTGGTGAAGGCCGGGGGAACGAAGACGATGGAGACGTTCGCGCCGGTCTTCTCCATAGCCTCAGCTACGGAACCGAACACGTTCAGCTCGATGTCGGAGCCGTCCTTCGCCTTGTGGGTGACGGTGGTGCCAGCCTTGCGAGCGTTCACGCCGCCCACAATGTTGGTGCCTGCTGCGAGCATGCGTGCGGTGTGCTTGGTACCCTCGCCACCGGTGATGCCCTGAACGATGACCTTGGAGTCCTTGTTCACAAAGATAGACATATTACTTCCTTGAAATCCTTTGCTGGCGATTACGCCTTGTGAGCGAGCTCTGCTGCCTTGTCAGCGCCGGAGTCCATGGTCTCAGCCAGAACAACCAGCGGGTGGTTCGCCTCGGAGAGGATGCGGCGACCCTCAGCAACGTTGTTGCCGTCCAGGCGCACAACCAGGGGCTTGGTTGCTGCGTCGCCCAGAATCTCCAGAGCCTTCACGATGCCGTCTGCCACTGCGTCACATGCGGTGATGCCGCCGAAGACGTTCACGAAAACGCTCTTGACCTGCTCGTCGCCCAGAATGATTTCCAGGCCGGCAGCCATAACCTCAGCGGACGCGCCGCCACCAATATCAAGGAAGTTTGCGGGCTTGACGTTGCCGTGGTTCTCACCAGCGTATGCAACGACGTCCAGGGTGGACATAACCAGACCTGCACCGTTACCAACGATGCCGACCTCGCCGTCCAGCTTCACGTAGTTCAGGTCGAACTGCTTTGCCTTAGCTTCCAGCGGGTTCTCAGCGGACTTGTCCACGAGAGCCTCGTGCTCGGGCTGGCGGAATTCTGCGTTGTCGTCCAGGGAGACCTTACCGTCCAGGGCGAGGATGGTGCCCTCGGGGGTCAGAACGAGGGGGTTAACCTCAACCAGGGTTGCGTCTTCCTTAGTGTAGACTTCGCCCAGCTTGACGAGAACGGGAACAACCTTCTCCTGCAGTTCTGCGGAGAAACCTGCTGCCTTAGCAATTTCCTCAGCCTTAGCCTGGTCCAGGCCGACCAGCGGGTCAACCTCGATCTTTGCCAGTGCCTCGGGGCGCTCAGCAGCGAGCTGCTCAATTTCCATACCGCCTTCTACCGAGCACATTGCCAGGTAGGAGCGGTTTGCACGGTCCAGCAGGAGGGAGAAGTAGTATTCTTCGGCGATGTCTGCGCCGTCAGCGACCAGCACGCGGTGAACGGTGTGGCCCTTGATGTCCATGCCGAGAATTGCCTTAGCGTGCTCGTAAGCTTCTTCGGGGGACTTTGCGAGCTTAACGCCGCCAGCCTTACCGCGGCCGCCGGTCTTAACCTGAGCCTTAATGACGGTCAGGCCGCCAATTTCCTCAGCTGCTGCCTTTGCTTCTTCAGGGGTGGTCGCAACAATGCCCTTGAGCACGGGTACACCGTGCTTTGCGAAGAGCTCGCGCGCCTGGTATTCGAAAAGGTCCACAGGTGTCCTTCTTCTTCGAAGTGGTGCCGAGTACTGGTGCACTCGGCCTGGTCTCATTAGAGGAGGTTCCCCCGTGTGGTCAGTACGGTGCGATAGGGGTCTCTCGCACCCGGCGCACACGCATCATTGACGCGGGGAATTTCTCTCGTCTCTACTCTATCGGATTCGGCGTGAGCTCGCACTCACAGAGCCCCAAATCTGAGATTTTAGCGACTCAGCTCACAAATATTTTGGGTACATTCCACCCAAAGGCAGTGCACCAGGTAACTAACCCGAGCTAACACTCCCCCATCCGCCGCGAAATACCGGCGAAAATGCGGCGTTTACCGCCGTGCTCTGCAAAGCCCCGGCCACCTTCTCAGCAGGCGGACAACACGCCCGATACAGCACATAAAAGAGGGGCGGGCACCCTCAGGTACCCGCCCCTCCATCGGCGTTGTTAGGTTCGCACGCCTGACGCGTTAGCTCACCTTCTCCAGCGGCGCGTAACGCAGCAGCAGGCGCTTCTCTTCCGAACCGAAACGGACCTTCGCCACGGTCTTATCGCCGCTACCCTCAACGGCGAGCACGCGGCCCTCACCAAACTTGGTGTGGCGCACGGTATCGCCGACCGCCAGGGTCGGGATTTCCTTGCTCTGATGCACGCGGGAACGGTTCGTCACCTTTGAGGAGGCGGCAGCCGCCAGCCCGTAGCTTGCCGAGCCGTTAATGTCCGCGGTGGACGGCTCGGAACGACGTGCGGGGCGGGACTCGTAGGGGTCGTACGAGCCGCGCGAGCTATAGCTGCCGGAGCCGTAACCACCCGAGTAGCCGCCGGAACCGTAGCCGGAGCTGTATCCGGAGCGCGAACCGCCGGAGTAACCGCTGCCGTAGCCACCACCGTAGGAGCTTCCTCCATAGGAACTGCCGCCGCGAGCGCCGTACGCACCCATGCCGGAGGCACCAAAGCCTGAGAAACCGGCGGTGCGCTTCCACTCGATAAGCTCCTCCGGGATTTCTTCCAGGAAGGGCGAGGGCGGGTTGAACTGGCTCTTACCCCACATCGTGCGGGTCTCGGAGCGGGTCAGGTACAGGCGCTCCATGGCGCGGGTCAGACCCACGTACGCCAGGCGGCGCTCCTCGCTCATTTCCTTCTCATCGGTCAGGGCGCGCTGGTGCGGGAACAGGCCGTGCTCCATGCCGGTCAGGAACACCACGGGGAACTCCAGGCCCTTGGCGGTGTGCAGGGTCATGAGAGTGACCATACCCTGCGCCTTCGCCTCGGCGGCTTCGGCGGCAATCTGTGCGGCGGAGGCGTTCTCACCCTCCGCGCTGGCGGGGCGGTTCGGGATTGAGTCGGCGTCGGCGACCAGGGCCACGTGTTCGAGGAACTGCTCCAGGTCGGCGCCGGGGTTCTCTGTCTCGAACTCGACCATGGCGTCAAGCAGCTCGGAGAGGTTCTCCACGCGCGATTCGTCCTGAATGTCCTTGGAGGCGCGCAGAGCCGCCAGGTACCCTGTCTGTTCCAGGACCGCTTCCAGGCAGGTTGCGGCGGGTTCGGTGCGGGCAATCTGCGCCAGGTCGTCCATGAGGCGCACGAACTCGGCGTACTTCTTGACCGCGGCGGCACCCAGGCCGGGGATGTCGGCTGCCTGGCGTGCGGCGGCGTAGAAAGAGATGCGGTTCGCACTCGCGTACTCCGCCACCACGGACTCAGACTTAGCACCGATACCGCGCTTGGGTTCGTTGAGGATGCGCCGCACGTTCACGTCGTCATCGGGGTTGCTCAGGGCGCGCAGGTACGCCAGGGCGTCCTTGATTTCCTTACGCTCGTAGAAGCGGGTACCACCGACCACCCGGTAGGGCAGGCCGGCACGCATGAGCATGTCCTCAAGGGTTCGGGACTGCGCGTTGGTGCGGTAGAAGATGGCGACGTCACCGGGCTGCACGCCGTGCTCATCGGCAAGGCGATCAATTTCGCGGGTGATGTAGCGTGCCTCGGCGTGCTCGGATTCGGCGACGTAACCGATAATCTTCGCACCCGCACCGGAGGCGGTCCACAGCTTCTTGGGTCGACGGTCGGGGTTGCGTTCAATGACCGCGTTCGCCGCGGAGAGAATGTTCTGCGTGGAACGGTAGTTCTGTTCCAGCAGAATCGTGTGGGCGTTCGGGTAGTCCTTCTCGAAGTCCGTGATATTGCGGATATCCGCGCCGCGGAATGCGTAGATGGACTGATCGGAGTCACCCACCACGGTCAGCTCGGCAGGGGGCACAGCGTCCGGGTAGGGGCCGCGGTCAGCCGGGGCCTTCGCGTGGGCACCGACCAGTTCACGCACCAGCTGGTACTGGGCGTGGTTGGTGTCCTGGTACTCGTCCACGAGGATGTGGCGGAACTTGCGGCGGTAGTAGTTCGCGATTTCGGGGAACTTCTTGAGCAAAAAGACGGTGCGGCCAATCAGGTCGTCAAAGTCGAGGGAGTTAGCGGCGCGCAGACGCTGCGTGTAGACGGTGTAAATCTGCGCGATGGTCTTCTCGTACGGGTTATCGCTAGCCACGCGGGATGCGTACGCCTCGGCGCTGACCAGCTCGTTCTTCAGCGCGGAGATGCGGTTGCCCACGGCCTTAGCGGTGAACTTCTTGGTGTCCAGGTTGAGCTCTTTAATGATGAGGCTCAGCAGGCGCTGCGAGTCGGTCGAATCGTAGATGGTGAAGGTGGACTTCAGCCCCAGGGCGGCGGCCTCACGGCGCAGCACACGCACGCAGAAGCTGTGGAAAGTAGAAATCCACATGTGCTTGGCGCGCGGGCCGACCAGCGCCTCGATACGTTCACGCATTTCGGCGGCAGCCTTGTTGGTGAAGGTGATGGCGAGAATCTGGCCGGGGGTCGCGCGGTGGGTTGCGAGCAGGTAGGCGATGCGGTGGGTCAGCACGCGGGTCTTGCCGGAGCCCGCACCCGCGACGATGAGCAGGGGCGAGCCGGAGTGCAGTACGGCCTCTTCCTGGCGTTCGTTGAGCCCCGCGGTGAGGGAGGCGGGGTCAACAGCGTTGAGGCTGTGGGTGCGTTCGCCGTAGGGGTCGGCGGGATCGAAGTCCTCGCCGTAGCCGCCGACGCGGTAGGCGGGCGGCATGAAGTCGCCGAGCGGGTCTGCGGCGGTGAAGGCTGCGGGTGCGCCGGGTACAGGAACGGGCACACTATTAGCAGGGGCACCGTAGGCGGGCATGCCGGCAGGCAGGGCGGCGGGTACGTCCTGTGCGGGCGCCTCCATCACCGGAGCATCCATCACTGCGGCGTCCGTGGGAGGGGCGTAGTAGTCGTCCTCGGCAGGGGGTACGTCGTAGTAGGGGTCGAAGGGCGGCTCGTCCACTGGTGCAGGGTCTACCGGTGCTGCGGGGGTGACGAGTTCGGCGGCGAACAGGCCGTCCTGTTCGGTGAAGGGCTGCTTCTGCTGTTCGGGCTTGTCGCTCATCGTCTACCTCGCTGCCTAGAATACACGTTCGATATTCCATGCTACCGCATTTGCTCCGCAGCTCCCACCCTTTCGGTCATCCGCCGCCCTCTCATTCGAGCAAAGATAAGAAAACCGCCCGCGCCTGCTAATGCAAGCGACGGGCGGTTTCTTGTACCGGGGTGAATGCCGGTTCTGTGTGCCCCCGAGACGATTCGAACGTCCGACACCTTCTTTAGGAGAGAAGTGCTCTATCCCCTGAGCTACGAGGGCGTACCTATCCAGTATAAAGCACCCCGCACCAAGGGTCCGCACAGCCCGTGTTCACCGCCCTGTGTTCACCGCTTGAGGACACCCGCACCCGGCGGCAGAACCGCTCCTACAATGTACGAATGAGCATCTACATTGACCCGCCCACCTGGCCCGCGCACGGCACCGTCTTCTCACATCTCATCTCCGATGCATCCCTGGCGGAACTGCACGAGTTCGCCGCGACTGCGAGCATCAGTGAGCGTGCCTTCGACCGCGACCACTACGACGTTCCGGCGCACCTCTACGAGGATCTAGTACGGGCGGGCGCGAAGGAGCTCAGCGGCGCGCAGCTGACTCGCACGCTCATTGCGAGCGGTCTGCGGATTCCCCTGAAGGAGCGCCCCGAGAAGATTCGCCCGCGTCTGCTTCGCGCCTGGGAGGCAGCGTTTACACCCCGCCTCAAGCATGTGGAGGCTCCTTCCGTGAGCCAAGCTCAACTCACGGCGCAGGTAGCGGAACTGGGTGAGAGCCTGTTGCAGGCATGGGAGCAGCCGCACCGCGCCTACCACCACAGCGGGCACCTTTCGCAGATGCTCACCGATCTGGACCGTCTCTACGCACACCGCACGCAGGGTTCTACTCCCCTGGCGTTGGTTTTGGCGGCGTGGTTCCACGACGCGGTGTACGAGGGCGCGCCGGGTGAGGATGAGCGCCGTAGCGAGCAGCTGGCGAACACCTCCCTGGAGCCGCTGGTTACCGCGGGCCTGCTCAGTGGTGACGAGCTGCAGATGGTGAGCCTTCTGGTGCGTGCCACGGCAACCCACGAGCTGCCCGAGTCTGCCGACCTACCGGCGGGCTATGAGCCGGCGGATATTCAGTTTTTCCTCGATGCCGATATGGCTATCCTGGCGGCTGATTCGGCACGCTACCGCCGCTACCTGCGCGGGGTGCGTAGCGAGTACTCCCATCTTGACGATGAGGCATTCCGTGCCGGTCGTACGACCTTCCTGCGTTCGATCCTGGGGCGTAAACGCATCTTCCTCTCCGAGGAGGGTCTACAGCTCTGGGAGGAGCCCGCGCGGGCTAATCTGCAAGCTGAGCTCAGCGAGTGGGAGCAGGACCCGCAGGGGCTTCTGCAGACTCTGGCATCCTAGCCGCATACACCTAAAACACATACCGCCGAGAATGCACCCACACTAAGGTGCGCTCTCGGCGGTATTTTCATGGAATCTCTCGGGTACACAAATCTCGGGTACACAAAAGGCGCCCACCCGCGTGCGGGGTAGGCGCCTTTTTGAAGTATTTTGGGCTAGACCCAGCTCTTATGCGCTAAGGCTTAGAGAGCGGTGTAGTAGCCGTCAACGGACATCCAGGAGGTGGGGTGCACCAGGGTACCGTTGGTGGGGTTCAGAGCGGAGATCATCTTGCCGTCGCCCAGGTAGATACCAACGTGGCTGTAGCCGTTCTGGAAGACGATGTCGCCGGGCTGGGGGTTAGCGGTCGGGCGCAGCTCGTTCTTCATTGCGTAGGTGAAAGCGGTCAGCTTGATACCGTGCTGAGCGAAAACCCAGGAGGTGAAGCCGGAGCAGTCCCATGCACCGAAGGTCTTGCCGCCCCAAACGTATGCGCCGCCCAGGCCGCTCATTGCGGTTGCAACGATTGCGTCGCGGGAAGCGTTACCGGTGGAAGCGGAGGAAGCTGCGGGTGCAGCGGGAGCCTCGGTTGCAACGGGTGCAACGTAAGCCTGCTGGGTCTCAGCCTGGGGTGCTACGTAGGTGGTCTCAGCTACGGGTGCCGGAGCTGCTGCGGGAGCAACGTAGGTCTGCTGTGCCTGAGCCTGGGGTGCAACGTAGGTGGTTGCGGGGGTGTTGTAGCTGGTGTAGTCGAACTCGTAGTTGGTGTAGTCGTAGGACAAATCAGCCGCAGCGGGGATCTGTGCGAATGCGTTCGCGGGAACGGTCGAGCCGAGCAGGATTGCGCCTGCTGCGAGGGTTGCACCTGCGGTACGTACGATCTTCTTAGCCATTGGTAATTCCTCCATTGCCTGACGAGGTGAGCTGTCGGGCTCGAGCATGGATTCGCTCGGCCACCGAAGTGACTTAGCCCCGAGGCTTCTCGATTGAGATGCCGTATCCCAGCTTGGGGATTGGGTCCCCCGCTTCTGCCATATTGGGTAGACGTACATCGAAGCGTTGGCAGAACTCAGCGGAACCGCTTCGACGGTGCCCTCTTACGATGAGGATTTGGGCACAGAAATGAGAATACACAGAAAACTCCCAGTTGTCACTTCATTCGGGCTTAAATTTTGAACTTTCACCCTGGGGGGAAAACTTGGCACTCCAGGCATTTGACCCCCTCTCAATGGAACCAACAGCTACCGCTTAAGGCTCTTGACTAGGTATTTTACAAGGATGCACATTCGCTTTTAATGCACCAGTACCCCCTTAAGGACAGGGTTCAAAACTCTTAAAAATGACCCTTATCTCTTAAGTGTCCACTCCCAGAGATTGCTCAAACATCGGCGTTTCCATCAGTTTCAACCTCAGATTTAAGCGAAAAACCCGAAAAATGCACTCAAGCGCAGTTGCTAAAACTCTGAGAGAGGAGTATATGCGCCCGCGCACATGACCAAACTCTGAAATACCCCGTCCACTAGGCACCTCAGCTCCCCCGAAGCCTCCCCCGCAAGGCCGAGCAGCCCTAACACGTGCACAAAAACGGTGGCACCTCCTCCACAAAGGGAGGCGATACCACCGTTTAGCGTGAACTGGGTTAGCGGACTCTCAGAATTAGAGCTTAGAGGTTGCCGCCGCGCTTGACCACAATTGCGTTTGCCACGTCCATATCCAGGGAGAGGGTGTCCTCTTCGCCATCAGCGTGAACAATCACGTCATCGTCCTGGCCAGCAACCACGGACACCGAAGCGCCGTAAACAATACCTGCGTCAGCCAGCAGCTTCAACAGCTCAACGTCAGTCTGAATGGACTCGGGGAAGCGAGAAATAGTGAAACGGTCCTCGGGACCGGAGTCGCGTGCCGCCAGGGACATGGGCACGGTACGCTCGTCGTTTTTCTCACTACTGTGGCCCAGATCCTCCAGGCCGGGGATAGCGTTACCGTACGGGGAGAACTTGGGGTCCTTGAGCATCTCCAGGATGCGCTTCTCCACCTTGTCACTCATGACGTGCTCCCAGCGGCATGCTTCTTCGTGCACGTACTCAAGTTCCAGACCAATGATGTCAGAGAGCAGTCGCTCAGCCAGGCGGTGCTTACGCATCACCTCGACCGCCTTGTGGCGGCCTTCCTCGGTCAGTTCGAGGTGGCGGTCCGGCTCAACGGTGAGCAGACCGTGCTTCTCCATACGTGCCACAGTCTGGGAAACGGTCGGGCCGGAGTGCTCGAGTCGTTCAGCGATGCGCGCACGCATGGGGACAATGCCCTCTTCCTCCAGTTCGAGGATGGTGCGCAAATACATCTCTGTGGTATCGATGAGGTCTGTCATATATCTCTCCCAGCTTTCACCGCAACAGTACTTAGATAGCACTGCCTAAGTCGTTACTTAATTCAATAATCTATTATGTACTTTTTCAGCGGCTTTTGCCACGGCTTAAGTCATTGAGTCGCCCAATGAAAACTCATTGGACGACTCAAGACACCTCATATATACGCTTTTGCTAACCCACCCCTTTATTAAGAGGAGTAGACGGTAGGCTTACTCTGCGGACTCAGCCTCGGCAGTTTCCTCTGCAGCAGAAGCGTTCTGCGCGGTTTCATTCTCCGCCGAGTTGTTCTCTACGGGCTCACCGGACTCAGCAGATTCCTCAGTAGCTGCATCAAACTCTACATTCTCCTGCTCTACGTTCTCCTGCGCGGCGTTCTCCTCCAGGTCTTCCGGGCGAACGCGGTCAGCCCACGGCACCCAATCCGGCGCAATGAGCGCGTCGTCGCCGGGCAGCAGGCCCACCTCGCAGATTGTTGCCACGCGGGAGCGAGGCGCACGCGAGAGGGTAGCAAACCAGAACCAGCCACGGTAACCGGGCAGGGTGCACTCAAAGAGGTGAGTGCTCAGGCGCTCTTCCTCGGCGCGCACGTGGTGAACCAGACCGATAGCGTGTGCCGGGGCGATCTCTCGCACACCCTGCAGCGCTACGTCCTTAGCGGCGGCAAGAATCTCATCCACCTTGGAGGTGCGGCGCAGCTTGTGCGGAACACCCAGGGAGGGGACACCTACCTCTTCATCCAGCGGGGTGAAGGGGTCGGGGGTGGAGTCTTCGTTCTGTTCAGTTTCTTCGGTAGCGGATTCCTCGGAAGCAGATTCTTCAGCAGGCGTCTCAGCCACCTCAGGCTCCTCAGCGTTCACGGAGGGCTGAGTCTCAGCAGGTACAGCGCTACCCTCGTCAGCGCTCTCAGGCGCGGCAGAAGGCACAACGGACTCTGCGGGCGCGTCAGTAGCGGGCGTAGTTTCGGGGAGCAGTTCAATAACCTGTTCAGACATACCCCTATTAAAGCATCTCGCGTGCGCAAACAGTGCGGCCGCTCCCCCAAGCTTCACATACGCTGTGAATTTGGGTCTCAAACCGCTGAATCTGGGGCTTCGCCCACGAACAGCTGTGTGTGAGCTGATACCGTTAAATCCATGAGTAATGAACCCGCACAGGATAAGCACAACGCTGCAGAGCAGACCCCTGCACCCCTGCCCTACGCCGGAGCCATCCGCTGGCTCGGTGCAGGCGGCGCGATTCTCGCCCTGCTTTGTCTGCTCACCGGAGTTGCCATGCTCGTGATGAAGTGGGTTGGGGCAACGCCGCCCGCCCTCATGAGCCAGATTCCGCTGGTCCTCCTACCCGTCGCCTTTATTGCACTCATGGCCGCACTGATCCTGTCGGTCATGCGCCGCAACAAGGCATAAAGATTTGAGCCGCAAGCTCACACACATCATTCACTTATCAAGTACAGCCTGCCATTCAGAGAGAAAGATAGAGTATGTCTGCTGAAGCAAAACTCCTAGTCGTCGATGACGAGTTCAATATTCTTGAACTGCTCGCCACCTCCCTGCGTTTCGCCGGTTTTGAAGTAGTTACCGCCGGCAACGGCCGCGAAGCCCTCGAAAAGGCACACGCCGAAAACCCCGACCTCATCGTCCTGGACGTCATGATGCCCGGCATGGACGGCTTCGAGGTGACCCGCCGCCTGCGCGAAAACGGCACCACCACCCCCGTGCTCTTCCTGACCGCGAAGGACGCCACCGAAGACAAGGTCACCGGTCTGGGTGCTGGCGGCGACGACTACGTCACCAAGCCCTTCTCCCTCGACGAGGTAATCGCCCGCATCCGCGCCATTCTGCGCCGTAGCCGCAGCATCCAGGAAGAGGACGACGCCGTACTGCGCGTTGACGCACTCACCCTGAACGTGGACACCCACGAAGTGTTCCTCGGTGACGAAGAGATTGACCTCTCCCCCACCGAGTTCAACCTGCTGCACTACCTGATGCTCAACGCCAACCGCGTGCTGTCCAAGGCGCAGATTCTTGACCACGTGTGGGAGTACGACTTCAACGGTGACTCCTCCATCGTTGAGTCCTACATTTCGTACCTGCGCCGCAAGATCGACAACAACCGTGAAAACCACGAGCCGCTCATCCACACCAAGCGCGGTGTGGGCTACATGATTCGCGGTTCTCGAGGCTAACGTGGCGCTCAAACCCCTCGACCGGATCCCCCAGTCTCTTTCCCTTCGCACCCAGCTGGTGCTCATCACCTCCATGCTCATCGCCCTCTCCATTGCGGTGACGAGCCTGGTGGCGATTTCCGCTCTGCGCGCCCAGATGGTGCACCAGCTGGACGAAGAGATGAAAAGCAACGCCTCCTCACTCGTGCAGTTGGCGACCGTGCGCCCCTCCGGCAATCAGGAACGATCCCTGAGCACCTACCGCCTGTACCTGCTCGATAAGGACGGCAACGTACTGTACTCGCTCAAGTCCGAGGACAGCGAGCAGTTCAGCGAGCCGGCGTTGCAGGGCTGGACCGAAGAGAAGGTTCGCAAGCAAAATGAGGAGGCGGTCACCGTCAACTCGGTGGGCAGCTCCTCCGATTGGCGTGTGCTCGCCGTGCCCATTGAAACCAACGACACGTCAGGTTTGCCGGAGGCGGCCTCCCTCATCATTGCCATGCCGCTGAAGCAAACAAACCAGGTGGTCGCCCTCGTGGGTGTGCTGACCTTCGCGTTTGGTTTGGCGACTCTTGCCTCCGCGATTGCGATGACCTGGGTGATTGTGACCCGCACCTTCGAGCCGCTGGCCCGCGTGGAGCAGACCGCCGCCAAGATTGCTGCCGGTGACCTCTCTCAGCGTATTGAGGACTACAACCCGAGCAATGAGATTGGTAACCTCGCGGTTTCGCTGAACACGATGCTCACCCAGATTGAAATGCTCTTCAAAGCCCGCGAGAAGAGCGAGGCGAAAATGCGCCGATTCGTGGGTGACGCTTCACATGAGCTACGCACCCCGCTGGTCAGTATTCGAGGCTACTCGGAGCTGTACCGTCAGGGAGCGCTACCAACCGATGAGGCTGTCGCTACCGCGATGAGCCGTATCGAATCGGAGTCCAAGCGTATGGGTCAGCTCGTGGAAGACCTGCTGACCCTGGCGCGTATTGATGAGCGCCGCGAATCCAAGCTGGCACCCTTCGACCTGTTCAACCTGGCGGTGGACGCTAGTAACGACGCCTACGCTACGGCACCCGATCGTGCGGTGTCCCTGGTGGGCCTGAACGAAGAGGTGGCGCCGACCTCCGCAACCGTGCTCGGTGACGAGTCCCGCCTGCGTCAGGTCGTGGCGAACCTGCTGACCAATGCCATGCGCTACACCCCCGACGGCTCTCCCCTGGAGATTGCGGTGGGCGTGCGCGAAGAGGTTCCCGGTTTCCCGCTGTCCGTGCTGGAGGTGCGCGACCACGGCCCCGGTATTCACGGCGAGGACCGCGAGCGCGTCTTCGAGCGTTTCTACCGCACCGATACTTCACGTTCGCGTGAGACTGGTGGTACGGGTCTGGGCCTGTCCATTGTGGCTGCGATTATTGAGCAGCACGAGGGCAGGATTCATATTGAAGAGACCGATGGTGGCGGTGCTACCTTCGTGATTTCTTTGCCGTTCTATCCGCCGCCTGTCTCGGACGATCAGCTGATGAAATAACACGGACGCATAAACCCCCGGATTGTGGAACTTGAGTGTTCTACGGTTCGGGGGTTTTGCTGTGCCCTGGAGGCGGGACTATATCGCGGCGGGGCGATAACTCGCGGCGGTGCGAGTGAGGAGAGCGCGAGTGAGGAGAAGCTGGGCGGCTCAAGAACAGCGGGGGCAATCTAGCGTGCGTCATGGCGGCGTCATTTTCGGGAGGGCTTTCGATTTTTTCGAGATGCTGGAGCGAATCTGGCGGGTTTATCCACAGATTTACCAAATAATCATTTTTAGCTCATTTGATGCATTTTGAAATATATAGTGATAACAAGCTTCCGGTCAGGAACTCAACCCTTCCAGAGATCCAAACCCCAAGCACCACCACGGGGCAACCGCCCCACCCATCTCACATATCTCAAAGGAGAAAAACCATGGCACAGTTCAATGTCGATTCCGAAGTCATCGCAGCCAAGAGCGCACAGGCACGATCCTACGTCGCATCCATCACCGCAGACGTCAACGGTATGACCGCATCCCTGCACGATCTGCAGAGCTCCTGGACCGGCTCTGCATCCGCTAACTTCCAGGGCGTACTGGACCAGTGGCACGCAACCCAGCGCCAGGTCGAAGCATCCATCACCCAGATCAACGAGGCACTCACCCGCGCAGGTGTGAACTACGCAGACACCGAGCAGGCTAACGCCTCCATGTTCGTCGGCTAAGGGGGCAGGGCAATAAGCCCAGAAGCCCACCCGCAGGCAGGCGGTAGACCGGGCGGCTAAAAGGTCCGGCCGCACGGCACACCGCCCGCCAGATTCGCCAGAAGGCGGCGAACATTTATTGAGAAAACCCCGGCGCATCCTCGCAATTGAGGATGCGGCGGGGTTTTATTGCACGGAAATCTTTGGGCTCAAGAGCCCAATCCTTAGGAGCTGAGCGTTAGGAGCTCAGCTTTAGGAGGCGGGGGTCTCCTGGCGGAAACGCAAACGCCACAGGCCGCGCTCAGCGTCGTAATGCCAGATACTTGAACGGCTCACGCGGCCGCGCGCGGTGGCAACCGCCGCCATGACCAGCACGCTAGAAGAATCCAGCACCTGCACGCCCTGCTTGAGCGGGGCACCCTGCTGGGTGAAGGCGCGTTCACGGTACTGCAGCACCGAGGAGCGGGACACCGACTTGCCGGTGGCGGTCACCCACACCAGTCGCTCGTGCAGCATGGATTCCAGCTGCGCTGCTTCCATGGCGGAGCCGCGGCTTTCGAGCAGCTGTTCTGCGGCGGAGGCTTCCTCAGGGTTCAGGACAGCGGGGTTCGGAGCAGGCGCGGCGGGAGCGGTGCGCGCGGGAGCAGAAGCGGGCGCTTCCTCCACGGGTGCCTCAACCTGAGCGGACTCTACGGTCTGTGCGGGCGCCGCGGCGGGCTCTACCGTCTGCTCTTCTGCGTGTTCTTCCGTCTCACCCAGCAGTTCCGCCGGGTCAACATCGTTCGGGTCCATACCCGCGAACTCTTCCAGACCGGTCAGGTCATCCTCTTCTTCCGCCTGCGCGGCGTTCGATGCCTGCTGAGCGGTCTCCTGCTGGCGCGCCAGTGCCTTTGCGTCACGCTCAGCGGCACGCTCCGCCGCGAGCGCCAGCTGTTCCTTGCGGGTGCGGACCGCCTCCGGGTCGGGGGCGTTCACCGCGGAGGCGGGGCGCAGCAGACCTGATAGGCGCAGGCTCTCCACGCCGCGCTGGGCGTTCTCAATCTCGGCTGCGGTGAATTCCTGCACGGGCAGGTGGGCGTCCGCGGAAGACTCGGAGGGCGCTGCCCCAGAGAGCGCAACCTCAGAGAGGGCAACGTCAGAGAGTGCAGGTTCTGCAGCCGGAGCATTCACAATCGGCGCTTCAACAGCCACAAGCTCCACAGCCGCAGCCGCAGGTTCAGCAGAGGCACCGAAGCCGGGGCCGTGCGCAGGTTCGCGACCCTCCTGATAGGCGCGCGCGGCACCATTCGCCAGGGAGTCCGCCTTCTCATTGAGCTCGTGACCGGCGTGGCCCTTCACCCAAATAAACTCGTAGTCGCGGCCGGTCAGCACCTGATCCAGCGCCTCCAGCAGGTCGCGGTTGAGCACGGGCTTGCCGTCAGACTTCTTCCAGCCCTTCTTCTTCCAGCCGGGCATCCACTTGGTCAGCGAGTTAATGACGTACTGGCTATCGCAGTACACGCGCAGCTTCGCCTCCGGGCGGGATGCGGTCGCCTCGAACAGATCCAGGACAGCCTTGAGCTCACCCATATTGTTGGTGCCGTGCGCCCAGCCGCCGCTCGCCCAGTGGTCATCGTCGATATACCATGCCCAGCCCGCCGGTCCGGGGTTGCCCAGCGCCGAGCCGTCTGCGGCGGCAATGATTTCTTGCGTGCTGTTCACGGTACCTTCTTTCTGTGCCGCTGCTCTATCGTGCGGGCGGCTGTCCGTAATGATGTCTGTGATGACTTTACCGCACCGGCGGCGAGGGTGCGTAGCGCGCGGTCGCCGCTGTGGACAACCTCAAGCAGCCTCGGACGCGCCCATTGCCGTAATGCCGGGCGGGTACACTAAACCTATGAGCTATTCTGCCCCCGAAACACCCAGCGCACAGCACCCGGAGCACCCTACCGCCCGTCCGAGCGAGCGCGTGCAGATTTTCGCTCTTCCCACCCGCACGATGTACGGTTCCCTGCGTTTTAGCTGGTTGAGCTACCTGGGTCTTGCCGAGCAGCAGCATGCGGCGCAGTTGCCGACCTCCACGGCGGCGGTCAGCTACCTGAGCACTCAGGCGCTCATGCGTGCCATGGCGGCGGCTCGTCTGGATGTGCCGTCCAGTGCCGCTTCTGAGATTGAGGTGGATCGTTCCTGCACCCTGTGCACCAGCGGTAAGAAGCACGGTAAGCCGCGTATTGCGGGCGTAAATTTCAATATGTCGCAGGTGAATCCGCTGGTCGTGGGTGCGTTTAGCCGTAACCCCTCGGCGGTGCTCGGTGTGGATGTTGAGACTCTGGATGCGCGTCTGTTCTCCGGTTTTGCGCGCCTAGCGCTCTCCAATGAAGAACGTGCGTTCTATGAGCGAGTGGCGCAGGAACGCCCCGCGCCCGTACTGCACCTGTTCTCGGTGGCGCTGTGGACCGCTAAGGAGGCGGTGCTCAAAGCGACCGGCCACGGCCTGAGCGTAGTGCCCTCCCTGGTTCGGGTGCAGCTCACAGATGAGCTGCTGGATGCGCTCGAACTTGCCATGAACGAGGAGGTCCCGGGGGACCTTCTGGGCAGCAACGTTCCCGAGCCGACCGCCCTGCGCGTACTGACTCAGGACAGCTTGACCGCGCGTGCTACCTTTAGCGCACCCACACCTCAGGGCGGCGGCGAGGCTATCGAGCGGAGCTTTAGCCTGCAGTGGGTACCCGTGGCGCTGCCCGATGCGGAGAACCCCGAGCACGCGCAGAAGATGCTCATCGCCCTGGCTGTGGAGAACCCTGCCGAGGGTGAGCCCGTGCAGCTTGAGGCTCAGCTTCTGCCGGTTGCCACTCCCCTGGAGCTCAAGCGTCTGCTCACCGACTAGCCACGCTCCCCCATAACAACAACGACTGAACGCGCCCGCCATAACAGCGAGCGCGTTCAGTCGTTTTATTCTGCCGGGTCAAGGCAGTCACGAAAGGCGTTCGTGGCAGAACCTAAGGGGTATCTTCGCCCAGGGTATCCACGCCCAGGGCGCGACCAAAGCTACCGAGCTTCGTGCCGGTCTCCGTGTGCTCCAGCTCCGGGTCGGACTCAGCCACAATACCCGCACCCGCGTACAGCACCGCCTCATCCGGGCTGACCTGGGCGCAGCGCAGCACCAACGCCCACTCGCCGTTACCCTCGGCGTCCATGTAGCCGACCAGACCGCCAAAGTAGCGGCGCTCGAAAGACTCCAGCTGGCGAATCAGCTCCAGCGCCTTCTCAGTGGGGGCACCGCAAATCGCGGGAGTCGGGTGGATCGCGCGGGCACCGTCCAGGCAAGTCAGCCCCTCCTTCAACACGCCGTCGATGGGGGTCGCCAGGTGCCACAGCTGCGGGGTCTGCAGCAGCGAGGGCACCTGCGGCACGTTCAGCTCCTCGGCGATGGGTGCCAGGCGCTCGGCAATATCGTTGATGACGTAGGCGTGCTCGTGGCGGTCCTTCGGCGAGGCGAACAGACGGTCACGAATCGCTTCGTCCTCGGCGCTACCGGGCTCGGCAATGCGCGGGGCGCTACCGGCAAGCGGGTGGGTCTTGAAGGCGCGGCCCTCGGTGCGGAACACCAGCTCCGGGGAGGCACCCATCAGGTAGCTTCCGCTCATGCCGCGCTCGCCCTCGGGCAGGCGCACCGCAAAGTTGAATGCGGAACGCTGCTGGGCGCGCAGGTTGTTGTACAGCGCTTCCAGGTTGAGAGCGCCGGGTGCGTAGCGGGCGGTGAGCACACGCGAAAGCACGATTTTGCTCAGCTCACCCGCCTTCATGCGCTCCACGGCGGTCGCCACGGCGGCACGGAACCGGTCGTTCTGGCGGCCGGTGACCGATACCGGTTCGGCAAGCGCCACGGTCTGCTCGGGGACCGGCACCTGCTGCTCCTCCATGCGTTCAGGCACGAAGAGGTAGGCGGGCATGTCCGGGTCAAAAGGAATCAGACCCACGACGGCGCTACCGGCACGTTTCGCCTCGTCCAGGGCATTATCGAAGGTGACAGGGGTCATCGCACCGGATGCGCGCAGAACGCGGGTGCCGGTGGAAAAGATAAAGTCGGGAAGGTTCGTCATCGTATTTCTATCAGTGGTGTGTGGGTTCGCGCCGGGCATCTAAACGCCGGACGCGGGGTGCCGTTAGAGGGTCGCACCGCCGTCGGCGACAATCTCCTGCATGGTGATGTGGCGGGCCGCCTCCGAGATGAGGAAGGCGTTGACCGCCGCAATATCCGCCGGGTCGGCAATACGGCGCAGCGGAATGCCCAGACGGAACGTTTCCGGGTTACCGGCAACCGGCAGGGCGGAGCGGTCCTCGCCCTCCCAGGCGTCAGTCACCATAGGGGTTCGGGTGGTGCCGGGGCAGACCGAGTTCACGCGAATACCGTGCGCGGCAAGCTGCAGACCGAAGCTGGAACTCACGCGCGCCGCCGATGCCTTCGATGCACCGTAGGCACCAAACTCCGCGCGGGGCACACGGGCCGCGTTGGAGGCGACCGTCACCAGGGAGCGGCTGTTAGTCGGGTCGGTTTCCTGCTGGTCAATCATGATGCGCGCGAATTCGCGCAGGCACAGGAACACGCCGTCGGAGTTGACCGCGTGCAGGCGCTTCCAGGTGGCGAAGCTGGTTTCCAGTAGCGGCTGGCTGTGGGCGATGCCCGCGGCGAGTACCGCACCGGTGATGGGTTCGTCGAGTGCCGCTACAGCGTTGGCGAGGGCGGTGACGGACTCTTCGTTCGTAACGTCTACGGCGCGGTAGCGGAAGATCGCGTCCCCGTAGGTACCGAAGGAGGCAATGGGCTGCTCCACGAGGTCAGCCGCAAACACCGAATAACCGTTCTTAATGAGCTGGTGGACGGTTGCCTCACCAATACCGCCGTTCGCGCCGGTCACAATGACCCAGCTCATGCGCGCGCCTCCTCAGCAGACTCAGCAGACTCAGCCTTCTCAGCACCTTCTGCAGCATGCAGGTCGGCAAGTACATCGGCGGTGTTCAGCACGCGGGCGCAACGACCCGAAGCGTACTCGCACGCCGTGCGGTGCTCCTCCTCCGAGAAGTCGGCGAGCGCATCCGCAACCATAAACGGCTGAATGTCACGCATGAACGCCTCCAGGGCGGTGGTCAGGCAGCCAATGTGCGCGTACACGCCGCCGATAATGAGCTGGTCGCGACCGGACTCCTTGAGCAGGTCCTCGAAGGGGCTGCGCACGAACGCGGAGTAGCGCCACTTGGTCAGCACGGTGTCGCGGTCGGTGGGTGCCAGTTCGTCAAGCACGCGGGCGGATTCGTCGTTCTGCAGGCCGTCGCCCCAGAAGTCGATGAGCAGGCGGCGATCTTCGGGGTTCTGGCGCGGCGGCTGTGCGGTGTAGTAGACCGGGATTCCTGCGGCGTGGGCGGCGTCAATAAGGCGACGCAGGTTCCGAATAGCGACGTTAATCTGGGCGTCCGGGTTGGCGTTACCCTCCCCCAGGTCAGCCCCTTCAAAAGCCTGCACGAAGTGTACCTGCATGTCGTGTACGAGCAGTACAGCGCGGGAGGGGTCCACGGGCCAGCTCACGCGGTTGCTGTGTTCACGGTCGACGTAGGTGTAGGGCTTGATTTTGGGCAGTGCCATGATTCTCCCGGTTCGTGCCTTTGGTTTTCGGTTGTATGCGCGGCGCAGGCGGTGCGCTGTGGTGGGTGTAGCAGCGAGTGGGTGTCTCCTCCGAGCCCCTTCACACTGACCACCCAATCGGTGAGCTTGCGCTTATCTCATAACCATCTTAGGGCATGCTTAGCTACTAGGTATATATGAGCCTTAACAAAAATGCTTCCCCACCCACACCCCCGTTGACAGCACAACGGGCGGAACGGGCAGGGAAGCACTCGGACAAGCAGAAACGCTATACGAACCGCGAATTCAGCCGCGATTCTAGTTCAACTAGTTCACAGGCGCCGCGACGGCAAGAACCTCATTCAGACCCTCAGTGATCGAGGGGTGAGTGTAAATCTCATCGCGCAGCTGCGAAGCAGTAATGCCGTGGCGCATCGCCAGAGCCACCAGGTTAATAACCTCCATGGACTCGATTACCAGCAGCTGGGCACCCAGAATCTGGTCGCTCTGCGCGTCAATCACGAACTTCATGATGCCGCGCGGGTTCTCCTGGGTCTTCGCGCGCGGCATCGCGGCAACCGCGGCAACCGGCTTCGAAGCGACCTTCACCTTGTGGCCAGCCTCGATTGCCTCACGCTCCGTCAGGCCCACGGAAGACAGCGGCGGGTTCATGTAAATGGTCGAAGCCACTGCCTTACGATCCTTAGTGGAGCGGGAACCGTCACCGACCAGCTGGGAGAGCACCACGCGGTAGTCATCCATGGAGATGTAGGTGAACTGCGGGCCGCCGTTCACGTCACCGAGCGCGAAAATGTTCGGCACGGTGCTGCGCAGGTGCTCATCCACGACAATTGCGCCGCGGTCATTGGTTTCGATGTTGGTGTTCTCCAGGCCCAGACCCTCGGTGGCGGGCTTGCGGCCGGTCGCAACCATCACATAGTCCACCTCCAGCTGCTGGGTAGCGCCCTCGGAGTCGAGGTAGGTCACGGTCACCGAGTCAGCGCCGTCATTGAAGGACTGCACGCGCACGCCGGTATGAACGGCAATGTCCTGGTCTGCGATAATCTCGCGGGCAACCTGGGCAACGTCCTCGTCGTAGCGGCCGAAGAGGGCGGGTGCGCCGTCCAGAATGGTCACCTCGGTACCGTAGGAGGAGAAAATACCGGCGAACTCAACACCGATGGGGCCGCCACCGATAATGCCCAGACGCTTGGGGCGCGGGGTGAGCTTCTGCAGCTCGGTGGAGGTGAGCACACGCTCAGATTCGCGGATACCCTCAATCGGCGGGATAACCGACACGGCACCGGTGTTGACGATGAAGTAGTCGGCGGTAACGCGCAGGGTGTCCTCACCCGCGGTGACCTCCACCTCGGTGTCGGAAATGAAACGTGCGTGACCGTCAATGAGCTTAGCGGTCTCGTTGGACAGCAGGATCTCGCGGTTCTTGGCGCGCATCATGCCGGTCAGCTTGTCACGGAAAACCACGGCGGATTCGTATGCGGCGTTTGCTTCTTCAAGGCTGCGCTCGCCGCTGGCGCGGAACTCGTCGGCACGGTGCACGAGCGCCTTGGTGGGTACGCAACCGATGTTGATGCAGGTGCCGCCGTACATGCCGGTGGACTGTTCAATGAGGGCAACGTTCTTACCGGTCTTGGCGTATGCGCCAGCGAGGGTCTTGCCGCCCTTGCCGAAGCCGATGACGACCATGTCAAAGTGCAACTGAGCGGGGGTGGTCATAATATTCTCCTGTGAAATTTAGATGATGATGTCTTCACAGAGTTCAACGGAAAGAAATAAGTATTATTCCCGAGCGTCACATTTTTTCTTCCAAACCGACTCTTTCAAGGCGACTCTTTCAAGGCAGCGAACACGCGGGCGTAGACTGAAACTACCCGGCTCCCTGCGAGGAGCCAGCATCTTCAGGAGGATTCCATGAAAACCCACGACATTCTGCGTGACGCCGCCAGCCGCCCCGGCATCGAAGCCGCCGTAGCCGTCAAGGGGCTATCAGCTGAGGCGCTCAACGCCCACCCGGGCGGGCACCCGAACTCTATTGCGTGGCTACTCTGGCACGCCGGACGGCAGATGGACATGCAGCTTTCCGCCCTGAACGGTCAGCCGCAGGTCTGGGAGACTCAGGGCTTCAGGGAGCGTTTCAACCTGGGCGAGCTCGGCGACACCATGGGCTACGGCCACACCGCCGAGCAGGCACGCTCCATTGTGGTTGAAGATTCTGCCCTGCTGGTGGAATACCTTGTGGCGACCGACGAGGCGCTTGCCGACTACGCGCAGACACTGAGCGAGGCTGATTTGAGCGAGATTATTGACCGTTCGTGGACTCCGCCGGTAACTCGCGGTATGCGCCTGGTCAGCCTGATTGACGACGCAACCCAGCACGTGGGTCAGGCGGCGTACGCGGCGGGTATTCTCGCGGCACAGGATTTCGCGGCGCAGGGATAGAATTTCACGCCCGCTAGAGGGGAACGAAAAAGCGGTGGCGCCTCGGACACAACCAGCCCGAGACGCCACCGCCCGGTTGCGGGCAACCCCGATAACACCGCGAGCAGATAATATTTCGGCGAGAAGATAACGGACTGTTATCTGCTCGCGCATCTTGTGTCTTGTTTCGCCTCGGTTACAGCGTTCTTACCCGTGATAGAATCCACAGTATTATGAGACGCACCACAGACCCTTCGCCTGAGCACCCTGAATCACCTGCGTCGCGCATTCCAACAAACACACCAGACGCGACCGCAAAACCCACATCAGCAACGCCGCTGAACGCACGCGGGCAGCTCACGCTCCTGACCGCGCAGGTTTCTGATGCTCTTGCGTCCAGTATCCAAGCTATCGCCATGCCCCTGCTGACCTACGGCGCCACCGGCGACCTCGCCCACTCCGCTATCGTCATGGTCGTCGAGGCAGTCCCCGTCATCCTCTTCGCACCATTCGCAGGCGCTATCGCCGACAAATTCAACCGCAAAACCCTCACCGTCAGCTTCAGGCTCGCCAGCGCCGCCCTACTCATCGCATCCCCAGCCCTCTACGCCGCCGCAGGACTACCCGCCTTCCTCACCATCGCATTCCTCGTCTCAACCTTCGGCACCTTCTCATCCCCCGCAGCCTCCGCCGCCATGCCCTCCCTGCTCGGCGACGACTACCAAAAATACATGGCACGCCGCGGCAGCCTCATCTTCCTCGCCCAAACCCTCGGCCCCACCATCGCAGCCGCCGTCGCATCCTTCACCACCCCAGCCCTCGCCGTCGGATTCGCAGGCACCCTCAACCTGCTCGCTGCCCTCACCGTCGCCACCATACGCAACTACGACCTCACCCACGCCGAACGCACCGCCACCGTGCAGGAACACCACACCGGCAGACTCCTGCGCGAAGGCGCCGCCTACACCGCACACAACCCCATCGTGCGCGGTATGCTCACCTTCTGGTTCCTCTCCATCGCCGCCGTACCCATCACCACCCTGCCCATGCTCGAATACCTCACCCGCGGCCTCGGGCACGACTACACCGCCTTCGGAATCGCAACTTCCGTCTACGCCGCCGGATGCGTGATCAGCTCCTGGCTTTCAGCCAAACTCGGCGTCGGTACAGGCGCCGGGCGGGTGCGTATGACCAAACGCGGGTGGATGTGCATCTCCGGACTCGGCTACGGCGCCGTTTGTCTGAGTATGGGACTACACCCGGCGCTGTGGGCGGTACTCGTGCTCTGGTTCATCTGGGGCATGTTCTACGGACCCGAAGAAGTGCTCGGGCAAGTCCTCTTCGCAGACGCTATCGACGAACACATGCGCGGGCGCGTCTACAGCTTCATGGGTGTGGTTTTCTCCCTAGCGGGTATGGTCGGGTACCTCATCACCGGATGGGCGGTACCAGCGTTCGGCGCGATCAACACCATTGTTACCGGAGGGGCACTCTTCATCATCGCCACCGTATTCACGTTCATTCTCGGCCCGACTGCGCGAGCGATACGGGCGCAGGAATCGCGGAATGAGGCAAAGAGCCGTGCGGGTGCATGACTGTGCTCTGTATATCGCCTCGGGGCATCATCGCCTCACCTCCGCCACGTTGCGGGCAACCCTGATAACACCGCGAGCAGGTGATTTTTGGCCGAGCATGCAGGAAAAATACTACCTGCTCGGCCAAAAATCACCTGCTCGCGCCCTAGTGTTATGTATCTGCTCGCGGACTTGGGATAGGAATGAGCGCTTGACCCGAGAAACCTACCCGCGCTTCAGCAACGTCATAACCTCATAGTGGTCCGTATGCGGGAACATGTCCAGCACACGGCCCTGCACCGGCGCATACGAGGGCATACGCTCCAGATCCTTCGCCAAAGTCACCGCGTTACAGCTCGAATACACCACACGGTCAATACCCGAACCCTCAATCCACGCACACAAGCTCTCACCAATACCGCGGCGCGGCGGATTCACCACCAGCATCTGCGGCACCGCGCCCGAAGACACCGCGAACTCCGGCGCATCCTGAGCCGAAAAGTCCACGCCCTCCAGACCGTACTCAGCGACCGTGCGCTGTGCCGAAGCAACCGCCTCCGCACTAATCTCAATGCCCGTCACCGAGCCGCCATCCATCACCGAAGCGGCATGCAGGGCAAAACCGCCCACACCGCAGTACAGATCCCACAGCGAGCGCGGAGCCACCTCACGCACCCACTCACGGCCCTGCGCGTACATCGCCTCAGCGACCTTCGTGTTCGTCTGGAAGAAGCTCTGCGGACGCAAATGCAGGGTCAGGTCATTCACCTGCATCGGCAGGGTCTGACGCTCCGAGAGAATAATCTCCTCATCACCCTCAACGCGCGCCACCGGCTCACGCAGCAGGTTCACCGACAGCACTGCCAGGTTCGGCAGCCGCTCCTGTAGCCAGCCCATCTGGCGGCGAATCGGCACCAGAAGCTTCTTCGAACGCAGCACGAAACGCACCATCAGCTCACCCGCCGCCGAAGCAGTCACCAGAATATTCTTCAGCTCACCGCGACGGTTCGGAATGTCATAAGGGGTCAGGTCTGCACGCTGAATCAGCTCACGCAGCACCGGAATAGCCGCCTGAATCGGCTCCATATAGAGCGGGCATTCGCCAAGATCGGTGGAGGCACCCGTGCGGTAATCCACGATGCCGAGGGTCGGGTTCTTCGCCGAACCGCCCACCACGAGCTTCGCCTTGTTGCGGAAGCCCGCCTCCGCACTGGTCACCGGGTCCAGCCACTGCAGCTGCGGGTAGTTAGCGAGCAGGGCGCGGGCGTGCTCCTGCTTCGCCTGCACCTGCGCGGTGTAGGCGGTCTCAATGCTGGGGCAGGAGGAGCAGAGGTCATCACGAAAATAGGCGCATTCCATAAGGAGCCATTCTACCGCCTCCACGAGCCGGCACGCCGCCGGCCCGTCAAAGACGCAGGATGCGCGGGCGCCAAGAAACAGGCACACAAAAGCGGGGGCGGCCACCCTTCATGGGTAGCCGCCCCCGCCTCATACGGATGCGGTGTGATTATGCCGGGTTAGTTTCCAGCGGCATCTCACCACCGAAGGTCACTTCGTGCCCTTCGGATTCCATAACTTTTTGCCCCATCAGGGACAAAAAGTTATTACATCATGCCTGCCATGCCGTCCGCACCGGGAGCAGCCGCACCAGCGGGCTCCGGCTTGTTGGCAACAACAGCCTCAGTGGTCAGGAACAGACCAGCAATAGACGCAGCGTTCTGCAGAGCCGAACGGGTCACCTTCACCGGGTCAGCAATACCAGCAGCCATCAGGTCCTCGTACTCGCCGGTCGCAGCGTTCAGGCCGGTACCAGCAGGCAGGGAACGAACGCGGTCAACCACAACGCCCGGCTCCAGGCCAGCGTTAGCAGCGATCTGCTTCAGCGGTGCGTCAATAGCCACGCGCACAATGTTCGCGCCGGTCGCCTCGTCGCCGGTCAGCTCCAGCTTGTCGAAGACCTTCACGCCAGCCTGAATCAGAGCAACGCCACCACCGGGGACGATACCCTCCTCAACAGCAGCCTTAGCGTTACGCACAGCATCCTCAATGCGGTGCTTACGTTCCTTCAGCTCAACCTCAGTTGCGGCACCAGCCTTCAGCACAGCAACGCCACCGGCGAGCTTAGCCAGGCGCTCCTGCAGCTTCTCACGGTCGTAGTCAGAGTCGGAGTTAGCGATCTCTGCGCGAATCTGAGCAACGCGACCCTCGATAGCCGCTGCGTCGCCTGCACCCTCAATGATGGTGGTCTCGTCCTTGGTCACAACGACCTTGCGAGCGGAACCGAGCATATCCAGGGTTGCTGCGTCCAGGGACAGGCCAACCTCTTCGGTAATGACCTGGCCACCGGTCAAGATAGCGATATCAGCCATCTGAGCCTTACGGCGGTCACCGAAGCCCGGAGCCTTCACAGCAACAGACTTGATGGAGCCGCGCATCTTGTTCAGCACCAGCAGAGCCAGAGCCTCACCCTCAACGTCCTCAGCAACAATCAGCAGCGGCTTGCCGGACTGCATGACCTTCTCCAGGACGGGAACGAGGTCCTTAACGTTCGAAATCTTCTGGTTCACAACCAGGATGTAGGGGTCCTCCAGGACTGCTTCCTGACGCTCCGGGTCGGTCACAAAGTAACCGGACAGGAAGCCCTTGTCGAAGCGCATACCCTCAGTCAGTTCGAGGTGCAGACCGAAAGTGTTGGAGTCCTCAACGGTGATGACGCCTTCCTTGCCGACCTTCTCCATTGCCTCAGCAATGAGCTTGCCGATCTCAGCGTCGCCAGCGGAAATAGACGCGGTTGCAGCAATCTCTTCCTCAGTCTCAACTTCCTTCGCGGAGGAGAGCAGAGCCTCGGTCACAGCCTCAACAGCCTTCTCAATGCCGCGCTTGAGGCTCAGCGGGTCAGCGCCAGCAGCCACGTTGCGCAGGCCCTCGCGGACCAGTGCCTGAGCCAGAACGGTAGCGGTGGTGGTACCGTCACCTGCGATGTCGTCAGTCTTCTTAGCAACTTCCTTGACGAGCTCCGCACCAATCTTCTCGTACGGATTCTCCAGCTCGATTTCCTTCGCGATCGAGACACCGTCGTTGGTGATGGTGGGGGCGCCCCACGCCTTCTCCAGCACAACGTTGCGGCCGCGGGGGCCGAGGGTCACCTTCACTGCATCGGCGAGGGTGTTCAAACCGCGCTCAAGGCCGCGGCGTGCCTCTTCGTCAAAAGCAATGAGCTTTGCCATAAGTGTCCTCCTGGACGATCGGATTTTTTCCTTCACCCTTGCGGGTGCGGTACATCTAAAATCGGGTGGCTGCCCCTCCACAACACCCCCGTTACGGAGGCGCGGGCAGAGCAGGGCATAAAGTACCCGAACGCTACATCAATTGTGGCACCCGCACCGGCATGGAGCAAACGTTTAAGCCCAAGGTTGAAGGGTTAATCGCCCAGTGCTTAATCTGCGCTCATCAACCCCGTCAAAAGGGGCGTTACCGGTGTGCCCGCCGGGAGTGCGGGAGGGGTGTTAAAAGCATCAACCCCGCCCTGTGCATCGGTGGGATCGCACGGGTGGGGTTGAGCAGAAGTCGTTATGGATGAAACAGCTGGCACGGGCTTAGAATCACCCGAGCAACCGCCTAAACCTATTCCGCGGCAGTAGCGGAGGCGGTGTAATCCGACGACAGAATCACGATGACCTCGTGGTTGCCCATCTCAACGTTGGCGGTCGCCTGGCGCACCTGAGTAATGCCCAGCTTCGAGGCGATGCTCTGCGCCTGCGACTGGTAGCCCTCAGCGTAGTAGACCACGCTGGTTGCAGGAGCCACACCGGTGTAATTCGCGGTCTCGTTAATGGTGTAGCCGGTCAGCAGAGCCGCCGCGCTGGAGGCGCTACCCGCCGGAGCCGCCGCATTGTAGACCGCCACAGAGATGGACTCAGCCAGACCGGTCTTCGTGGCGCTTGCCGACGCAGAAGCCTTAGCCGGCGCAGAGGACGCCGACGCACTTGCGGGGGCGGAGCTGCTCTTCGCGGTGGACGCCGAGTACTGCGGGGAGGCGGTGCGCGGCGCGTACACGTACATTGCGCCGCCGATGAGCAGACCAACTACGCCTGCAGCTACCAGGGGGATAGCGCCCTTGGGGCTCTTTGCCGGGTCAGCATTGACCGCGCGGTAGGTTCCGCGGCGGGCGGTATTTTCGTCTACCTCATCAAATTCGTCGCGGGGGTAGCTCATTTATCCTCATTTCACGGGTCTCTGTTTACCGGCTGGTACCGTGCCTCCCTGCCTGGCACGCGGGCGCGGCTGCAGAAGGTGCGGTCTTGGTGTTCTAGTACCTAGAGTACCGGCTCAATTAGCGAGAACCAATGTGAACGCCCCGCAACCGGCTGTGAAAGAGACGGACACCGCACAGTGTTCAATCTATGGTTGAACCTAAGGTGTGCGGGGTTGAAAGCAGGAGTTGGAGAGCTCGCACGACTCCCCCAATTCGAGCCCCTAGTCAGCGTCTCGGCGGGCGCGCAGCACGTCGATCATCTGCGGCGCTGCGGCGCGTACCCGCTCATCGTCCAGCATCACGTTCAGGCGCTGGTAGTAGGCAATGGGCGTGAATCCGGCGGCGATAATCGCCTTCTCTTTGGAGCCCTGGTGCTTGAAGCGGCGGCGCTCCACCTCAAGGATGCGGCGCTCCACCGGGGTCAGGCCACCGGGTTGGCTCCCTACTTCCGGCTGGTTCTGTGCTTCCGGCTGGTTCTGTGCTTCCGGCTGGGTCTGCGCGGTTTCAGCTCGTTCCCGTTCTGACACGTTCCCTCCTGTCTGCAGCTCGCCTGCCGCGGCTGGCGTCTCCTAGCGCGTGTATCCGTCATCCCCTAGTCTAGAAGAGAAACTCAGTCTAGAAGAGAACCTAGCCTAGAAGAGAAACTCAGTCTAGAGGAGAAACGTTCATCCCGCACCCGGCCCCGTCACCGTCCGGGTTGCATCAGCACCAGGAGATTCCCGAGGAGATTTATGAACCAGCCCCTCAGCAGCATTATGAGCGAGGATTGGGCGGCAGCACTTGCCCCCGTCGAAGAGCAGATTCACGCCATGGGCGCTTTCCTGCGTGAGGAGCACGCGGCGGGGTACCGTACTTTCCCGCCTGCTGCCGATATTTTCAATGCGTTCCGCCGCCCGATGAGCGGGGTGAAGGTCCTCATTATTGGTCAGGACCCCTACCCTACTCCGGGCAATGCGATGGGTCTGTCGTTCTCGGTGCACCGCGGTATGCCGTTGCCTCGTTCGCTGAACAATATTTACAAGGAGCTGCAGGACGATTTGGGTATTGCCCCGGCTGATCACGGCGACCTGTCCTGTTGGGCTGATGAGGGCGTCATGCTGCTCAACAGGGTTTTGACGGTGCGCGAGTCTGATGCGGGTTCGCACCGCGGCAAGGGTTGGGAGGAGATCACCGAGTGCGCTATCCGTGCACTGGTGGCGCGTAACCAGCCGCTGGTGGGTCTGCTGTGGGGTGCGGATGCACGCAAGTGCGCACCCATGTTGCAACCGTACCCGAGCGTGGAGTCAGCGCATCCTTCGCCGCTGTCTGCTCGTCGTGGTTTCTTTGGTTCGCGCCCGTTCTCGACCGTGAATTCCCTGCTGGTGCAACAGGGCGCGGAGCCGGTGGACTGGACGGTTCGCTAGGCGCAACATAAGAGCCAGTGTACGAGCTGGCGCAATAGGCATAGTGAAGGGGCGGCGGCTACGAGTTCACCTCACAAGCCACCGCCCCTTTTGCATCACAAGTATATGCAATATTGGCTATATACCCTTGAAAAAGGGCTAAGAATCCGCCGGTTCCACGTTTCGCGGAGTCGTAAAACGCTGTAGCGCATACTGCATCGTGTAATTACCCAACGCAACACCCGAAGCCATCGCCACCACAATCGAAACCGCCGTAATCATATTCTGCATACCCAGAATCACGTCCGTCTCAACCGTCAACAGATACATGCCGCGGAAGAACGACAGACCCGGCAGCAAGAACGTAATCGCAGGAATCGAGAAGATCGCCTGAGGCACATGCAGACGGTACGCAAAATACGTGCTCAACGCACCAATCACAACCGCCGCACACGCCGTCGGACCGCGGCCCGTACTCGGGCCAGCCAGCAACTCATAACCGTAATACGCCGCCAGACCGCAGCCCGTAATGACCATCAGCCACCCGACCTTCACCAGCTTCGTCTGCAAGGTAATCGCAAAGGTCGCAATCGCCACCAGGAAGAAGAACGACGCCACCAGCGGGGTCGTCGGCTCAAAACGCAGCTGCTCAATATCCAGGGTCGGGCCGTTGAAAATATTGATCGCACTCACCGCGGTCGCAATGCCAACCACCAGACCCAAGAAGCTCATGCCCGTAGACACGAAACGACCCGCAGCCGTCACCGGGAAGCCATTAATCGCGTCCTGCACGGCACCCACCAGGCGCGGAGTCGGCAAGAACATAATCATGCCCGCAGCCACCACCAGAGGCGCCGAAATCGCCTCCCCCTGACGCTGCAACACCGAAAGAATGGATCCCTCACCGCCCAGCCAAATCGCCAAGAAGGTCATCAGACCCGCACTAGCAGCCATACGGAAGAACGCCGGAATACCAATTGAACTCAACCACTGAATCAGCAGGTACACCGGAATAAAAATAATCGCCGCACTCAACGCCGTCGCAAAACTTGCACCCAGCGCCGCCGTCAGGGTTCCGGCACACGCCAGGTTCGCCAACCACACCACCAGAGGCGGGAACGGCTTGGGTCGGTGCGTAATCTGGTTCAGCTTCAAATCGGCGATTTCCAGGGTCATACCGCCGCGAGTGATCTTGTAGATCAGGCCGTACACCTCGGAGAGTGCCTCGTAGTTCTCAGTGGAGGAACGCACCACACGCACCAGGGTGTGGGTGAAGCGCTCCTCAGCGTTCGCATTGCGCTTGGCGATGCGGGACTCCATGTAAATATCGGGGTCCGACGTGTAGTTGATGGTCACCGACTGGTTCGTAATATCGACTTCCACCGAGTCCAGCCCGTACGCCGAAGACACCGCAATAATCGCCGAGTCAACGTCCATGGCGTCCGCGCCGTAGTGGAACATCGCCTCAGCCAGACGCAGGGTGAAGTTCAGGGTATCGCGGGCGTATTCCTTCTCGCGGCGGAATGCCTCACGGCGCTCATGCTCTTCGGTACGAATAGTCGGCACAAACTGACGCTGAGCGATGCGCTGGGCACCGCGCGGGGCGGCGGGTGCCGCCTCCTCAGTGCGCACGAAGGAACGAAAGCGACGCGAACCCCAACGGCTGCCGCTACCGCGCCCACGGAGGCCTTGAGAGCTCCCATCGAGCAGCGGAACGGAGGTGGTGGGCATCGAGACGGGCCCCGTCTTCGGCATTGCGGTAGGATCCGCGCCGAAACGTCGGGCAGCGTGCGAGTTAGGCACCTGCGGAATCATGCCGGTCATGGGCACCGGCTGGGAGGGGCGGGTCAGCGCCTCCTCGGTTACCAAGTTGCTGGAGGTGACGGGGTTCGGGTCCTCACGGTACGCGTCCAGCTCATAATCAGGCACGAGGGAGGGGTCAATGACGGTACGCGCGCCGTGGCCGTTAGGGGTCAGTTCGGGGTCGCATGTGGGCTCAACCGGCTCCTGCGCGGTGATGCCCATATCCGCTGCGGCCTCCTGCAGTACATCGCTGACAGCTTCAGCAGCGACGGTGCTCTCCTGGCTTGTCGCGGAGGTAGCATGCTGAGCCAGCACGCGGCGCAATTTCTCGTCGGTGACCTGGTCTAGTGAAACCAGGGGAAAACCGCGTTTACCGGCGATGTAGCCCGCGGTGGTGTTCTGCTCGCTTCCTTCCATTGCGGCAGTGTTCGCTTCGTCTGCATGCGAAGCTTCCCGCGATGTGGGGGTCGCGGGGGTGTTCCTCGATTCTGCCAATGTCCCTCCCAGATAGACAGTGCCTATTTAGTCTAACAAGGGCACGATTCTGCGGTAGCACTGGAGAGCAGAAATATCACTTTTCTGCCCGGTGATTTTGTGAGCAAAAAGCGCTCTGCGGCACTTACGGCAGAAGGCTTCATTGATATGAAGAGAAATCCAGGTCATTACTGCACAGAAGATATTTTGGGAGATATTTCTAGAGCTATTTTCGAGGAAAAATAAAGGTTATATATACATTAAGATTTGCAGAGAAATATCCCCTATCTCCCCCCACTCACGCCTCAATAAAAAATGAATTATTCATAACAAAAAATATCCCGCCACCGAAGTGACGGGATATTCACGCTTTAAGGCTGTAGCCTTCACAGCATCCGAAGCGCACCGCTCAGGGTCACTTCAGAGGCGAAAGTCAATTACTCAGCGTCGTGGTCGGTCTCGAGGATCTTAACCAGCGAGTCAAGAGCCTCTTCAGCACCTTCGCCCTCAGCGCGCAGGACAACAACGTCGCCGTGCTTTGCACCCAGGGACATCAGGGACAGAATCGATGCAGCGTCCATAGCCTCATCTGCGGGCTCACCCTTAGCAGCGATGGTCACCTCAACGGGGAGGTCGCCAGCTGCCTCAGCGAAGATAGCTGCCGGACGTGCGTGCAGGCCAACACGGCTTGCAATAGTGGCTTCGCGCTCTGCCATTATGTTTCTCCTTTGATCAAAGAACCAAAAATATATCAGTCCCTATTCTAAATGAACGGGGCGCTTCAGGACCCGCCCTTACTCTATAAATTGTACCGTTCAGCCGTACGCTAACAAGTACAAAAATGCCGGATGCAGAAATAAAACTCCGCACCCGGCATTTTTATGGACCCGGGCACCGCCTAACACACCCCACCAAGGGGCGGCAGGCAGAACCCGGAATCGTTTTAAGGCTTAGAGGCCCAGCTCATCCAGAATCGGCAGAGCCTTGCGTGCGCTCTCCTTCGCCTCAGCAGAAGAAATCTGCTGCAGAGCGATAGCCGCAATCTGCTGTGCCTTCTCCTTGGTCACAGACTTCAGAACCGCAGCCACAGCGGGGATAGCGCCAGCGTTCATGGACAGGGTGTCAACACCCAGACCAATCAGAACAACAGCCAGAGCCGGGTCAGCCGCAGCCTCACCACAGACGCTCACGTACTTCTTCTTACCCGCGGTGACCGATGCACGCTGAGCACCCTCAACAGTCATCTTGATCATCTTCAGCACTGCAGGCTGCCAGGGGTTGTTCAGGTGCGCCAGGTCACCCAGCAGACGGTCAGCTGCCATGGTGTACTGGGTCAGGTCGTTGGTGCCGATGGACACGAAGTCGACCTCGCCCAGGATAGCCTCAGCGTTCATCACAGCTGCGGGGGTCTCAACCATCACACCGTGAACGGGCAGGCCAATCTCCTTGAGCATGTTCGCGAAGTTGCGAGCCTCGGAGGTGGTCGAAATCATCGGAGCCATAACCCAGATGTCCGCGTCGGAATCCTCAGACGCAAGCTTAATAGCCTCCAGCTGGCGGGTCAGAACGCCCGGAACGGTCCAGTCAGTACGGAAACCGCGAACACCCAGTGCGGGGTTCTCTTCGGGGTTCACGTTCAGGAACGGCAGGGGCTTGTCAGCGCCAGCGTCCAGGGTACGAACTACGATGTGCTTGCCGGGGAATGCGTCAAACACGGACTTGTAGGTCTTAGCCTGAGTCTCAATGGAAGGCTCAGCGTCGTGGCCCAGGAAGCCGAACTCGGTGCGAAGCAGGCCAACACCCTCAGCCTTCAGGCTTGCAGCCTTCTCAGCGGACTTGCCGTCACCAACGTTTGCGTACAGCTCAACGCGGGTGCCATCAGCCAGCACGCCCTTGCCGTCGAAGTCAGCGACAGGCTTGCGGTTTGCATACTTGATAGCCGCCTCGCGGTCAGCGTCGGTGGGCTCAGTGTCAACGATGCCCTCGTTGGAGTCAATGTACACGATGGTGCCGTCAGCAATGTCGGTCACGCCCTTAGCCGCCACAATAGCGGGCAGGCCCAGGCCGCGAGCCAGAATAGCGGTGTGTGCCTGGGGGCCACCGTCAGAGGTAATCAGGGCGATAACCTTCTCGGGGTCCAGGGTCGCGGTATCAGCCGGTGCCAGGTCAATAGCAGCCAGGATGAACGGCTCATCAGAAACCGGGATGCCGGGAGCCTGCTGACCGGTCAGCTCAGCAACGATGCGGGCACGCACGTCGTGGATGTCGGTCACACGCTCAGCCATGTAGCCGCCCAGAGCAGCCATCTGGTCAGCGAAGGAGGTTGCAGCCTCCCAGATTGCGCGCTCGGGAGCCATCTCCTGAGTCTCAACCAGCTTGATAGCGCTCTTGATGAGTGCACGGTCGGTAGCCATCTGAGAGGTGGACTTCAGAACAGCCTTGCCGTCGCGGCCTGCGTTCTCTGCGCGAGCGAGCAGGTCTTCCTTGACGCGGACCGATGCGTCCTTGATGCGCTGTGCTGCAGCCTCAGCGGTCTCGCCGTTCAGACGCAGACCGTCCTTGGGTTCCTCGATGGGCTTAGGCATCTGAAGAACGGGGCCAATAACGCGGCCGGCGTATACGCCGACGCCCTTGTAGGTAGTCATAAATTCATGTCCTATCTGTGGTTTGTCTACAGTGTAACGTGTTTTTTCACGCTCACGCCTGCAAACAGACGATCAAATGAAGGTGAGGTTATACGGCCTTTATGCGGATGCCTTAGAGCGGGCACCCACAGACTTCAGCACCACGTACACGAGTGCCGAAACAACGGTACCGGCAACAACAGCCGCCAGGAACATCAACGGGTTCTGCGCCAGACCAATAATCCAAATACCACCGTGCGGAGCCGGGGAAGCCACGTGCGCACCCATGGAGATTGCACCGGCAATAGCGCCACCAACAATGGTCGAAGGAATCACGCGAGCCGGGTCAGCCGAAGCGAAGGGAATAGCACCCTCAGAGATGAAGGATGCACCCAGCAGCCACGCAGCCTTACCGTTCTCACGCTCGTTCTCGTTGAACAGCTTGGGACGCAGGGTGGTTGCCAGAGCCATAGCCAGCGGCGGAACCATACCGGAAATAATGACGGCAGCCATGATTTCCTGGTTCACGGTCGCACCCGAGGACAGGCCAGCAGTTGCGAAGAGGTAAGCAGCCTTGTTGATGGGGCCACCCAGGTCAGAAGCCATCATGGCGCCCAGGATCAGACCCAGCAGCAGAGCGGAACCGCCAGACATGGAGGTCAGCCAATCCTGCAGGGTGGTCATAACCCAAGCCAGGGGCGCACCGAGCAGCAGGTACATTGCCAGGCCGGCAACCAGAGAAGTCACCAGCGGGGTGATGACCACGGGCATCATCGAGCCAAGCCAGCGGGGCAGCTTCAGGGTACCCAGAGCGTACGCAATCAGACCGGCGAGAATACCGCCAACAATACCGCCAAGGAAGCCCGCGTTTACCGCAAGAGCCACCGAACCGGCGATGAAGCCCGGAGCAATACCGGGACGCTGAGCCAAACCGTACGCAATGTACGCGGCAAGAGCCGGAACCATCAGGCTCAGACCGAAACCACCGATGGTCTGCAGAACAGCACCCAGGTACAGGGTCCAGTGCACGTCACCGAGATTGAACAGGGTTGCCGAGTCGAGAATCGCCTTGGTGTTCACATCGCCAAGGTTCGGCACCGTAATTGCCTCGAAAACGAAGCCCAGGGCGACCAGAATACCGCCGGCGGCAACGAACGGAATCATGTAGGAGATACCGGTCATCACAGCCTTGTAGATGCGCGAGCCCCAAGCGCCTTCGGTAGCGCCTGCGCTGTCCTCACCGCTGGATGCGGCAGCGGCAACGCGTGCACCGTTGGGGTTCTCGGCCTCAGCCAGAGCCTCCGCAATCATTTCCTTAGGCTCGTCAATACCGCGCTTGACGGGAGACTCAATAAAGGGCTTACCTGCGAAGCGGTTACGCTCACGCACGTTCACGGACACCGCGAAAATCACGGCGTCTGCGGCGTCAATATCAGCCTGAGTCAGCTTCTCGTTACCCGAGGAGCCCTGGGTTTCAACCTTCAGGTCGTAGCCGAGCTCTTCAGCAGCGTACTTGAGGGCGTCCGCAGCCATGTAGGTGTGAGCGATACCGGTGGGGCATGCGGTCACAGCAACAATCTTCTTCACCGGAACCGAAGCGGCGGGTGCTTCCTTCTCAGCGGCAGGTGCGGCGGGCGCAGCCTCGGCGGGCTTGGCCTCTGCCTTCTTCTCGCCCACGCCGAGCGCACCGTTGACCAGCTCAACGATCTCTTCAGCCGAGGAGGCTTCGCGCAGGGACGCGGTGAAGCTCTTCTTCATCAGGGAGCGTGCCAGAGTGGACAGCAGCTTCAGGTGAGCCTGGTCAGCACCATCGGGTGCAGCGATGAAGAAAATCAGGTCGGCGGGGCCGTCCTTTGCACCGAAGGAAACTGCCGGGTTGGGGCGTGCCATTGCCAGGGTCGGCTCGGTGACGGCGGCGCTACGGCAGTGCGGAATCGCAATACCGCCGGGGATACCGGTGTCGGTCTTGGATTCGCGTGCCTCGGCAGCCGCGTAGAGCTGCTCGAAGTCGGTAGCGCGTCCAGCATTTACGACTGTCTGGGCGAGCTTGGCAATTACGTCGAATCGGGTCTCGCCGAGGTTCTCGTCCAGCAGGACGAGATCTGCGGTGATCAGATCAGACATATTCCCTCCTCGGGTATGTGTTGGGGCGGGGATTCGCTCAGCGGTGCCGGGCTTCTCCCCTATATGAGTTCAAAGTGTGCGCAGTGTGTGTTTGTATGTGCAGCGTGCGTATATGTGTGACATATGCGCACAGCACCCCAGCTTATATTCCCTTCTGAGAATAAAAGCTGGAGGTGCGAAAACAGCCCGAATTAGAGCTGCAGCTGACGAACAGTGACCTTCTCAGGAGTGGTCTGCTCCAGCGAAGGCATGCGGGTACCGGGCAGAGCAGCAGCAGCCGAACCGTGAGCTACCGCCTGAACCAGGCAACCGGGGGCATCCTCACCACGAGTGTGAGCAATCAAAAAACCGGACAGCGACGAGTCACCGGCACCCACAGTGCTACGAACCTGAATCGGCTCGTGCACAGCATGCCAGATACCCTGCTCAGTGACCAGCACTGCGCCGCCGCCGCCGAGGGTGGCAAGCACGTACTCAATGCCGTCACCGAGCAGCTTCTGGGCGGTGCGGGCGGTCAGCTCGGGGCTAGCCTCCAGCTCCTCCCAGTTATCGCTACCGGTCAGCTGAGCCAGCTCCTCCGAGTTGGGCTTAATCAGGGTGGGCTTGTGCTCACCGGCGACGGTCGCAATCAGCGGTGCCTCAGAGGTATCAATAGCAATCTTGCCCTCGTAGCCGGAGGCGCGCAGTGCCGCCACCAGCTCGGAGTAGTAGGTCGGCTCCAGACCTGGAGGCAGCGAACCAGCCAGAACCACCCAGTCGGCACCCTTGGAACGCTCAACCACCAGCTCGTCCAGCTTCTGACGCAGTTCGGCATCAAAAACGGTGCCGGGGGCGTTCAGCTTGGTGGTGGTGCCATCCGGATCAACCACGGTGATGTTCGAGCGAATCGGCTCGCCGGTCGGCAGGTTAGCGAACTCGACGTCCACCGCCTGCAGTGCGGTCAGCACCGGGTCGGTGGCTTCACCGGGCACAATGGCGAGGGTCGGCACACCGGAAACCTGCAGGGCACGCGAAATATTCACGCCCTTGCCGCCGGGATCCTGTACGGCACCGACAGCACGCTGCACGGCACCGTGAGCCAAAGGCGCACCCAGTTCAATGGTGCGGTCCAGGCTGGGGTTTGCAGTCAGAGTAATAATCATTAGGCAATCACAATCTCAACGTTTGCGGCCTCAAGTGCCTGACGGAGGGCACCTTCGGGCTCGCGATCGGTAATGAGGGTGTCAATATCCTCGAATCCAGCGAAGCGGACCAGAGATTCCTGACCGAACTTCGCAGAGTCACAGAGCAAGACCACGCGACGAGCAGACTTGCAGATCGCGGTCTTGACAATGGCTTCGTTCATGCCGGGGGTGGAGATGCCGAAATGCGCTTCAATGCCATTGGCACCGATGAACGCAATGTCGGGGCGCATGGTGCCGAAGTGCTCTGCGGCGCGTGCACCAACAGCAGCCCAGGTCATCTTGCGCAGCTGGCCGCCAACCAGTTCAAGGGTGACACCCTCGGCTTCGGCGAGCTTGACTGCAATGTGCAGTGCGTGGGTGATGATGATGCGGTCGTTGCCGGTCTTGAGGCTGAAGTTCTCGGCGCCGATGTGGTCGGCGAGAATCTCGATGGTGGAGCCTGCGTCCAGGACGATGGAGCCTGCCTCGGAGTCGCGCAGCATCTGGTATGCCTTGGTGGCGATACGGCGCTTCTCGGGGGTGTTCATGCCCTGTCGGGAGGAGATGGAGGACTCCAGGGAGGTGGACTGCTCAATGGTGACAGCACCACCGTGAACACGGCGGAGCTTACCTGCCTCTTCCAGTGCGGCGAGGTCACGACGCACGGTCTCCATGGTCACATCGTAACGACGTGCAAGGTCAGCGCCGTTGACACGACGTGCGGAGGCAACAAGCTTTGCAATTTCGGCACGGCGTTCTTCTGCGAACATAAATCTGGTGTTCCTTTGGGCTAGTGGGAGGAAATCTGTGCGTTCTTTTCTGCGTTCTGCTCGGCTTTCAGGACCGTGAGAGACATGGTTTCAGCGAACCGACAGAACGCTTTAGGGTAATACTTGATTTTATGTGGGTTTTTGTGGGCAAGTCAATATAAAACGCTGTATTTGCCGGAATATTACCCGAATGTTCCCTACCGAAACCACACCATATCGGAGGTCACTGCCTGTTTATGTCTGTTTGACCTAATGAACTGTTGGGTTTTCCCACTCCCCCACCATCCGCACAGTGTCAAACACCTACACAGCGCCCTAACACGGCAAAAAGTGGAGGCGCCGGCCCCGAGAACCCTCGCCGAGAACCCTCGAAACCAGCGCCTCCACCGGGCACAGAACCTTATTTACCTTGACGTTCACGACGCACGCGACGCCAACGATGTACACCCAAAGCACCCGCCGCACCCAGCAGTGCACCCGAACCGTTCATCAGCACATCCACCGGATCGCCGGTACGATCAGGCATGAAACTCTGGATTGTCTCAATGCAGGCGCTGACCAAAAATCCCGAGTACAGCACGTGCGGGCGAGCCTTCGGTTTGAGTAGCAGGGCGAAAAGAAAACCGCCCGGAATGAACATGATGACGTTCGAAAGCTGCTCAATGCTCGAATAGGTGATGAACGCAGGCAGCCACCCCTCGGCGTGGCCGGTATCCAGTAGCTGCGCCAGGCGGCCGCCCATCTCGTTATCGTCCACGTGCACGGGGGCGAACACGATACTCGCCACCACCGCGCAGTACAGCGCCGTGACGGGCCAGAGAATCAGCCGCCACACGCGAGCGCCAGACCATTCTTTACCAGACAAGGCGACCCACCTCGTCGAACTGCTTGGTCGAATCCCACGCGAACAGGCCCGGTACGTCAATCGTGAGCGGTTCGGCGTTCGGCACGGTCACGGTCCATTCTTCACCAGCTGCGGCGGAGAGGGCGCGGCGGATAAAGCTGCCGTGGCTGACAGCAATAATCTTCTGGTCGCCCGAGGCTTCAGAGAGTTCACGCACGATATTGCGCAGGGTACGCACCGCACGAATGTACACGTCACGTTCGGATTCCACATTCGGGTAGTAGCGTTCGGGGGCGCGGCGTTCGGGGGCGGGAATGTCCAGGCCCTCACCGGCACCGTAGGCGCGTTCCACCAGCTCGGGGTAGGTCTTGTGCACCTGCAGGTCGAAGTGCTCACCGACCAGCTGCGCGGTCTCGTGGGCGCGGGAGAGCGGCGAGGACACTAGCATGGTGAATTCCAGGCCCATGTCGGCGAGCTTCTTGCCGGTGGTGCGTGCCTGCTCGCGGCCGGTGTCGTTGAGCGGAATGTCGGTGATGCCCTGCATCAGGTTCGCCTTGTTCCAGTCGGTCTGGCCGTGACGAATCAGGGTGAGGGTCGTGTTCTGGGCGCCCGCCGGAATCTGCTCGGGGCCCAGCTCGGGCTCGAGGTGCTGTACAACCAGGCGGTCGATCGCGTCGTCCAGGTACTGCAGGGGCACCTCGGTCAGGGAGGCGTTCACGGGGATCGGGTAGATACCGTCCTCGTTGAGCAGTTCGGGGTGGCGGTCAGCCAGCAGGGCGGTCATGGTCATCGCGATCAGCATGCCGTGCGCGGCAACCACAACAGTCTGACCCTCATATTCGCGGCGGACGCGGTTCAGCGCCGCGAGGGAGCGGGCGAGGAAGTCCTTCTTCGGTTCCACGTTGAAAGCATTGTTGGACTGGCGGGAGGCGAGAATCAGCTCGCGGGTAGCGATCTGGCCTTCCAGGTCACCAAAGGAACGTTCCTGGAAGCCGTCAATGGCACCGCGGTAGGGTACGCCCAGGCCTTCGGCTACGATTTCGGCGCTTTCTACGGCGCGGGAAAGGGGCGAGGAGACGATAGCGTCCACCCTGGTGCCCTCAGCTGCTGCCTGTTGCAGGGCGCCGATAGCGGTGCGGACCTGCTCTCTGCCGGTGTCGTTGAGGGGGATGTCGGTGCCGCCCTGGAAGCGGTGGTCGATGTTCCAGTCGGTCTGGCCGTGGCGCAGGAAGATGATGCGGGTTCCTGCCTCGGGGTCGGCTACCGGAGTGATGATGGGGGTGTTCTGTGCGTCGGTCATCCTTCTAGTATGGCATTGCCCCCGCGCAGTTCAAGGGGGCAAGAGGCGTATTCTCTCATGAAGCGCATTCATACCGCGGTATGAGCTGCGGGGTGGTTGAGCGCCCGGTCGGGCGAATTTTTTCAGGGTATTCCCATATTTTTCAGCCCCCAGACGGAGGGGTGAGCCGCCAAGAAGCTGAGATGATAGAAGTGTACTTCCGTTAGTTCATACCCAATGAAGGTTGTCATGACGCAGAATCCTCAATCCCAGAACCATCCTCAAACCCAGAACCCGCAGTTCCAGGCTCAGAACCCGTACTCAATGACCCCTCCGCAGGCGGCGCAGCCTGCCGGTCAGTATTCCGCTCAGCAAGGTCATCCCCAGCAGGGTCAGCCCGGCCAGCCCGGCCAGCAGGGCTACTACCAGAGTCAGCCGCAGGGCTACCCGGCTCAGGCACCTCAGCAGATGCAGCAGGCGCCCTTCGCGCGCGGCGCGATTATTTCTGCCCGTAACCTGCACAAGTCGTACGGCAATAACCCGGTGCTGCGTAACGTGAGCCTCGATATTTTCCCCGGCGAGTCCGTGGCGATTATGGGTCCTTCCGGTTCGGGTAAGACCACCCTGTTGCACGCGCTCTCGGGCATTATCAAGCTCGATGCCGGTTCCGTGCTGTTCAATGGCCCCACCGGTCAGGTGGCGGTGGAGTCCCTCAGCGAGCGTGAGCGCACCTCCCTGCGCGCTAACTCGTTTGGTTTCGTGTTCCAGCAGGGTCTGCTGGTGCCCGAGCTGACTGCGGAGGAGAACGTCTCCCTCGCCGCGATGATTGCCGGTGTGCCGCGCCAGCAGGCACGCTCCGTTTCGATTGATTTGCTGAACCGCCTGGGTCTGGGGCAGATGCTGGACCGCCGTATGGGTGAGATGTCCGGTGGTCAGGCGCAGCGTGTGGCGATTGCCCGCTCCCAGGTGAACGGTGCCCCCGTGACTTTCGCGGATGAGCCGACCGGTGCGCTGGATTCGAAGACCGCCCGTGAGGTGATGGCTCTGCTGCTGACCATGATTCCGCAGCAGGGTAAGACTCTGCTGGTGGTTACTCACGACCCGAACGTGGCGGCGGCGTGCTCCCGCGTGGTGTACCTGCAGGACGGTCAGATCGTGAGCGACCAGCGCAATAGCCAGGGCGGTGTTCCCGCTTCCCAGAACCACGCTCAGAGCTTCGGCGCTCAGTCTCAGGCAGGTGCATAATGCAAATCTATGCTCTACTCGCCAAGCGAACCCTATGGAGTTCGCAGGCGATTCTTCCCGTACTGGCTTTTGCCGCCTCCTCGGCACTGTTTTTGACGGTTGCCGGTGGTGTTCAGGCGCTGAGCACGTGGCTTGAGCACGCCAACGTTGACCACGAAATGATCAACCTGATGGGCATTCAGAAGCTCTACATGGGTTTGGCGTGGGTTGCCGCTCTGGTGCTGATTGTTCCGCTCTTTACCCTGGGCGCTTCGGCTGCTCGTTTGAGTGCCCGCCGCCGTGATGAGCGTCTGGCGTCCCTGCGCCTGATTGGTGCCTCCACAACCCTGATTGTGGGTCTGTCCGTTGCGGACGCGCTGGTGTACTCTCTTGTGGGTTTCGTCATCGGTCTGCTGCTTTACCTGGTGCTGATTTTCCCCTTTGGCGCTTTGCACTTCATGAACGTTCCGCTGGGTGCTGAGAATATGCTCCTGCCGGTGAGCGTGATTTTCTACTGCTTCCTGGGCTGTATGGTTCTGGCGGCTCTTAGCTCCCTCTTCGGTCTGGCGAAGGTCAGCATCAGCCCGCTGGGTGTGCGTACCCGCGCGAAGGCTGGTTCCGCCGGCTACATTGCTCTGGGTATCGGTGTTGTTCTGGTCATTGCCGTGATGATTCTGGCTTCGACCTCGAAGGGTTTTAGCATGTTCTCCCCCTTCCAGGACGGCGGTGCCGATAGCGCGATCAAGAACCTAGCGATTTTCATTGCTCTGCCGGGTCTGCTGATGATGGTTGCTATCGACCTGATTGGTACCTTCCTGGTGTGGGCATACGCAAAGATTCGTGTGCGCATGACCCAGAAGGCGTCGGTTCTGCTGGGTTACCGTGCGGTGCTGGAGTCCCCGCGCGGGGCGTGGCGTCAGGTTTCGGGTGTGGCACTGTCGACCTTCTTGGTGACCTTCTTCGGCCCCATCCTGATTCTGGCGGGTGAGATGAACAAAACGGCGAAGGAGGTAGGCCCCGCCGCCGGCCCCTTCATGACCATCATGTCGGACATGTTCCAGGGCATGCTGCTCATGCTGTTCTTCTCGTACCTGCTGGTCACCCTCTCCGCAGTGTTGAACCAGAGCGCCGCCATTTACGAGCGTGGTTCGCTGTACTCTTCGCTGAATATGATGGGTACCCCCACGAGGATGTTGCAGGCTTCGCGCCTTACCGTGGTTTTCGGTCCGCTGGTGCTCATTAGCGTGGTTTCTGCGCTGCTGGGTCTGCCGCTGACGGCGTTGATTGCGGCGCAGGGTCTTTCGGGTGAGATTCTGACGAAGATGTTCGGTATGACCTTCGGCGCTATTGCGCTGGGTCTGGCGCTGGTCTATGTGGGCCTGTTGGCGACCATTCCGTTTATGCGTCAGGTGACTCATAAGCCGGTGTCCGCTCTCTAAACTGTTTTAGCTTCTGCCCTCCCGTTGCATCCGTTCTGGATGCGGCGGGGGGGTTTCTTTATGCCTACTTATGTGCCGCGTGCTTTTGTGCCCTCACCCGGCGTGTGCCCCGCATGTTTTCTCACGCATCGTGCCACCGCTTCCATAGCCTCAAGCCCTGTGAGAGACTGACATTATGTTTGAACACACAGTACCCTCCGATTGGTTTCCCCGCTGCGCAATCTTCGACTGCGACGGCATCCTCCTCGACTCCGAGACCGTCTGGAACGATGTGCAGCGTGAGCTTTTCGCACGCTGGTCTGTTCCCTTCACCGAGGAGGTCGAGCACCGCCTCACCGGCCTGGCGGCAGCCGACGTCGCCGAGGAGCTTGCCCTGCTCTCCTACGAGGCGCAGAACGGCCAGAAGCCGGACACCGCCTCCGCAGAGTACGCCGAGCACCATGAACGTGTGATGAAGGACCTGCTCGCTACCGAGCACGAGGTCATCAGCTCCGGCGTGGACCTGATCGAGGGCGCGCAGGAGTTCCTGAGCTTCCTGAGCGAGCACATGCCCGTTGCGGTGGCGTCGAACTCCACCGCGAACATTCTGACCCTGAAAATGGAAAGCTACGGTTACGCCCCGCTGGTGCGCACCTGGGTCAGCAGCAACGACGTTCCGACCGGTAAGCCCGCCCCGGACATGTACATGGAGGCGGCACGTCGCCTCGGCTTTGAAGGTCACGAGGCGCTGGCGTTCGAGGACTCCCCCGCGGGCGCGCAGGCGGCACGTGACGCCGGTACGAAGGTCATGATTTACGTTCCGGAAGGCACCGACCCGGCAAAGGCACCGGCCGGTTTTGGGCGCTTCGATTCGTTCAATGACCCGCAGCTCTGGGAGGCGGCACGCACCTGGATCGCCAAGCTTGAGGCAGCTCAGCAGTCTGAAGCAACGCAGGGCTAAGCACGTACCGCAGACGCCTCACCGCGCCACCGCCTCACCTGATAGGCAGCATCAAGAAAGACCCCCGGCCCGCTCCTCAAGGAGCAGACCGGGGGTCTTCTATGCTTATCAGCTGCCTCTCTAGCACCCGCTCTTGTAGCCCTTTGACCTCATCAGCACTTTCGCGGAGCGCTACTTTTCCAAAGTCTCACTAAACGGTACCAATACAAAACATCACGAGAACCTGAACATTGGCAGGTTCTCGTGATGCTAGGTGTTTTAGAACTCCAAGGATGCTTATTTCGGCTGTTGCTTATAGAAAACAAAAGCGTACTGGATACTCATAAGTAGAACTACAACCTGAGCCAAAGGGTCAAGCCAATACACTTGTAAAATTACCACAGCCAACATAAAAAATACGGATTTTATGAAGGATGCCGCAGGTTGTACGTAGTTCTTATTTGCACGATATGCAGAGTACCCAACAAATCCACAAAGAATTAAAATACCGGCAACATTATAAAACATTGAATCATGCGAAGATGTAAAATAATAGAAAGAATAACCTGCGAAACATAATTCAGGTACCGGTATGTATCTAGTGTCGACCACTTTAATCACCTATCGCTACAGTTACAGAAATACAACTTGCAATTGACTTACTAACATTTTTCATTGACTGTCCCTCTCTAGCTGTTGATAATATCTCTAGTTTGATGTGAAACAGAACACTTTTATGATATCAATCAGCAAAATGGGAGTCAAAATTATTTTAGTAATGATTCAATAACAATTTGCGCCACTGCACACTATAGTATTTAGCTGCTAAAGCTCCCAGCCCGTTCTCTCTCCTCAGCAAACTTACATCCTAAGTCGTCTTATTGCGCTTCGGATGCTCCTCTGCCTTACACATTTCTAGGTTCTTATCGCAGATACAGCGGTAAACAGTCTTCACTTCCCCTGCTGCTTTCACCCACCTCTCTTCTTCTTTCCTACGTGCGTATGCTTTTCTTCTCTTACGAGCAGGAGATAACTCTGGTCTTGTCCTCACAACTCTCTCACTTCAGTTCTACGGTCTAGGAACTTTTATTTTACGTCCGCTTAAGCGGACTTCGCTAACGCTCAGGCTCTTTTTCTCTCTGGCTTCTCTCCTTCTGTTCCAAGACTCAACCTCACAGCTCAGGCTGAGAGAGGTGAGGGGAGAGAGAAGCGAATGCCCTTGTACTTTCCAAACAAAATACACAAAGGTATTTGAATGAAAAGCACAAGGGGCATCACAACAAACAACACAGGCCAGTCGGTCGGCTCGGTCGGTCGATTGGCGAAGCATAAGAAGCACAAACGGCTCGCTCTTCGCATAGATGGCGGAAGGCTCTAATCTTCCGCGCGGAGGGCATTCGCCCTGTGATCTGGCGGTGTTGTTGATGTGTAGGTCATAGACATGCCGGTTGCGGTGGCGTCGAACTCCACCGCGAACATTCTGACCCTGAAAATGGAAAGCTACGGTTACGCCCCGCTGGTGCGCACCTGGGTCAGCAGCAACGACGTTCCCACCGGTAAGCCCGCCCCGGATATGTACCTGGAGGCGGCGCAGGGCTAAGCTGCACCCGCCGCCCTCGTAGCAGCATCAAGAAAGACCCGGTACGAGGAAAGACCCCCGGCCCGCTCCTCAAGGAGCAGACCGGGGGTCTTCTATGCTGTATCAGCCGTACCTACAGTACCTACAAGGCCTACAAGGGGCACGAGCTTATCGGCGCATAACCTTCTTCGCCAGGAAGTTACCGATGAACTGAACCAGCTGAACCAGGACGATAATAATCGCCACAACAGCCCAGGTGATCTCATCGTTGAAGCGCTGGTAGCCGTCCACAATCGCGATCTTACCCAGACCGCCAGCACCCACGTAACCGGCCATAGCGGACATATCCACCACGCCAATGACGAGGAAGGTGTAACCCAGGATCAGCGGGCCAAGCGCCTCCGGAATCATCACGGTGAACAGGATGGTCAGCTTCGAAGCGCCCATCGCACGCGCCGCCTCAATCACGCCCGGGTCAATGGAGACCATGTTCTGCTCCACGATACGGGCAATAGCGAACGCAGCACCGAAGCTCATCGCGAAGACCGCAGCGTTCACGCCCAGGCGGGTACCCACCACAGCACTAGTCAGCGGGCCCAAAGCCGCAATCAAAATAATGAACGGAATCGGGCGAATCACGTTCACCAGAATGTTCAGGATCGTGTACACGAAGCGGTTCTGGAAGATGTTACCTTCACGGGTGGTGTACAGCAGAGCACCCACAATCAGGCCGACCAGACCGGCGCACAGCATGGTGATAGACACCATGTAGAACGTATCGCCGATAGCCGGGAGCAGCTTCTCGGGCAGGAACTCGGACCAGTCCGTCTTAGACGCAGCCAGCGGAAGAGTAGTAGCAAACATTTAGCGCACCTCCTGCACGCGGGCAACGGTCTTCAGTTCGGCAACGGCGGCATCAATGCTGGTGATTTCGCCAAGGAGTTCCAGGGTGAGGGTACCGTACGCCTTACCCTGCAGGGTCTCAATACCGCCGCCCACAATGTTGAAGCGGACGTTACGGGCGCCCAGGTAGGACAGCACCTTACCGAGCTCCTGGTTACCCTCCACGATTTCAACGTTGATGAGGTAACCCTTGTGGTTTGCGCGCAGCTCAGCCGCTTCCTTGCCGGTGGGGGCGAGCTTGACGGTGGTTGCCACAAACAGCTTTGCCACGTCGGTCTGCGGGTTGGAGAAGACGTCGTAGACGTTGCCCTGCTCGACCACGCGGCCGGACTCCATGACCGCCACACGGTCAGCGATGCTGGAGACCACGTCCATCTCGTGGGTAATGACCACGACGGTCACACCCAGTTCGCGGTTCACACGCTTGAGCAGAGCGAGCACTTCATGAGTGGTTTCCGGGTCCAGCGCGCTGGTGGACTCATCCGCCAGCAGCAGGGCGGGGCTGGTCGCGAGCGCACGGGCAATACCCACACGCTGCTTCTGACCGCCCGAAAGCTGGTTCGGGTAGTGGCCTGCACGGTCGGCAAGACCCACAAACTCGAGCATTTCCAGGGCGCGGGCGCGGCGGTCCTTCTTAGACCAGCCGGCAATCTTCAGGGGGAACTCGACGTTACCGAGCACGGTGCGGGAGTTCATCAGGTTGAACTGCTGGAAGATCATACCGATGTTGGTGCGTGCTTCGCGCAGTTCGGAGTCGCGCTTGCCGGAAATTTCGAAGCCGCCGACGGTCAGGGTGCCGCTGGTGGTGGTTTCCAGGCCGTTAATGAGGCGGACCAGGGTGGACTTACCGGCGCCGGAGTAGCCGATAATTGCAAAGATTTCACCGCGGTTAATGGTGAGGGAGACGTTGTCGACAGCAACTACTGCCTTGGGGCCGTTGCCGAAGACCTTGGAGACTCCGTCCAGAACCACCATGGGCGAGGTGCTGTCGCCGAAGCTCTGTGCCAGTTCACTCATAAATATGTATCCGTAAATGTCGTGGTTGGGGCGCTAAAGGGCCTTAACGCCGTTACGCAAAGGACGGTAAGCCTTCACCCGCATCGGGTTCTTAGACTTACCGCCTTTGCGTATGCCTAGAAGAGGCGTGTATTCAGAAGATTACTTCTTGGCGCGCAGCTTGGCTTCTTCGTTAGCCAGGGACTGACGCAGCTCGTCGGTGCTCACGTTGACCTCAACAGCGGTGCCGCGGGTCTCTTCCTGAACGACGTCCATGACGGCCTTCGAGTGGAAGAGTTCGACGATCTTCTTGTAGGTCTCGTCGTCAGCCTTGTCCTTCTGAGCAACGAAGAGGTTCACATACTTGATGGCCGAGGGGTCGGTCTTGGGGTCGTCCTGAGCCAGTGCGTCTGCGGGCTTCAGGCCTGCATCCTTGAGGAAGTCGTTGTTGACGACTGCGCCGTCAGCGGACTCCATGCCAACCACGGTCTGGGTTGCGTCGACGGGGGTGACCTTCACCTTGGAGTTAGCGGTGTCCACGTCGTCGATGGTGGGTGCGTCAACGTCAGCGTTCTTGAAGGTGACCAGACCGTTGGTCTTCAGCAGCTTCAGTGCGCGTGCCTCGTTCACGGTGTCGTTCGGGATAACGATCTCGCCGCCCTGGGGGATGTCAGCCAACTTGGAGTGCTTCTTGGAGAACAGAGCCATCGGGTAGATGACGGTCGGACCGACAATCTGCAGGTCCTTGTTAGCGCTCACGTTGTAGTTAGACAGGTACGCGATGTGCTGGAAGCGGTTCATGTCGATGTCACCGGCGTCCAGTGCGGGGTTCGGCTCGGTGTAAGCGCTGAACTCCTTGTACTCAATGTCGATACCCTGCTTCTTAGCTTCTTCCTTCAGGGTCTTGTTGAACTTCTCAGAGCCAACCACACCGATGGTGACCTTCTTGGATTCGGAAGAGGAGGAAGAGGAGGAGTTGGTGGAACCGCAGGCTGCCAGGCCAAAGACCATGGGGACAACTGCGAGTGCAGCAGCAAACTTCTTCACGGCTATGAATCTTTCTGTTGAATGATGATGCGTTCCACCGGGTGCTGACGTTGGTACTAGCACGTCCGATGGGAATGATGATGGGACAATTACAGCACGGGCGGGGGCGGGTGTGGAAGTTAAGAGCTATTCATGAGACACAGAACGTCAAGGTCGTCATATTTTGTCATATTTCGTCATGCGGTGATTATTTCCAGGTTATAAAGCGTCATTGACGGTGTCATTGCCGGTGTATTCAGGCGCACACAAAACGCCGGCAAGGGTACAAAAACCCAAGCCAGCGTCCATCTAACCCACTCATTACGAGCAGGCGGCGAATCAACCAGTACTACTGATCGAACTCGCCCGAAGCAATCAGCTGCTCACGCACCTTACGGCGTAGAACCTTACCCAGCATCGAACGGGGCAGATCATCCACCACCACGATGCGGCGCGGAACCTTATAACGAGTCACCTTCGAGTAGCAGTGCTCGCGCAGAGTATGCTCCTGGACCACTCGGCCCGGGGCGGCAACCACAGCGGCAACGACCATCTCGCCACCGGCGGGCAGCGGAATACCGACGACCGCCGCATCCGCGACCATGTCGTGCTGCTTGAGGGCGACCTCAACCTCCGTCGGGGAGACGTTGAAACCGCCGGTAATAATGACTTCCTTAATACGGTCGACAATCTGAATGAAGTAGTCCTCATCCAGGCGCACAATATCGCCGGTACGCAGCCAACCCTCGGGAGTGATGGTCTTCGCCGTCTCGTCCTCACGCTTCCAGTAACCAGCAAAACGCTGAGGGCCCTTCACCCACAGCTCGCCCTCTTCACCATCAGGCACGTCCTCGCCGGTCTCCGGGTCCACCACACGAATATCGGTGGAGGGGAACGGAACACCAATAAAACCGGCGCGACGAGTGTCATTGAGCGGGTTGCAGGACACCAGCGGCGCACACTCGGTCAGGCCGTAGCCTTCCACCATGAAACCGCCGGACGCTTCCTCCCACTCGGCAACCAGCTCAGGCGGCAGGTTCATCGCACCGGAGACCGAGTAACGGATACCCTCCAGGGACACGCCGCGCTTCTTCGCCTCATCCATCAGGCGGCGATACACCGGCGGAACCGCAGGAAGAATGGTCGGGCGGGTCTTCTTCATCGCCTTCAAAATCAGGTCCATGTCCACGGTCGGGAACAGCACCAGGCGGGCACGGCACAGCGACGCAATTGTCACGCCCAGGGTCATACCGTAGGCGTGGAACAGCGGCAGAACCGAGTAAATCACCTCGTCATCGCCCGGGTTAATCCATGCCTCACCCATGCGGCCGTTAGACTCCAGGTTGCGGTGCGTGAGCATCACGCCCTTCGGCAGGCCGGTCGTACCCGAGGTGTACTGTAGCAGCGCAATATCGTGCGCGGTCGGGCGGCGATGCGACGGGTCAATACGCTCGCTCTTCACCAGCTGAGCCCACGGCACCGTACCCGGCGCAGGACCGGTCAGCTTCTCACGCGAAGCACGCGCGCTCTTCAACGGCAGCTTCAGCGCGGTACGCATCAGCGCGGGCATCGCCGAAATCATGTTCACCGAATAAATATGGTTCGGGCGGATATCCGCCGGAAGACCCGTAATATGCGAGGCAATCTTATCCCACACAATCGCGACCTTCGCGCCGTGGTCCTCAAACATGTGGCGCAACTCCGCGCCCGTATACAGCGGGTTATGCTCCACCACAATCGCACCCAGACGCAGAATCGCGTAAAACGCCGCAATATGCTGAGGACAGTTCGGCAAAATCAGCGCCACACGGTCACCCGGCTGCACGCCCGCCACACGCAGACCCTCCGCCGCACGCTCAATCTGATCCCCCAACTCAGCGTAGGTCGTGGTCGCGCCAAAAAACTCCAGCGCCACCTTGTGGGGTACGGTGCGGACCGCCTCATCAATGAGGTGACTCAACGACGTCTCCGGGAGCTCAATATCGCGTGCAGTCCACGTAGCATAGTTCTTCAACCAGGGACGATGCGCCAACGGATGCGCGCCAGCCGACGCGCCAGCGGGGGATGCAGGAGCCGCCGCATCCTGCAGGTTCGTGTTCTTCTGAGCCTCAGTCATGCAATGATTGTGCCTTCCCGCCCCCGCAGGCTTCAACTCTGCAGCGCTTCTTCCCACGCTGAAAATCACACGGTACGCCCGCCCCAGATACCGCAATAAACACCGAAACACTAAGGTAAACCCAAGCAACTCTGGGATACTTAAAGCATGAGTAAACGACAGCAAGAGATCACTGACGAACAGTTCAAGAAGCTCCTCCGCGAAATTTCCAAACGATTCGCTATCGCCGGAGGAGTCGTCATCCTGTTCGGAATGGCCATCATCGCACTTGCTTACCTTCTGGGAGGAGCCCACTAATGCACACCCCGCAGCGCCCCAACGGCGACATCTTCAACCGCATGGTCTCCGGCGCCGCCTACATGCCCGACGCCGAATGCGCCGCACAGTTCAAGCGCATTTACGCCGCCACCATCCTCGCCGAAGAACACTACGCACGCGGCGAGCAGGCACAGGCAATGCACGTCTACCGTGAACACCTCGGCCACCTGGGCGAGCACTCGCACATCCGCCCCGGCGCACGCTTCGACTACGGCGTGAACACCTATATTGGTGACGGCTCCTTCTTCAACTTTGGCTGCGTCTTCCTGGACGTCTGCCCGATCCGCATCGGCTCCACCGTGCTCGTCGGCAACAACGTACAGTTCCTCACCCCCACCCACCCGCTCAACCCGATCGACCGCGCCGCATACTGGGAAGGTGGCGAGCCCATCACCGTTGAAGACAACGTCTGGATCGGTGGCGGCGCCATCATCCTGGGCGGTGTGACCATCGGCAAGAACTCCGTGATTGGCGCGGGCACCGTCGTCACCAAGGACGTCCCGGCTAACTCCCTCGTGGTGAGCAACCCCGGCCGCGTGGTCCGTACCCTGGACGAGAACGAACGCCCGGCATACCCGCACACCTACTCCGCAGAAGCCCTGGAAGAAGCACGCGCCTTCTACGCTGACCGCAACCGCTAAATCAGCACCCAGGACTAGAATCCAAAGGATTTAATGAACGCACAGAACAACACCCCGCAGCAGCATCCGGCCGCCGCGGCGTCCTCCCCCACCGAAAGTGACCTGTGGGAGGCGGCATTCTCCTCCGACGACCCCACCGTGGTTCTGACCGATGAGGAGCTGAACGCGGCACGCCGCGCCCACGAAAAGGCGCGCGAGGCGGCCTCTTCGGCTCAGTCCTCCGCGCAGTCCTCGCAGGATGCGACCCGCCCCCTCACCGAAGCGGCTACCGCAACGCAGCCGCTCCTCTCCGCAAACAGCACCGCTCAAAGTGCAGACTCCGGCGCTGACTTGGGCGAACCCGCTACCGACAACCTCAGCTGGCTCGACAAGCCTGCAGCCCCCAGCACGGACAACGTGCGCGGCGGCGTAGCTAGCGCACCCCCTACCGCACCGACCGCAGCGGCAAGCTACGAGGTGCCCGCACCCGGCAACGCCCATGCGGCACCCAGCGCCCCGCAGGCTGCCCCCGCGGCAGATGACCACTTCGTCATCCCCACCCCCGCAGGTGATGCCGCTGGCTCGGAACCCATCCTCACCGCCGCAACCGCACTGTCCATGCAGAAGAGCCGCTACTCCCGCATGCACCTACTGCCCGGCCTGCTCGGCTGGCTGATCACCATCTCCCTCATGGACGGTGGCCTGTGGGCTATCCAGTCGTGGCTGACCCTGACCGGTCAGAGCGAGTCCATCGAATACGCCTCGGTGGTCTCCCGACTCTTCAGCGGCGCGTCGAACGCCGTGCCGGTCGCGGTGGCGTTGAGTGTGCTCATTTTCTTCGCTTACCTGGTGGGCGGTTACGCGGCGGGACGCATGGCACGATTCGCCGGCGCGAAGCAGGGCATTGCCGTGTGGCTCTGGCAGATTATGGCGCTCATCCTCGGATCCCTGGCGACCTTCCTCATGCCTCAGCTGTTCCAGAATAGTGTTGCGTCCCTGTCGTTGCAGAAGCTGATTGCGGGCGATTTCGCGAACGGCCTGCTCGCGGTTCTGCTGGTTCTGGCGTTGAGCTTCCTCGGCGCTATCCTCGGCGGCCTATTGGGACGCCTGTACCACCGCCGCGTGGACAAGTACCCGAGCGACCAGGTGGCACGCGAGGACGCCTAGTCTTCTAAGCACCCGCGCCTCGTTGCGATAGGGATAAAACGTGCAGAAAACCTCCGGTACCTTACGAAAGGTACCGGAGGTTTTCTGTATCTAAGTATCTGTATCCTAAACGGCCTTAGCTACCCAGCAATACGGCGCTGACTAGCCAAAATGTTCCGCTTAGTGGTCCAGCAGCAGTGCAGGCTCCTCAAGAATCGCAGCCACATCAGCCATGAAACGAGCTGACAGGTCGCCATCCACCACACGGTGATCGAAGGAGCCACCCAGGGTCGTCACCCAGCGAGGAATGACCTCACCATCAACCACCCACGGCTTCTGCTTGATCGTACCGAAGGCAACAATCGCCACCTCACCGGGGTTAATAATCGGGGTACCCGTATCAATACCCAGCGAACCGATGTTCGTAATGGTCAGGGTGCCGTTCGCCATCTCAGCGGGCTGAGTCTTACCCTCACGGGCGCGAGTGGTCAGGTTGTTCAGCGCGATAGCCAGCTCACGCAGGGACAGCTCCTGAGCGTCCTTAATGTTCGGAACCATCAGGCCGCGCGGGGTCGCCGCAGCAATACCCAGGTTCATGAAGTGCTTAATCTGGATTTCGCTATCGGTCCAGGTCGCGTTGACCTGCGGGTTACGCTCAGCAGCCCAAATGACCGCGGCGGCAAGTACCAGCAGCGGGGTGACCTTCACGCCCTCAAAGTGGCGGGACTTCTTCAGGCGCTTCACGAACTCCATGGTGCGGGAGGCATCAACATCCACGAAGATGGACACGTGCGGGGCGCTAAACGCCGAAGCAACCATAGCCTTCGCGGTAGCCTTACGCACGCCACGCACCGGGATGCGCTCAATGCGGTCACCGGGGGTGGCTGCGGGCTGCCAGAACGGCTGGCGGGCGCCGCTATGCTGCACATCGCTCAGGTGCGCCACATAGTTCATGAGGTCCTGCTTGGTCACCTGGCCGCGCGCACCGGTAGCGGTCACGTTCGCCAGGTCAACACCCAGCTCCTTTGCGGCAAGACGCACCGGAGGCGGCGCGAGGGTCGGGCGGTGCGGAACCTGCTCAGGAGCCAAAGTCGGCGCGGGAGCCGCTGCGGGCTCGGGTGCCAGACGCTGCACCACCGAGTTCAGCGGGGTGTTCTCCACAAAGCGGGAGGCGCGCTCAGCCAGCTCGCTCAGCAGGCCCTGGTTGCGGTTCGCCGAGTCGGCGGGGGTGTGCGCCACGGGTGCCTGAACAGCCGGTGCGACCGGTGCCGCAACAGCCTGTGCGGGCTGGGCCGCGGAGGCGGGGCGCTTGCGGGCGCGGCGCTTCACAGCGTCCGCCTTGGGGCCGGAGCCGACCAGTGCGGTGCCGGACTCAGCCTCTGCCGCGGCGGGTGCCGCCGGGGTTGCGGGTGCGTTGTCGCCGCCGGAGATGCTGATGATCGGGGTGCCCACCTCAACGGTTTCGCCTTCGGCAACGAGCAGCGCCTCGACGGTGCCGGCGAAGGGCGAGGGTAGTTCCACGACGCTCTTCGCGGTTTCAATTTCGACGAGGACGTCGTTGATGGCGACCTCGGTGCCGACTGCCACCTTCCAGCTGAGGATTTCTGCTTCGGTCAGGCCTTCGCCCACGTCAGGGAGCGGGAAAATCTGGGACATTTTTACCTCTCACTAGGGCATATGCCCTATACGGAATATTCTGTGCGGGCTTGCAACCCGCCATAGCGCAACACGCTGATACGTCAGATCAGGGAATGCCTAGTAGTCAAAAGCGCGGTCAACCGCCTCAAGAATACGGTCAATATCGGGCACGTACTCTTCCTCAACGCGGGAAATCGGGTACGGCATGTAGTAGCCGCCCACACGAATCACCGGCGCCTGCAGGCTGTAGAAGCAACGCTCCGTAATCGCCGCAGCCAACTCACCGCCCATGCCACCGAAGGTCGGCGCCTCGTGCGCAACAATCAGGCGGCCAGTCTTCGCCACCGAAGCGGCAACGGTCGGCACGTCCAGCGGCGAAATCGAGCGCAGGTCAATGACCTCAATCGAGCGGCCATCCTCCACGGCAGCCTCCGCAGCAGCCAGAGCAACCGGCACCAGCGGACCGTACGCAACGATGGTCGCGTCCGTACCCTCACGCACCACCTGGGCGCTAAACGGATCAAAGGAAGTGTCGCTAAAGTCCACTTCACCCTTGAGCCAGTAGCGGCGCTTCGGCTCAAAAATAATGACCGGGTCGGGGCACTCAATCGCCTTGCGGGTCATCCAGTACGCCTCGTGCGGGGTCGAGGGGGTCACAATACGCAGACCCGCAGTGTGGGCGAACAGCGCCTCCGGGGACTCGGAGTGGTGCTCCACCGAACCAATCACGCCACCGTACGGAATGCGGATAGTCACCGGCACCGTGTACTGCTTATCGGTGCGGTTGTGAATCTTCCCCAGCTGGCTCGTGATCTGGTTGTAGGCGGGGAACACGAAGCCGTCGAACTGAATCTCCGGCACGGGACGGTAGCCACGCAGGGCCATACCGATGGAGGTGCCGATAATGCCGGACTCACCCAGGGGCGCATCCATGACGCGGCGGTTGCCGAAGCGCGCCTGCAGGCCCTCGGTCACACGGTACACGCCGCCGAGCTTGCCGATATCCTCACCGAGCATGACGACGGTGCGGTCGGCTTCCATGGCGTCTTCCAGGCCGCGGGTAATCGCCTTGGCGAGGGTCAAACGTTCAATTTTCTCGCTCATGCTTACTCCTCTTCAAAGCCTGCAACGTAGTTACGATAGAACTCGCGGTCGTCTTCCACCTGCTGGTGTTCCTGCACGTAGACGCGGTCGAAGAAATACTCAAAGTCGGCAACCTCAGAGTTCAGCACTGCCTCACGCACGCCGTTCGCGACCTGCTGCGCAGATTCTGCAACCTCTTCGAAGAAGGCATCATCGGCGTAGCCCTGCTCGCGCAGGTGCTTCTCAAGGCGCAACATGGGGTCGCGGCGCAGGGGACCTTCTAGGTCGGCATCGGTGCGGTACTTGGTGGGGTCATCCGCGGTGGTGTGCGGGCCGAGGCGGTAGGTCTCGGCCTCAATCAGTACGGGGCCTTCACCGGCACGGATCTTCTCCATGGCGTAGCGGGTTGCGGCGAGCACGGCGAGAACGTCGTTGCCGTCCACGCGAATACCCTCGAAGCCGTAGCCTGCGGCGCGGGTGGACACCGGCACGCGGGACTGCACCTCGAAGGGCACGGAGATAGCCCAGCGGTTGTTCTGCACGAAGAAGAGCACCGGCGCGTTGTAGGAGGCAGCAAAAACCATGGACTCGTGCGCGTCACCCTCGGTGGAGGAGCCGTCACCGAAGTAGACCGCCACGGCAGGCTTCTGGGTGTCCTCGGCAGGGTCGGTTGCCTGGCCCTGACCGGTGCGGCGGATGCCGGTTTCAGCCTCGATGTCGGCGTCGAAGTTCAGACCCATGGCGTAGCCGACTGCATGCAGGGTCTGGGCGGCAAGCACCTTGGTGTAGGTGTGGAAGTTGTGTGCCTTCATGTCCCAGCCGTGGGTGGTGGTGCCACGGAAGATGGTAATCAGGTCGCGGAAATCCACACCGCGCGCCAGGGCAACGGCGTGCTCACGATAGGAGGGGAAGATGTAGTCGTTGGGTGCGTAGGCGAGTGCGGAACCGACCTGCGCGGCCTCCTGGCCTCGGCTAGGAACCCACAGGGCGAGCTGACCCTGGCGCTGCAGGGCGGTCGCCTCATCGTCGAAGCGGCGGGTGGTGTACATGAGGCGGTAGGCCTCGCGCAGGATATCACCATCGACGTCTTTGACGTATCGGCTGAAGGTGGGGTGTTCGTGGACGGTGCCGTTCTCATCCATGAGCTGGATGCGCTCGGGCACTCCCGGGTACTTGTCGTTCTCGTGCATCTAACCTCCACACGTGACGAGGGCTTGGCCCTCAGCGGCTTGGGTTTTAGTCTCAACGTTCACCTGATGGTGCAGGGTTTGAGGTGTTCCGGCAGGCCTGTGAGGGTCTGGGCATATATAGTTACCAGTCTACTCTTTCCGGCTTTATCTCGCGGCAGTTACGCTGATAACACAGCGTATTATGCCCTGTCATTCACTATTTGAACATCATTAAATTAAACCTCCTATATATTCTTTTTCGGGAATATATAGGAGGTTTAATTTAACTATTGAGAGCTTTTTGGGGCCATCATTTTTCCCGCGCGAGAACCATTTGAAAAGCCCAAACAAACCTCGACAAGGGAAAATAGTACATTGTTCAATTAGGGCTCAAACAGGGCAGGGTGGGCACTCCCGCCCCTTCACAAGACGCTCTAGAGCCCCTTCGCGAAGACCTCACATAGCGAGAGGAAACGGTCATTCGCCTCCACCTCGCCAATACTCACGCGCACGCCCTCGGTGCCAAACGCACGCACCGACAGCGCATGCTCAGCCATCAACTGCACGAACTCACCCGTGCGCTCCCCCAGGGGCAGCCACACAAAGTTCGCGTAGGTGCTCGGGAAATCGTAGCCCAGCTCGCGCAGTCGAGCGGTCACGCGCTCACGCTCAGCGACCAGGTGGCTCACACGCTCCATCACCGCATCCTCATGCTCGATGGAGGCGATAGCCGCCGCCTCCGCCAGCGCCGTCACGGCGAACGGGGTCGCCGCCACGCGCAGGTGCTGCGTAATCTGCGGGTGCGAAATCGAATAGCCCACGCGCAGACCCGCCAGGCCCTGCGCCTTGGAGAAGGTGCGCAGAATGATGACGTTCTCGTAGTCGCGGTAGATGTCCATGCCGTTCAGCGGGGCTTCTTCACTGTCCGGCACGGTGGAGGCAGCGCAGAACTCGAAGTACGCCTCATCAATGACCACGGGGATGTGGGCGGGCACCTTCGCCAGGAACGCACGAATCTGGCTCTCGGTGACGGCGGGGCCGGTCGGGTTGTTGGGGGTGCAGACCAGGATCAGGCGGGTGCGATTGGTGATGGCTGCCGCCATGGCGTCCAGGTCGTGTGAGCCGTCGGGCAGGTTCGGCACCTGCACGCTGCGAGCGCCCATAATGCCGACGAGGATCGGGTATGCCTCGAAGGAGCGCCAGGCGTAGATGACTTCGTCCTGCACGCCGTCGGCGTTTACGCCGGCGAAGGTTTTGAGGATTTGGTTGAGCGCACCGAGGCTTCCGGCACCGGTGACGATGTCGTCAGCGTCCACGCCGAGCCGTGCGGAGAGCTTGTGGCGCAGGGCGGTGGAGAGCGGGTCGGGGTAGCGGTGCACGGTCACAAATTCTGCGAGGAGGCGCGCCACCTCGGGTACGGGGCCCAGCGGGTTCTCGTTCGAGGAGAGCTTGTACTGGGTGAGGCCTTCAACGGGTGCGGGCGGCTTGCCTGCCGCGTAGCTGGGCAGGGTGTTGAAGACGGGGCGGACCGGGATGTTGGCGTGTTCAGCTGACTGGCTCATGGTTCCAGTATGTGCCTGCGGGCGGCTCGGAGGCTAACGCTTCTCACCTGGAGAGCAGGTCGCAAGCAAACTGTAGCTGTGCAGGCAGCAGATGCTAGCCGCGAGCGCTGTGCGCAAAGAAGCACACACTGTACGCAAAGGCTGTACGAAAAGATGGAGGGGTGCCGCCGGGGTTGTTCCCGGTGGCGCCCCTCCTTTTCTCTTCTCTACTCTACTCGTCCCCTCCACCCTCCACCGAGCCGTTGAGATAGGGCTTTTAGACCATCAGGGGTTCACGCTCCTCGATGGGAGTCAGGTCCTCGGGAGGGCCTGGGGCGCGGAACCCGGGGTCGATGTTCTCGGGCGGAGTTGATGCGAGGAACCCGGGGTCAATGCTCTTGGGCGGGAGCATGGGTGCAGGCTTCAGATTCGGTAGGGCGGGGATGAGCGACTCGCTACTGTCGTAGTCTCCGCCTTGCCCGACTCCGAAGATTGGAGGATTCTTGAGCGCGGAACCAACTGTAGGGAGCTGTAGCTGATCGATGATTGGCTGAGTAACAGCCTTTTCGATGTGCGTATGCAGATCTGCAGGTTTGGGCAGAATGTCCGGCGGGATCAGACTTGCAGGGGGCAGCTGCCCCTCTGCCTCGATTCGAGCGGGCATCTTGATGGGCGCAGGCTCCGGACGACTCAGGTCCGCGGGCATCTTGATGGCGGGCGGAATATTCTGCGGGTTGTATCCCTGCAGGAGGGGCACCTTGGGCATCGGCGGCACGGGGGTTTCGGGCCATGCAGGCTCCGGGGCCTGAGGCTTCTCCTGCGGAGTCGGCTCGGGGCGAGGGAGGGTCTTTTTGACGCCCTCGATGACGGCGGGGACGGTATCTTCGATACCACGCTTTGCCCGCCCCAGACGCTCGCCTGGCTTCTCATCAGCCAGCTCAGCTATACCCAAGGGGCCAGGCACAGTTCCTGATGCAAGGGCTGCCCCGCCGTAGACCTCGGTACGTTTGATAGTTATACCCACTCGTAGAGCGGGAGGCAGACCGTCCGGCAGGCTTGAGGCTGAGGTTACCTTCTGTTCCCCCAGCGCGTACTCTTTACCCTCCATTGCAGCGCGCATGCCGCCAGGCACCTTGCCACTATGCCCTTCACGTTTTAGTGCTTCGTGGTAATTCTCGCCATGATGTTCAGGGTTATTGACGGTGATTACTGTATCGCGTTCATCAGGACTCCATGTTCCCCCGAAAATTTGGGCAAGAGGATTCACCGCTGAGTCAGGAACCCAGTCACCGTCTCCTTCCACGTAGTCCACAGCAAAATCACGGCGTTTAGCCGGCAGGCCTCGTAGCGGAGCACCTTGGGCATAAACACCCACAATATTGATTTCTTGAGCGACTTCAGTACTATTCGCCATGTTGTAGGCAATCATGGCGCCCTGGCTGAAGCCCTCCATGTACACACGAGCACCCTGATGCGCTCCGGCATCACGTAGAGCCTGCAAAACCATCTGATATGCGGGGTTCTCCATAGTATCTTTGCCCAATGCTTCGCGTTCGGCACCAGGGACATCTATGATGGATCCGCCCCAGGAGTTAAAGTTGGTACCTGGAACGCTCACCACATACAGGGCATGGGCTGGGTCGCCTTCGTGCCCTGCTTCGTACATAACGGTAACGAGCACGGCACTACGTTCAGCGGTCGAGGGGTTCTGGCGGGAACGCTCAAATTCCTGATCCTGTGCCTTAGCCGCTGCCATAAGACGCTCCGAGCTGGCGCCTATGGAGAGCTGGCTTTTCTCGCCGCGGTGCGCAGCGATACCGTATTCGTCGGCAGAAGCGGTCCGAATATTATGAGCCTTAGCGCCAAGAAAGGTATCGATTCCAGATTTGGCGATACTGAATAGGCCACCGTCCAGTGCCTTTCGAGCAAGTCCTCGCGGAATGCCAAACATGCTTGCAAGGCGGTCAAATGCTCGCTGACGGGCAATTTCAGGATTCCATTTGGCATCCATGTAGGCGGTGAAGCCGAAAAGAATACCCGCCACGAGAGGCGAATACGGTAGCGTCCGAGATGCCGAGAAGTACCCAAGCTCGGGAATGGTGAGCTTCAAGAGGTAGGTAGCTTCGCCGGGTTCTCCAGCGATGAGGCCGCGGAAGTGACCTCGGGTGCTGCGTCCGTCGGGTAGCTTGCCGTCCTTTGCGATGCCCATGGATTCGAACCAGCCTGCGACGGTGTTTTCAACCTGCAGGTAGGAGCTGTGGGCGGCTCGGACGGTGGCTGCGGTGACGCCGAACTTTGCGGCACTCATACCGAGGTCTGCAGCAAGGACGGCGCAAATAGCGGCAGCCTGCTGGGCACGTCCGTTAATGCCGAGGAAGAGCCGAGTCTCGGTGGCGATGCCAAGAATCGGCATGGTGCGGTCGGCGCAGGTGCGGCTGACGGCGTCGAGGCCGTCGGCAATGGCGGGCATTTCTTCAAGCTCAACGCTGATGGTGCCTGCGGTGGGCCCTGCGGAGTTGCTGAGGTCACCGATGGGCGCAACGGTGGGTCCGGTAATCATGGTGTCTCCTAGGGTGGGGTTAGTGGGTTCGGATGAGCGAGCTCAGCCCGTCGGGCAGGTTCACGTGCATGAGCGAATCGAGCGTTGACTGGGCTTTTTGCACGCCTGAGCGGGCGATGATTTCGCCGGGGTTGAGCTTTTCGAGTGCGTCCGCAGCGCCGTCGGCAATTTTGCCGAGTAGGTTATCTACGGCGGAGGCGGCGGCTTTGATTGCCTGCGCTTTGCCGGTGAGGTCGTTGGCGAGTTCTTCTCCGGCTGCGGCAATCATGGCGGCGGTGCCTTCGGCTTGTTCGGCCTGGTTGCGGATTTTTTCGCGGTGTTCTTCGAGTTGTCGCCGGTAGGCGCGTCCGGCTTCGGATGCCCAGCGGTCGCCGTTGAGTTCGTTGGCGCGTTGGTGTGCGGTGCGGATTTCTTGGGCTTCGGTGCGCATCCTGTGGGAGAGTTCTGCGCCTTTGGCACGGGCGAGGGCGGCGGCGGCCATGAGCTGTTCGGCGAGGGCGTGGCCGGCGGCGGTGCCGATGCCCATGTGTCCTGCTGCGCGGAGGATATCGGTTGGTTCGATGCGGGGCAGCTGGGGTGCGGGAGGCGGTGCGGTGTCGACGATTGTGTTCATGGGGCGTCCTTTCGGTGGTTGGACTGGTTGTTTGTGCGCCTGTTTCTGTCCTGTGTTTGGGTTTGTTTTAGGCTAAATCTGCCGCGGTGACCGTGCAGGCGGAGTACGCCAACCTGTGGATAACTCAGGCTTGTTTCGAAGAATTCGCACGTTTTTGCCCCTCAAAACCCAAAAAATGCCCCCTCCGCACCCCCTCGTTTTGTCATATTTCTGCAACTAACCCAGCCACCCATCACGTCCATATGCTCTGCCCGCCTCTTTTTTTCGGCGAATTCATGCAAAAATAGAGTTATGTCTCACACCAATAACACCTTCTTGCCTTCTGGCCGTATTGACCTGGGCACCGGCGAACTTGCGCTGGGCCCCCTCGACGGACGCTACGCATCCGTGACCGCCCCCCTGACCAACTACCTTTCTGAGGCGGCGCTGAACCGCGACCGCATCCACGTTGAGGTTGAGTGGTTCATCTACCTGTGCGAGCATTCGATTCTTCCGGGCCTGTCCCCGCTCACCGGTGAGCAGAAGAACGGTCTGCGCGCCATCGTGACCGATTTCAACGCTGATTCTGTGGCGGAGCTGGCTGAGATTGAGGCAGTCACCGTTCACGATGTGAAGGCGGTCGAGTACTACATTGGCCGCCGCCTGGAGGGCCTGGGCCTGGGTCACCTGGTGCCGCTGGTTCACTTCGGCTGCACTTCTGAGGACATTAACAACCTCGCCTACGCGTTGGGCATCAAGGATGCTGTTGAGAACGTGTGGGTTCCGGCTGCTGAGAACCTGATTGAGGTTCTGCTGAAGCTGGCTGAGGAAGGCCGCGACGTGCCGATGCTGTGCCGCACTCACGGTCAGCCTGCAACTCCCTCCACCCTGGGTAAGGAGCTGGGCGTGCTCGCGTACCGCCTGAAGCGCCAGGTGAAGCACGTTGCTGCTGCTGAGTTCTTGGGCAAGATTAATGGTGCAACCGGCACCTACGCTGCTCACTATGCGTCGGTTCCTGACGCTGATTGGCAGGCTGTTTCTCGTGGTTTTGTGGAGCACCTGGGCCTGACCTGGAACCCGCTGACCACCCAGATTGAGTCGCACGACTGGCAGGCCGAGCTGTACTCGGATATCGCGCACTTCAACCGTGTGCTGCACAACCTCTGCACCGATGTGTGGAGCTACATTTCGATTGGTTTCTTCCGTCAGATTCCGGTGGCTGGTGCGACCGGTTCGTCGACTATGCCGCACAAGGTGAACCCGATTCGCTTTGAGAATGCGGAGGCTAACCTGGAGCTGTCCAACGCTCTGCTGGATTCGCTGGGTTCGACCCTGGTGACTTCTCGTTGGCAGCGTGACCTGACTGACTCGTCGGCGCAGCGCAATATCGGTGTGGCGTTTGGTCACTCGGTGCTGGCTATCTCCAATGTGGTGAAGGGTCTGCAGCGTCTGGATATTGCGACCGACGTTATTTCTGCTGATCTGGATTCCAACTGGGAGGTTCTGGCTGAGGCGATTCAGATGGTGATGCGCGCTGAGGCTATTGCAGGTGTTCCCGGCATGGAGAACCCGTATGAGCGCCTGAAGGAGCTGACTCGCGGTCACCGCGTGGATGCTGCTCGTCTGAAGGAGTTTGTGGCTACTCTGGGCCTCTCCCCCGAGGCTGAGGCACGTCTGTCGGCTCTGACTCCGCACACCTATAACGGTATTGCGGCTCAGCTGCTGGATCACGCGAAGAACGCTTAGTCCGTAGCGCCCACTACCGGTTTATACGCTAAAGACCCCGGGTCCCTGTGTTCAGGGATCCGGGGTCTTTAGCGTGTTGGGTCTTTGCTTTGTTCTGTTAGCCAGCGGGTTTAGCGGCCGAGCATGCGGTGGTGACCGGTTTCGGTGTCGTTGCCCTTGTCGCGGGTGAAGACCTTGCCTACAGCCTTACCTGCGTCCTTGACGCCCTTGAGCAGGGAGCCAGCCACGCCGGAGGAGCCGTCCGAACCTTCGCCGCCCTGTACGCGCGGTGCACGCGGGGTAATCATGAGCTCTGCGGGGAAGTAGGCGGGCGCGTCGCCGAAGGCTCGGCGGGTGTTGCGCACGACGTCCTTGCCGAGGGTCAGGTTCGCGCCACCGCCAACGACTGCGCCCACGCCGAAGGGCAGGGCACGGCCGAGCAGTGCACCGGTCTGGCGGGTGAGGAATCGGCGGATGAACATGTTTCGGATGGTACGTTCGACGCTGAACATCTTGCCGCTGGAGGAGTTGCCGAGCAGCATGCCCCACTTGTTGGAGACACCGCCTGCCTTGCCGGTCTGCAGCAGCACGGTGTTCATGAGCTGGGAGCCTTCTTCGCCGAGCATGATTGCCATGACCATGGAGCGGGCGGTTTCGGGGTCGTGTACGTGCACGCCGTGCAGTTCTGCGACTGCCTGGGCGTAGAGTGCGGTGCGTTCGAGGTAGCCGCCGACTGCGAGCGCGGACAGGCTCATGGAGGTGACGGTGCCGACGCCGGGCACGAATGCGGATGCGCCGGTGACGCCGCCGATGGCGGTGATGTCACGCAGGTAGGTGCGGTCGAGGCGCTTGTGGATTTGTTCGGGGGTTTCGTCGGGGTGTGCTTCACGCAGTTTTTTGACGATGGACAGCGCGAGCGGTCGTTGCATGCGCAGTACGTTGTCGAGGGTGGTGGTCAGTGCGGGACGGGGGTTGCCGTCTTCATCGAATAGAGACTTCTTCGGGTCAAGCATGCTCTCAGTAAATCACGGCTTGGTGAATTTTTCCTGAATATGGGGCCTGTGGTGGGGTTTGGGGGGTGAAATTTCACCGAGGGCGTGGAGGTTTTTGATCGCTTGTTAGGGTGTTTTGGTCTTTATTTGCGCCCAATTTTAAAGCGCGTAAAATTGTCGTAGATTACACACTATTCATTGTTTGCATAGTGCGTGACCTGCTTCACGGAGATTCGGGTTGCGCCTGATGACAGATAGCGGCTAATACCTCTTCTGAATCCTAAGGAATACTATGACTTCTTCCACCCATACGCCCAATGCTGCGCGTTCTCCCCTGGCGACTCAGGGGCTGGGTGTTGCGTACGCGACCGGCGCGATTATTTCGGCGCAGTTCGGTGCGGCTCTTGCCAAGCAGCTCATGGGCGATTTGGGCCCCTGGGGCGTGGTCGCTCTGCGCCTGCTGACATCTTCTATCCTGCTGTGGGTGTTCTTCCGCCCGCAGATTCGTTCGTGGACCCGTCAGCAGTGGATGGCGGTCATTGTCCTCGGTGTCGCCCTGACCGGTGCGAATGCCTTCTTCTATGTGGCTATTGAGCAGGTTCCGCTAGCAATTGCGGTGGCTATTGAGTTTATGGGTCCGCTGGTGCTGGCGACGGTTATGTCGCGCCGTAAGCTGGACCTGGTGTGGATTGCTCTGTCATTTACGGGCATGGCGATTCTGACTGCTGAGTCCCAGGCGAAGCCTGAAGATTTCGCGTTGATGGGTGTGGTTTTCGCAATCCTGACCGCTATTTCTCGTGCCGCCTATATTCTGGCGACTGAGAAGGTTGGCGCTCTGATTCCGGGTATGGGCGGCATGGTCGTGGGTAACGTTGTCTCTACCCTGCTGGTTCTGCCGTTCCCGTTCCTGATAAGCGGCAATAACCTGTTGAAGGTCACCCAGGATGTGCACCTGCTGGCTATTGGCTGCCTGATGGGTCTGCTGGCTTCTGCCCTGCCGGCGCTGGGTGAGGTTTCTTCGCTGCGTCTGCTGCCCGCGCACATTTATAGCGTGGTGCTGTCCCTGGAGCCTGCGATTGCGGCGGCTGTGGGTATTGTGATGCTTGGTGAGGCTACCGGCCTGGTTCGTTGGGTTGCTATTGCTCTGCTGGTGGCGGCGAGTATCGGTATTTCGATTTCTCACGCTCGTGCGCAGAAGAAGGCGCAGGAGGACGGCACGCTGGAGGATGCGGACCATTACCTGCCGGGTGCGGTGGATGCGCACGCGGTGGATATTGCGCAGATGGCGACTAACTCTATTACGATTCCGTCGGCTGAACAGATTAAGGCTGACCGTGAGGCGAAGGGCCTCTAATCTACTGAACTGTAGCCGTGTCAACGGCTTCTAGCCCCCCCCCGGGTAACGAGTAGGATAGTATCTCGTGTTGCCCGGGGGGGGCGCTCTTTAAACGGCGCTATTGGAGCGTTCGTTCTGCCCCGTAGCGGCACAGCATGCACACGTGGAGAAGTACCGCCTTGTGAGGCGCAGGAAGGAGAATCATGCCGCATACTTCATCTCAACGCCCCGCACTGGGCATTATGTTTGTGCTGATGTCCTGCTCATCGCTGCAGTTCGGTGCCGCGTTCGCGGTGACGCTCTTCCCGCTGTTTGGTGCTCTGGCTATTAGTGTCAGCCGTCTGGCGATTGCTTCCATGGTGGTGGGTAGCGCCGTGTGGTTGGCGGCGCGTTGGCGTACCCGTCGCAGGGGCACGATGCCGCCGGGGGCGCTGTCTTGGTCGAAGGAGCAGTGGCGTGCCGTCATCATTTTCGGTATGACTTTCGGTCTGATGAACGGCTTCTTCTATTGCGCGATTGACCGCATCCCGATTGGTTTGGCGGTTGCGGTGGAGTTCTTGGGCCCGCTGGCGTTGGCGTCCATGCTGACGCGCAGGCTCCGCGACGCGGTGTGGGTGCTCTGCGCCCTGGCGGGCATGCTGGTGCTCGGCTACGAGGCGGCGGTCGGCAAGGATACCGACTACCTGGGTCTGACGTTCGCGCTGATTGCTGGCGTGTTCTGGGCGCTGTACATTCGCTCTAGCGCGAAGGTGGGTGCCCTGGTTCCGGGTGCGAGCGGCCTGGCGGTGGCGATGCTTGTTGGTGCTACGTTTATTGCCCCGGTGGCGGCGGTTGTTCCGGCGCCTCAGCCGATTTGGAACGCGGCGCAGGATCCGATGCTGCTCCTCATGATTTTTGGTACCGCCATGTTCGCTTCGGTGATTCCCTATAGCGCGGAGCTGATGGCTCTGCGTAACCTGCCGCAGCAGGTGTTTAGTGTGCTGATGAGCATGGAACCGGCGATTGCGGCGATTGCCGGTTGGGCGTTGCTGGATCAGGAGACCGGCCCGATTCGTTGGGTGGCAATCTGTCTGCTGATGACGGCGAGTGTGGGTATTACGCTCACCACCACGAAGGGCGATTCCCCCAAACAGAAGGATGACGGTGAGGACCCCGTTCCCGTGCCGCTACCCGAATAAAACCAAGATTCTGCCGGCGCGCGGCATAGAGAAAACCCATATACAAAACCGTTGAGGCGGGTACCTGGTTGATACCCGCCTCAACGGTTTTATGTTTCAGTTTTAGCTCTCGGCCAGCTCGTCCAGCAGGTCGCGGAGCTCATCGGTGGTGAGCACTTCCGCCGGATGCGGACCCATCGCGTACAGCCGGTCCTGGGTGTCCTCGTCCAGCTCGCGGGCGGTGCCAACCAGCACGAGGTTGCCTTCGTTCTGCCCGCTGAGCATGGAGCTCTCGCACAGGCACCACACGTGGTCAAAGACTTCCAGCATGGCGGTTGCCTGCAGCTGGAAGAAGGGCAGACCCGCGTCGTCGCCCACGTTGATGGCGACCATGCCGCGCTCGCTCAGGGCGTCCTTGAGTTCGCGGTAGAAGTCGCGGTTCGCCAGGTGGGCGGGTGCGTCCATGCCGGTGAAGATGTCGAGAATGATCGCATCAAAACCGGGCACGCCCAGCAGTTCGGGCAGGTTCGCCAGCTGCTCGCGGGCATCCCCCACCACAAGCTGGCAGTCGGTGCCTGCGGGTAGCGGCAGGCGGTCCGTCACGAAGCCCATGAGCTCGGGCTCAATATCCACGGCAACCTGGCGGGAGCCGGGGCGGGTCGCCTGAATGTAACGCACAAGGGTGAGCGCACCGGCGCCCAGGTGCGCGGCGGTGATGGGTTCGCCGGCGGGTGCGAGCGCATCCACAGCGTTTGCGATGCGGCGCAGGTACTCGTAGAACACGTAGTCGGGGTTCTGCACGTCCACGTGGGACTGCTCGGCACCACCGATTTCGAGGACGTGGCCGTGGTCGCTGAACCCGTCGGGGTGAATTTCGGCGCGCTGACCACCGGAGAGCTGAATGTGCGCCACTACTTCACGCCAGCTTCACGCTTGAAGGTGCTGACCAGGTCATCCACCGAGGAGGACGAATCCAGGCCCTCAACGACCTTGTCGTTCACGGCGAAGGTGGGGGTGCCCTTCACACCAATCTTGACGGCGTGCTCGTAGTCGCGCTGGATGGGCTTGACGGTGTCGGAGGCGAGTAGGACCTTGTCGAATTCTTCGACGTTCAGGCCCAGTTCCTTGGCGTAGTCATTGAAGAGGGTGCGCAGCTTATCGCGTTCTTTGATGTTCTTCCAGTCGTTCTGGGTGTTGAAGAGCTTGTTCGCCATTTCGACGTGCTTACCCTGAGCTGTTGCGGCTTCTACGGCGAGCGCGGCGGGTACGGCGTTGGCGTGCATGTTCAGCGGCATGTGGCGCACAGTCACGTTCATGATGCCGTCAAGCTTCTTGGCGGCTTCTTCGAACTTGGGTTCTGCCTTGGCGCAGTAGGGGCACTGGTAGTCGGTGTACAGGGTTGCGGTGCCTGCACCGGGTACTTCGCGGTTGAGGCGGTAACCGACGTAGCCGTCATCGGCGGTTGCCGAAGCAGTACCCGAAGGGTCAGCGGATGCCGAAGCGCTCGCGGATGCACTTGCCGAGGTAGCGGCGGTGCTTGCAGATGCGCTCGCCGAACCGCTCGCAGACGCCGATGCGGAAGGCTGGGAGGAGCTGGAACCGCATGCGCTCAGCCCCAGGGCGGCGGCGGGCACTACGCCCAGTAGCAGGGTGCGGCGGTTGAGGGGTGAAGTCATGGTGGTTCCTCTCTCTACGGGTGGCGGGCTGGCCTGTTTGCTACATCTGTGGTTGATTAATCTGTGGTTGATGTGCACTCTGAGGTGCTGTCAGCCGCCGTGGGTATAGGGTTTATTGTATGCCTCTGCCCTGAACTTTCCCTATCTTCGGGCGGGTTTGCGGGGTGAATGCAGTGCACACCATAGCCGCCCTGTCGCCTGCTCCCAGCTGCGGGGCCGGTGTTGAAAGTAATTAGCCTCTCCCCCGCCTTTTTGGTACTATTGCGGGGTATGCACTGTTCACCGGTTGCTTTCGGGCAGTTGAGAACGGCAGCATATGCGCCTCTATAGCTCAGGGGTAGAGCATTTCCCTCGTAAAGAAAAGGTCGTGGGTTCGAATCCCACTGGGGGCTCCACATCCGCCGTAACGCGTGCCGGTTTCCGGTGTGTTGCGGCGGTTTTTAGCATCTGAGAGTTGTCGTTTTCTCGAAGATGTCACCGTCGAACTTTAGGAGATTCTCATGTCTTCTCGATCCGCATCCGCTAAGCGCCAGAGTGGCCGTGCGCAGGCAGGTCGCGCCGCTGCGGGCTCTGCACGCCCGATGAGCCCCACGATGCGTTTTGCTCTGGTGTACGTGCTGGCGCTGGTGGTTTCCCTGGCGGTGTGGTTCTTCTACCGTTCCGTGTATGAGGATGACACCTCGTTCCTGGTGCCGATTGTGATTTCCTTGGTGACTTCGTACGTGTGCGCTCATGCGCTGACGGGCGGCAAATCGCCCCGCAACTAGACCGCCGACCAGCAGCCCGCCAGGCTGTAGCCTCGTGAGGTTTCAGGCAGACAAAAGCCGCGCATCCGGTTCCCCGCTCGGGGGTCGGATGCGCGGCTTTTTACGTGTGTACTTTAGACCAGCGCCTTACTTGGATGCGCGCTGGAAGTCGCTGTCGGTCTTGCCCCACAGGCCGTAGACCTTGGCGAGTTCCTTGACCTTCTTTGCACGCAGGTAGCGCGGCAGGTAGGAGCCGTCGCGGGGGCCGTCGAGGGGCACGTCGAGCATCTGGTGTGCTTCTTCGATTTCGAGCTCGCTCGGGGAGAATGCCGCGTTGATGGTCTCAGCCTGGCGAATGTCGAGGGTGATCTTACCGGTCATGCCGTGGTCGTTCGCGTAGCCGCATGCCTTGGAGAGGTCAGCGCCGTATGCGCCGAGGGTCGGGCCGTCGATGGGGCCGGGCAGACCGCCCAGGGTGGAGGCAATCACCAGTTGCGAACGCACGTAGGCGAGCGCCATGGGGGTTGCGGAGGAGCCGGTGTCGCGGCGGTAGTCGCCTGCGCCGAATGCGAGGCGGAAAGTGCCGATTGCGCGCGCAATTTCGATGGAGTGGTGCACGCCGAGTGCGGACTCGATCAGCGCGATGATGGGGGTTCCGGGGGGCAGCTCGGCTGCGGTGCGGTCAATGTCGGTGGCGTGCTCTGCGGTAGCGAGCATGACGCCTCGCAGGCCCTTCACGTTCTTGAGGGCCTTGACGTCCTTCCACCAGTGTTCGGTGGTGATGGCGTTGATTCGCACCCATGCGACGACGCCGGAGTTGAGCATACGGACGACCTGTTCGCGAGCGGCGTCCTTCTCTTCGGCGGGGCAGCCGTCTTCGAGGTCGATAATGATGGAGTCGGCCTCGGATTCGAAGGCCTCTTCAAAGACTTCTTCGGAGGAGTTGGCGCGCACGAGGAGCCAGGAGCGTGAGAGGCTGGGGCGCAGCTGACGCGCACGCTCATTGCGGTGGAATTCAAACATGGTGTGTGACTTCTTCCGTGAATTGTATATGCATTGGGTTGTGCCGTAGAGGGGCAGGAAAAAGCCTGCGGTTCTTCCGCGCGTACCATCGCATTGTGTCGTCACCTCCATTGTGACGGAACCGCATAAGAAGTGTCCTACACCTCTTCTTTAAGCGTATCGCCTGTTGAGGTGCACATCAAACTAGCTCGCCTATTGACCGCGATTTATGCCCCTGTGTTATGCCTCAACCAGTTGGGTGCGGCCCACGGGGATTCCGTCGTCGAAGATCAGCTCGCCGGCGGCTTCCTTCTGGGCGCGCTGAATCAGACGTTCGGCATCCTCAATGTGCTGGATGACGGTTTCCACGCGACGGTGCACGCTCACCTGGCGGTCGCATCCGGTGGCACAATTGCCGAAGCAGCGTGCCATGGCGAGCGCTTCGGCGCAGAGTGCCACGGCGTTACCTGCCTTGGAGAGGGCGCGGTTCAGGTCGGAGTAGGTGCCGAATGGGGAGGCGGGAATATCGCCGTCGCTGGGGGCGAGGCGGTGCGCTTCCATAGCGACTGCACGCACGCGCGGAATCAGGTCGGCGAGCGCGTTTGCGTCCGGCACGATGAGCTCAATCATGGAGGTGGACGAATCGGTTGCCGCTAGGCGTTCGAGGACCTGGTGGAAGCGGTCAATGCCGCGAATAAACCGGTCGTGGGATCGGCGCCAGATGCCTTTGCCGAGTTCGGCGTCGTCGCGGCGCGATTGCAGGTAGCTTTTAAGTCCCATATGCCCTCCTCTGCGTGGTGTGTGTGCCGTGTTTGTTGGTCGGTGGAGGCTGCCGGTGATGGGCTCTGCGGCGACCCGCAAACCTCCCTATACTTAGGTTACCCTAAATCTCTTTTGGTGACGAGCTGTCAGCAGTCAGCTATTTATTTCAAGCCCAGATTTTCTTCACGCCGCTCACGCGACGCTCCCCGCGGCACCTGCCTAAAATGGCACCGGCCTAAATTGGCGCCGCGGGGGCACAGCGATTTCTAGACCATGCGCAGCACAATCTTGCCGCGATGCTGACCGGAGTCGAAGTATTCGTGGGCGGCAGCCGCCTCCTCCATGTCGAAGATACGGTCCAGACCCACGCCAATCCTGCCGGATTCAATCAGCGGCAGCACGTGTTCGCGTACACCGCGCAGAATCTCAGCCTTCTGCCGGTCCGAACGGGTGCGCAGGCTCGTGGCGTGCACTGACAGGCGGCGGGAGAGCATATACCCCAGGTTCACTTCTGCTTTAGCGCCGCCCATCAGACCGATAATACACAGGTGGCCGCCGTCGGCGAGGGCGTGCAGGTTGTCGTCCAGGTACTTTCCGCCCACGACGTCGAGGATGTAGTCGGCGCCGCGTCCGCCAGTTTCGGCCAGCAGAACTTCACGGAACGAATGTTCGGTATAAATAATGGGTTCCGCACCTAGTGAGCGTACATATTCTGCTTTTTCCTCGGTTCCCACGGTTGCAAACACGCGGGTACCTACGGCGAGCGCCAGCTGGATGGCGTGCACACCGATACCGCCGGTACCACCGTGAATGAGCACCACCGCGGGTTCGCCGTCTTCCTTGAGGTTTTCGGCGGGGTTCATGCTCATACCGCAGGTGAGCACCAGGTTTGAGTAGACGGTTGCCGCGACTTCGGGAATGCCGGCGGCTTCGGCGAAGCTCAGCTGTTCGGGTACGGGTAGCACGTGGTCGACCGGTACGGTCACGTAGTCGGCGTAGCCGCCTCCAGGCAGGAGCGCCATGACGGGGGTGCCGCGGTTCTCCACGGAGGCGCCTTCACCGACCGCTTCGATAACGCCGGCTACTTCGAGGCCGTAGATGGCGCTCGCTCCGGCGGGAGGCGGGTAGAATCCGCGGCGCTGCAGGGCATCGGCGCGGTTGATTCCGGCGGCGTGAACACGGATGAGAACTTCGTGGGATCGGGGTACGGGGGCGGGGACTTCGCTGATTGTCAGAGCCTCAGGTCCACCGTGACTGTTCTCAATAATTGCTCTCATGAGTCCTCCTCATTGCCGGAAGCACCATCGTTGGTGCGCGATTTACAGAAAGCTTATCGCATGAGATAATCTCGTAGTGCCCTGCGGCACGGTATTGCCATAAAATGCCGGTCTCTGGTGCGTATGGATGGTTGTCCGAGCGGCCGAAGGAGCTGGTCTTGAAAACCAGTAGGCGGTAACCCCGTCTCAAGGGTTCAAATCCCTTACCATCCGCGTTTTAGCTTCTGCTCCACGTGTGGAGCGCAAAGAGCCCCGTTCCTCGTATTGAGGAACGGGGCTCTTCACATATGCCGTTTCGAGTTACCGGGGGCGTCGTTAGTGTATGCCTGACAAGGCGTTTAGAAGCGACGTGACGAGGACTACGATACCGATGAAGATGCATAGCTCCAGCCCGTTAAGAATCAGACCACCGATGGCACGCGTACCACGCCGCCTTGCCGCGAACCCCAGCCAGATACCCAGGACATTCAGCACCGGCGCAACGAACACTACCCGCAGACCGCTTTCTCCAAGATCATGGAAAATCAACCAGCACCCTAGAAAGAACGTCAGCGGGCCGAGAGCGCCGAAAAGCAGGGAGAAGGTCGCTACCCTTTTACCGTCTTGTGCCCCTTGCACGTCAGGAGGTTGCTCGCTCGCATGTTGCTCCCAGTCGTCCGTATCGTCAGCACTGGGTTGCACGCTGTTGTTCGCCTGGTAGAGCTTGGCGTACTCGGGGTTGTTATCAAAATCTTCGTTATTTTGGGGTAGCTGCGACATCGCATCCACAACCTTTCAGGATCTACACGCGTTAGTTGAATACCTCACGCAAAAACCTATTCGCCGTTGAACCACGCCCACACAATCAGTACGTACACGAGGACAAGCTTGGCGATAGCTATCCAGCTCAGGATTCGACCCGCAAGAGAAACTACGCCGTAACTATCCGCTTCCTTAGCTTTATGTAGACCAAGGACACTTAAGATGATGGTGGGGATACCGAAAAACCACGGACCCGACACCATGATGTTGATGAGGCTGAGCACACCGAAAGTGAGTGAAAGTTGGGAGGCTCGTTCCCCTAGATTAGTCGCTGTTTTCCCACCGCTCTGCATCATAGGGGGCTCTTCAATATCAGCACCCTGTTTGTGGCGATGAGGTTTCGAGCGCAGACCAGCTGCTGGGTCGGAATACGGGCCTAGGATTGGATCCTGCATCGTTGCATCATAACCTTTCAATACCGGGTGTTACGTGTCTATCGAAGTGAGAGAGCGCTCAGGCTCGTCGACGGGCCTGCATCATTGAAGCCGTACAGAGCAAACCCAATCATTATGATGAAGCCGACGATGGCGATGACAATGACCATTCCTATCCCGCTGAGAAACAGACCCACGTTGGCGTCCTCACCGTGCTGTCTTGCCACTCGTGCTTGCCAGAGACCCAAGAGGCTCAGTAATGGCGCAGCAATGATTATTGGCATGCCGATACCAAAGCCATGGGAAACCCACCAAAACGCTAGGGCGAGAATAAGCATACCGAAGACACCGAAAATCAGGGAGAGGTTTGCGGCTTTTTCGCCAGGGCCCATCTTCCACACGCTCGAAGAGAACTCACTCGCGGGTAGCGGCTGGTCGTCCGTACCAGACTGCACGCTGTCGTTCCCCCGGTGGGTCTTGGCGTATTCGGGGTTGTAATCGAAGGCTTCATTGTTTTGGGGTAGCTGCGACATCGCATCCACGACCTTTCACGTTCCACACGCAAGGGGCGTTAACTTCACCCTAGACCCTCCCCACCGGGGAAACAAGCATGTCGAGCCCATTCCAGGAAACATACGGCATACACACAACAAAGCCCCGCACCTCAACGTGAGGAACAGGGCTTTCTCATGCTCACCAGCATGCATTCTGACCGGTCATACCCAACAAAACGAGAGTATCTTCAGACCCACCACCTTATTGGTGCTTTTATAAAGATTGACTGAGGCTTATCAGAAACAAGATGACAAAAAGATAGAGCGCAAGGACAATACCTACACCCGCCCAGCTGAGAATACGACCCGCTAGG
>NZ_KV812875.1:93014-127173 GCF_001813565.1 Rothia sp. HMSC068E02
CCGCCCAGCTGAGAATACGACCCGCTAGGGCAGGCACACCGTGCCGTTTAGCCACTCGCCCCTGCCAGATACCCAAGATGCCCAGTATCAGTGAGATAACGGTGAAATCTGGTGCCCAGACCCAGGTCAATAGCGGGATACACAGTAGGCTGAGGGCGCCGAAAAACAATGAAAGACTTGCCGCGTTCTGCCCATCCCGCCGCTTCGAGAAGCCAGGTGAAACCTTTTTTCCGGGTAGTAGCTGGTTGCCTAAAACACCAGCGTAGGGTTGCCAACTGCCATTTGTCTGGTTGAGCATGTTGTATTCGGAGTTGTTATCGAAAGCTTCGTTGTTTTGGGGTAGCTGCGACATCGCATCCACAACCTTTCACATTCAACATTAGAGAAGTATTACCCCCTAGCCCCTCCCCTAATCCACTAGAACAAGAGGACACGCAGGCTCCCTGTGGAGTCGACATAGTTATATTCCGCCGGTCAGGACAATCAAGAACAATGCGACGATGATGGCGAAGGGAAGGGCAAAAATTACACCCGCCCAGCTGAGAATACGACCCGCTAGGGCAGGTACACCGTGCTGTTTCGCTACTCGCCCCTGCCAAATACCCAGGACGTTCAGCAACGGTGCAACAACAACTATCTGCAGACCACCACTGTCAAAATCGTGGACAAACAACCAGCACCCTAGAAAGAAAAATAGGAGGCCGAGGGCGCCGAAAAGCAGGGATACGTTCGCTGCCTTTTTACCGTCTTGTGCCCTTTGCTCGTCGGAAGGTTGCTTGCTCGCATGTTGCGTCCAATCGTCCGTGTTGTCAGCGTCAGACTGCGGGCTGCCATTTCCCTGGTAGAGCTTGGCATATTCGGGATTGTAATCAAAAACTTCATTATTTTGGGGCATCATAACCTTTCAATACCGGGCGTTATGCCCACCCTAGACTTTCCCCCACCAAGGGAACAAGTATGTCGAGCCGATTTCACCAAACATACGGCATACATACAGAAAAGCCCCGCACCTCAACGTGAGGAACGGGGCTTTTGCGTACCCTCCAATGAGGGTGAAAGTGTTTAGAAAAGTACCAGCATCTGCGCAGTCTCCACGAGCCTAGAATTTGCGGCAGAATCAGAAAGAGCCAGCATAATCGCCAGCAGCATACCGCCGCCAAAAAGCACCAGGAACATGCCACCAATGACTACGCTAATCCAGTTCAAGATACGCCCAGCCGAAGCAGCCGCGCCATAACGCTCTGCCTCGTTCGCCTTGAAAATACCGATAACACCCAGAATCAGGGAAGGCAGACCAAACAGCCACCAGCTGAGAGTCACTATACACGCCAAGCTGATAATACCCAGCACCGTGGAAGTCTGAGCAGCCTTCTCACCGGCAAGCTGCTCGGGGGTCTTCTGAACAATGCCAATAGGAACCATCATGGGCTGACCGTACTGGCCGGGCTGCTGGTACTGCTGACCGTACGGGTCGTACTGATTCTGACCATACGAGTCTTGACCGTACGAATTCTGACCGTACTGGTCATAAGAATACTGATCGTAGGAGCTCTGCCCGTACTGGCCGTAAGAACCCTGACCGTATTGGCCATACTGACCGTACTGAGTGTTCTGCCCGTACTGGCCGTTCTGGTTGTACTGCTCGTTCAGACGGTTGTAGTCCGGGTTGTAGTCGTAGGGGTCTGAACCCCGAGGAGTCTGAGACATGGCATCTCACTTTCGTACGGCTGGTGTGTGTTAAACAGTATTCACCCTAACCTATCACCGAAACGGGTACAACTACATCTGTCGCACAAACCCGCGCAATACATTTTAAGAGGGCAGTAGAGTGCCAGCTGGTACGCGAAAGCCCCGCTCCTCAATACGAGAAACGGGGCTTTTATGTACCCTCTAGGAGGGCGAGACCTTTTAGAAGAGTGCCAGGGTGCTGACCAGCTCAGTAAAGTGGTTGGAAGAGGAAGAAGCAGCACCTGCCGCGCCGATAAGACCCAGCAGCAGGAAACCACCGATTACAACCAAGAATAGGCCACCAAAAGCTGCGTTAATCCAGCCCATGATGCGACCACCCGAAGCTGCAGTGCCAAAACGCTCAGCCTCATTAGCCTTCATAATGCCGATAACACCCATGATCAGCGAGGGCAGACCGAACAGCCACCAGCTAACAAAGAAGTTGCAGATCAGACCAATAATGCCGAGCACCATGGAGGTCTGACCAGCCTTCTCGCCAGCAAGCTGCTCGGGGGTCTTCTGAACAATGCCGACGGGCACCATCATGGGCTGACCGTACTGACCAGGCTGCTGGTACTGCTGCTGACCGTTCTGAGCGTTCTGCTCGTTCAGGTTGCCGTATTCCGGGTTGTAGTCGTAGGAGTTAGAGTCCTGCGGGTTCTGAGACATGTGGTCCCTCTTTCGTGTGAATGGTGTGTATTGAACCTTACTCACCCTAACCTATCGCTGAGGTGGGCACAAACGGATTCGTCATTCTGGAGCTATACGCACCATATATGCACTAATTAGAAAACTAATTAGGCACGCAAAAGCCCGCGTGCACACGGAGTACACGCGGGCTTCCTCAAATCATGAGGCTACTGCAGGTAGCTTCAATCTTACTGCTTTACAAAAATCTTCAGAGCGACCAGCAAAATAATACTGACGACACCCAGAACAGTACCGGCAATAGCCATACCGCGGTTCTTCAGCTCGGGGTTATTCATAGCCAGGCGGCCGGTCGCAATAGCTACAGCACCAAGGATGAAACCGAGGACAAAGAAGCTCACAATACCGCTCACCAGAGAGACAATCGACAGGGTCTTTGCCTTCTTCGCCTGAGCCTGCTGCTCAGGGGTCTGAACGGGCACACCGTAAGGAACCTGCTGATTGAACTGGGGTGCCTGCTGGCTAAACTGGGGGTCCTGGTTGAACTGGGGCTGGGGGTTGTTGGGGTTTTCAGACATGATTTCTCATTTCGTTGAGTAAATAAGACGACTCTGGCAACGCTGCATGGAAAAATCACACGCCAGAGACGCCCTCTATTTATCGGTCGGACGGTAGCAGTTTATCGAAAATGCTTATAAGCCTCAAAGCCTACAATCCATAGTCCGCCCTATAGAGCAACACACGCTCAGAGATATCCCCCAAGCGTGGGTCGAATTGACCAAGCGCAAAACAGCCTATATTCTTATAGGGATGCGCTCACGAGCGCACCGTGGAGACGTGCCAGAGCGGCCGAATGGACTTCACTGCTAATGAAGGGTCGGGGTTAAACTCGACCGGGGGTTCAAATCCCCCCGTCTCCGCCACAAAAAGCCCCGTACCGACTGGTACGGGGCTTTTGCTTTACCCATTTCATTCAGGCACGAAGCCTAGAAGTTCCAGGTCTAGAAGCTCTTGAAGTCCACGAGGCGCGCATCCGCACCATCAAGCAGAGCCCACTCCTCCGGCACCTCAAACACCGCAATAGAAGAGGGCGGGAAGCCGTAGTACACATCCATGGAGGCGTTCGGATCAGAATCAGGGCTCATCAGGCGCTGCGCGGCATCCTGCACACCGGGCAGATGCGACACCACCATCAGAGAATGAACATTCTCCGAAACGCTGTTAATGCGCGCAATAATGCGGGACGCAGACACCTCATACAGCCCCTCGTCCAGATGAGCAGTAGGCGCCTTCGCCCCCAAACCATCCGAAACCCAAGTAGTCGTCTGACGAGTGCGCAAAGCCGATGACGACATAATCTGCTCCGGAATATAACCGCGAGCCGCCAGCCAGGCGCCAGCAGCGGCAGCCTGCTCATGGCCGCGCTTCGTCAGCGGACGATCAAAATCGTTCAGACCCCAATCAGCCTCCGCATGGCGCATAATAATCAGACGCTTGACCCCGCTGCGGTGCGAGCCAGATGCAGTGTTGGAAGAATTTTCAGCCATACACCCATTCTATCTAGAGGGCGCCGGAACGTGCCGCACGCCGCCACAGCACGCACACTAACACCCCTAGGGGGCACAAGTAAACCCCGGCGCACCGGCATGACGCCAGCACACCGAGGTGCACTCTAAAAACTAGATTGAGTATTCCGGAGCAGCCCAGACAACAACCTCGGGGTGCTCAAAGAAGCGGTAACCCTGACCGCGCACCGTACGCACGGTACCCGACAGGCGGCCCAGCTTCGAACGCAGACGACGAATATGCACGTCAATCGTACGCTCATGCGGATGCTCGTCACCGGAGCTCCACAGCGCCTTCAGCAGCTCCTCACGACCCACGGTGCGGGAAGAATTCTCCACCAGGTGTGCCAGCAGCTCGAATTCCTTGAAGGTCAGCATGAGCGGCTCACCATCCAGGAACACCTCGCGGCGCGCCAGGTCAATCAGAACACCCGAAGAGTGGCTATTCGTGGTCTCTGCTTCGCGGGCGACATGCGCCTCCGGGTGCATATACATTGCGGTCGGATCGCCGAGTGCATTACGTACCACCTCAAGGTCGCTACCCTCAGCATTCACCGGAGCCAACGCCACAGCGGCGTACGACTCCGACTCGGGAGCCAGGTGGTGTGCGTAAGTGCGCAGATCCTGAACGATACGCACCAGGGAGGTACCGTTCGCTGCAGCAAGTTCCTCATTCAAACCAACATAGAGCACAAAGCCGCGTGCCTCATTTTCCTGAGCCTGCTTATGGGCAGGGTCACCGGCTGAGAAAGTCATCGGACGCAACGTTGCGGCCTGCGCAACGGGACGCTGAGGCTGCACGACCTGGCGCTTAGCGGCGCGGCCGCGCTGGGAGATGTGCACATATCCAGGTACAGCGCCTGACATGGTTCAACCTTCTCTCAAAGTCTGTGTACGGGATCCCTGTCGTACGTAGTGTGGGGTGCGCCGGAAGTGACGCCGAGTCAAACAGTCCCCAATACCTGTTCGAGCTTCAATCCTCTTACTTAATATTTCTCCTATTTGACGGATAAATCAAGCGGATTCGGCATAGTGGATTCATCTTTATGGGCGAGAGGAGTACAATACCCCCTCTCGCGTTTTGGGGTTTCAGGGACTACCTGAAGCTTTCAGTATTTTTTCCTTATAAATATTCATAGCTTCTTTTATTTACTGGTTTCACCCTGTATTTTCATGTGAAGCTGTGAATATGCTCAATATATTTTAAGCCCCTCAAAGCACTATAGTGTTCCTCATCACATATTATCAAGGGTGTTTCATAAACCCACACAAGCGCCCAACAACACCATAAACGCCCAAGACAGCAGACCGTTAGACACACATCCCCCAACACCACACCATATGACCTGCACACGGCCTCCAGCAGACACAACAAAGCGCCCCCGCACATGCTTAAACATATGCAGAGGCGCCCCACTCACATCACGTGAATAACGCTGAAAACTACTCAGCCAGACCGTACAGGCGGTCACCAGCATCGCCCAGACCCGGAATAATGTACGCCTTCTCGTTCAGACGCTCATCACGAGCAGCCAGGAACAGGTCAACATTCTCCATACCCTCAATGCCCTTCTCCAGAGCAGCAATGCCCTCAGGAGCAGCAATCAGGCACACACAAGTCACAGACTCAGCGCCACGCTCACGCAGGAACTTAATGGCCTCAATCAGAGTGCCGCCAGTAGCCAGCATCGGATCCAGCAGGTACACCTGACGACCAGTCAGGTCCTCCGGCAGACGCTCAGCATAAGTCACAATATCCAGCGTTTCCTCATTACGAGCCATACCCAGGAAGCCCACCTCAGCGGTCGGAACCAGACGGGTCATACCCTCCAGCATGCCCAGACCAGCACGCAGAATCGGAACAACCAGCGGCTTAGGATCAGCAATACGAACGCCGGTAGTAGTCGCCACCGGAGTCACAACCTCAGCCTCTTCCACACGAATCTCGCGAGTCGCCTCATAGGCAAGAAGGGTCACCAGCTCATCAACCAGCTGACGGAAAATCGGGGACGGGGTGTTCTTATCACGCAGAACACTAATCTTGTGAGAGACCAGCGGGTGGTCAAGAATCTTAATACGCATAATACGATTTTACCCACCCCCAAATCAGCAAGCACCGGCAAAGCCCCGGAAGTGGCACACACCCTATAAAACGAGGCGAAGTACCCCCGCACAAACACCCACCAACACACCCGCCAGCAGCACCCCAGAACAATCCGGGCATGCAAAAACCCGCCGAGACGAATCTCGACGGGTTTTCGTTGGTGCGGTGGTGGAGGGATTTGAACCCCCGTTGGCTTTTACACCAAACATCATTTCGAGTGATGCACCTTCGGCCGCTCGGACACACCACCAACAGTGGAAAACTATAGCACACCCCCAACAGGAGAGCAAGAAAAACCACGTGCGGCAGCCGGGTGTCGTCCTCTTCACGGCCCCTTTTCACCGTGCCCTTTTCGACACCCGACACCGAAGTCCCGGCTACGTCTGCAGACCCAACAGGTCCGCCTAATGACGGATATACCCATCTACAACCAGCATGACAGCACGCGTTGCATCCTCAGCATTACGCTCCGCCTGATGCACTTCACGATCCATGGCAAGCATATAAATCGCGCCGAACATAGAGATCGCAATCGCACGAGGATTCTGAGCGGTATCAACCGTATAGCGGCGAGCCACAGCCTCCGTCATCTCCTCCAAATAATTCAGAAGATCCAAACGGTTATCGCTCATCGCCTCGGTCCAACCATCCGCACCCTTCCACGCCTCCGCAAGCCACATCCGAGTAAAACCCGGACGGTCCTCAAGATACTGGAACGCGGCACGAATAGCACTCCGCAACGCCTCACGCGGATCAGAATGAACCGACGCCGCGCGACGCGCATCGCTCAGCAGCAACTGCGTGCCGTACTGGACCAGCTGATCCACCATGGTCTTCTTAGAACCAAAGTTGTAATACACGGTTCCCTTAGAAACACCCGCCCGGGCAGCCACCTCTTCAACAGTGGCGTACTCAAGCCCCTTCTGGGTCATGATATCCATGGCAGCGTTGAACAACTTCAACTGAGTTTTACCAGTACGGCCGGGACGACGACTTGCAGCTTCAGCGACAGGGCGCTGCAACATCAGAAGTCCTCCCTCCCTTTTTGCAGATATATCTCTATTTTATTAGACAGTTTTCCCCGGTGCGACCAAACAGGGCGCGTTACACCGTAATCTCCGGTGCAAGCTTCTTCAACGACCACGTACGATCACGACGCGTGCCGATGTAACCCAACACCAAACCAGCCAAACCCCACAGGGTCAGAACCAGCATGATGCCCCACAGGCTCGACTCATTAATGCCATACGCCAAACGACGCGTACCCGCCACCGCATAACTCATCGGGAAGAAATCATGCATCCAACGAATCGACTCAGGCAGAGTCTCATACGGCATCGTGCCGCCCGCAGTAATCAGCTGCAGAATCAGAATGACCAAAGCAACCAGCTTGCCCGGCGCACCCAAGATCACCGTCAGACCATGAATGAAACCGGTAAAGACCAGAGCCACATAGCAGAGGAACAGCCACACCAGCCACGGATGAGCCATCTCAAAGCCCAAACCGAACTTAATCGCCGCGAACATCAGAGTCGCCTGAGCAATACCCACCAGGCCGAACGGCATCCAGCTACCGAGCATCACACGAATCGACGGCGCATGCGAAGCCAACGCACGGTTATTCATCACGCGCAGCGTCTGAACCAGCATCAGGCCACCAATCCACAGCGCCAAGCACATGAAGAACGGACCCATGCCCTCACCATAGTTACGAGCCGACGCCAGCGACTCATGCGACAAAGTCACAGGGTTCGACATCGTATCCGCAACCTTCGCCTGATCAGTCGGCGCAAGGCTCGGAACCTGCTTAGCGCCAGAAGCCAGACCGCTCTCCAACGACGAAGTGCCATCCTTCAACTCGGAAGCACCATCATTCAGCTGAGTAGAACCATCAGACAGCTTCGCCGTACCGTCAGAAAGCTGCGACGCACCATCCTTCAGCTCATTCGCGCCATCAGCCAGCTTCTGCTGACCCTCAACCGCAGACTGCTCCTTCTCCGCCAAAGTACCGCTACCATCCTTCAGCTCGGCGGTACCGCTCTTCAAAGAACCAGTACCCTCCTTCAGCTCAGAAGCACCACCCGACAGAGTCGCAGAACCACTCGCAAGGCTCGAAGCACCCGAAGCGATCTTGGAATTACCATCAGCCAGGGTCGCCGAACCCGACGCCAACGAGGACGCGCCAGCATCCACACGAGCGGCACCATCAGCCACCGACGAAGCGCCCTTGGCAAGCGAAGACGCACCGGAATCCAGCGAATCCACGCCAGTCACCAAAGTCTGAATCTTCACCGCAGTCGACGACGAACCATCAGAAACACAATGGCTCGACTTCAACGCGCGCAACTTCGACAGAGCATCAGCAGCGGCAGCATCACGAGTAGCCAGATGCGACTGCAGAGCCTTCTGATTCAGCTCAGCAACCTCATTCTTCGTCTCCTCAGAATCAACAGCAGCGACCAGCTGATCAGCCTGCTCCTGAGTCAACGTACCCGCCTCAACCAGCGGAGTCACCCGAGCACGCACCTTCTGCGCACTCGCAGACACCACAGTATTCGACAAGTCACGACCAAAATCGCCGCTACCAGCAGAAGTATCCGTCTCATGCAGGCGCATGCACATCGCGTTCAACTCGGCCGGCAACTCACGAATACCCGCCTGATCCATACCTTCACGCAACTGATGGATACCAGACGCCAAATCATTAGCACCCTTCGCCACCGAAGCCGAACCACTCTTCAAGCTCGCGGTACCCTCAGCCAGAGTCGCCGAACCATCCTTCAGCTTCGACGCACCATCAGAAGCAGACGCCGCAGCCGAAGCCAAAGTCGACGAACCATCCTTCAAACTCGAAGCACCATCGGCAAGCTTCGCGGCACCAGAATCCAGCTTCGCCGCACCAGAATCCAAAGTCGACACACCATCAGCAAGCTTCGCGGCCCCCTCAGCCAACTGCTTCTGACCATCCAACAACTGCGACTGACCATCAGCCAGAGAGGAGGTACCATCCTTCAGCTTCACGGCACCATCATTCACCGTGGCGGTACCGTCCTTCAGCTGAGTGATAGCGTCCGCCAGCTTCACCGTACCGTTATTCACCTTCGACGCACCATCAGCAGCCTCATCCATCTTCGAATGAATCGTCGTGAAGCTAGCCAACAGCGAATTAGCCGTCGAATTACCGACCTTCTCAGCCACCGAATCACGCACCGCAGTGCCCGCCTTCGTGACAATATTCGTCAGCACATAGTTATTCGCGTCATTCGTAATGACCTCGATACCCGCCGAACGCGCATCAATAGGGCCCGTCTTACCGTCAGCATCAGGCTTAAACGAACCGGCACTCTGCAAATTACGCGAGAAATCCTTCGGAATCACCATCGCAAAGTCATAGGTGCCGTTCTCCACACCCTCGACAGCCTCAGTACGAGTCTGCACCTGACGCCAATCAAACGTGCCAGCATCCAGAAGATTCTTCTTCACGTCAGCACCGGTATTCACCTGCTTACCTTCGGAATCCGTCGCGCCCTCATCCTCAACCACGAGAGCACCCACAATGCCATTCACATTGCCGTAAGCATCCCAGTTACCGTACAGGTACAGGGCGCCGTACAGCAGCGGGATGCAAGACATAGCAAGAAGCACCAGAACCGGCAAAACACCGCTGGTCAGGCGCTTAAGCTCAACAAGAGCCACACGCAGAACAGTCATTCTTACTCCTTCTCAGCGGTCTTCTGGGCAACAGTCTTCTGGTTGCCGGTCTTCTGGTTATCAGTCTTATGGTCAGTGGTCTGAGCGGCTCCGGAAGTGCCGGATACCGCGGGGGTGAGGGAAATCGAAGAGGCCGCGGGGATTTCCTCAACCTCACGCACCTCAATCACGTCAATCACAGGCTCGGTCTGGGTTAGTTCTTCTGCCGCAGTCAGCGCTTCCGTCTCAGTCAGCTCTTCTACAGGCTCCTCAGCCGGCTCAAACTCGCCGTCCTGATCCATGTGAACACTACCCACCACAGCACGGGCGCCCTGCCAGGACTCCGAAATATGCGGAACAATCGCCACCACAGTGCGAGGGCGATCCTCGTCAGTGGCAAGCTCCTCCAGGTAAGGAAGCCACATATAGGTGTGGTTCAAATGACGGGAGGGCGTATCAAAAACCAGCAGGTCCGAAGGACTCGCCTGCGCCAAAGCCGCCATCAGCTCAATGTTCATCTCACCATCAAGCTCATCCATCCACAGGCCGTCCAGGTCCTCAAGACCGCGTTCCTTCAGCCAGCGGCTCGCACGGGAACGACCAAAAACCGGCAGATTATAGGAGAGCATCTCAGACACGTAATCGTGCACACGCATGTGCTGCTCGGGGGCGGTCACGTCAGGAGAGTCGATAATGTCACTGATACGACGCAGCTTCTTCATCGAAATCGGCTGCGGCTCCGCATCACCATCGCTCCAAAAAATCTCGCCACCCGACAGAGGCAAACGGCCGGTAAGAGCCAAACCCAGCGAGGTGCGCTCCATCTGGCTATCCGCCTGAATAATGATGACCTCGCCCTGATTTACAGAAAAAGAGGTACGACCAAAAAGGGCGTGGTGACGCCCCTTAGCCCAAATATTGTCAACGCGAAGCACGAATAAATCCCCTTTAAATACAGGACGGTTCAGGTGAGTTTTGAGGAGCACTCCGCAGGTTGCGTGGGGTATCTATTTTCAGTCACGGGCAGACGGAGGCTCCAGTGCCTATATATGGTAGACCCGGACATGTGTGATGTAGTGGGCTTTTTGCCTGAAATTGGGTACCAATTTTGAAATTTTTGAAGTATTTTTCAAATAAATGGGGGTTTCGTACAAATAACGCGGAAAGCCACGCGTTCTCACGCAGCTTTCCACGTTATACAAAACAGTTCCTGAAGCGCCACCACGGGTGACGGTTAGGGGCGGCGTTCCTTAAAGAAGTCCACCATCAGCTGCGCGCACTCATCAGCACGCACCCCCGCATACACCTCGGGAGCCGGAGCGACCTTGCCGTCACGCAGCACATCGTAACGGCTACCAGCAGCCCCCGTCTTCTCCTCCCAGGCACCAAAAACCACCGTCGAAACGCGCGACGCCAAAATCGTGCCGGCACACATCAGGCACGGCTCCACGGTCACGACCAGGGTGCAACCGTCCAGGCGCCACTGCCCACGATGCGCCGCCGCCTGACGAATCGCATTCACCTCCGCATGGGCGCTGGGGTCATGCTCCTGCTCGCGGGTATTGCCCGCTGAACCAATAATGATGCCCTGCTCATCCACTACCACGGCGCCGATAGGAATCTCGCCACGCTCACCAGCGGCGGCACCCTCAACGAGGGCGTGCGCCATCCACTCACTGTGTTCAGAGCGAGAGGGAATATCGCTGAGCACAGCGGAGGAACCATCAGTGACCGTTAATTTTGAATATTCCGAATATGACATAAATCCTCGTCAGGGGAATAAATGAAGCATTATCGAGCGCGACTAGTGAGTAGCAGCCAAAGAGAAAGGATACACCGCAGAAGCGCCCGCCAACCTCAGCTCGCGAGCCACCGCAGTAAACGCCCACCGCGAATCCACCACATCAGAAACCAGTAGAACCGGGCACTGATGCTCACGCACATAGTCCAGAACCTCAGCAGGAACCCGGTACGAGCGCACCACGTCCGCGCAACGGAACGCACTATTACCGCCAAAGAAACGGGGCTCATCCACCAGAGAAACCTGACCCAAATCCACCAGGCGCCCCACCGACGCAAGCCCCCGACCCAGGGACTGAGCCAAACGAGGACGCACCGGCGAAGGCAGAGTCAACACCGCCACCGGACGACCTGCCTCAGACCACTCCCAAGCGGCAAGCACCTTCACACAAGCGCGACCCAGCTCGGCAGGGACCTCAGAATCAACCGGCTCACCCAGCTCATTCGTCGCCAGAAGCTCACGCAGACGTGTACCGTACCCCATGTCGCTCAGACGTGCCAAAGCGTAACCGGATTCAGCCTGCTCGTCCTTAGACAAACGACCGCGCGGCGCATCCGCACCCATCAGCTGATCCAACCCGCTCGGCCACATACGACGCGGCTGCAACGGCACACCGACCGTGTTGAAGCTGCTCTGTGCCGCCTGCAGTGCCTCAGTGGGGACCTCCACCGGGTACCAGGGGCCCGCGCACACATCGCAACGACCGCACGCAACAGCGGAAGCATCATCAAGCTGCTGAGCCAGGAAAAGCATGCGGCACTGACTAGTACATTCATACTCGAGCATGGCGTTCTGCTCCAGCACACGTGCCTGCGCCACCGCCGCATAGCGAGCGTTATCGTACCGCCACGGCGAAGAGGTTCGACGCCAATAGTTGCCTTCCTTCACGACGGCGCCCTCAACATCCAGCACCTTCAGCAGAAGCTCCAGGGTTGAGCGGCGCAGTTGAACGCGCGCCTCCAAAGCGGTAATGCTCAACCCCTCCGGGGCCTGAGCCAGCGCATCAAGAACAGCCAGCGCCTGCTCCTCGTTAGGCATGGAGGCGGTCGCAAAATACTCCCAAATGGCGCGGTCTTCACGACCGGGCAGGAGCAAAACATCAGCGTTGACGGCACCTCGACCGGCACGACCAATCTGCTGGTAGTAGCTCACCGCAGACGACGGCGCGCCCAGGTGCACCACAAAACCCAAATCAGGCTTATCAAAACCCATACCGAGGGCACTCGTCGCCACAAGAGCCTTGACACGGTTTTCCTTGAGCGCCTGCTCCGCAACCAGGCGCTCATCGGGGTCGGTTTTACCCGTGTAGGCGAGAACCTCGTAGCCGCTGGCACGCAGAGCGTTTGCGGTATCTTCTGCAACAGAGACAGTCAGCGTGTAGATAATGCCGGATCCGGGCAGGTCGTTCAGGTGCGTGAGTAGCCAGCCGATACGTTGCGCCTCATCAGGCAGGGTAAGCACACCCAGGCGCAGGGACTCGCGGGATAGCGGGCCGCGGATTACGTGCACAGGGGCGGTGTCAGTGCTGAGCTGTTCAGCGATATCGCGGCTAACGCGGTCATTAGCGGTCGCGGTTGTCGCCAGCACCGGCACACCCACCGGCAGAGACTTAATGAGCGAACCAATACGGCGGTAATCGGGGCGGAAATCATGGCCCCAGTCAGAAATACAGTGCGCCTCATCAATAACAAGCAGGCCCAGGCGCGGCAGCAGGTACGGCAGCCACTGCTCGCGGAACGCCGGGTTATTGAGGCGTTCGGGGCCCACCAGCAGCACATCGAGCTCATCAGTTTCGAGGCGGGTGCGGATCTCATCCCATTCGGTCACGTTCGCGGAGTTCACCATTGCGGCGCGCACCCCCGCGCGGGATGCTGCCTCAACCTGATCACGCATCAGGGAGAGCAGTGGGGAGACAATAAGCGCCGGGCCCATACCGCGGGCACGCAACAGCAGGGAGGAGATGAAGTAGACGGCGGACTTACCCCAGCCGGTACGCTGCACCACCACAGTGCGGGCTCGGTCGGCGACGAGGGCGCGAATCGCCTCGTACTGGCCATCGTGGAACTCAGCATCAGCGACACCGGTGAGGCGGCGCAACACTTCGCGGGCTTCAGCGTGCAGAGGGTCAGCCTGCAGGGAATCAGTGTGCAGCAAATCGGCGGGGCTGGAAGCTGACTGCTGGGGGTTCATGGTTTTCTCCAACGATGGGTGGTTGGGTCAATCGCTACGCCGCGACGCGCCGTGCTCTCTTTCCATCATGTCACACCCGGTATCGCCCGGCTCTGCGGATGGTCATTTCTTGAGGAAGCGTGCGAGCGCCGCGTCACCTCCGGCTGTTTAGCCGCGATGGTGGGGAGATTTACGCCTCGCTCACCCGTGCGTCCGGCGTAAATGCCGGTAGAATTGTGCCAGTAATACACAGCCTCTGCATAGTTTTGCACAATGTTCACCATAGGTACGCTTTCTATGCTGGTGTTACTCCGCCGCCGATCCGTGTGTGCGGTCCACTCACAGTTCAGGATTTTTCATGACTTTTCTTGCCACCGCTTTGGCGCATCTTCCGGTTGCGCTCTTGGGCCTCGACCTTGAGCAGTTCCTGCTCGATACCGGCCCCTGGGTTCTGGTTGTTTCGGCAATTATCGTATTTATTGAGTCCGGTGTTCTTTTCCCGGTTCTTCCGGGTGACTCCCTGATTTTTGCTCTGGGTATGTTGCATGAGCAGATGGGCCTGTCCCTGTGGGTTGCGTTCCCGGTCCTGGTGCTGGTTGCTATTGCTGGCGCTGAGGTTGGCTACCAGATTGGTGCCCGTTACGGCCGTAAGATCTTCAAGGATGACGCGAAGATTCTGAGCACTAAGAACCTGCACACTACCGAGGAGTTCTTCCAGAAGCGCGGTAGTTTGGCTCTGGTTCTGGGTCGTTTCGTGCCGATTGTTCGTACTTTTGTGTCTCTTGCGGCTGGTATTTCTTCGTACGACCGTAAGAAGTTCCACCTGTGGAATGTTGTTGGCGCGGTTGCGTGGATTGGTTTGATTGGTCTGGCGGGTGTGCTGCTGGGCGGTATCCCGTTCGTGCATAACAACATTGAGTACATTGCTGTGATTATTGTGGCGGTTTCAGTGGTGCCGGTTATTATCGAGTACCTGCGTGGCCGTTCGAAGGCGAAGCAGGAATCTGCTGAGTAATACGTGAGTCCTTCTCGGTCGTTGAGCCGGGGATGAGAAAAGGTGGGGATACCGTTTGGTATCCCCACCTTTTTGCGTTCTCTCAAACCCGGTGGAGGTGATGCCCCGGAAGCCAGCTACACCTCCGCGAGGTTACTTTACGCTCATGCTTCGAAGGTCCGCGTGAGCTTTGAAGTACTGCAATACCTGCGGTTGAGCCAGAAGAATAATGATGGCAATATGCAAGACAACATCAAGTGCGGTCCTGCCTAGAGCCAGCACAAAGAAGACATTAGGATCTCCATAGTGGTATGCGCCTGCTAGCCCAATCACTTCTAGGACGGGTACACCAAGCTGACGCAAAAGAGGAAGCAACAGCAAGCCCAATAGGTTAAGGACAAGGTATAGCGCACAGTCAACGATGACCAGTATGTGCGCCCAGCGGGCTCCTTGCCAGAGCTGCCAGATGACGAGCCCGCCGATAGCGGTAAAGCCAATCCATGAAAGACCAGCGAATTCCACACCACGCCAGGCCATCACGTACAGGGATGATAGGGCGCCCAATACCATCACAGCGATTGCGCAGCCCATCGCCGCACGCAGAGCGACAGGCTGCGAAGGGACGTAAACGACTCCGTAGGAGCCCGGCATGCCGTACGAAGGAGCGGGTGCGCCCGGAACCGGAAAGTTCGGTGTTGCGGCGTTAGGCTGAAGTGCCGGGCCAGTAGCCGAAGGGTTGGGAGCGTTGTTTAACATCGTTGTTCTTTCTTGTATGTACCCCACGCTGATGCGTGAGCCGGTGATTGTTTAAGTAATTGTTCAAACCTGGCAGGCTCGTATGAAACCTGCATCAGGAGGCGGGCGGGGTTGCGCCCCGGTTAGTTATGTTTAGCGCACGCCCATGCGTCGCAGGTCTCCACGCATATGGATGTACCGCCCCACCTGCGGCTGGCAGAGAAGAACAATAATGAGGATGCGACTGATGAAGTCAAAAGCTATCTTCGCGTAGAAGACGTGAAGGGTCATAAACGGGCCAAAAAACATAACCCTGGCCGCTTGCGTACTATAATCGTCGGTCAAAAAGACGTGATAAAAGAGAGCTACAACCACAATGTCCAAAAGCATGCGTAGCGCGCCCTCGATAATAATCACCACTCGTGCCCATTCATAACCCTCATTGAGGTACCAGGCAGAGACTACTCCAAGAACAATAGGGAGAACCATCGTAAGCCCCATCGTCATACCAGCCAACATATACGCAAACGTGAACTCTAGACCCACAATAGGCTGTTGGGGATACGTAGTCAGGAACACTATCATGAAGATGAATACGATCTTGACGGCGAGGGGTCGCGGGGGGGAGATTGCTGGTTGCCTGAGGGTTAGGCGCACCGTGTACGGGGCGAGCACCAGTAGGAACCGGAAGCTGAGGCGCCACTGCGGCGGGTGCCGCAAAGTTCGGTGCCGGAAAGTTCGATGCTGCGGCGTTAGGCTGCGGTGCCAGCGTGCCCGCGGAGGCACCGGAAGTATTGTTAAACATCGTCGTTCTTTCTCTCGTATGCTCGCACTATGGTGCGTGAATCGGTGGTTGTTCCACTTTTTTAGGTAGGTTTACGCGAAACCTACCTAAAAGAGTTATTTGATGTAGTTAGCTGAGAGAATAATACTTTTTCAGTATAGGGTAAGCTCTTCGGGCCTTGTAGAGTTTTTATACGAAGCCTGGAACCTTTTAGATAACTCAAAGGGTTTTACCAGCTAGAAGATTTCGATATTTAACGCAAAAGGGTGGGGATACCGTTTGGTATCCCCACCTTTTCATGCTCTAAACCTTTTGGTGATAGTGGTGCCGTTTGGGACAAACGCCCTAGTTGAGGCGGTTCCCGCCCTCGTTGGAGTTAGCCTCATGTGCCGGCGGATTCTGACCAACCACCTGACTATGCGGCGTGCTGCCGGCAGTCGTGTACGCCCATACAGGGGGACGGGTCAGCAACACAATGTTCCGGATGTAGAGGATAGTAATAACAACACCAACCGCGGTACTCAAGAGAAGAGAAATCGCCAGGTCCATAGAGTCGTAGGACTGCAAATATTCCATCAGCCAGGTGAGATATCTGGAATCCATGAAGAAATCTTGCGCAAACCAATACATACGGCTCAAGACCTCGTAGGCGCTACACACGAGGATAAGTATGTGCGCCCATCTGTGCCCTTCCCAGGTCTTCCAGAAGAGGAAAATCTGGATAAAAATGAAGATGAGGGGGAAGCCCAGCGTGAAGAGAAGAGACAGCGCCCCCAAGCTGGAGGTTAGGTTCTTAAGGAGTATGAACGTTTGAATATTCCTGAAAAGCAACAGAATAATGATGACGGTCATGCACCGCTTGGCGCTGCGCAGAGCCTTCGGACGTACCCAACCCGCATGTTCGGAGGCGACAGCGTAACCGGCGGTCGCCTCCCGGTAGCCGGTGGTGGTGAGCTCGGGGGTTCTGTCGCGGGGTGCATTACCCTCTGCCGTGTTATTGCCTACCGCGCTACTGGGGGCAACGTTATTGGAGGCGGTGTTACTCTCTGCCGTGCTATTTTCAGCCTCGTCGGAGGGCAACAGCACACTGTATTCGGGAACCGTGTACTCCGGGTCATTCAGCGGCTGCTTTGGGATACGTTCTGACATCGTCGTTCCTTTCTCCCCTGGCACTTTCTCTTCTGGCACCCACCCCGCGCTACAGTGCACGGAGCGGGCGTTAAAGAGTCTTACCCCAAGGATATAAGGAGGCGCGCCTCGCCCCAGGAAGGCGGTACCCTTTCTCAGCGTATTCAGAGGTATCCGAGTAACCACGTGCACCATTCCGAGGGCTAGCCTCGGAACTCCTGACGTTGTTGCGCCTTTCTACGTTCCCCATCCCGCACTACGGTGCGGGGGTCGAGGGGTGTTTCCCCCTGATGAGGTGCGTTCGTCATCCTCATCATCAGCGAAAATCTCTCGAAGTTCCGCCGGCACCTGACCGGCAGCCTGTCTCGTCTCAGACATCATCTGCTGGCGTTCTAGCGCACGTGCCCCGCTAACGATTTGTGTGTACACCCTAATAGGAGCACGAGTCAGCAGCACAATCATCAGGAGGTAAAGAACAAGAGTAAAAATGCCGCTCGCGACACGCCCCAGGCTGGACGCCGCAGCCGCTCTAGAGCTTAACTCCGAGAAATTATCCGCAAGAATAAGCACACCGCTAGCAGCCGCGAGAGCGCAGTAGATGATGGTAAGTACGCGCGCCCACTCGCGGCCATCCCAGATCTTCCAGAGAATAAAAATCGGGATGGCGGAGAGGATGAGGGTAACCACCAGGGCAGAGAAGAGAACACTCACCACTGTCTCAAAATCGATATATGACCAGCTTAGAATCGGCAGCAGAAAATTACTCAGGGGCCCCAGCACGATAATGGCGGCAGCGCACCACATGACGCTACGCATAGCCTTCGGGCGCTCCGGAATTACCTGCTCGGAAGCGGCAGTGTAGCCGGCGGTCGCCTTCCGGTAGCCAGTAGTGGTTTGCTCGGGGGTGCTGGCGTGCTCGGAGGTGCTGCCGCCGGGCGCGTTATCCTCCGCCGCGCTAGTGTCTGCGACATTACCGGAAATTACGTTGCTGGAGACGGCATCGCCCTCTGCCGTGCTATTTTCTGCCTCGTTAGAGGGCAGTAGCACGCTGTACTCGGGAACCGTGTACTCCGGGTCGTTGAGCGGTTGCTTTGGGGTACGTTCTGACATCATTGTTCCTTTCTTCTCTTCGCACCCCGCCCCGCGCGCCGTAGCACGGGGCAGGGGGCAGAAGAGTCTTTCAAAGAGTAAGCAACCGCCCTAGTTGAGGCGGTAACCTTCCTCGGTGTACACGGAAGTATCCTTGTAGCCGCGCTGTTCGTTGCGGGAGTTCTTCCGCGCATTCGTACGGCGGGTCCTCTTGTACTGCTGAGCGACTGCTTCTTCAGCCCGTCGGTTAGCTTCCTTCTCTTCCCAACGCGTCTGTTCTTCTTCTAGGTGAGCACGCGTTTCTGCGTCCTGATGCACAACAATCCAACCGTCATCGGCGTTCACCTGTTCGCGTGCATTCAGACGCGCCAACCGCGCAGTAGCCACGTACATCCTGGTGGGACGGCTCATGAGCAGCACGACTATCAGCAGGTAGAAGGCCGTAAGAAAAGCTCCCATAATGTCACTCACCACGATGGAAACTACGTAGTCTCGGGGCCTTGAAGTCAACGACTCATCCGCCAGCCTGGAGAAATAATCAGCCGAGATGAAAGATTGCAAACTCATCGCCCCGATAAAAACCACAAAAGCACTACCGAAGAGGGTGAGGAAGTACGCCCATCTACGGCCCTTCCACAGTCTGCGGAGAACAAAAATCGGTATGAGAGAGAAGATGAAGGTAGCAAATATGCCTGAAATGATGATGCCCGGCATATTTTCCATAACGCGGTCTGGGACCTCGTTATGGATAGATACATAGATACGTTGGATTGCGGACAGAATAATAATGGCTGTAGCGCACCACATGACGCCGCGCAGCGTCTTCGGGCGGGGCGGGAGCACCACCTGAGGGGCGGCAGGCGCGGTGGAGGCGGCGGTCGCCTCCGCACCCTCGTGCGCTTCCTGTTGGGGCTTAGCCGACCCGCCAGACGTGCCTCCGAAGTTAGGCTTTACACCCGTCTTCTGGGCGCGCTGAATCTGCTGTATCTCAGCCAGCAGGCGGTTCTTCTCCACCGGATCATTCGAGAGCGCATAATCGGCAGAAAGCTCACGCAACAGCTGCTCGGTAGAGTCCTTGACCGGGCCTTCTTCCTTCTCAAGCTGACGAAGAACATCCTCACGGGTCGGCTCTTCCTCATCATCCGCCATGCTGTCCTTGATGATCTGCATCTGCTCCCGAATCGCCGCGGGGCTCGGGACCACGCCCACAGCCGGGCGAGTCAGCAAAAACAGGAGAACGGCGCTACCTGCCGTAATCACCCCGACCAGAGCCTGCGTCACAATAGACGAGGCAGCGGCAGGATGTGATACAGAATCCAAAGCCGTAAACGCGGGGAAAAGCATCTGCGCCAGACCAAAGACACCCGCAAAAGAGAGCACACCGCTCAAGGAACACAGCAGAAGGTACAGCATCAGCAGGCGGCGCGGATTAACGTACCCTCCCTTGGTGTAGTCCAGAACGAACCAGAGGAACGGCACCACCAAGACAGCGTCAGACAGAACCTTCGGCAGGGCATAGCTAAGGAACGAGCCGATGTTCACACTCCGGCCCGCGGTAACGATAATCTGGTACGCATCCAGGAGGAAATACACCAGAATCAGCGTCATCGCGATGGAATACGCTTTACCGAGAATCGCCATTCCCCGGTCGAATTGTTGCTCCTTATCACCAACTATGCCGAGGTTTCTTTTCGCCTCTTCAAACGCCGCCCGCTCATCATATGTGCGCTTGGCGACGTCGGGGTTAGTATGCGATGTGGATTCGTGCGCAGGTTCGGAAGTAAGGTGCACGGGTCATCCTAACAGTGTGGTTGGTGAATAGTGGTTGGTGAATAAAGTTATCGGTGAGCCGCAGGCCGTCGTGGACCCGCGGCTAGAATCTATACGACCAGAATCTGCAAGGCTAAATCAGGTAGTCCTCGCTGCGGCGCAAACGCCAATCACGGCGCGCCTCCATATAGGAACGAGACTGACGAGACCACACCAACGCCAACGCGACCACACACACCAGCATGTACGGTGCAGCAATATACACCGGCGTGTACAGCGGGGAGGCGCTACTGAGCAGCAGCTCAACATCCTGGCTCGGCGCACCATTCAACGTGCCCAGAAGAGCCGCAACCGCCAGCATAATCAGCAGGGACGCTAACACACCCAACGCCAACGCCACCGAAAGCACCAGCGCCGCCCAACGGTAACCGCGCAGGTACGCCACCGTGCAGAAGCCGTGCAGGGTTACGTTACCGAAGGCGCTAACCAGCAAGAACATCACCGGGTAGTACGCCTGCGCCTCCACCAGCGACTGGGCACGCCAGGTCGAAAAATGCGATAGCTGCGTCGTCGCATACGTGACACCCGTGTACCCAATCAGCACCAGCCAGCCCACAGCAATAGCGAGCAGAACCCAACCTGCCACCGACACGAGGGTCGGGGTGGCAGGCTTCGTAGGATGGGTGGTGTTCGGAGCGGATGGCGGAGAGGACTCAACGGCGGACATAGCGGAATCTTTCGGATGTCGGCTGATAGTGTGCGGAAGATGTATGAGCGAGTGTGTGGTGTGTGGGTGGCGGCGCGGTGTTCATCTACCGCGCCGCCTCAAAAACTTTAGGAAGAAATAGACGGATCAACCGTCGCAGAAATACTGTCAGGCAACGACGGCTGATCTGCCCGATTCGCCATCGCAATCCTCAAATTATTGAAGCGGTAAATGGTCAGCAACGATAAGCCAACCTCGCTCAACCAGACCAGGCCCAAAAGAACGAGCACCAGCATGGGGTCAAGCCCCATCGAAACCCCAGCCCAGTCAAGCATCAACAACAGGAACGTGATGGGTGAAAGCACCAGCCCCACCGCAACATACCCGATGAGGGAACAGATAGCCCAGACGCTATACACGGAGGCATCCGCCGAATCACGAGGAGGGCGCATCAGAGGCCACATCTGAACCACCAGGTAAAGAGCAGCCACAAAACCAAAGCAAATCGCCAACGGCTGCGTGTACTGGGAAATAATGAGGCCCTCAACCAGGCTCAAAATACACAGAATAACCGCGCGGACCAGCAGGTTCTTCTTGAGCATCTGCTGGCGCTCCTTCACCTCATCAGCGGTATAGGTGCGCAGAAAAGCGGGAACCTGACCCTGCCCCGGGAACGGCGGTAGAGGACCCGTCGGGTGTGTACGCACCACAATCGGAGGGTTCGTACCATCCTGAATGATGACGGTAGAAGTCGCCGAAATAACCGGATGCGAACCAGTCACCACCGGCGGCACGTTCAGCGGAACGGACACCTCCGGCGTAGCAGGAGTCACGTGACGGATAGGCGCCTGAAAGCGGGTCTGCATACTGATATCTTCATCCGGGTGTTCTGCGGATGAAGCGGCATCTGTGTTCAGGTGTGTAGCGCCCATGAGTGGCCTCCTGGCAGGTGCGGGTCGTGTTTCTGTCTCTACCGTATCACGCGTACTTTAAGGGAATCTGAGCAGTAGCTGGGCGTCGCGGGGAGCGTGTCACACCGCCGCTTATCGCCTCGTTATCACCCCGTCGGAGGCGCGGATACGCGGGGTAGAATCCCCGCCCGCCGGGGCGCGTTAGCCCTACTCCGCTACCTGCGAAGCCTCCGCGTTCGGGTCCTCTGCATGCTGCTGTTCTGCGTTCCGCTGTTCTTCCTCTTGCTTCTTCTGCGTCAGACGCAAGCTCCTACGAACCGCCAAACTATAGAACAGCGAGAACAGAACCTCCAACGCGAACGACGCCATGACCGTCAGCAAGCTCACCGTGTAGAACACGCCCACACGGTCCAGCAGCGTCTGCGGACCCTGCACCGTCACAAGCGCATAGGCAAAGAACGCCGTCATAATCGCCGCCGCGACCCCGGACGCTGCATTCGCCAGCAACACCAACTTCACCGAACGGTTCGCCCGGTAAATCATGGCAACCCACATATGCATCACCAGATAGACCAGCGGCACCGCACCAATCGGGAAAAGCGTGACGCGAATGAAGTAATAAACAGTAATCAGCGAGGGTACGACCAGCAGCAGCACACGCACCAGGTACAGGTTCTTAGCCGGCAGCGGGTAATCACTGGTGACATTCCAGAACTCATCAGCCTGCTGCTCCAGCTCATCCATAGCCTGCAGCTGCATAAGCTGCGCCTGCGACATATGCTCCTGCGGCACAAGATCCGAGGAGCCCTCAACCGGCGCAAGCTCAGCGGCAGAAACCGGTTCACCCCGCCGCATACGAGCGGAATCAGCCATCCTAGCCCTCAAAAATGCCGCGCGAACGGTCCTTACGCACGCTCTCAGCAGGGAAAATACGACCGCTCATGCTGATGTACACACCCGGCTCCAGCAGATTCAGGGCGGCAATAGCGGCACCCAGGTTGAAGCCTGCATCCGAACGAGCCATCACGGCGGGCTGCATCGCACCGGTCAGCACCACGACCTTATTGCCCAGGTCGGCGTGCTCCACCAGGTAACGGGCAGTCTCCGGCATGGTGTCGGTACCGTGAGTGATGAGCACCTGGTCGTTAGTGACAGCGTTCAGCGCCTCGGTCAGCTCGGCACGATCCTCATCGGTCATGTCCAGGCTGTCCTTGCCAATCAGCGGACGAATATCGAAGCGCACGTCAGTGATGACGCGGTCCAGCAGGTCCTTAGCGGCAGGCTCACCAATATCCATGGTGCCCGCCACCGAATAGAACTTATCGATCGTGCCGCCAGTGGCAAGAATCGTGATTTCTTCAGGGTTCTTAATGGTGACGCTCACGGGTTTCCTCATCTTTTCGGGTCAACGTACACAAATCAAAAACTGCCAGGCCAACCCGGCAGGACACGCCCCACCACACGGAATCAACACGGGGGTAAAACCCCGCACACGAGGGTGAAGACGCAAAAACCCGCCGACCCCCGCAAAGCGGGAGGCGACGGGTCGGCTAGTGCGCCCTGTGGGGCTCGAACCCACGACCTGCGGATTAAAAGTCCGTAGCTCTACCGACTGAGCTAAAGGCGCTCCTATCCACACAAAACTGAAAGTGTGCAGATAGAAATACTATACACTACCGGCCCCCAGCCAATGAACGGTACACTGGGAAATCCTATGTCTACACCCGCATCATCAACCGGCGCCTCCGGACGCGCACGACACCGTACCCACCACCGCCCCGTCCTCTACTCCGCCGAGAAATTTGAACGCCACGAAGGCGGCATGGACCCCGCCGCACGCGAAGAGGCGGCGCACGCCTCCGCACGCATCCTGCTGATGCGCGGACGCGGCACCGACGAACAGATGACCGAACGGCTCGTCAGCTTCACCGACGACTACGGTATTGAGATGCTCGCCGAACTCTGGTCGCACGCGAGCGCCCACTCCCTGCCGGGTGCGCTGTGGCGCATGTACTGGCTGCGGGACGTGGTGCATCGTTCGCCGCGCGGGGTGAGCCGCGCTTTTGAGCTGGGCATGGCGGAGGATTACCGTTCGCACGTGGTGGCGGGTGTTCCCGACCCGCCGAGTGCCGACGAGGTGGTCCGCACGATTGATGAGATCCTGGCGGGCCTGTACACCGGCGATATGGACATTGCGATGGAACGTTGCGCCGCGTTTGCGCACGTGGTGGCGTTGGGTATCCGCACCGATTATGCGCGCTCTGCCGGGCAGGATGGTGCGGTTCCGGGCAGCCACGAGGTGAAGCGTGAGGCGGTGGAGCGTCGTGCTCGTCTGCCGCGTCAGGCTCAGCAGATGGAGCAGATCGCGCACGATTTGGAGGCGGTCGCCGCCCAGCTACGCGCCGTTGAGGCTAGTCAGCAGGTTAATGGGGGCTCGGGGGCTGGTTCTGCGCAGGAAAAATCGCAGACCAACATCGAAGCATTCTAGTCTTCTACAACGTTGCGGGGCGCAAAAATACGGGTTCGTGCCGCGAATTGGCACAGGTTCCACATTGGGCCGCAAAGGCCTGAAAAGCCTGTTTCCGATTGACTCTGCGCCGGGTTCGGGTGGATAATAATTACAAGATGTCGGGTTGCTAATAGGTAGCCCCGGGCTCCAAATCTTTAGCCGCTTCGAGCGGCCTTCCGCCGAGAGGCGCTCCCAACCCGACATCCCTAAACGTTCCGGTGGGGGTCGAGAAATCGACCCCCACCGTTTTTTGCTTAAAACCCCGTCTAGAAGCCGCCGTCAGCCCGACGCAGTTGTGTCTGAAGCTCGAGCGCTCATGAGATACGCGCGGGCTATGCGCACCCGCACCACCCAATACTGGTTAGACTGGGAACTATGCTGCACCGACTTTTCCCCCACGCCAACGAATCCCTCGCCTCCCTCGCTGAAATTTCAGCGCAGGTCGGTGAGGCCGCTGCGTTGCTCTCAGAAATGGTCGGCTCCCCCGTCGCGGAGTACCCCGAACTCTTCGAACGCATGCTCACCCACGAGGCGGACTCCACGAACCTGCTGTTCCGCACCCTCACCGAGGTGCGCAGCTCCTTCTCCCCGCCGATTCCGCGTGAAGACCTGTACACGCTGGCACGCAAGCTCACCAACGCTGTTGAGAAGCTCACCAGCGCCGCGCACGTGCTGTCCCTGCACAGCATTGACGGCTTCGCCACGCACATCACCTCAATCCTGGACATCATTCAGCGTCAGGCGGTGCTGACCGCCGCCGTCATCCCCAAGCTTGCTGATATTCGCGGCCTCGACAACTACTGGATGGACATGCTGCGCATCTCCCGCCAGGCGCTACGCACCGCCGAAGAGTACGACGCGTACATTGCCGAACGCTACACCCCCGAACGGTACCGCCGCTACGCCACCTTCCTGGCGCAGCTGACCGCCGCCTCCAACGCTATGCGTGATGTGTCTGCCGAGATCGGCCGCATTATCGTTCAGGAATCCTAATGTTCCTGGGTCTTCTAGCCTGCTGCGCCTTCATTGCCGCGGTCTACGTTACCGGTGTGCACGACGCCTCCAACTCCGTCGCTGTTCCGGTGCGTACCCGCGCCCTTGGCGAACGCTCCGCCCTGTACCTTGCCGCGCTCTTCAACGTGCTCGGTGTAATCGGTGCGTTTCTGCTGCTCGGTGAGTATTCCGCCTCGTGGGTGAGTGCCCCGGAAGGCACCACCGGCCTGAACGGCATCATTGCGGCGCTACTCGTCTGCGCTATTTGGGGTGTGCTCACCTGGTTTCTGCGGTTGCCGTCCTCCTCGACTCACGCACTGGTCGGTGCCCTCGCCGGCGTGAGCTGGTGGACCCAGACGAGGAGTGACAGCGCCGCTGAAGGCTTTGGTTCTCTCGCCTTCCTGCCGCATATTTTTGGGGCGACCCTGCTGCCGCTCTTTTACCTGCCGCCGCTCATTTTTCTGCTGTCCTGGCTGATGGTGGTGCCGTTCTACCGGCTGGTGGTCGGCCACAACCCGCGCCTGGTGAATCAGCATGCCCGCGAGGTGCTGGCGGTGTCTGCCTCCGCAATTTCGCTGCTACACGGCTTGCAGACCGGCTACCTGTACCTGCTGCTGTGGGCGCTACTGAGCGAACGCATCATGGATCCGGCGCTGATTCAGTCCCTCACCTGGGGCGGGATGCTGCTGGGCACCATCATTATTGCCCTCAGCCTGGGTGCCGGTACGCTGACCGGTGGCCGCCGCATCGGCTACACCTTCGCCTACAAGATGGTGCGCCTAGACCCGTTCCGTGGTGCGGTCGCTCAGGGTACCACCGCTGTGGTGCAGGTAATCGGCTACTTCCTGCTGCAGGTGCCGTTCTCCTCCTCGCACCTGGCAACGGCATCGGCGCTCGGCGCGGGCGTGAATCAGCGTTTTAACGCGTTGAAGTCCAGGATTGTTCTGCAGATTCTTCTGGTGTGGCTGGTGACCATTCCGGCGTGCTTTGTGTTCGGAGTGCTGGCGATGGTGGCTCTACAGTCCATCCACTAGATTTTAGGGGCGGTGCATGCCCCTGCATGCTCACTGTCGCGGGTTAGCCGGGCGGCGGGTTGAGTCTGAACGGTGCACACCCTCATAATGGTTGAGTTCTTGGGCTGGCACGGGCCCATTCACCCTCGACTGATTGTGGTTATGTCTTCTCCTACCGTAGCTATTCTGGTCCGTACAAAGGACCGCCCCCGCTTCTTGAGCCGCGCGCTGGAGAATATTGCGCAGCAGACCTTCACCGACTACACGGTCTGCGTGATTAACGACGGAGGCGACGAGCAGGCAACCCGCGCCGTCATTGAGGCTTCCCCGCTGGGTTTGCTGGGTTCTAACGCGCAGGATTCCAGCCGCGTGCAGCTGCTGACCACCGCTGGCGGCAACATGGAGGCGGCATCCAACGCCGGTTTGGCGGCGACCACCTCCGAATACGTGGCGATTCACGATGACGACGACCTGTGGGCACCCGAGTTCCTGGAGCGCACCGTCGCGGCGCTGGAAGAGAGCGGCGCGCTCATGTGCACCACCCGCGTTGTGGAGCGGTACGAACGTGAGAACGCCGACGGCGAGTTCGAGGTGTACGAGGAGCGTATTTTCCACGACGGCCTGCCCGGCATGGGTTTGCAGTTCCTCTTCCGCACGAACCGTGCCGTGCCAATCGGTATTCTCTACCGCCGCAGCCTACACGAGCTGGTCGGTTTCTACGACGAGTCCCTGCCGGTGGTCGGCGACTGGGAGTTCAACATGCGTGCCGCCTCCGTTGCGGATATTCTGCTGGTGGATGAGCCGCTGGCGTACTGGTCGCTACGCCCCGACGCAGAAGGTGCTGAGGCAAATAGCGTGAAGCGTCAGGCTGATCATGCCCGCTTCGATTCGTTGGTGCGTGCCCGCGCTATCCGCGAGGATCTGCAGGCGGGTGCCCGACCCGGTGCGTACCTGTATCAGGCGCATTTGGCGGCTGACCTGGAGCGTCGCGTGATTGACGGGCACGATCTGACCCGCGAATCCCTAGATATTCTGCGCTCTATTGAGAGCCGCCTGGAACGTATCGAGGCCCGTCAGCAGGCTATTGAGAACCGCCAGCAGGCTATTGAGGAGCGTCTGCGGGTTCTGAAGCACCTGCGCACCCCGGGCCGCGCGCTGCGTTCCTTGGCGAAGCGTTCCCTGGTTCGTCGCGGTGCTGAGGCTGGTTCGGCAGAGGCTGGGTCGGCAGATCAGAAGGGCGCATAGCCATGACAGAGAACAATCATTCTTCTACAGCACTGCCCGTTACTGAAGCACCGCGCGTGCTCGTCATTGGCGATATCGGCCAGCACACCTACCACGTGGGCGACGAAGCCATGACCATCGCGAGCGCGGCAGCGCTTTCCGAAGGCGGCGCGGCGGTCACCCTCATGACCCGCGATGTGGGCCATTCGGCGCGCTATATTGGCGCAGCGGTGAATCATGAGGCGGCACAGCATGAGGCGGGCGCGCCCTACGAGTACCTGCCGTTTTTCCTCTTCCCCTGGGCGCCGGCTGAACGCGAGCTGACCCTCGCGGCGCTCGAGTGCGTCCTGACGCAGCTGCACGCCGACCGAGAGCGCCCCTCCACCTCTGAGCTGGTAGCTCTGCCGCAGGTGCAGGCGCTGCCGGAGGTGTTGCATCCGCTGGCGCAGACCGTTGAGCGCATGGTGGAATTCGCGGACGCTATCGCTGCCATGGACGCGGTCGTGGTCTCCGGCGGCGGCAACCTCAACTCCCGCTACGGCTGGCTGCTCTACGAACGCGCCGCCGCGGTGCGTGCCGCCGAGCATGCGGGCGTGCCCGTGTACGTGACCGGCCAGTCCCTGGGCCCGGTCCTCAACCCCGAGGACGCGCAGATCCTGGAGCGCATGCTGCGCACCGCCCGTTCGGTGACGGTGCGCGAACGTTCTTCCCTCGCTTGGTGCCGTGAGCGGGGTATTGACGCGCGCCTGAGCGTAGATGACGCCACCGACTACCCGGTAGCTTCTCCGGCGCGTACTCTGCACTATGCGGAGGGTGTTTCCGCAGGTCAGGCGCTTGATGAGCTGCCGGAGCACTACGTCTGCGTGACCGTCAACGAGTGCACCGACCAGCAGGCACAGCAGATTGCGCGCCTGCTCGACGGCATGTGGCGCGAGCACGGCTACGCACCCGTCTTCCTGAGCCACTACGGTGACCCGCAGGACCCGGCAAGCGGCGATATTCAGGCGCACCAGCGCATCGCCAAGCGGCTCAGCACCTCCACCCCGGCGACCCTGCTGCCGATTCTGCACGCCGACCAGAGCATCGCGGTACACCGCGCGGCGGCGTTCACCCTGACCAGCCGCTACCACCCGGCGGTCTTCTCCGCCGCGGCGGGCATTCCCGTGCTCGCCCTCGTGCCGGACGCATTCACGCAGATGCGCGTGGGCGGCGCCCTGCGCCAGTACGGGCTGGGCGAGTTCACCCTGCCGTTGGGCATGCTCGCCGGCGGTGTTCCCGAGCTGATGGTTGCCGCCGCCCTGCGGCACGCGGCGGTGGCATCGGATGCACGCCGCACCGAGCTGCTGGAGGTTCTGCGCGCCGAGCGCGCCTACCTGCTCACGCAGATTCTTGCATCTGGCGCAGAAAAGCTGGACGAAGTAGAGGCACCCGCCCCCTTCCCCACCGTGGAACAGGTTCCGGCGCTCCCCGAGCCGCTGGGTGCGACCGTCCGTGCCGCACGCGAGCTCTTCACCGAAACCTCCCTCACCGCGGGGTTCGAGTGGGCGATGTCTGACCGGGCTCACTCCTGGGATGCCGAGCACCGCCGGCAGCTCGAGTGTGCCCGCGCAATCGGCGGGTACAGCGCGCACGGTGCGGAACAGACGCGCCCCGTCACCGTTGAGGCTTATTCTGAAGCACCCGCCGAGGCGCATCCCGCCCAGCCGGGTCTGCTGGCGAGGGTGGCGCGCCGCCTCCGCGGCTAGATTCGCGGCTAAGCCCCTTGCACTGAGGTCTCGGTACGCAAGCTGAGGTTTCGGCACGCAAAACCGCCCAAGCCGGGGCGCTAAGCGGGGTTCGGGGCGCGGGGTCTCTCACACTTGCACCCAACACTCCCCTACCCCCTTGTACAGAGCACACGCGCCGGTATGATGGTGCTCATGGCACGCTTCGCAGAGATTCTACGCACTACTGAACAGAACACCCGGCAGTTCGTCCATGAGGGTATTCACCGAGTCCGGGCTGACTTCTTTCAGTCTGTGCAGATTGTTGCGGCATCTATGGGCGCTTGGCTTTTCGCTGAGCACATCCTAGGCCACCAGGAACCCATTTTCGCGCCGGTCGCTGCCCTCGTATCCCTCGGCTATGTAAGCGGTGCTAAGCATTCCCGCCGAATCCTTGAGGTCTCCTTCGGCGTGACCCTCGGCATTCTCATTGGCGACCTTCTGCTGATTCTGCTCGGTCACGGCACCTGGCAGGCGGCAGTGGTGCTTTTCTTGACCGTGATTATTGCCCGATTTATTGATAAGGGCATTATTTTTACGATTCAGCTCAGCTTCCAGGCCTGTTTCACGTTGCTGCTGCCCGTACCTGACGATGCGTTCACCCGCAGTTTCGACGGTATTGTTGGTGGCGCTTTCGCGTTCCTCGCCATGTACCTGATGCCACGCGACCCGCGTAAGAACCCGCGTGAACGCGCGCAGGCTCTCATGGATGCGTTCGCGAAGGTTTTCCAGCTTTCCTCTGAGGCAATCCGCTACTACGACTACAACAAGGCGTACCAGAGCCTGCTTGATGCACGCGCCCTGCAACCGCTGTATGATGCGTGCCGAGGCGACCTAATCACCGCGCAGGGTATGAATGAGCTGTCCTGGAATAGCCGCAAGAGCAAGGGCGAGCTGGCGCGCATGGCAAAGACCCTCGCCGCGGTAGATTTGGCGATCCGTAACGACCGCGTGCTCAACCGCCGCATGGCGTCCACGATTCACCACGTGCAGCTACGCACTGCCGCGCAGCTCTCGCTCAGTGACGCGCTGACCGAGCTGTCGGTGGCGGCACAGAGCCTCGGCTTGGGCATGTCTGCCCCGACAGAGGGCGAACGCGAGCACTACATGATGGAGGCACGCGAGCGCATGATTAAGCTTGCCGGCACCCTCGAGCCGCGCACGATGGGTGTGGCAACCTTTGAGGGCGAGTCACTCGTGCTGATGCTCCGCCTGATTGTGGTGGACTTTATGGAGGCAACCGGTATGTCCCACAAGGACGCCGTGGCGGTTCTGGTGCCCCTGGGTGAGGCGGTCACGAAGCACGCACCGCGTACCTCGGCAATCCCGATTGTTGACGCTGACATGGATGACTCCATGGTGGTTGACGACGTGACCGATAGCGCGGTGAACACCCACCGCACGAACAAGCTCAACACCCGCTCGATCAACATCATGTTGCACGAGAACGAGGAGGAGAGCCGCTCCTCCTAGCGGGGTTCTAGCGGGGTCAGTGGCAACCGTCAAGACACAGCGGAGGGGGCTCCCGGCCGGCATTCACGCCAGCCGGGAGCCCCCTCCTCCGCTATCTCTATGCTGTTGATGCGCGGGTGGCTACTTCTGCGGGAAGAGCAGCGCGAGCGCCTCGCCCAGGGTGGTTACCTCACGCACGGTCACGCCCTCGGGCACGTCCCCCACGCCGGTCGGGGAGGCGGGCACCAGCACGTGCGTGAAGCCCAGGCGGCCCACCTCCGCAATGCGCTGGCGGATGCCCGGCACGGCGCGCACTTCACCGGCCAGGCCCACCTCGCCGAAGACTGCGAGTTTGCGCGGTAGCGGCTTATTTTGCGCCGCCGAGGCAAGCGCCATAACGCACGCCAGGTCGGCGGCGGGCTCGGCAATTTTTGCGCCGCCCACCGTGGATACATAGCAGTCGAGCTTGCCCACGTTCAGCCCGGCGCGGCGCTGCAGCACCGCCAGCAGCATCTGAATACGCGCCGAATCCAGGCCCGAAACGGTACGGCGCGGGGCGGGTGCCACCGCCTGATCCAGTAGCGCCTGTACCTCCGCGAGCAGGGGTCGGCGGCCCTCCATCGTGACGGTCACGCAGGTGCCCGCCACCGGGTGCGGGGTACTGGAGACGAACATGCCGGAGGGGTCCAGCACCGGTGCGATGCCGTCCTCGTGCATGTCGAAGCAGCCCACCTCGTCGGTGGGTCCGAAGCGGTTCTTAATCGCGCGTAGCATGCGGATATTCGAGTGCTTATCGCCCTCGAACTGGCAGACCACGTCCACCAGGTGCTCAAGCAGGCGCGGGCCCGCGATGGTGCCTTCCTTAGTCACGTGACCCACGAGCAGGGTGCACATATTGCGTTCCTTAGCCGCGGCAATCACGGAGGCGGCAACCTCACGCACCTGGGTCACACCGCCGGCGCTACCCTCAACTTCCGCGGAGGCGAGGGTCTGCACGGAGTCAATGACCAGCAGGGAGGGGTTGATCTGCTCAATATGCGCCAGGGCGGTGCCGAGGTCGGTTTCGCTGGTCAGGTAGAGGGTGTCCGCGATGGCGCGGATGCGGTCGGCGCGGAGCTTGACCTGCGCGGCGGATTCCTCGCCGGTAATGTACAGCACCGGGCGCGGCGGCTGGGGTGCGATATTCTGCACCCCCTGCTGTCCCGCACTCCCGGCGGTGCCGCGCGCGAAGGTGGCGGCGACATCCAACAGCAGAGTGGATTTACCCACGCCGGGTTCGCCCGCCATGAGGATGACCGCGCCGGGTACGAGTCCGCCGCCGAGCACGCGATCAAATTCGGGGTTTCCGGTGCTCATGTAGGCGGCTACGCGCGAGTCGACCTCTGCGATAGGCTGGGCGGGTTTCTGCACGCTGGATGCGGCGCGGGTGCGCGCACGGGTGCCTCCGGCGGCTTCTTCGACGGTGCCCCAGGTTTGGCATTCGCCGCAGCGGCCTACCCATTTGGCGGTGGTCCAGCCGCATTCGGTGCAGCGGTAGGCGGGTGCGGTTTTGGTGTTTTTCGTGCGCGCGGTCATGGGTCTATTTTAGGGTCTGGAGCGATATGGCGCGCGGTGTTTGGTCACGGCGAAATGGGGTACCGCAGAACGCATTTTTACTTTTAAATGCAGGTAGTTTCACCTCGTGCACTCCTGTATAAATATCGAGAATATCCGTTCGCTTTTGAGGCACTTTAGCCCGCCGTTCCGCCCCTGACCTGGCTCAATAACCGCCCTTACAGGTACAATGTTTTTTGTGCAGATGAATTATAGTGACCTATTGCTTAAAACTATCGCCCGAATCGCCCCCGGCACCGAGCTCCGCGAGGGCCTGGAACGCATCATGCGTGGCCGTACGGGCGCACTCATCGTACTCGGATCCGACCGCACCGTATCCTCCATGTCGTCGGGCGGTTTCAATATCGACACTGAGTTCTCGGCAACCCGCCTGCGCGAGCTGGCGAAGATGGATGGCGCTATCATCTGCGACCGTGACGCCACCCGCCTACTGCACGCCGGCGTGCAGCTCATGCCGGACGCCTCCATTGAGACAAACGAGTCCGGCACCCGCCACCGCACCGCCGAACGCACCGCGATTCAGACCGGTTTCCCGGTGATTTCGGTGAGTGCCTCGATGTCCGTGATTTCGGTGTACGTTGACGGCACCCGCTACATGGTTGAGGACAGCCAGTACCTGATGGCCCGCGCAAACCAGGCGATTCAGACCCTTGAAAGCTATAAGAAGCGTCTGCGTTCGGTGCTCTCCAGCCTGTCTGCCCTGGAGATTGAGTCGAACGTTTCCCTGGCGGATGTGGCGATGACCCTTCAGCGTATGGAGATGGTGAACCGCATTATCCGCGAGGTCAGCCACTACGTGCTGGAGCTCGGCGTGCACGGCCGCCTCATTGCCCTGCAGCTGGAGGAGCTGCGCGCCCCCGAGATGACCGCTAGCGACCTGATTCTGCGCGACTACCTGCCCGAGGTGAACGACGAGCTGATTACCGCCGGCGTTGAGGCGCTTCAGAACCTGGATGATATGGACATCGTGGATCTGCGCGCGATTTCCCGCGCTGTTGGGTTTGGTGAGAACCCCGACCTGGAGCTTCCCCTGCAACCGCGCGGCTTCCGCCTGCTCGCCGGTATTCCGAGCATTCCGAACGCTATTTCTGAGCGTCTGGTGGAGCGCTTCGGCAGCCTGCAGGCTCTCATGGCGGCATCCCTTGAGGACCTGCGTGCCGTGGACGGTGTGGGTGAGGCTCGCGCCCGCACGGTGCGTGAGCAGCTCTCCCGCATGGCCGAGAGCAGCCTAGAAAAATACATCTAGAAGTACATCTACTCGGCGGCCTTTTCCTGCCTCACAAGGACCTTTTGCATTATGATGTAGTGACAGTGGAGGTTACCCTTCACACCTTGACACCCCAAGGAGGTCACAATGTCGTACTCACGAGCTAAGTATCCGTCGGCTAAGCGCCCCGTCCCGTTCTTCGTATGGGCGTCCCCCATTCTCTTTCTGATTTACCTGCCGTTGCTGTGGTTCAAGGTCATCCCCAATTCCTTTGAGGTGACCGACCTGTCCACCCTGCTGTTGGCGGCACTGCAGTGGACCGCATTCGGTAGCCTGCTCGGGTACCTGGGTGAGCGCCGCTTCGCCAAGCCGCGCGCCTCCAAATAGCGCCACGCAATAGACCTATACAAAAAGCCCCCGTGCCGGAGGATATCTGAACTGCGCCCCGAAACTTGGACGCTATAAATAGTAACCCCTATACGGCCTCCTGCAGGGCCTGAACCCGGTACTCCACCGGGGTCAGGCCCCTAAGCTTTACCTGACGTCTTACTGTATTCCAATG
>NZ_KV812876.1:0-290 GCF_001813565.1 Rothia sp. HMSC068E02
CTTCCCTCAGGGCCTGATCCCGGTACTCTACCGGAGTCAGGCCCTTAAGCTTCACCTGGCGTCTTGTTGTATTCCAATGCGTAATGTACGCATCGAGGTCAGCTTTGAAACTCTCAAAGGTTAGCCAGTCCTGGCCACGAAAAAACTCGTCCTTAAGATGTCCAAAGACCTGCTCAGTGGCACCATTGTCGATGCAGTTACCTTTGCGTGACATACTCTGAATAAAACCATTATCAGCAAGCGTTCTGACGTAGAACTCGTGCTGATACTGCCACCCCATATCCGAGTGC
>NZ_KV812877.1:0-303 GCF_001813565.1 Rothia sp. HMSC068E02
GGCCCTACCACAGGTACAACTCCTACAAGGGGGAGGCGGGGCAAAGTTTTGAGAACATCATCGGTCGCAACTTCACGGCGACCGGTCCTTGGCAGAAGTTGGGTACCGATGTTACCGAGTTTAAGCTCTCCTTCGGTAAGGCCTATCTCGCGCCGGTTTATGACTTTGCTAGCAAGGAGATTGTCGCCTATTCCATCTCGATGTGCCCTAATCTTGCTCAGCAGCAAGAGATGCTTCAGATACTCATGGAGGCCAAACCCGAGGGAGTCAAGCCGATTTTGCACTCGGATATGGGGTGGCAGT
>NZ_KV812878.1:0-12961 GCF_001813565.1 Rothia sp. HMSC068E02
AAGCTTAAGGGCCTGACCCCGGTAGAGTACCGGGTTCAGGCCCTGCAGGAGGCCGCATAACGGCTAGTATTTAATGCGTCCAAGTTTCGGGGCGCAGTTCACTTCTCGGGTACCCGCCGGGGCTTCGCTGTATTCAGCCTTATCCGGCGAACGGGTTCGGCGCGCCGATGTACTGCAGCTCGGTGTACTCCTCCAGACCCTCGGGGCCGCCCTCGCGGCCCATGCCGGACTGCTTCACGCCACCGAAGGGTGCCGCCGCGTTCGAGATAACACCCGAGTTGTACCCGATCAGACCGAACTCCAGGCCCGCCGCCATGCGCGTAAAGCGCGGATGGTTGCTCGTGTACACGTACGCCGCCAGACCGTACTCGGTGTCGTTGGCGAGCCTCAGGGCGGTGCGTTCGCCCTCCTCGCCGTAGCCGCTGAACGTGGCGATCGGGGCGACGGGACCGAAGATTTCTTCACGCCACACGCGCATCGAATCGGTCACGCCGGTCACCACGGTGGGGCGAATAAAATTGCCCTTGTTCAGGTTCTTGGGCATGCCGCCGGTGTCGCTCGGAACGTTCTCCTCAAGCTCAGGAATGTACCCGCCGCAGGCGAGGAGCGCACCCTTACCCAGGGCGTCTTCCACCATAAAAAGCATGGATTCAACCGCTGAAGGTTGAATTAGCGGTCCGCAGTCGGTTCCCTCGACGGTGCCGTCACCCACGACGGTCGCCTCCATACGCTCCACGAAGGCGCGGGTGAACTCTTCGGCAACGTCCTCGTGCACGATAAAACGGTTGGCGGCGGTGCACGCCTCGCCCATGTTCCTCATCTTCGCCGCGTAGGCGCCCTCCACGGCGGCGGGGATGTCCGCATCCTCAAAGACGATGAACGGGGCGTTGCCGCCCAGCTCCATGGAGGTGCGCAGAACGTTCTGCGAGGCCTGCGCGAGCAGGGTGCGGCCCACGGCGGTGGAGCCGGTGAACGAGACCTTCCGCAGACGCTCATCAGCCATCAGCGCGGAGACAACCTCGCCGGTACGGGAGGTGGTCACCACGTTCAGCACGCCGTCCGGCAGTCCCGCTTCACGCATCAGGGACGCGAAGTATAGGGAGCTGAGCGGAGTCAGGGAGGCGGGCTTGAGCACCGCGGTGCAGCCCGCCGCGAGCGCCGGGGCGACCTTGCGTGCCGCCATGGCGAGCGGGAAATTCCAGGGGGTAATCAGCAGGCAGGGGCCGACGGGGCGGCGTACGGTGGTAATCTGCAGCCCGGATTCGGGGGCGACGGCGGTGCGGCCGAAGTTGCGGGCGGCTTCTTCGGCGTACCAGCGCAGGTAGTTCGCGGCGTAGGCGACTTCGCCGCGGGACTGGTCGAGGGGCTTGCCCATTTCGAGGGTCATGAGCCGGGCGATGACTTCGGTGCGCTGCGTCATGAGCGTGTAGGCGCGGTTGAGGATGTCGGCGCGTTCGCGGACGCTGGTTGCCGCCCATGAGGTGCGGGCGTCGCAGGCGGCGTCGAGTGCTTCGATGCCCTGTTCGACGCTGGCGTCGGCGACGTGCGCGAGGATTTGGCCGCAGGAGGGGTTGTGCACGGGGAAGGAGCCGTTGTCGCCGGTGACCCAGCTGCCGCCGATGAGCAGGTCGGTGGGCACGTAGAAGAAGGGGTAGGAGGGCCGCTCGTAGGGGTCGATGGGTTCAAGCTGCGGCATGTTGATGCTTTGCATGTGCGGTTCGGTGCGGCCTCGCAGCTGGGCGGATTTCGCGGCGGGGTTTTCGGGTGAGGTGGTCATGGCGTGCCTTTCGGGTTGGGGCGGCCGGTGCGGTCGACTCTGACGCTTTTAATTCTAGTCCTGCACGCTCCCCTACCCCGCGCGCCCACCCGTCACCGCGCGCCTACACGCCCCCCGCCCTGAATAGACCGCAGGCACGCCGAAGGGGGCCGCATCCATTACAGATGCGACCCCCTTCGGGGTGGATTCTCGCTCGGTGCGTTGCTCAGCGCGCGAGTCCTAGCTGGGGATTATGGAAGGCGTTGCCCGGAAGGGATGCTCGGTGTTGCATCCGCTCTGCCCGGTACCCGTAATCTCACCGCTGAGCGGCGGTGAGGCGGGCCCCTAGGTGGACTAGGCCCACCGGTCCTCTCAAATCCAGGACTGACGTGCCTCGATTCGAGTCAGCTCCAGAGGACCGCCATCGTTGGTGCCGTGGAAGCGGCCGAAGTGTACGTACGGGCCGCGGTAGGCGCTGTGGTTGATGGGGCTGGAGTATTGGCCGTTGACCGTGTAGTAGAAGCTGTTCTTGTTCACCACAATCTTGCAGTTCAGTGCCTGGCCGGTGGTGACCTTCTGGCGCAGCTTCATGGTGTGCAGCACGCGCGGGCTGGTCTGCTTGGGTTCGAAGCAGAGAATCTGCGCTACGGAGTTGCCGCGGTAGTTGGGGCGGATGGCGAGCACGTAGGTGCCGTCTTCCTGGTTTGCGGCGAACTTCTTGCCGATGCCGAAGGGGCCGTCGTGTTCGCGACCGAAAGCGACGTAGCCGTAGTGGCCGTCCTGCTGCGGCAGTGCACCGGTCCACTTCATGGAGAAGTCGAGGGTGTACTTTTCGCGGGTGGTGTAGTTCGCCAGCGGGCCGAGCAGTACGGATTCGTCGTAGCGCTGGTTGTGCACGATGGCTACGCCGGTCAGGTCGGGCATGTCCGCTGCGACGGAGGGGTCGGCGGGCAGCATGCCGTGGGGACGCTTGCCGGTCTTGATCTTGACGCTGGAGTCGAAGGGGTCACCGATTACCCAGTAGGGGTCGGGGCACATGAAGCCCTTCACGCCCAGTGCCTTGTACTTTTCGTAGGCGGAGCGGCGGTGGATTTCCCAGACGATGACTGCCTTGCCGAGGCCGGTGAGGGCGCGTACGTTCTCTTCGCTCATGGAGCCCTGGGAAGCGCCGGTCGGCTTCTCGTAGTAGGGTACGCCGATGGCGTCCACGTTTTCGTGGCGTGCCATTGCGGAAATCTTATCGATGGGGTCGCCGCCGTCGAAGTAGCACCAGGTGGCACAGCCTGCGGAGTTGGCAAGCTTCAGGTAGCGGGAGGTGGGCTTGAAGCCGCCGCTGCCGTCACGGTACATCTTGATGACGGTGCGGCGCTGCAGGCCGCGTTCGGTGATGAACTTGACGAGGCCTGCCTGTGCGGGGCCGTCCTTCGCTTCGAGGAACAGTACGACCTTCTTGCCGCCGACGGAGGCATATTCGCCGCCTGCGGGTACGGCGTCAACCGCGGCGATGGCCTCTTCGAGGGTGGGGATGTTGTACAGGTCGGTCTTTTCGCCCAGGTTTTTGCGCATGTTGACCTTGTACCGGCGCAGTTCGGCGAGGGTGTGGCCGCGCACGTCCATGGATGCGCCGGTGGTGCGCTTGATGTTGGTGTCGTGCATGCAGACGAACTGGCCGTCGCTGGTGGTGCGTACGGAAATTTCGACGGCGAGGGCGCCTCGGCGTACAGATTCTGCGTACGCGTAGGCGGTGTGCTCGGGGCTGATGTTGCCGGCGCCGCGGTGGGCGATGAAGAATTCATCGGTCTTGTAGAGCAGCTGATGTGCGGGGGAGCCGCTGTGTACTGCCGCGAGCTGTGCGCGGGTGTTGGCTGCGGCGTGGGCTTCGCCTGCCTGGAGCATGAGGGCGGCGGGCGCCAGAGTGGAGGCGCCAATGAAGCCGCGGCGGCTCAGATTCTTAGAGGTCTTCGGGAATGCAGTCACCGTAGTGGTCCTTTTTTCGTTTATGAGTTGAGCGTAATGTGTGTGGTTGGTCATTGAAGTTTTGGTTTATAGCTGAGGGTCCGGATTCTCTCAACTCAAACTACAACTCTATGTAGGATAACGATTTTTTATCGGTGATTCACTGCGTTTACAGGAAAATAGGGTATTATGTGCGCCTCATTCTTACCCGCTGTGTAATGCGGGTGAATGTGTTCCTCCTTTTCCGCCGCTTTTAATAGCGGCATTTCATGCGGCGTTAAAAAATTTCTCGTGTAACGAAAAAGGCCGCGCCTACAGCCCGATTGAGCCTACAGGACGCGACCTTTTGCGTTAAAACATTTTTCGCAGGTTTTTCACCGCTGTTGAAGCTGAGCTATTTTCGCTGGTTCAGCTTACTTCTTGGATGCCTGAGCGACGCGGTCACCGGCTGCGACGGGGCGGCGTGCCTCAGAGTCCTTGGAGATGTTGAACTTTGCGGTGTTGGTGATCATCACCATGGTTTCCTTGGAGGGGATGCGACCCTCGATAGCTGCCCAGTCGACCTCGATAATGGGTGCGCCTGCCTCAACCTTGTCACCTACGTTAGCGAGCTTGGTGAAGCCGTCGCCGCCGAGCTCAACGGTGTCGATACCGATGTGGACCAGTACCTCACCGCCGTTTTCGGTGCGGAGCATGAATGCGTGCAGGGTGTCCTGAATCAGTGCAATGGTGCCTGCAACGGGTGCGACGATGGTGCCTGCGGTGGGGTTCACTGCGTAGCCGTCGCCCATAACGCCCTGAGAGAAAACGGGGTCGGAGACTTCGCTCAGCGGCAGGTACTCGCCGGTAGCAGGTGCGACGTAGACGTCTGCGGACGATGCTTCCTGTGCGGCAGCTTCCTTCTTCTTCTTGCCGAAACCGAACATGTATGCTCCTTCTGGTCGTGTTGCGCTATGAATAGCGTGTATTTGTAGCGCTGATGCGTCCGCGTCGGATGCGGGCGTCGTTGCCTTCTTGGTTTCACACCGGGCGGCGTCTGCCTGAATTGCAGGGTTCACACACTCCGGTGCATATGCACTCAGAATACAACACCTGAACCCGTAGCTCACGAGCTGAGGGGCATTCGACTCGAATTCTGCAAATATTCCGCAAATCTGGAACTTCAACTCACACTTCTGCACTCTTGAGGTCCCGAGTACACTTAGTGAAGGAGTGGCACCCTCCCCCGAGCCGGTGCCCATAAGAGAGAAAAGGCTGAAACTGATGACTGAAGCGGCTGAGACCGTTCTTGAAGTATTTATTCCGGGCCCCGGCGAGAACCCGGAGGATCCGCAGGATATGGAGCGTTCCATCTTCCTGGGTGCCGCGCAGGAGGCACTGGATTCGGGCGTGGACATTGAGGTGTACTCCACCGACTCCTACCCTTCCGCGTTTGAAGAGTGCGCACCGGTCGCCGAGCAGATTGAGATGAACGGCCGCGAGGTTCTGCCGCTCATGCTGGTTAACGGTGAGGTGAAGGTGTCCTTCGCGTACCCGACTGCCGAGCAGATTAAGCGTTTTGCGCGCGCCCACCTGGTTGCCCAGCCGAAGGCTAATGCGGCAGCGGCTGCGTGCGGTCCCTCCGGCTCCCCGGCGGCGTCGATGATCCCGAACCTGAGCCCCCTGGCGGAGCCCGCCGGTTTCGCGGCGACCCTGGCGGGTAAGGCACCTCAGCCGGTCGGCGGCCCCGAGATTGGTAACCGCGTGAACCTCATGGGTGGCGACACCGGCGACGGTATCCCCACCTCCGGTTCGGTGGCTGTGAAGTCCGGCGGCTGCGGATGCGGCGGTTGCGGCTGCGGCGGCAAGTAAACCCGCCCCTGCCAGCAATGAGCGCCTGGCTCGCCGGGGTATAGTCACCCGGGTATAGCTACCCGGTTCTAAACTACATAAGCAAAGAGCGGTGCCCGCCTCCTCGTACCGAGGAAGCGGGCACCGCTCTCGCTTAACGAAGCTTAGGTTCACACCCGGCAGCACCTACGGGAGCTGCGGCGGGCGAACAGCACCTTACTTGATGGAGGTACCGACGGAACCGAGCTGCTGGCAAGCCTCGACCACGCGTGCGGCCATGCCTGCCTCTGCAGCTGCACCCCAAACGCGGGGGTCGTAGGTCTTCTTGTTGCCGACCTCGCCGTCAACCTTCAGCACACCGTCGTAGTTGCTGAACATGTGGCCAGCAACGGGGCGGGTGAATGCGTACTGGGTGTCGGTGTCGATGTTCATCTTGATAACACCGTAGGACACTGCGTCTGCAATCTCCTGCTCGGTGGAGCCGGAGCCACCGTGGAAGACCAGGTAGAAGGGCTTGTCGCCCTTGCCGTACTTAGCGCCGACCTCGGTCTGGATTTCCTTGAGCAGCTCGGGGCGCAGGTGAACGTTACCGGGCTTGTACACGCCGTGAACGTTACCGAAGGTCAGAGCAGCCATGTAGGTGCCCTTCTCGCCCAGGCCGATTGCCTCAACGGTCTTGATTGCGTCTGCAACGGTGGTGTACAGGGAGTCGTCGATAGCGCCTTCAACGCCGTCTTCCTCGCCACCAACGGCACCAATCTCAACCTCGAGAACGAGCTTTGCCTTGGAGGTACGCTCGATCAGCTCAGCAGCAATCTTCAGGTTCTCGTCCAGGTCGATTGCGGAGCCGTCCCACATGTGGGAGTTGAAGATGGGGTCTTCACCGCGAGCAACAGCCTTCTCGGACTCTGCCAGCAGGGGCAGGACGAAGCCTTCCAGCTTGTCCTTGGGGCAGTGGTCGGTGTGCAGTGCAATGTTCACGTCGTACTGCTTAGCAACTTCGCGTGCGTATGCTGCGAAGGCCAGGGAGCCAACGACCATGTCCTTCTTGGAAGCGCCGGACCAGTATGCTGCGCCACCGGTGGATGCCTGGATGATGCCGTCCGAGCCAGCCTCTGCGAAGCCGCGGATTGCAGCGTTCAGGGTCTGGGAGGAGGTCACGTTCACTGCGGGGTACGCGAAGCCCTTTTCCTTCGCGGTCTGCAGCATTTCTGCGTAAACTTCGGGGGTTGCAATAGCCATATGCTGACTCCTTGGATAGATGCGACCGGTTACCGATGCTGGGCCGGTTCACCATATTTTGTTGGCGCGCGAGACGCCTCCTACTCGCACTATTTTACCAAGATACGACTTATTTATCGTTAATTTTTTGTGGGGTTTTTTGGGTTTACTGTAATAAAAGTTCTGCCAAATACCGCGGTAAAGTAGAGGTGTTAATGACTAAATGTCTTCTGTGCGTGCAGGCCAGCGTACACATCACCCGGACGCGACGAAAGGAACCTCCCATGAGCAAGGCGAGCGCTAAAAATAATCCAAAACAGCTCGACGCGAAACGTGAGAAGCGTGCCCGCCAGGCGCAGCGTCGTGCTGAGCGTGAGCATCCGAATGCGGCGGCTATTGCCCCGGTGCGCGCCCAGTTGGATGAGATTCTGGAGCGTAAGAGTCGGCATGTTTTGGGGCATGGCGATATGGCGAAATCCCTTGAGTTGATGGAGAAAATGCGTGATGAGGGTGCGAGTGACCACGAGATTGATGTGGCGCTTGCGGAGGCGAAGCTCCCCTCGGTCGTGCAGGTGGGCCGTAAGTCGTTGATGCGTTGGCCGAGCTGGTGGTGGTTGAATCGTCGTGAGCGCGCGTTGCGGGCGAAGATTGACCGGCTGATGGAGGGCTAAGTCCCCGTTTTGAATAGGTTGTGAGAGCACCCCATTGTGGGTGCTCTTGTGCTGTGCGGTGGTGGGGTAATTGATTTTTTGGACTCAGGGTTCAATTAATCTATTTCACAAAACAATGAAAACCACACAATACAACATGAACCAAATATATTCATAAGATATGCATTATATGTATATAAATTATTACGTGATATGAGTTATATTTACCTAAATTACCGTGCTATAGTCGTTACAACCCGCAGACGTGTTCCCAACCACATTTCGTGTAGCACGTGCTTCAGACGTAACTATCCAAGGAGGCATAGCGTGAGCACCTCACCGAACAAGAACCCGCAGACTTCTGCAGCGGATCAATACACTAAGCCCCCCACAGACGACCCGTTCGCACACGAACAGGAAGGCTTCCACAAGGGGCTTGGCGCACGTCAGCTCCAGATGATTGCCATCGGTTCCGCTATTGGTACCGGCCTGTTCCTGGGCACCGGTAGCCGCCTGCAGGACGCAGGCCCCATGCTCGCCGTCATCTACGCCGTCATCGGCTTCTTCGGCTACCTGATCCTTCGAGCCCTCGGCGAGCTGATCCTTCACCGCCCCTCCTCGGGCTCCTTCGTCTCCTACACCCGCGAATTCTACGGCGAAAAGGCCGCATTCGTATCCGGATGGCTGTACTGGCTGAACTGGGCAATGACCGCCGTTGCAGACGCCACCGCTATCGCCATCTACATCAGCTGGTTCGGTCGATACAACCAGTTCTTCGCAGACATTCCCCAGTGGCTTAGCGCATTCATCGTCGTTATCATCACCGTGGCTCTAAACCTCATCTCCGTGAAGCTCTTCGGTGAGCTGGAATTCTGGTTCGCACTCATTAAGATTCTTGCCCTGCTGTCCTTCATGGCGGTAGGTATCTGGTACCTGGTCTTCGGTGAGCCCATCAACGGCGTCACCCCCGGCCTGAGCCTTATTGCAGCCAATGACGGCTTCTTCCCCAACGGCATTCTTCCCGCTCTTATCGTGGTTCAGGGCGTTGTGTTCGCCTACGCCGGTATTGAGCTGGTCGGCACCACCAGTGGTGAAACCAAGAACGTTGAGAAGGTTATCCCTCGCGCTATCAACACCGTGATCTGGCGTATCGCGATCTTCTACGTTGGCTCCGTGGTTCTGCTCTGCCTGCTCATGCCCTACACCGCATACAAGGACGCAGAGTCGCCGTTCGTGACCTTCTTCGACGCTATCGGTATTCAAGGCACCGCACCGATTATGCAGCTGGTCGTTATTACCGCGGCTGCTTCCTCGCTGAACGCTGGCCTGTACTCCACCGGTCGTATCCTCCACTCGATGGGTGTTGCAGGTTCGGCACCGAAGTTCACCACTAAGGTGTCCCGCTCCGGCGTTCCGGTGGCAGGTATTCTGCTGACCGGTGTGATTGGCCTCTTCGGTGTTGTGCTGAACTTCTTCGTTCCCGAGCAGGCGTTCGAGGTCGTGCTGAACATCGCCTCGGTGGGCACCATGGCTAGCTGGGCGGCTATCGCAATGTCGCACCAGAAGTACCTGAAGCTGGTCGGCGAGGGCAAGTACAAGCGCCCCAACTACCGTGCACCCGGCGGTCGTTTCAGCGACTGGGCTGTGATGGTCTTCCTGGCTGTTGTGCTGGTGCTGATGGCACTGGATTACCCGGTCGGCACCTACACCCTGGCATCGCTGTTGCTGGTTATCCCGCTGCTGATTATCGGCTGGTACACGGTTCGTGACCGCGTCAACGAGATTGCTCGCGTCCGTGAAGGCTACACCGGTTCCGTGCCCGTGATTGCTGCCCGCCCCGTGGTGAAGAAGCTCGTTTCGGAGCCTCGTACCCACATTGACCTGGGTGACCTTGAGGACGAGGACAACCCGAAGGGTAGCTAACCCGACCGGTTGCCTGTAATCCCGGTAATATCCCGGCGAAGGCGAATGAGGGGGTTCTAGACCCTAGTCCTAAACCCAAGCCTGTAGGTTCCAGGAGCTCTGGGGCCCCCTCCCTGCACGTCTTCCGTGTTCGCTCCGTATTACATCCGTGTAATACATAAAGCAAAGTACATATTTACAGCATTTCTAATACGGTGTGTCCTGCAATATATTTTGAGATAATAGATATCCGCAGTGACCACCAGATGCACAAAGAAGTTTTGTGCAGATATTCAAAGGAGAAAATCATGACTGAACGTCCTAGCGCACACGCGGTGGAATTTGTTGACGTCGCCTCGATGGCGAAGTGGATTCAGAAGGACGGCGTAGGCAACATCATTGCCGGCATGGTCGACTTCCTCGAAGAAGACTTCAAGAAGTGGCAGAGCTTCGACAAGATCCCGCGCGTCGCCTCCCACACCCCCTTCGGTGTGATTGAGCTGATGCCCACCTCCGACAACATCACCTACTCCTTCAAGTACGTGAACGGCCACCCGTCGAACCCGGCACGCGGCTTCCAGACCGTGACTGCGTTCGGTCTGCTCGCTGACGTGGATAACGGCTACCCCGTGTTCCTGGCTGAGATGACCCTGCTGACCGCGCTACGTACCGCCGGTGTGTCCGCCATGGTTGCTAAGCACCTGGCACGCAAGGATTCGAAGAAGATGGCGATGATCGGTACCGGCTCGCAGTCTGAGTTCCAGGCGCTGGGTATGCGCGCGGTGCTCGGCATTGAGGACCTGTCCGTCTACGACGTTGACCCGCACGCGATGGAGAAGTTCCGCCGTAACCTGGAGCCGCTGGGCTTCCGCATCCACCTGGCTAAGGACGTGGACGAGGCTGTTGAGGGTGCCGACATTATTACCACCTGCACCGCCGATAAGCAGCAGGCGAAGGTTCTGCTGGACCGCCAGGTGAAGCCCGGCGTGCACCTGAACGCTATTGGTGGCGACTGCCCCGGCAAGACTGAGCTGGAAAGCGAAATTCTGGACCGCTCCACCGTGTTTGTTGAGTTCCCGCCGCAGACCCGCATTGAGGGCGAGATTCAGCAGAAGGACCCGGACTTCCCCGTGGTGGAGTTCTGGAAGGTTCTGACCGGTGAGGAGCCGGGCCGCGTGTCGGATGAGCAGATTACCCTGTTTGATTCGGTGGGCTTCGCGATTGCTGACTTCTCGGGTCTGCGTTATGCCCGTGCGGCTACGCAGGACACCGACCTGCAGCAGTTCATTGACCTGGTTGCTAGCCCGGATGATCCGAAGGATCTGTACTCGCTGGTGAACGTTAACGTTCCGGTGGGCTAAAGGGCTAAGTAACCTGACGCTGAGTAGCCTTGAGCTGGTGGGCCTGTAAGGTGCGCCAGCGGAGGCTGCGAGGTTGAGAGTGAATAAAGTGAGGGCCGGGGAGTGGTGACACTCCCCGGCTCCTTCTTATGAAATTTTCGTATGCACGGATTCTTGTGCGCGGATTTTCTTATGGGCAACTTGTGAGCATTCTGCGGCTGGTTCACCCGTTCTACCCTTCAGCGGGTGTGGCTACTGGTGGGTGGCGATGATTTCACGCGCCTTCGCTACACGCTTTTCTTTCTCCTCTTTCAGCTGGTTGAGCTTCGCCTGGTTCTTCTCAATCAAAGGCCCCTGATAGGACGCTTCAATATCACCCAGACGCTGAGCCATACCCACCTTCTGGTTACATTCCGCTTCGATGGTTGCGAGGCGGATTTCCTCCGGCTTAGCTTCTTCGTTGCCTTGGGAGGAGGTCATGAGATGTGCGCTTTCTTCGGACATCCAGTCGCTCTCTCCTTCCCTGGGGGTTAGTCTGCGTTCACGCAGGCAGGTCCACCATTCTGAGCGAATATTTTTCCACTCATCGGTTTGGGAGGCGTAGGTGTATGCCTGTGAGTTTAGCTCTCCTACAAACCGGTATTCTTTTTCGTCCAGTTCGACGTCAGAGAATGCGGTTTTCACCTCTTCTTGGCACCGGGCGTTGATGTCGTCTGATGCTGAATCGTCTGGGCCTCGGGATTCCTTCTGGGAGTACCCGTACTTTTTGGCGTACTCGACGTTCCAGTTGCCGTATAGCCCCCCGGGTTGCGGGGTGTCTATTGAGGGCACAGCGTAGGACTGCCCGTGGTGCGCGTAGCATTCGGACATGAGCGTGTGCCACGCCGTGCTCACCGTACGGATTGTTAGTTCATCGAAGGCATACTCGTCCAGTGGAAGGTGTATGTAGTTCTTTGAATAATCGAGAACAGCTTTTCGTGAGGTGTCCCGCTCGGCACTGTTGGAGCAGGATACGCACGCCCCCAGCAGGCAGAATACTGTTACCGCAGAGAGAGCCTTACGCATAGGCTTTCCTCCTCCATACCTCGTTGTAGCATTCAAACGGAGTTACCCCAATTATCCCAAGGGATGCTATCTGCTTGTTGCTGATATCTACTGGTGGGTGGCAATAATTTCGCGCGCCTTCGCTATCTTCGCATCACGTTCAGCCTTCAATTCATTCAGCAGCGCCTGATTCTTCTCAATCAAAGGCCCCTGATAAGACGCCTCAAGATCACCCAGACGCTGGGCCAACCTCACCTTCTCGCTACATTGAGCTTCAATGGTTGCCAGGCGGATAACCTCCTCCAACACTTTGGGATCATCAGCATTCAGACTGGCCGTTTCTTTGCTCGTCCATTCACCGTCCCCGGTGCGAGGCGTCAACCCTTCCTGACGCTGACAGTCCCACCAATCTGAGCGGGCTTTCTTCCATTCAGGGTCAGCCTGCGCACGCATGTACGCTTCACTACGGATACGCTCGACGGGGCGGTACTTTTTCTCATCATCCTCATCAAAATAGAGCATATCCAGTTCTTCCCGATGCTCTTCGCGGCAGCTGGCCCTGACGTCTTCAGGGATGCTCTTATAAATCCTTTCCTGCTCATCTCTGACTTGGATGGACGTAAAATGATTCGCCGCATGCTTCACGTTCCAGGAGCCGTACTGGGAGGCGTTGCCAGAAACCAAGCCGTTTTCTAGAATTTCAAAATCGTATCCTTTTTTCGCATAGCACTCTTTAAGAATCAACAAATACGCCCTATATGTTATATCTTCGGCCTGGTCACTCATATCGTATTCGTCGAGGGGAAGAGTAATATAGTTATTTTCAAAATCCAGCTGGGCTTTGAGGCTAGTATCCTTAGGCGCAGCGGCACAGGAACTTAAAGCTAAAGCAAAGCAGGCGAGTAGGGCAGAAGATTTCTTCATTGTTACCAACTCCTTTCAATCAAGAAAGTCAGGAGGAGCCCACAAACATTGGGCTCCTCCATCACAATTACCAGCGGCAGTTTACCTTGTAAACAGAACTAATACGATCATCCCAAGTCTCGCCCCAATGGAGACCCGCATGGCTTAGACCGCGAAGATAGTTGAGGTCGGAAGAAGATTCAAAATTTCGACCCCTGTGATTAATGTCTTCGTAATAGTGCCACCGACACCCACCAGAATGCAATGAAGATGCACGGTCACTCATCCAATCCAAATGGGTCGTCCCCTCAGTTTCCATACGGGGCCCAAGGAAATTGGCATCCGAATAGAAAGTAACA
>NZ_KV812879.1:0-13155 GCF_001813565.1 Rothia sp. HMSC068E02
CCTGAAGCATCTCTTGCTGCTGGGCAAGATTAGGGCACATCGAGATCGAGTGGGCAACAATCTCCTTGCTGGCAAAGTCGTAAACCGGCGCGAGGTAGGCCTTACCAAAGGAAAGCTTAAACTCGGTGACGTCGGTACCCAACTTCTGCCAAGGACCATCAGCCTTGAAGTCACGACCGATAATGTTCTTGAAACTTTGCCCCACATCCCCCTTGTAGGAGTTGTACCTGTGGTAGGGCCTCTGGCGGCGTATACCGCAGCGCAACCCCATCTGACGCATCATCTTCAAAACCGTCTTATCGGCAATGCGCACCCCTTCCTCAGCGCGCAGGCACATGGCTACCTGCCTGTGACCGCACCCGTTGGGGGTCCGCGAAAAGATCTGTGCGACCTTGGGACGTAGCTGCACTCTGGTTGGCTGTTGGGGGTGAGCCAGTGCGTAGTAGTAGCTCGACCTGGCAAGGCCAGCAGCTTCGAGGAGATCACGCACCGCGTGTCCATGCCCTGAAAGCTCAGCGACCACTAGGGCTTTGTCCCGGTTTGGGAGCGCTTCTGCGCCTTCAGGGCAATCGATTTTTTTAGGTACGCCACCTGCGCCTCAAGCTTGCGCACGCGCTCTTCGAGTTCCTCCTCACGCGTTGGTGGCACCGCCCGCACCGACCCCTTCGGCCTGCCCTTAGGTTTAGGCTTAAGCGCCTGCGCACCGCCCTCACGGTACAGCCTGCACCACTGCTTCAACGGTGTTGCGCTTGCAATACCGAAACGCATCATCGCTTCAGGCTTGCTCATTCCACCATCAACCACGGCCGCCGCTGCGGCAACTTTGGTCTCGTAGTCGTATTTGGTGTGCTTTACTCCCATGGTAAGAAGCCCGTCCTTCCCGATGACGTGGTACATTTTCTGCCACTCTCTCACAGTCGCGGCGGACACGCCAAGCCTTTTGGCGGTCAAACGATAGCCACGTCCCTTCTCAAACATTTGCGCTGCCTGCTCCCGAAGCAAACGGTCATGCCTTGATCTCAGATGTTCAGACATGAAAAGCCTCCTGTTTCTTGGACTTTAATTTTGTTGTCCAAGAAACGGGAGGCAGTTCAAAGGTGCCCGCCGGGGCTTCGCGCTGTCTACATCATGCGCGGGTTTTAGAGCTGATGCAGTGCGAGCAGCTCGCGGCTGAAAGCATCCGCGGGACCCTTGCCACACGAGTTGGGGCGCGGCTCAAGGGCGACCCGCTCGAAGAAGGTGACCCAGGTGCGTCCGTCGGTGTGGGAGGTGAGCGCCGCCTCCATGGTGGGGTGTTCGGAGAAATCTTTAGGCGAGAACGCCGCAAAAAATTCAGGGGAGAATTCAGTGCTTGTCTCGACGTTCACATCGACGCCCGCCTCGCGGAGCGCAATGAATGCCTCCCGCCCCGATGTTTCACGTGAAACCAAACCTCCAGAGGTTACTTCTTCACCCTTTTTCTCCAGTTCGAGGCGTACGGCAACCTCCGCCGCCTGCTCCACCGGGGTATCCGTGCTGCGGCCTCGCAGGCCGTGCAGCGACGGAATGGCACGGCCCGCCAGCGACAGGTACGCCGCCAGCGCCGAAGGCTCCGAGAGGCGACCGTAGGTGTAGCCGGTGGGCAGCATAATGCCAACCGGGGCAAAGCGGTGACCACCCGTATGCGAGCACTCCCAGACCGCATTACCCGGCAGGATATCCGCCAGGTGCGCCGCAATGGGGCGACCGCGCAGGGCACAGCAGCGGTCACGCTTGGAATGGGTGCACACCAGGATGAGGGGCGAATCCATGAGCTCCGCGCCGGTTGCCTGAATCAACTCCTCCGGGTTGTCCAGGGGTAGGTCAAGCAGTTGCTCAGGGGTGCTCACACTGAAGGAGTAGAGGCGTTCCTCGCCGGGGGTTGAAATCGCGTAGAACACGCGGTGGGTGAGGTTGCCCTCCGCGTCGGGTTCGCCGTGCAGCGCACGGCGCTGCTCGCCCGGCTGGTGGATGAGAAGGAACTTGAGCTTTGCGCGGTCGACGGCTTCTTTGAGTGCCGCCGAGAGCTCCTCACCGAGGGCGGAGCCGTCGAGCACGTCGCGGCCCCAGTGCCCGGTGTGTTCGAGCACCAGCCAGGCGGCGGTGCGTCCGGCGGTGCCGCCGAGCGCCTCGTCGTCGTAGAGGGAACAGGAGTCGGCGGGAATCTTGGTGGCACGGGTGCGTGAAGAGAGCTCGTCGGCGTGCGCGGCGCGCAGGTTCTTCAGCTCGGCGGGGTTGGTGGCGCGCGGCTCGGGGGTGGCGGGGGCGCAGAATTCGGTCATCGTTTTCTCGATTTCGGGTGAACTGTGGGCGGGTTCAACGTGCCGCAAGGGCACGGGCGCTGAGGTGCAAGGGTACGGGGTGCTTCACCAGGCTACGGCGCTTAAATGCAGAAAAACAACCGTGAGAGGGTGAATTTCAGGGGCTTTAGGTCTAATAGCGGATTTATAGACCTTTCTACAATAACCCGAAAATCTGCAGATACTCCCCGTGCCTCCTACTCGGGTAGCAGGCTCATTGCCACGCGGTAGAGGCGGTCCTTTTCCTCGGGGGCGCCGAAGAAGGAGCGGAGCATGTACCCCTGGAAGACCATCATGAAGGCGTCTGCGGTATCGCGGGCGTAGTCGGTAATGAGCGCCTCCTGTTCGGAGGTGCGCTGCGCCGGATCGGGGTTGATCTCGTGCAGAACGCTCAGCTGTTCAGCTGCCCAGGGGGTAAGGGTCTTTACGATGATGCCCTGCAATAGAGGCATGGTGTCTGCGGTTGCCCTGGCGATTTCGGGTGCGTGGAGCGATTTGGCGCGGATGCGCAGCATGGCGGAGAAATTGTCGTTTACCAGCTGGTTCGTGTGGATGGTTTCGAGAATATCCTGGGGGCCTGCGCCTTCGGGGAGTGTTTCGTAGAGCTCCTTGACGTTGTTGAGGCGCTCGTTGATGGCGGTGATGAGGATGTCTTCTTTGCCGGAGAAGTGCGAGTAGATGGACCCGGAGGACAGTCCGGAGGCTTTGATGATGTCGCTCATGGAGGTGTTGGTGTAGCCCTTTTCGAGGAAGCAGCTAATGGCGGCTTCGATGATTTGGGCTCGGCGTGCGGCTTTGGTGGCGTCTGTTAGTCGGGGCATGGTTCCAGTCTAGGGGGTGGGGCTAAAGAACGCGTAAACACAACACTGATTCTTTTTGTGACTTTACAAACAAAATAGCTATTTTGTTTGCACTCGGTAAAAATCGAGAGTAGAGTTCTGACTCGTAAACGAAATAAGCATTTTGTTTGGAGATTGTCATGAACAACGAAACCGCCACCGCAGTCACCGCAGAAGCAGTGACCGCCGCAGCCACCCAAGCTGCCGCATCCCAGAAGATCGCGGCAAAGAGCATTGCAGAAACAAGCACGCAAGAAACCACCGACCGTTCCTCCTGGCTCAAGGTCATCACCACCTCCGTACTATCATCCTTGGTGGTAGCACTCATCGTCCTAGCTTTCACCTGGCCCACCAAGACCATGGAAGCAAAGAACCTGCCCGTCTCTATCGCAGGCCCCGAGGTGACCGTCAGTCAGTTTGAACAGTCCCTCAAAGACCAAGGTATTGAAACCTTCGACTTGAAGCAGGCATCCTCCCGCAAAGAGGCTGAACAGCAAATCAAGCAGCGCGAAACCTACGGCGCAATCATCTTCACCGAAGGCGCCGCCCCCGAAGTGCTGACCGCACCAGCCGCAAACGCCGCAGCAACCCAGATGCTCAACGGTGTTGCCACCCAGCTGAACGCGCAGATTCAGCAGAAGGCACTCGCCGCTAAGACGGAAGCCCTCACCCAGGCGGTGCAGACGGGCGGTGAACAGGGTGCGCAGGCCGCCGCCCAGCTGGAGCAGATGAAGGTGCAGGCCGAGCAGGCATCCGCAATGGCGGTGAAGACCACCGTCGTGGTACCCCTGAGTGAGAATGACTCCTCCGGTTCCGGTATCGCTATCTCCGCATTTCCGCTGGTCATTGGCGGTATTCTCGGCGGTTCCTTCTCCGTACTGCGCGTGAACGGCACCTGGCGCCGCTTCGCCACCGCAACCCTGTACTCCGTCATCGGTGGTGCACTGACCGCCCTGATTCTGAACGTCTGGTTCGGCATCATCCCCGGCGACTTCGCAACCCTGTGGGCTGCGTTCGGCGCTACCTACCTGGCGACCGCCTTCTTCATTGTGGGTGTGGGTGCACTGTCTTCGCCGCTGATTGGTCTCGCAGTAGGCGCGGTCATCACCATGTTCATTGGTAACCCGATTTCGGGCGCAAGTATGCCGAGCGTGTTCCTGCCCGGTGTGTGGGGGCAGATTGGTCAGATGTTGGTGCCGGGTGCCTCCTCGACTCTGCTGCGTTCGATTGCGTACTTCCCGGAGGTTGCAACGAGTGACCAGTGGCTGGTGCTTGGTTCCTGGATTGCGTTCGGTCTGCTGACCGGCGTGATTGGCTGGGCTCTCAAGGAGCGCCGCACCGCAACGGTGGAGGCATAACCACCGCGGGTTGGATAACCGGCGCAACGTAGCCGGCACAATATGGCCGGTGCAACGTATGAAGGGTGTGTGCCGTGTTCACTGAACACGGCACACACCCTTTTCTGTCGGCCAACCGGCTGTTATTCGCTGTTATTGGTTGTCGAGGACGTACTGCTTGAACTGCTCGTCCCGGCGCTTGAATTCTTTAAGCTCATTCTCCAGGGCTGCCTGGTTCTTGTCGACGAGCGGTTTCTGGTACTGCGCCTCCAGGTCGTAGAGCTTCTGTGAACGGCCTACATCCTGATTGCACTGCGCCTGGATGACGGCGATTCGAATTTCCTCTTCTGAGGGGGTGGTGCTCTGAGGAATATTCTTTTCTTCCTTGACGGTCATCTCACTATCGGGGGTGAGGCCTTTATCCTTGACGCATCGCTTCCATTCGTCGTCGAGGGACTTTTTGAGCTGTCTATCCCCAGCGGCGTTTCGAACGTCGGTCTCCACACGCCTATACGTGGCGGAGCCGAATGGTATCTCTCCAATTTTTGCCATCTCTTCGCTGGCGCGCTGGTAGCATTCGGTGCTGACATCTTTCCCAGGGTCGGATGAGGGTGCAGGGGAGGACAGATCCAGCGTATTCGATTCGTCGCGCTCGTGGAGGCCGTATTTTTGGGCGTGCTCAACGTTCCAGATTCCGTAGGTCCTGCCGAGGTTCCTGCCGGATCCCTCGGTGCGGACAAACATCTTGTAGTGCTGCCCGTGTTCGGCAAAGCACTTTTTGCGGGCGAGCTCAAGGGCTTTGGTGAAGTATTCGTCCTTGCCGTCGGTGTTGTAAGCGTCCAGGGGTAGGATCACCCGATCATTTTCTACGTCGAAAATCGCGCGGGCGCTTTCATCCTTCTCCAGCGTGGGACCGAAGGAACAAGAAGACAGCATAGTGCTGATGAGGGTAGCCGCCAGGAGCTTTTTCAAAGCTGACATGGTGTATATCCAATCTGTTACAGGGAGCCCGTGGCGTCGCGGCCACACCCCCCCCCGTAGACCACGCGAACGATGTGGCCTTGAGAACACTTCTTGAGAAGGTGACTTAACAATACCCCTAGTGGATGCGGGTTTGCGCTCAATAGGCTGGTGCGTGCAGCAGAAAATTTTCTGCCGCATGGCGGGTTCGGTGCCGGCTACGGAGCGGTTCGGTAAAACCATGGTGGAACCCCGCCGAAACCCCGGCAAAAATACGGTGGAATCACTGCGAAAACTGTGGAGAGACAGGACGCGCAGGCGGGCGCACCTGATTTGGTGCCCCGCCCGCCTCGCGCCACAATGAACACATGACCGCAGAAGACACCAACACACTAACCAGCGCCAGGCTCGACCTCTGGCTCTGGTCGGTGCGCATCTTTAAAACCCGCTCCCTCGCCGCCGACGAATGCAAAGGCGGCCACGTGCGCGTCAACGACGCCCCCGCCAAACCCTCCCAAAAACTCAAAAAAGGCGACGTGGTGCGCGTGCGCTACCCCGGCTGGGAACGCGTCTTCAAAGTCGAAAAACTCCTCGTCAAACGCGTAGGCGCGCCCATCGCTGTCACCTGCTACGAAGACCTCTCCGGTCCGCGCCCCGCGTACCTCTCCATGCCCCCGGTCGCCAAACGCGAACGAGGCAGCGGCCGCCCCACCAAGAAGGAACGCCGCGCCCTCGACGAACTGCGCGGCCGAGGCGCCTAACCGCGCATCTCGCACGCTTATCTCGCAGAGTGCACCCCGCCCCGCGCGCAGACATCCGCCGCGGCGGCGGGGAGTAGCCTAGAAGGATGAGCACACAGAAGCACCCTATTGCTGAACCCGGCGGCACTGCACCCAGTAGCACCGCGTCTGGTGGCACCGAACCCGGCGCGCCCGCGAAGAATACCGCGAATACCGCCGCGAGTCCCAGCGCCAATGCCAGCGCCAACACCGCCGAGCCTTCGCTGAACCGGCGCATCCTCGCGCTCGCCGTACCCGCCTTCGGCGCGCTCATCGCCGAACCCATCTTCGTGCTCACCGACTCCGCCCTCATCGGCCAACTCGGCAAGGCAGAACTCGCGGGCATGAGCATCGCCGCCACGCTCGTCACCACGGTCGTGGGTCTCATGAACTTTCTCGCCTACTCCGTTACGCCCGCCGTGGCGCGCGCCTTCGGCGAGAAGAACCTGCGCCGCGCCTGGCAGATCGGCGTGGACGGCGTGTGGGTCGCTTTCGGCCTCGGCGTGTTCCTCATGATCGCCGGATACACCTTCGCAGACCCGCTGCTGCGCGGCCTCGGCGCGACCGACGAAACCATGAGCTGCGCCCTGGACTACCTGCACCATTCGCTGTGGGGTATTCCGCCGATGATGATTATCCTCGCGCAGGTCGGCACGCTCCGCGGGCTGCAAGACACCGTCACCCCGCTCAAGGTCGCCACGGTCGGCACGCTCGTGAACATTGCGCTGAACTGGCTGCTCATCTACCCGGTCGGCTGGGGTGTGGCAGGTTCGGCGACCGGCACCTCCCTCACCCAGTGGGGCATGGCCGCCGCGCTCGGGGCGGTCATGATGCGCGGCACCCGCGAACACGCCGTCCGCTGGGCACCCGACGTCGCCGGCATGCGTTCGGTGCTGTCGCTCGGCTCCTGGCTCATGCTGCGCACCCTGTCCATGCGCATCGCCTCCCTGCTGACCGTGTTCGTCGTGGCGCGATTCGGCACCGAACACACCGCCGCCTACCAGCTCGGCATGGGCGTATTTAACCTCTTCCTCTACGCCCTGGACTCCCTCGCCATCGCCGCCCAGGCGCTACTCGGCAAGGAACTCGGCGAACGCGACCTCAACGTAGAATCCGAACGTGCGAAGGTGCGCCAGCTGAAAAACCGGCTGCTGCGCATGAGCCTCATCTACGGCGTCATCACCGGCCTGATTTGCCCGCTCATTGGCTTCTTCGGCTCCTGGATTTTCACGCAGGACGCGCAGGTGGCGTTCCTCTTCACCATCGCCACCGTCATCATTGCCCTCGGCCAGCCCATCGCCGCGTACGTGTTCACCCTGGACGGCATCCTCATGGGCGCGCAGGACGTGAAATACCTGGCGATTGGCTGCTTCATCATGCTCGTCATGTACGTGCCGGTCATGCTCGGCCTGCACTGGGCGGTCGGCAACGGCACCATGGATGCGCTCGCCGGGTATTGCGGCTTGTGGGCGGCGTATATTCTGTACTTCCAGGGAATCCGCGCGGTCATTTTTGGTCGCCGCGCCTCCTCGGATGTGTGGATGAAAGCCGGTGCCGAGTAGGGGCATCATAGGAGGTGCTGGGCAGGTGCGCTCTGGGCGCCTTGGGTACCAGCCCACCGGCTTCGTACACCCTGTAATACGACACCGGCAATACGGTCCCGCCGCTCGCGGGCGTATTTCCTGCAGGCGTAACTAATCACATTTTCCGCCGCCCGCACCCTCCGCGGGTGTAGCATGACAGGGTAATGAAACCCTCATGCAAAGGATGAAACCGTGACCGTAACCCGCGAAGAAGCTCTCGAAATTTTCGCCCGCCGCCGCGCAACCCGCGCCTACGACCCCGACCGCCGCATCAGCGACGAAGACTTCGCCGCAATCCTCGAATTTGCGCGCCTGTCGCCCAGCTCCGTCGGCACCGAGCCGTGGAAGTTCCTGGTCATCCAGGACCCCGAACTGCGTGAAAAGCTCAAGCCGATTGCCTGGGGTATGGCGGGTGCCCTCGACGACGCAAGCCACCTGGTCGTACTGCTGGCGAAGAAGGGCCTGCGCTACGACACCCCGTGGATGCGCCGCACCCTCGAAGGCCGCAACCTCACCGAGGAGCAGATGCAGGCTGCACTCGAACGCTACGGCAACTTCCAGAAGAACGACATGAAGGTCCTGGAAAGCGACCGCGCGCTCTTCGACTGGGCATCCAAGCAGACCTACATCGCCCTGGGCAACATGATGACCGGCGCCGCAATGCTCGGCATCGACTCCTGCCCCATTGAGGGTATGAACTACGAGGCAGTGAACGAGCTGCTCACTTCTGCCGGCCTGTTCGACCCGGAGGAGTACGGCGTGTCCGTGGCTGTGACCTTCGGTTACCGTGCCCGCGAGATTGCCCCGAAGAGCCGCCGCTCCATCGAGGACCTGGTGACCTGGGCCTAAGGTTCTGCCCGGTTCTCGGTGAGGTTTTCTTGCCGGGTTTTGGAGCTCGGACTGTTGAGCTCGGGTTTTCGGGAGGGGCGTTTGAGCCAGGCTTTTGAGCTCGTTGTTCAAGCTAGGCGTTCAAGCCGCCGCCCGTGAAAACTGAATATAAAGAAATGCACCGCCTTTACACGGGCGGTGCATTTCTTTATATCTTTTACCGTGCGAAAAGCACGGCGAGATATGCTTTTGAATTTTTCGTTCAGGCTATTTCAATAGCTAATGTTTGGGCAATTTCGCGTTATGTTTCGCTACTTCCTAAACGCCGTCAGACGCATAGAATTCAGCACCACAAACACCGAACTAAACGCCATTGCCGCACCCGCAATCATCGGGTTCAGCAGGCCCGCCACGGCGACCGGAATAGCCACCGTATTGTAGGCGAACGCCCAGAATAGGTTCGACTTAATGGTGCGCAGCGTAGCGCGGGAGAGGCGCAGCGCCGTCACCACCGAGGCAATATCCGAGCGGGTCAGCACAATATCGGCAGCCTCCGCGGCAACGTCCGTGCCCGAACCCATCGCAATGCCCAGCTCCGCAAGAGCCAGCGCCGGGGCGTCATTCACGCCGTCGCCGACCATCGCCACGCGGTGACCGGCGGCCTGCAACTTCTCAACCACCTGCGACTTACCCTCCGGGGTCACGCCGGCGTACACGTTCTCAGCCGAAATGCCGACCTGCGAGGCGACCGCCTGCGCAACCTGCGGGGCGTCACCGGTGAGCAGGATCGGCTCCAGGCCGAGCTCACGCAGCTGTGCCATGGTCTCTGCAGCCTCCGGCTTGGGGGTGTCGGCAACCGAAATCATGCCGACCGGTTGCAGAGCGGAGGTGCTGCTCGGGGCCTCATTCGGGGCCTCGTCAGGGGCCTCGCCGCGGGCGACAACCACCGTCGTTAGACCCGCCCGGCGAGCCTGATCCAGCAGAGCCAACTGGCCCTCACTCAGCTGCGCACCTGCCGCCTGCAGGTACTCGGGAGTACCCACAACAACCAGTCGGGAGGCGCCATTCTCGGTGCTTTCCTTGGCACCGTCACCCGCGCCGCTCAGCACGCCGCGCACGCCTCCGGGAACACCCTCAAAGCCGCTCACACTCGGCGCCGAAGCACCCTCAGCCAGCACACCCTGCTCACGGGCAAAACCGGCAATCGCGCGGGCAATCGGGTGCTCACTCAGCGCCTCCACGGCGGCGGCATCACGCAGAACAGACAGGGAACGCTCATTCTTGGAATCTGCGGATTCCGGCGAAATACCGGCAAAGTCACCCGCCGACTCATAGTCGTCAAAAGTGCCGTAGAACGCCACAGACATCTCACCAGTCGTCACGGTACCGGTCTTATCCAGAACCACACGATCAACCGTGCTCGTCGCCTCCAGCACCTGCGCATTACGAATCAAAATGCCCAACTGCCAGCCGCGACCCGTACCCGCCAACAGCGCCGTCGGAGTCGCCAAACCCAAGGCGCACGGGCACGCCACCACCAGCACCGACACCGCCGCATTAAACGCCGCAGCACCATCACCAGACACCAGCCACCAACCGACCAGAGTCAGCGCCGAAATCGCCAAAATCACCGGCACAAACACTGCAGAAACACGGTCTGCCAGGCGGGCAATCGGAGCCTTCGTCTCCTGGGCGCTCGCCACCAGCTCACCCATTTTCGCCAGGGTCGTCTCGGTGCCCACGCGGGTCGCACGCACCGTCAACGAACCAGACGTATTCACCGTGGCACCCGTGACCGCATCACCCGGATGCACCTCAACCGGCACGGACTCGCCGGTCAGCAGGGACGCATCCACCGCGGAGGTACCCTCGACCACCACGCCGTCCGTGGCAATCTTCTCGCCCGGGCGCACCAGGAACAGGTCATCCGGCATGAGGTCCTCCACCGGAACCTGCACCTGCTTGGTCACGCCCTGCTTATCGGTGCGCAGCAGGGTCGCCTCCTTCGCGCCCATGCTCAGCAGGGTGCGCAGCGCATCCGAGGAGCGGTGGCGGGTGCGGTGCTCAATTGCGCGGCCAATCAGCAGGAACAGCGTCACCATGGACGCCGAATCGAAGTACAGCGGCGCATGGTGGCCGGTAAACATCGACCAGAAGCTGCCGCCCGCATGGTGCACGTGCGCCGTCAACGCCGGGTTCATGAGCAGCTGCGCCAGCGAATAGAAGTACGCCACGACCACGCCGAGGGACACGAGCGTATCCATCGTGGAGGAGCCGTGACGGGCATTGATGAGCGCGGCGCGGTGGAACGGCGCGGCGCACCAGAACGCGACCGGCGCGGTCAGAATCGCCACGACCCAGCCCCAGTTCGGGAACTGGAACGCCGGGAACATGGAAATCAGGAAGATGGGCACACCCAAAATCGCCGCATAAATAATGCGGTCAGTGAAGCCGCCGTTCATGCTCGGGGTGCTGTGCTGGTTGCCGCCGCCGGATGCGCTCGCGTTCGTTCCAGCGCCCGCGCGTGGCCCGTTCTTGAGGTGCGCCGTGTAGCCGGCATTGTTGATGGTCTCAACGATCTGCTCGTCGCTCACACCCTCGGGTACGATGACGCGCGCCGACTCCAGTGGCAGGTTCACCGCCGGGTCAACGCCGGGGATTTTGCGGAGCTTACGCTCCACGCGACCCACGCAGGATGCGCAGGTCATACCCTGAATATCCACGTGGATGATTCGGGTTGACTCCGTTGATTTTACGGTCGTTCCGGCGGGATTAAAAAGAGAGCGCTCACTCTGTAATGAGGGCTCACGGGTGGTTAGTGAAGGCTGTGTAGAAGACACAATACTTCCTCAAAAATATAAATGGGAGGGTAGAAAAAGGCGCACACCAAGCGGGGGGGGGGGGCTCAAAGAACCCCGCCCCGGCGGTGTTTGGCGCAATGTTTAGGGTGCGGCGTCGAGAGCGCGCGAGGGGAAAATCAACGCGGCTTAGTGGTCGCCGGGCAGCCCATCCGGGCGGGTCGTGTGCGGACGAACACCGGTCACCTTCGCGCCTCGATCGGAGACGCCGTACGCGCGTTTCACGGCGGCCCGCGGGAACGGCGAAGCGTTCGTCTTCTCACGCGCCTTCAGACCCAGCTCGTGCTCGGCGGAACGCTTATTTTCGCTGGTGCCGCCGCGTCGTGAGGCGCCGGGCGCATCCTCACGCGCCGTATATTCGGGGCTCTGCTTCACCCACGAATCGACCAGTGCTGCATCCAGATTCATCTGCCTGGCCACGCGGGTGATCGCGTCGCGCAGGTGCATGTTTTCGGTGCCGACAAGGGTGCGGACCGCGCCAACAACCATCGCAATGTACTGCGGAGGGTAAGCCATGATGACTCCTAATCGAGCCGGCTGCCGTGCTAGACGGCGGGGGTGAAGCCAGCCTCTACGATAGCGTCTGCGACAGCCTGGGTGTTGAGGGTGCCCTCGTGCTCGATGGTCACGGTGGAGACGCCGTCCTTGACGACGTCCACGTTCACGCCGGTCACGCCGGGAACTTCGCTGACCTCTTCGCTGACGCTCATAGCGCAGTGGTTGCAGGTCAGGCCGGTTGCCTTAACGGTGGTGGTGCTCATGATGATTTCCTTTCGGTAATGGGTTGAAAACTTGGGTCCGCCCGGTGTTTAGATGCGGGGCGTTTAGCTGCGCATGAGGCGGGAGATCGCGGCGGTTGCCTCTTTGACCTTGGCCTCTGCGATGGTCGGGTCGCCGGTGCGTTCGGATTCGACGGCGGCGCCGGTCACGCAGTGGCCGATGTGCTCTTCGAGCAGGTTCAGGGAGACGGCGTGGAGCGCCTTAGAGACCGCGGCAACCTGGGTGAGGATGTCGATGCAGTATTTATCTTCGTCGACCATGCGGGCGATGCCGCGGACCTGCCCTTCGATGCGGCGCAGGCGCTTGAGGTGCGCCTCTTTGTTGGAGGTGTAGCCGTGCTGGGTTTCGGGTGCCTCGCCGCTGCAGCATGCGCCGGCGTGCACCTCGGGCTGTTCCTTGGCGGGTGCGCCGGATGCGGTGCTGACCTGGTCGGATGTGCTGTGGCAGCACTGGTTGCTAGTGGTTTCCATGACTCCAGTATATACCCTAGGGGGGTATACCGCAAGGGGGTGTTACGGGTTATTACGCGGTGAGGGTGTGGGCTGGTCGGGGAGGGGCTCGTCGATAGGGGGCGCCGATAGGTTACGGCCCTATCGATAGGTTAGTGTCTTCACTGCGGGTTAAAGACCCGCGACGAAGACACTAACCTATCGAAAGTTCTCCCGACCCTCCCCTATGAACGGCGAAAAGCCATATGTGTTTCGAGAAGCCACCAAAGAAGTGGCTTTTCGAAACACATGTGGCTTCTCAGCGTAAGACCCACGGCAGGAGAACGACCTTACATGTCGGGCCAGTCGCGGTGCAACGAATACTCCGTATCCCCGTCACCGTTATCATTGAGGTGCCAGCGCTGACCGGTACGGATATCAGCCT
>NZ_KV812879.1:13255-14973 GCF_001813565.1 Rothia sp. HMSC068E02
TGGGGTCGTTCTTGCAGCCCCAACGAGTGTCGTCGTAGCTGCAGTCACCTGCTACGCGTCCCACATCAACCCACCACACACGCACCAGCAACGGATCACTGGTCGCCTGCGGGGTCACCATCATCATCTGCCAGGGGCCGCCGTCCACACGGAAACGAGCCGTGTAGTGCACGGTCGCATACGCATGGAAGTTACCCGAACGCTGGTAGGCGTAGCTGGTATCCGTCTGCCTCGGACGCTCACGAGGGTAGGTGGTAACCGGTTTGCCCGCCGTGTAGTTGGTATCTGTGTCGCCGTTGCCGTACTCGATGACATAGGAGGAGGGCATGAGCTCAATTTCGACGTGTCCGGCGAGCATATCTGCTTCGAGGCGGTAGGGGCCTCCATCATCGACGTAGAAGTTGACCTGGTCACCCTTGTAGACGTTGGGGTCGCCTTCTGCTCGGCCAGTGCCTGCGGGGTTGTTGTAGGACTGGTGCAGGGTCGGCTTGCCCGGCTCTAGGGACTCTGCAGCGTGGCGGATTTCCTCCATGACTTCTTCGTAGGTCGGGCCTGCGGGGCCGGGGCTGTCGGCGCTGGTGAGGGTGCGGGTATCGTTGGGAATGCAACCAGCAGAAGAAGGACTATGTCTGCCTCCACCGTGGTCGACAGGAATTCCGTTTTCGTCTACGGTCATGTTTGTATATCCGACATGTCCTACTCGTCCGTCTAGTGTGGTGCAGTAGAAGTTGTTAGGATTGTCTTTATTGTAGGTAACATAAAATCCCTCACGCCGTTTTGACGTATGCGTTTCGGGGGCAGTAGAAGAATTCTGAGCTTCATGGTTATTGCTAATAGGTCCATGATCTTCTTTGCCTACATTCTCAGACCTATCTTTAGGTTTTGAGGTCCTCTTAGTTTGGCATACTTTAGCTACTCCACCTGAAGAGCAATCATTTGTATCCGTCGCAAATGATACGGTGGGTAGGGATATTAATTGTAGAGTGATTAATGAAGAGAAGATAGTTTTGTATATATTTTTCATAATTAGTCTTCTACATTTTCGTAGTTCATAATTTCCCACTTAACACCATTATGTTTGAGTGCGAACTTAAATGTGTCATTGGTTTTATCCTCATTCACCCAGCTACGCGAACTACCGTCAGATTCAACATAAATCTCACGATCCCAGTGACGATACGCCTTCCAAAAATACGTCTCCCCATCCTCAGACCACGGCGCACCATCAGCCTCAAAATAGTCAACTCCACCAATAATCCAACCACCACTAGCGTAAAGATCCTCAACATCGGCATATGCCTGCAACTCATCTTTAAACTCCGACGACACAAACTGACGAGCCACGGAATAATCACCAGTCTCGGTGCCATAGTTAGCCCATTCAACCCACGCTTTAAGGGTCTTACGCATTCCTTCAACAGACTTCTCACGGTACCCATCTTCTGGCTTAGCAGGCTTGGGTACATTCTGTGCAATGCCGTACTTATCAGCAGGGCGGTACTCCCCGTCAGGCGCCTTCGAACCACCCGAATAGCCTCGGACAGTAGACGGAGTAGCACTCGCCGAAGGCGACTCAGATGCCGCCGCAGAAGCCGAAGCCGACTCGCTCGGCACGGCGGTCGATGATGCCGAGGCTGCCGCCTCGTTATTTGCCTGCTGACCGCAGGCTGCGAGCAAGGCACCCAGGCCCACAAGTGCGCCGCTACCCAGCAGGGTAC
>NZ_KV812880.1:0-871 GCF_001813565.1 Rothia sp. HMSC068E02
CCGCCCCGTGGAATAAACCCACGAGGCGGGCGCCACCACCGTAGATAGAGAGAACCCATGAAGAACGTAACCCGCCGATCCGCACTCGGCATGGTTGTAGCCGCCGGTGGCGCAACCCTCCTGGCAGCGTGCGGTGCTCAGCCGCAAGCAACCAGCGGCAACGCATCCGAGAGGGCATCCAGCAATGCATCCGGTAGCGCATCTGCTTCCGCATCTAAGAGCGTTCGTAGCGACTACTCCGGCGTTGCGGTCCTGGACGGCTACACTTCCAAGCCTGCAGGTTATAAGGAAGGTACCCGTACCGAGCCGCCCAAGAATGTTCCTGTACCTGTGAAGCCCGCTGTTGCTAACGAGAACAGCGTGGAAGGCTTCTACCAGTCCATTGCATTCTTTGGCGCCGCTTCTGAATATTATGGGCGTACCGGAAAGACTGAACCTTTGCGTGAAAGCGGTATTGATATTTCAGAATTGAAGACCACCCTTGAACCCACGCCTGGTAGCTTCGATGATGCTTTGCAAAAGGGGGAGGTCTGGCGCCAAGAACAAACTGTTACTGTCGCTATGAATACGCCTCAACCGACCCGCGATGGTGATAGCTATATCTGGAATGTAAAGATGGTTTTGGAGAACGGTGAGTTTGCTGTATACAAGGGGAAAGTGATGGAGTCTCCCAAGGAATACCGCAAAATTACTGGAGATGCCATCATTCGTGGAGTTTATGAGAATGGCGACTGGAAGCTTACAGTGAATCCGGTTGCTACTTCTAGTGCCACCGCATCGGCTTCCGCTTCCTAAAAACTTCAGTCTAGAAGCGTGTAGCTTCTACACCTAAAAGGAGCCCGCCCCGTGGAATAAACCCACGAGGCGGGCG
>NZ_KV812881.1:0-448 GCF_001813565.1 Rothia sp. HMSC068E02
TCCACCACACACCCACCATCCAACACCACCACAGAATCAACACCACGCAACGTCCACGCACGATGAGACACCAACACCACCAAACGCCCAACAGCAGCCACCTTCAACCGAGCAAAAATCTCCTCCTCAGTCTCAGCATCCACAGCACTCGTCGGCTCATCCAAAACCCACACCGGCGCATCCCGAAGAACCACACGCGCCAACGCCAAACGCTGCCACTGACCACCCGAAAGACCAACACCACCAAACGACTCACCCAACTGAGCATCCAAACCACCCTCAAGACCACGCACAAAATCATCAGCACAAGCCACCGACAAAGCCGACCACAAATCAGCATCACCAAGACGCTCAACAGCCTCCTGCGGCAAACCCAGAAGAAGATTTTCACGCACAGTCAGTTCATAACGGCCGTAGTCTTGACTCACCAAACCAACATTCGCCAACA
>NZ_KV812882.1:0-58991 GCF_001813565.1 Rothia sp. HMSC068E02
ATTTAATGCGTCCAAGTTTCGGGGCGCAGTTCAAAAACTCAACGGGGGCTTTTTGTATGTGGCATCCTTCAGAAGCCTATTGGCTCACCGGCTTCCGAGCTGGCAACATGCCGATTACTGACCGGGAATCAGGCCGTGAGCAGTAATCAGGAACGGCGGGTTGTGGTTAACAGCCGGGTTAGTCACGTAACCAACACGAGCCGCACGGGTCGGGTGCTTGGGTGCACGCTTCGGCCAGGGCTTTGCCTGCGGGTTCGGGTCCTTCTTGCCCTGCACCATAGCCAGTGCGCTCGCGGCGTTCACAATGCCGGAACCGCAACCGTTCACATCGCAGGTGAGCGGCTTGGAGCTCTGCTTCAGAATCTGCTTTGCACGCTCAGCGTTCAGCGAGGGATCCACGGACTTCATCAGAGCAATCACGCCAGCAACCTGGGGTGCTGCCATGGAGGTGCCGTCGTACTCGGTGTAGCCTGCGCCGGTGGACACGGTGGTACCCAGATCCACGGTGGACATGATGTTGCTGCCGGGAGCGCTCACATCAACAATCTTGCCGTAGTTGGAGAAGTCGCTACGCTTACCGTTCTGGTCGGTAGCACCCACCACGATCGAACCGCCGCAGTTAGCCGGAGCGACCTTGGAAGTGTCCTGACCATCGTTACCAGCAGCGACAACGAGAATCGCGCCGCGCTTGTTCACTTCAGCAATAGCCTTGGAGTAGGTTGCGGGGCAGGTGCCTTCGCCGCCGAGGGAGAGGTTAATGATCTTGGCGGGGTTGGAGTTCGCAGGAACGCCTTCAACGGTGCCGCCGGCTGCCCAAACCATTGCATCCGCAATGTCGGAGTCGTAGCCGCCGCACATGCCCAGGGCACGCACGGGCAGGATCTTGGTGGAGGGTGCCACGCCGACGATACCGCGCTTATTGTTCATAATCGCCGCGATGGAGCCGGCAACGTGGGTGCCGTGCCAGTTCGACTCGCTTGCCTCTGCATCAGCACCGCAGACGCCCGCTTCTTCCCAGTTGCCCTGGTCGGTCGGGTCGGAGTCGCGGCCGTTGCCGTCACGAGCAATGGAGGGCTCGGTGATGAAGTCGTAGCCGGGCAGGACGTTAGCGTCCAGGTCGGGGTGCTTGACGATGCCGGAGTCAATCACGGCAACGGTCACGCCGGCACCCTGGGTGGTCTTCCACGCTTCGGGGGTAGCCAGACCCTTGGTGCCGTGCAGGTTCCACTGCTGCGGGTAGAGGGTGTCGTTCGGCGCCACAACCTGGTTCGACGCCTGGGCAGCCTGGGCTACCTGAGCGACCTTGGAGTTTGCGGCGGTACGGGTGCGTGCGTTGGAGCGGCGCAGCAGGTCGGGCTCAACCGACGCAACGGAGGGGTTAGAGCTCAGCGCTGCCATGTACTTCTCTGCCTGCTCTGCGGTGAGCTTGGAGGAGAGAGTCACCACGGTTGCCTTCTGGGCGGTGGTGCGTACGTAGTTGGTCTTGATTTTGAAGAGGTCATCGACGCTCTTCACCTCGGAGGTGAGGCCCTGGTAGAGGCCGTCGTTCCAGGTGGCGACCTGGGTGCCTGCGGGGCTTGCCCAGTTGATGCCGCCGGCGTTCAGCGCGCTGTCGGTGTAGGTGATGACGAAGCGGTTGAAGCCTGCCTTCTGCTGTGCGGAGCTGAGGGAGGAAATGGTGGTGTGCGCCTTGGCGCGCTCGGCGCTGTTGGCCTGTGCGGGTGCCGCGAAGGATGCGGGGGCGCCCAGGGTCGTGACGAGTGCTGCGGCGGTACCCAGGCTCAGAGCGGTGCGTGCGACACCGCGCGCTGAGGGGTGAGTGGTAAAAGACATCGGGGTCCTTTGCGTATGTGAGTGCCGGAAGCGGCAAGTGGGTTGGTCATCCACTCACATAAATGCACCTTCGAGAAAATATTTGCATTCTTTTGCATATTTGCTTGTGAGGAGCGAATAGAAAAAGAAAATGCACATCACTGCATTGATGTGTATTTTTCTCTAAACTCCCGTGCGGGAGCTCTTCGGAAGTGGTTTATGTGGTGAGATATCGCTATCCTAGCACCTTTTCCTATGTTTGGCGGGGCTAAAACTCGATAGTGTGGCGTAAATAATGAGATTTTTCTTTCATGTAAATGCAGATAAAGAAATGCCTAGTCGGAATATTCTCGCGACTTAAAGTAGTGATTTAAGTTTTACTCATCTATGCATAAAATGACCTGCATCACAAAGGTTATTTTATTCATAAAGTAACTGAAAAAGGGTGCTAGAGTATCTCACGGTGCGTACCCGTGCACGCACATTGTGGAACCACTTCACAGCACACACAATGCACCAACACCTCACTCTTCCGTATTCACTCGTACCGAGCACACGCCCTCAACGCGAGACGGCAACGCTACGCCGCATCGTGCGCACCCGGTACCACTCACCTCAAGGACGTCCATGCTTCGCATTGCTCGCCCCTCGCAGGCACGCTCCTCACAGCGTTCCCTGCTGAGCTTCGTCACCGCAACCTGCCTGCTCTCGGCAAGCGTGATCCCCGCCGTGGCGGCACCCACCGCGCAGGCCACCCACGCAACCCAGGCTTCTGCGGCGGCACAGGCTTCTAACACCACCCAGTCCGCGCCCGTGGCATACAACCGCTTCATCATCACTTACACCGATGAGGCGAAGAACGCCGCCTCCGCTGACGCCACCGCAGACCAGATTGATTGGTCCGCAGCCGCCGGTACCCAGCAGGCAACCTGGAGCGACGCACTCTACGCGGGCATCAGCTCCGAGGTGCAGAGCATTGACGAGCTGCTGAACATTAAGACCAGCTACGTCCGCTCCACCGCGCTGGATGCCAGCGTGGTCACCACCTCCGCGGAGCTCACCCCCGCGCAGGCGCAGCAGTACATGAACGCCCTGAGCGCGAACTCCAAGGTCGCCTCCGTGTCGCCCGATATGCGCCGCTACGCCACCGTGGACAACACCTCGGAGACCGTCAAGATCAACGACCCGAAGATGAACCGCATGTGGTCCCTCACCGGTGAGAAGGGCGTCTCTGCGCTGGAGGCGTGGGGCACCACCCGCGGTAAGGGCGTAACCGTGGCGGTGCTGGACTCCGGCATTACCGCCCACCCGGACTTGGACGTTAACGTGCTGCCCGGCTACGACTTCATTGCCGAGTCGGCGTTCTCCAACGACGGTAACGGCCGCGACTCCGACCCGACCGATGCCGGCAACTGGACCGTAGACAACCAGTGCTTCACCGGTTCGAAGGCGACCGCCTCCGACTGGCACGGCACCCACGTGGCGGGCACTATTGCCGCTATCGCGAACAATAACGAGGGCATTGCCGGTGTGGCACCCGAGGCGAAGATCGTGCCCGTGCGCGTTCTGGGCGCCTGCGGCGGCTTCGACTCGGACATCACCGACGGCATTATTTGGGCTGCCGGTGGTAGTGTGCGCGGTGTCCCCGCAAACCAGAACCCCGCCCAGGTCATTAACATGTCCATCGGTAGCGAGGGCACTTGCACCACCCCGTACCGCCAGGCGATTGCTCAGGCGAATAAGCGCGGCTCCATCGTGGTCGTCGCAGCGGGTAACAACAACTTTGATGCCTCGAAGTCCAGCCCCGGCAACTGCGAGGACGTCATTAACGTGGGCGCAACCGATAAGAACGGCAAGCGCTCCTACTTCTCCAACTACGGCTCCCGCGTGGACGTGAGCGCGCCCGGTGGCGACCGCCGCTACTGGGGTGGCGGTATCCTCTCCACCCTGAACGCTGGTAAGACCGCTCCCGGTAAGGCTGACTACGCCGAGTACCAGGGCACTTCCATGGCGGCACCGCATGTTGCCGGTATTGTGGCGCTCATGAAGTCGGTCGACCCGAAGCTGACGTACGCTCAGGCGAAGAAGGCCCTGCAGTCCACCTCTCAGGGCGTTGAGTGCGACCAGTCCGCGTGCGGTTCCGGCATTGTGAATGCGGCCCGCGCGGTTCAGCAGGTCCGCTCCGACCGTGAGGCTGCGGAGGCTGCCGCAGCTGAGGCGGCACGCAAGAAGGCTGAGGAGGAGGCCGCACGTAAGAAGGCGGCTGAAGAGGCGGCACGCAAGAAGGCTGAAGAGGACGCTAAGCGTCAGCAGGCCCCTGCACCGAAGGTAACCCCTGCACCGAAGGTGACCCCGGCTCCGAAGGCCAGGACCCGCCCGTCCCGCCCGGTGACTCGCCCCTCGTACCCGTCGCGTCCGCGTCACGGCCACACCCCGCGTTACCGCTCCTGGTACGGTGCTTCTGCGAACACCTACCCGAGCAGCGGTTACCCGAGCAGTGCATACCCGAACACTGGCTACCTGGGCTTTGCGACCGGTAACCGCCGCTAGTCGAAACTCGTTTTAGATACGAAAAGCCCCCGATGAGTTCTCTCATCGGGGGCTTTTACTATGCGCTGTCGACTGGGCCTGATGGGGTGTCGGTAGCGGATAGCTTATTGCTCATTGACCTCGCGGGGCTTCTGCGCGGGGTTGGTGACCAGCGGTTCGTCCTGGGTGATGGGCTCGGCGTCACCGTTCAGGTCGTAGACCTGGGCATCTTCGGGGATTTCCATGGCGGGTGCGCCGGGAAGCCGGTCGTAGTCACCGGTGAGGCTCTCGCCGTTGGTTCCTGCCGTGAGAGCTTCTGTGGTTGCTTCGGCTGCCTCGTCGTCGGCGGCTCTATCGGCAATCTTGGTGTTAGATGCGCCTGCGCTCAATCCCTTAGAGATCACCTTGATGGTCTTGCGCGGTCGCAGGTAGGTCACCCTACCGTTCGCGTCCAGGTTTCCAGCCTTTTTAGCCAGGTTGAAGCTGTTGATAATACCTCGGCTGCAGAAATACTTATCGCACTTGATGCGGTTTCCCCCCGCGAGGGTGAACGCCTCCTCGACCTGCTTAGTGGTCATGGAGGTGCCGTTGACCAGCTGCTGCGCCAGCAGAGCGGAGACGTGCGGTGCCGACATGGAGGTGCCGCTCTCATAGTCGTAGCTGAACTTAGTGTTATCAGGGCGGTCGAGGCTGTTCATGGACAGGGTGAGGATGTTTTCACCCGGTGCCGAGATGTTAACCCTCGTGCCGTAGTTCGAGAATGATGCTCGCGTGCCAGCCTTGGTGGTTGCACCAACCGTGATGACGCCCATGCAGTTGGCGGGCGCGTACTTGGACGCCTCCGTGTTGCCGTTACCTGCCGCGGCGACCACGATTGCGCCCTTGGAGCGTGCAATGTTGATGGCGCGCTGGTACGCGGCGGGGCATTGGGTTACGGTGCCGATGGACATATTGATGATCTTGGCGGGGTAGGCGTTGTCCGGTACTCCGTCAACGTGTCCGCCGGCAGCCCAGATGATGGCGTCGGCAATGTCTGAGGTGCGGCCACCGCATCGGCCCAGTACGCGCACGGGCTGCACGCGGGCGAGGTCGGCAACGCCGACGATGCCCATGCGGTTATTGCCTCGGGCACCGATAATGCCGGCAACGCTGGTGCCGTGCCAGGTGGAGGTGTGGGCGTTCGCCTGGTCCTTGCAGAGGTTGTAGGGCGCGTAGTCGCCTTCATCCCTGGGGTTGGGGTCGCGGCCGTCGCCGTCGCGGGCGCTGAGCGGGTCGCTGACGAAATCGTAGCCGTTCGCCATGCCGGTGACCAGGTCGGGGTGCGGCACATAGCCGGTGTCGAGTACGGCGACCTTCACGTATGCGCCGCGGCGCAGGCGTGCGTTACCGGTGTTCTGAACGCCGGTGGTGGGGTTGGTGAGGTTCCACTGCTTGCTGTACTGCGGGTCGTTGAACTGGAAGGTGATGTCGCCCTCTGCGGCGGGGTAGTTGATGTAGTCGGGCTCGACGGAGGCTACGTCCGGGTCGGAGGCGACCTTCGCCATGAACTCCTTCGCCTCGTTTTTGTTGAGGGTTTTGGAGGTCTGGATGACGGCGTCATCGGTGGAGGTGTTGTGCAGGAACTTGGTATCGACGTTCAGCGCTTCGCTGACGACCTCGACGGTGTCCATGATGTCGTCAACAATGCCGCGGACTGCGTCCCAGTCGCCGTCGCGCTGCATTTTACGCTGCTTGGCTTCGTTGGTGTAGGTGACGATGAATCGGTCGAACACCTGCTGGGGGAGCGTTCCGGGTGCCGCCGCGGTGGGGGTGTTGGGGCGTGCCGCGCCGTTGCGCGCGAGGGTGAGGGGGCTGACGGGACCTTCGATCTGGGGTGCCGCCTGAGCTGCTGCCAGGATGGCTTCGTCGCTGGGTGCCTGCGCGAGGACGGCGGGCAGGTCGCCTCCGAAGAGGATGGCGCTGGCGGCGAGCAGGCTCAGTGCTGCGCGTGCGGGGTGCTTGCGGCGGCGGTTATCGGTGCGGCAGTTATCGGGGTAGCGGCGAGGAGGTGTTTCGGTGCGCTGCGCGCCGAAGTATGGAAGCCTCATCTGGTTCTCCTGATGTAGGTGGTATGCGGACTGTGTGATGTGTACTGGTGTTTCCGTCTGTAGGTGCGCGAGGTGCGTATAGGGTTTTTACGGGGCAGTAAAAGAGGCCTTTTTGGGCGCGCTGAAGTAATGAATGGGGTGAGGGAATAGCGTTTCTTTGACCCTTTTTGCGTACCGGAAGAACTCTTTTTGGACGGTGTGCAACGTACATTTCTAAGGTATCACTTCAAGGTGAACTTGAGGGATTTTTGAGGTGCTTTTCACGGGTTAATGTACAGAAAATCAACCTCTGGAGGCTGAATAGCACCCAATGAATGAGAGTTTATATAAGTAAAGCTTGAGGGTTGGAATATGCGAGGCAGGATATGCGGTACCTCTTGCTGATAGGGGAGAAAAATAAATGTTTTAACACTATGGTGTAAGCACTAGAATGCATTAAAAATGCAATTGATAGCAAAAAATAAAAATAGCCCAAAATACGCGTGAAAATAAATAAAAAGCTGGCATCAAACACACGGGACAACGCGCACCGCCGGTAGACACACACAGACCGGGGCGGCCACCGCATGGGTGACCGCCCCGGTCTATAGAATCATCAGCACCAGCAAGCTGGCGCTCGCTACCTACTGGAGAAAGCGTCCTTAGGAAGCGTAGGAGCCCAGCAGGCGAACCGCGCCGCCGTCCACGCCCTTAGCGCCCTGCACGTAATCGGGGTTGTTAGCCTCGGGCTCACCGGCGGCAACAACGTCACCCATAATCCAGGAGGGGATACCGCGGTCGTTCAGACGCTTGGTAGCAGCCTCAGCCACGGAGGGGTCAACGATAGCAATCATGCCCACGCCCAGGTTCAGGGTGCGCTCCAGGTCGGCAAGGGGCACGTTGCCCAGCGAACCGATCAGGGAGAAGATGGCGGGAATCTGCCAGGTGGAGCGGTCCACACGACCCTCCAGGCCCTGGGGCAGAACGCGAGCCAGGTTAGCAGCCAGGCCGCCGCCGGTCACGTGCGAGAAGCCGCGTACACCGCTGCCGGTGGTGCCGTCTTCGCCGTTGACGGGGAATGCTGCCGCCAGGTCCAGGCAGTCTGCAGCGTACACGCGGGTGGGTTCGAGCAGCTCTTCACCGATGGTGCGGCCCAGCTCGTCCACCTGGCGCTCCAGACCCCAACCGGCAACGTTCAGGACCTTACGGACCAGGGAGTAGCCGTTGGAGTGAATACCGGAGGATGCCATAGCAATCAGTACGTCACCCTTACGCACGCGGTCCGGGCCGAGCAGCTCGTCAGCCTCAACCAGACCGGTTGCCGCGCCCGCAACGTCGTACTCGTCTTCTGCGAGCAGGCCGGGGTGCTCAGCGGTTTCGCCGCCAACCAGGGCGGTGCCAGCCTGTGCACATGCGCCAGCGATACCGCGCACAATGTCAGCGATACGCTCGGGAACGACCTTGCCGGTGGCAATGTAGTCGGTCATGAACAGCGGCTTAGCGCCGCAGACCACGATGTCGTCCACGACCATGCCGACCAGGTCGTAGCCGATGGTGTCGTGAATATCGAGTGCCTGCGCAATAGCGACCTTGGTGCCCACACCGTCGGTGGAGGTAGCCAGGTAGGGCTTGCGGTACTTGACGAGCTCGGAGACATCGTACAGGCCCGCGAAGCCGCCCACGCCACCAACGACGGAGGAGTTGTGGGTCGCCTTGATAGCGCCCTTCATCAGCTCAACGGCGCGATCGCCAGCCTCTACGTCAACACCTGCGCTCGCGTAGGTTACGGTGGTGGTGTTCTCGCTCATTAGGATTCCTTCGGGGTAGCGGTAGCGGAGGAGTTTGCGGGGATGCGGTCCTGCTCGGTGAGCAGTGCCTCGAGGTCGGCGTCGGGGCCGGGGTTGCACATGCCGATACCGGCATCGTCTTCGGCAATCTGTACTGCGGAGGGGTCGAACTTCGTTTCGAGAGTTTCGGTGCCTTCGCGGGTTTCAATAGAGACTGCCTCGGCGTGCTCGGGCTTGGAGGGAACGGGGCGCTCCACGGTCACCTCAGCCGCCTTACCGGCGAGAGGTCCGCCCTTGCCCTTTTCTCCAGCGTCGAAGAGGGACTTGCCGCGTCGTTCCTCGCTGGGCAGCTCAATCGGGTATTTGCCGGTGAAGCATGCGGTGCACATGTTTTCGGCGGGCTGCTCGGTGGCTGCCATCATGCCTTCCTGGGAGATGAAGCCGAGAGAATCGGCACCCAGGGAGGAAGCGATTTCGTCCACGGACAGGCCGTTAGCGATCAGCTCCGCGCGGGAGGCGAAGTCAATACCGTAGAAGCAGGGCCACTTCACGGGCGGGGAGGAGATGCGCACGTGCACTTCCTTCGCGCCAGCTTCGCGGAGCATACGCACGAGGGCACGCTGAGTGTTACCGCGAACAATGGAGTCGTCAATGACGACGAGGCGCTTACCGGCAACCACGGACTTCAGCGGGTTCAGCTTCAGGCGGATACCGAGCTGGCGGATAGTCTGCGAGGGCTGAATGAAGGTTCGGCCCACGTAGGCGTTCTTGACCAGGCCGTTACCGTAGGGGATGCCGGACTCTTCGGCGTAACCAATAGCAGCCGGAACACCGGATTCGGGGGTGGGCATGACCAGGTCAGCTTCAACAGCGTGTTCGCGGGCGAGCTGACGGCCCATTTCTACGCGGGATTCGTAGACGCTACGGCCGGAGATGGTGGTGTCCGGGCGTGCGAGGTAGACGTACTCGAAGACGCAACCGGCGGGCTTAGCTTCTGCGAAACGCTGGGAACGCAGACCGTTCTCGTCAATGGTGAGGAATTCGCCGGGCTCCACTTCACGCACGTAGGATGCGCCGACAATATCAAGTGCCGCGGTTTCGGATGCGACAACCCAGCCGCGCTCCAGGCGACCGAGTACGAGGGGGCGTACACCCTGCGGGTCGCGTGCGGCGTAGAGAGTGTTCTCATCCATGAAGGTGAGGCAGAAAGCACCGCGCAGGGTCGGCAACAGGTCGAGCGCTGCTTCTTCAAGGGAATCGAAGTCATGCTCTGCCAGTAGAGCCGTAACGAGTGCGGTGTCGGTGGTGTTACCCTGAGCAAGCTCACCGTGCTTGGGGGGCTTGCCGCCGTTCTTTTCGAGGATACGGTCGTAAAGGTCAGCGGAATTGGTGAGGTTACCGTTGTGCGCCAGACAGAGCGTGCCGTGCGGGGTGGTACCGAGAGTCGGCTGTGCGTTAGCCCAGTGGGATGCGCCGGTGGTGGAGTATCGGGCGTGGCCGATAGCGTGGTCGCCGGGCATGGAGCTGAGAGTGGCTTCGTCAAAGACCTGGGAGACGAGTCCCATGTCCTTGTACACGTGGATACGTTTGCCGTTACTGGTTGCGATACCTGCTGATTCCTGGCCGCGGTGCTGGAGTGCGTACAGGCCGTAGTAGGTTAGCTTTGCCACGTCCTCGCCGGGTGCCCAGACGCCGAAGACGCCGCAGGCGTCCTTGGGGCCGTGGTCAATCGGATCGAGGTCGTGAGTGAGTTTTCCGTCGGGGCGAATCAATTCACTTCTTTTCGACGTTGGGACTGCGGATGCGTCTGCGCAGGCGCAAGACGGACGTGTGTTTCTGTACTCGCACCTGCCTGTGTGTGCGGTAGCATACACCAGACCTTTAAAAGTGTACCGGGTTTCAATGTAGACGTGGTGAAGGATACGCTAAATACCTCAGTATGGACCACTAGAACAGGCAACAAACACGCCAAATTACGAAAACTGCGTGGACCTGCGGGCTCGTAGCAAATTCTAGAAGAGCGGAAGAAGCGCCGATAAATCACTACGCTCACCCGACGCATCCAGCGCACCGGCACTCACCGCCTGCGCCCACGAACAGGCACCCAGAACCAGCGCCGCCCACACGAGCGGAGGCGCCTCCACCACGGACGGCGGGGTACCGCGCGTATGGCGAGGACCCGCCACGCACTGGGTCACGCCCAGCGGGGGTACGCGCACCTCCACACTATTGCCGGGGGCGAGGGTTGCCAGCTCTTCAAGGGTGAAGCGAACGAAGGTCGCACGCACCGAACGGGGGAGCGCGGCAAACGCCTGCTCCACCTCCGGGCTATTCAGCAAGTAGCTGTTCAGCAGGTACTCGCCTCGGGCATGCGAATCTGCAAGTTCACCGGCTGCCGCACGCTGCGCCTCAAAGAAGGCACGCACTTCGCGTACCGCCGCCATGCCCGCTTCTTCGCTAGTCTTACGTCGAATCGCCACAACTAGTTCCCTTCCTGGGTACCGAGAGTCAGATTCTCGCGAGTGAAGAGCTCCTCATGTACGCGCAGCTCACCCACCACAACAGGCTTGCCGTCCACGTAACCGCCGGTCACCGGGCGAACCACCAGCGCGAGTAGGCGCTCGCATTCCTCGGCGCTCAGGTAGCCGCCAGCAACAAGAGCACGCAGAGCCACGACGTACATGGCGCGGTGCGAACCGTCGCTCATCTTCACCACCACGGACGCGCCCGAACGCAGACCAATGCAGAGCACACCCTCCGCGCCGCCCTTGACGATTGCGTCCAGTTCTTCGCTGAGCACGGTGTCGGGGGAGCCGGGCGCCTGAATCAGTTCGGGGTAATCCACCATGGCGGTCGCGACCGTGGAGGCGCGCGCATCCGCCCCGAGGTTGCGGATTGCCGAGCCGAGGGTCGAGTAGGCGCGTGCGGCACCGGCCAGGGAGACGGCGTGCACGGGTGCGCCGCAACCGTCAACGCCGATGGCGGCTACCGGCTCGCCGGTGAACGCCTCAATTTCTTCGGTGATGACCTGCTGCAGCGGGTGGGCGGGGTCGAGGTAGTTGTGCAGAGTCCAGTTCTGCGAGCCCTCTTCGAGGTCGCCGCGCTCAAGCTTGGCGGTGCACGCCCACAGGAATGCGGCGTGCTTGCCGGAGCAGGGGTGCGCCAGGGCAGTAGCGGCGAGGTTCGCCTGAGTCATTGCCTGGCGTGCCTGCTTATCGGCAGGGAGCGTGGGCTTGAGCGCCAGGTTTGCCGGGGTGAGCGGGTTGGCTTCGGTGCTGCCCTGGGTGAGTACGTCCTGCACGGCGCGCATCTGCTCGAAGGTGCCTCGATGCGAGCCGCAGGCGATGGCGACCTGGGAGCCGCGCAGGGGTGCGCCCGCCTTCATAGATCCGATGGCTTGCAACGGCTTAGCGGCGGAGCGCAGGTAGAAGGGCTCGTGAATGTCGCCGAGGGCAAGCTGTACTTCGCCGTCGGGGCCCAGCAGGATGAGGCGGCCGCGGTGGCGTGCCTCAATGAAGTTGTTGCGGGTGAGCTGCGCGAGTTCTACGTCGAAGGTGCTGCTGTGGTCGGTGGTGTGAGTGGTTGCCTGTGGGGTGGTGCTGTTGGTCATTCTTCTAGTTTAAGGGGTGTATTGTTCTGCCTTATGTACGCGGTTTTACGCGTATAGGGCGGCTCAGAATGGTATCCCCGCAAATATTTCCGTGCAGAACGTTGCTTGTAAGGGTGGGGCGGATTCATCCTTATTTTTGGATGTTTATGTGATATTTTTTGACCGACAGTGAGCTGTATATGTGATACCTCTCATATTAATTGGTGGTAGGGGTTACGTCTTTAGCATGGGGAGGAATAGAATATTCGTGGAGTATACCCGTGAGGTCTGCGCATACCTCTCAAAATGGGAGCGGCCCCTTCCTAGCGCCATGTATCCTAGCGCCACCTATCCTGGAGCCACCTAGAACAGATCCTCCCATCATCTACGTCTCCACTGTTTGCGAGAACGACAGCACCAGATAATACGCACACTAGATCATCAGAAATAGGTAATTTTATGGCAGAGCAGAACAACTCTTCTTCCACCACCCCTAAGAACACCGCAGAAAAAAGCGGCATGAGCGCTGAATCTGAATTTCACGCCAAGTTTTTCCCCATTCTTGCGCGAGTCGCTTCGATTACTGCCGTGCTCATGTATGTCTTCTACTTCCCGCAGATTATCGGTAACCTGAACGGTCACAAGGGCGACTGGATTCAGCCCCTGGTAGCCGCTATAAACTGCACTCTATGGTTGCTGTACGGCCTGTGGCGCCCCAAGAAGGACATACCAATTGTCATCGCTAATGCCCCCGGCATTGTTTTTGGTGGTCTTGCGGCTGTGACAGCATTGGTTTAACCCGAATCAAAGCCACCTATGTTGTGGTGAATACTCACCCGATGCGGTTCTTCTCTGATAGGCATTCTTTTGAGCGTGCCGCTAGATGAGAAGAGCCGCATTTTTAGTGTTCCCAGCTCACATTTTTAGCGTGATAGCGGGTACCCTGAATAGCATGAAGGTTTTGGTACTGGGCCCCGGCGGCCGCGAACATGCAATTATCCGAGCGCTTCTGCGCGACCCTGAGGTAACTGAGGTGCACAGCGCCCCCGGCAACGCCGGCATTGCCCAGGATGTTCCCGTCCACGCAATTGACGCAAATGATCCCGCCCAGGCAACCGCCCTGGCACGCGAACTGAACGCCGACCTGGTTGTTATCGGTCCGGAGGCGCCGCTGGTCGCCGGTGTCTCCGATGCACTGCGTGAGGCGGGTTTTGACGTTTTCGGCCCCTCCGCAGCTGCCGCACAGCTGGAAGGTTCCAAGGCTTTCGCTAAGCAGGTCATGGAAGAGGCTTCCGTGCCGACCGCCCGCGCCTACGTGGCAAAGAACGCCGCTGAGGCGCAGGCTGCGCTGGACGAGTTCGGTGCACCCTACGTGGTGAAGGACGACGGCCTGGCTGCGGGTAAGGGCGTTGTGGTGACCGAGGACCGCGCCGCGGCACTGGAGCACGCTCAGGCATGCTTCAACGCTGGCGGTACCGTGGTCATCGAGGAGTTCCTGGACGGCCCCGAGGTGTCCCTCTTCGTCATCTCTGACGGTAAGAACGTTCTGCCGCTGTCCCCGGCTCAGGATTTCAAGCGCATCTTCGACAACGACGAGGGCCCGAACACCGGCGGTATGGGCGCCTACACCCCGCTTCCCTGGCTGCCCGAAGGCTTCGTGCAGGAGGTCGTGGAGAAGGTGGCACGCCCGACCGTTGCACGTATGGCTGAGCGCGGCACCCCGTTCGTGGGCGTGCTCTTCTGCGGCCTGGCTGTGACCAGCCGCGGCGTGCGCGTTATCGAGTTCAACGCCCGCTTTGGCGACCCTGAAACCCAGGCTGTTCTGGCGCGTCTGCGCACCCCGCTGGGTCAGCTGCTGCGTGCGGCTGCTCGCGGTGAAATTTCTGAGGGCGCCGAGCTGGATTGGGATCCCCGCACCGCAGTGGACGTGGTCATGGCAGCCGAGAACTACCCGGATACTCCCCGCAAGGGTGACGTCATCTCCGGTCTGGATGAGGCGAACGCTCTGGAGGGCGTGCACGTGATTCACGCGGGTACCGTGGTTTCCGGCGAAGAGATTCACACCGCTGGCGGTCGTGTGCTGGCTGTTGTGGCGCTCGGTGAGAACCTGGGCGCTGCCCGCGCCGCCGCCTACGAGGGTGTTCGCGCTATCTCTTGGGCTGGCGCGCAGTACCGCACCGATATCGCGCTGAAGGCTGTGGAGAATCGCATCCAGATTCCCGCCCCGCGCGGCTAAAACCTAAGGTGACCGGCTTCCCCGCTTGAGGGTGGGGGAGCCGGTCGCTTCTTTGCCACTCGCTTCTTAGCTTTGTGCCGCCTCAGCTTTTCCCGGGTTCATTTCCTCAGCTCGGGGTGCTGTCGGCGGCGACCGGGGTAGGTTGGGCTCTCAAGATTGTGCCGTATTGATGACTGATGGCACTATCGGGAGCCGCGCCTGTCGCGGTATTGTAATTACACAGACTTTTTGCATCCACATCACACCACCTCATCAGGAGAAATTCTCATGACTTCTCGTTCTAACCCCGTGGAAATCCCGGGCTGGACTCACATTTATTCCGGCAAGGTCCGCGACCTGTATGTTCCGAATGAGGAACGTTTTGACGCTACCGGCTTGACCGTCAATGATGACGCTGAGCTGCGTGCCGGTTCGGTCATGGTTGTCGCCTCGGACCGTATTAGCGCTTTTGACCGTATTCTGCCCACCGAGATCCCGGATAAGGGCAAGATTCTGACTCAGATGTCCCTGTGGTGGTTTGAGCAGCTCAAGCAGGTTCCGAACCACGTGCTGTCCACTGATGTTCCGGATGTTGTGGCTGGTCGCGCGATGATTTGCCGTTCGCTGAACATGTTCCCGGTGGAGTGCATTGTGCGCGGTTACCTGACTGGTTCGGGCTTGGCGGCGTATAACGAGACCGGTGAGATTGCTGGTGTAAAGTTGCCTGCGGGTCTGGTGGATGGTTCCCGCCTGGACACCCCGATTTTCACTCCGACCGGTAAGGCTGAGGTGGGTGAGCATGATGAGCTGGTGACCCGTGAGGAGCTGTACGCTGAGGTGGGTCAGCCGGTGGGTGAGCGCCTGGAGGAGCTGAGCCTGAGCCTGTACACCACTGCCGAGAAGATTGCTCGCGAGCAGGGCATTATTCTGGCGGATACCAAGATGGAGTTCGGTACCGATTCGTACCGCGGCGAAATCACCCTGGGTGATGAGGTGCTGACCCCGGACTCTTCGCGTTTCTGGGATGCGACCCAGTACGAGCCGGGTCGTGCACAGCCGAGCTTCGATAAGCAGTATGTGCGTGACTGGCTGCGTTCCCCGGAAGCGGGTTGGGACGGTTCGGATAACGTGCCGCACCTGCCTGAGGAGGTTGTGGAGAAGACTCGTGCCCGTTACGTTGAGGCGTATGAGCGTCTGACCGGCACGAAGTTCTAAACTCAATATTTCGGACCGAATAAGTCTTTGAGATAGCTAAAGGGCAGTGCCCCGGAAGGTCATTCTTCCGGGGCACCGCCCTTTAATCCATAAGCTCTTTTACATGCATTCTTATAGGTGCTATACGTCATAAATACATCTTGTGTATCTATTGTTCGGGGGGGTAGCACTCTATCATGTTAGTAATCGGCTCACTACGCTTCTACTCCACGAAACGCAGGTTCACACCATATAGCAGGTCTGTAGATAGCATCCACGATACGCCCGTATCACTGCCGATTCTCGCCCATCAATGATGCTTGAGAAAGGTGAAGTCCATGGCAAAGAAGCCCTTCGCACCCCTCGCCCTTATCGGTATTGCCTGTTGCCTGGGCGTATCGAGTTGCTCCACCACCGTTGAAGTTAAGCAAGACATTCGTAATGTCCTGGCAAGCTACGAGAATCCCTCCCCGGATATTAACGTGGCCCTCGTCAACGAGGTCAAAAAGTGCATGAGCGAGAAGTCCTTCACCTACTCCGGTAACCAGAATATTATTTACGGCGCCTCCGTTCATGAACTTGCGATGAGTGGCGCCCACTTCGCCAACGAAGAAGCGGCCACCCAGGGATACTGGTCCACCCGGCAGGGCAACGCTAGCTCCAGCAATGCACCCGCGATGGAAAACCCGGCATATCAGAAGGCGTTCCTAGGCGACCCTCAAGCCCCAGACAGTAAAACTATCACCATCACCATGAGCAGCGGCGCCCAGGTCGGCATGGCAACAGATTCATGCATCGGACGTGCGGCAGAAGCTGTCTTCGGCTCAGCAGAAAACTACCTCAAATACACCAACTTCGTTAACGAACTCATCACGGGCGGATCCAAAAACAACGCGGTAGAAGAAATGGGGAAATACTACCGTAATGACACCACCTACGGTGCATGCATGAAAGAAAGCGGATACGCCGATATCCAGCACTTCGGAGATGCTCCCAGCTACGCAGAGAAAACCTGGGGTAAGTACAAGGCAGCCAATGTAGCCGCCAATGCGGAAGAGCAGTCCCTAGCTCACGCCGACTACAACTGCCAAAAGTCCACTGGAATCCTGACTAAGGCACAGAATATCTACTACGAAAAGGCTGCGACCTGGCTCAATGAGCATGAGCCGCTCATCCTTGAAGTACGCGATATCGAGCGCCAGGCCCAGGAGCGCGCCGCAGCTCTACTCAACGGCAACTAGCCAACGGCAAATAGTAAATGCTGATTCCTCGTTGGACATTTTCTAGCGAGATTTTTCTACCGGTCCTCTGCTCTCAACCGCTTTCACCCGCGGATGAGAGCAGAGGATACACCCCTTTATTCCCCCCGCCCCATATTTCACCGTAGAAAGGTGAACCCATGAACACGCAGCAGAGTTCAGAAAACCCCCGCCGCGCCGCCACGACGGCAACCATACGCGCCTACCTGGTTCCGGTGCTCGTCATTCTGCTCGTCATCACCGGCGGGTTCTCCATCTACGCCCTTAATACGGGGCTACGCACCAATGTTGAATCCAATGCGCAGCCGTCCCGCGCCGCGCAACTAACAACCCGAATCAGCACTCAGACTGTTACCCGCACCTACTCGGGAGAAGTTAGCGTGTCGTCTGCCCGAAGCTACGCCGTGGGAACCCCTCAAGGAGTGGTGACCAGGGACGGCGCCAAAGCGGGCACCCAGCTGAGTAACGGCTCAATTATCACCACTATCAACGAACGTCCCATCATTGCGTTCAAAGGTAGCATCCCCGCCTACCGCGACCTCGCCGTAGGCGCTCGCGGCGATGATGTTAAACAGCTCCAAGAAGCTCTAGAATCACTCGGCTACAGTATCTGGGATGAGGAAGGAAACTACGGTGAAGCAACCGCCAACGCTGTCTACCGTTTCTACCTGGACCGTGGCTACTACCCTCCCGGGGATACTGACCGAACCGAAGAAGGACGCTACAGCACCGCACTGCCGCTCTCTGAATACCTCTTCGCTGACGGCAATGAATACACCGTAGACAACAGCTGCGGCACCAAAGGCCAAACCTCAACTCCGGCGCTGTGCACCCTATCCGCGGGTGGATACCGTCTGGTACTCTCGGCGGACGGTAGCGCTCTCAGCAATGAACTCGCTGAGGGACAGAAAGTCCAGATTCTTACCGATAACGGAAGCCCGCGCGAAGGCACCCTGGGCGCGGCCCTCACGCCCGAAGGCTCAACTAACGCTGACGGCGGCGCTAACGCAGGTGCCTCCAACGGCGCGCAGAACAGCGCGCGACCTAACAGCGATACCTCCGCACAGGGAGCTACCGCACGGAAACGCTACCCCATCACAATCGACTTGCCGGAAAACACGACGGCATCAACACGTTTTCAAGCAACCGTCACTCTCAACCGAGGCGCTGAAAACGCCCTCGCAGTGCTCGAAGCCGCCGTCAAAACTGAAGAAAACGGAACGCACTCCATCACCCTGGAGAACGGTCAGAGCGTTCCCGTCACCCTCGGTGTATGCTCCGCCGGAATCTGCGAGCTCGTCAACCCCGCAGCAGAACTCAAGGCAGGCACCGTCGTAAAGCTGAAGGAGCGCTAAAATGCCTCATCACGAGACAGAACGCGCCTTCCCCGCAAGCGCTACCGCCTCAAAACCTAATATCGAGTGCCACAATATTGCGCGTTTCTTCCCGCCCTCCACCTGGGCGCTTAAAAACGCAACCCTCAGCATTCATGAAGGCGAATCGGTGGCCATTACCGGCGCCTCCGGAAGCGGAAAATCTACGCTCCTCTCTATCATCGGGCTACTCGATCAGCCCTCTGAAGGTGAGCTGAAAATATTGGGCCAAAACATGGGCACCGCCAGCGACGCCGAGCGAACTGTAGCACGCCGTGAGCACATCGCTTTTGTCTTTCAGGCGTACCACCTCATTGCTCATCTGAACGCCACCGAGAATATTGCCCACACCCTCCGGATGCGCGGCGTACCGGGCCGTCAGGCACATCAGCGTGCGTTGCAGGCACTCGAACAGGTCGGGTTGGGGCACCGTCTGGAGGTTCTTCCACGCAACATGTCCGGTGGTGAACAGCAACGAGTCGCGGTTGCGCGTGCGTTAGCCTGCGCCCCGCGCATCCTACTGTGCGATGAGCCTACAGGAAACCTCGACACTGAAAACTCTCACAAGGTGTTGGATCTGCTCCTCGCCGGCCGCGCGGAGAAACAAAGCCTGGTCATCATCACCCATGAACCCGATATCGCGGCTCGCTGCGACCGGCAGCTACACATGGTCGATGGGATGCTCGTTAGCCCCGAACTCACTCGTCCCGAAGAGCCTGCCCACCAATCGCTCAAAGAACCCGTTGTCAGGGGAGGATAGATGCTAAGGAATAACCTTCACTACGCTCTCCTTGCAGTTGTTCGCCGTTGGCGCCGCAACCTGCTCACGGTACTGGCGATGCTCGCGGGAACAACCACCATCATCATGCTGGTGGGCGTCAGCGAGTCATCGGCGCTCAATACGAGCTCGCAGCTGGCCAGCTACGATTCCACCCGGCTCGGTGTGCGCCTCCAGCCGCAGACCTGGGATATACCGGAGGATGAACTGCTCTGGCGCGTTAACCAAGTTCCAGAGGTCAAAGCTGCCGGTACAGTCACCATCGATACGCAGACAACGCGTCCACAGGTCAACAGGCCGGGGCAGGAGGGCCAACAGACACCCCTCGCAATCGTTTCAGAAGCAGGTTTGAAAGCACGAGGTGCGCACATTGTCGAAGGGCACTTTTCGGAGCCTGCCCGCGAACGCCCCGGTGAGCCTACCGTCTATCTGGGCGTTGCCCTCGCAAAAGAGCTAGGGGTCAGTACTGAGCCCGGGCGGAACATGATTGAGGTCAACGGAATGCGAGCCTACGTGCTCGGCATTATCCGTGACGGCGGCAAAAACGCTGCTCTCAGTAGCGCTCTTATCCTGCCGACCACCTCCACTTTCTTGCCGCAAGCCCACACCCTGCAACGCGGTATGGACGTTATCGTGAATCCAGGAAGTGCAGATACGGTCGCGGAACAGCTCAAGCAGGTACTCGATCCGCAGCGCGCCCCCGTTGATACAAACATTGAGATTCCGCCTTCACCGGTGACTCTTCGTGCTTCCTTGACGAAGGATAGCCGAGCTCTTACGACCATTATTCTGGTGGTTCTTATCGTCTCGACAAGCTTCGGCATTGTGATGACCATGCAGATTTCGGTCTGGGAACGCCGCAGGGAAATCGGCATTAACCGTGCATTAGGGTTGGGACGGCGAGATGTGGCGGTGAGCTTCCTGGCGGAGGCGGCTCTCCTCGGGGCCCTGGGCGCTCTTGGAGGCTTCATCCTCGGTATTCTCGGTTCCTGGGTTGTGTGCCTTCTCAACGGATGGGCGCTATCTCTGCCGCCCCTTATCCTAGGGATTCCTTTCCTCGGCTTGGGTGTGGGCATCGTGGCGGGTGCATTGCCCGCCTACGCGGCAACGAAGGTTCAGCCGCTTGAGCTGCTACAATAACTGCCCAGCGAATAAGGGCGGTGCCCCGGAAGGTCATTCTTCCGGGGCACCGCCCTTTAGCTATGTGGGGTTATGAGGTTGAGTGGCACATCCTAGCCGGCGTGAATGTTCTCGTGGCATAAATCCTCGTGCAGAATATCCCGCGCCGGATGCTGCCGCGCCCGCTCCTCCGCAGCCCGGTCAGACAGCGAATAGAACCACGTAATGTGCTCACACACCCGCTCATAGGCTGCCTGCTCATCGTGAGAGGCAATCGCCTCAATAATGCCGTAATGCTGCTGCTGCAACGTGCGCTTGACCGCTTCCCAATCCTTCAAGAAAGGAACTGCCTCCTGCACATAGCTCATCGTCGCCATGTGCAGAGAGTCAATCACCGTATCAAGCACAATATTGCCGCCGAGCTTCGACAGCTCATAGTGAAAACGCGTATCGCAGAAATGGAAACGCTCATCGCTGATCTGCTCATCCATCTCCGCCAGATGTACGCGCGCCCGCTCCAACGCTGCCGCACGCTCCGGGGTGTCCGGCGCGGCAGCCGCCGCACGCGCCGCAGGGCCCTCCAGTAGCAGACGGGTTGAGACAACGTCCTTCACCGGCAGGCTACGGGTCGCAATGTGCATGCGCAGCGCCCAGCTGAGTGCATCCGACGGCTCCGAAATGATAATCGCGCCCGACTTCGGTCCCGAACCGGTACTGGAACGAATCAGACCCAGTGCGTTCAAAACCCGAAGGCCCTCACGGACCGAGGGACGGGAAATACCGTGCCGTGCCGCCAGCTCACGCTCGGAGGGGAGCTTATCGCCCACACGCAACTCACCCAGGCGCAGGCGCCGCTCAAAGGTCTCCAGAATGATGCTGTAGCTGCGGTCCGCCAGAATCGGCTGGCGCTCAACCACAGGGGGCGCCTCTGCAGGCTGGGTGTCGTCAAAAGAACGAGGCATACTCTCTCCTGATAACGAGGCGGATAACGAAAAGAAGTCTCGACTCAGCATGTTCTCCCAAACTATTGGGGCAACCTATCGAGTCATAAGGGGCATAAAAAGCGGGGCGGCGATACCGGAAAGGTACGCCGCCCCGCTGTGGCCTCCGGTCAAACCGGGGCGAATGTCCTACTGTTCGTGAAGCGGATGCTTCAGGAACTCTCTAAAACCTGAGCTTCAGATTAGGGAATCATGAAGGACAGCACGTTGGTCTGCAGGAAGACCAGGACGCAGACGAACAGGAGCATAGCGAAGGACCAGGGGAGGACAGCCTTGAGGATGTCGGATTCCTTGCCTTCCATGTCCACGGAGGTAGCAGCAATAGCCAGCGACTGCGGGGAGATCATCTTACCGACCACACCACCGGTGGTGTTAGCAGCCAGCATGAGCTCGGGGGTTGCGCCGTGGATACCTGCGTGCTGCAGGTTCTCAGCAGCAGACACCTGCAGCTTGGAGAACAGTGCGTTGGCGCTGGTGTCCGAACCGGTCACAGCGGTACCGATCCAGCCCAGAGCCGGTGCGAGGAACGCGTAGACGGTGCCCAGGCCTGCCAGGAAGGTACCCATGGCAATGGTCTGACCGGAGAAGTTCATGACGTATGCCAGTGCCAGAACCGAAGCAATGGTCAGGATGGACCAACGCATGCGGTAGACAACGGAACCGAACTCGGTGAAGATTGCCGGGAACTTGAAGGCGTAGCGGCCCTTCTCGTTGAAGAAGAAGTAGACGACAGCAACAACCAGACCGGAGATGATCAGCAGGGTGCCGGGGTTGGACATCCACGCGAAGTTGTAGACAGCGTCCTTGACGGGCTTGCCGTCAGCGGTGACGAGGCGGGAGCTCAGAGCCTGGATATCAATCTTGATGACGAAGCTCTTCAGCCATGCCTTCAGGCCAGCGTGCAGGTTAGCAACACCGAAGATTGCAACGACGATGACGTAGGGCAGCAGTGCCATCCAGATGCGAACTGCGGGCAGAGCTTCCTTCTCTTCAGCCTGTGCGGGCAGACCGTAGCGTTCACGAACGCCTGCGACGCCGCGCGGCTTCCAGAACTGCAGGAAGACAACAGCAACACCCATGGAGACGATGCAAGCAACAACGTCGGTCAGGTTGTATGCGGGGGTAGCAGCGGTGACCCACTGTGCAATTGCGAAGGAGACACCGATGACCAGTGCGGGCAGCCATGCGTCCTTCAGACCCTTCATACCGTCAAGGATGACGAGCAGGATGAGCGGAACGAGCATTGCCAGGAACGGAGCCTGGTGACCAACGATGGTTGCGATAACGTGTGCGTCCTTGCCGCCAACGTCAGCTGCGGTGGTGATCGGGACAGCAACTGCGCCGAATGCCACGGGTGCGGTGTTAGCGATCAGAACGGTGACAGCAGCCTTAAGGGGCTTAACGCCCAGGGAGAGAATCATGGTTGCGGTAATTGCAACGGGAGCGCCGAAGCCAGCCAGTGCCTCGAGCAGACCGCCGAAGCAGAATGCGATGAGGATAGCCTGGATGCGCAGGTCGCCGCCGCCGAGGCGGTCGAAGACGCGGCGCAGGTCTTCAAAGCGGCCGGAGAGAACGGTGAGCTGGTAGAACCAGATTGCACCGAGGATAACCCAGCAGATAACCAGGCCGTAGATGCCACCGCGGACGGCGCTCAGACCGGCGAGGTCAGCGGGCATGTGGAAGCCCAGGACTGCTACGAGGATGGATGCTGCCAGTGCCACGAGTGCGGACCAGTGAGCGCGTGCCTTAACGCCCAGTAGCATCACAAAGAAGGTGAGGAGGGGAATGGTTGCCACGAGTGCGCTGAGGCCGAGGCTACCTCCCACTGCATTGGTTACAGCGGTATAAGTTTCCACTGGAACTCCTTTGGTTCAGGGTGTGTCTTGTGTGTGGTCAGACCATAGATAATCCCGCTGGGGAACGGGTCATTGTTTCCCATGCGGGGATGTGGTCAGACCATTGATCGCATGTTTAGAAGAGTACCGGATAATGTGGTGTTTCACCAAAAGTGACCTGACTCATTTTTGTGGAAGGCGACCGGAACCTGGGCTCGCTTCCAGTGAAACTGCCGAAATATTGCGGTTCTGATAGTTAATTCCAGGTTCTGAAACTCGAATATTTTCAGATACATCACGAGTTGGGTGTATGGGTCATTGGTTTACCCAGGGGAGAGTCTTCATTTGGACGCATATACCCGAAAAGAATGTTGTTTTAAAAAGGAAAAGCCCCATAAAACAACCATAAAATCTTCAGAACGGCGGATTTCTAGGGGGTTTATGGTCCACTTCTGTGTGTTTGATAAATGTTCAATCTGCGAAAAGAATATAGGGGTCTTACGGGGGGTGCATGGGAGATGAGGTCACATGTACCGGAAGGTAGGGAAATATACCTTAAGGTCAGGTCGACCTAACCGGTTATTTAACAAGGAAAGTATGTGCTATTCCAACTAGAGAAAAGCCGCCCAACGGTGTTAAATGGCTAGAAAGATAAAAGACATCACCACGGTTTCTGATCCCACCGCATCCCACCTCCACTTGGGGCGCGCACATCAGCCGGAACCTACCGGCCCAGCTTCCCCGACTCAATACATCTGAGTCGCCTCTTTGGAAGACCGAACTTATTCGGACTGTGCCCCGCCTGCCCCAGACGCAGGCGGTGAGACCGAGAAACTCTGAACACAGAGGAAAGGACGGACAAGTCATGCGCATTGCACTCTTCTCCACGTGCATCGTTGACGGCATGTACCCCCGCGTAGCACGCGCCACCGTCGAAATTCTTGAGCGCCTGGGCCACGAGGTTGTCTTCCCCCCGAACCAGACCTGCTGCTCCCAGATGCACGTCAACTCCGGTTACTTCGATGACGGCTACGAAGTCATCAAGAACCACGTCGAGGCATTCGACTCCTGGGACTGGGACGTTGCTGTTGCACCCTCGGGCTCCTGCGTTGCCTCCCTACGTCACCAGCAGGCAATGGTTGCTCGTAGCCGCGGCGACGAAGCGCTGGCTCTGAAGGCAGAGCAGATTGCTTCCCGCACCTTCGAGCTTTCCCAGCTGCTAATCGACATCCTGGGCATCACCAACGCTGCCGAGCAGCTCGGCTCCTACTTCCCCGAGCACGTCACCTACCACAGCTCCTGCCACGGTATGCGTATGCTCGGCCTGGGCACCCGCCAGCAGGACCTGGTCCGCACCGTCGAAGGCATCAAGTACACCCAGCTCGAGGGCATGGACCAGTGCTGCGGCTTCGGTGGTACCTTCTCCTTCAAGAACGCTGACGTCTCCGGCGCAATGGTCAACGACAAGGCAGACAACGTTGAAGCAACCGGTGCTTCCGTCTGCACCGGCGGCGACTGCTCCTGCCTGATGAACATCGGCGGTGCGCTGATGCGTCGCGGCTCGGACGTTCAGACCATCCACTTCGCTGAGATCCTCGCATCCACCAAGGAAAACCCGCTCAAGATTAACTCCGAGCGTGTTGAGCTCTCGATCGGCTAAGGAAAGATAAGACCTCATGACCGCTATTCAGCTTGGTATGCCCAAGGTCGTTCACTACGGCGAGGGCAACATTTTCGAAGAAACCCCCTTCCCCAAGTACGCGAAGGAAGAGCTCAAGAACGAGCAGCTACGCGCCAACCTGCGCTTCGTGACCCACGCGATCCGTAACAAGCGCGCACGCGTCACCGCAGAGGTGCCCGACTGGCAGGACCTGCGTAACACCGGTGAGTCCGTCAAGAACTACGTTCTGGCGAACCTGCCCGAGCTGCTCGAACAGTTCGAGCGTAACTTCACTGCCGCAGGCGGCCACGTGCACTGGGCACGCAACGCCACCGAGGCAAACCAGATTGCTTTGGACCTGATCCGCGAGCAGGGCGTGGACGAAATCATCAAGATTAAGTCCATGGCAACCGCAGAGACCGGCCTGAACGAATTCCTCGAGGAAAACGGCATCAACGCTATTGAGACCGACCTCGCGGAAGAAATCGTCCAGCTCGGCCACGACCGCCCCTCCCACATTCTGGTGCCCGCAATTCACCGCAACCGCCGCGAAATCCGCGACATCTTCCTGCGCGAAATTGAGGGTATTAACCCGGACATCACCGATGAGCCGGCAGAACTGGCAGAGGCATCGCGTAACCGTCTGCGTAACAAGTTCCTGAACACCACCGTGGCAGTCTCCGGCACCAACTTCGGTATTGCTGAGACCGGTACCCTGACCATCGTGGAGTCCGAAGGTAACGGCCGTATGTGCCTGACCCTGCCCGACACCCTCATTACCTTCATGGGTATTGAGAAGATTCTGCCCACCTTCCAGGACTACGAGGCATTCCTGCAGCTGCTGCCCCGCTCCTCCACCGGTGAGCGCATGAACCCCTACACCTCCATGTGGACCGGTGTGACCCCCGGTGACGGCCCGCAGAACATGCACGTCATCCTCATTGACAACGGCCGTACCGCTGTTCTGGCTGACGAGCTCGGTCGCCAGGCACTGCGTTGCATCCGCTGCTCCGCTTGCATGAACGTGTGCCCCGTGTACGAGCGCGCAGGTGGTCACGCCTACGGCTCCACCTACCCGGGCCCCATCGGCGCGATTCTGTCCCCGCAGCTCTCCGGTATCGAGGCTGCAGAGAACAACTCCCTGCCGTACGCATCCTCCCTCTGTGGCGCATGCTACGAGGTCTGCCCCGTGAAGATTAACTTCCCCGAGGTCCTCGTGCACCTGCGCGCTAAGGACGTCGAGTCCAAGCACGCTATCCGCGAGTTCGAGGGCAACAAGAAGGCTCCCTTCTCGCAGATGGACGGCATGATGCTCGGTGCGAAGAAGCTCTTCACCTCCGGCAAGATGATGTCGATTGCAGAACGTGGTCTGCCCATGTCCCGCCTCATTAGCGGCCGCAAGCACAAGATCACCGCTGTTCCCGGTATCGTCGGCGGCTGGACCGCATACCGCGACATCCCCGAGCCCCCCAAGGAATCCTTCCGCAACTGGTGGAAGAAGGAGAAGGGTCAGGCTCCGGCACGCGATAACGCACAGCGCGTTGACATTCAGGCCCTCATCGAGGCTAACAAGGGTAAGGCAGCTGAAGCGGCTGCAAACGCTAAGGCTGCTCAGGAAGCCCGTGAAGCTAAGGAGAACAACTAATGTCCTCTGCTAAGGAAGATATCCTCGCACGTATCCGCTCGTCCCTGGCTGACGCACCCGTCGCCCCCGAGCCCGTACGTAACTACCGCCGCGTCAGCGAGCTGAACGAAGAGCAGACCATTGAGATGCTCGTCGACCGCCTCATTGACTACAAGGCAAACGTGTTCCACGCGAACAAGGAGAACATCTCTGAGGTCATCGCAGAACGCCTGGGCGAAAAGTCCACTTACGTGGTTCCCGAGGGCCTGAACATGGAGTGGCTGCCGGCTGACACCGCTGACCGCAAGCGCGTCACCGACTCCGGTAGCACCCTCAAGCCCGGCTGCCTGACCCTGAAGGAACTGGACGCAGTTGACGCTGTGGTGACCGGTTCGACCGTCTCCTGCGCAGAGACCGGCACGATCTTCTTGAACACCAACCCCGATGAGGGTCGCCGCGCCATCACCCTGGTGCCCGACCACCACATCTGCGTGGTGCCCCGTTCCACCGTGGTGGAGCTGGTTCCCGAGTCGATCGAGCGTATCACCTACACCCGCCCCGTGACCATGATTTCCGGTCCGTCGGCAACCAGTGATATCGAGCTGATCCGCGTGGAGGGCGTGCACGGCCCCCGTACCCTGGACGTCATCATCTACGACGCCTAAGGTAAAGCGCCAGAAGGCAAACCTCTAAAGAAACCGCCCGAGAGCTAAGGCTCCCGGGCGGTTTCTTTATGCCCTCTTGGCTTCTGCATCTTTCAGAGCAGTAGAAAGCGGCGGAGAAGATAAGCGAACGGTGGCGGGCCCATGTTTCCCGCCACCGTTCTGTGCTTTATAGGGTGGTGTATCGACGGTTAGCGTCGTAGCGCCCCGTAAAGGTGCTTAGGCGCGTGCGTCGAAGTGCTGCAGACCGGAGTCCTCGCGGCTACCGCCCTGGCCATCGCCAACATCGTGGTAGTCCTTGATCCACTCGATCTTCTGAACCCACTTGACCATCTTGTAGCCGTGCATGGAGTCCGCACGCAGACGGAGCGGGCCACCGTACACATCGGGCAGGGGCTTGTCGTTCATGCCCCACGCCAGGATGGTCTCATCTTCCATTGCCATGGAGATGTCCAGGCACTCGTAGTAGGGTTCGGTCGGGCGGCCGTCGTAGGTGTGGCCCACGTGGCCGAAGGAGGTCACCATAACGTAGCGTGCCTCGTCGGTCTTCTCGACCAGTGCGAGAACGTCGCGCAGGCGCACGCCCTCCCACTTGGCGATGCCGGTCCAACCCTGCATGCAGGTGTGCATGGTGATGTTGACTTCCTTGCCCAGCTGCTTGAGCTCGTCAATGCTCAGGGACTTGGATTCCTTCACCAGGCCGCCCAGCTCGAGGCGGTAGTCAACGAACTCGTGCTCCTTCAGGCGGTTCCACTCGGTGCTCTCACGCTCTGTCGGCGGGCGAGTGTTAACCCAGTGGAAGGGCGAGATGTCGGCATCGGTGAAGGTCTTCTTCTGCACCTGACGGGAGGTGATACGGTCCAGCAGGACGTTACGAATCGGCTGGGTCAGACCCCAAATGAAGGTCTGGGTGAATCGCAGGTCGCGCAGGGACCAGTACGAAGCGAAAATCCACAGAGCCACAGCGAAGACAATGCCGCCAATGAGCATGGTGACTGCCTGAGCGAACTGTGCTGCGTCGACCTCGTTGTAGGGCTTGTTCAGCATCATGTGGGCGATGTTGTACTGGGGGTGAACCACGAACACCAGCGCCACGTGAATGACGGTGAAGACGCAGTAGAACGCCATGCCCAGGAAGTGGATGGAACGTGCGGTCTGGCGGTTACGGAAGAGGCGCACGTAGCCGGGGAAGCGGCCGCAGAATGCCGGGCTCATAATCGGGCCGGTTGCAATCATCAGCGGTGCCACGATAAACACCACAGTGAAGTACATGATTTGCTGCAGAGCGTCGTACGGCTGGAAGTGCTCAATCGAGGGAATCTGGAAGCCAGCGTAAATCTGGATGGATTCCCACGCCTGCGGGATGATGTCCCAGCTGGTCGGGACGATGCGGCGCCACTGACCGGTCAGGAACAGCAGGGAGACATATACCAGACCGTTAACGATCCAGATGACGGTGACCAGTGCGTGCCATGCGCGGCCCAGACCAATCTGAGCCTTACCGGGCAGAGAAATCAGGGGAGACAGGGTGCGCTGGTCATCGCGCGCAGTAAATGCGCCGGGGGTGGTAGGGACCTTGTCCTTGGTGAACTTAATCCACTCAGAACCCGGGGTGCAGTGGTTGTTCCAGTACAGGCGGGGGTGAGAGGCGAGAACTTCCCAACCTGAACGAATCAGGAAGCCCATCATAATGAAATTGATGAAGTGCGTAATTCGGAGCCAGGCCGGGAAGTCCAGCTCTACGCCACCAGTGCTCGCGGTGAGGAGTAGTTGGTGCATGATATTTCCTTCGGAAATGACTGTGTGTGCAGACAATCTTTAGGATTCAGTGCGAGGCCTTGAGATAAGAGGTTAGAAATAATTACCTTTCTGACCCATATGATCCTCCTCCGTGGTTGGGAGCCGCCGGGGGTATCGTCACGGATACTCCCGAAAGGGGCGCCTCCCGTGTGTGAGAGGGGAGGTGCTCCAGCTCCCGCTGGGGCGGAAGCGACTCTGTGTATGTATGTTGGTTTATGTGTGTTTTAGGGAAATTCCCTGTCCGCTTTCAATTTTATAGGACAAAGTGTCAGTCGTGAAAGCTAAGACACGTCATGTTCTGTAATATTTGCATAAAAAATCCGAATTTAAGGAAGATTCTCATCTTTCCGCGGTTTATAGGGTCTTTCGGGTGCAAAAAACCCACCGCAGCCTCAAGAGGGGATGCGGTGGGTTTTGATCCTATATGTGGGATGCATGTTGGTTTGCAGGGCTTTAACTGCCTGGTATTGTGTGGTTTTATAAATTCAATCCCACATAAGGTTGCGGTGACTGTAAGCGAGATACCCGCTCAAACCGGTTTGTAACCCGACCTTGAAAACGCCGAAGGCAACCGTACCGTAGCCGCTACTAGATCTCTGCAGAACCCGTATTTTCCGCAGAACCCTTACGCTTCTTTGCCTCAGCCCGAGAGGCTGCTCGGGACGCAACACTAGAACCAGCGGAAGTGTCCGTAGCCTCGGCAGAGCCGGGCTGAGCATCGGCCGGGGATTCAGAATCGGGCTGGGACTCAGAATCGGGCTGGGTCTCGGAATCAGCCTGCGACTTCAGCTGAACCACCGGAATCATGCCCGTGGCAAGCTTCGCCTGCGCATTACGCTGAGCCTTCAACGCATTCATCTGCTCCTTACGGCTCGGCTCCTGCTGAGCCGGCTGACCAGAACCAAACGCCTGACGAATACCCAACGCCCACAGCGGGAACAGTAGAACCGTCAGCGCGCCACCGGCAACCAGCAACGATGCCGTGGACTCCTCCAGAAGACCCGAACTGGTCGCAACCTCCGTCACCGCCACAATAATCGGCAGACCCGCAGCTGAATACAACGCCAACTGCGCCTTCTGTGCGCGAGTAGTCAACCCCGAACGGGTATCGAAGAAATGCTCCGCCAAAAGCACCGGAACACCACGGCACAGCAGAATACCCACCACCACGGCAAGCAGACCCAAAGGCTTAGCCACCACGGCAGAGACATCAATACCCATACCGCTGACCACAAAGAACAACGGAATCATGAACGTAAAACCAACCACCTCAAGGCGGCGAGTCATCATATGCAAAGCCGCCGGAGGGGTCAGAGTACGCAGAATCAGGCCCGCCGCGAACGCGCCCAGCACCGCATCCAAATCGAAGAGTGCGGTGCACATGATCAGGGTCGCCAGCAGGAACATCGCAAGACGCAGAACCGTCTGACCGGTAGTGTTCGCCTCCGCAGCCATAATCTGACGCAGACCCGGCACATGCGCAAACAGACGGTGAGGAATCAGCGCCACAATCACCGCAACCACCATAAACGCCAGCAGCACCACAAACGCCATACCCGGCGAACGCGAAGACAGCAGCAACGAAATAGCGAAAATCGGCAGAAGCTCACCCACAGCGCCGTGCACCAGCACCGCATTACCCACCGGCGTGCCAGCGGCACCGTGAGACTTCAACATCGGCAGCAGCGTACCCAACGCCGTGGAACTCAGCGCCACACCCACCGCAACATACGTATTCAGCTCACGCGAGAACGACGTAATCACCGCCGCACCCGCCATACCCAAGGCAAAACACACAAACCACGTGGCAATAGCGCTATAACCCTGGCGGCTACGCAGCGAGGACACGTTAATCTCAAAGCCCGCAATCAAAAAGAGCATGCCCAGACCAAGCTCCTTCAGCAGCGGGATGCCGCCCTCACTGCTGGCAAGATTGAACATATTCGGGCCAATGAGCAGACCAAAAATGAGCAGGAAGACCACATCCGGAATCTTCTTACCCGTCACGCGGGAAAGAATCGGGGAAAGCAACGCAACCAACGTAATCCAGAAAATGGACACAAACTGGCCGCTATCGTGGCTCGACCCTTCCGAGAGGGTCGTACCCGAGGCAAGAAGAGCACCAGACGCCCCCAAATCCGTCAAGAAAAGCGGGGAAAAAGTCGAAAACATAAAACCTCAACGTGGTGTGTGCAGGTGGGGCGCGTTTGGGACAGTAAAAGGAGCGAAATCATGCTCCCGCGGGATTGCCCCACCTTTAAGAACGTACCAATGGTACACACCTAACCTCGTGAACAACACTTGAACAGCACGTATCGAGCGCCTGAACACCGAAAATAACCGCACGAGGAAACCACATGAGAGCAAAACCTCCGCGCCACCACCGGACCAGACACAGCTTCCACCGTTACACTTAACACCTATGCCAGAGCATCCGACACACACCACCGGATGCGGCAGATACCCTGGCAGCGCACATCCCCTGGCACGGGCACACACCCCTGGTAGGGCGCGCAGACTCTCAAACACGGCACTACAAGGAGCGAGGACATGGCAGCAGGGCGCACTCAACCCATCCCCACCGTCAGCAGCGGGGCACGCGCCGCCTCCCTCGGAGGCACCCGACGCGACCTCGGGCTCGACCTTGCCCGCGCCTTCGCCGTGCTCAGCCTGCTCATCCCCTTCGGATACTGGCTGCAACTGATCCCGGTGTCCTGGAAGTTCTGGATCCCTCAGACCCTCGTACCTGCAGAACCGCTCTTCGCCGCAATCCTGGGTGCCGCCGCCTGGCGCTACGCCCGCACCGCAAACTTTCCGCAGCTCTTCGCCGGAACCATCGTGCGATTCCTCGCGCTACTCCTGCTGGGCGTGGCACTCATGCAGGGCATCACCTACCTGCCGCAAGCTGACGTGACCGTACCCGCGCAGGGCTTCTCCTACTCCCTGCCCTTCGACATGCTCGTGCACCTGGCGCTACTCACCCTGCTAACCCTATTCGTCGTGCACCTGCCCCTGTGGGCAATCGCAGTGCTAGCGGTAGTCACCAGCCCCTTCATTACCTGGACCTACACCCTCCTCATGGACGTAGCCGCTCGGGCCGACCAGTGGACCGCTACCCAGCTGCCGTTCCTGGCAAACCACGGCGTCAACCACGCGCAGAGCGCCCAGCTCATCTGGGTCATGTGCCTGGGCATCGTGCTCGTGCGCCTCTACGACAACCTGCAGGCAAAGCTCGCAATCCCCGTAGTACTCGCCGTGCTGGCGCTCGCCGTCTACCGCACCTTCAACCCCTACACCGAGCTCGGCTTCCTCAACAGCCCGCAGGTGCTGCTAACCCTAAACCTCGCGGCAACCCTCTACTTCTGGGCCGAATGCGCGCGCCTGCTCTCCGCACAGGCGGGAATGCTCACCCCCATCGCCCGCCTGGGCCAGATGTCGCTGAGCGCCTCCATTGTGCTGAGCGGAATCATCATCTACGCCGGACCCACCATCAAGGCATTCACCGTCGGCGAGCACTACGTCGCCACCGGAGGCTGGGGAACCGCCGTGTACTGGAGCGCCTTCCTGCTGCTCGGTACCGCAATCGCCCTGGGCTTCTGCACCCTCTGGGCGCGTATGGCGCGCTCCATTGCCGGACGCGGCCCTCTGGAGGCGATTCTCGCCCTCATCTCCGGGCGCGGCTAAACGGAACTGAGCTCGATACGAAAGCGACCCCCTCGCCCGAGTTCCTGCGCGGGTAGGGGGTCGCCTCTATGTGCTCAACATCTGCAACAGAAATACTGCGGGTACGACAAAGCCCCGGTCCAGAGGACCGGGGCTAGCTGTCGGGATGACAGGATTTGAACCTGCGACCTCGTCGTCCCGAACGACGCGCGCTACCAAGCTGCGCCACATCCCGATGTTGACCTATCAGCGAATACCGTAGGCAACTCACCTAGGATAGCCCAAAAAAATTCAGAACGCAACACAGCGGCACGCCACCGGTCGAGGAGTGGCAAATAAAGGTTCTAGGCTTCAGCCTCCTGAACCTGATTCAGCTCATCCCACGAGGCGTACATCGCCGCAAAACGACCGCCGGAGGCAATCAGTTGCTGCGGGGAGCCATCCTCCATTACGGAGCCCTCATGAATCACCAGCACACGATCAGCACCCAGAACCGTCGAGAGGCGATGCGCAATCACCAGCGCCGTACGCCCCGCCAACACGGTTCGTAGCGCCGCCTGCACCGCACGCTCACTCGGGATGTCCAGCGAAGCCGTCGCCTCATCCAGAATCAGCACCCGCGGATTCGCCAAGAACACGCGAGCAAAGGACACCAGCTGACGCTGACCCGCCGACAGGGTAATACCGCCGCGGCCCAGCTGCGACTCGTAGCCCTCACGCAGACGCTCAATGAACGCGTCAGCACCCACCGCCTTTGCGGCAACCTTCACCTGCTCATCGGACGCCTGCGGGTTACCCATGCGGATATTCTCCAGAATCGACGCGGAGAACAGGAACACCTCCTGGGTGAGCATGAGCACCTCACGGCGTAGCTGCACATCCGCCAGTTGGCGAACGTCCACGCCGTCAATACGCACCTGACCGGCTGAAACATCGTAGAAACGAGCTACCAGCTTAGCGATAGTCGACTTGCCAGCACCCGTAGCACCCACCAGCGCCACGGTCGTACCCGGCTCAATGCGCAGGGTCGTCTCCTTCAACGCGTGACGATCCGACGTGTACCCAAAGACCGCCGAATCCAGCTCCACCAAAGCGCCCTGAACCGAGCCGGACGCGCCCTCAGCAGCACTAGACTCAGCAGCAGACTCTACAGCGCGCTCATGCGGATGATCCGGCTCAGCAACCTCCGGCTCCTCAGCCAAGAACGACGACAGCTTCTCCAGCGCGGACATCGCCGACTGGAACATGTTGTAGAACTCGGACAGCTGCATGACCGGCTCAAACACGCGGTTCGCGTAAATCACCAGCGCCAGCAGGGTACCGATCTGCATGGTGCCGCCCAGCACCGCATAACCACCCAGCACTAGCGCACCGGCAATAAACACATTGCCCAAAAGCATCAGCACGGGTGAGTAGACGCCGAAAATCTTAATGGAATCCATCACCGCAAGGCGGTAACGCTCCGACGCCTGAGCGTACTCATAACGCATCTGCGCCTCCGCACCAAACGCCTTCACCGCACGGATACCCGTAAAAGTCTCCACAAAACGGCTCGTCAAATGCGCAGACTCGGTACGCATCGTACGGAAAACCGGCACCGCGGTCTTCTGGAACCAGCGCGTCAAGAAGTAAATCGGTACGCCCATGACCAGCATGAACAGACCAATACGCCAATCCAGAAGGAAAATAGCGACCGCAGAAATCACCATGGACAGCAAGGTAATCGCCAACTGGCTGATGCCGCTGTCCAAGAAGCTGCGGACCGTATCAATATCGCTGGTCAGACGCGAAATGACCTTGCCCGAGGTGTACCGCTCATGGAACGACACGCTCAGCGACTGCGCGTGGCGGAACACCCGCTTACGCAGGTACACCACCACGCCCAGCGACACACGCACCGTGTACGCCACGTTGACCCACGAAAAAATCGCGGTCACCGCGGTAGCCGCCACAAAAAATACCAGCAGGGTCAGCAGGGGAGAAACGTCACCCTGCTTGAGCGGCTCAATGGAACTATCCAGGACGCGGGCAATCAGAATCGGCGCAATCGCCGAGGAACCCGAGACCAAAAGCACCGAAATAATCGACAGAGCCAACGCCCCACGGTGCGGGCGCAACATCTGGCGCAGTAGAGCCATCGAGCGTTCACGGGTCTCCGCGCGCTCCTGCGGGCTCATCTGCTCCCGCGGCTCCGCCGGACGATGATGGGCCATTAGCCCTCCTCCATCGTCATCAGCTGACGGTACTGCTCCGAAGAGTCCATCAGCTCAGCGTGAGTGCCCTCAGCGACCACGGCACCATCAACCATCAGCAGCACGCGGTCAGCCAGAGCTACCGTGGAGGGGCGGTGCGCCGTCAACAGGGTAGTAGCGCCACCCAGGCCCTCCAGACCCTCACGCAGGCCGGTAATAATACGCTCCTCGGTGTTCACATCCAACGCCGAGAACGGGTCATCCAGCAGCAGCACGGAGGGGCGCTTCGCCAAAGCACGCGCCAACGACAGACGCTGACGCTGACCACCCGAAAGGCTCAGACCCTCCTCACCAATGACGGTATCCAGACCCTGCGGAAGCTCCGCCACGAAATCGCACGCAGCCAGCTGCAGTGCGGTCTGGAGGGTCGCCTCCAGCTCTTCTGCGGCGGGGTAGTCCTCATCCTCGGTGCCGCGCTCGTACTGCTCGGCAACGCCCATCAGCACGTTCTCGCGGACCGTGCCGGAGAAGAGCACCGCCTCCTCAAAGACGAACGCGGTCTGGGCGCGCACCTCCTCAATGGACATGTCGGCGGTATCTCGGGTGCCAAAACGCAGGGAACCGGAGGTCGGCTCGTAGAAACGCGGCACCAGCGACAGTACGGTCGACTTGCCGCTACCTGTTGCACCCACCAGCGCCAGAATCTCGCCCGGGAAGACCTTGAAGTTTACGTCCTTCAGCACGGACACCTCGGGTGCCTTCACCTCAGAGTTTGCCTCAACATCAGAGCCTGCGCCGGTAGCCTCTGCAGGAACAGTTGCCGGCGCCTCGACTGCGTCGTAGCTGAACTGAACGTGATCAAAAGTGACAGATACTGCGCCACCACTGGGGTACTGCATAGTTTCCTTCCCGGAGCCGCCCTCGGCAGACACTCCAGCTACTGTTGACGAATCAGAAGCACCCTGCGGATGCACGGGCTCAGACACAGCCCCGGAGCCACGAACCAGCGGCACGGCCTCAAAGCCGGGCTCGTCCATGACCTCGTTGTGGCGTTCGAGCGCCACCTTATAGCTCAAATAGGCAGACATCAGCGCGGTCGAGCGCGTCACGTGGCTGAGCACGGTCGTCTGCACCGCAAAGTAAGCGGTCATAGCGCCCAGACTCAAGGTGCCCGCCGCAACCTGCGAAGCGCCCACAGCCAGCGCCACCGCCGTAGAGACACCCACAATCAGGCCCTGGTACAGGGCAACACGAGCCACCAGCATCGACCTGCCGTACTCGCGCACCTGCAGGGCATCCACCGACTCGGAATATTCCTGAATCTGCTCGGGGGAGCGGCCCAACGCCTTAATCACGCGGATGCCGCGCACCGACTCCTCAATGCGGGTGGAGAGATCGCCCGTCATCTGCTGAATCTCATGTGAAGCGCGGTAGTACTTGCGGGTGAAGTTCACCAGTGACAGCACCAGAATAGGCACGGTCACCACGAACACTAGCGCGAGCGACGGCGAAGAACGCAGCATGAAGAAGCCACCGACCAGGAACATCACCGCAACAGTCAGCAGCTGCACAATACCGAAAGACAACCAACGGCGAATCGTACCCAAATCGCTCATGGAACGGGTCAGCAACTGACCGGACGGCCAACGGTCCAGCAGAGAAAGCGGGGCGCTGAGCAGGCGATCAAAGAAGTTCATGCGCATGGACAGCTCAATCGTGGAGGTCGGGTCCACAATCAGCCAGCGCCTCCAATACATGAAGGAGGCGTGCGCAATACCCAGCAGAAGCACCAGGCCTCCGGCAATCCAGATGGCGCTCTCGGTGGTGCTCTGCGAGAGATGATCCACAATAATCTGCAACATCTGCGGGATGGAAATCTCAAGGGCACCGGCACCGAACGCCACGAGCAGGCCCACGCCCCAGCGCACACGAATCGGACGCGCATACGCGGCGAGGGTGCGTGGGGCACGCTGACCGTGCGCGTAGTCGATCGGGTCGGGGGTCGGTTCGCTCGCCGTCTCCAAGAAGGGGTTGCGGCGGCGCTTAGTCGTGCGTGCTGTAGAAGCCTCAGACATTAGCGGCGGCACCTTTCGAAGCGTCGGCTTCACCCTTATCGCGAGCCGTGAGGGTCACCAGGATTGCCTCCGGCGGGCAGAACAGACGCACCGGCGCAAAACGAGAGGTGCCCAAGCCGGCAGAAACCTGAACCGGAATACCGGACTGCTCACTGACACCCTTCGCACGCGAAGGCGGCAAATCGCAATTGCTGACCAGAGCATGACCGCCGGGCAGGCAGACCTGACCGCCGTGCGTATGACCGGCAAAAATAGCCTGCGCACCGTCCTGCACGAAGCGGTGCAGGGTACGCATATAGGGGGCGTGCGCCACGCCGATACGGACGCTCGGCTCCTGCCCTTCGTCGAAGGCGCCGGGGGCGAATCCGGGGTGCTCATCGTAACGCAGGTGCGGGTCATCTACACCGGAGAACTCCAGGCGCAGACCCTTGAGATTCAGCGTATCGTAGCGGTTGACCAGGCCCGTCCAGCCGCGCGACTCGAAGGCGTCGTGCATCCGCTCAATGGGCAGTGCTACACGCGAGCCCTCCTCAATCATCTGCGGGGTGCGCGGCTGCCACAGGTAGCGTGCCGGGTTCTTGAAAACCGGCGCGAAATAGCAATTCGAGCCGGGCACAAATACGCCGGGGAAGTCCATGAGCGGGTCGAGTGCCTCCAGTAGCGGGCCCATACCGTCCACGTGGGAGAGGTTATCGCCCGTGTTCATCACCAAATCCGGCTCCAGGGTAGCCAGCGAGTGCATGAAGTCAATCTTCTTCTGCTGGCCCGGAATCATGTGCATATCCGAAATATGCAGAATCCTGAAGTCGGGGCTCCCGGCGGGCAGCACCGGCAGGGACTCGGTGCGGAGCTGAAAATTGTTCAGCTCAATAAAGTGCCCATACGCCGCCGTGGCGGCCCCCAAGGCTGCAGTGGCGGCTACCGCCCCCGCTACCTTCTTCAGGAGCGGGGAGGAGCCGCGTGCGCCGGGGACCGCCACGGGGACGCGGGCGTTGACTGCGTTTTCACACATTATCAATCGCCTTTCAGGCTTCAGCTGGTGAGCTGTGATTCTAGCTGTACGACAGAATCTTATCGCTGGGGGCGGTGAAGTCCTTCGTGTTGTACTTCGGTGCCATCGTCTTCATGAACGACTGCCACTGTGCACCCGCGTAGGTTGCACCATCGACGTACTCGAGGACTCGACCGTTAATGCCCACACCGTTCAGGGAGCGGAAGCCGAGGTTGTTAGAACCAACCCAAGACGCGGTGGACAGGCCACGAGTGTAGCCAACCTGCCAGGTCTGGGAGGAGTTATCGTTCGTACCGGTCTTCGCAGCCGAACCGTTCGGCAGACCAATACCGCGCTGAGAAGCGGAACCGCCAGGCTGGATAACACCCTTCAGAACCCAGCTGACACCGTTCGCGATGTCCGGATCCAGGACCTGCTCACACTGGTTCTGGTATTCCTTCATGGTTTCACCGTTGGTCTTGGTAATCTTCTCAATCGGGCGCGGGGTGCAGTACTTACCCTCGGAAGCGAAGATAGCGTACATGGATGCGCTGGTCAGCGGGGAGATACCGTACTTGGTACCACCAATGTTGGTACCCAGGTCGGGGATGCTGTGCAGCGGTTCGCCGGTACCGTCCAGGGCGTGCATCTTGATTGACAGGTCGTGCACATCGCACAGGTCAATCTGGGAGAGCATGCCGTACAGGTACGAGTTCAACGACTGGCGAATACCGTACGCAGCGGTACCGTAGGTCAGACCGCCGTTGACTGCGTTCTTATAGGACCAGCCGTTCGGCTGACCGGTGTAGTAGTACTTACCGCCGTCGTAGCACTTGGCGTTCCAGCCGAAGCTGGTGGGCCAGAACAGCTGGGTACCGTTCACGGTAGCGTTAGCGCCGCGGCCGCTGATGAGCCACTGAGCCAGAATAATCGGTTTGAACGTCGAACCGGGCTGGAAGCCGCGGGTACCACCGTAGGCGCTATCAACGTTGTAGTTGTACTCGGTCTTGGAGTGGTCGTTTGCGTCTGCGGGGCTACCGAGCTCGGTGTTCTGTGCCATCGCGATGACGCGGCCGGTGCCGGGCTCAACACTGGTCAGCGCGGAGTTCACGTCGTTCCAGTTGGTTGCTGCCGGCTGGGTGGAGTCCACAGCCTGCTTTGCCGCGGTCTGAGCCTCGGGGTTCAGGGTGGTGATCACCTTCAGGCCGCCACGCTTGATGGCGGTGTTACGCAGCTCAGCGGTTGCGCCGAGGGACTCATCCTGCAGCAGGTAGTTGACCACATAACGGCAGAAGAACGCCTTATCACCTGCCAGGGAGCAACCCTGGGACTTGGTGTGGACGTTGAGCTTAATGTCGCTGGCGATGGCGTCGCTGTATTCCTTGTCGGAAATCTTGCCGTCGCGGAGCATGGTGCCCAGAACGATGTCGCGGCGTTCACGGGCGAGTTCGGGGTTCACGGTCGGGTCGTACACGTTCGGTGCCTGCACCAGACCGGCAAGAAGGGCGGACTGTGCCACGTTCAGGTCCTTAGCGGAAATACCCCAGTAGTACTGTGCAGCAGCCTCAACACCGTAGTTCGAACCACCAAGGTTCACGATGTTCAGGTAGCCTTCAAGGATTTCGTCCTTGGACTTGTTCTGCTCCATAGAAATCGCAAGCTTCATCTCGCGAATCTTTGCGGCGTAGGTCTTGTTACCGTTCAGGGTTGCGGTAGCGTCCTCACCACGAGCCACAGCGGAGTCAACAATGAGGTTGTTAACGTACTGCTGGGTCAGGGTGGATGCACCCTGACGGCGGCCGCTGTTGGAGTTAATGATGTTGTTCAGGAACGCACGACCGATACCGATAGCGGAGACAGCACCGTGATTGTAGAAGTCACGGTCCTCCACCGAGACGATAGCGTTCTTCATGTGCTGAGAAATCTGATCCAGCTTGACCGGTTCACGGTTCTCTTCGAAGAAAGTCGCGATTTCGGTCTTGCCGTCAGCAGCGTAAATAGTAGAAGGACGGGAGGAAATGCCATCGGCAATGTCGTCAGGAAGGTCCTGGAACCATGACATCGACGCGTTCGTGACCATACCCAAGCTCACGGCAGGGGGTACGACAATAATTGCCGCAAGGAAACCGGCAATCACGCTGAACGCGAGGAACTGCAAAAAATCTCCCGGGCGGCGACGCGCACGGGTTTTCTTAGATGAAGCCATTCATTCAGTTTATCCCATGAAGCTGTGAGAGGAAGTCCGGTTCGGCACCCCACAGGGAGGTGGGCGCCTCAGCGCTGAGAATAAAGCCCCCAAAAGCGCCGGACATTGACCGAAACCATAGTGAATCCCTTTTACTTATTCGACCCTGAAAGCTAGTCTAGAGGGTATGAAGAAATGGGAATACGCAACTGTACCGCTGATGATCCACACGACCAAGGCAATCCTCGACAACTGGGGTGAAGACGGCTGGGAGCTCGTAACTGTTCTCCCCGGCGCATCCGCACCTGCTGGCGCAACCCCCGCGTCGAACATGGTCGCTCCGACTCAGGGCAACCCCATCGCCTACTTTAAGCGCGAGAAGGCTGACTAAGAGCAACGTACCCGGCGGTCACCTCGCTATCCCGGCCCTCCTATAACTAGGGGAGCGCGGGAATAGATGAGGAAGACCGCCGGTTAGCCATTTAACAGCTGCCTGAATATCAGTAGCGTTTAGATTTACAGCATTTCCCCTATCACCGTTTGGGTGCCAGCACCCGCCATCCTTCTGGAGTAATCATGACTGAATCCCGTATTGAAGCACGTATCCGCGAACTCGGTTACGAACTGCCCGTAGCACCCGCCCCCGTTGCAGCCTACGTTCCGGCTGTTACGTCCGGCTCCTACGTGTACACCTCCGGTCAGCTGCCCTTCGTTGAGGGTGCTCTGCCCGAAACCGGTAAGGTTTCCGACTCCGGCGCTGAAGGCTCCGTGACCCCCGAGAATGCGAAGAAGTACGCGGGTATCAGCCTGCTCAACGCCCTGGCAGCGGTCAAGTCCGTCATTGGCGACCTGGACCGCGTGCAGCGCGTCGTGAAGGTTGTCGGCTTCGTGGCATCCGAGGTGAACTTCACCGCTCAGCCCGCCGTCATTAACGGTGCCTCCGAACTGCTCGGCGAAATCTTCGGCGAGGCAGGCCAGCACGCCCGCTCCGCCGTCGGCGTTCCCGTTCTTCCCCTGGACTCGCCCGTAGAGGTCGAGATCATTGTTGAATATGTCTAATCTGTACACCGGCGCGCTGCCGCTGTCTGCTATTCGTGCTGCCCAGGCTCAGCGGGCGGCGCAGGACGCTCCCGATAAGACTGCATACACCGCATCCGCACAGGACAACGGCACCGCCCAAAACATCAAGACTCTACCCCAGCCGGTGCAGGAACGCCGCTTCGGCACTCCCACCCCGGCTGAGGGCGTGGAACGCCCCCGCGTGTTCACCGGCCGCCAGTCAGGCCCGCGCACCGCATCCATCCAGCGTCTCTACACGATTCCCGAGTTCATGCGCACCGCCGCCGAAAGCTGGCGCGAATGCGGCAACGAAGGCACGACCGGCTGCACGATGCGCCAGGCGGCATCCGTCATTTTTGTGCGCGACGGCGACAACGGCCTCGAAACGATTCTGACCTACCGTCCCGGCACCTCCCCGCTGGGCGTGGTGGCTTTCCCCGGCGGTACGGCTCTTCCCGGTGATGATGAGTCCGCCTCCTGGGTGGGTCCCGGCGCCGACTACTGGCAGGAACAATTCCACTTCTCCGATATTGCGCAGGCACGCCGCAGCGTCATGGCAGCCGTGCGTGAATCCTTTGAAGAGACCGGCATTCTGCTTGCAGGCGAGGACGAACAGGACGTCGTGGAACGCTCCAGCACCCCTGAGCTCATGGCGTGGCGTGAAGCGGTTGCCGAGCAGGACAAGAGCTTCTCGGACTTCTTGACCTCCAGCGGCTTGAGCGTGCGCGCCGACCTGCTGCGCCCGGTCGCGCGCTGGCAGTCCCCGGACTTCTTCCTCAAACGCTACGATATCGCCTACTTCACCACGGCGTTGCCCGTCGGTCAGGACCCGAAGCTACTGCTCGGTAAGGGCGTGTGGGGTGACTGGCTGAACGTGCGTGAACTGCTCGAAGCCAAGGACACCAGCGAACTGGGTGACCGCATCGGCCAGCCCAACACGGTGGGCCGTACCCTCGACCAGCTCATTACCCCCGGCGTGATGTGCATGCTCGAATCGCTGGCGAAGGCTCAGACCTCCGTCGCGTGGCTGTCGAAGCGCCGCAAGATTGAGGTGAAGAAGCCCGTGCTCGTCACCCACAACGGTGCGTGCATGCTCTCCTTCACCGAGGTGGTTCCGGCTACCACCGGTTCCATATACACCGGCGCGATGGGTGCGCTCTAAGAGGGTATTGCAGCCGTTCGCTCGTACGATGAAGCGTTAAAGAAATCAGGAGCCGTTTCCCCATGCAGAGGGAAACGGCTCCTGATCTATTTAAGCTGTGCGTCTTTCAGCGAGGGCGTCCTAGAATGCCCTAACTCAAAGAGACCTTAGCGGGAACGCTGGCGCAGGCGGGGCAGGTCCAGAATGACAACTGCGCGTGCCTCCAGACGGATCCAGCCGCGAGAAACGAACTCGGCAAGAGCCTTGTTCACGGTCTCGCGGGATGCGCCAACCAGCTGTGCCAGCTCTTCCTGAGTCAGCTCGTGAGCAACGAGCACGCCGTCGGTTGCGGGGCGGCCGAAGCGGTCAGCCAGGTCCAGCAGCGCCTTAGCGAGGCGGCCGGGAACGTCGGAGAAGACCAGGTCAGCCAGTGCCTCGTTAGCGTGGCGCAGGCGGCGAGCCAGAGTCTTAATAACCTGATCGGAGATAGTGGGATCGAGCTGCTGTGCACGCTTGAAGGACTCGTGCTTGATGGCAGCCAGGCGAGTCTCAGAGACAGCCACAGCGTTGGTCGAACGGGGCGAAGGATCGAAGAGAGCCATCTCGCCGAAGACGTCACCGGGACCCATGATTGCAACCATATTCTCGCGGCCGTCAGCGGCGGTGCGACCCAGCTTGACCTTACCGGAGAGTACAGCGAAGAGCTGGTCGTCCTGGTCACCCTCGTAGAAGAGGACGGCGTTGCGGGAGAGGTCAATCTCCTGAATGTCATCGGTCAGCAGAGCGAAAGCTGCGTCGTCGAGGTTAGCAAAGAGAGGGGTACGACGGAGGATCTCGAGATCCATAAAGTTCTCCTAGATATGAGGTGATGAGCCGAAACTCGTAAATGTTCAGTGAGTGAGCCCGAACCGGTGTCATGCGTCTCAACATCTGAAATGTGAGAAGGCTCAAGCTAGTGTGACATATTCAACTGATACGAGCGTACCCTAAAAAAGCGCTTTATGCATTCCGATACAGCGAGCTTTACACCAAAAGTTATTTCTTCCGAGAAAATTCAAAGCTTCCCCACAGGTTTACCACCTAATATCAGGCATTCAGGTGTGTACTTTTATCGGTACCAAGCACGCTGACACCCTCATGACAAACAGGCACCCGCCTCCACACGCGGTACGATGCGACGAGGCAGAAACCCGGTCTCAACAACCCCGGAACCGCCCGTCACGCCCGCCGCAGGGTACAGCGTGCCACCACACTCATCGGGCACAGCCCGCACCAATCACATGGGCACACCGTGACCACTTCTACCCACCAAGGAGGCAATTAGTCGTGACGACCGGCATCAACCTGCTTGATATTGCTATCCCCATCATCCTGCTGCTCTACTTCCTCGCCGGAGTCCGCAGCGGATTCTTCACCACCCTCGGAACCTTCCTCGGTCTGGGCCTGGGCGTCTGCGCCGCAGCCTGGCTCGTGCCCCTCGCCGTCGCCTCCGTGGGGTCGCAGTGGAGCCTCATTACCGCCGTCGGTGTGCTCATCATCTGCCTGACCATCGGACAGTGGCTCGGCCTCATTGCCGGACGCACCATTCGCCGCGTCACCGACATCACCCCGCTCAAGGGCATTGAGCGCTTCTTCGGCGGTGTGCTGAACCTTGCCGCCTGCGCCCTGGTCATGGTCGTGCTGACCATCTCCATGCGCACCGTACCCATCCCGCAGCTCAACACCGCGCTCAGCGAATCCAAGACTCTCTCCTGGATGGTCGCCTCCACCCCCGAGGTCGTCAAGGACCGCATCAACACGGTACGCAATGACGTGCTCGCCTTCGGAACCATTCCGGAAGTCAGCCAGCTCATCGCCCCCGAAACCAGCGCCCCCACCCAGACCGTAGAATCCGCGGCACTGGACCGGGCGGCTGCCTCCGTCGTTGAGATTCTGGGTGCCGCAGAGCAGTGCGGCTACACCTCCACCGGCTCCGGCTTCGTGGCGGACAACGGCCTGGTCGTCACCAACGCCCACGTGGTCGCCGGCGTGACCTCCCCGGTCGTGCAGGACTCCCGCGGCCGCACCTGGCCCGGCACCGTCGTCTACATGGATACCGAACAGGACCTCGCCTTCATCAGCGTGCCCAAGCTGCCGCTCGAACCGCTGACCATCGGCACCAACGCCACCGCAGGTAGCCTTGTAACCTTCATGGGCTACCCCAAGGGCGGCCCGTTCAAGGCACTGCCCGCCACCGTGCAGGGCATCGGCAACACCCAAACCATCGATGCCGACACCGGCCGCGCCAACGCCATGCGCCAGGTCTACCAACTGGCAGCCGACGTGCAGCACGGCAACTCCGGCGGCCCCGTCCTCGACGAAAACGGCAACGTGGTCGGCGTGATCTTCGGTAAGGCAACCACCGGCCAGACCGGCTACGCCATCACCGCAAGCACCCTCAAGCAGGCACTGGCTGAAGGTGGCGACAACACCGCCGCAGTCTCCACCGGCACCTGCCGCAAGTAGCTAACAAAAACATTCAGGCTCCCGAACCTCTAGCGAGGAACGGGAGCCTGAACTATTTAACGAAAGGAGGCGGCGCGCTGTTATTCCGCCAGATGCTGCGCCAGGAAATCAACCGCCATGACATAGCCGTACGCACCCGCACCGGCAATCACCGCGGTAGCCTGCGGCGACACAAACGAATGATGACGGAACTGCTCACGACGATGCACATTCGACAGATGCACCTCAACCACCGGAAGCTCAGCCGCCTCCAGTGCATCATGCAGCGCCACCGACGTGTGGGTGTACGCCGCCGGGTTGATAATAATCGCCGCGCCACGAGTACGAGCACGCTGAATCTCATCCACCAGCGCGCCCTCATGATTCGACTGCATAAACTCAACATCAAAACCATGATCCGCCGCGCGCTCACGCACCATACGCTCAATATCGTGCAGAGTGGTGTAGCCGTACACCTCGGGGCGGCGCTGCCCAAGCAGGTTCAAATTCGGTCCATTAAGCACAAAAATCGTATCTGACATAAAACCAGTGTGGCACAGCGAGCGCCCGCTGAGCGCTAGCCGACGCGAACTGCCCAGAAAATGATGCGGAGGAGGGGAGAGCGCAGGCGCGTGGCGGATGCGCATCCCCGCATACGGGGGGCGACGCGCGCCAAGTACGGTGAACCTCGCTACCGCCCACACACCTAAGCCCGGTACCCTCGCGCTATGACCGAGAACGCCACCCAGCCCGCAGCGGGCGCACAGAACACCGCGGCAGAGAACGCCGAATCGCTCCTACAGATCCGATTCGTTCCCGAATTCAAAGCCGCAGCCGCCGCACGCCGCCTCAACGCCCGCGCACCCGAAAGCCACCTCGCCACTGTGCGCCGCGCCCGAAAGATTAACCGCATCCTCGGCGAAACCTACCCCTACGCCGTCGCAGAACTCGACTTCGACAACCCCTTCGAGCTACTCATCGCCACCGTGCTCTCGGCACAAACCACCGACGTGCGCGTCAACTCCGTCACCGGTGCACTCTTCGCACGCTACCCGGACGCCGCCGCGCTCGCCTCCGCACGTACCGAAGAGGTCGAACCCTACATTCAGTCCCTCGGCTTCTACCGCGCCAAGGCACGCTCCATCGTCACCCTCTCCCAGCAGCTCGTCGAACGCCACAACGGGCAGGTCCCCTCAACCCTCGAAGAGCTCGTAGAACTCGCCGGAGTCGGCCGCAAAACCGCGAACGTGGTCCTCGGAAACGCCTTCGACGTGCCCGGACTGACCGTAGACACCCACTTCGGACGCCTCGCCCGCCGCATGGGATTCACCACTGCAGACGCCCCCGAGACGGTCGAAAAAGACGTTGCCGAACTCATCGAACGCAAAGACTGGACGCTCTTCTCACACCGCATGGTCTACCACGGCCGCCGCATCTGCCACGCCAAAAAGCCCGCCTGCGGCGTATGCCCCGTCGCCGACCTCTGCCCGTCCTACGGCGCCGGGGAGACGAACGAACAAGCAGCACGTAAACTCATGAAATACGAAATGGCACCCGGCCGAGAAGACCTGCACCTGCGATTCCTGCAGGGCGCAACCCGCCGCGAACTCATGGCAGAAGGCTACCCGCTCAGCGCCTAACGGCGACTGAGCCGAACCGGAATGTAGCCGCGCAGAAGAGAGGTACACAGATGAGCGAAAACACGTCCCAGCAGGAGGCGCAGCACCCCGCCCAGCAGGCACTGGCGGCTCTCGCAGAGGGCGGCGTGGAATTTGACGTCCAAGCCCTACTGCGCAGCGCACCCGCCAGCCCCCTCAGCAAAGAAGCCGCCGTGCTGATCCTCTTCGGAGTGCTCGACAACTCGCCCTCCACCGGCGAATTTGACGGCTGCCCCGAAAACGTCAGCGCCGACCTGGATGTACTGCTCCTCGTACGTGCCGCAACCCTGCGCTCACACGCCGGTCAGCCCGCCTTCCCCGGCGGCAAAATCGACCCCGAAGACTATGCACTCGCCGAAACCACCGGCGAACCCGTCGCCCACATCGCCGCCCTGCGCGAGGCGGTCGAAGAAACCGGGCTCGACCCCGCCGGCGTGCAGATCCTCGGCCAGCTGCACACCCTGCCGCTACCCATCAGCAACTTCATGGTCACCCCCGTCATCGGCTGGTGGAACAGCCCCGTGCCTGTCGAAGTCGTTGACCACAACGAGTCCGCGCTCATCGCCCGCGTGCCCGTGCGTGACCTGCTCAACCCCGCCAACCGGCACACCGCCTACGTCAAACGCGGCCGCACCTCACACCGCACTCCCGCCTTCGAGGTGCGCATGCCCGGCGGTGAAGAGTTCACCGTCTGGGGATTCACCGCGATTCTGCTGGACCGGATCTTCGACTCGCTCGGCTGGACCGTGCCCTGGGATACAAAAAAGATGCGCACGGCACCCGGCTACGAGGAGTAAAGCTCTTCGCAGAATAAACGCCTGACCAGCGGATATAGGGTGCAGATAGGGGCGGCAGGTAGCTTGAACGAAGCTACCCGCCGCCCCTATTTTTTGTTGCACGGTGCCGCCTATATGCCGCTGATTATTTACCGCTGGTTACTTACCGTCTGCGTAGTTGCGCACCCGCGCCACCGACACTGGAAAATCAACCGGCACCCGACCGAACAGCAGACGCGCCGCCTCCGCAGCGCCCTCACGCACAATACGCTCCACGCGATCCGCCTCCAGCTCGGGGCCGCACAGCAGAAGCTCATCGTGCAAAAAATACACAATGCGGGTGCGCATCGGCATACCAAAAATCCGCTCCGACAACAGACGAGAACGCACCGCGCCCATCCAACACAGAGCCCACTCAGCCGCCGTACCCTGCACAATAAAATTGCGGGTCATACGCCCGTGCGCACGCGCAGTCGACACCGCACGCGACTCAGCCGCCGGCGAAGACCGATCAGCCACAATCTCACGGAAACGCTCATCCACCGGCGGGGACGTACGACCCAAAAAAGTCGTCACCTGACCGCCCGCCTCACCAATACGAGCCGCACGCTCCGTAAAGTCCATCGCCTGCGGAAAAAGCGCCGCCACATGCGGCAACAGGGCGCCAATCTCACCGCTGCGGCCGCCATACATAATCGCCAGCATGCCCACCTTCGCGTGGGAACGCCCCGTCAAACCCACACCCTTCAGGCGCGCCAGCTCGGCAATACCCGCATACAGGTCAGCGCCACGACCCGCCGAAGCGAGCGCCTCATCACGGCTCAACGCCGCCAAAATACGTGGCTCAATCTGCGAGCCATCCGTCACCGTCAGCACCTGACCCTCCGGCGCCTGCACCGCCTGACGAATCTCCGCCGGAAGCTGCAACGCACCACCGCCGGAAGCGCCCCAGCGCCCGGTCGCGGCTCCACCCACCTCAAGATGCGGGCGGAACGCACCCTCAGAAACCCAAGTATCAGCCCACGTCCAGCCGTTAGCAGTCCAAATACGGTACAGCTTCTTATAACGCAGAATCGGGTCAATCAGCGCCCAACGCTTCTCCCTTTGAGCCGGAATCGCATCCGCCCAACTCTTCAACTCCCACGAACGCGTAGACTTCACCGAAACCCCCGCAGACTGCAGAGCACGCAAAAGATCCTGCGGCGAATCCGGGTTCAACGACGGCATAAACAGCATGCGCTGAATCTGCTCCGCCAACTCCTGCATCTTCTGCGGACGCTCCCCAGGCACCGGGCGCGGACCCAACAACTCGCACAGATGCTCATGATGCGCCTGCACATTAAACGGGATGCCGTAATAACCAATCTCAGCCGCCACCAACGTACCGGCAGACTCAGCCGCCGCCAAAAGACGCAACCGCTCCGGGTGCCTCGACTCGCTAATAGCGCGCGCCTGCGCCAACCACTCACGCATCAGCACACGCACCACCGGATGCTCCGGAAGCAGAGTCACCGGGCCTGCCGCCAACTGCGGGGCAAAAGGCTCGTGAGGTGCCGCCTCCAGGAAATCGGGGGAGGAATCTGCAGAGGAATCGGCGGGTGCGGCGGAAGAGGTGGCGGGGGCACTCAAAAAATCAGCGCCGAACAGCTCCTCCTGACCCTGAATCTGCCGCGCCACCGGCAGATACCCCTGAGGCTCCACCGCCTCACGCACATCAGAAAGATCCAGCACCGGGCTGTACTCCACAAAACCGCTCGGATGCGTAGCGGCAGTCGCCAAAATTCGCTGCACCAGACGCAAATCATGGCATAGATGCACCCGCACCCCGCGGCGCAGAAGCAACGAGTCAACGTGGCGGGTATCAGCCCAAATCCAGCGGGGGAAACGCGCCTGCGCCGAATCTGCCGCCTGCCGCTCTACCTCTCGCACATACGCCGGAAGATTCGCCGCACTCACCCGATCCGCACGCGTAATCCGCGGAATAAAGGTCGGGTCCTGCAACTGCTCAGCGGTCGGCGCCGAAAAATGAAAAGCACCCCATGAAGTTACCGGCTGAGCACCGCGCGGGGACGCACCCGCGGCAATAGCCGACGTGACCGGGTGCGCGGGGGTGCCGGTCTGGGCGGTAATACCCGCGCCGGTGGCAGGACTGAGCAGAACGTACATTCTTCCATTATCGGTGACCGGGTGCGAAGGCGCGTGGTTTGTGGTCGCGGGCGGGCGGTTTGCGGAAGAGGCAGGGGAGGGCTGAATGCGCCGCGGTTTGTCATAAAAGCGCCGGATGCGTGCGTTTTGTTCGTTTGAGGTGCGTGCATCGTGGATATTTCGGGGTGCGCGAGGAGTTATCCACAGAACGCTCATTCTCATAAAAATTCGGGGCGGGCGCAATGCTCTCCTAGAGCCATGAACCCCGTCATGAATCCCTCCAGCAATCCCGCCGGGCACCCTGCCAACAATCCCGGCAACCCCAACGGTTGCTCGCCGCGTGCCGCACAGGGCGCGAATCAGCCGGGCGCACAGAATATGGGTGTCCAGAACACCCGCGCGCACTCGCTACCCGCCCTGCTCATTCCCGAAGACTATCGCGCCCGCGCCGTCGCCCTGCACGCCCGCGAGCTGATTCTGCGTTCGCCGCAGATGAGCGCTATCGCCCTGGGTGGTTTTAGTGGCGGGTTCAGTGCCGGGTTCTGTGGCGGACCCAGTAACGGATTCAGCGCCGGGGCCGAGCGGGCAGGGGAGCGGCCGCCCGCAGAGGGCGTGGTTGCCGCGGGCAGTGCAAACGCTGCGAGTGCCGCGGGCGGTGGGCTACTCCAAGAATCCCAGCCCCTCCGCGAGATTCTCGAAAACGCCGTGGACGAGGCAATCTGCGCCATCGACGGCGGATGCCAGGGGAATGCTCGGGGGAACGCCTGGGGGAACACGAGTGCAGAAGTAACGGGCGCAGACGGAACTAATGTGACGAAGCCCCGAAAATTCCGTGTCAAAACTGCACCGCCCACCTCCTGGAGCTACCCCAGCGTGGAATACGTGCCCGTCAACCGGCAGACCGCGCTGCGCTACCTCGCCGCGGAACTCTACGGCCTCGGTGCCCTCGACCTGCTCCTCGACGAGGGGCAACGCGCCGGAACCATCACCGATATCTACGTGAACTCGCCCTGCGATATCTGGGTGGGCATCAACGGAACCGTCCGCCCCGTGGCGCTAAGCCTCGGCAATGAGCGGCGCGTGCGTGACCTCGCCGAGCGGCTCATCCGCAGGCACGGCGGACAGCTGGATGCCGCGCATCCGGCAGCTGACATTAGCGACGCGCAGGGTCGGCGTATCCACGCGATTATCCCTCCGCTGAGCGAACGTACCCGGCTCTCCGTGCGCCTACCCGCCCGCGAGCGCCCCACCCTGGCGCAGCTGCAGGCCGCCGGGCTGTGTGATGAGGCGACCGCCGCCTACCTGTGCCGCATGATTGCCGAACGCCGCGGATTCCTGATTAGCGGGGGCACCGGCACCGGCAAAACCACCCTGCTCAACGCACTGCTGGGGCTGTGTACGCCGCAGGAGCGCCTCATTTTGCTCGAAGACACCCCGGAACTTGCGCCGCAGCATGAGCAGGTTATTGCCCTCAAAACCCGTGCCGCCAACTCCGAAGGTGCCGGTGAAATCGGGTTGGGTGAGCTGATTGTGCAGGCGCTGCGTATGGGCCCGGATCGGCTCGTGGTCGGCGAGTGCCGCGGTGCGGAGGTGGTGCACCTGCTGACCGCCATGAATACCGGTCACCGTGGCGCCGGAACGACCCTGCACGCCAATAGTGCGCAGGCGGTGCCCCTGCGTTTGTGCGCCCTGGGTGCGCTCGCCGGACTGGATAGTAGAACGGTCGCTCTACATACGGCGACGGCTTTTGAACGCATTATCCATCTGGAACACCGGGACGGACGCCGCCGCATCGAGGGCGTCTACAGCCTGCACCCCGCAGTTGAGGGGAGCGAAGAGTATCTGCAGGTCAGGCGTATTTCTGTGGGCTCCGAAGTTGGGTACTAGCCCCCGTAAAGGGGAAACGGAAAACGTGAAAGGAGGAACCATGAAAAGGGAAGAAACGAGTCGAGGAAGCCTTCGCGAACGCTGGGCTGAGCACCTCGCCGGAGCAGCCAGCGCCGAGGAAATGCGCATGTGGCCGCTCATGCTACGCACCCTCGCCCTGAACCTGCGCGCCGGTATTCCCCTGCAGGAGGCGGTGCTCGCCAACCCGGGCTCCGGGCAGTCCGGCGAGAATCTGGAGTCGGGCACGGGGAAAACGCCCGCGAAGAAAACCGCCACGCGGAAAAGCACCCGACCCCGACGTACCAGGGGCTCCTCGCCCCTCTCCGAAGAGTACGGGCAGAAGCGGTGCGCCGAAGATATCCGTCGTTTCACGCAGGCGCTTGCCGCACTTGCCTCCTGGGGCGCACCCGCACACCTCGCCTGCGCCCAGCTACTCGAAAACAGCAGCCGGATGCGCCCGCACAGCCGCGACCGCCTGTACGACCTGCAGCTGAGCCTGCGTATGAGCGAGAGCGCCGGTGCGCCGCTCGCCACGAGCCTGGAACGCGCCGCAGAACACGCCGAAGAACGCATCGACGCGCTCCTGGGGCGGCAGAGCGCCCTTGCCGCGCCGCGTGCCACTGGCAGGATTCTCTCCTGGCTGCCGCTACTCGGCCTGGGGTTGGGTGTGCTCATGGGAAGTGACCCCGTGGGCGTGCTGACCGGCTCCATCCTCGGGGCGCTTACCGGTTTGTTCGGGCTGGGGCTCGCCTTCGCCGGGCGCCGCTGGACCGCCGCGCTCGTGCATCGGGCGGAGGTGGAGAGCACACGAGCTGGGCATACAGGAGGCGAGCAGGCCTTGAATGCACCGACTGTTGATACCGCCCTCGTACTGGAACTACTCGCCGCGCAGTTGAGAGCCGGGCTTGCACCGCTCGCCGCCTTGGGTACCCTCGCTGAGGCGCTCAACAGCCGACCCCTGTATACGGTCTGCCAGCGCCTACAGATGGGCAGTAGCTGGGGGAGCGCCTGGTCGGGCTCCGCGGCGGGAACCTTCGGTGAGCTTCGGGATGCGCTCGCTCCCGCCTACACGGGTGGCGCACCCAGCACTGCGCTGCTGCTCTCCCTTGCCGATGCGCACCGCCTCAGCGAGCGCCGCGCGGCAGAACGCGCCGCCGGAAAGCTCTCCGTAGCGCTCGTGGTACCCCTCGGGCTGTGCTCGCTGCCCGCCTTTATCTGCTTGGGTATTGTGCCCATCATCATTTCGCTACTACCCACGCTGACGGGCTAAAGAACCATGCGCATAAGCGCTGTTGACCAGCTGAAATGCCGAAAAGTTTAGACCCCCGCCCATCTGCAGCGAACGCGGATGAGCACCCACCCCGCCCCGCATGTTTAGGGCACAACGAAAGGAAAACCAATGACGAACACCCTCTGCGAAGCAATCCGCCACGACCTGCACACTGCCGATGTTCCGGTCGGCACTCCGGTCAACGCCCCGGCCGGTGCTCCGGGTGGCATTCCGAGCGAAATTCAGCCCGCCGCACCCGGCGCAGAAGCGCAGACCATTCTGGGCCCCGTGCCGCTGTCCGTTGCCATTGCAACCACCATGAAGCAGCTGCGCGAAGAATGCCCCGAGCTCTTCAACGATGCCGAGCTTTTGAGTGATGCTGAGCTGAACCACACCGGCCCCAGGATTGACCCTAACGAAATGGAGATTGATATGAACACGAACAGCCTGAGCCCCGAGCAGGCGCTGACCATTGCCCGTGCGCTCGCCGAGGGCTGCACCCTGGACGAATGCGGCGCCACCTGCCGCAGCCTGGGTGAGCACGCGCCCGGCTGCACCGAATATGTACCAGCTGAGAGCGACGATAAGGTACTCGAAGAGTACGCCCCGGCGGGGGACCCGGAGGAAGGCGCCTCCACCGCGGAGTACGGCATCGTGATGCTCGCGGCGGTCGGTTTCGCGGGCCTGCTGGTGCTGATTCTCAAGTCAGATGAGGTGCGTTCCATGCTCCTGGATATTGTGCGTAACGCCCTGTCCATTGCGGGCAATACGGGACTGCTCTAGAGGCCTTAGTCTAGAGGTATTGGAAAACCCGCCGTAGGGTTTTGTCCCTAGATGCTAGGTTCTTTGGAAAATCAAGCCAGAAGGGAGGAATAAAGAATGAACGCTCATGTGAATTTGGGTGCTTTGCGGCGCACTTGCTCCGCAGGGAAAACCAGTGTGGACCCGACACTCTCGACCCCGCACAAGAGCCCGGCAGAAGAGGGTGTGATCACCGCCGAATTTGCGGTCGCCCTACCCGCCGTGACGGTGGTGCTCGCCCTCTGCCTGGGTGCCGCCTCCACGGGGGTTGCGCAGCTGAAGGTGGAGGAGTCCGCGCGAACGGCTGCACGAGCCGCCGCCCGCGGAGACTCCGAGGCGCAGATTCGCTCCGCCGTCAGCCGCATCGACCCGGCGCAGAGCGTGCAGATTTCTGTTTCTCCTGATAGCGCAGTTGATGCAGGGGAGGGGCGCGCCCGGCAGGTGCACGTGCGGGTGAGCCGCCCCGCCCCCGGCGTGATTGGATCGGCGACCGGCTGGGTGCTGCGGGCGGACGCCCACGCCCGCGTTGAAGGCGGCGCTGGCAGTCAAGAAGACACTGGCACTCAGGAAAGCGCTGACAGCGAAGAAAGCACCGGCAATGAAGGCGAATAAAAACGCGGTTATTGCCAGCCCCGCGGACGAACACTCCGAAGAGGGTAGCGGCACCGTCCTCGCCCTCACCATTATTGCCGCGCTATTGGTGGTGACCGTGGTGATTGCCGGGCTCATTGGGGTGGTGTCCGCGAATCGCAGGGCGTCCGCCGCCGCAGATTTGAGTGCGCTCGCGGCGGCGGATGCCTACCGAGGGCTCACCGAGGGGGACCCGTGCGCGGTGGCGGCGGATCTTGCCGCCCGCCACGGTGCGCACCTGGAGTCCTGCACGTTTCCGGATCGTCCCGAAACGGTGGAGGTGACGGTCGCTGTCCCCGTCGCAGGGCCCATGGGTGTGCTGGGTCCGGCGAGGGTGCGTGCCCGCGCCGGGGCTGAGCACCCCGAGGAAGAGCGTCCCGAAGAAGAGCAGGCTGCGGCGGGGAGCGCGGAGGAGCTGAGCCCCGATGAGGTTGCCGAGCTGGAGGAAGAGCTGGGAGCCGAGTGGGACTCGGTGCCCGAATCTCCCGAGCCGGAAAAACCCACGGAGCCAGAAAAACCCAGCCGACTAGGCTATTCGCCTCGACTGGGAGTTATTGTCCCAGCCCGCACAGCCTATGTCCCTGCGCCACCGCCCCGCCCTACGCCCGCAGTACCCTACACCTCCGCCATGCTCCGCAGCATTGCCGTCAGGAGCGCCCGCGCGCCGTGCTTGCTGAGCGGCTCGTTGCGGTTGCCGCACTTGGGTGAGTGCACGCAGGAGGGGCAACCGTTGTCGCATCCGCAGCTTTCGATGGCTTCGAGGGTGGCGCTCAGCCACTGCTGAACCGCGTTGAAGCCGCGCTCGCTGATGCCCGCGCCGCCGGGTGCGGCGTCGTAGACGAAAATGGTGGGCCTGCCGGTGTCCACGTGAAGCAGTGTGGAGAGTCCGCCCAAGTCCCAGCGGTCGCTGGTGGCGATGAGCGGCAGCAGTCCGATGGCGGCGTGTTCGGCGGCGTGCAGGGTGCCGGGACCGTCCTCTTCGGTCACACCCGCGCCGAACAGGTAGCTGGGCTCGAAGGTGAACCAGACCGCCTCGGTCATGAGCACTTCGGGAGGCATGGGTTGCGCCTCTTCGCCCAGGTACTCGCCGCCGTAGACGGAGAATCGCCGGTAGCCGGTGACCTGGTCGGTGACCTGAACTTGCCCGCGGTGCATGGTGAGCGGGGCGAGCTGCTCGCCGGTTTCGGGTGCAGGGTCAGGAACAGTATTCGCAACGTCCTGTCCAGTAATTCCAGCTGGCACACCGTAACTAACTCGCGCCCGCTCTGCGAGAATACGCACCTCCGTGTTCTCAACGGCGCGCGTGTAGTAGTCCGGGTAGACGCGGCTGAGCAGAATCACGCGCTCGCCCTCGCTGAGGGATTCGACCACGTACTGCGCGCTCTGGTGAATGTAGATTGCGCCCGGGTGCCCCTGGCTCATGGCGTGCGCGGCGTCCATGGTGCCAACCAGGGTGCCGTCTTCGGCATCGATGAGCTGGTAGGGGCCGCCGCCGGTGCCGCGGATATCGACCAGGTCGGCGGCTGATTCGGCGTGCGTCCAGTACCAGCCGTCCGGGCGGCGACGCAGGTACCCCTGCTGCACCAGCCGATCCAGCAGAGCCGCGGTATGCGGACCGAAGAGACTCAGTTCTTCAGCGCGGATGGGTGCCTCCTGCGCTGCGGCGCACAGCTGCGGTGAGAGCACATACGGGTTCGTCGGGTCGAATACGGTTGCCTCAACCTCCTGCCCGAAAATCGCCTCCGGGTGGTGCACCAGGTAGGTGTCGAGTGGGTTGTCGTCGGCAATGAGCACTGCGAGCGCGTCCTGACCGCTTCGACCCGCCCGGCCCACGCGCTGCATGAAGGAGGCGCGGGTACCCGGCCAGCCCGCCACGAGTACGGCGTCCAGTCCGGAGATGTCAATGCCCAGCTCCAGTGCGGAGGTGCTCGCCAGGCCGAGCAGTTCGCCGTTGCGGAGTTTGCGTTCGAGTTCGCGGCGCTCTTCGGGGGTGTACCCGGCGCGGTATGCGGCGACGCGGTGGGCGAGGCCCGCCTCCACCTCGTCGAGGTAGCGTTGGGTCTTCTGCGAGAGGATTTCTACGCTGCGGCGCGAACCGGCGAAAACCAGGGAGCGGGTGCGGGAAAGCACCAGGTCGGTGAGCATTTGCGCGCCCTGCTCCACGGGGGAGACGCGGCGCGGCGCCTCCTGCTCAGCCTTCGACTGGACCGCCTGCTGCTGGGTGCTGCGGGTGCCCTTGGCGAGCTGATCGTGCGCCTTGGGCGGCATGAATTCGGGCTCCCAGAGTGCGACGGTGGTTTCACCGCGTGCGGAGGTGGACTCGGTAATGGCGGTGACCGCCTGCTGCGGCACGCCGATGAGCTTGGAGAAAGACTCGACCGGGTTGGAGCTGGTCGCGGAGGCGCCGTAGAACACGGGCACGGTGCGGTAGAGCGCGCAGACGCGGCGCAGGCGGCGCAGCAGGTTGGCGATGTGCGCGCCGAAAACGCCGCGGTAGCTGTGTGCCTCGTCGAGCACCACGTAGCGCAGCCCGCGCAGGAAGGATGACCACTGCCGGTGGTTGCTCAGGATTGAGTAGTTGAGCATGTCCGGGGTGGTGAGGATGAAGTTGGCGTGTTCGCGGATCCAGCGGCGTTCGCCGGTGGGGGTGTCGCCGTCGTAGCTTGCCGCGTGGAGTCCTGGCAGGTTGTAGGAGGTGAGGGCGGTGAGCTGGTCGGCGGAGAGTGCCTTCGCCGGTGAAATGTAGAGAACGTTCGCTCTATTATTGAGGTTTTCTGCTCCCGAATACGCGGAAGTTGAGCTCACTGGCTCGCCACACGATGCACGGTAGATTGCGTCCAGGGTGGGCATCAGGTAGCTCAGGGTCTTGCCTGAGGCGGTACCAGTCGCCACAATCACGTGCCCGCCGTTGCCGGTGCTCTTCGCGTCTTCGGCGTGTGCGGGAGTCGGCGCTTCAACGCGCCCAGGCTCAAGACGCTCAGCCTCAATCCGCCCCGCCTGCCAGCCGTAGCGCGCCGCACTCGCCGCCAGCGCCGCATCAAGACCCGCGTGGGCGGCGTCTGCCGCCTGCACCTGGTGGGCGTAGGGCTCGGCAATGCCGAGCGATTCGAAGGCCTCCACCACGCGCGGATGCAGCCATTGCGGCCAGGGCGCGTAGCTCGCCGCCCTAGCGGCAATGGTGTGAATATGGGTCACCTGCTCGGGCAGGGTTCCGGTGCGTTCTGCCTCCGGCAACAGGGATGCCAGCACCTGCTGTGCGCTCGCGGGAAGCTCGCGGTAGCGCAGCGTTTTTGGGCGCGCCGCAGACTGCCCCTGCGGCTGTTCGGGCTGGTGTACAGACTGATGCGTGGGCTGCTGTTCAGGGTGCTGGTTGGCGTTCTGCGAGGAGATGCTGTGCGGCATGGGTTCCATTGTAGAGCGGCGGGCTAAAACCCGACCTGCCACCGGTCACGCGCTACCCTGAACGCTGGCTCCGAGCCCGGCTCCGAACCCGCTCGGATCCTGCCCCGACCCAGAGCCTAGCCCCTAACCTAACCCCGCCCTAATCCTGTCCCAGAACCGCCCCCAGCACCGCTTCTGTGCCGCCGACCCCGTAGTCAGTGCACACATATCAAAAAATCTGCATGCGTTAGGCGCATATGACGATAAAATAGTTTCGTGGCTCAAAATAAGATTATTCTGTATTACCAGTTCGCCCCCATCGCCGACCCGCAGGCGGTCATGCTCTGGCAGCGTGCCCTCTGCGAGAAGCTCGGCCTGCGCGGGCGCATCCTCATTTCCAAGCACGGCATTAACGGCACCCTCGGCGGCGAGATTAACGCGGTCAAGGCGTACACCAAGGAAACCCGCAAGTACCCCGGCTTCAAGAACATGGAGTTCAAGTGGTCCGAGGGTGGCGCGGAGGACTTCCCCCGCCTGTCCGTGAAGGCTCGCGACGAGATTGTGGCTTTCGGTGCTCCCGACGAGCTGCAGGTGGACGAGAATGGCGTCGTTGGCGGCGGCGTACACCTGAAGCCCGAAGAGGTAAATAAGCTCGTCGAAGAACGCGGTGACGAGGTGGTCTTCTTTGATGGCCGTAACGCGTTCGAGGCGAAGATTGGCAAGTTCAAGAACGCTATCGTTCCCGACGTGCGCACCACCCATGACTTCATCCGCGAGATTGAATCCGGCAAGTACGATCACATTAAGGACAAGCCGGTCGTCACCTACTGCACCGGCGGTATCCGCTGCGAGATTCTCTCCGCGCTGATGAAGAACCGCGGCTTCAAGGAAATCTACCAGATCGACGGCGGCATCGTGCGTTACGGCGAGAAGTACGGCGACAAGGAACTCTGGGAAGGCTCGCTCTACGTCTTCGACAAGCGCATGCACATGGAGTTTACGCCGGACACCGTCACCATTGGCAAGTGCGAACAGTGCGGCGCGCCCTCGAACAAGTTCGAGAACTGCTCCAACGATTCTTGCCGCGAGCTGGTTCTGCTCTGCCCCGAGTGCGCAGCTGATGATGCGAAGCGCCACTGCGTGCCCGAGTGCTCGGTGGACCGCGAAGCAGCTAAGGCGAACGCCTAATGGCAGCCGCTAAGGGCGGTGCGGTTCAGATTTCTGAACCTCGCATTGAGGAGCACCCGGCGATGGTCGTTGCCGGCGTTTCGCAGGTGTTCCCCCTGGATGGCGATTTCTCCTCGCTGTGGGATGAGCTGAATCAGAAGGCGTCCCCGGCGATGCTGGATGTTCTGAAGGTGACCCAGTACCTGGGTGTGTGCACTCAGCCGAACCCGAAGGGTCAGGTCCGCTACACAGCGGGCTTCCTGGTGTCGGAGCCGGCGAGCGCGGCGAAGCTTGGTCTGGGCGTGCTTGAGTTGCCTGCGAGTACCTACGCGGTGGTTGAGGTGACCGGCCCGATTTCGGAGTCCATTCCGGCTGGCTTTGCGAGCTTTGAGGAGGCGTTCTTCGCGAAGAATCCGCAGTACCGCCCGGTGGGTGGCCTTGAGGTGTACGGTCGCGGCGATATGCAGGCGGCTGATTACCGTATGGAGCTGTGGGTTCCGCTGGCGAAGCGTTCCTAATGTAGGTTGTCTCGGTAACTTTGGTTGCTGAGTGGAGAGCCCGGTGGTGCGATGTGTTCGTTCCGCCGGGCTTTTTTGTGCCCTTTTCGGCTGTATTTTGCGCCAGCATTTTGTGGCGGTATGTGTGCCTCGTGCGGGTGAGGCGTGCGGGCGGGTGAGGCGTGCAGGTGGTGTGTGCAGCGAAAGTTGGGGAGGGATGCTCTGTGCGTAATACCCTGAAACAAAATACTTGACATGTAAAGTAATTGGGTTTAGATTTAAAACACTAGCCCGGCACTACAAGAGCCCGAGCGCAACCCGCAAAGGAAAAACCATGAGCACCAACCTGAACAGCACCCCGCAGCTTGACGAGTCTATCCGCATCAGCCACCTCGAGCCCATGCGCGGCGACGAGAAGAAGCTCGGCTTCCTCTCCTTCGGCCACTGGGCTGAGGTCCCCGGCTCCCGCGTACCCTCCGCCGCAGAATCTCTGCACCAGGCAATCGACCTTGCCGTAGGTGCCGAAGACATCGGACTGGACGGCGCGTTCTTCCGCGTGCACCACTTCGACCAGCAGCAGGCAACCCCCTACCCGCTGCTCTCCGCAATCGCCGCCAAGACCGAACGCATCGAGCTGGGTACCGGCGTGATTGACATGCGCTACGAAAACCCGCTCTACATGGCTG
>NZ_KV812882.1:59091-101174 GCF_001813565.1 Rothia sp. HMSC068E02
TACGAAAACCCGCTCTACATGGCTGAACTTGCCGCCATGGCAGACCTCATTGCGGCGGGCCGACTGCAGCTCGGTGTCTCCCGCGGCTCGCCCGAATCCGTTATCCGCGGCTTTGAGAGCTTCGGCTACTACCCGGCAGAAGGCGAAAACGAGAGCGATATGGCGCGCCGCCACCTCGATATTTTCCTCAAGGCAATTGAGGGTGAGGGCATGGCGCCCAGCGCTCGCGTGGCGGGCAAGTACGCCCCGATTCAGCCGCAGTCGCCGGGTCTGCGCGACCGCATCTGGTGGGGCGCGGGCACCGATAGCACCGCCGTGTGGACCGCGCAGAAGGGTCTGAACCTCATGTCCTCAACCCTGATGCTGGAAGATAAGGGTATTCCCTTCGATCAGCAGCAGGCGCAGCAGATTCGCCTCTTCCGCTCCGAGTGGGTGAAGGCGGGTAATTCGGGTGTTCCGCGTGTTTCGGTGTCCCGCTCGGTGTTGCCCGTTATCGACGAAACCTCGGCGCGCTACTTCGGTCGCCGCGCTTCGGAGGACTCGCAGGATTACACCGGCATTATTGACAACAGCTTCTCCCGTTTTGGTCGCAGCTACATTGGTGATCCGGCGGATATCGCCGAAGAGCTCGCTCGTGATGAGGCGGTTCAGGCGGCAGACACCGTGCTGCTGACGATCCCGAACCAGCTGGGTGTGGACTTCAATCTGAAGATGCTCGACGCAATCGTGAAGGAGATCAAGCCCGCGCTGACCACTAAGTAAAGCCCCTGAGGTGAAGATTCCGCAGAACCTTCTGCGCTAGCAGAGTTTCGCGCCAGCGTGCCGCCGTCGCTTCCGTGATGGGCGGTGGTCGCTGATGAGCGCGAACTCTGCCGCCTCCCGAGGGCAAGGGCGCGGAGCACGTGCGGCAGTCCGCGCAAGTGGACAATTGGTCAGTTATCACTGTATAGTCATCGTATGCTGACTATTGCTTCACACCTCGACGTTATGAACCGGCTCGGCCGCGCCATGGCCGACCCGACACGTTCCCGGATTCTGATGACCCTCCTCAGCGGCCCGAGCTATCCAGCCGTGCTCTCGCGCGAGCTGGAACTGACCCGCTCGAACGTGTCCAACCACCTGACCTGCCTGCGCGATTGCGGAATCGTCGTCGCCGAGCCCGAGGGCCGCCAGACGCGCTACGAGATCGCCGACCCGCACCTCGCCGCGGCACTGACGTCCCTGATTGACGTCACGCTCGCGGTGGACGAGGCCGCGCCGTGCATCGACTCGGAATGCTCGGTGTCGGGCTGCTGTGGAACGGCGGCGGGAGCATGAGCGAGACCCTGACCACCGCGCGCCGCGCGATGCTGCACCGGCGCGTCCGCTTCATCGTTGGCTTCACGATCACGTACAACGTAATCGAGGCAATCGTCGCAGTCTGGGCAGGCGTCCTCGCCTCGTCCGCGGCTCTCATTGGCTTCGGGCTCGACTCGGTTGTTGAGGTACTCTCGGCCGCGGCCGTCACCTGGCAGTTCACCCGCAAGGACCCTGAGCGGTGGGAAACGGTCACCGTCAAGGCCATCGGCATCGCGTTCTTCGCGCTGGCGGCCTACGTCTCAATCGACGCGGTGCTGGCCCTGGTCGGCCAGGAGGGCCCCGACCGCAGCCCGCTGGGTCTCGGTATCACCGCGCTGAGCCTGGTCGTCATGCCTCTGCTGGCGTGGATTGAGGTCCGCACCGGGCGGGAGCTGGGCTCCAAGAGCGTGATGGCCGACGCCAAGCAGCTCATCCTGTGCATCTATCTCTCCGGTGCGGTGTTCATCGGCCTCGTCCTCGACAGCCTGTTCGGCTGGTGGTGGGCTGACTCGGTCGCGGCGCTGGTCGTGGCGGTGCTCGCGGTGCGCGAAGGCCTGGAGGCCTGGCGCGGCGACGTCGAGTCGCCGTTCGAAGTGCTAGAGGACCTCGAAGACGAGGACGACTGACCCGTCACCCGACGATGAAGAGCCAGTGCTGCAACCCAGACATGCGCTACGAAAACCCGCTCTACATGGCTGAACTTGCCGACATGGCCGATCTCATTGCGGCGGGTCGACTGCAGTTGGGTGTGGACTTCAACCTGAAGATGCTTGAGGCAATCGTGAAGGAAATTAAGCCCGCGCTGACCACCAAGTAAAGCCCCTGAGGTAAAGACCCCGTGCCAAGCTGTTTCCAGCGCTCTGTAATGCGCTGAGATGAGCTTGAGCCATACATACAGCGATGCCCCGGCAGGCACCCGCAAGGGTTCCGCCGGGGCATTACTATGCTCACGTTCTTAGAAATCCTTCTGTCTAAAAGTCTTTCGTCTTTTCCCAAGGCTCAATAGCCCCCGGAACCACCTCAAACAGCGGATGCGCACACGCCGCCAGCTCGCCGCGCGCCGCCAGGCGCTCGCTCAACTGGTGCTCCCACTCGGGGTCGCGCCCAGCCACCTTGTGCTGTAGGAAAGCAAGCTCGTACTCCAACTGACCCAAAGAAACGGGAATACGCGCGACCGAAGCGTACGGGTTTTCTGCCTTGTCAGCGCAGTTTTTATCGGTACCGTTTTTGCCTGCGCTATTTTCGTTTGTGCTATCTTTGCCCGCATCGTCTTCGCCCGCGCCAATCAGTGCGCGGTTGAACGAGTAGCCGCGGGCATCCGCCTCATCCGCCAGCCCGGACAGGTAAGCGGCAACCGCCTCCAGCGGCTGCGGGTGCGCGCGAAAACGAATCAGCTGCGGATGGTTCGTGTACCCGCGAGTCAGGCCCCGCAGAACCTTCTGCGCCAGCAGAGTTTCACGCCAGCAGGCGACCAGGGCGCGCCGATCGAGCAGACAGGGGTGAAGAGACCAAATACGCACGCCTAGCCCTGCGCTTCTGCAGTGCTCTCGTCAGCCGATGCTGCGCCCGCGTGCTCGTCGCTAAAGTGCAGGAAGCTCTTGAGCACCAGCTCGCGCACCGCGTGCAGCAGGGTGTCGCGCGGATGCTGCTCCTGCGTACCGCGTGCCGCGGCGGCAGCCTCGTCGTATTCGGGCCAGGACAGCAGCATGGCAAGAGCCGCCACAATCTGCCCCACGGCAAGCTCACCATCGCTTGCCGAGGCAAAACCAGCCGTCTCGGTGGAGAGCAACTGGGTGCGGCACAGACCCGAACCGGCACGCAACAAAATGACGCTGGGATGCTCGGCGCCGGGGCGGCCGTGGCGTTCCTCGGTGACGTCCTCGGCGACCTCCAGGTGCGAGGTAAGGAGCGCCTCATCGTCCATGGCGGCGAGGCGGTCGTAGCGGCGCACGGACTCGGTGAGGGCGCGGGCGATGGGTTGCTGAATCGGGTAGGTGATTTCCTCGAAACGCTGCAGGGGCTCGGTCACACCTGCCGCGGTCGCCTCGGTCGGGCGGCGCAGCCATATCATGCCGAAACCAATAGAATGAACGTTCCGGGAAGCGAAGTCGTTCAGGTACGCCACGTAGGTCTGCTCGTAGTGGCTGCGGTCGCGGTTCTCGCTCGCATCCTTCAACCAGGTCTCCGCGTAGGAGGCGGGGGTCAGCGCCTCACGCTGAATAAACCACGCCTCCGCGCCGCCGTCGGCAACCCAGGTGCGCGGGCGCTCATCCCACGGGCGCGGTGCATCCGGATTCTCAGAATCGCGAATAATTTCCCAGTTGCCCAGCATCTGCGCGCGGCCACCGGGCACCAGCACCGACGGCAGCTGACGCACCATCGTGCTCACAATTTCGTCACCGGGCAGGCCGCCGTCGCGGTAGGTGAACTGTTCCTCGGCGCTCTCACCGGCAACGCGCGGGGTAATCACGAACGGCGGGTTCGAAACCACCAGGTCGAAAAGCTCACCGGCGACCGGCTCCAGCAGGGAACCTTCACGCAGGCTCACGCGCGCCTGCGGGTTCTGCGGGTCAATATTGAGTGCCTGCGCGTTCAGCAGCAGGTTAAAACGGGTGAACGCCAGGGCACGCTCCGAAATATCAGTGGCGGTCACGTGCTCGGCGTGAGCGAGCAGGTGGAAGGTCTGAATACCGCAGCCGGTGCCCACATCCAGGGCACGCTTGACGGGGGTGCGCTCGGTAATCTGCGCCAGAGTCAGGGAGGCGTGACCAATGCCGAGCACGTGATCCTTGCGCAGCACGCCGGGGCGCTGATGCGCACCCAGGTCGGCGGCAACAAAGATTTCGGTGCCGTCATCGGCGGCGTGCGGGCGCAGGTCAACGCTCGCGGACCAGCGGGTAGAATCCGCAGCGTCGCGCTCAATCAGCGCGGCATTCTCGAAGTCAACCAGGGTATCGCCGAAAACCTCGGCTGCCTCAGCCTCGGTGAGCGGGCGAGCCAGCAGGAAAAACGCCAGCAGATGCGCCAGGTTCTTCTCACTCGCGCTGTAATCGCCGCGCAGAATGTGCTCCACACGCCACAGGCCCGGAACTACTTGGTCGCGAGCCATCGCCTCAGCCGCCTCAACACCGAGCAGCTCCTGCACAGCGTCATAGCTGTAGTTCAACGCCAGCAGGCGTTCACGGATGCGGGTCAGGCGGGCGTAATCATCGCTGCGGGGAGCATCCGCAACGGCGGCGTACTCGGGAGCGAAAGAGGCGGCAGAAATAGTCATGCACACCATTCTACGCACCCGCCGCATCTGCCCGGGCGCGCCCACAGCGTATAGGCGGCAGCGCAATGACACAGCCCCGACCCACCCACTGACCAAAACCGTCATCTGCGCAAGAGCACCCACCCCATCGCATACACTGAAACCATGAGTAACCTGTACCCCGATGAAAGTATCAGCGTCGACAAGTGCTGGGAGCGTCTGCACGCGAACACTCTCGGCCGCCTCATCCTCACTGACGGACAGCACGTCGATGTGCTGCCCGTGCTCTACGCCGTCGCCAGCCAAGACGACAAGCAGGAAATCTACATCCGCACCACCCGCGGTAACAAGTTCTCCTCCGTGGTGGTTAGCCGCCGCGTCGCCTTCGAAATCGACGAAACCCTCGAAGACGGCATCCGCTCCGTCATCGTGGTCGGTATCGCCCACTGGCTGCCGCCGGAAATGACCCCGCAGATCGTGCGCACCTTCGACCTGCCCGACTCCGAAACCCACGAAATGCAGTGGGTGCGCATCGCGCCGCAGACCGTGTACGGCCGCGAATACCCGCTATTGCCCGCATACCTGGACGGCACCCACCCCGACTCGGACACCCTCACCAGCTAGAAAACGCAGGTGCGCGGGTGCGGTGCGCCCCAGTGCTATACCCTGCATGAGTTCCGTACACCCGCCCTGCGCACACACCACCACTCCGGTACCGTATGATGTACCGAGTACCCTGCGCACTCGTGCAAGCTCAACACGCCCGGTTCACATCAACTAGAACCGTGCCAGCTCGCCTCGCGCCGGGCCGCCGCGCGCTCGCCGCATGAAACGCACCGAGCGCACCACATCAACCCAACATAAACTACACCCCTACCGATCACCTCACCCCGCGTACACCACACCCCGCCGGCGCCCACAAGCGCCAGCGTAGGTTATGGTTGAATACGTAGCTTTTCAACACACAGATAGAGGAGTGCCGTGCCCGCTCAGGCAAAGACCGGAAAAGCCCTGCTGATTGTGGAGTCTCCCTCCAAGGTCAAAACCATTAGCAGCTACCTCGGCGAGGACTACCTCGTCGACTCGTCCATGGGCCATATCCGCGACCTTCCGCAGCCCTCCGAACTGCCCGAAAACCTCAAAAAGAGCCCCGTCGGCAAGTTCGCTGTCAACGTTGAAGAGAACTTCGAACCCTACTACGTGGTCAACCCCGACAAAAAGAAAAAGGTCGCCGAACTCAAGCGCAAGCTCAAAGAAGTAGACGCGCTCTACCTGGCAACCGATGGTGACCGCGAAGGTGAAGCCATCGCATGGCACCTGAAGGAAGTCCTCAAGCCCAAGGTACCCGTCTACCGCATGACCTTCCCCGAAATCACCCGGGAAGCCATTCAGCGCGCCTTCGGCGAACTGCGCGACATCGACCTGCACCTGGTCGACGCGCAGGAAACCCGCCGCATCCTCGACCGCATCTACGGTTACGAAATTTCCCCCGTACTCTGGCGCAAGGTAGGCCGCGGCCTCTCCGCAGGTCGTGTGCAGTCCGTCGCAACCCGCCTCGTGGTTGAGCGCGAACGCGAACGCATGGCATTCGTCGCCGCCAACTACTGGGACCTGACCGGACGCTTCCTGACCGCAGCCTCCGAAGGCTTTGACGCCAAGCTGGTCGCCGTAGACGGCAACCGCATCGCCACCGGCAAGGACTTCGCCGACAACGGCACCCTCAACACCTCCAAGGTCACCCACCTGACCGAGGAAGCCGCCCGCGCGCTCGCCGCAGCCCTGCAGTCCGCCGCGTTCTCGGTACGCTCCGTTGAGACCAAGCCGTACAAGCGCCGCCCGGCAGCGCCGTTCACTACCTCCACCCTGCAGCAGGAAGCCGCACGTAAGCTGCGTTTCTCCTCCCGCGTGACCATGCAGGTGGCGCAGCGCCTCTACGAAAACGGTTACATCACCTACATGCGTACCGACTCGGTGGCACTGAGCGAGCAGGCAATCTCCGCTGCACGCCGCCAGGCATCCGAGCTGTACGGCGCAGAATTCGTGCCCTCCGCACCGCGCGTGTACACCTCCAAGAGCAAGAACGCGCAGGAAGCCCACGAAGCAATCCGCCCCGCCGGTGACACTTTCCGCACCCCGGACGCCGTGCGCGGCTCCCTGTCCAACGACGAGTTCCGCCTCTACGAGCTGATCTGGAAGCGTACCGTCGCCTCCCAGATGGCTGACGCGACCGGTTCCACTGCCTCCGTGCGCCTGGGCGCCGTGGCATCTAATGGCCAGGACGCCGAGTTCGCAGCATCCGGTACCGTCATCACCTTCCGTGGCTTCCTCGCCGCCTACGAGGAGGGCGTTGATGCATCCCGCGTGGCTGAGCGTGAGGCGAAGGACGCTGAGAAGCGCCTGCCGAACCTGACCACCGGCGAGGCACTGACCGCCGAGGCGATTGAACCCGCCGGCCACGAGACCCTGCCGCCTCCGCGCTACACCGAAGCGTCCCTCGTGAAGACCCTGGACGAGCTGGGCATTGGCCGCCCGTCCACCTACGCGGCGGTTATTTCGACCATCATGGACCGCGGATACGTGAACGTTCGTTCTGGTTCGCTGATCCCGTCCTGGATCGCGTTCTCCGTGGTGCGCCTGCTCGAATCCAGCTTCGGCCCCTACGTGAACTACGAGTTCACCGCACAGATGGAAGAAGACCTCGACCGCATCGCACGCGGCGAAGAATCCCGCGTCGAATGGCTGGGCGAGTTCTACTTCGGCGGCGGCTCCAAGCGCGGCCTGAAGCCCATCGTCGACAACCTCGGCGAGATTGACGCCCGCAGCATCAACTCCATCCCGATCGCGGACGGCATTGTGCTGCGCGTGGGCAAGTTCGGCCCCTACCTGGAAGCCGAAGGCACCCTCGACACCGAGACCGGCGAACTGACCGAACCGATCCGAGCGAACGTACCCGCAGACCTGGCACCGGACGAACTGACCGAAGCGAAGGCACGCGAACTGCTCGAACAGGGCAAGTCCGACGGCCGCGTGCTCGGCGTTGATCCGGTCTCCGGCAACCAGATTGTGGCACGCGACGGCCGCTACGGCCCCTACGTCACCGAAGTTATCGAAGAGATGACCGAGGAGCAGATCCAGGCGTACCTGGACGCGCAGCCGACCGAATACTACAAGAACGGCAAGCCCAAGCCGAAGAAGAAGCCGAAGCCCGCCAAGCCGCGCACCGCGTCCCTGTTCAAGTCCATGGACTTGGCGACCGTGACCCTGGAGCAGGCGCTGCAGCTGATGAGCCTGCCGCGCGTGCTCGGTACCGACGCTGAGGGGGTGGAAATCACCGTGCAGAATGGCCGCTTTGGCCCGTACCTGAAGAAGGGCACGGACTCCCGCTCGATTGGCAGCGAGGACGAAATCTTCACGATTACGCTGGAGCAGGCGCTGGAGATTTACTCCCAGCCGAAGCAGCGCGGTCGTGCGGCGGCTAAGCCTCCGCTGGCTGAGCTGGGCGTGGACCCGGTCAGTGAGAAGAAGATCGTGGTGAAGGACGGCCGCTTTGGCCCGTACATCACCGACGGCATTACGAACATTACGGTTCCGCGTGCGGAGTCGGTCGAGTCGCTGACCCACGAGCGTGCGGTGCAGCTGCTTGCGGACAAGCGCGCGAAGGGCCCGGTCAAGCGTAAGACCGCCGCGAAGAAGACCACCACGGCTAAGAAGACGACTGCTAAGAAGACGACCGCAAAGTCTACTACCGCGAAGAAGACGACCACTCGTAAGACCGCGGCGAAGAAGACCGCCGAGTAGCTCTTCTACCTGAAGGCGCAGGATGCGTCCCGAAACCCCCGCGTGGGGGAGGGGCGCCTCCTGCGCCTTTCGCATGCCCGAGGAAGGTTTTTATACCCGTGCCGTGCTGATGTTGGGCATCCGCCCGGATTGTTTGCGGAGCGAGCCGCGCCTCTGACAGACTGGAAGAGGCGCCGCACCTGCGGTACTGCACACAGACAATATCCCGCCGCGGGGCGGGGGAGGGGAGCGCATCGTGCGCCTGGGAGTTCTGGATGTCGGGTCGAATACGGTCCACCTGCTACTGATTGACGGCAGCCCTGGAGCGCGCCCCGAACCGTACGCGTCGCACAAGATTCCGCTGCAGCTCGTGCAGTACCTCGACGCTGAGGGCAATATTTCGCAGGAGGGCGCGGACGCGCTGACCCGCTTCGTGACTAGCGCCCGCGACTTCGCGATCGAGAATGAGGCGGAGGACCTGCTGGCGTTCTCCACGAGCGCTATCCGTGAGGCGGGTAATGGTGCGGCGGTGCTGCATCAGGTGCGTGAGCAGACCGGCGTGAGCCTGAACGGTATTTCGGGTGATCAGGAGGCGGCGATTACGTACTTTGCGGTGCGCCGCTGGCAGGGCTGGGGTGCGGGCCGCATCCTTGATTTTGATATTGGTGGCGGCTCGTTTGAGTTTTCGACGGGTACGAATGCGTTGCCGGATGCGGCTATGAGCGTGCCGTTGGGTGCGGGCCGTCTGACGCGTGAGTTTTTTGATGAGCAGCCGCCGAAGCCGAAGCAGGTGAAGCGTCTGCGTAAGTATGTGCGTGAGCAGATCGCCCCGGTGGCGGAGAATTTGCTGCGTTATGGCGCGCCGGATATGACGGTGGGTACGTCGAAGACGTTCCGTTCGTTGGCGCGTATTTGTGGTGCGGCGCCGTATTCGGCGGGCCCGCATGTGAAGCGTGAGATGCATTTGCAGGATTTGCGCCTGTGGACTCGTCGCATGGAGGCGATGACGGTGTCTGAGCGTAGCGATTTGCCGGGTGTTTCGAAGGCGCGTGCGGAGCAGATGCTGGCGGGCGCTATCGCTGCGGAGGCGGCGATGGAGGCGTTTGGGATTGAGACGATGCGCGTGTGCCCGTGGGCGCTGCGTGAGGGCCTGATCTTGAAGCGTATTGAGCATCTGGCGGAGGGTACGGGTACTCCGGTCAACCCGAAGACCCTCCTGGGTGCTTAGTCGATGCGTGACGTGGCCGAATAGCCGCAACGAACCCCGCAGGCTGGTGCGTAATGGGCACAGCCTGCGGGGTCACAGCTTTTCTTATACATAACCCGCCGATAAAGATGTAGGAAAGGAACATTCACCGATGAAAATTCAAGAAGTTATTGACGAAGTCAACAACACATGGGGCGAAGAGCACGAAGAAAAAAGTAGAAAAATATTTTGGGATAATGTTGTCCGGAATCCATTTTTTATATTTATTGGAACAACTTTAATGTATTTATCGACTTTGATATTTGCTTTTTTGTTTTTGTTGTTTGGAAAAGTTAATGAGTTTTGGATTAGCGTGTCTAATGTTTTCTTTAATTTACCCTATTATTTGCTTGATTTAAGGGTCGGGATTATTCCATCATTTGCAGCCCTTTTGTTGAGTCTTTATTTGGGTATTGGAAAATCTGCAGATGTTCATGATGGGATTTCCGGTGATGCGCGCCGAGTGGCATATCAAAAATTTGCTCGAATGTTTGGGCGTATTATATTTGTTATATTTATAGTGAATTTTTGGTATGGATTGCTCGCTGGATATATTCAAGGCACCGCATATTCTTTTAGTTTTTTAGATAATCTGAAATTAAACCCTGGTTGGGGATCCGCGATTGTATCCGGCGATATTGATCTTTCGCGCTATAGGGATATTCCTTTATGGACGCTACTTTTGTTTGCGTGGTTTACACTGTCCGCGGCTTTATTGTTGACCCATAACGAGAAAGATGTCTTAATTCAAAATATAGTTTATACGCGCAGAATTAATTGTATGCGTCAGATATACGAAAATACTACACCTAATATCTACAAAATCGCTCGAAAAATCTTTGATGATCAATGGCGCGATCGTGTACTGCATGCTAAGGGTTGTAAAAATGAAGCTGAAGATTATGCGTATGGAGATAGGTTTACTCTAGATAGTGGCTACCCAGGGTTTAAATTTGGCATTCCTTCCTGGCTGTATTTATTAAATAAAAATATTTTATTCGTGGCGTTTTCTTGGCTCTTGATTTTAGTGGTGTCGATAACTGTTCTATATTGGAACTTTGGAATATCTGAACTATGTGTTTGTGGGATTGTACTTCTGGTTTTTGTTTCGCTTTTTGAGGTGCTCTTTCGGGTGTCGAACCATCATTATTTGTATAGGGATGTGTATAAAGAGAATCTTCGGCTTGTCAGTGGGGTGGGTAAACTCTTTGAGGCTGTTAAATTCTCCTACACTGAGATTCTTGGATTCTATATGAGGGTTCTCGTATTTATTATATTTCTTTTGCCTGAGTTATATTATCTGGTAACTTATATGAGTGACCTTGATGGGAAAATTAGCGCGGTAGATTTCTTCGTTGTTTTGGGACTCCTTATGGTTCCAGTAGTTTTTGTATATATTCTTTCTTTTGCTCTGAAGATTGCAATATTTAAGATTTTTAGAACTGAACTTAGGGTGCACTCTAGTAGGTGTTTTATTTTGCGTTTTGATGGAGAGTTGGTTTCGCCTGAAGGTTTGAATGATAGGGATTATATTCTAATTGCTTATGTCTACTGCTTAATGCTTAGGATTAATAAATTCTATTTGAGCTATAAAAATGAGGGTAGGAAAGTAGAAATATTATCTAGTCCTTTAAAGTATTCTCCTATCCGTTATAAGTATTCTAGAGTAGTTAATTATAGGAGTCCAAAAGCTCTCCGTCGTAAGTAGTCTCCAGTTTTCGCAAGGGTAAAGGTCGAGAAACCACCTGCGACATCAAGTTTTCTAAGGTTTTTGGAGGGTGAGAATTTATATAGTTTAGAAAATGTTTCTACGGGGAGAAGCTCAGTAAATTTAATATGGGAGCTATGGGAAGTTTAAAATTTTTGTCATAGTAATTAACTGACAATACTAGGAAAGGAGTAATCATCGATGATGAAGCAAATGCTATTAGCGCAGATGATAACCGAAGGAGCTGAAGCTACACAGAGTTCTAGCGCGTTGCCGTGGGGAACATGGATACCTTCTGTAATTGGTCTTCTTGGGTCACTTATCGTTGCATGGTGGAGTGGTCGAAAGATTGATAAGCAGATGGAGCTGTCAAAACAAGCTACTCCCCCTGAACTGACTCGTTATAAGACTTGGCTTGAAGTATCAGAGGTATTTAAAAAACTAGAAGGTGTCAAGGACACGGGTACACTAGCCGATTCGAAAGAGTATCAGGAAATTGAAGCTTCTCGGAAAGTTGCTCTTGAGCGTGCTGTGTGGGAGCGGAAGGTGATTTCTGAATGTTCTAATATTCAGGCTCAAAAGCTTGTAATGGAAATCCCGGAATCAAAAATATATGAAATTCATAACCCGGATATTTATCGAGGAATTGAACTTTCTGTAGATTCTTATATAAAGCCAAAAGCTTCTGGTATCCTGTGGCTTATTCCCCTATCGATGCTTTCTTTATTCCCAATCTTGACGGTGATAATTTCGGGTGGTAGTTCAGGAGATAGGAAATTTGCTGTTATCTTTTTGTTAGTTATGCCCATCCTTCTTTTTCCTATGTTTCGTCATCTTGCCCCAAATCAATATAGTGGAATCTTTGAAGCTAACTATTTCCTTAGGAAAACGAGGGTTGAGGTTTTATTGGATAGGCGTAAATCTAATGATGTCAATAATTGTGAACCTATCTTTCATAAGGTTGATAAGTATTGGGAAAAATGGTATCGAAGGGAGGGGCTTCGGTATGCATCGTTTTATGATACCTGGGCTGAAAATATCCACTGCCCGTGGGAAGGGAAGTGCTGGGCAGGAAGGGTGTGGCATAAGGTCTGGTGCTACTTTTTCCCCGGAATTTATGTAAGAACGATTTTTAAACCTAATATTCTTAAAGCTTGGGGTTCTTATAAAGAGGAAAGTCTGAACGTTGATTTGGGGCAGAAGAATAAAGATTCCTCCTCTGAGCTTCATGGAAATAAAGACGCTCAATCACTGAAGTCTGATGCCCTAGAAGAATCCGATCCTACGCCTCCTCAAGGGTAAGCACTGAGAAACCACATGTGTTTCGAGCAGCCACATCATAAGTGGCTTCTGGAAACACATGTAGCTTCTCGCTATGGGGCTGTAACTTGTGCAGAATTTGTGCCATGGTTTTTAACTACCACTAAAGACACTAACCTATGGCACAAATCCGGAACTCATGACCGAATCTCCGGCTGCGCCAGGTAGGTGAGAGTCGGTTATAGGCTATGACTTAGCCTTTTTGTCGATAGGTTAGTGACTTTAATGCGGGTTAAAGACCCACGGCAAAGACACTAACCTATCGAAAACCTCGGTCTAAAAAGCAGGCGGCCCCGGATGCATGCACGCATCCGGGGCTGTCTCTTTTGCTTTTTTGACGAATTCTCTATTGCTATTTTGATATAATCATAGGAGATGTAATTAATAGTCAGAAGGGCTGGGTTATATTGATATATTGCAGAATTTTTTCATATTAAAATTTAGTGAAGTAATAAGAGAAGTGACTCTACGAGATGCTATTGGAGGTATCGATGACTTTTCTAAACTATAACAAAGATGAAAAGCTAGAATTTAACTATAAGAGGGCATGCGGTCTGTGGTTAATTGTGGTGGCGGCGGTTATAGCAATAGCCACCATGGCCGGAGGAAAGCAAATAATAAATATGCAAGTATTCAGCATTGGCTATGTTATTAGCTTTTTCTCGATCAACATGAACAAAAAGGTGTTGAATAAACTATCCGATGGTCCTTCAAGTGAATTTCAAAAGAAAGTATCTTCACGTGCCGTTATTCTATTATTTGTCTTGATGATTTTGCTGGGCGGCCCATTCTTTGCGACTGAAAATTGGAGATTGATTTGGCTGGGGGCACTGATGGCAACCGCACTGCATTTCTTCCCTTATTATTTTGTGCATGGAAAGTCAATGATCTATCTGGGTCTAGCCTGTGCCATTAACGTGTTTGCAGGATATATTTTTACCAGCATCCCGTTAGAGGTAATTGCATATATCGATGCGGCGATTAAGCTCCTCTTCGGAATCTATCTGCTATTCCTTTCAAAGCCGTCAAAACAAAAGTAAGGCAAATCTTCGGCACAGCAAAACAGGGCGGCCCCGGACGCATACACGCATCCGGGGCCGCCCCTATTTCTGAAAGCTACTTCTTAGCGCCGAACGCCCGCGTCCACGCCCAGCGGGTCAGCACCGCCGTACCCACCGCAACCGCCATCGGCAGCCACGCACTCGCACCCTGACCCGTAAAACCAATCAACAACGTCAACGCAGACAACGGCGCATTCATCGACACACCCAAAAACGCCGCCGTACCCGTCAACGCCGCCGCATACAACACCATCGACGCGCCACCCGGCACCCCGCCCAAACCCGGGAACGCCCACAGCACCAGCGCCGCCACACAAAACGCAACCGCCGCACCCAACGCCAAACCCGGCGTCAACGTACCGCCATAAGAACCGAAACGCAGACTCAACACCACCACGGCAGCCTTCGCAACAGCCAACGCCAACACATACACTGCCGCCGATGCGGTCAAACCGCCCGCCGCCGCATCCAGCGACACATTAAACGTGTGCTGAGTCAGCAGACGACCATTACCCAGAATCTCCGGAAGCCACAGCGAAACCACCGCGACCAGCGCAAACGCTACAGGAATACGCCACAGAAGAGAACGATCCTTCGCCTTCAACTTCTCCGCACGCTGCGACAACGCCCTAAAACCCAACGCCAACGGAGTCAACACCACACCCGTCAGCGCCGCCACTGTCAGCGTCGTCGCATCCAACGGAAGCTGCGGCACCGGGTACGTCGGCTCATTGACGATCACCAGATTCGCCGTGACCGTCGCCGTCCACACCGTCACCGCACCCACATATAGCGACCGCAGGCTCAAACCAACAGCCATCGCCTCCACAAGGTACACCACGCCACCAATCGGCACCTGATACACCGCCGCCAAACCAGACGCCGCACCCGCCGCCACCAGCAGACTACGCTCACGAACACCCAACATCGCGGCACCATCAACACCCACAAAACCAAGACGCTCCAGCAGATTCGAGGTACGGCCAGCCGCCAAAGCACCCAGCTCACGAGGAGCGACCTCCTTACCCACAGGAGAGCCCGCACCCACCGCAACAATCTGAATCAGCGAATGCGAAATCTGCCGCCACAGCGACGGGGTACGGTCCTCCTCGGTAGCACCGGCAATCTGCGACTTCACGCCAACCACACGCCGCCCACCGGACTGCAGGTAGTACCACACCAGCGCCACAAACGGGCCCAGCGCCGCCAAAACCAGGGCACGACGCGCCGGATCGGCACCGTCAGTGACCATCGGGTGGTGGCCCTCAGAATGGCCGAAAGTTAGCTCCTGCATAAAGTCCAGAACATAATGCAGAGCAATCGCACCCAAGCCGCTGAACACGCCCGTGACCAGCGCGGCAAGGGTCAGCCCCAGCAGGAGGCGAAATGAAAAAGAACGGAAACCCGCAGAATTCTGCGGGCTATTCGGGAAAGAATTCGAGGAAGAACCAGTATGAGAAGACATAGAAAAAGGGGTTTGTGTGTTGCGTGCTGTGTGGTGTTGGAGGCTTCATGCCCGGCACAAACTGCCGCGGGTGAAGCTGTTTTCATTCTACGCCCGCAGAATTACGCTCTCCCCGGCATGCCAGAACGTGAGAAGCGGAACCCTGCGCATTGGGTCGCGGAGCCTGAGGTGAAGCTGCCGCCCCAGAAAACGCGGAAGAAACAGAGCCAGGTCACATGCCCGTAGCCGCACCCGCTATGCTGGAAGGGTACGCCTCCACGCGCCCGCCGCGCACCGAACAGTAGCCCCCGGAATACACCGGCGGCACGCCTGCCGGCACCCGGCGCAGGCACCCCATTAGGAAGGATCAACGATGACCGCAACTATCGCTTTTCTCGGCACCGGCTCCATGAACGGCTCCATCGCCGCAGGTCTGCTCGCTGCAGGCCACGACCCCGCCCACATCCGCGCTACCGTGCGTAGCGAAGAATCTCGCGCCGCCCTCGCCCAGCGCCTCGGCGACAAGGTAGAAATCATCACCACCGGCGGCGAAGCTGACGGCAACCACAAGGCAACCGCCCACGCAGACGTCGTTCTGCTCGGCGTGAAGCCCTACGGCATCGTTGAGCTTGCCCGCGATATCGCACCCGCACTCGCACCGAACGCTGTTGTGGTGTCCGTTGCTGCTGGCGTGACCCTCGAAACCCTCGCCGAGTGCCTTCCCGCAGGTCAGCCCATTGTTCGCTGCATGCCGAACACCCCCTCCTCCGTGGGCAAGGGCGTGCTCGCCATCTCCACCACCGACACCGTGAAGGACGAGCAGAAGAAGCTCGTCGAAGAGGTCCTGGGCACCGTCGGCTTGGTTGTTGAGATCCGCGAAGACCAGATGGATGCGGTCACCGCCGTCTCCGGTTCCGGCCCGGCATACGCGTTCCTGCTTGCGGAGGCGATGGCAACCGCCGGTGAGAAGCTCGGCCTGGACGCAGACACCGCCCTCAAGCTTGCCAGCGCAACCGTTGCCGGTGCGGGCTTCCTGCTCGACACCAACCCGGATGCGCCCGCCCTGCGCCGCGCCGTGACCAGCCCGAACGGCACCACCGAGCGTGCACTGAACACCTTCGTGGACGGTGGCCTCTTCCAGCTGACCGAGGACGCGATGCGCGCCTGTGCGGCACGTTCGGCGGAAATGAGCCAGCTGTACACCGCTGACGAGGACTAATCAGCGGGAATTACTAGCGGGGACTAACACCGTCCGGTACCATTCCTCTGACTGGGTAAAACTACAGAAAAACAGCCTCCTCCCGGCAGAACGGGAAGAGGCTGTTTTTCTATGTCTCATCGCGGGTTGCTCAAACGCGGGCTCCTCAAAACCAGCAGAGCTGGGGAAGATAACCGCCGCAGCGAGGAAAAACGCGCTTAGGGTCGCGCCGCAAAACGCTCGATCAAATCCACCTGACCGGACACAATCAGAATGTCGCGCGAATGAATGCGGGTGGTCGCGTCCGCGTAGGTGAAGTCCTCACCGGGGGACTTAATACCGACCACGGACACGCCGTACTTGGAGCGGATATCCGACTCGGCGAGGGTGAATCCGTGGGTTTCCTTCGGCGGGCGCATCTTCGCAATCGCGAAGTCGTCATCAAATTCAATGTAGTCCAGCAATCGACCCGAGACGAGGTGCGCGGCGCGGCGGCCGGCGTCCGCCTCCGGGTAGACCACGTGGTGCGCGCCAATACGCTCCAGAATCTTGCCGTGCGCGGGGGTGATGGCCTTCGCCCAGATACGCTCCACTCCAATGTCTACGAGGTTCGCGGTAATCAGCACGGACGCCTCCACGGAGGTGCCCACGCCCACCACGGCGGAACCGAAATCGTCCGCACCCAACTGATGCAGGGTGTCGATATCGGTCGCATCGGCGGAGACCACGTGGGTCAGCACGCCGGACCATTTCTGCACCAGCTCGGGGTCCTTCTCGATGGCGAGAACCTCTTTATTCTGCAGGCGCAACTGGGCAGCCACAGCCGAACCGAAGCGTCCCAGGCCGATGACGAGGACGGGGGCGTTATGTGCACTAGCCAATGGTGGGCCTTTCTTCGGGGAACTTGTAGAGGCGGCGGTGTGAACGCATCGCCAGGCCGGTTGCGGCGGTTGTTGTACCCACACGACCAATGAGCATGAGCACACTGAGCACGTACACGCCTGCCGGAGGTAGGCTCGCGGAGAGGCCGTTTGAGAGGCCGCAGGTCGCGAAGGCAGAGATGACCTCGAAGATGACTTCTTTGAGATCTGCGCCGCTAATGATGAGAATCGATGCGGTGCCAACACCTACCACGGTAGCACCCATAACGATCACAGAGATGGCAATGCGCAGAGAGGATTCGGGGATGGTGCGATTGAACGCTACGACCTTCTGGTCACCTCGCGCCTCGGCAAGAATCGATAGGGCAATCACGGCGATGGTGGTGACCTTCACGCCGCCTGCGGTCGAGCCGGAGCCGCCACCAATGAACATGAGCGTATCCGTCAGCAGCGTGGAGACGGGGGTGATGGCGTCCATGTCAACCAGGTTGAACCCGCCCGAACGCATCATGACGGAGGCAAAGATGGCGTTGAGGATTTTATCGCCGGGAGAGTAGGAACCGATGGTTGCGGGGTTATTCCACTCGAAAGCACCCCAGAAGAAGGCACCGAAACCGAAGAAGAAGAGGGTGGTGACTATGGTCAGTTTTGCGGTGAGCTGCCAGTGCGATGGGCGGAAAGGGTTGCGCTGAATCGCAATGAACACGGGGAAGCCGAGCGAGCCGAGGAACACCGCGATGCAGATGGGTACGAGCAGGAAGAGATCGTGGCCGTAGGGTACGATGCCGTCCGAGTGCGGGGTGAATCCGGCGTTGTTGAATGCCGAAACCGAGTAGAAAATGCCGTGCCACAGAGCCTCGTGTGGTGCTTCGCCGAGCGCGAGGAAGCGCGGGGTGAGGAGCATTGCAATGAATGCTTCGATGGAGAAAGACGCGTACGCCACCGCTTTGACGATGCCGCCGACCTCGCCGAGTCGGCTAATATTCAGGTCTTCCTGGGCGATGAGTTTGGTGCGCAGACCCATTTTGCGGCCGATAGCCAGCGCCAGCAGGGAGGTGATGGTCAGCGTGCCCAGGCCACCCACCTGGCAGGCGAGAAGAATCATTGCCTGACCGAAGGTTGACCACTGATCTGCTGTGGAGACGGTGGTCAGACCGGTCACGGTGACCGCGCTGGTTGAGGTGAAGACCGCGTGGTGTAGCGCGACGCGCTGCCCGTCTGCCGAAGAAATCGGCAGGGACAGCATGATGGTGAAGAAGATGATGACTAGAAAGAAGGCACCGATTGCGGTGCGTGAGGGAGACGCCAGAACTGAGGAATCAATGAAGTCGCGGAAGCGTTCGAGAGTCTTCTGGTTGAACTCTAGTGGGGTTCGTTTGCGCTGAGTCTTGGGGTCTTCGTGGTCACGTAGGGTAGGCAGACGGTCAAGATCGATGCCGGGCACGCTGGTGAGGATGCTGAGCTTTTCAGCTTCGAGGCGGTCGCGGCGGCTTCGGCGAACCTGCTGCTTTTGCGGTTCGGAGGTGGCACCGCTGAGGGTGTCCCAGCGGCGGTTGAGCTGGCCCTGGGGGTGGTGGTGTCGGCGCCGGGTGCGGCGGAGTATGCGTCCCATGCGCCTCCTTCAGCGGTGTCTGGGTGTTCTTCAGCGGGTGTTTGGGTGTTGGTATGTTGGGCGGCGGTTTGAGCCTGTGTTTAACGCCTTCTAGTGTATCGCGCCGGGTGCCCGCTGAGGGGGTTGAGGCTCTGGTGGTTCGGGGGTAAATATGTGAGTTCGGAGAAGGCGTACGGCTGGTTTTGTGGGGTGGAGCCACGAAAACTATATATTCTGTATTGGTTATATAAGTATTGAGGGGTTTGCTGGGTCGCATATGCCTAGGATGAGATACAGGAAATCAACATTAGATGTGATAGGCACTTCATGCTTTTCCCCCTTTCAAGGCTCCACGTTAGGTTAGTATTCAGGGGTCTTTCAGAATTTTTGAAGGTAATTTCTGTATCAGCCTCATTCTAAGCTTGAGGCGCCACTTTATATGTCATAATCGCTATATGCATTCTGATGTTTTTTCTGTCATCGCGGATCCGACTCGCCGCCGAATTGTGCGTATTCTCGCTGAGCAAACCCACACTGTGGGTGCAGTGGTTGAAAAGCTGGGCATGAGCCAGCCGACCATTTCGAAGCACCTGAAAGTACTTCGCGATGCAGACGTGGTCTCCGTGACCGTGGAGGGGCAACGTCGCCTCTACTCCCTGAACCCGGATGTATTCGCCACCGTGACCGAGTGGATTAACGAGACCGTTCAGATTGCACGTCAGTCCAGCGAAGCACACGTGCCCGTGGCACTGCCCGGTGGCGTGACTGCATCTGCCTCGGATAAGGCGACGGCTGAGCACGCAGCCGAGAAGCCGGCCGAGAAGACCTCTGAAAAGAGCGCTCCGAAGCCCGAAGTTGAAGAACCCGCTCAGAAGCTTGCGCCCGCCGCAACCGCGGAGAAGGCTGATGAGACCGGCTCTGAGACTTTCGTCGTTGAGGCGCCCACCCCCGAGGAAATCGAGCAGGCACGCATTCAGCGCGCCCGCGCCCAGTACCTGACCCCGAGCGCACGTATTTACTCGCGCCCGGCGGAGCAGGCTGCTGAAAGTGCCGCCTCCGAATCGACTGTTGAGAAGACCGCTGCTGAGCCCACCTCGCAGGAAGAGGCAGTGGATAGGACCCCGATGCGCCCCTTCACTCCCGCATCCTACGGTTACGATGCTGGGGTGACCCCCGCGGCGTCGGCAACCCCCGCTCAGCCCACTACCCCTGCGGCACCTGCTGAGGCTAAGCCTGTTGTAGCGCAGAAGCCGGTGGTATTCCCTCAGCCTGCGGCGGCGGTGTCTTATGGTGTCGACCCCGCTGCGGTTGTGGGTGGTTCGATTCAGCCTATCGCAGTGACCCCCGAAGCTCCTGCTGCCGAGGAGCCCGCGGTGGCTGAGAAGACTGTCAACGAACAGCTTGCAGAAAAGGCTGAGGAGAAGCCCCCGGTTGAAGAAACCGTAGTTGCTGAGAAGCCTGCAGTTGAAGAATCTGCCACCGAGAAGGCCGCTGTAGAAGAGTCTGACAAGGCTGAAGGCGCGTCTGAGGCTTCCTCTGAGGAGCCCGAGTATCAGACCATGCCCGCCTACGATTCGGTGTACCGCCCCAGCGCTGAGACGACCAGCGCCGAGGCGAAGGATAACCACCGCGGTGGTCTCTTCGGCTTCCTGCGTGGTCGCCGCCGCTAAAGCGCGCCCTGACGCCGTTCGACCTCCGGCATAACTCTGTATAAAGCACACACACTCTCACTCACCTTATTGACCGAAAGACGCATTCACGTGGCTATTCATCGTAAAATTCTGCGCTGGCTCGAGAACGAATTGTTCGAGGGCAACATTCAGCTGGGTCAGGACCTGCCCAACGATAGCGAAATTGCGCGCGCTATTGGTGTGAGTCGTTCCCGTACCCGCGAGGCTCTGCGCACCCTGGAAGATATGGACCTGGTGCAACTGTACAACGGTCGCGGCAAGGAGATTCTGGTGCACCTGAGCGATGAGCCTGCCGCTGCTGCGAGTGCCGCTCTGCGCCTGCACATGTCCAGCTCGCGTTACCCGACTCGTGACCTGGTGCAGACCCGTATTCTGCTGGAGAGCTGGGCGATTGCGCGTATTGACCCGAAGACGGCATCTTTCGCGGAGATGGACGAGGTCCTGGCGCAGATGGAAGACTTCGACCTGTCGATTCGTGATTTCCTGGAGCTTCTGCTGACGTTCCACCACCAGGTGATGCGTTGCGGTGGTAATGAGTTGCTGGTGGGTCTGCTCGCGTCGGTGCGTCAGCCGAGCTTTGAGTCGATGCTGTCTCTGGTGGGTCGTATGCCGCTGTGGAGTAGCGCTGTTGAGCGTCTGCGTGCTGAGAGCCGCGCTATTGCGGAGGCGCTGAAGGCCGGCGACGCTGCGACTGCGCGTGCCATGGTGATTGGTCAGCTGCGCGGCATGTATTCCGATGCCGGTATTGATTTGGAGCAGGAGGCGACCTCTGCGAACGGTCTGCCGGGTGAGCCGATTGCTTCTGAATTTGCGCCGGTTGATGTGGATGAGTTTGCCGCTGATGACTTTGATGATTTGATGCAGGATGACCCGTCCTTCGCCGATGTGGGGGCACTTCCTGCCGCGGATGCTCCTGTTGCGGCGCCGGATGAGCCGACTCAGGTTCCTGCTCCGGTTTCTGCTGCGGTGTCTGCGCAGTCTGAACCCGAGGTTGCCCACGGTGATGAGGCGGGGTCTGAGATTTCCTTCGGGCCGACTGATACCTCTGCTGATACTACAACTGGTGCGGATATTTCTGCTTCTGACAAGGCAGAACGTACGATTCCCGCTGCGTCTCAGCCCGCACCTGCTGCGGCTTCCGTAGCCACCGCACAGCCTGCCGCTCATTCGGTGAGCCCGGATGTGCCGCTGAGCTTCGGCACCCCGCGCCGTAGCACCGTCCCGGCCGCTTCTGCGGCTCCGGTATCTGGTGTCCAGGCGCCCGCCTCCCAGGCGCCCGCCTCGCAGACTCCCAGCGGTCAGCTGCCGAGCCTCCCTGCCGCGTACGCGCAGGAAGAGGCTGAGGGTCCCGCGAAGGTTCTGCGTGCTTCTACGGCGGCTCCGCGTCGTCGTAGCGGTCAGATTATTTCTCCGGTGCGTGCGACCATTATTAAGCCGGTGGATCGTAGCAAGGTGCTGACTGCGCCTGCCCGTACCGTGCGTCCTGCGGCTGTTGTGACTGCTGCGGCTCCTGCGGAGACTGAGTCGGCTGAGAATGTTCTGCGTGCCCCTGCCCCTGCGCGCCAGGAGGCGCCCGCCGTTCAGCCTGCTGAGCCTACCCGCCTTGAGGCGGCTGCGACCATCCACGACACCTATGAGAAGCTTCCTCATGAGGAGCCGGTGCAGGAGCGCCGCGGCATCTTCTCGAAGATGAAGCGTTTCTTCGGCGTGGACGTGTACGAGCCTGAGCACGATGAAGCTCAGGAGAGCGCTGAGAAGGATCAGGCAGTGAAGGAGCAGACTCTGAAGGCTGAAACGAAGCCCGAGCCCCAGCCTGAGCCCCAGCCCGTCATTGATGAGGAGGCGCTGGCTCGTGCCGAGGCCGAGCGTGCTGAGCGTTTGAAGGCGTTGCATGCGGCGGCTGAAGAAGAGGCAGCTGAGGAAAGCGCCGCTGAAGAGGTTTCCGTCGAAGAGTCGGTTGAAGAACCTGCTGAGGCTTCTGACTCCGCGCAGGAATCGGCTGAGGAGCCGGTAGAGGCCGACTCCCAGACTGAGGAGAGCACTTCTGAGGGTGCTGTAGCTTCTTCCGGTTCGGTATTGTCTCATGGCCGCGCTAAGGGCTCGAAGAAGTCGAAGAAGAAGCGCCGTTAGGGCTGCCGAATCCCTGTTTTCGCCCCGAGATATCCTCGATATACCCGCGGGAAAAGCGGAAATTCAGGGGAAAACTCCTGAAAAGCCGCTCTCGAATGGTGAAAATGGGGGTAAACCTAGTACTCTAGGTAGGTAGCGCTCTAAAACGCAAGGGTATTTCTGTGCCTAAAATGCGTTTTGGATCGGTTATACCGGTATAAATATCCCCGGGTAGCTACCGAGCCGAATGGCTCGGCCGGGTACGAGTAAAGTGAGGAAATCCTATGGGTTCCGTTATCAAGAAGCGCCGCAAGCGTATGTCCAAGAAGAAGCACCGCAAGCTGCTTCGTAAGACCCGCCACCAGCGCCGCAACAAGAAGTAAATAGACTTCTTTTGCCCCGCCTTCCGTATGGAGAGGCGGGGTTTTTGCGTTTCTGCAGTTTTGCGGGCTGGGTTTTATGCCGTGTTTTGTATTTGTAGAGGGTATATGCGGGTCACCTGTTTGGGGTGCGGCGCGCTATCTGAGAGACTGAGATTATGACTGAAACTTCCACCATTAAAGTTCACCTCATGCGTCACGGCGAGGTGCACAACCCCGAGCGTATCGTGTACGGCCGTCTGCCCGGCTACCGTCTGTCCGATAAGGGCCAGCAGATGGTGCGTCTGAGCGCCGAGGAGTTCGCGGCTCGTGCTGAGCGCGGTGCCCGTTTCGTGCATCTGGTCTGCTCGCCGTTGCAGCGTACCCGTGAGTCTGCCGCCCCGGTTGAGGAACTGCTGGGCCTGACCGCGCAGCCGGATGAGCGCGTCATTGAGGCGGATAACTACTTTGAGGGTCTGCACGTGAACGCGCAGGAGCTGCTGAGGAACCCGCGTCACTGGATGAAGCTGTACAACCCGGCGCGCCCCTCCTGGGGTGAGTCGTACCTGGACCAGATTCGCCGTATGGCGGCGGCTGTTCAGGATGCGGCGCGTACCGCCTACGAGCGCGGCGGCGAGGGCGCGGAGGCGATTATTGTGTCGCACCAGCTGCCGATTTGGACTACTCGCCTGGGAGTTGAGGGCCGCATGCTGCAGCATGACCCGCGTGCCCGTGAGTGCAACCTGGCGTCGATTACGACTCTGGCGTTTAGCACCACTGATTTTGAGCATGAGATGCCGCATTTTGTGGGGTATTCGGAGCCTGCGGCGCCGCTGTACGGTGGCGTGATTCAGCTGCCCGGTAGCTGAAACATCCGGTAGCTAGTTCCTGAAGCTGTTTTTGAGCATAGTAAGAGGCTGTGAGCCCATCCGTTACGGATGCGCTCACAGCCTCTTACTGTAAATCTTGAGGGGCGCACGAGCTGCAAACCTAGCTGTCCTGACTAGTTCTGCCCGTTACCCTGATTCGGCGTGCCGTCCTCGGGATCCTTACGCTCAGAATCCTGTTTGTCGTTCGATTCTGCCTCGCGGCTGCGGCGTTCGCGTTCTGCTTTTGCTTTGAGCCAGCGCAGGTACTCTTCGTCGTCGTCGGGGGAAGAGACCGAGGGCGCCGGGGTGCCGCGTCGCTGACCGAATCCGGGGCGAGGAGCACCTGCTGCGGGCTGTGCCTTGGGGCGGCCCAGGATAAGCCACATGAGCGGGCCCACCACGGGGAAGAGCAGGGTGACGAGAACCCACAGCCACTTGGGCAGGGTTCGCGCCTCGTGTGCGGGGGTGCGGACGGCGTCCAAGAGGGTGTAGAGGGTCAGCCCCACGATGAGGGCGGCGCCGCCAATAATCAGCATGGCTCGAATCATAAGCACTACTATGACATACCGCCGCGTTATTGCGGAACTATGAACCGGGTGCCCGCTAGCGGCTTAACGGCGCGGTAACCCGGCGCAGATTCGTACGTCGGCTTAGTATCCGGTGAACACCTGAACCTCGTGGCTAATAATATCCAGCGAACCGAGCCATACGGCGAGGGCAAGAATCATGGAGTACACGAGCGCCACAATACCCGCCTGCTTGAGCACGGGAATCAGCTCGCGGCCGCCGCGCGTCCACACGGTCACGCAGGAGTGGATGGTCGGGCCGACCAGCAGGAAAATCAGCAGGAACCAAGGGTTCTCATCGAGCAGGAGCACGCCCAGGCCCAGCGCCAGCGCCATCTCCACAATGTAGGTGATGCGCGACCAGCGTTCGCCCAGGCGGACCGCCATGGTTAGCTTGCCCGCCTCAATGTCGGTGGGGATATCACGCACGTTATTCGCCATGAGCAACGCGCAGGAAATCAGGCCAATGCCGATAGCGCCGACCCAGCCGAGCAGGGTCAGGGTGTGTGCCTGCGTGTAGAGGGTGCCCAGGGTCGCGACCAGACCAAAGTAGACGAAGACGAACACATCGCCCAGGCCCATGTAGCCGTAGGGGTGCTTGCCGCCGGTGTAACCCCACGCCGCGAAAACGCTGGAGGCGCCAATCGCCAGGAACCACCACTGGTTCGCCAGAGCCACCAGGGCAAGACCGGCGAGCATCGCTAGACCGAAGCAGGCGAAGGCGGCGTACTTGACGGAGCGGGGGCTTGCCACGCCGGAACCAACGAGGCGTAGCGGACCCACGCGGTCTTCGTCGGTGCCTTTGATGCCGTCGGAGTAGTCGTTGGCGTAGTTCACGCCGACCTGCAGGAAGAACGCGACGAGGAACGCCAAGAACGCGTAGAGCGGCTTGAATTCGTTGATCTCGTAGGCGGCAGCTGAGCCGGCAATAATGGGGGCGACGGCGAGCGGCAGGGTGCGCAGGCGAGCGCCTTCAATCCATTGGGCGGCAGTTGCCACGGGGGTTCCTTCCGGGTCTAAGTGCGTATGATGCGTGGGTGTTGTGATGCGAGGGCCAGGGCGTGTGGGCGGCTGCGTGTGCGGGGTGAAAACCCGTGGATGAGCCTGCTTTAGCCCTGACGGTAGTCTTTGTCCAGGATACTGTATATTTCTGCGCGGTCCGGTTTGCCGGTGCTGGTGAGCGGGAAATCCGGCAGGATGCTCAGCTGCTTGGGCGCGGCGGGTGCGCCGAGCTTTTCGGCGCAGTGGGCACGCAGCAGGGTGCAGAGTTCTTCGTTCAGGGCGAGGCGATTCTCGGTAGGCGCAGCCGCGGCATCGGCAGAAGGTACGAGGGTGACCGCGGCGGCTATGGCGGTGCCCCAGCGGGCATCGGGTAGGCCGACTACGCAGGCTTCGCGTACGGCGGGGTGCTCTTCGAGGACGGCCGCCACGGCGCGGGCGGAGATTTTTACGCCTCCGCTGATGAGCACGTCGTCGCTACGACCGAGCACCTGCAGGCGCTGCTCGTTACAGTTCTCGTTGCTGTCGGGAGCCGTTACAGGGCTCAGCAGCCCGTAGTCGTCGGTGCGGTACCAGCGGGTGCCGTCGGCGGCGGTGAAGAAGTGCTCGGCGGTGCGGGCGGCGTCGCCAATGTAGCCGCTGGCGAGGTGCGCACCGCTGATCCAAATACGGCCCACCTGCACAGACTCTTCATTCGCCGGCTTCCCCTCAATATCCGGTACGGCGGGCATGCCTTCTTCCGGTACGAGCTCCACCCGCACGCCGGGCAGTACGGAGCCGGAGTAGACGCATCCGCCGGCGGTTTCGGCACTACCGTAGGTGGTCACCGTATTTAGCCCCAGCGCGGTGGAGGCGGCGAGCAGGTCGGCGCTGGCGGGGGCGCCTCCGAGCAGGATTCCGGTGAAGGAGCCGAGCGCCTCGTGAATTTCAGCGCCCAGGTGCGGGTTGGCGTCCGCGCTTTCAAGGAGCTTATGTAGCTGGGTGGGCACCAGGGAGATAAACCGGCGTGCCGAGCTCATTCGCTCAACCGCCTGCAGGAATACCTCCGGGGTAAAGTGCACCGGCTCGGTTACGGAACGCGCAATGACCGGGGAGGTCCCGGCGAGCACGGAGCGGGCGAGCACCTGCGCACCGGCAATATAGTGCGCGGGAAGAGCCAGCAACCACTGCGAGGCGGCGTCAGCGTTCGCCTCAAAAAAGTTCTCGGTGGCTACCGCGCTGGCGGCAAGGGCGCCTACGGTCAGTGCGGTGCGTTTGGGGGTTCCGGTGGATCCGGAGGTGCCCACCACCAGGGCAATAGGCTCCGCAGCCGCGCCCGCACCAGCATCCGCCGCGTACCCGCCCAGTAGCTGCTCAAAGGCGCCCAGCATGGTGTGCGGGTCGGCGGGCTGGTCGGCGCGCACCTGTACCGCCTGCGGGTGCAGGGCTGCCTCCTGCGGAGCGGGGGAGGGGACGAGCCCGGGTACGGGGGTATTCATCATGGCTAAATCCTTAGCGGCTGCGTGCTGTCATGCGCCGGTGTCATATGCCGGTGCGGCATCAAATGCGCCGGAGCCGGATTCTTAGCTGAGGTTCTCAGGGTTGAATCCGGCTCCGAGCCTATGCATCTGAATCTACTTCTGCAGAAAAGGGGCTGTCTCTTAGAAGTAGTAGGGGTAGTTGGACCAGTCCGGGTCACGCTTCTGCAAGAATGCGTCACGACCCTCCACAGCCTCGTCGGTCATGTACGCCATGCGGGTTGCCTCACCGGCGAAGACCTGCTGGCCGAGCATGCCGTCATCAGGCAGGTTGAAGGCGTACTTGAGCATGCGGATTGCCTGCGGGGACTGGCGGGCAATGTGCGCCGCGTATTCCAGTCCCTTGTTCTCGAGCTCTGCGTGGGGGACTACGTCGTTGACTGCGCCCATTTCGTACATGCGCTGTGCGTCGTATTCCTTGGCGAGGAAGAAGATTTCGCGGGCGAACTTCTGACCCACCTGGCGTGCGAGCAACGCCGAACCGTAGCCTGCGTCGAAGGAGCCGACGGTTGCGTCGGTCTGCTTGAACTTGCCGTACTCTTCGGAAGCGATGGTCAGGTCGGCTACCACGTGCAGGGAGTGGCCGCCGCCTGCAGCCCAGCCGGAGACGAGTGCGATAACAACCTTGGGCATGGTGCGGATGAGGCGCTGCACTTCCAGGATGTGCAGTCGGCCTGCGCGTGCCGGGTCGATGCTTTCTGCGGTGTCGCCGCTGGCGTAGTGGTAGCCGTCGCGGCCGCGGATGCGCTGGTCGCCGCCGGAGCAGAATGCCCAGCCGCCGTCCTTGGCGGAGGGGCCGTTGCCGGTGAGCAGTACGGTACCTACGTTGGAGGTCATGCGGGCGTGGTCGAGGGCGCGGTAGAGTTCGTCCACGGTGTGCGGGCGGAATGCATTGCGGACCTCGGGGCGGTCGAATGCGATGCGCACGGTGGGCAGATCGCGTAGGATTTCACCGTTTTCGTCGCGCTGAACCTGGCGGTGGTAGGTGATGTCGGTGAAGTCTTCGAAGCCTTCGACGACGCGCCAGTCGGCGGGGTTGAAGATGTCCGAGACCTTTTCGGGAAGTTGTGCAGTCATAGACCCTATTCTACGTTGCCCGGGCGTTGTCTGAGGTTGTGGCATGGGTTGCCCAAGCATATAAGAAGGCCCGGACCGCGTGTGTGCGGTCCGGGCCGTAGAGGTTGGGTAAGGAACCTTACCCGGTCTCGATTATTTGTGGGCTACTTGACCTTTGCGAGCTCTACCGCGCGGTCGAACTCTTCGTCAATGGCGTCGTTCTTCTTGTAGGTCATGAGCGAAACCACGATGGCGACAAGCAGCGCCGAAGCGAAGCCGGGAACCATTTCGTAGAGCACGGACTTCATCGGGCTCTGGCCCCACGCGAATGCCACAACGGCACCGGTAATCATGGAGGCGAGTGCACCCTGGGTGGTCAGCTTACGCCAGTAGAGGGAGAGCAGAACGGTCGGGCCGAATGCCGAACCGAAGCCCGCCCACGCGAATGCGACCAGCTGCAGGATGGAGCTGTTCGGGTTCCACGCCAGGGCACCAGCGACCAGCGCCACGATTGCCACGCCTGCACGACCGAGCCACAGGGACTTGCCTGCGCTGAGCTTCTTCGAGGAGAAGATGCCGTAGAGGTCCTCCACCAGAGCGGAGGAGCACACAATCAGCTGCGAGGAGAGGGTGGACATAATTGCCGCCAGAACCGCAGCCAGAATTAGGCCCGCAATGAGGGGGTGGAACAGAATCTGGGCGAGGTCCAGGAAGACCGACTCAGCGGTTTCCGGGTTGGTGAGGGACGCCTCGGGGTGGCGTGCAAAGTATGCGATACCCATGAACGCGCCGCTCAGTGCGCCGAACACGGTCAGAACCATCCAGCTAATGCCGATGCGGCGGCCGGACTTAGCGTCCGCGGGGGTGCGCATTGCCATGAATCGCACAATAATGTGCGGCTGACCGAAGTAGCCCAGACCCCATGCGAGGGACGAAACGATACCGGCGAAGGTGGTGCCCGCGAAGATGCTGAGGGCGTCGGGGCGAACCTGGCTGATGGACTCAACCACGGGGCCCACGCCGCCGAGGTCAATGATGGTGACAACCGGAACGGCAATCAGTGCTGCGAGCATGAGCAGACCCTGAACCATGTCGGTGTAGGATGCGCCCATGAAGCCGCCGAAGAAGGTGTAGAACACGGTGATGCCTGCCAGCAGGAGCATACCGGTGTGGTATTCCTGACCGAAGGAAGACTTGAAGAACAGGCCGCCGGACACCATACCGGAGGAGACGTAGAAGGTGAAGAATACCAGAATCACGACACCGGAGACGATGCGCAGCACGCGCTTGGTGTCATGGAGGCGGTTGCTCAGGAAGACTGGGACGGTCACTGCGTCGCCTGCTACTTCGGTGTAGCTACGCAGTCGCGGTGCCACGAACGTCCAGTTGCACCATGCGCCGATGGTCAGGCCGACGGCGAGCCATGCCTGGGAGAGGCCGCTGAGGTAGACGGCGCCGGGCAGACCCATGAGGAGCCAACCGGACATGTCGGAGGCGCCCGCTGAGAGTGCGGCGACGGTGGGGGAGAGCTGACGCCCGCCCAGCACATAGTCGTCGAGGCTGTTGTTCTTGCTATTTGCCCATAGGCCGATTGCGATCATGGCAACAAAATAAATCGCCAGCGCGATGACCTGGTATGTACTCGCGGCCATAATGTTCCTTCTCTCCTAGTGGTAGTGTGCGCCTGTGTGTATTTATGCGCTACCCCATAACTTTATGAGTGGCATAGGATACAGTCTAGGCTTTGAAGGACTGAAAATAAAGTCTATTTGACGCTTAGGGGTGAGGATCTATGGAATAAATATGTATTTTCTGTGTAAAATCCATGGTCGTACACGTGGGTCATTGTGGGAGCGTGTGCGAAAAAGTGCCCGAAAAATCCTTGAATTTCAGGGTTTCGGGCACTTGAGTGAAAGATATGTAGTTGAAAAGCAACGCAAACGCTCAATGGCATATGCATCTAAAACGAATTAAACGAAAAATTTAAAAGCCGTTCGGAGTGTTGAACTGTTACACGACAATGTCACAGAGGCTTAGAGATCCCTCACAACCCATGGTTCAGTAGCCATACGAGCCGGATCAAAACGCTCCAAAATCGCTGCCGCATTGGGCACCGGAACATCCGCCGAATGGGTGGAGCCATCGGCGTTATACACCGGAATAGATGCGGCAATCCACCCCAAAATCGTAGGGATTTCAACGCCCGCCTCACGCAACTGCGGCAGAGTCACCGCACCGTCACGCTTCGCCAGGCGCTTGCCCTCCTCGTTCAGCGCCAGCGGCACATGCGCGTAACGCGGCTGTGCCAAACCCAAAAGCTGCGCCAAATACGACTGGCGAGGCGCCGAAGGGAGTAGATCATCACCGCGCACAATCTGCTCAACCCCCACAAAGGCATCATCCACCACGGAGGTCAGGTTATAGGCATAGGTGCCGTCATTGCGTACCAGCACAAAATCATCCACCAGCCCCGTGTAGGCACCGTAAAAATCATCCTGCACCGTGTAGCTCGTGCACTCGGCGCGCAGACGCAGAGCCGGCGGACGCTGGGTACGGCGCTCCTGTCGCTGTGCTTCCGTCAGCTCACGGCAGGTACCCGGGTAGGCGCCCGGTGCACCGTGCGGGGCACTCGACGCCTCCTGAATTTCGCGGCGGGTGCAGTAACACTCGTACACGAGGCCCGCCTCTCGTAGGTGCTGAACCGCCTGCTCATAGGCGGCAAGGCGCGTGCTCTGATACAGCACCCCTGCCTCCTTGCCCTCGGTGCTTTCGCTACCCTCAATACGCTCCGTCGAGGTGCCGGGGCTCGCATCCCAATCCAGGCCCAGAGTCGCCAAGTCAGCAATCTGGCGTTCCGCCGCGCCCGGGCGCACGCGATCCAAATCCTCCACGCGCAGGTAGAAGGGCTTGCCGCCGCGGCGCGCCATAGCCCATGCCAAAATGGCGGTACGCAAATTACCCAGGTGCAAATCACCCGAGGGGGAGGGGGCGTAGCGTCCGGTGCCGCTGGGGAACGGCTGAGTTACAGGCTGAGCAGAGGAAGGGCTAGAGGAAGAAGTCATACTCCTATCCTATAGGGCGCGAATTTCTGGTTCCTGCTCAGATTCCCACGGGCTCCTCACTGACTGCTCACTGGCTCCTAACCGGCGCTGGACTAGCAGGAGGAACGCGCTACCCTCCTAATCAATCTGTGGAGGTTGTCAAGCATCACGTATCAGCTGTCCGTAGAGGCTGAATTATGCAGAATGATGCACTTTCATCCCCTTAGAAGCGTGCAATAGTGCAAAAATATGTTCTCCAGAAGCCCGAATAGCCCCTCAGTCGCCAAAAATTACAGTAGGGTTGTATCTATGGCTCGTACTATTGAACTCGCAGACGGCGTGTACCGTATTGCGACCGACAACTACCGACTGAACACCGGACTGGTCCTCGGACTGGAACGGGCACTTGTCGTGGATACCGGCGCAGGTCCCCGTCAGGCAACCGAAATCTATGATGAGGTTCGCCGTCTCACGCGCCTTCCTATCACCGTCGTAAACACTCACGGTCACTATGAGCGTTTCTTCGGCAACGATGTTTTCGCGGCAATGGGTACCGAAGAATTCTGGGCGCATCCTCGCGCCGCGCGTGCAATCCGTAAATACGGTGAGGCGCAGCGTCCCTATGTCGAGACGCTGGAACCGGAAATGGCGCACCACCAGGGTGCAGCCACCGATATTATTGTCCCCAACCGCCTGGTCGCCAATAGCGGTGACGGTATTACCTTTACCCCCATTGACCTGGGTGAGCGTAGCGCAACCCTCATGTACATGGGTCCCGGCCACACCGACGGTGACATTCTGGTCGGCATTGAAGATGTGCTCTTCATGGGCGGTCTGATTGAAGAGGGTACCGACCCCTACTTCGAGGATTCCTTCCCGGATCGCTGGATTGATACTCTCGGTGCCGTGCTCGAATTTGATCGCTACCGCGTGTATGTGCCCGGTAACGGTGAGCCGGTGGACCGCACCTTCGTGGAGCGTGAGCGTAACACCATGGTGACCGCTATTGAGTCGATTCGTTCCTCCACTCTGGACCGTGAGGATGAAGCAACTACCGCGGCAATGTATAAGCTGCCGTATGCGCCGGGTGCGACTCGCTTCCTGCTGGATCGATTGGCTCAGCTGGAGAATGCACCGGTGGCGGCGTACCTCGAAGCGGATCACCCGGATACCAGTGGTTTCACGGGTCCGATTACTCTGGGTCAGGCTTCGTACTAAAACCCCGTATGCAATATGCCTCATGGGGCATAAATACAGGTGAGGGCTGGTTTCTATGATAGAAACCAGCCCTCACCTTTTATATACCCATAACCTTAGGGCACGTATTTAGCGCTGAACGTACTGGGCGCGCATTGCCTCGCAATCAGCCTGCAAAGAAGCCGGGACTTCACCCATTGCCTCGCAAAGCTGCACGAAACGGTGACGCCAATCCAGGTGCTGCAGCGCCTGACGAATCTGCTGCTCACCCTGCGCGGGGGTCCAACGGGAGACCGCATCGGCAACCTGCGCGAGGCCCGCGCGTGCATCCGCATGATCAATGTCGATGGTCGCGCCATCCCAAAGGATTTCACGTACGGTGGTGGTGTTCGGAACCTTGCCGACCACGGTCACGCCCGAAGCCAGGGCATCGGTCCAACGACCGGTGATGTACTCCTTGGTCGGGTGAGTGTACGGCGCCGGGCTGACCGAAGTGGAGAACGCCAGCAGGAACTTCGCGCGGTTCAGCGAATCCTGCAGATGCTGAGCCGACTCGCGGTCATTTGCACCGAAGGGCGGGCGGCCCTCAAAGCTCAGACCCAGCTCAGCGGCGAGGGCGGCGGTCGCCTCGTCATCTTCGTAGGCGGCGGGCTGACGGCCCACGCGCAGCAGGTCGGTGCTCTTTGAGCCCAGAGTAGCCAGACGGTCGCTGAACTTGCTCCAAACATCCGCACCCCAGGGCAGAACGCCGGGGTTCTTCACGCCCGCGGCAGTCCAGGGCTGAACGTCGTCAACATCCGCAACGAAAATACGGTCGTAGGTGGAGGACTTAGCCACCGCAGGAATACGGTCATCCCAGAAGCTATCAATCACCCAGCCGTAGACCGCGCCGTAGCGGCGGAACGCGAAGGAACGCTGCGAAATGGCGTACAGCTGACCGGGATCAGAAGCAATCACCAGGCAACGATTGGAACCGCCCTTGAGGCGGGGCAGGCGCGCCAGAAGCTTCGTTTCCTTGCTGAGGGATGCGCCCACATCCACGGTGTGCACGGTGCCGCCGGTGTAGCGGGCGAGAAGCTCCGCCATGGCGTGTACGGGAACCCAACCGGCTCCGGAGGGGACAGCAACAATAATATCGAGTGAGCTCATGAGAATCCTTGGGAGCGACGTCCGCCGCATGCACCGGACTCACCGGGGTAAAACCCCTGGTCGAGCGCGGTATGCGTTAGCGGTGAGAGCGTGAATGTTGATCAATGATAGATAGGGTGCCTTGAGTCAGCAGGTGCGCAGGAAAACGCGAAGGTAACGGCGAGTGAAACCGCTACGACCGGCTAACTTTTAGCCACGGAAGGCTACGGCACAGGTAGTTTTTAGTATATCGGTCAACCCTGCGCACGGGGCTTAGCCTGCCGCCTTTACGCGCGGCTTTAGGGTGTGTGAATGCGCACCTCAATGCCGGATTCGGTGCCGAAACCGGCGGCCATGCGTGCCAGGTCAGTGTTCGGTGCGGCAGCCACCGTGAAGAAGCGGTCTACCGCGGCGGTGAACTGCGCCTGACGAGCCATATCACCGTGTTCAAGGGTCGTGAAAATACCGCCGCCGGCATCGTCAAAGACCTCAACGCGCAGTTCGGGCAGAAGCTCAGTATTCGGCAGGTTCAGTGAGGAAACATCGTGCTGGAAGGTCAGGTCGCCGCACAGCAGGGTCACCGGCAGGGCGGCACCACCAACGACCGGGCGGGAGTTCTCATCCACGCCGGCGGGGTAGTAGCCCGACAGGGACACACCAATAGCGGTCGCAATCGTGCCGTCAATACCGGCAAGACCGCGGTTGGCGAACACGCGTGCGGGGGCGGGCTCACCCAGGGCGGGGGCTGCCGCATCCAAATCACGCACCAGGTTAGAGGAGCCCAACACCATGAGGCGACGCTGAGCCACCGCATCCTTCCAGACGCGGCGGGCGTAGGAGCGGCCGGCGGTGCGGTTGCGGTAATCGGTGTAGTCAACCGAGCTCTCAGCGCTGCCTACTGAACTCTCAGCACCGGGGTGTTCGTAGGCGGCAATGGCGCGCAGGCGCTCATCCTGCAGCTCGCGGGCGGGCTCAACCCACTGCTCTAGCCAGCTCAGCTCGTCCACCAGCTCATCAGCGGTAGCAGAGGATGCGCACGCAAACTCGGCGAGCTCGCGCGGGGTCGGCAGCTCCACGAAGGAGCGAGCGCCCGGCTCGTACCAGCTGGCGCGGCGCGGGGCGTAGAACGCGCACTGAATATCTTCGCGTTCCAGCAATGCGGTAATCGGGCGCGAAAGCGTCGGGTGGCCGAAGAGCACCACACGCTCAATCTGCGCGGCGGGGGCGAACGAACCATCAGCGAGCAGCTGCGGGTAGTGAGGAATGGAGGTTGCGCCGTGGCGCGCCTCGGAGGAAGGCTCCGCAAACAGCGGCAGGTTCAGCACGCGCGCGAACTCAGCCGCAAACTCGCCGGCACCGTCAGCGGCAACCACCACGGTGCGGTGCGCCGGAGTGAACTCCGCCAGGTCCGCCTGCGCCTCCAAGGAGTCCAGGAGCCAACGCTGCTCAGCGCTGGAGAGCCCCGAACCCTCGGCGCGGGCGGCGCGGGCACGGCCCTCAGCCTGCGGGTCGTAATCCTCCAGCAGGCTCTGCGCCCACTGCGGAAGCATCTGCGCAAAACGGCCAGAGGGGGTCAGCGGCGTATCGAAACAAATGTTCAGGTGCACCGGGCCAATCGGCTCCGCCGACTGCTTGCGCCAGTGCTCGGCGCTACGACCGGTCAGCGCATTCAAGCAGGCGGCAAAAGCCTGAGTCTGCTCGCCCTCCACCTGCTCGGGGTAGGAGGTCAGATCGGCTTCAGCACGCACAAAAGGATGGAAGAAACTCGCCTGACGGGTCGTCTGATTCACGCCGCTACCGCGCAGACGCTCCGGGCGGTCCGCGCTCAGCACCGCCAGGGGCACGCCGGTGTGGTACGCCTCCATGACAGCGGGCACGTACTCGCCCAGTGCCGTACCGGAGGTGCACACCAGGCCCACGGGCTGACCGGACGCCTTGGCAATACCCAGGGCGGTAAAGGCTGCACTTCGCTCGTCCACGCGCACGTGCGCAATGAGGGCGCCGGCTTCAGCGGCGGCGGCAATAGCGTACGCAAGAGGTGCGCTACGGGATCCCGGAGACACGACAACATGCCGCATACCGGCACGAATCAGCGAATCGAGCACGGATACTGCGGTGAGCATGGCGGGGGTTGAGCGGTTTTCAGTCACCGTACCATTCTAATGCCGAGGGCATTTTCCTTCAGTTATGGTTACCCTTCACGACCTCATCGTTACAGTGCTAACCGTTACACCGCTAACCGTTACAGATCAGCGGTGCGTTCCAGAACGCGGTAGCAGGCGGTGACGCGCTCCACCCACCACTGGTGGGTCTGCTCATCGGTGGCAAGACGCTCCAGGCGCTGCGGGCTGGGGGTGATGGCGCGCAGGTCCATGAACCCGTCACGGGCGATGAGCGGCTCATCGGTGACGTCCTCAGCCATGAGGGAGACCGTGCCCAGACCGCACCCGTACTTCAAAGTCGGAAGGGAAGCCGCCAGGGACGCACCGACACCAATGCCCACCGAAGACTCCAACGCAGAAGAAACCACCGCCGGAAGCTGCGCCTGCTCAACCAGCGCGAGCGCACGGCGTACACCGCCCAGCGGTGCCGCCTTAATAACCATGAGGTCCGCGGCGTTCGCGCGCGCCACCTTCAGCGGGTCTTCCGCCTTGCGGATCGACTCGTCTGCGGCAATGCGGGCGGGCAGCCCCTCCTTGGCAATGGCAAAGCGGAGCGCCGCCATATCTTCAATGGATGCCACGGGCTGCTCGGCGTAGATAATGCCGTACTCGCAGAGCTTGCGCAGCGCATCAAGGGCACCGGCGAAAGTGTAGCCCATGTTTGCGTCCACCTTCAGGCGTGCATTCGGGAGTGCTTCTCGTGCCGCCGCTACACGGGCAATATCGTCGGCGAGGCTCTGGCCCTTCTCAGCCACCTTGATTTTGAGTTCCTGAATATCACCGGCGTACTTGGCGAGCACCTCCGGCACACGCTCCGCAGGTACTGCGGGCAGAGTGGCGTTCAGCGGGATGCGCGTACGCACCGGCTCCGGGGTGGGCAGCCACGCCGCCTCCAGCGCGCAGGCAAGCCACGCCGCAGACTCCTGCGGACCGTACTCGAGGAAGGGCGCGAACTCGCCCCAGCCGTACGGGCCGCAAATCAGCGCGCTCTGGCGGCTATTGACCCCACGGAAGGTGACCGTCATCGGAATTTCGACCGTGAACAGGTTCTCCAGAACCTCCTGTAGCGGCGGCAGGGGAGTGTTCGTGAGGTGAAAACCGTAGCCGAGAGGCGGCACGCTCATACTGGTGTTCAAGGTATCTGCCCTTCTGTGATGCGCTATGAGCTCACCATAACATTCCGGGGGCGGGTGGGTGCGCTCGCACCCTGTCACGCATTCTCTGGAAACTCTCAGGTTGTGGTCGAAAAAACTTTAGTTTTTCATAGCTTAACCTGGGATAGTAGGTAGTTATTCGCCCGAGAACTCGGACGGTGCTTCGCATAAAACGGCAGCTTGGGGGCTACTGTTTTGAGGGGCTGGCATCGGCGGGCTCGGGTATGGCTAACAGACATGAGGGCGAGAAGGTACGAAGGGTTATGAAGAAGACACCGCAAGCGAATACATCAGGTTCGGGAAACTCCGGTTGGGAGAGCTCCGAAAACCTCGACGCTACCAGTGTGCTTCACCCCGATGACGTGCGTGCAGCCGCTGCCGATAACGCGCCCACTACGGTGTTTTCCTCTGATGAGACTGCGGTTCTCTCCGATTATCAGGACCCGACTGCGGTGCTTTCTGATTATCAGGACGCTACCCAGGTGCTCGCCTCCCACGAGACGGCTACCCCTGCTACTGCGCACAGTGATGACCGCACGAAAGTTTTGACGGATTACGGTTCCTCGCCGGCTAACAAAACTGCGCCTGCAGGTTCCATGAATACCGGTTCCGCGAACGCTGAATCGGCGAATACCGAAGTTATTTCTTCGCACCCCGACACCTCAGAGGTTATTGGTGCGACCCGTCCTTTGCCGCGCGTTTACCGTGCCCCCATTAAGATTCCTGAGACGATTCCCTCGCCGCAGGAACGCGCCTCTCAGGGGAACTACAGCGCGGATGAGCTGATGCAGGCTACGCGCCGCCTCGATCCGCCGAAGCCTCCGGTGAGCGGTTTCCCGCTGAACAATCAGATGGGTGCCTCCCCAATGGGTGCGCCTCAGATGGGCGCGCAGCAGCCTCTTCCCACGCGTGCGATGCCTCCGCAGGCACCTCCGCAGCCGGTGGCTTATCCTCCCGAGGCGTATCCTGCCGCCGCCTACCCGAACGGTGCGTATGTGCAGACCGGTCAGGTTCCCGTGGATGCTTCGGGCCGCCCTGTGAATCGTCCCGGCGAAGAGCAGGGGCACCATCTTCCGAGTACCGGTATTTTGATGCGTCACGTGATGGCGTTGCTGTTCTTGGGTCTGTCTCTCTACGGTGCGTTTGTGTTCTTCATTTACACGGCGACCGGCCAGCAGGTTGATGAGCAGGCGTACACCGAGTATGCGCATCAGTTCAAGAGTTACCGCGGTCCGACCCTGACTGCGCTGGATTCTTTGCCCACGATTGTTGGTGTGATTGCGGTGCTGGGTCTGATTGCGGTGCTGATTTGGAAGCACCGGTTCCTGCCCTCGCTGATTGGCGTGCTAGTTGGGGCTGCGGCGGTGACGAGTACATATCTGCTCAAGCACTACCTGATTGTGAAGCCCGACCTGGGTGTTCAGGAGGCGCTGAGCAACTCGGCGCCCAGCGGCCACACGACCTTCGCGGCGGCGGCTGGCGCGGCGCTCTTCCTAGCGGCGCCTCGTTTCTTGCGGCCCACGGTGGCTCTCTGCGCGGCGTTGGCGACCTGCCTGACGGGTGCCTCCACGATTATTAACGGTTGGCATCGCCCGGCGGATGTGGTGACCGCTATTCTGGTCACCGCCATCTGGACGGTCGTGGGTATGGGCGTGTTGCGTTATGTGCGTCCGGCAGATTTTGCGGTGCCGGCGCGCGGTGGTTTGGTGCTGGTGCCGTTGATGACGATTGCGACGCTGTTCCTGTCGTTCTGCGCGGTCATCCTGTATCTGATTGCGATTTTTGCGCCGATTCCCGGTGGTGCGTTTACCGCGGCGACCTGCATGATTATTGCGGTGAGCTTTGGTACGACGGCGTTGATGGTGAACCTGTTGCGTCCGCGTAATAGTAATCGCTCCGCCTATTCGAAGGTGTGGAGCTACCAGTAAGTATTGTTCCCCTCTCTGCGCGGGATGTTTCAGCTTGATGTGAGCTGAGATATTGTCCGGGTGCGGGGAGGGGAATACAATATAAGAAATTTAGTATTTTTAATACCAATATTAGAGAGGGGGTGTGTGCCCCCTTTCACTCACCCCTGAAGAGAAAGGTGCGTACCATGGCAGGTGCCCATGAAGGCCGCGTCCTCGTATTCCCCCAGCTCACCGAAGCGCTGACCCCCTTTGAAGATAAGCCCCAGGCCCGCAAGATCGTTGATGCCGACGGCGGCAACCTGACCCTCATGGAACTGGCTGCAGGCCAGTCCTGGCACGAGCACCACAGCGTCCACCCCGTCTTCGTGCAGGTGCTCAAGGGTGAAGTTATCTTCCACGTGAAGGACCGCGATATTACCCTGGTACCCGGCAAGCCGATTCACGTGACCGCCAAGCTGCTGCACTCCCTGCGCGCCGTGAAGGACTCCACCCTGCTAGTGACCATGCTGACCGGCGAATCGCACCCCGAACCCAAGGTTAACATCGACGTCGAAGAGGTCTAATCCCCGGCCTCTAAACCCCGGCCTCTAAACCCCTGACCCCAAAACCTTAGCTCGCCGCCGCATCTGCACAGGATGCCGCGGCGAGCTTTTTCTCTGTCTTCCTGCCCTCACATATGCCGGTGAGAATACCCTCACGCTACGCCCTGAGCTTTCTGCACGCCGGTTCACCCCGCGTGAGCGTACCCTGAAAGTACCCGCCCGCTAATATGCCCGCTACCACTGCAGGGAACAACCCGAAAGGGGAGCAACCCGAAAGGATACGCAATGCCCAAGTCACTGCAACGCCCCGTTGTTCTTCTCACCGGCGCCAGCTCCGGTATCGGCTACGACGTGGCGCCGCTACTGGTGCGCTACGGCTACACCGTCTACGGTGCTGCCCGCCGCGTTGAGAAGATTGAAGAGCTCGCCTCCGAGGGCGTGAAAGCGCTCAGTCTGGACGTTACCGATGAGGCGTCCATGGAAGCCGCCGTACAGCAGATTATTGATGCAGAAGGTCGCATTGACGTGCTCATCAACAACGCCGGCTACGGATCCTACGGCGCCATTGAAGACGTCCCCATCGACGAGGCACGCCACCAGTTCGAGGTGAACCTCTTTGGCCTCGCGCGCCTCACCCAGCTGGTGCTGCCGCATATGCGCGCACAGGGTCGCGGGCGCATCCTGAACATCTCCTCGATGGCGGGGCGCATTACCATGCCCCTGGGAGCCTGGTACCACGCCACCAAGTACGCCCTCGAGGCGTTCAGCGATGCACTGCGCATGGAAGTTGAAGAGTTCGGTATTGACGTGGTCATTATCGAGCCCGGCGGCATTAAGACCCCCTGGGGACTCATCGCGGCAGACCACCTGGAGGAATCCTCCCGAAACGGTGTCTACGCGGCTCAGGCGCAGCGGGTTGCGGCAAATATGCGTAAGCTCTACTCGCCGTCCTCCAACCTCTCAGAGCCCAAGGTTATCTCTAACGCTATTCTGCGAGCCCTGGAGGCGCGCCGCCCCAAGACCCGCTACCTCGTGGGATTCGGCGCTAAGCCCTCCGTGTTCCTGCATACCGTGCTGCCCGACCGTCTCTTTGACAAGGTTGCGCGCCGTATCTTCTAGAACCGAAATAGCCGCGAACTAGAACATTAAAAAGCGGGCGGTGCTGCGCGAAACAGAATGTTTCGTACAGCACCGCCCGCTACGTTTTTCAAGAGCTAGTACTAGTCTACTACGGCGTGGGTCGGATCGAGCACGCGCGCCAAGAAAGCCTGAGTACGTTCGTGCTGGGGGTTGCCAATCACCTGATCGGCGGGACCCTCCTCCACGACCACGCCATCGGCCATGAAGACGACCTTATCGGCGACCTCGCGGGCGAACGCCATCTCGTGAGTCACCACGATCATGGTCATGCCCTCGTCAGCAAGGTTGCGCATAATGCTCAGAACCTCGCCGACCATCTCCGGGTCGAGTGCACTGGTCGGCTCATCGAAGAGCATCAGGTCCGGGTTCATGGACAGCGCACGCGCAATAGCCACACGCTGCTGCTGACCACCGGACAGCTGAGCCGGGAAGCGGTCTTCCTTGCCTTCCAGACCAACCTTGGCGAGCTGCTCGAGGGCAACCGCCTCCGCCTCCGCCTTGGAACGGCCCAGAACCTTAATCTGAGCGATTGTGCAGTTATCCAGAATGTTCAGGTGGCCGAACAGATTGAACTGCTGGAACACCATACCCATGTGGGTACGCACGCGGTTAATGTCTACGTCCGGGTCGGTGACCTCGGTATCGCCCACCATGATGGTGCCGTCGTTCGGCTCCTCCAGCAGGTTCACGCAACGCAGCAGGGTGGACTTACCGGAACCCGAAGGGCCGATAAGGCACACGACCTCGCCCGGCTTGACCTGCATGTCAATGCCCTTGAGAACCTGAACCTTGCCGTAGGACTTGTGCAGGTTAGAAATGCGCACCGAGGAGGCGGCCATGGATGAAGTTGAAGCAGTCATAGTATCTTCCGTAATCCGTATCTGTCGTTGCGCTTACTTGCGGCCCGCAAGCTGGGTGCGGCGCTCAAAGTATGCGGAGAGCTGGCCCAGCGGAACAGTGATAATCAGGTAGCACAGACCCGCAACCACCAGGGGAGTCAGGCCCGCGTTAGCGGCGGTCAGGCCCTCACGACCGAACTTCGCCAGCTCGTACTGAGAAACCGTCACGCCCAGCAGGTACACGAGGGAGGAGTCCTTGGTCAGCAAGATAACCTCGTTGGTCAGCGGGGGCAGAACCACGCGGAACGCCTGGGGAATAATGATCGAAATCATCGCGCGAGTGTGGGACATACCCAGGGAGCGTGCCGCCTCCATCTGGCCCTTCGGAATCGCCTGCAGGCCCGCACGCAGAACCTCACTAATGTAAGCTGCCGAAACCATACCCAGGGACAGGGTCACCGGAATCAGATTATCCACGAAGCGAATCTTGAACGCCAGGGGAATACCGTAACCGAACGCGAAGAAAACCAGCAGCGCCGGGATACCGCGGAAAAGCTCCACGTACAGGGTCGCAATCCAACGGTAGGGGGCGATAGAGGAAATACGCATCAGTGCCAGCAGCAGACCGCCGGAGAGGCCCACGATGAAGCCCAAGGTGGTGTACAGCAGGGTGTTCTTCAACGCCACGGTGATGACGTCGGGGAACTGCTGAGCCGCAACGTCCAGGTTGAATACCTGCTGGCTGAGGGTCTTCCAGTCAGCCAAAAGAATGGCTGCCAGGGCGATAACTGCCAGAAGGGCGTACTGTGCGTAGCGGAAGAGCTTCTGCTTCTGACGGGGTGAGAGTTTAGAGGACATGCGCTTTCTTATCCAGGTGCTGTTCGGTCAAGAGCGTTCTACACGCTCACAAGGGTGAAGGCCGGAGAATCCCCCAACCCAAAAGTAATAAGAGTACTCCTGAATTTTTTTGGGGGGGGGGGGGGGGGG
>NZ_KV812882.1:101274-121240 GCF_001813565.1 Rothia sp. HMSC068E02
GGGGGGGGGGGGGGGGGGGGAGAGAGGCTAACCGGCTAGATGCTTAGGAAGCGGAGGAAGAGGCGCTCGCGGAGGTGGAGGAAGTGGCACCAACCCACTTGGCCTTCATCTTGTCGAGCTCGCCGTTTTCCTTGAGCTTGGTAATGGTGGAGTTTGCCTTGGCCAACAGTGCCTTGTTGTTGGAGGAAACTGCTGCGGCAATCTGCTCGGTGTTTTCGGAATCCTGGTAGGCAATCTTGAAGGAGTTTGGGTCGTTGGTCAGCGCCTCGGAAACCACGGAGAGGTTCGCTGCGACTGCCTTGACCTGACCGGTCTTCAGAGCGGAGAACATGAGGGAGGTGTCTTCGTACTGGATGACCTCTGCACCGTTTTCCTTGGCGTAGGTTTCACCGCTGGTTGCCTGCTGTGCACCAACGCTCACGCCCTTCAGATCTGCGGCGGAGGTGATGGAGGAACCCTTGGGAACCAGGATTGCCAGGTTGTCGTCGAAGTAGACGGTGGTGAATTCCATCTTGCTCTTACGTTCATCGGTCACGCCGATGCCCGCCAGGGCGATATCGCACTGACCGGTAGCAAGGCCGGTACCGGAGTCCAGGCCCTCGAAGCTGATGGAGGTCAGCTGAGCCTTCACACCCAGGTCGGAGGCGATAGCGTTGGCGATGTCTGCATCCAGGCCGACAATGGTGCCGTTTTCTTCGTATTCGAAGGGCTTGTAGGGGGTGTTGGTGCAGACGCTGAGGGTGCCGGACTTGACGAGGCTGACCTCGCCGTTAGGGTCGGTGTTCTCGTTGGCGGTGGAGACACAGCCGGTCAGTGCCAGGGGCAGCACCGCCAGCAGTGCGAGGGGCTTGAGGGATGCCTTCTTGAGGATTGCGGTGTTCATTGGGATGCTCCTGTGTGGGGTGTGCGTTCACTCGTGGAGTGGCGCGTTCTATGAAATCTATGGTCTATTGTGCGCCCCAATGTTAAAAAATGCAAGCATATACATAAATATTCATAAATTTTTGCTGAATATGCATAAATCAACCCTTAAAGAGTGAATAAAACCCCGTCTGAACGACTCAAAAACCTTCACGGCACGCCCCTTAGCACGCCACATGATGCAACTACGGTTCACCCAACTATCGAATCCCCTAACCTCCATGCCACAATTGAGAGCGTGAACGCAGAGAAGAACACCCGCGCAACCCGCGCAACCCTAGACAAGAAAACCAGCGATATCGCCGCCATGTTCGATACCGTAGCCGAACGCTACGACCTCATGAACGGCATCCTTTCCCTCGGCCAGCACATCTACTGGCGCAAGCAGGCAGTCGCAGCCGTAGACGCGCACCCCGGCCAGAAAGTGCTGGACGTAGCCGCAGGCACCGGAGTCTCCTCCGAACCCTTCGCCGACGCCGGCGTGGACGTCATCGCAGCAGACCTCTCCGAAGGCATGCTGGATGTGGGTCGCCGCCGCCGCCCCGACATGACCTTCGTGCAGGCAGACGTCACCGCCCTACCCTTCGATGACGAAACCTTCGACGCAGTGACCATGTCCTACGGCCTGCGCAACGTCGCAAACTACCCCAAAGCGCTGAGCGAAATCTACCGCGTGCTCAAGCCCGGCGGACGCATCGTCATCCTCGAGTTCTCCACCCCGACCTTCGCCCCCTTCGGCGCGGTCTACAAGAACTACATCATGAAGGCGATTCCGCCGATTGCCCGCGCAATCTCCTCCAACCCCGAATCCTACGAATACCTCGCCGAGTCCATCATCGCCTGGCCCAACCAGCAGGAACTGGCGCAGAAGTTCAAGGAGGCGGGCTTCACCTCCGTGCAGTACCGCAACCTCACCGGCGGCATCGTCGCCATTCACCGCGGTTTCAAGCCTGAAGCACACAACGCATAGACACCGCGTTCACACACCACCGAAGACACCAACACCAAGAAGATAGAAGACACCGTGAGCAACGCAGAGCAGCCCATTGCCGCAACCGACCTGCTGGGAGACCTCGACCTGAAGCTTCCTGCAGGCTTCGAACTCATCGCCGCAGACCCCAAGCTGGGTCCGCAGATTCTTTCCTCCCTCGCGCGTATTGAGGAGCGCCTGGCAGAAGCCATCGCACAGACCGATCACCTGGCGGATGTTGCATCCCGCCACCTGCTCTCCGCGGGCGGCAAGCGCGTGCGCCCCCTGCTGGCGTTGCTCTGCGCAGCCGTAGACGGCGAAATCAACGACGAGGTCATCGAAGCCGCCGTGGTCGTTGAACTGACCCACCTGGCAACCCTCTACCACGACGACGTGATGGACGACGCCCCCAAGCGCCGCGGCGTGGACAGCGCCCAGATGATTTGGGGCAACTCCGTCGCGATTCTCACCGGCGACCTGATCTTCTCCCGCGCATCCCTGCTGGTGTCCGAGCTGGGCACCCGCCCCATGAAGATTCAGTCCCAGACCTTTGAGCGTCTGGTGCTCGGTCAGCTCTTTGAGACCACCGGCCCCCGTGAGGGTCAGGATCTGCTGGACCACTACATCGCGGTCATTGAGGGTAAGACCGGTTCCCTGATTGCCGCAGCTGGCGAGTACGGCTCCCTGCTTTCGGGCGCTTCCGAAGATGTTATCTCCATGGTCAAGGCGTACGGTGAGCTGGTGGGCGTGGCGTTCCAGCTGGCTGACGACGTGATTGACATTGTGAGCGACGGTAAGACCAGCGGTAAGACCCGCGGCACCGACCTGCGCGAGGGCGTGCCGACCCTGCCGACCATCCTGCTGGACCGTGCGGTAGCTGCCGGCGACGAATCTGCTATCAAGGTTCGTGCACTGCTGGATGCCGACCTCAGCTCCGACGAGGCTCTGGAGACCGCTGTGGAGGCGCTCGCCGCCCACCCGGTCACCCAGGAAGCATGGCAGATTGCTTACGACTGGGCGGACCGCGCGATTGCCGCGATTGCTCCGTTGCCCGAGTCTACCGCGAAGGCTGCGCTGGAGTCCTTCGCTCACGCTGTGGTTCACCGCGAGGGCTAAAATGCCTCACCACGTAACGTGTGCTCTGGCGTAAGCGCTGATGCGTCTCATACTTCAAAACCCCCGCTGAATCTGACTGGATTCAGCGGGGGTTTTCTGCATTATGGCTAGTCAGTACCGGTTTTCAGGGTAGGCATGAGCGGGCGCCCTGTCCTGCATAGTTCCGTATGCTGGGGTCTCCTTGACCGCTATATGCCTTTAAGGTAATCCTTATAGGCATGCCTGAGGCGCACATCCACCCTTCAGACGTTTGACGGCTCCCACGCCCAACCCGTGTTGGAGAGCCGTTTACTATTTCTGGACGCGAGCTGAGCCCACCACTCCGACGGGTTATTCTCGCACCAACCATCCGCGTCCCCACACATTCGAGGTTTACAACTATGGGAGCATCTACCCCTAAGGCGCCCACGAAGCGCGAAGGCTTCTCTAGCCGTCGCGTCTTTATCTTTGCCGCCATCGGTTCTGCTGTTGGTCTGGGCAATATTTGGCGTTTCCCCTACATCGCATTTGATAACGGCGGCGGCGCCTTCATGATTCCCTATATTGTCGCCCTGCTGACCGCCGGTCTGACCTTCCTGTTCTTTGACTACGCGATCGGTCACCGCGCGCGTGCGTCGTCCCCGCTGGCTTTCCGCCGTCTGAACCGTAAGACCGAGTTCATTGGCTGGTGGCACATGGGTATCAACTTTGTCATCGCTATCTACTACGCCGCTATTGTGGCGTGGGCTCTGCGTTACATGGTTTTCTCCTTCACCAATGAGTGGGGCGATAACCCGAAGGCGTTCTTCCAGGGCGAGTTCTTGAAGGTCGCAAAGGATCCCGGCGTCTCCTTGGACTTCAACATGAACATCCTGATTCCCATGGTTCTGGTGTGGGGCGTTCTGCTTGCTGTGATGGCTCTGGGTGTTCAGAAGGGCGTGGGCGCAGCCAACATTATCTTCATCCCGCTGCTGCTGGTCATGTTCGTTGGTTTGGTGATTTACTCGCTGACCCTGCCTGGTGCTGTGGACGGCTTGAACGCTTTGTTCACCCCCAGCTGGGACTCCCTGGCTAACCCCGATGTGTGGGTTGCTGCTTACGGTCAGATTTTCTTCTCGCTGTCCATTGGCTTCGGCATTATGGTCACCTATTCTTCCTATCTGAAGCCTAAGACTGACCTGACCGGTTCCGGTGCTGTGGTTGGTTTCGCGAACTCCGGTTTCGAGCTTCTTGCTGGTATTGGTGTGTTCGCGGCTCTGGGCTTCATGGCTCAGGCTGCTGGCACCCAGGTGAGCGAGGTTGCGACCAGCGGTATTGGTCTGGCGTTCATCGCGTTCCCGACCATTATTTCTCAGGCGCCCGGCGGCGTGCTGATTGGTATCCTCTTCTTCGGCTCCCTGCTCTTTGCTGGTTTCACCTCCCTGATCTCGATTCTTGAGGTGATTATCGCTGGTATTCAGGATAAGTTCGCGACGTCCCGTCTGGCGTCTACCATTCTGGTGATTGTTCCGATGGCTCTGATTTCGCTACTGCTGATGCCGACCACCACCGGCCTGTACGTACTGGATATTCTCGATAACTTCGTGAACCTCTTCGGTATTCTGGCTGCCGGCCTGTGCGCCATTATCGTGGTTGCATACGTGGTGCGTGCTCTGCCCGCTCTGGCTGAGCACCTGAACCGCTACTCCTCCATCAAGGTCGGCAAGATCTGGATGGGTCTGCTGGCTGTCGTGACTCCGCTGGTTCTGGGTTACTCTCTGATTCAGAGCGTTATCAAACTGATTGCGACCCCGTATGAGGGTTACCCCGCGGATCTGCTGGCGATTTTCGGTTGGGGTATGAGCGCACTGCTTCTGGTTGGCGCAATTGTTATTTCTCTTCTGCCCTGGTCGAAGAAGTCTCGTGCGGCTGAAGAGCCGCCGGCACCTCCGGTGATTTCCGGTCAGGTGGAGCACGGTCACGTTGATTCGACTATTACCCGTTAGGAGCCCTCATGTCTATCTCCGCAATTGTGATGCTCATTGTGGCAATCCTGATCATTTGGGGTGGCCTGGGTTTGGCTCTGCTGAACCTGCACCGTCATCCGGATCTGGATGCTCTCGATGCTGCTGCTGAAGCTCAGGGGTCTGAGCTTTAGCGTGTGAACGCGACATAAAGTGATGCCCCGCAGGCTAACGTCTGCGGGGCATCACTTTGTTGTATGCGGGTTGGGGGAGAGCTACTTGCTCTTAGGCTGAGATTCTTCCTCTAGGGCAATCTGAAGATCTTCACTCTGAACGTTGATGCTCTGCACGTCTTCAGCTTGTACCAGCGGGATCATACCGGTTTCCGGGTCGGACAGCGCGGAGGCGCGGTAGGAGCGGGAGGCGCGCAACGCATCCACGGTGAAAATGATGAGTGCAATCCAGATGAGGCTCAGACCCAGCACCTTGTCGGGGCTCATCTGCTCGTGCAGAACGGTGATAGCCAGAATGAACTGGATGGTCGGGCCCAGGTACTGCACCATGCCAATGACTGACAGCGGTAGCGCCTTGGTAGCCGCTGCAAAGAGCATGAGGGGCACAACGGTGACCATGCCGGTGGAGGCGAGGAGCCAGAAATGTCCGGGACCCTCACTGAAGAGAGTCATCTGCCCCTGCGCGTTCAGCACAAGCAACGCTGCTATGCCCAGAGGTGCCAGGATAAAGGTTTCCAGGGATAGAGAGACGATGGGGCTCACGTCGTGGGCTACGCGTGCCTTGAGCAGGCCGTAGATGCCGAAGGAGAATGCCAGGCCCAGACCCGTCCAGGGCACCTGACCGTAGATGAGGCTCATCATCAGCACCGCGATACATGAAATTGCGACGGATACCCACTGCGCGGCGCGCAGGCGCTCCTGCAGGAAAATCACGCCCAGCACCACGGAGACCAGCGGGTTAATGAAATATCCCAGGGACGCATCAATCGTGTGACCGCTGGTTGTTGCCATCACGTAGATAAGCCAGTTCGCGCAGATGAGGAACGATGCCGCCGTCAGTACCAGCATGATGCGGCGGTCCTTGAGGGCGCGGCGGAAGTCCGCGGTTGCCCGCACAATCGGTAGTAGCAGGGCGCAGAAAATGAGGGAGAAGACCACTCGCGCCACCACAATCTCAATCGGTCCTGCTGGCGCCATCAGCACAAAATACAGGGGGAGCAGACCCCAAATGATGTAGGTGCCGATGATGGTGATAAACCCGTTGCGGGTGGTGTGCTTCTGCGTTTCTGACATGGTTTCGTCTGACCTGATTCTTCGGTTACGTTCTTCTAAGCTATTCATCGGGATGCGCCAGCTGGGTACCCACACAGGTTTCGATGCGCGCACACTACTGTACCCGATACGGGGTGCAGCATACGCTAGGGACGCCTCAGGCGCGGTACCACGAGGATACCGCGCCTGAGGAATGCTGCGTATTCGGTTTAGAGGCCGAAGAAGCGGGAGAAGAAGCCCTTCTTCTTGGGCTGCTCTGCCTCGCGGCGTGCAGTTTCTTCCTGCTCGCGGCGGGCTGCCTCTTCGTGCTCTGCCTGCAGGTCGGGAGCTGCACCAGCGTTGCGGATGGGCTCCACGTGCTGCTCCTCGTACTCTGCTGCCTCCTGCTCAACCTCGATGGGCTGCTCAGCAACAGGCTCAGCCGCGACCGGCTCCTCAACGTACTCGACGGAAGCCTCAACGGTCTCGTGCTCGGGCTGCTCGGCACCGATGGACTCGTCGGTGTAGACGCGAGCCTGCTCGGTCTCTTCTGCCTCGTACTCGCCGGGCAGGGTCTCCACGGTGACCAGGCCGGGCTCTGCGTACTCTGCCGGCTCCTGATCGAAGGGAGCCTCGTCGGCGGGGTAGAGATCCTCGGTGCTCTCGACGCCGGGTACCTCGGTCTCTGCGACCGGTGCGTGCTCGGCGATCTCGACGGCGCGCTCAGCCTCAGCCTCTGCACGTGCGGCGGCGCGTTCTGCTGCCTCCTGCTCGCGCTGTGCGTTCTGAGCGGCTGCCTCTGCGGCTGCCACTCGCTCAATCTCGGCACGCAGTGCGGCGAGGGATTCGCGACGCTGTGCGGCCGCGGCTGCGCACTGCTCCAGAATCTCGGGGCCAACCTGAGGCTCAGCCTGCTCGATGCCGCTGATGCGGCCCTCGTCGAACCACAGGCGCAGGGCACCGTCGGTTGCGGTCAGCACGGCGGTTGCCTCGGTGTCCCAGGCAATGTGGAAGCCGCGCTGCTGAGCGTAGGAGTCCACCGCCAGAACCTGGTTGTGTACCTCTTCGCTCTGCAGGGTCTTAGCAATGACGCGGCCAATACCCTTGTAGGTCGGGGCCTCGAGGGTCAGCTCGGCACCCTCCAGCAGGGTCCATGCGCGCACGCCAGCGCCCGCGGGCAGCGGGTAGTGTGCGTACAGGCCGCTGATGGTCTTGGTTGCCAGGGTCAGGCGGCGTGCCAGAGACTCGGAGAGGGGCAGCTCGTCGGTGGTCAGCTCAACCAGACCGTCACGCTCACCGGTTTCACGCGCCTGAATAGCGGCAGAAACAACGGAGTCGGGGAAGTAGCCCAGCTGCTGCCAAGACCAAATCCAAGTACCGCGGTTCTCGGATTCGGTGCCCAGCAGATGCGGCTTGAGCGAGAGCGGGGGAGTGGTCTCAAAGTCCAGAGACTGGGAGGTGAAATCCACGTTCCACTCGGAGGTACCCACGAGCTCGGCGAGTCGAGCCTGGTACTCGGTGGAGATAAAGATCGATGCGTCGATAAGGTCCTGCAGAGAATTCGTCATGCTTCAAGATTATCAACCTTTTAGCGTTCACTATGCCGTGTATCCCCGGTTTTAGTGTGTGCTTTAGGCGTATTGGGCTCTAAGGCGCCTGTTTGAGCCGTATCCAAGAGCTCTGAGGGAGAGGTAGAGCATATATCTTTCGGCGTAAACTATCTGCGTTGAGTGCCTGTGTTCGTTAGAATCGAAGGGACGGCTTCTTCCGGCACCCTGTAAGCCGACACTACGACCGAACACGGATGCCTCCAGCCGCGCCGTATTCACACTCAAGGATGTATGAACTATGACTGAACCCCGCCTTGCCGAGACGAGTAGCCGCGCCGCGCGCATCCAGGATGCGCTGAACAACATTGGAAGCTGGCTGCTGGATGTCGTTAGTGTTGACTCCGGCTGGAGCGAAATGGTGCTGGACGTCAAGCCTCTGGCAGGTCAGATTTTCGTGCGTGTGCGTGAATTCCGCGACGGCGAAGAGTTCATTGGCACCATCGGCCCGCTCAAGGACGGCTCGCCCATTATTGCTGAGGTCCGTAAGCTACAGCGCGCCGCCTACGACGGTAACCGCGGCACCTGGTTTACCGCCTCCATCGTGGTTGCGGCTACCGGCTGGCCCAACCCGCAGTTCAGCGTGGGTGCCTCCTACAACCGTGACGACGAGCCCGCTAGCTGGAAGAATGAGGGCACCCTGACCGCAACCGACGTGCGTGAGCACCTGGCTGAGTTCCCTCGCGATGCGTCGCGTATCCCGCAGTGGGCTCGTGAGCGTATGGAGGGTCGTGCCCGCCACTCCGCCGCCGCGGCACTGTCTTCGAGCGAGCATGAGATTCCGAACCCCTACTTGGTTGCTGCTCTGGAGACCTTCCGCAACGACGTGCAGGAGCGAACCCTCATTAACGTGGTCCGCACGATGCTCGGTGGTGACGTTCTGCTCGATGCGACCGGTTCCCTGCTGATTCCGTCTGAGACCGACCCGATGGGCCCCGAGTCGGTGCTGACCCACCAGGTTATTCGCATGCCCGAGACCGGTATGCAGGCGTTGTGCGTGTTCTCCTCCTCCGAGCACATTGGTAAGAGCTACGTGCGTCAGGAGTCCGAGGGCGACGAGTTGATTCTGCGTGAACCGGCGATGAAGGTCTTTATCGATTTCCTCGGCAACGAGGCGCTGGACCTGATTGTGGTTGACCCCGGCACCGACCACGAGTGCTACATTGAGCGCGCTCAGGTGCAGTGGATTGTCACTTCGCCCCGTAACGACGGCGCGAAGATGGCGCTGACCCAGGACAACATGCAGATGCTACTCGGCTCGCTGGTGTCCCCGGCGTCCGTGCTGCTGGTGGGTGTTGACCCGGCTGACCCGTCCGGTACCTCTTTCGTCTTTGACCCGGATGAGAACGGTAACCCGCAGAGCCTGCTGGTGTTCACTTCGCCCATTGAGATTGCGGCACTGGATCCGCATATTGAGGTGCGTTCGGCGAACGCCCTGGATATTCTGCGTTACGCCCTGGAGATTGGCGCCCCGAGCGTGAAGGTGAACGCGATTAACCCCTCCACGGTGTTGACCGCGGCGCAGATCCGCGAGCTGCTGGAGATTGTGGGCTCTCAGCCCCGCATGGGTGCCTAAGCCCTTGCATCGAATATCTTAACCGTTGAGGCGGCGACACGAGTTGTGTCGCCGCCTCAACGGTTTAAAACGCTCATGACCGAGCCTGCCCGAGACTCCCGGGGCTATAGGGTTATGCCGCCAGGATGCGCGTTGCCGCTTCCTGCTGGGTGCGGGCGAGTGCCGCCTCCTGCTCGGTCTGGCAGTCTACACATACGCCCTGGTAGAGCACGTCTGCGCTGAAGAGTGCCATGCCGTGAAAATCGCTGGGGGTCAGGCAGGGTGCGGAGCCGACCGCGCAGTCCACGTCTTCGACCTTGCCGCAGCGTACGCAGAAGGCGTGGTGGTGGTTGTCGCCCGTGCGGGTTTCGTAGAGGGCGGGGGTTCCCGGCGGCTCAAACTTACGCAGCAGGTCGATGTCGGTCAGGTCGGCAAGAATCACGTAGACCGACTGAACCGTAATGGCGGGGATGCGCTCGCGGACTGCCTGCACGATGGTGTCGGCGGTGGAGTGCGGGTGTTCCTGCACTGCGTGGAGTACGGCGAGGCGCTGCTTGGTGACGCGGCGGCCCCTGGCGCGCAGTCCGGTGGTCCATGCTTCTTCGAGCTGTTCGGGGCTCATTGCGGAGAGCAGGGGTAGGCCGGTGGTGTGGGCGCAACCGGTGTTGTGATGGTCTGGGCTTTGAGCCTTCTTCGTGTCGGAGGTTGTCTTTGCGTCGGTCATAGGTTTAAGTCTACACGTTATTATGAGAAATTCATCATTATTTTATGAAAAATTCATAATAAGCCGGTGGAGCGTCCCTTTCATCCACTCTGTGGCGCCCCTCCTCGCCCCGGCCTCGGGTGTGAAGAGATGCCGTACAATCAAAGAACCTAGAGTAACCCGTACCGGCGATCACCATCAAGGAGGATAGGGTCATGGTGTACGACTTCACAAACCCCATCTACATTCTGCTGATGATTCTGCTCTTCGGTGTGCCCATCGTGACCCCGGTGATTTACGGCCAGTACCGCAGTACTACCACTGGTTTTGATCTGGAGGGTCAGCTGATGCTCGGTCTGCTCTTCATCCTTTTTCTGGGCGCGTACGGCACGATTCTGCTGCTGGGTATTTTCCCCACTGCTACGGCGCAGGTGCTGGAGCAGGTGCCCCTGGTGAATATTCCGGGCGCTATTCCCTAATCCCTTTTGAGCTTTCGGCGCATGGGTGACGCTCTGGGTGAATCCGCGTGCCATAAGGTGCGCCCGCGGGTGCTTGCACGTATTCTATAGAGTCAAGTACACGCTGTACGCACTGACCTAATTGTTCAGGAGGATACCCATGCACAGCCATAACAACGGACTGAAAACTGCCCTGTTGATGGGCTCCATGGTGGGCATGATGTTGCTCATCGGTGGCCTGCTTTCGGCGACTTTCCGCACCTCCATTTTCATCTGGGTTATGGGCCTGTTTAGCTTGGGTTCGGTCGTGTACACCTACTGGAACTCCGATAAGCTCGCCCTACGTTCCATGAATGCTTACCCGGTCAGCCGTGAAGAGGTTCCGGTACTTTACGACATAGTGGAGGAGCTGTCCTCCCGCGCGGGTCAGCCCATGCCCGCCCTCTACGTGGCACCGACTATGACCCCGAACGCGTTTGCGACCGGCCGTAACCCGCAGAATGCGGCGGTGTGTTGCACTGAGGGTATTTTGCAGTTGCTGGATGAGCGCGAGATGCGCGGCGTGCTCGGCCACGAGCTGATGCACGTGTACAACCGCGATATCCTCACCTCTTCGGTGGCGGCGGGTATCGCCTCCATCATCGGTACGATTGCGCAGATTCTTTCGTTTGGCGCGATGTTCGGTGGATCCAACCGCGATGGTGAACGTTCCAACCCCCTCGCCATGTTCGTGGTTGCTATGCTGGCTCCCATTGCTACTCAGGTCATCCAGATGGCTATTAGCCGCACCCGTGAATTTGATGCCGACGAGGACGGCGCACGTCTGACCGGCGACCCGCTGGCTCTGGCTTCGGCACTGCACAAGCTGGAGAGCGGCGTGTCCATGTACCCGATGGACCCGAACAACCGTAGCACTGAGGCGGCGAGCGCCATGATGATTGCGAATCCCTTCGGTTCGCTGAAGAGCATGCTCTCTACTCACCCGCCGATGGATCAGCGTATTGCGCGTCTGCAGCAGCAGGCTCGTGAGATGGGTCAGTACTAAGTCTTTTTGTCGCCCTCATCTCTGGGCGTGAATATGACCCGGGGTGACGATTGTGACCCGCGATGACGGGTTGGCAGACAAAAAATCCTCGGGGTGGCTACTGTGGAAGTAGCCACCCCGAGGATTTTTACGTTTCGGCTTCTAGTCCTCTATCCTCACCCATCGCTGGGCGGGGATAGAGGGTGAGAGCCTCGCCTGAGCTTAGCGGTAGTTGACGAACTGCAGGTCAATCTCAAGATCAGCGGACTTGAGCATTGCAATGACTTCCTGCAGGTCATCGCGGGACTTGGAGGAGACGCGCAGCTCGTCGCCCTGGATGTTCGCCTTTACGCCCTTGGGGCCCTCTTCGCGGATCATCTTGGAGATCTTCTTTGCCTGATCCTGCGCGATGCCTTCCTTGATGGAGCATTCGATGCGGATTTCCTTGCCGGATGCGTAGGGCTTGCCGGAGTCCAGGGACTTCAGGGAGATGCCGCGCTTGACCAGCTTGGACTGGAAAACGTCCAGCACTGCCAGTGCGCGCTCTTCGGCGTTTGCCTTGATGAGGATCTTGTCGCCGGAGTAGTCGATTTCTGCGCCAACGCCACGGAAGTCGTAACGCTGGGAGATTTCCTTCTGCGCCTGGTGCAGTGCGTTAGAAACTTCCTGCTTGTCCACCTTGGACACAATGTCGAATGAGGATTCGCTAGCCATGGGTTTTCCTTTCGTGAATGAGGTGCTACTGGCACCGGTTAGTACTAGCCTACCGGGTTGGGGCTCTTGTTCACAGCTAACTAACAGAAATACGGGCCTGTTTTACAGGCGTTACCAACCTAAAAAGAGGACAATAGAGATATGACCATTCATAACCTGTCTGCAACGGACGCACACACGAGCGAGGAAGCTCACGACCTGCAAACCCTGCTCTTCATTGACTTGCATACCTCTCTGGGCGCTGAGCCCGAAGATATTCCTGAGGCTGAGCGCCTCAGCGAGTCTGACCACCACGATATTCACCTTGACCTGCACGAGGAAGATGCTGAGCCTTCTCTCTTTGACGGTATCGGTATCACCCTGACGGAACCTTCGCTGGTGGCACGTTTCCGTGGCGTTCGCCGTGACCTGGAGCGTGAGATTGCCGGTGACATGTGCACCGTGGAGCAGGCGCGCCGCTATCTGGAGCACCTGGAGATTGTGCTTCTGCTTGAGCAGGATGGCGATACTCCTTCCCGCTCCTTCTAAAACTGCTGTAGGCGGTGGCTTTATTCGCGGCTTTATTCATAAGGTGAGAGCGTGGGCGCTGCGATAGATATGGGCGCGCGGTGAGCGTGCGCTGACGCTCTTGTGTGACGAAAAGACGATAAATACAACCAGACATATAACCTTCGTCACAAAACCCTATGTGAAGTGTACAAGTCCCTAAAACTGCTGTAGAGTAGTCTCTGTTCGCTTGAGCGAGCAACTAGCACCTAGCTAGGCGGCAGGTTACCCGAGCGGCCAAAGGGGGCTGACTGTAAATCAGCTGGCACTGCCTACGGGGGTTCGAATCCCTCACCTGCCACAAATAGCCCGGTTACGAAAGTAACCGGGCTTTTGTGTATCTAAAACCAGTTTTATAGCGGATTCCGCAGCCGCTTTCCAACCCAGCTGCTTTCCACCGCGGTAATCTTCCACCACAGTGGTCTTCCACAGCAACGGTCTTTCATGGTTGCGCCCGTATTTTCTGGGTGCCCGCATTGGGTGCTTTCCTCAGGATGCTGTAGGGGACGACCACGGGGCTTCGCCCGCCGGGTCGGGCGCCTCCATCATTCGGCTACAGGGACATTCGCCAGAGTATTCGCGACACGCCCGTAAACCGGCTGAAACAGCCGCAAAAAGTATTTACTATGACCGCAATTTGTCATATCTTTCACATGTTTGAATCCCAGAGCGAACAATTAGCGATTGGGGTCTTGAGGGTGTAGCTTTATCTCATGGCTACTATTGAAATTACTCAGCAGAACCTGACTGCTACCGTCGAGAGCAATGACATCGTCTTCCTGGACTTCTGGGCAGATTGGTGCGGTCCCTGCAAGCAGTTCTCCCCCGTCTACGAGGCGGCTTCGGAGAAGCACAGCGACATCGTTTTCGGCAAGGTTGACACCGAGGACCAGGGCCAGCTCGCTCAGGCAGCAGGCATCACCTCCATCCCCACCATCATGGGCTTCCGTGGCGGTATCCTGGTTTACCAGCAGGCTGGCGCACTGCGCGAAGACCAGCTGGAGACCGTGATCGGTTCGATTCGCGAGCTCGACATGGACAAGGTCCGTGCAGAAATCGCAGCAGCAGAAGGCTCTGCAGAGAAGAAGTAAGCTCACCACCACAAAAGAGCTTGAACGGGGCGCACCCGCCGGCACAACCGGCAGGGGCGCCCCGTCCCCTTTTAACCTCGTGAGGGTGCGGGAGCGTTAGCGACCGCGGTGATCCTCAATGCTCATGCGTGCCCCGTAGCGCTGCTTCGAAAAGCCTGAAGCGTGCATGAGCCGCACCAGGCGCTGCCGATGCGGGCTGTAGGGCGCCAGCAGGGCGAGCATACCCGCATCATCGGTGCGCTGACCGGTGAATAACTCACCGACCGCGTGCGCCAGATGGTAGTCACCCACGCTGATGGCATCCGGGTGCCCGCACACGCGCTGTAGAGCCTCGGAAATACTCCACGGGCCCACGCCGCGCACACTGTGTAGGCTCCGTGCCAGTAGCGCGACGTCGCCTTCTGCCGCAATGTTTTTTAGAGACTCTGCGGAACGAGCGTAAGCGTACACGGCATCGTAGCGGCTTTTATCAACGCCAGCCCGATGCCAATCCCAGGTAGGAATCGTCGCCAGGGTCCGGGCGTTTGGGTAGACGCGCATCCCCTCCGGCTGATGCCCCAGCCCGGTCGAAGGGGCGGGGGAGCCGTACTTTCGCAGAACCCAGCCTAAGGTCCTGAACGCTTCGGTCTGGGTGATGCGCTGCTCCACAATGGCGTTGAGCATCTGCCGGTCCAGCTGCCCCGAAGCGCTGAGGCGGAGCCCCGGATTCTGCCGCCACGCCTGCTGAACACGCGGCGGAAGAGACTCAAAAGAAGACAGAGCACCGAACTGTTCGGCGGGGTCGTGCAACCCCAGCCAGTACGTCATTTCCTGCGCTAGCGCCTGAAGGTCGGCTCGCGCCTGCATCTGCTGATCAGCGGCACTATAAGAAACCCAGATACGAATACGCACCGGGCGCATCAGCAGGCGATGCAGGGAGGGGAGAGTCTCGGGAAGCTTAGCTGGCTGCGCCAATCGTTCGGCGTACAGCACCGCCGGGAACTCATGAAACGGCGTGCGAGCCGTCAACCAGATTCTCTCGGCACCATCCGCGCGGCTCAGCGCACGATACGAAAGATCCTGAGCACCGCGGCGCAACGACCCCAACGTCTGCGACAACTGCACCGGAACATGCGGCTCAATCACAACCTCGCACACCTCAGGAGCCAGGACACCCGGAAGGGGCGAAGCGGCGGAGGAGAGAGTACGAACCTGAACGCGCGGCTGGTGAAGAACGGTAGGCTCCTGAAGAACATCCGCAAGCGCTGGCGCATAGGGCACACCAGCTGCCGCTAAAGGATGCCGGATGCGCCGAGCACCCGCTACCGGGTGGCTGTCAAGGGCCGCACAGTTAGGGGTGACACCGCCGGGGGTTGAGGAAGGAAACGTACTCACCACACCAGTCTATGCGCCCAAACCGGGCAACAACATCCGGGGCAGATATTTGAGGGACAAGATACAAAAAGCGCAGGAAGGGCAGGCACAGCGCTAATGCGATACCCTAAAGGGTAGAGTGAGAACGAACGCAAACTCCGCCACCGGCAACGACAAAGGCGACGCGTTCCACCCGTTCTGTGGGCGCCTGTAGCCCGGACACACACCCCGAGAGAAGGACGCCTATGGCAGCGGAAGCACACGAAGCATCCTCGAATACTGACGCACCTGAACAGAAGAACAGCACCGACACCAGCGCGGGCCGTACTCAGCGCGCCAAGAAACAGCCGCGTCAGTCCCTCACCGAGCGCGTCAAAAGCATCCGCCCCCTCGAACTACTACCCGGCCTGCTGCTTGCCGCCGCCGTCATGGCGTTGTACACCTACTACTCGCTGCAACAGATGAAGCACTGGATTACGCCCTCCTGGGACCTGGCGATTTTCACCCAGATGGCTCAGGCGTACTCGCACTTCTCCGTGCCCATCGTGCCCATTAAGGGGCCCGACTTTAACCTCTGGGGTGACCACTTCCACCCGATTCTGGTGCTCCTGGGACCCGTCTACGCGCTGTTCCCCTCGCCGACCACGCTACTGGTCGTGCAGAACGCCCTGGTCGCCTTCGCAAGCTTTGCCATTGTGCGCTTCACTCAGCGTGCCTTCGCGCTCGCCCAGAAGACTGAGGACGCACAGAAAACTGAGGACGCGCAGAAGAACGAACCTGCGCAGACTGCTCAGTCCGCAAAACTTCAGAGTGTCATCCCGACCATCACCGGTCTGCTGCTCGGCGCCGGATTCGCCCTCAGCTTCGGAGTTCAGCAGGCTATCGCCGCCCAATTCCACGAAGTAGCCTTCGCCGTGCCGCTGCTTGCCATGAGCCTCGGTTACCTGGTGCTCGCCTCGCGAGTGAGTGGCACCGAACGTGCCCGCTACCTCGCCTACGCTTGCTGGTGGTCCCTGCCCATTGCCTTCGTCAAAGAAGATATGGGTATCACCGTCGCAGCCATCGGCCTCATTATCTTTATTCGCACCGGCTGGCTGAGCACCGCCGTAGACATTCTGATGCCGCGCCTCTCCGCGGGCACCCCCGCCCCCATGCGAATCCGCGTGCATCAGCTCTACTCCTCCTGGGCGCGCACCCCCGCCGTCGCCGAATCCACCATGGTCATGATTTGGGGCGTATTCTGGTCCGCCGTCGCCATCTACGTGATTCTGCCCTACTTCAATAGCGGCGGAAACTTCGACTATGCCGACAAGGTGAACTTATCTGCGGCTCTGGGCGACCCCTTCGGCTCGGCACTGCAGATGCTCAGCAACAACACCAAGCTGGCAACCCTCGGCCTGCTGCTCATTACCGGAGCAGTCCTCTGGGTGATTTCTCCGCTCGCGGCAATTGCCCTGCCGACCCTTGCCTGGCGTCTACTCTCCACCATGGAATCCTACTGGGCAAGCACCTGGCACTACTCGCTCGTGCTCATGCCCGTCGTCTTCTTCGCCCTGCTCGACGCTGTCATGCGGATACGCTACGGAGTGGTTCCCGCTGCGATTCCGGCGCGTTTGGGCGCGCGCGCAGCCGATAGCGCCTCCGCGCAGGAACCTCAGACCAATACCGAGCCCGGCCGCCTGACCGCCACGGCGCGCCGCATGCCCGTGTGGGTTCTGCCTGCCGTGGCGCTCTTCCTAGCCGCGTCCCCGATTTTCGTGCCCGGATCCCAGCAGCCCCTCGCGTCCCTGGGTAATGCGCAGTTCACCGCCTCCGCGCTGACTACGACTGACCAGATGAAGCGGGACGCCGTCCAGAAGGTACCTGAAGGGGTATCGGTCGCATCTGACCTGTCGATTCTGACCCAGCTGATTCCCGGTCGTACCGTCTACTGGATTGGACACACCGGTAAGCCAGCGCCCGACTACGTGGTCATCGACCGCATGAGCAACTCCTGGGGCGGCAACCCGCCGACCAACGCCGCACAGTATGCGGCTGACCGCTACGGCAGCTCCTACGCTAAGTATGCGACTGTCGGCACGATTGATATTGTGCGTCGCGTGGATTAATCCCAGGACTGCATAGGCATGATGCGTGCCTGAAAAGCGCCCGCCCTCCGGCTGTGAGGGTGGGCGCTCGCCGTTAAGAGATGAGGTTTTAAGCACCTTTTGGGGTTAAATGGACGCCGCTAAGGTAGACTAGGTAGAATACGGGAACCCCCGATGAAGGTCTTGTGCGCACCCGGCACCCAAGGTGGTGCTGGAATTGTAGGTGCGCCGTACTCACCATCACCGATTGATACGCCCCATAAATTTGCGGTTTACACCGTACACGAGGGCTTCTCTTAACGATCTCTGGTCCAGCGTCTTTGCTGCGTCTGCTGTAACAGACACACCACCGCCGTGTAAGCGGGAAGGCGAACCACCAGGAATACGTGACATTGCATGTGAGCATTACCCACCCTGTACACCCTGATTCACAGGAACTACTGTGCGTTGAGCGTAGAGTACGAACAAGCGTGCGGATAATGTGCCGAGAAATTCAAGACCACCCCCAGCAAAAGCCGCTACCCGCAGCATCCGCAGAACACCTCTGCAGAATGCGCCGGTAACGGAGGACCCCTGGACGTTCTACTCCCCAGGGGATGATGTGTGGCTGGGCCGTGAAGGGGACACCCGGTAAGCGCCGAAAAGCGTGCGCTTCCACCCCTACCGTATAGAGGAAAAATTGACTGAGAATACTGCTACCCCGGCCGAACTGAACGCCGAGGCAGAGACCGTTGTGACCACTGAGAACATCACCGAGAACACCGTTGAGAGCCCTGCTGTAGAAGCAGAAGAAACCACCGCAGAAGCTACTGTAGAAACCCCCGCAGAAGAAACCGCCGACAAGGCTGAAGAAGAAGGCGTACGCTTCACCGACCTGGGCCTGGACGCTCGCGTCCTGGCAGCTCTGGAAGAGGTAGGCTACGAGAAGCCGTCCCCCATCCAGGAACAGACCATCCCGCTGCTGCTCGAAGGCCACGATGTGGTCGGTCTGGCACAGACCGGTACCGGTAAGACTGCAGCATTCGCGCTGCCGGCACTGTCCCGCATGGCTGAACTTGCTGACGTCAACGGCATCTCCCGCGACACCCAGGTTCTGGTCCTGGCACCCACCCGCGAGCTGGCTCTGCAGGTTGCAGAAGCCTTCTCCTCCTACGCAACCCACATGGAGGACTTCACCGTCCTGCCCATCTACGGTGGCTCCCCCTACGGCCCGCAGCTGGCTGGTCTGCGCCGCGGTGCGCAGGTCGTCGTCGGTACCCCCGGCCGCGTGATTGACCACCTGGAAAAGGGCTCCCTGGACCTGTCCAACCTGCAGTACCTGGTGCTGGATGAAGCAGACGAAATGCTGCGCATGGGCTTCGCCGAAGACGTGGAAAAGATCCTCGAAGGCACCCCCGACACCAAGCAGGTCGCGCTCTTCTCCGCAACCATGCCCAACTCGATCCGCAAGATCGCTCAGCAGTACCTGAACGACCCCCGCGAGGTTCGCGTCAAGGCTAAGACCACCACCAGCGCAAACATTACTCAGCGCTACATGCAGGTCATGCACTCCCACAAGCTGGACGCAATGACCCGCGTGCTCGAGGTCGAAAACTATGACGGCATCATTGTCTTCGTGCGCACCAAGAAGGAAACCGAGGAAGTCGCCGACAAGCTGAAGGCACGCGGTTTCGCGGCAGCAGCGATTAACGGTGACATCCCCCAGCAGCTGCGTGAGCGCACCGTTGACGCCCTGCGTGACGGTCGCATCGACATCCTCGTGGCAACCGACGTGGCGGCACGCGGCCTGGACGTTGAGCGCATCTCCCTGGTTGTTAACTACGACATCCCCCACGACACCGAGTCCTACGTGCACCGCATCGGTCGTACCGGCCGTGCAGGTCGCGAAGGTGCCGCAATCCTCTTCGTCACCCCGCGTGAGAAGTACATGCTGCGTCAAATCGAGAAGGCAACCCGCCAGAAGGTCGAGCCGATGCACATGCCCACCGCAGAGGCAGTGAACGAGACCCGTAAGCAGCGCTTCGCACAGCAGATTACCGAGACCATCGAGTCTGAGGACCTGAGCTTCTTCCGCCAGATTATCGAGGACTACGAGAACGAGCACGACACCACCGCTGAGGACATTGCGGCTGCACTGGCTGTTATCGCCCAGCAGGGTCGCCCGTTCTTCCTGGATGAGGAAGAGGACATCGCGCGCAACTCCCGCCCCTTCTCCGACGACGATTCGGACCGCGGCGGCCGCAAGGCTAAGCGCGCGCACAACGACGAGGGCATGGTCAACTACAAGCTGAACGTTGGCCGTTCCTCCCGTGTGACTGCAGGCGCTATCGTGGGTGCGCTGGCTAACGAGGGTGGCATTAAGGGCTCCCAGATTGGCTCCATCGACATTCGCCAGCACTTCACCATTGTTGGCCTGCCCGAGGACCTGCCCCGCGACTTCTTCGATCGCCTGCGCGACACCAAGATCGCTGGCGAGTTCATCAACATCCGCAAGGACAACGGTCCCAAGGGTGGCGGCGGTGGCCGCAGCTTCGGTGGTGGCCGTCGTGAGGGCGGTTTCCGCGACTTCGATCGCCGCGAGGGTGGTCGTCGTGAAGGTAGCTACCGCGGTAACCGTGACGGTGGCCGTGACTT
>NZ_KV812882.1:121340-304701 GCF_001813565.1 Rothia sp. HMSC068E02
GCGGTAACCGTGACGGTGGCCGTGACTTCGGCGGTGACCGCGACTTCAAGCGTCGTGACTTCGGTGGTCGCGACTTCGGTGGCCGTGATAATCGTCGCGATGGCGGCTACCGCGGTAACCGTGACGGTGGCCGTGACTTCGGCGGCCGCGGCAAGCGCTACTAAGATTTCGGCTAAGCCTGAATCTGCGATATGAGGGGCTTGCTGAGTCTATCGGCTAGCAGCCTTGTCATCCGCAGATGAGTCAAAGACCGGCAGGGGAGCGATAAGCTCTCCTGCCGGTCTTTATGTATATGGGTGTTGATGTGTTTGCGTCAGCTGTTGCGGTGGTGCCTGATCATTACTGGGGCGCCTGGTCATTGCTGGGCTATCGTGCGGCAGGGCGGAGAACAGGAAAACGTTAAATGTGGTGCATGCCATAGCTTCTCCGCTTGCGAGCATTCTTGAAGACCTGTATAGTTTTACCTGTTGCCCCGATAGCTCAGTGGTAGAGCGCCATCTTGGTAAGATGGAGGTCCCGGGATCGATTCCCGGTCGGGGCTCTCTCATTAATTCATGCGAGAGCACGTATTAATGATGTGGCGGTGTAGCTCAGCTGGTTAGAGCGCACGACTCATAATCGTGAGGTCGACGGATCGAGCCCGTCCACCGCTACGCCCCGATAGCTCAGTGGTAGAGCGCCATCTTGGTAAGATGGAGGTCCCGGGATCGATTCCCGGTCGGGGCTCAGATAAGCCTGTCTCTTCGGAGGCAGGCTTTTTTGTTTGCCATTTTGTCTGCCTATTTTCTTTGCCTGAAGCCCGGTCTGCATGTGCTCAATAGGTACTCAGCCCCGCGGCCCGATGCCGGGCATAGCAAAGCCCCCGAGAAAAATACTCGGGGGCTTCATCTTTATGCTCTGATCGAAGCGTTAGGAGGCGCGGCGCACCACCGGCAGCTGGGACAGCAGCTCGTAGGAGCGCAGACGGTCCTCGTGCTCCCACGCCTCGGTCATGACGATGAGCTCGTCAGCGCCCGTGCGCGCCACCAGGTCCTCAATACGAGCCTGTGCGGTGGCGGGGGAGCCTACGATTGCTTCGGCGGTCATGCGTTCAATGTGCATCTTCTCCGCGTCGGTCCAGACGGCGTCCATATCTTCCACGGGAGGTGCGAAAGACAGATTGCCGCGCACCACGCCCAGGAAATGCTGCTGCTGGGTCGTGTACAGGTAGCGTGCTCGCTCGTCGGTATCGGCGAGCATTGCGGTTGCACCCACCATGACGTAGGGCTGTTCCAGGTGCTCGGAGGGCTTGAAGTTTGCGCGGTAGGTGTCTACCGCCTCCTGCAGCATTGCGGGCGCAAAATGCGAAGCGAACGCGTAGGGCAGACCCAGCTGTGCGGCAAGCTGCGCACCGAACAGGGAAGAACCCAGAATGTACAGGGGCACCTTCGAGCCCTGGCCGGGAATGGCGTGCACGCGGTGCATGGGGGAGGGCTCGCCCAGGAAGCGCTGCAGCTGCTGCACCTCGGCGGGGAAGCTCATGGCGGCAGAATCGTCGCGGCGCAGAGCGGCGGCGGTCATCGGGTCGGTGCCGGGCGCACGGCCCACACCCAGGTCAATACGGCCGGGGTGGAATGCGTTGAGGGTACCGAACTGCTCCGCCACCACGTAGGGTGCGTGGTTGGGGAGCATAATGCCGCCCGAACCCACGCGAATACGCTCGGTTGCGGCAGCGATCTCCGCCATGACCACGATGGTCGCCGAGGACAGCAGGGAGCCGGCATTGTGGTGCTCGGCGACCCAGAAACGCTCGTACCCGTAGGACTCAGCCGCGCGGGCGGCATCGATGGTGTTGAGCATGGTCTGGTGCTGGCTCTGGTCGGGGCGGTGCGGCATCAGGTCAAGCACCGAAATTTTTACGTTGGAAGACATAACTTTTCCTTCTGAAATAGATTGCGGGTACCCGTCCAGCCTACGCCTGCTTGGGCTGGATGGGTAGGGGCCTTCGCTAGCAGGTAAAAATGCGACGAAATACTGCACGCCTGCACGCCGGTTACCTGTACAGTGGTCTGTCCACTCTGTACGTTTGAGCTGAACACTGTGCACAAGAACGGTAGACTGAAATCATGAGCATTAACCCTGAGATTGTGGGCAGGGTCTACCCGTCCGAGAACACCTACGTTGTCGGTCGCGAAAAGATCCGCGAATTTGCCCGAGCAGTTCACGCAGAAAACCCCCTCCACCACGACGTTGAGGCAGCCCGCGCGGCAGGGTACGCAGATGTGATTGCCCCGCCGACCTTCGCCATTATCCTGGCGCAGGCAGCTGACGCGGCACTCATCAACGACGATTCCGCCGGTATTGATTTCTCCCGCGTGGTGCACGCCGACCAGCGCTTCACCCACCACCGCCCCATCGTTGCCGGTGATGAGCTGCGCACCGAAGTTCACGTGGACTCCGTGCGCGTTATGGGTGCCGGCGCAATGCTGACTACCCGTGAAGAAATCGTTGACGCGCAGGGCGAGCCGGTCACCACCTGCATTTCTTCCCTGCTGGTTCGTGCTGAGGAGGAAAACTAATGGTGCGTTTTGAAGAGCTTGAAAAGGGCCAGGACATCGGTTCGCGTACCGTGGAGCTCTCCCGCGCTTCGCTGGTGCGTTACGCTGGCGCATCCGGTGACTTCAATCCGATTCACTGGAACGAGCGTTTTGCTCAGTCGGTGGGCCTGTCCGGCGTGATCGCTCACGGCATGCTGACCATGGGTACCGCCGTGCAGCTCGTGAGCGACTGGGCGGGCGACCCTGGCGCGATCGTGGACTACCAGACTCGATTCACCAAGCCCGTTCCCGTGGCGGATGCACCCGGCGGCGAAAACCCCGACACCCCCACGAACGCCCTGACCATCAGCGGTAAGGTGGGCGCCCTGAACGAGGAGGAGCGCACCGCCCGCATTGACCTGACCGTCACCGCTCGTGATGAGGAAGGCAAGGAGCAGAAGGTTCTGATGAAGAGCCAGGCTGTGGTTCGTCTCTCGGCATAGAGTTTCTGTGCTTGCAGATAGCCGTGTGAAAGCAATTATGTGAAAGCCCTGGCGCTACCCGATGAGGTGGTGCCGGGGCTTTTGTGCGCTCGGCTGTGTGCTCGGCAGCGCGCTCACCGACGCAGGTGGTGGCGCTTCTTTCTGCGGGAGGCGCGCCGGAAAATGAAGGCAAAATCACCATAAGGTTTTCGTGACTTTAACGCGTGGCGGGTGTTGACCCCGCACAACGACAGGTATTCTTAACCTATGACTGAAAAGCTGTTGAGCGAACTGACCACCGCCCAGGTAGGCGGCCCCGCTAAGACCTACGTCCGCCCCACCTCCGAAGCAGAAATTATCGAAGCAGTCTCCGCTGCAGACGCCGCAGGCGAACCCGTCCTCATCGTGGGCGGCGGCTCCAACCTGCTGGTTTCCGACGAAGGCTTCAACGGAACCGTCGTGCACATCGCCTCCGAAGGCGTAGAGGTCCTGCCCATCCCCGCATGCGGCGGCGCGAACGTGCGCGTGCAGGCGGGCACCATCTGGGACGACTTCGTGAAGCTCAGCATCGAGAACGAATGGGTTGGCCCCGCGGCTCTCTCCGGCATCCCCGGCACTGTGGGTGCAACCCCCGTGCAGAACGTCGGCGCATACGGCGTTGAGGTGGGCGAGTTCATCGCCTCCGTACGCACCTGGGACCGTGAAAAGAACACTCGGAAGACCTTCGCGAGCGCAGACCTGCGCTTCGGCTACCGCGACTCGGTGCTCAAGCGGGCAACCGTCAACGGCTCGCCCCGCTACGTGGTGCTGACCGTTGATTTCCAGTTCACCCTCGGTAGCCTGTCCTCCCCGATTCGTTACGCCGAGCTGGCGAAGAGCCTGGGCGTTGAGCCCGGTCAGCGCGCCGAATCCGCACTGGTACGCGAAAAGGTGCTGGAGCTGCGCGGCTCCAAGGGTATGGTGCTCAACCCCGAGGACCGTGACACCTTCTCCACCGGTTCCTTCTTCACCAACCCGATTGTTCCGCGCTCGACCCTGGATTCCCTGCCCGAGGGCGCCCCGAACTTCCCGGTGGTCGTGAAGACTTCCCCGTTCACCGCGGGTGTCGAGGACCCCGATCACGTGAAGCTTTCGGCTGCTTGGCTGATTCAGCACGCCGGTTTCGAGAAGGGCTTTGGCCTGGAGGGTGAGTCTCGCGAGATTGCTCAGGGCCGTGCGAGCCTGTCGACCAAGCACACCCTGGCGATTACGAACCGCGGCGGCGCATCCGCTGAGGACATCTTCGCTATCGCCCGCGCTGTGCGCGACGGCGTGCGTGAACGTTTTGGTGTGACCCTGGTTCCTGAGCCTGTCGTTGTCAACGGCGAAATCTAAACGCTTAACTTCTCGCCTTTCGTAGCGCTAGGACGCATAGAATAAACGCTTCAGAATAAACGCTTCGGGCGGTCTCTGATAAAGAGGCCGCCCGAAGCGTTGTATTGACCCGCTGAGCTAGTGGCGAGGGGAGGAGATACGTGCCTGCCCCGGCAGGTAGGGCCTGCGCTTGGGCGCTGTGCGCGTTGCCGCAAGGGGAGCGGCGGGCAGGTGCTCCATCAGTACCTGAACCGCCAGGGGAAGCTTCTGCGGCGGGCTGGGGGCGTGGAAAATCGGCTTATGGCGCGTGGGCCGGTACGGGTAGTATTCCGCATCCTCGCTGTGCGACCAGACAAGGTTGCCGAACTCGCCGGGAACGGGGGAAAGCACGTTGGCGTAGTAGGCGCGCGTCTGCAGATCGGCACGCTCGGAGGCGCCGGTAGTGGTGCCGGTGGATACGCCGCTGGGCACGCGGTCCTGCTCGATGATGAGGGCGCGGACCATGCCGCCTACGGTGCTGATCGCGTTTACGTGTAGGGCGAGCAAATCCCCGTCCTTGTGGTCGACCTGTACCTGCCCGTCCGCGAGGATTTGGGTGCCCATTGTGATGCTGCTGGCGATTCCTTCGCAGAGGGCGCGGATGAGCGCCATGCGTGCAGGGTAGAGGTCTGCGATATCCCAGCCGATGAGGGCGGGCGCGGCGGAATTGCCTGCGTATTCCTCGCAGGATTCGTAGGCTACGACGTCCACGTAGCCGCGGGCGATGGGCTCACGGTCGTAGGGGCGGCCGTCGCGCTGTTCCCAGAAGCTGAGGGCGGTTGCGGTGAAGACAGCCTGGCCGTCGCGTACGGCGACGCTGAGCGTAAAGTCCTGTGGGTAGCCGTTTTTGGTGCGCGGGCGCAGGGTGATTGCGCGGGTATATTCGTTGAATTCCTCGGGCCAGTCCAAGTAGTAGCTCATTTTTGCCCCATCGCTACGGTGCACGGTGAGTTCGCCCGGCAGCAGCATGGCTTCGGGCACGCCGCCGGCACGTTCGGTGGCGTAGTGTTCGCTCACGGGCCAGGGGCTGAACTCTGTGCGGTAGGGGTTGGAGAGGAAGGAATCGAGCATAGAACGTATCCTCTCATAGTTTGAGGTTGTGGCGCACGGTTAGAGGGCTTAAATGACAAATGAGCTGTCCCTTCTGATTGCTCGGAAAGAGCGTTCAGGAGGGACAGCTCATATTGTAGGGCGTGCCGCTCGTTTAGAGGGATTCGCCGCGGCGTTCAGGCAGCAGGAACACGGTGGTTGCCGCTACCAGGAACGCGGTGGAGAAGAGCGTAAAGAGCAGCGGGGTTCCACCGAAAGCGACCAGCGGCGGCACAATGAGCGGCGCCGCGATGGAGGCGATACGACCAATACCGGCGGCGGCACCGGTGCCGGTTCCGCGCAGGTGGGTCGGGAAGATCTCCGGGCTCAGGGCGTAGAGGGCACCCCACGCGCCGAGGTTGAAGAAGGAGAGCATGCAACCGGCGAGGATAATGAATACCTCGGAGTGCGCCATGCCGTAGCCAGCAGCCGCCAGTGCGGAGCCGAGAAGGAAGGTCGCCAGGGTTGCGCGTCGGCCCCACTTTTCGATGAGGTAGGCGGCGACCGCGTATCCGGGCAGCTGGGCGAGGGTCATGATGAGCGTGAACGCGAAGGACTTCACGAGGCTGAAGCCCTGAGCGTTCAGCAGCGCCGGAATCCAGATGAACGCGCCGTAGTAGGAGAGGTTGATGCAGAACCAGATGACGCACAGGGCGATGGTCTTGCGGCGCTGACCGGCAGCCCAGATGGAGTGGATTTTCGCGGATTCTGCGTTGTCGGCACTTTCTGCGGCACCGTGTGCGGAAGCGTCTTCGGTCTGCTTCTTACCGGTTCGGGAGAAAAGCGCGGGGGAGGCCTCGAAACGTTCGACCACCTGGCGTGCCTGATCGTGCTTGCCGACCGACTCCAGGAAGCGCACGGACTCGGGGGTTCCTATACGGATCACGAGAGAGTAGATGGCGGGAATCAGACCGATGGCAAGCGCCCAACGCCAGCCGTTCGCCTGCGGAACGATGAAGGTACCGATGAGAGCGGCGAGAATCCAGCCCAGAGCCCAGAAAGCCTCCAGGGCGACCACGACGCGGCCGCGGATAGCGCGAGGCGAGAACTCAGAAATCAGGGTGGACGCCACGGGAAGTTCCGCGCCCAGACCCAGACCAACCAGGAAACGGAAGACGAGCAGCACACCCAGGGAGGTTGCCAGGGCGGAGGCACCGGTCGCCAGACCGTAAATCAGCAGGGTAAGGGCGAAGATGTAGCGGCGGCCGAGCTTATCGGCGAGTAGGCCGCCGAAGGTTGCGCCGAGCGCCATGCCGGCGAATCCGATGGATCCGAGCCAGGAGGCTTCGGTGGGGCTGAGCTGCCATTCCTTGATGAGTGCCGCCATGACGAAGGAGATGAGGCCGACGTCCATGGCGTCCAGCGCCCAGCCGAGACCCGAGATGCCCAGGAGCTTGCCGTGGGCGCGGGTGAAGGGCAGGTTTTCGAGGCGTTCGTTGAGGGTCGGTGCGGCGTTGCGTTCAGTAGCGGGTGCAGAGGTACCAGCGGGTGCAACAGCGTTGGTGCGGTGTGAGTCCGTCGATGCGGGACGTGAGGAGGACACGGTAGTGGGTCGCTTCCTTAGTGTTTAGGCACAAGTGCCGGGTGAATTGTTCCATTACAGTGTATAAAGGTACTTTCGACTTGAACACTATTGAAACGAAAAAATTTTGAAGATGACGGAAAAATCTCAACATGAAGAAATCTTTCACAGCCGTCGCCCAGCGGTAGGTGCTATTCTCTAACCACCGCCGCCCGGTGAAACTCACCTACGGCACGTTTGGAAGGACCAACCCTGAAAACCCTCGAAGATGAAGTCAAGGAAAGCGAAACCAGTCGTTTCCACCGCTGGCTCGAAGCCCGCAAGGAGCGCATGCACGCGCATCCGGTCATGCGTCATCTCTACAAGCCCCTCGTCATCGGCGTGGGCGCCTTCTGCTTTATCGCCGGACTGATTATGCTCGTCACCCCCGGCCCCGGCTGGCTGTTCATCTTTATCGGCCTGGGCATTTGGGGTACCGAATTCACCTGGGCACGCCGCGCCAATATTTTTATGAAGCACGTGGTGCTCACCGCCTGGTACCGCTACCGCGCCTGGCGACAGCAGCGCAAGGAACGCAAAGCCGCACGTAAGGCAGAACGCAAAGCCGCCGCCGCAAACCAGCGCTAAACCAGCTCGCGCTAACCCCACACGCGCTATACGCAGGCACAAAAAGCCCTCGCTCCCATCCGAAAAGAACGGTAGCGAGGGCTTTCTTATAGCTTGTCAGTGAGCTTTAGAGCTTGCCAATAGCAATCTGCAGCATACGGCGAATCGGCTCAGCAGCACCCCACAGCAGCTGGTCACCCACGGTGAACGCGCTAATGTACTCGGGGCCCATAGCGAGCTTACGTACGCGGCCGACCGGAATCTCCAGAGAACCGGAAGCAGCCACGGGGGTCAGCTGCTCCATGGACGCCTCACGCTCGTTCGGCACGAAGCGAACCCAGGGGTTATCCTCGGCGATGATGCGCTCGATCTCCTCCAGCGGCAGGTCCTTCTTGAGCTTGATGGTCAGCGCCTGAGAGTGCGAGCGCATTGCAGCGATACGGACGCACAGGCCGTCCATGGTGATCTTGTCGTCTTCGGGGCGGCCCAGAATCTTGTTGGTCTCGACCTCAGCCTTCCACTCTTCGCGGGACTGGCCATTACCCAGGTCGGAGTCAATCCAGGGAATCAGAGAGCCGGAGAGCGGCACACCGAACTGGGAAGAATCCAGCTCGCCGGAGCGCTGCTTAGCGAGAACCTTGCGGTCAATGTCCAGGATTGCGGATGCGGGGTCGTTCAGCTCCTCGGAGACCTCGTTGCCCAGGTCGCGGAACTGTGCGAGCACCTCACGCATGTGGCGTGCGCCGCCGCCGGAAGCAGCCTGGTAGGTCATGGAGGTTGCCCACTCGACCAGGTCGTTCTTGAAGAGGCCGCCCAGGCCCATCAGCAGGCAGGAGACGGTGCAGTTACCGCCGACGAAGTCCTTCACTCCGGATGCCAGACCGCGGTCGATGACGTCGCGGTTGATGGGGTCCAGCACGATGATGGAGTCATCGTTCATGCGCAGGGTGGAAGCGGCGTCAATCCACAGGCCGTCCCAGCCAGCTGCACGCAGCTTCGGGTGCACAGCCTCGGTGTAGCCACCGCCCTGAGCGGTCACAATAATCGAGTGCTTACGCAGCTCGTCAATGTCGTATGCGTCCTTCAGCTCGGACGGCTCAATTACGCCGTCGAAGGTGGGCGCCGCGCCACCAACATTAGAGGTGGTGAAGAAGACGGGGGTAATGCCCTCGAAATCGCCTTCCTCAACCATGCGCTTCATGAGGACGGAGCCCACCATGCCGCGCCAACCAACAAAACCTACAGAGTCACCGGGATTAAAGTTCATGGTTCCCAGTGTACTCTCAGGCTGGCGGGTGCGGACTAACACCGTACAAAAAATCTGATATTCGGAACGGGATATTCTGCGGAGGCGCTGGTCTCGGTACCGGTTATGCACCGCGGAGGCGTTAAAAGCACTCAAGCCCGCGGCGCTCCGGGTGGAGTAGCCGCAGGCTTGAAATGCATGTCTATATCGGCGAGTGAACGAGGGAAGCTTGAGCTAGATACGTTCGAGGCGCTGGAACGAGAAGTACATGGGGTTCTTCGTGCCCGACTCATCGAGCAGGTAGCCCTTCTCGCTCTTCTCCCAGGCGCTCTCGGAGACCGTCCGCCAGCACCCGTTCGGGGAGATACACGCACAGTTACCCTGAGAATCTGCAAGCTGCAGCTCGGGCGCTCGCGTATCGCCGGTAATCTCGTTGCCCTCCTGGCAGTAGAAGAGGGTCCGTTCCACCGTCTTCACCCGACCGAAAGCGGGCAGGTTGGTGCGGGAGAGCGCCTCCGCGTACACGGAGCCGCCGCCAAGAATCCAGGCGTCGACTGCGGGGGTATCCGCGGTAACGGTATCCGCGGGGGTATCCTCAACCGGCGCGCCCACGGCGTCACGAGCCGCGTACAGCGCCGCATCCAGCGAAGGAACCCACAGGGCGCCATCACGCTCTTGCGCCTCGGCCACAGAACGGCTAATCACAATATTCGTACGGCCCGGCAGAGGGCGAAAACGCGGCGGGAAGGACTCCCACGTGCGGCGACCCATAATCACCGGAGCACCCAGCGTCACCTTCTTGAAATGCACCAAATCCTCCGGGGCGCGCCAGGGCATATCCCCGTCACGACCAATGATGCCGGCATCGGTTTGAGCCCAAATAGCACCCAGACGATACATCATGCCTCCTAGAACTACCTACAGTTAGACCGCAATCGGTGCGGCAATACCGGGATGGTGCTTATAATCCACCAGCTCAAAGTCTTCATACTCGTAATCGAAGATAGAAGGCTTCTTGGTCTTAATAACCAGCTTCGGGTACGGGTAGGGTTCGCGCGGCGGGTAGGGGTTACCCTCCGGGTCGGTGCCGTAGCCCAGCTGCTTCTTCACCTGCTCCAGGTGGTTCGAGTAGATGTGGCAGTCGCCGCCGGTCCAGATGAACTCGCCCGGCACCATGCCGACCTCTTCAGCAATCAGGTAGGTCAGCAATGCATACGAGGCGATGTTGAAGGGCACGCCCAGGAACATGTCGGCACTACGCTGGTACAGCTGGCAGGACAGCTCCTTCACACCGTCCGGACGCTCGTACACGTAGAACTGGAACAGCGCGTGGCAGGGCGGAAGCGCCATGCTATCCACCTCGGCGGGGTTCCACGCCGAAACAATATGACGGCGAGAGCTCGGGTTGTTCTTCAGAGACTCAATAACCTTCGCAATCTGGTCAATCGTGCCGCCATCGGGGGTCGGCCACGAACGCCACTGCACGCCGTACACCGGGCCCAAATCGCCGTTCTCATCAGCCCACTCATCCCAAATGGTCACGCCGCGCTCCTGCAACCAGCGCACATTCGACGAACCGCGCAAGAACCACAGCAGCTCAATAGCAACCGACTTGAAGTGCACACGCTTGGTGGTAATCAGCGGGAACGACTCACGCAGATCAAAACGCATCTGACGGCCGAAAACACCGAAGGTGCCGGTGCCGGTACGGTCGGAACGCTGCGCATCCGCCGTAATGGCGTCCTTGTTCTCCTCGAGGATTTCGCGCAGAAGATCTTCATAGGGCGTGGGGATTGCGTGAGTCATAAGAAAAACCTTGAATCCTGTCAGTAGACGTGAGAGACGGCAAAGAAGCAACCGCCCCTCTATTGTACAACCCGCAAACGGGGTGCAGGTAGAGCAAACGCGCTGAGCATAAAGCCCAGCGCGCTCGCCGTTAGAAGATAAAAGATATGGATGCTAGTCCAGTGCCGCGCGTACACGCTCCACCGAGACAATACGCGGGTCATCGCCCTCGGTCACCTGCAGGACCAGGGCATCGCCGGGCTCCAGGTACGGGTCCTCAGTCGGAAGGACCTCCGCGGAACCCTCAAACAGGTACTCGCGCAGAACATCCATCACCTGCGGCAGTACCGGGCGGTGGGTGCACAGCAGGGATGAAGAATCCTTATCGAACAGCGAAGCCACCACGCGGGCAGTACGCGCCGGGTGACGCTGAGCCCCAGCCTCCGACAGGGACTTCTTCTCCTTTACCGAAACACCGTAATCCACCGAATACGGGGTCACGGTCTGAACGCAACGCAGCCACGGGGAAGAAATAATGCGGCTCGGAGCCCACGCCGCAAAGAGACGGCTAGAAGCCAGCGCCTGACGCTTACCGGTAGCCGCGAGCGGACGGTCATCCTCAGCAGCAGCCCAGTTCGAACGCGGCTTAGCCTTCGCGTGGCGGGCAATCAGAATCGGGCGGGTACGTAGTGCATCCGCCTCAGCCAGGGCTTCCAGAGATTCCAGAGGCGCCAAATCATCCTCGTTAGTCAGCAGAGCGCGAGCCACGTCAGTGGTTACCCAGCGCAGCTCATCCACTTCACCCTCATCAGCCAGGGCGCGGGCACCGTCGGGCAGTTCAGCAGCCCAGTAGAAAACATCCTTCGGACGGCCACCCACCGGGTAGGAAGTCACCGCCAGGGGCACACCCAGAACAACCTGCAGACCGACCTCTTCGCGAATCTCACGAATAGCGGTCTCAGCAAGGGACTCGCCCGGATCCTGCTTGCCCTTAGGCCAGGACCAGTCGTCATAACGAGGGCGGTGAATGATCAGGACCTCAAGCGCACCATCGCGCATACGCCAAATCAGTGCGCCAGAAGCAACAATATCCGCAGTGTTCGCGGGGGAACGGTCAATGCTGTTGACCGCGTCAAAACGTCGTGCCGAGTAGTAGATGGAGGGGGAATCCAGCGGTGCCATATCTCTCTCTGAACCTCTTCGCTAGGCTTGTGCACAATGCCAGGGGGCACCATGCTCCGCGTCTAATTGTAGGCGAGAGAACGGTCAAGTTGTAATCTCAACGTAACCTGTTGTTCACTTTTGCGTTAAGTGCACTAGTCCACCGTACGTTTTTGCACGACACGCGGAAAACCCCGCCTGCCCCACGCCACAAAGCGCGAGAACAGACGGGGCTCATCACCAGAAATCACCGGTAGGTCAGCGGCACATCCTTAGACCTTATCCACCACGTTCTTACGGGAACGCGAGCTCAGGTAGTACGACTGCACATCCTGCAGCGGGTTGCCCTGATCGTCGGTGTCGTGGCGGGTCCAGCTACCCTCAGAATCCAGGTGCCAAGTACGCGAAGAATCACTCATGTAGATGGTGAACATATCACGCAGATACTTCACGTGGCGCGGATCCTTCACCGGCACAAGCGCCTCAATACGGCGGTCCAGGTTGCGGTGCATCATATCGGCAGAGCCAATGTAGACAATCGGGTCGCCGCCGTTCTCGAAAGCAAACACGCGCGAGTGCTCCAAGAAACGACCCAGCACCGAACGGACGCGAATATTCTCACTCAGACCCTTAACGCCCGGGCGCAGCGCGCAAATACCGCGAACCACCACATCCACCGGCACACCAGCCTGCGAAGCGCGGTACAGCGAATCGATGACGGCCTCATCCACCATGGAGTTGCACTTGAACTGAATCTTCGCCGGACGGCCCGCCTTGTGGTTCTCAATCTCCTGATCAATGCACTCAATCAGGCCGCTACGCAGAGTACGCGGCGCCACCAGCAGCGACTGGTAGTTGGTCTTCGGCGCGTAACCAGACAGCTGGTTGAACAGGCGGGAGACATCCTCACAAATCTGCTCATCGCAGGTGATGATGCCCAAATCCTCGTAGAAACGAGCCGTCGACGGGTGGTAGTTACCGGTACCAATATGAGCGTAACGACGCAGGTGGTTACCCTCGCGGCGTACCACCAGAGACAGCTTGCAGTGAGTCTTCAGACCCACGATGCCGTACACCACATGCACGCCAGCGCGCTCCAGCTTACGAGCCCACGAGATGTTGGCTTCCTCATCAAAGCGAGCCTTAATCTCCACCAGCGCCACAACCTGCTTGCCAGCCTCAGCTGCCTCAATCAGCGCATCCACAATAGGGGAATCGCCACTGGTGCGGTACAGAGTCTGCTTAATCGCCTGAACACGCGGGTCAGCGGCAGCCTGCGCCAGGAACGCCTGCACACTGGTCGCAAACGAATCGTACGGGTGGTGCAGCAACACGTCGTGGTCGCGGGCGGCAGCGAAAACGTCTGCAGCCTTCGCAGTCTCGGTAGCATTGAGCCAGCGGGAAGTGTGCGCAATGTGCTTGGGGTAGTGCAGAGCCGGGCGGTTCGCGCGAACAATCGCACTCATGCCGCGCAGATCAAGCGGAGCCGGCAGGCGGTACACCTCGGACTCGTCGATGTTCAGCTCAGAAATCAGCAGATCCAGGATGGTCGGGTTGATGGTGTCCTCAACCTCCAGTCGGACCGGCGGACCGAAACGACGGCGCAGAAGCTCCTTCTCCAGAGCCTTCAGCAGGTTCTCTGCATCGTCCTCTTCCACCTCAAGATCCTCGTTACGGGTCACGCGGAAGACGTGGTGCTCCACAACCTCCATGCCCGGGAAGAGGGTATCCAGGTGCTCAGCAATGATGTCTTCCAGAGCAATGTAGCGGCTCTCGCGGCCCGCAGTGTTGGCGGCGCGCGAACCATCCACAGAGACCATACGGTCCAGCTGATCGGGCACCTTCACGCGCGCGAACAGCTCCTTGCCGGTCTGCGGGTTACGCACCAGCACCGCAAGGTTCAGCGACAGACCCGAAATGTAGGGGAAGGGATGCGCCGGGTCAACCGCCAGCGGAGTCAGAATCGGGAAAATGTCGCGCATGAAATCCTGACGCAGACGCTGCTTAGCATCCGCATCCAGGTCGTTCCAACCCACAATGCGGATGTTCTGCTCCTCCAGAGCCGGAAGAACCTGGTTGTGGAACACATCAGCGTGACGAGCCTGCAGCTGGTGGGCGCGTTCAGCGATCTCTTCCATCTGCTCCTCGGGGCTCAGACCGGCAGCCGAAGGAACCGCCAGACCGGTCGCAATGCGACGCTTCAGACCCGCCACACGCACCATGAAGAACTCGTCCAGGTTAGATGCCACAATCGCCAGGAAGTTCAGACGCTCCAGCAGGAACAGGTTCGGGTCCTCCGCGAGCTCCAGCACGCGGGTGTTGAAATCCAGCCAGCTGCTCTCACGGTCAAAGAAACGATCTGGACCGAACTCCTCTTCCAAGCTGAAGTAGGAGCGCTTCTCACCCTTCTCAATGCGGTCACCGCGAGATTCGGCGCGCTCAATCTTCGAAATATCGTGGCCAATGTGAATGACACCGGTCATGGGCGCAGGCTCAGACGGCTTGGGCTTAGGCGCCTTATTCAGGCCATTGGGGGCGGGTACCATACTGTACTTGCCTTTCTGATCGGGGATAAGTCGTGAAGACGCACGCCAAAGACGGCGTACAGAAACTATGCGGCAGGCTCATCCTGCTGCGCGGGAGCGTACATGCGATCAACCGTCGCCACACCAAAGCCCAGGGAAGTGTAGAGGGCGTAGGCGGTGTCATTATCGGCGTCCACGTACAGGTCAATGGCGCGCAGCGGCTCGCCGTTCTCATCCTCAGCGCACGCCAGGTATGCCAGCGCGCGCAGAGTGAGGGTGCGGCCCAAGCCGCCTCCCTGAGCCTGCGGGCTCACACCCACCACATAAATCTCGCCGGAGGGGGATAGTTCGCCCTGCTCCTGACCGGTAGGGATCTTCGTCCAGGTGAATGCCGCAATGGCGGAGTCATCATCCACCTCGGAGGCGATGAAGAAACCCTCGGGGCGGAACCAGGGGGAGCCGGTGCGCTCGCGCAAATCAGCAAGGGTGAGTTTGCCCTGCTCCGGGTGGTGCGCAAAAGCGGCGGCGTTCACGCGAAGCCAGGGGAATTCGTCCGCGCCGGTGAAGGTGCGCATGCGCAGGTTCTCCGGCAGAGTGCGCGCATCGGAGCGTTCCACAAGCTCTTCGCGGGTCTGCGCGTCCAGGGGCAGAACCATCTTGTACAGCACACGCACCGGCTCGAAACCGTGCAGGGTTGCAAACGCGTGGGCGGGGCTTTCAATACCGGTGTCGGTGGCGCTACCGTGAACCCAGAGGCGGTAGCGGGTCGCGTCATCGCCCAGCTGGCGGACGGCGTGGTCGAAGAATGCGCTACCTACGCCTTGTCCGCGGTATTCGGGGGCGACGGCTGCCTCAATCACGCCGGTATCTTCGTCGTTGGCGGGGGTGAGCGCCACAAAGACGGCAGCGAGGGTGCCGTTATCCTCGGCGACAAAGAAACGCGGAGGGGTCAGGGTGCTTTCGCGGAGTGCCTTACTCAGCTCAATGCGGGTCTGCTCGGAGAACGCCGAGACGCCGTCATGGCGGGCAACCTTCTGCGCGAAGGAATCGAAGCGTTCCAGCAGCTCTTCGGTGAGCTGCGGTTCTGCGTAGACCGGGGTGCTTGCAGTGGACAGGGTGGAGGTTTCGGGTGTCTGGTTGTCTACCATCATCGCCTTCTTTCGTAGCCTTCTGATTCAACTCTACCGGGGATAGTTGCTCTTTGGAGAGTTTGTTCTCCGTCCTGGGCGAATATGACAAGAACCGGAACATTTACGCATTCTGGTACTCGGCGCAGCACCGGGGCAACTCGCAGAGCGGGTACACCAAATGAGGGGTTGGCGCCGCGAAATTTAGCGGGTGCTATTGAAGGAATACCCCACATTACGCACGGTCGAAATCATCTGCTCGTACTCGGTACCGAGCTTGGAACGCAGACGACGCACGTGCACGTCCACGGTGCGGGTACCGCCGTAGTAGGAGTCGTAACCCCACACTTCGGAGAGCAACTGGGCGCGGGAGAAGACCCGTCCGGGGTGCTGCGCCATGAATTTGAGCAGTTCAAACTCTTTGAAGGTCAGGTTCAGTGCGGTACCGGAAAGATGCGCGGAGTACGCCTGGGCGTCAATCACGAGGTTGCCTGCGCGTACCACTCGTTCCTGCTGGTTTTCTTCTTCAGCGGTTGCTTCCCTTTTGATGGCAAGACGCAGACGCGCATCCATTTCGGAAGGGGAGGCCTGGTCAGAGACAATATCGTCCACCTGCCAGGAGGCGGCAACAGCCGCCATGCCACCTTCGTTCAGGAGTGCGATGAGCGGCAACTGTACGCCGGCGGCGCGCAGTAGCTGGGCGCAGTGGCGTGCTTTAACGAGGGCGGTGCGGGCATCGACCATGAGCAGGTCGAATGTCTCGGTTTCGAGAGCCGTATGGGCGGTGTCGAGGGGGAAAACGTGTACCTTGTGGCTGAGTAGACTCAGCGAGGGAATCATATCCTGCGCGGCGGTATCGCTCAGAAGCGCAATACGGTACACACCCTCTCCTTTCCCAGGTATTTCCCGTGTAAAACTTTTGGCTCTTTCTAGTGTACTCGCCAGGCTGTGACGCGGCTGTGGGCGCCGGTGTAGACCGGGCCGAATATCGTATTCCGGACTGTTCGTACAGGCTTCTCAGCTGGCTATGATGGGGCACCTACCCGGATTCTGCGGGGCTAATATCTTGCTGGCGCCGGGTGGGGCGTATGCCTGTTGAGAATCGTGCTGTTCACTATGTTTCTGCCGCTGATTCTCGCCCTTTCGGGGCGGGTCTATGGTAGGTTTAAGGCATGGAAAACAATCTTATGGCTCTTGAAGCTCTCTTCATGTCGCTGATGGCTATCATCTCCGTGTGCATCGGTATCGGTGCATTCGCAGTGTTGCGTGGCCTCTTCAGCGGTCAGAAGTAGTCTTCCCCGCACAGAGCAGAAGCATCGCCCACACAGGGCTTTAGGCGGTCGTACGGTTCGTACCGCCTCGCCAATGACGGCGTGAACCCCCACCCGGTCCCCTCCGGTTGGGGGTTTTCTTTATGCTGCCCGCCGTACCATTTACTCTGCAGGAGGCGGTGCTACCCCGTGCCGTGAGCGAACGAATAGGGTGCCGTTTTTACGCTCGGGTACTAAAATGGGAGGTATGGCTATTGAAATCCCTACCAACCTAACCCCTGAACTTGTTCCCTTCGCATGGCTGCTCGGCACCTGGGAAGGTACCGGAACCATGTGGTACGAAGGCCAGGAAAACACCCCCTTCGGCCAGATTATTACTTTTGAGCAGGATGGTCTGCCCTTCATCGAATACCGCGCTGAGTCTTTCCTGCTCGATGACGAGGGTCAGAAGCTGCGCCCCATCACCGTTGAAACCGGTTTCTGGCAGATTGACCGCCCCCTGACCGACGCTGACGGCGGCTTCGGCATTGTCCCCAAAGACGTTGTTCCCGCCTTCGCTGACGCGGCAAGTGTAGAGACTCTCCGCAATGCCGACGACGGATTCTCCCTGCTGGCGACCATTGCGCACCCCGGCGGCATTAGCGAAAACTACGTGGGCATGGTCAAGGGCCCGGTTATTCGCATGCAGACCGGCAACCTACTGCGCGATGATATTTCCCACGACTACGCAGGCTCCGTGCGTCTGTGGGGCCTGGTCAACGGCAACCTCATGTGGGACTGGGAGGTCGCAGACGCTGAGGGTAAGCTGCACAAGCACGCCTCCGCTGAACTGCGCAAGACCTCCTCGATGACCGGCGATTCCCTGGGAACCTCGATGTTCGGTTCCCTGGACGGCGAAGAGCCCACCGGCGAGCCCGACTCCGAGCCCACCGCCTAATAACTAACTTGTGTCTGCCCCGCCGGTCGGCGGGGCAGACTCTTTGCGTGAAAGGTGCACCTTCCGTGACTGAATCTTCGCTTGAAGCGCCTCAGGCTGAGGTACCCCAGCCCGATGCCGCCCGCCCGGTGAGCCCCCTGCTGAGCCTGCACGGCGCTTTTGCCGCCTCCGGGCTGGATGCCGGCGTCGCCGCACACTACGGCAACCCCATGCTGGAGCAACGCGCCCTCAGCTTCGACCGCTCCGCCAGCGCGGATGAGCCGCTAGTGCTGGTGGACCGCTCCTCCCTGGGTGTAGTGCGTGTTGAGGGGCCGGACCGCCAGACCTGGCTGACCTCCATTGCCTCGCAGATTCTGACCGGCATGACCGCCGGGGAGAGCCGCGAGTTCCTGCTGCTTTCCCCTCAGGGCCGCGTGGAGTACGCACCCGCCGCAATTGAAGACGGCGAGGCACTCTGGCTGATCGTGGAAGGCTACCAGGCACAGCCGCTGACCGATTACCTAAACCGCATGAAGTTCATGATGCGCGTTGAGGTGCAGAACCTCAGCGACGAGTACGCGGTACTGGAGAGCGCCCGCAACCCGATCCAGCAGGACGGCTCGGTGCATCCGGCACTCGCTGAGTGCAAGCCGCTGGTGTGGGAGGACCCTTGGCACACTCCGGCACCGGGTAGCTACCGTTACGATGAGGCGGGCGATAATCACCCGGGCGCGGACTACGTGCGTTTCTTGAGCATTGTGCCGCGCTCTGTTCTGTCCGCCCTGGCTGAATCTTCGGACGCGCGTTTTGCGGGTCTGTGGGCTGCGGAGGCTCTGCGTATTGAGGCGTGGCGCCCCCGCTACGGCACTGAAGCTGACGATAAGACCATCCCGCAGGAGCTGGATTACACCCGTACGGCGGTGCATTTCGATAAGGGCTGCTACAAGGGGCAGGAGACGGTGGCCCGCGTGCATAACCTGGGTCGCCCACCGCGCCGCCTGGTGTTCTTGGATATTGATGGTTCTGAGCACACCCTGCCGGCGGCAGGTAGCGAGCTGTTCGTGGAGGGCAAGTCCCGCCCGGTCGGTCGTATTACCTCGGTGGCGTTGCATTACGAGGCGGGCCCGATTGCGCTGGCTGTGATTAAGCGTGGCGTTGATCCGCAGGCGCCTTTGCGCGCGGTTGACGGCGGCGACTTCCTGCCCGATGGTTCGCCGGCACCGGCTACCGAGTATGCGGTGGCTCAGACGACGGTGGTTTCGCCGGAGTCCGGTGAGGTTGCGCGTCGTTCTTTGGCGGGTCAGGACTTCTTGAAGCGCTAGACGCTCCCGACCCAAAACCGCCTGAACTAGAACCCATCCCAACTAGAACCGCGGAGGCGGACACCCGTTACGAGTGCCCGCCTCCGCGGTTGTTTTAGTATGTGTGCCCAGCTAATGCGCTGAGGCTGTGGGGTTTAGCGGCCGAAGAGGACGGCTGCTTCTTCCCAACGTTCCTGAGGTACAGACTTCAGACCGTCCAGTGCCTCTTCGAGGGGTACGTACTTGATTTCGGTGCCCTGAACGGAGACCATCTTGCCCCACTGCTTCTGAGCGACCATGTCGACTGCGCCCATGCCCAGGCGGGTTGCGAGCACGCGGTCGTAGCCGGTGGGTGCGCCACCGCGCTGGATGTGGCCCAGGATGGTGTTACGGGTTTCGACGCCGGTCATCTTCTCGATTTCGTGGGTGATGTACTCACCGATACCACCGAGGCGGGGACGACCGTCCTTCTCGGTACCCTTGTTTGCCATGACGTCGTCGAAGCCTTCGGGGATGAAGCCTTCAGCCACAACAACCAGGGGAGAGCGGCCGCGGTCGTGTACTTCCTTGACCCACTCTGCAACCTGCTCCATGGAGACCTTGACCTCGGGGATCAGGATTGCGTGTGCACCTGCAGCCATACCGGAGTGCAGGGCGATCCAACCGACGTGGCGGCCCATGACCTCTGCGACCATGCAGCGGTGGTGCGATTCACCGGTGGTGCGGATGCGGTCCATTGCCTCGGTTGCGATGGACACTGCGGTGTCGAAGCCGAAGGTGTAGTCGGTTGCGCGCAAATCGTTGTCGATGGTCTTGGGAACACCGATGACGGGCAGGCCTGCGTCTGCCAGACGCTTTGCGCCTGCGAGGGTGCCTTCACCACCGATAGCGACGATTGCGTCGATGCCGTGGCGTTCCATCATGATTTCGATGTTCTCGGGGCCACCGTTGGGGCCGTCGAAGGGGTTGGTGCGGGAGGTACCGATGATGGTGCCGCCCTGGGATGCCAGGCCGCGGACCTTCTGGCGGGGCAGGTCCATGTAGTCGCCTTCAACGACGCCGCGCCAGCCATCGCGGAAGCCGACGAACTCGTAGCCGTACTTCTTGACGCCGTTGAGGACAGCGCCGCGGATGACAGCGTTCAGGCCGGGGCAGTCGCCGCCGGAAGTAAGCAGACCGATCTTCATGGTTGGCTCCTAATGTCTGCGCATTTTAGGTGTTGTGCGCGCGTGTATATAACTATGACCTCCACGAATTCGGCACGCGAATGTTCGCCGGTCGGGAGGTCGTTCTCTTGGTCTCTATTTTAGCGATGTTTGGGTTGTGTGGGTAGTGGTGGAAAGCCGTGGGAACACCCGTTTTGGTGCTGAAAAGTTCAGGTTTTTAGTACCTGTATGTTTGGGTTCGAAACACAAATAGCCGCCCTTTCCCACCTATCGCACCGAAGAGGCGAATGAGGCTTCCTCACATCTGTAAAGATGCGGGAAGCCTCATTCGTTTTAAAAATATTTTTAAATATTTGTGGGATTCTCCGTTTTTAGGGCAAAAAACGGTCAATAGTCCTGTGATTGATCGTTTCGCACCGGTTTATCCCACGTCTGAACCGCTTCCCACCGGGTGAATTGCAGGTTTAGCAGGCGCGCTCAGAGGGAGACGGAACTAGTCGCGTGCCTGACCGAGGAACTTCTGCAGGCGTGCCAGGCCCTCTGCCAGGTCCTCGTCGCTCAGGGCGTAGGAGAGGCGCAGGTAGCCGCTGGGGCCGAATGCCTCGCCGGGAACTACGGCGACCTCAGCCTTTTCGAGGATGAGCTCAGCCAGCTCTGCGGAGGTCTGGGGGCGTACGCCCGCGATTTCCTTGCCGAGCAGTTCGCGTACGTCCGGGTATGCGTAGAACGCACCGGTGGGTACGGGGCAGTGCACGCCTTCAATAGCGTTCAGGCCGTCGACGATGGTGCGGCGGCGGCGGTCGAAGGCGGCGTGCATGATTTCCACGTCGTCCTGCGGACCGGTCAGAGCGGCAAGAGCTGCGCGCTGGGCGATGTTGTTGACGTTGGAGGTCATGTGGGACTGCAGGTTGGAGGCTGCGGCGATGACGTCGCGCGGGCCAATCATCCAGCCCACACGCCAACCGGTCATGGCGTAGGTCTTTGCCACGCCGTTGAGGATGACGCACAGGTCAGCGAGCTCGGGCACTGCCTTCAGGATGGAGACAGCCTGAACACCGTCATAGGTGAGGTGCTCGTAGATTTCGTCGGTCAGAACGAAGATGCCCTTGGCAAGTGCCCATTCGCCGATGGCGCGGGTTTCTTCTTCGGTGTAGACGGCACCGGTCGGGTTGGAGGGGGAGACGAAGATGAGCGCCTTGGTGGCGGGGGTGTAGGCCGCTTCGAGCTGCTCGACGGTGACCTTGTAGTGCTGGTCGCTACCGGCGAAAACCTCGATAGGGTTACCGCCAGCCAGGCGAATGCACTCGGGGTAGGTGGTCCAGTAGGGTGCGGGCAGCAGGACGTCGTCGCCTTCGTCAATGACGGTTGCGAATGCCTGGTAGACCGCCTGCTTGCCGCCGTTGGTGATGACAACCTGGGAGGGGTCAATCTCTACGCCGGAGTCGCGCAGGGTCTTTTCCGCGATTGCCTTCTTCAGCTCGGGAAGACCGGAGGCGGGGGAGTAGCGGAAGTTCTTGGGGTCGTTGAGCGCTTCGCGTGCGGCGTCCACAATGTGCGCGGGGGTGGGGAAGTCCGGTTCGCCTGCGCCGAAACCGATGACGGGGCGTCCCTGAGCCTTGAGTGCTTTTGCCTTTGCGTCGACGGCAAGGGTTGCGGAGGGTGCGATGGCACCGATGCGGCTTGAAATACGCGCCATGGGGCTCTCTTCTCTTTCTTCTTGTGCGCTGCCGGCGTGAAGTCGACAAGGAAATAGGTGATGGGAATGCACGTGTGGGACCAATCCGCGCGTGATGGGCGCGGGTGTGTGCGGCGTTCCTTGTAATAGGATACGGTCCACTAGTAGCGATCCGGAACCCCTCGTCAAGGTATCTCAAGAGGTTTTTCGAAAAATATTACATTCTGAAGTTGCATCAGCCCCGAAAGATGGTTTACAGTTAGTTCTGCACCCGCAAGGGTGTAATTGTTTGCCCCTCTAAAGCCACGGCTTAGGAGGCAATGGAGGAGTAGACACGTGAGAAGCAACTCTCACACCTGAAGTTAACGCTTCAAAGGGTGGTGGCTCAATTGGTAGAGCAGCGGTCTCCAAAACCGCAGGTTGCAGGTTCGAGTCCTGTCCGCCCTGCTTTTATTGCCTCAATAACATCTTTGTACGCCCGTTCCCCGGGCGTACTTTTTTAGACTCAGAAAGGGGCAGAAGAAATGGCATCGTCTGCTACCGCCGAGAAGGTTGTTAAGCCCGGCGCATCATCGAAGAGCGATAAGAAGCTCGGTTTCTTCGGCCGTATTTTTGCATTCCTCCGTGAAGTCATTGCGGAGTTGAAGAAGGTTACTACTCCCACCGGACGTGAACTGGTTGGTTACTTCTTCGGAGTTCTGTTCTTCGTCGTGGTGATGCTCCTTCTTATTTCTGGTCTGGATTATCTTTTCGGCCAGGGAGCATTCTGGATTTTCGGTAACGGAACGATTCAGCGTAACTAGTACTGGTTGCATCCTTATCTGGGGTGCCCCATCAGTGATTTCCCTCAGCGCATTGGCGAGTGGAAGTCCCCTCTAGATGATTAACGATAGAAAGTAGGAGCGACGTGTCCGAGCAGGAACTGGTATCCGAGATTGAAGAGGTCGAGGTAGCCGCTGCTGAGGCTACTGAGGAGTCTGCAGCTATTGAGCAGCAGGCTGAGGAAGCTACCGAGGCTGTCGAGGTGGCTGAAGCAGCTGCTGAGGCTGCTGAGGAAGTCGACGCTCTGGAAGAATTCAAGTCCAAGCTGCGCCGTCAGATGGGCGACTGGTATGTGGTTCACACCTACTCCGGCTACGAGAACAAGGTGAAGACCGGTATCGAGACCCGTATCCAGAACCTGGAAGCTGAAGATGAGATCTTCGAGGTTCAGGTTCCCATGGAGACCGTGGTTGAGTTCAAGAACACCGTGAAGAAGACCATCCGCCGCGTGCGTGTTCCCGGTTACGTTCTGGTTCGTATGGAACTGACCGACCACTCGTGGGGCGTTGTCCGCCACACCCCCGGTGTGACTGGCTTCGTGGGTCAGGATGCGTACAACCCGGTCCCGCTGCGCATGGACGAGGTCTTCGACATGCTCCTGCCGGTCTTCGAAGAGCAGCAGCAGAGCCAGGGTCTGCCTGTTTCCAAGCCCGTTATCGAGTCCGACTACACTGTGGGCGAGAATGTCCGCGTGAAGTCCGGTGCTTTCGAGGGCATGGACGCTACCGTTTCGGAGATCAAGGGCGAGTCCCAGCAGATTGTCGTGATGATTTCCGTCTTCGGCCGCGATACCCCGGTGACCTTGAGCTTCACCGAGATCGAAAAGATTTAACGCTTCTAGCGTGTGAATATGAGCCTCGCACTGTTGGTGCGGGGCTCATATTTTGTGTCGGCTTTGTAAGCGGCATTAGTTGTGCAGACGAGGTTTAATCTTTCTGCTAGCTGGCGCTGGATTAAGTCGCTGATTAACGCTAGAATATTGGTTTGTGTATGCGCATGTCACGCTTTCATGTGGATGCACGGGTGACCGCGCCACGGTCACCGTCTTGCCGGCGTACGCTCCTGTGCGTCGGTTCCCAGCTAAGAAAAGGACCCTACATTGGCTCCCAAGAAGAAGGTCACTGGCCTCATCAAGCTGCAGATCCAGGCAGGCGCCGCTAACCCGGCTCCCCCCGTCGGCCCCGCACTGGGCTCGCACGGTGTGAACATCATGGAGTTCTGCAAGGCATACAACGCTGCAACTGAGTCGCAGCGCGGTAACATCATCCCCGTTGAGATTACCGTCTACGAGGATCGCTCCTTCACCTTCATCACCAAGACCCCTCCGGCTTCCCAGCTGATCAAGAAGGCTGCTGGCGTTGCTAAGGGCTCCGCTGTTCCTCACACCACCAAGGTTGGTTCGCTGACCGAGGCTCAGGTGCGCGAGATCGCTGAGACCAAGATGCCCGACCTGAACGCAAACGACCTGGATGCTGCTTCCAAGATCATCGCAGGTACCGCTCGTTCCATGGGTATCACCGTCGAGTAATTTCGGCTCGCCGAATAGCCGAGTAATCGGCACCGTAGATTTTTCTACACAGAACTTGTAAATGCCCGTCGTATGGACGGGATGTGGCAGAGCCGAGCGCGGCTCACGAGACCACAACTGCATAAGGAGAAAAGCAGATGGCAAAGCGCAGCAAGGCGTACAAGGCAGCTGTAGCCAAGATTGAAGAGGGTAAGCTCTACACCCCCGCTGAGGCAGTTGCCCTGGCGAAGGAAACCTCTTCCACCAAGACCGACGCAACCGTTGAGGTTGCAATGCGTCTGTCCGTTGACCCCCGTAAGGCAGACCAGATGGTTCGCGGTACCGTGAACCTGCCCCACGGCACCGGTAAGACCGCTCGCGTGGTCGTTATCGCAGCAGGCCCCAAGGCTGCTGAGGCTGAGGCAGCTGGCGCTGACTACGTTGGTTCCGACGAGCTGATCGCAAAGATCGCTGGCGGCTGGACTGACTTCGACGCAGCGGTTGCAACCCCCGACATGATGGGCAAGGTCGGCCGCCTGGGTAAGATCCTGGGTCCCCGTAACCTGATGCCGAACCCCAAGACCGGTACCGTGACCATGGATGTTGCAAAGGCTGTTGCAGACATCAAGGGCGGTAAGATCGACTTCCGCGTTGACCGTAACTCCAACCTGCACTTCATCATCGGTAAGGCTTCCTTCACCGCTGAGCAGCTCGAGGAGAACTTCCAGGCAGCTCTGGAAGAGGTTAACCGTCTGAAGCCCTCTTCGGCTAAGGGTCGTTACATCTCCAAGGCAACCGTTGCTACCACCTTCGGCCCCGGCATCCCCGTTGATCCGGCTGCCGTTGCTGCCTAAGGTATGCACCTGTAGCTTCTAGCGTTAGCTAGTAATCGCCCCCGACGTTTAGGCGTCGGGGGCGATTTTTTATAGGCTTAAAATATGGAGCGACTTGCTGGCTCCGAGTCCTGGCTCCGGCTGGCTTTGGCCTTGTCCGTGTTCCGGGCTGTCGAAACACCTATTGGGGTTGCGTGCCCCCATCCTGCCCTACAACTATGAGAGGTAAAACCTAATGCCTTCTTCCCTTCAGAACGAGCAGAGCGCCCGTCGCGGTCTCAGCGTGCCGGTCAATTATTTTGCGGTGGCGCTGGGCACCGGTGCTTTGGGTGCTGCCTGGCGTACCGGTGCGTCGAAGGGAATGGCACCTGATTGGGTGGGGGAGAGTATCCTGGCTTTTAACGCTGTGGTGTGGCTGCTCCTTGTGGGGTTTTTGATTCATTCGGTGGTGAAGTACCGTGCGTGGGTGCGTAGTTTTTGGGAGCATCCGGCGCGTACCTGCTTCTTTTCGCTGATTCCGGCGACGACGGCGCAGGTGGGTGCGGCTCTCTACCCGTATGCGGAGGTTCCGGCGCTGACTCTGGTGGTGCTGGGAGCTGTGGGGCAGCTGTACTTTGCCTCTCACCGCATTGCCGGTACGTGGCGTGGTGGGTATGTGCCTGAGGCTGCCTCGCCGGTGCTGTATCTGCCGACTGTGGCGACAAATTTTGCGACCGCTACGGCGATGGGTTTTGTGGGGTGGCACGATATGGCGATGCTCTTCTTCGGTGCGGGTCTGATTTCGTGGTTCAGTGTCGAGGCCGCGATTCTGAGCCGCCTGCGCACCCTGGCCCCGCTACCTCAGGGGGAGCGCGGCATTATTGGTATTCAGATGGCGCCGCCTTTTGTGGGTGGTAACGCGTACCTGGCGGCTAATGGCGGTATGGTGGACTGGTTCTTTTTGGTGCTGACCGGTTATGGCATTCTGCAGTTGTTCTTCTTGATGCGTTTGCTCCCGTGGACTCTTGAGGGTGGTTTCTCGATGAGCATGTGGGGTTTCTCGTTCGGTATGGCTTCCATGGCGGCGAGCGGTATTCGCTTGACGGCTGCTGGCTCGCTGGGGTTGGTGGGTCCTGCGCTAACGGTGGCGGGTACGGCTTTCCTCATTTTCCTGTGGGTGGGTACGCTGCATTTGGCGTTGAAGGGGCGTTTGCTGGTACGACCGAGCTAGGGCGCTCACATGAGACTCTGGTGCGAGGTTCGCGCGCTGTTTTATGACGGTGCTTATCTTCTGCACGCGTGCCGGGCACAAGTTTCGGCGATAATGGGGGAATGACTTCTGCATCCTACTCTTCTGCCGCGGCGGAGCCTTTTGAAGGCCTGCGTATTCGAGGTGTCGCTAAGACCTTTGGCACTGATACGACGGTTCTGAATGAGATTGACCTGGATGTGCACCCCGGCGAGCTGATTTCCCTCGTGGGTTCTTCCGGTACGGGTAAGTCCACTCTGCTGCGTATTATTGCCGGTTTGGAGGAGCCGAGCGCCGGTCGGGTGACTTATGCCGGTCAGCCTCTGGAGCGCGGCTCGGTGGGTGTGGTGTTTCAGCGCCCTATTCTGTACCCGCATCTGAGCGTGAAGGACAATATTCTGTTCCCGACCCGGCTGGGCGCGTTCGCCGGTCGGGTTGACGCGGACTACTACCGTGAACTGCTGGAGGCTCTGAAGCTTGAGGGGTTGGAGTCTCGTAAGCCCTCGCAGCTATCGGGTGGTCAGGCGCAGCGTGTGGGTATTGCGCGTGCTTTGATTCGTCGTGCCCCGGTGGTTCTTTTTGATGAGCCGCTGGCGAGTGTGGATGAGCAGATGAGCGCGAGTATCCGCGCCGATATTGTGCGCTTGCATGAGCGTTACGGTTTTACGGGCCTGTACGTGACCCATGATCAGAATGAGGCGCTCATGCTGGGTCAGCGGGTGGCGGTGATGGATGCTGGCTACCTGGTGCAGGTGGATACTCCGGAGCGGCTGCTGGCGCATCCGCATACTCTGCAGGTGGCTAAGCTTTTGGCGGCGCCCGCGCTGAACCTTTTGAATCTTGAGGATTCTGAGTCGCTTCCTGCCGGGTGTGAGCTGGCGATTCGTGCGACCGCGCTGTGCCCTGTGGCTGCAGACGCTGCTCATGCTCTGCCGGTGCAGGTGCTTGGCAGCCGCCATCTGGTGGGCGGCATGCTGTACAGTGCGCGTCTGTTAGAGGCGGTGTCCCTACCTCTGGAATCTCGACGGGCTTCGGTGGATTCTGAGTTGAGTGCCCGAGTGCGTGCCGGTCAGGAGCTTGAGTTCTTTATCTCGGATGCGCAGGGCACCTCCCTGATTGGCGCCTCGCTCAGCGTAGGGGAGCAGGTGCACCTGGGGGTGGCTGCTGAGCGCTGCTTCTTGTTCTCGGACGGAAAGCGCTTTTACCTCTAGAACACGGTTTCTGGGTTTTTCAGCCGGGCCTTTTAGGTGGGAGAAAGCGCGGGTTAATCGACTTAAAGAGGGGCTTTAAGTGATTAACCCCGCTTAATCGCGTTTTTAACTTGCGACTCGGGCTTTAACCTGAGATGATGAATGAACCAAAGACCGCCGGTCTAGAACTATGTCCTTTATCGCCACCTCGGTGGAGACGAAGAACAGAGTTCTGATAAGAGCAGATTTCACTAGAAATCGCCGCCCGCGTAGGTAACTCGAAGTGAATAGTCGTTGCCCTGATTTAGGTGCCGCCTATCGTGCCTCGTACGCCTACGCGTCGGGGCATTTTTTATTGCTTGCAATAAATGCTTCGAGGCTCTACCGGCGACCTTACAAGAATCGGAAGAAGGAACTACCATGGCGACTCAGGAAAAGATCGCTGCAGTATCCGAGCTGAAGGAACTCTTCGAAGCTTCGAACGCAGTCATCCTGACCGAATACCGCGGTCTCACTGTTGCACAGCTCAAGGAGCTGCGCCGCGCACTCGGTGCAGAGACCGAATACGCCGTGGTGAAGAACACGCTGGCTGCTATCGCAGCTAAGGAAGCTGGCATCGACGCATTCGAAGGCCACCTCCAGGGTCCCTCCGCACTGGCATTCATCAAGGGCGACCTGATCGATGCTGCTAAGGGCCTGCGTGACTTTGCCAAGGCTAACCCCCAGCTGATTGTGAAGAACGGTTACTACGAAGGTGCCGCTCTGACCGAGGACGACGTCAAGCGCTACGCTGACCTGGAATCCCGCGAGGTTCTGCTGTCCAAGGTTGCAGGTGGTGCAAAGGCTACCATCGCACGCATCGCACAGGTTGTGGACGCACTGCGCGTCAAGCTGGAGGAGCAGGAAGGCGCAGCTCCCGCTGCTGCCGAGGAGGCTTCGGAAGAGGCATAAGCCCCTTTCGTGCTACTGCACCAGCGCTGAGATACTCAGCAGCGTGAACGCGAATAGCGTGTAACGCACCCTAAATTTGACCGACCCTCTCGGGTAGGTACTGAAGATTTACACCGCGGGCGTCAGCCCGCACCAGATAGTGAAGGAGCCAAACAATGGCTAAGCTGTCCATCGAAGAACTCATTGCAGCATTCAAGGAACTGTCCCTCGTTGAGGTTTCCGAGTTCGTCAAGGCATTCGAGGAAGAGTTCGACGTCACCGCAGCTGCTCCCGTTGCAGTTGTAGCAGGCGGCGCAGCAGGCGAGGCTGCTGAAGAGAAGTCCGAGTTCGACGTTGTCCTGGAGTCCGCTGGCGACAAGAAGATCGCAGTGATCAAGGAAGTTCGTGCCCTGACCTCCCTCGGCCTGAAGGAAGCAAAGGACCTGGTTGACAGCGCTCCCAAGGCTCTGCTCGAGGGCGTTTCCAAGGAAGACGCTGAGAAGGCTAAGGAGCAGCTCGAGGCTGCTGGCGCAACCATCACCCTCAAGTAATCGACTTCTTCTCGATTCTTACGCGGGCGGTGCATCCATCGGATGCGCCGCCTCGCGGCATTTAACAGCCCCGAACCTTCCCCGACATTACGGCGGGGGCGGTCTCGGGGCTTTACTATGCTCGCATTATGTTTGGAGTGTCGGTTACCTTCTCCGGTAGCTTACGGAGTGTTTTTGTTAGTACCTAGTGATGCCCACGGCGAAGAGGCCCCTGTGACCACCCTGTGCCTCAACTGAGAGAGGCTGAGAGCACTGTGGTGCCTCTCTCCTAGAGCCCGGCAACGGGTCAGAGGTGCCGTATGATGGGATGAGACAACCCAGACATTCCCCTTGCACGAAAACGGATAGACATGAGCGAGCAGAAGAAAAAGAAGAAGAGCGCAACCGAGCGACCCGACCGCGACTTGGCGGCTGAAGCACAGCAGATCCTGGACGCCTTCGGCGCCGGTGTGCGTGAAGACCGCGACTACCCGGCACTGCACCTGGCCCCTCCCGTGGGCCGTCTGAACGACCCGAACGGCCTGGTCTTTGACGGCAAGCGCTACCACGCCTTCTACCAGTACTCGCCCCTGCACCCGGAGCGTATGGTCTACTGGCGCCACGCCGTGAGTGAGGACCTGACCCACTGGACCGATGAGGGTACCGCCCTGGTTCCCGACAGCCGCTACGACTCGCACGGCTGCTACTCCGGCTCCGGCATCAAGGTGCCCGGCGGTTTTGAGTTCTTCTACACCGGTAACGTGAAGGACGAGAAGGGCAACCGTGAAACCTACCAGATTCTCGCAACTGCGGGTGAGGACGCGAAGCCGACCCGTCAGCTGCCCCCGCTGATTTCCGGCCCTGAGAAGGGCTACACCGCGCACTACCGCGACCCGCACGTCTTTGAGCGTAACGGCGAGTGGTGGATGGTTATTGGTGCTCAGCGTGAAGACAAGACCGGCGCCGTGGTCGTGTACACCTCCGCTGACCGCCGCGAGTGGACCTTCCGCGGCGAGCTGGGTATTAAGGATAAGAGCCTCAAGGGCACCTACATGTACGAATGCCCCTCCCTGCTGAGCATGCGCGATGAGCTGACCGGCGAGATTCGTGACGTGCTGATTTTCAGCCCGCAGGGCATGCAGCCCCTCGGCGAGAAGTACAACAACATTTTCCAGAGCGGCTACATTGTTGGCTCGCTGGATAACGAGACTCTCAAGTTCACTGTGGAGACCCCCTTCACCGAGCTGGATGCAGGTTTCGAGTTCTACGCACCGCAGACCATCTCCGGTACCGGCCTGACCGCCGACCCGAAGGCACCGCACGATGTATGCGGTGATGCCCCGGTGATGATTGCTTGGCTGGGCAATGCTGACCAGGACGACCTGCCCTCGTGGAGCCACCGCTGGGTGCACATGTTCACCTACCCGCGTGAGCTGCACCTGCGCAACGGCAAGATTTTCCAGCGCCCGGTTCCGCAGCTGAACGACGCGATGAAGATGACCCCGCTGTACCGCGAGGAGGAGAAGGGTAAGCTCGTCGAGCTGAAGAATGCCCTGACCTTCCGTCTGCGCGGCCGCGTGAACGTCTCTGACGAGTGCGTGAAGCTGAAGATCAAGGACACCCACGGCGTGGCACTGAGCATCGTTCTGGATAAGGACTTTGTGCAGATGGACCGTGGCGGTACCCGCTACACCGAGGGTGGCAGCCTGCGCCGTCGAACCCTGAAGCGTTCGAAGATTCGCGAGTTTGACCTGCTTGTGGACGGTTCGGCTACCGAACTGTACGTGGGTGGCAAGCTGGTTGCCTCCATGGGCGCTGAGGTTATGACCGCTCGCACCTTCTTCAAGGGCGATAAGCGCCGCGTCCGCCTGACCGGTGGCGAGGTGCTGTCCCTGGAGTATGGCCGCCTCTAAGCCATTTTCTAGGCGTTGGGAGCCGCCTATGCGGGTAGTTTCCGGTAATTTCTGAATATGTTTGAGAGCTCACTCTCCGTGTGGAGAGTGGGCCCTCGCTTTTAAGAACTTTCCCGTGATACCATGTTTTACATCTGATATGTCAAACGTATGACATATACATGACATGCACACACAGACATGTCACCCCACCCCATTTACAAAGCATCATACGGTGGTGCTCCAAACAAAGGAGAGCGAGCGTGGACCACAAGTCAGTGGCACAGCGCGTGCTGAAGGACGTCGGTGGCGCCGGCAACATCGTTGCAGCCGCACACTGCGCAACCCGCCTTCGCCTCGTCCTGAAGAACCAGGACAAGGTCGACCAGGCAGCAATCGACAACGACGAGGATCTTAAGGGCAGCTTCCTCAATGCTGGCCAGTTCCAGATTATCGTCGGCCCCGGCGACGTTAACGAGGTACACAAGCACCTTATCGCCGCTGGCGCACCCGAAGCATCTAAGGATGATCTCAAGGAAATCGCCTCCAAGCAGGGCAACATCGTTTCCCGCTTCATTAAGACCATTGCTGATATCTTCGTCCCGCTGATTCCGGTTCTGGTCGGTGGCGGTATGCTGATGGCAATCAACAGCGTGCTGACCTCCAAGGGTATCTTTGGTCCCGAGAGCTTCATCGCAATGCACCCCGAGTGGGCTGACTTTGCAGACATCATCAACCTGCTCTCCGCAGCTCCCTTCGCCTTCCTGCCCGTGCTGGTCGGCTTCTCCGCTACTAAGGTCTTCGGTGGTAACCCCTACCTCGGTCTGACCATGGGTGCCGCGATGGTTTCCCCGGCCCTAATGAACGGCTACAGTGTCGCAGCATCCCTGGCGGGTGCTGAAGGCACCGACCCGATGAAGTACTGGAACCTCTTCGGTCTGCAGGTTCAGCAAGCGGGTTACCAGGGTACCGTGCTGCCCATTATGCTGGTCGCCTTCATCCTGGCGAATATCGAGAAGTTCTTCCACAAGGTCCTCAAGGGCACCATCGACTTCATCTTCACCCCCACTCTGACCATCCTCATCACCGGCTTCCTGACCTTTATTCTGGTCGGTCCCCCGATGTTCCAGCTGGGTACCTGGTTGGGCGAGGGCGTGAACTGGCTCTACACCGTTGCCGGCCCGCTCGGCGGTCTGGTCTTCGGTACCTTCTACGCATTCATCGTGATGACCGGTATGCACCAGGCATTCCCGCCCATCGAGATGAGCCTGTGGGCTACCGGTGGTTCCTTCATCTTTGTTGTCGCGTCGATGTCTAACGTGGCGCAGGGTGCTGCTGCAGCCGGTGTTGCGCTGACCACCAAGAACAAGAAGATTAAGGGTATTGCTTCGGCATCTGCACCCTCGGCATTCCTGGGTATTACTGAGCCCGCAATGTTCGGTGTGAACCTGGCTCTGCGCTGGCCCTTCTACATTGCTATTGTTTCCGCAGGTATCGGTGCAATGGTCGCTTCCATCCTGAATGTGAAGGCAATTGCTCTGGGCGCCGCTGGTTACATCGGCTTCCCCTCCATTAGCCCCACTACCGGCGCGGGCTGGGCTGGCTTCTTCGGCTGCCTCATCCTGACCACCGTTATCGCTTTCGTTGCCTCCTTTATCTGGGGTAAGAAGGTTGAGGCTGGCAACACTGAGGCACCCGCTGCACCCGCTGCTGCCGCTCCCGTTGCCACCGTAGCTGCTGCCGCAGCTCCCGCCGCCGCTGTAGCATCTGAGGCTGGCGAGAGCGTCGAAATCGGTTCCCACATGGTCGGTTCCGTGGTTCTGCTGGCTGACGTCAAGGATCCCACCTTCTCCTCCGGCGCACTGGGTGCAGGCACCGCAGTGGAGCCCACCGAAGGTAAGCTCTACGCACCGGCTGACGGCAAGATCACCGTTGCATTCCCTACCGGCCACGCATACGGTCTGCGCACCGAGGACGGCCTGGATCTGCTGATGCACATCGGCATGGACACCGTTGAGCTCGACGGCAAGCACTTCGAGCCCAAGGTTGCTAAGGGTGACACCGTCAAGCGCGGCGACGTCATCGCTGAGTTCGATATCCCCGCCATCAAGGCTGCTGGCTACCCGCTGGCAACCCCCATGGTGATTACCAACGCCAAGAAGGCGGCTGCTTCGGTTGAAGATGTTCAGGCTTCGGGCGCATCGGTGACCAGCGCAGATTCGCTGCTGAAGGTTGCACTGAAGGCAAAGGCTAACGCATAGTCTGCACTCTTAATGAGTAGATAACCTCAACGTGATGTACACCCCGTACCCCTCTTCCTAGAGTTGGTGCGGGGTGTTCAATTTTTCCTGCAAAAACATGCAAAAAAGATATGAATAAATATGCACTAAAATTATGCATAATGGTGCAATATAAGCTGGCACACATTAATGCATGACCGTGAAAAATGTCTTGATAAGGCAGAATTTATTAGCCAGGAGTGAATAATCCAGCTAATATTTATGTATAGTTTCAAGCTTTTGTAAAGGGTGAATATGACCTCAGCTTCCTATGCTGTCCGCACCGCCGAGCCTCATGAATATGCCGAAGCGCTCGAAGTCCTGATTGCCGCGTTTGACGGAGATCCCGCCATGATGGCAGTCATTGCAGGCGGTAGCCGCCGACAGGAACTCGCCAGGCTCCGCGCCATTATGACCCTTCAGGTCTACGGCAACTTCCAGGGTCGCGGCCGTATCGACATTGCTATTGACGACTCTACCGGCAAGATTGTGGGTGTTTGTCTCTGGAACACCCCTGAATCCCATGAGGGTTCCTTCGCTAACGAGCTCAAGCAGATTGGCGCCTACTACAAGGCACTCGGTTGCAAGACCCTGCTGAGGGCAGTCCTGATGGAGCTACACCTGCTCAAGTACCGCCCCGCGTACAAGCACTGGTACCTCTTCAACATTGGTGTCCTCGAAGAGTACCGAGGCCGCGGTATCGGCTCGCAGCTACTCGATTACGGTACCGAACGCATCGGCGACTACCCCGCCTACCTCGAAGCATCGACCTACGATAGTGCCCGTCTCTATGAGCGCCGCGGATTCTTCTCCCTCGGCCCGCTCCACGGAATCTTCTCCAAGGCACACGCCGTTGGTATGGTCTACCCCGGCACCGGTCCCACCGAGATTGTGCAGCGCACCTCCTAAACTTCCGGACGCGCACAAAACCGATAAATGTATATGCAAAATCCGCCCCACCGTGAGCACTCGCACGGTGGGGCGGATTTTTATCGTCAGAAGAGGAGCTTCTTATTGGAGCTCGTCTATTGGAGCTCGTCCGGGGCGGAGGTGTCAGGCTGAATCTGATCCAGATTCGGGATAGAACGCACCGTAGCCCCCAGATGGAGCTCAACCGGGAGTACATCCTCGGGCTGGGTAATTGGGGGAGTGGTCTTCTCTGAGGAATCCTCCTGCTGTAGCTCAATGAGCTCCAGCAGACGCTGCGCGGTACGCTCTGCCATGCCCTCAATCGGCTGAACCACGGTCGCCAACTCCGGCATGAGCAGCTGAACGCTCTGCGTGCCATCGTAACCAATCACCTGGAAATCCTCCGGAACACGAATAGCGCGTGCGCGCGCCCAGCCCAGCGCCAACGCGGCGTAATTATCGTTGGAGGCAAAGACCGCATCCACCGGCTCCGGACTATCGGCGCGTTCATCAAGGTAGCGGTAGAGCACCTCACGTTTAATACCCAGTGAAGGACGGAAGCCCAGCTCCAGGAACTCCGGCATGAGTCCGGCTTCGAGCATTGCCTCACGGTATCCGCGCTGACGCTCATTGTGCTTACCCAGGGTCGACGTCACGTGCACAATATTCTGCGCACCCGTGGCAATCAGATGCTCCGTGGCGGCGCGGGCGCCTCCGTAATTATCGGAGCGGACATTCGGGTAAAAGCCGCTTTCGAGGCGGTCCACGGTCACCAGGGGAGCCTGGGCGTGCGGAATATTGACCAGCGCGTCAGAGTGGGCGCCGCTGATGATGCCGTCCACCTGATTGGAGAAAAGCATCTCCAGGTAGCGCTTCTCTTGTTCGGGGTGGTCATCGCTATTGCAGAGAATGACCCGGTAGCCTGCTTCGGCAAGGTAACTTTCGAGGCGGTACACCATCTCCCCGTAGAAGGGGTTTGCGACCGTGGGGAAGATGAGGCCCACCATCTGCGAGCGCTGGCCCTGCAGGCTGCGGGCGATGGCGTTGGGGCGGTAGCCGAGTTCCCGCATTGCCTCGTGGACCTTGGTGCGGGTGCTTTCGCTCAGGTAGCCGCGGTTGTTGAGCACGCGGGAGACCGTGGTGGGGGAGACTCCCGCCAGGGCTGCAACGTCGCTGAGTTTGGGCTTAGCCACGGGGGCTCCCTTCGGTATGCTAAACGATTGACATATCTCTCTACTATACCCCGACCGCATACCGCATAAACATTTCAACGCCGGAAAATAGCGCCTTACTACAGCACCGGAATAATCGGAACCCGAGCTCCCACCTCATGGGCAGAACCCCGAACCGAAGAATCATCCAACACCGCACAATGAGTAGCCGCTGCCAACGACGACAACATATGCGACGCCGACTTCGGTAGAGGATACGCTACACCATCACGCACCGACACCGGCAACAGACGAACCCCCGCCGGCTTACGCAAAGTATCAACCGGCTCACCCAAAACAGCCGAATCCAGCTCCGGTAGGGGCATATCCCTCATACCAGCCAAAAGCGGCGGCAAATACGAATACAAAGCCGTGTACGCTGCCAAAGGATTACCCGGCAGACCCAACACAAAACGCTCACGACCAGAATTCGGGCCCGTCTCCGGAACCGGCAAACGCGCAGCCAATGCCGGATGCCCCGGACGCACATCCACCGACTCAAACAAATAGGTTGCGCCCATGTCGTTGAGCACCTTACGCACCAAATCAACACCCGAGGTGCTCGACCCGCCCGTAAACACCAGCACACGAGCCGTCGACGTGGACAAGAACGTGCGGAACTCAGACTCAACATCCGCCAAACGAATCGAAGGGCGCGCCTCGCAGCCAGCAGAAATAATCGCATGCTCCATAAAGCCGCCAAACGCATCACGCACCTGACCAGGCGCAGGCACACCAAAGGTAATGACCTCATTACCCGTAAACGCGCAACGTACCGGAATCGGGGCGTACACCGGCAACTCATCAAAACCATTCGTGCCCAAGAACGCCGCCATACGCGCAGAGATACGGTCGCCGTGGCGTGCCAACAGCTCGCCACGCTCTAGCTCAACACCAGCATGGCGAATATCAGCACCCGGCGCCGGAGGCTCAAAACCCTCCGCCATATCCAGGTAATGAATACTGGACTGAGTCTCCAAATGAGCAGCTACACCAGGGCGAGACGAAGCCTCCGCACCCTCATACAGGCGCGAATGCTCCTCGCGCACAATCGCTTCAGCGCCCTCAGGGAGCAAACCACCCGTCAAAATCGGGGTCGCCTCACCCGGAGCAATCGGCACCGTCAGACGGTGAATATTAGCGCGAGAATCCTCCGGATACGCCGGAGTCACCAGACGCCACGGAGGCACACCCGCCACAGCGTAACCGTCCATCGCGGAAGAGCTGTAGTGGGGCACCGGCATCACCGAATAAACATCATCCGCCAAATAGTGGTCAATTGTCGCCAGCAGCGGCAAAGACTCCGTCTTCACATGGTGTGCAATCTCCAGGCCCTGCTCATGCAAAATCTGGCGGGCCTGCTGCCACGAAACAGAAGGAATATGGTGAGACATCGTACCTCGTAAAAGTGTGTGCGGGACGCGCAACAGCGCGCGAGCTCAAAAACGCTACATGTACACGGTATCTAAAGCCAAGACTTATCACCTAGGGTACTCGTAGTCAGGCCCTAATATCACACTGCGGTAGCTCAGCTACTAATAGCTTGACCAAAGCGACGTCGTATAACCCAGCGCCTGCGCCTGCTCCCACGTATCAACATCGGCGGTATCAGCGGCAGACATCTGAACCGCAGTAGGGTTCAGACGACGCAAAAAAGAACGAACAGAAGCGTTGGTGGTGCCGGCCGAAAAGACCGAACGAATTGCCTCAAAACGGTAAATACCCACCAGCGGCTGATAGATACCCTCAGAAACACCCCAGAAACCTGCAGATGATTCAGCACCCTCAAATGATTCAGAATCAGTAGGGGAGAAGCCCGCCGTGCGCTCAGCACTTTGCGCCGCAGTAATCAGCTGTTGAACCGCCGGGGCAATACGCGGAGTATCCACACCCAAAATCAGGCACCAGTCGGGCACAGGAATCTGCGAGCGCTCGCAATCGGCCGCAATGCACTCCAAACCGGCATGAATCGCCGCGGCAGGACCCGAAAACGGCGGATCCTCACGAGTACGCAACACCCCGGTAGGCAAGGGCAGGCTCTCAGGACCCACCACCACGCGCGGGGATGCGGCGGCCACCGCCTCCAGAGCACAATCCAGCAGAGTATTCGTACCATCAGACAGGGACGCCTTCGGCACGTGGTTCAGGCGGCGAGAAGCACCTCCGGCAACAACGACCGCGGCGCACGAAAAATCGCCCCCAGCGGGAAGTACAGAACCGGGTATCTTATCCGCCCGCATTATCCACCCGCAAAGGGAGGCAGAACGTCCACACGGTCGGCATCCTGCAGAGGTGCCTGCGCATCCGAGCGGGCACCATTGACCAGGAACGAGCACTGCTCCATCACCTGCGCAAGAGTCAGACCCGACGGGGTCGTACCCTCCAAGCTCTGACCCAGATGCTCAACGAGCGCGCCAAGAGTTGCCGACGGTAACTCAGCCAAAGGTACCGACAGCTGCGTGGTACCCGCCGCAGAACGTGCGGCAGCGAAAAAATGAACCTGCATAATGCTCCTCAATCCTAAGTCAGGGGACAGCCGAAAATCACGGGCGCAAGATGCCAATAAAAAGCCTTATCCGCGCACCTTCGGCTGATGAATCAGCGGCTTTCCTAGCCACCAATAGCGCTCATCGAGCGGCTCGCCTTAGCGAACTCCTCAATATCGAAGTCAGCGTCTTCCTTACCGTGGGCGCGCGGCTTAAACCACATGCCCTCACGCCAGCGCAGAGCCAGCTGCTTATCGTCAGCACCGGAACGCAGAAGCTGCATCAAATCAGTCTCGGTGTCGGAGAACAAGCAGGAACGAATCTTACCGTCCGCCGTCAGGCGGGTGCGGGTGCATGCATTGCAGAACGACTCCGTGACCGAGGCGATAATACCCACACGGCCCAGCGACTCGGTACCGTCAGCAGGGAAGCCCGCCTCATCCAGGGCAGTACCGAGCGGGTACACCTCCCACAGCTGAGCGGGGGAGTCGCCGCGCGCCTCCGCCACCGAACCCAGAACATACTCAGCCGACAGTTTCTCGCGAATCTCAGCGGCGGTAATCGTGCCCTCACGGGTCCAACGGTTATCAGCATCCAGCGGCATCTGCTCAATGAAACGCAGCTGATAGCCGCCCGCCAACGCCCAACGCAGAAGCTCCGGAGCCTGATCATCATTCAGACCCGGCATCAGCACAGCATTAATCTTGATCGGCCACAGGCCAGCCTCCGCTGCACCATCGATGCCCTTGAGCACGGCGTCGAGCTTATCGCGGCGGGTCAGCTCGGCAAAGGTCTCACGGCAAATCGTATCCAGAGAAACATTGATGCGGGTCAGACCAGCCTCCGCCAGCGCGGCGGCACGCTTCTCCAAACCAATACCATTCGTCGTAATAGCAAGCGGAACATCCGGATGCGCCTGGTGGATGCGGGAAATAATATCCACCAAATCGGCGCGCACCAGCGGCTCGCCACCGGTAAAGCGGATCTCCTCAACGCCCAGCTCAGTAATCGCAATATCGGCAAGGCGCGCAATCTCCTCGGCGGAGAGCAGATTCTCCTTCGGGAGCCACTGCAAACCATCCGCCGGCATGCAATAAATGCAACGAAGATTACATTTATCGGTCAGCGAGATACGAAGATCAGTCGCCACACGACCCCAACGGTCCAAGAGCGGACCGCTATTCGTAATATTCGGGAGCTTACGCTGTACATTTACGCCATTCTCAGATTTTTGGGGTGTCACAAAAGCAGCCCCGTTACCCTCCGCAGAAGATAAGGTGCTTAACGTTGGGCCCGCAATGAGCTCAGAAGAGGTCGAATTTGCCGTGTACGCCATGTAAAACCTATGTGGAAAATTTGCATATTTCAGGTGACAATATGATTATTCCATGTTCCGGCGCCCCGTACATAGTGTGTGCAGGGTAAGTTACAACTGCGCCACCGCAGACCACCACGAGGAAAACAACGTGTACAAGCTAGGGAAGTACACAAAACGTCATACAGAGCCCACACATGGACGCACCTCACCACCGCAAGAGTACGAAACCATCAAGGAAACAAATTTCATGAAGACCCCCCTCGCAGCCCTCAGCGCGCTCGCCGCCGCAACCCTCGCTCTCACCGGATGCGGCGCCCCCCAGAGCTCCTCCTCATCTTCCTCCTCGTCTGCGGCAAGCAGTCAGGCAGCCTCCGGCAAGATCGAAGTCTTCGCCGCAGCCTCCCTGAACAACGCCGGCGCAGACCTCGAAAAGGCATACGAAGCCGCCAACCCCGGCGTGGACGTCACCTTCGTCTACGAAGGCTCCGCAAAGCTCGTCAACCAGATTGAGCAGGGCGCAACCCCCGACCTGCTGATCACCGCAGATACCAAGAACATGGACAAGGCAAAGAAACTCGACCAGTTCTCCGGCTCCGAAACCAACGTTCTGGTCACCAATAAGCTCGTGCTCGTCACCGCTGAAGGCAACCCCGGCAAGATCAACAGCCTCGACGACCTCAAGACCACCGACGGCGTCGTCGCAGTCTGCAAAGAAGACGTCCCCTGCGGCACCATCGCCCACCAGGAACTGAAGAAGCACGACATCACCCTCAAGAACGCAACCACCGAAAGCAAGGTCACCGACGTAGCAACCAAGGTCACCACCGGTAACGCCGATGCGGGCTTCATCTACACCACCGACCTCGCCGCAGCCAAGAAGAAGGGCGTCAACCTCGGATCCGTCGAACTGACCGACGTGGAACGCAACGAATACCCCGCAGCGCTGAGCAAGACCGGCTCCTCCTCCGAAACCGCGAAGAAGTTCAACGAATGGTTGAAGAACTCCGACGAGGCGAAGAAGATCCTCACCGAGTACGGCTTCAACACCGCACAGTAATTCAACACAGTAGGGAACAACCCGCGTCTCACCACCCATGACAGACACTACCGCTACCCGCCGCAACGCCGGAACCTCAAGCACACCCGGAAGCAGACTCTTCGCCTCCGTGCCCGTGCTCTTCCTGGTTCCGGCGTCGCTGGGTATTTTCCTCATTGCCGGACCGCTCCTCGGGCTCTTCCTCAACATCCCCTGGAGCCAGCTCGGCAGTATCTTCACCCCGCAGGTGCTCGGGGCGGCGAACCTCTCCCTCAGCACCGCCGCCGCATCCACCCTCATCTGCGGGCTTCTCGGCGCGCCCCTGGCGCTTGTGCTCTCCAAAGTGCTCAATCGCTCGCGGCTACACCGGTTTGGGTCGGTCCTCTACGCCATCATCTACACCCCGGTGATTCTCTCTCCGGTTGTCTCCGGCCTCGGGCTACTCTTCTTCTGGGGACGCAAAGGCATGATTGGCACCTACCTCTACCAGTCGGGAATCTCTATTCCATTCACCCCCAACGCGGTGATTATCGCCCAGGTATTCGTCGCCCTACCCTTCTTCGTTGCCACTGCGGTCACCACCCTGCAGGCTATTCCCCGCGAATACGAAGAAATTGCCCTCGTCGAAGGCGCTAAACCCGCAGAAATTACTTTCAAAGTGCTGCTACCCCTCGCTGCGCCCGGCCTTGCCACCGCTTTCCTGCTCTCCTTCGCCCGTGCCCTCGGCGAATACGGCGCAACCGTCACCTTCGCCGGCAACGTGCAAGGCAAAACCCAAACCATACCCCTCGCCATCGACCTGGCCATCAACAGCAGCGACATCCCCAGCGCCCTCGGAAGCGCCCTGATTCTCATCAGCCTCTACCTAGGAATCTTCGGGGTCCTCGGCCTGATCCGCGCTCTGAAAAAACTACGCGAAAGCACCCGATAAACCACCCCGTCGCTTGCCCGCACACCACCGGGAGCATACCGGTCCTTAGGCGAAACTGCATTTACCAGCCCACAAAAACACACCTACACTAGTCATAACCGCCGCCGCACGATTGGAACCGCCATGATTGCCCCCGAATTCAACGGAACCCCCAGCACCGAGGAATACCGCGCCTACCTGGCGCTACTGCTGCGCGAAGTCTTCATCGGCACCGCAGAAACGGTTCCCCTCTACCACGCGGCAGGACGCATCCTCGCCCAAGACGTCACCGCACGCATGGACGTACCCAGCTTCGACAACTCCCAAATGGACGGCTACGCCCTCACCGCCGAAGCCGCAGAACGCGAAGACCGCATCTTCACCGTCGGACGCGAAATCCCCGCTGGCCGCCCCCTCCAACGTTCCCGCTCCTCTGACGACCTGACCTACCCCATCATGACCGGCGCGCCCATGCCTAAGGGCTACGACGCCGTCATCCCCGTCGAACAGTCTGAACGCATCGAATATCCCGACCTACCCGAGTCCTTCGGCCGCCCCAGCGAAAAGGTCAAACTCGCCCCCGGCAAGCCCGGACAATTCGTGCGCCGCCGCGGCGAAGACGTCGTCACCGGCCAGGTCCTCGCACGCGCCGGTGAACGCATCACCCCCGCCATGCTTGGTGCGCTCGCATCCCAGGGCTACGCACGCCTGACCGTTGCGGCTGGTCCTCGCGTGCTCGTGTGCACCGGCGGCGACGAGATCCTCTCCGGCGTTGAAGAAGATGGAAGCGCCACCACTCAGGAACTTGGCCAGGGCCAGATTTTTGACGCCAACGGACCCATGCTCACCGCCATGCTCCGCGAAGACGGAGCGGAGGTGCGCCGCATCGCTATCGGTGACGACCCGGTAGAGCTGGTGCACCGCCTCGTAGCAGAGTACGAGAGCTTCAAACCGGACATCATCATCACCTCGGGTGGTATTAGCCACGGCAAATACGAGGTGGTCCGTAACGCCATCGCCAAGGCACACGAAGCCGATATTCTGGTGCCCGTCTCCTGGTTTGGCCACGTCAGCCAGCAGCCCGGCGGCCCCCAGGGCGTGAACCTGCTCGACTTCAAGGGCCACCGCGTGCCCATGATCTCCTTCCCCGGAAACCCGGTGAGCACGCTCATCTCGTACGCGCTGATTCTGCGCCCCTACCTGCGTGCTGGCGGTCCCTACGGTGTGCCCTACGCGGTCGCCTCCGAACAAGCGACCTTGAATAACGCACCGCGAGGCGTGCTCGTCACCGAAACCCCGCTCACCGCACCGGCGGCCAAACGCCAGTTCCTGCGCGGCACCCTCGCCATGGTCGAGGTGGAACCCGGAACCTACCGGGTGGAGCTCTACCCGGACGTCCTCTCAGGCTCGCACCTGCTACACCGAGCCGCCCAGGCGGACGTGCTCATCGAGCTGGCGCCCGGAACCACCTACACCGGGGGAGAGGCAGTGCCCTACCACCGCATTCGCCTCACCGATAACTAAGCGAAACACACCCGCGTTGTTCCTTGCGTGAACGACAAGGAGTAATTGAGACTCATACTAAGTAACGATTCGCGGCAGAAGAATACCGCGCTGAAGCCAGGAGAAACGATGACCTCTACCTCGCAGCCCAACCAGGAACTGACCCACGTGCGCGCCGACGGCTCAGCACACATGGTGGACGTTACGGAGAAGTCGGTCACCACCCGAACCGCCCTGGCGGAGGCAACCGTGCGCACCCGCGAAGACGTGATTGCCATGATTTTTGACGCTGACCTGCCCAAGGGTGACGCCCTTCCCGTCGCACGCGTTGCGGGCATTATGGGTGCTAAGCGCACTCCGGAAATCATTCCCCTCTGCCACCCGCTGCCCCTGGGCAAGATTACGGTGGACTTTGAGCGCGGCACCGACTTTGTGCGTATTGAAGCCTCCGTGAAGACCCGCGGCGTCACCGGTGTAGAGATGGAGGCGCTCACCGCCGTCTCCTCGGCGGCACTGACCGTTTTCGACATGATCAAGGCAGTCGATAAGTACGCCGTCATTACCGATATCCGTGTTCTGGAGAAGAGCGGCGGCAAGTCCGGCGACTGGTCCGTCCGCGAGGAATCTTAAGCTACGGCGGCACACCGCCCCCACCGACCCCACTGTCACCTGATAGATACAGAAAAGGAAAGCCAATGAGTAGCGAAGACTACACCATGCCCGAGAACCTCACCGGTCTGGTTATTGTCGCCTCCACCCGCGCAGCCCGCGGCGTGTACGAGGATAAGTCCGGCCCCATCGCCGTGGAGTGGCTGCGCTCGCGCGGCTTCGACACCCCGGATGCCGTGGTCATTGAAGACCGCGATATTGTCGAGTACTTCAACACCCTGGTGACCGAAGGTAAGAAGAACGGTAACCTGCCGACCTTCATCCTGACCAGCGGTGGTACCGGTCTGAACTCTGACGACCAGACCGTGGAGGCGGTTCGCCCCCACCTGGACAAGGAAGTTCCCGGCGTTATGCATGCCTTCTGGATGAACGGTCTGAAGAACATTCCCGCGGCGGTGCTTTCACGCGGCGTGGCGGGCGTCATTGACCGCACCTTCGTGATGACCCTGCCCGGTTCGCGCGGTGGCGTGAAGGACGGCGTGGCAACCCTCGACCCGCTTGTTGAGCACATTTGCCGTCAGATGGAGGACTACCATGACCACTAAGCCGCAGAACGAAGAATCCCTGGACCATTCGGGTGCGCACGGTGTTGAGCCGAGCGGCTCGACCGTGGTGTTCACCGATATTACGGAGGCGCCCCTGGAGCCGCTGTACGCTGCGGCTAAGGCTGAGGTCATGACCGACGCCATGGGTGCCCTGGTAATTTTTGACGGCATTGTACGTAACCATGATCACGGTAGTGCGGTTCGCGGGCTGTCCTATAGCGCGCATCCGCAGGCTCGTGAGTATATTGCGGAGGTTGCCGCCGAGGTTGCTGCCGAGCTGGACGGTGTGCGTCTGTGGGCTGTGCATCGTGTGGGGCCGATTGCTATTGGTGAGTCGGCTCTGACCGTGATGGCGGCGGCTGCTCACCGTGGCCGCGCGTTTGATGCCTGTGAGCTGGTGGCTGACCGGGTGAAGGCTCGTGTGCCGATTTGGAAGGAACAGGAACTGCTCGATGGAAGCATCGAGTGGGTTGGTGTGGATACTTCGCCTGCTTAGCCTTCTGAATATTCTGATATCTCTATATAAGCCTGTCAGGGGGATTTCTCTCGGGCAGGCTTATTCTCCTTGAAAGCTCAAGTCACCTCTACTACTAGACGCGAGGAATCCCTATGTCTTCTCAGCCTTCAACCGGCACGGGCGAGCTCTCTGCCGCTGAGCGTGCGTTCTATTCTCGTCAGCTGATTCTGCCCGAAATGGGCTACGAGGCTCAGCTGGCGCTCAAACGCGCACGCGTGGTGGTGCTGGGTGCTGGCGGTTTGGGTGCTCCCGCGCTGCTGTACCTGGCGGGTGCCGGGGTCGGTCAGATTGTGGTGGTTGATGATGACGTCGTGGATGCCTCGAATCTGCACCGCCAGGTGATTCATACGCACGCCAGAGTGGGTAATTCTAAGGCTGAGTCTGCCGCAGAGTCTTTGCGCTCGCTGAATCCTTTTATTGAGGTTGTGCCTGTGTGTGAGCGTTTGACGGAGGTGAATGTTGATGAGCTTCTGTCTGGTGCTGACCTGGTGCTGGATGGTAGCGATAATTTCGAGTCGCGTTATGTGGTGTCGGCGGCGGCTGCGCGTGCTGGAATTGCGCATGTATGGGCTGCGATTCTTGGTTTTGATGCGCAGCTGAGTGTGTTTTGGGCTGGTCGCGGTCCGGTGTATGAGGATTTGTACCCTCATGCTCCTGCTGCCGGTAGCGTGCCGTCGTGTAGTACTGCTGGCGTGGTGGGTGCTATGGCTGGCGTGGTGGGTGCTGCGATGGCCATGGAGGCAGTGAAGCTGCTGACCGGGGTGGGGGAGCCGCTCATGGGTGAGGTTGGCCTATATTCGGCATTAAGCGGAAGGTGGGAATATATACCTCTTGTAGCTAGCGTGCAAGCTGTACCTAAGAAAAGCGCTGTTTTGCCCCAAGAAACGAGTCATAAGCCCAAAAATCATGTAACAATTCGTAATATTTCTCAGGATTTTACAAGCTCTTCTGCTGACTCGAAACCCCGCTCGATGAGCGCTCAGGACCTTAAAAAGATGTCATCGGGTGAAAATATTGCCCTTTTGGATGTCCGTGAGCAGGTGGAGTTCAATGCCTTTGCGATTGACGGTGCCATTAACCTGCCCCTCACTGAATTGCTTGAAGCGGCTCGAAATGACTCTCTCAAAGCCCTGATTGAGCGTAAAATCCCCGCAAATGCCCAGAAAATCGTTATTTACTGCACCGGATACACCCGAACGGTTGAGGCGGCTCGTGAAATAGCGCCCCTGGAGGAGCGTTCTGTGTACATGCTTGAGGGTGGAATTTCCGCCTGGCTTACGGTCTAAAGCACCCTTATTTCGTATGAATTAGGCAAGGTTTTTATCTCGTATTTTCCATGCCAAATTTCCGATATATTGGGCAGTATGGAACAAGCATCACAGATTAAGGGCCCGGACGGCCCCCTTACCGATCAGCTGATCAAGTTCGGTAAGTTCTTCTCCCGCTGGGATGAGACTGAAGACGGCCGCGCCGTCTTCCGTGAAGGCGGCCGCGAAGGTGACGCCTTCTACCGCGACCGTTGGAGCCACGATAAGGAAGTTCGCTCTACCCACGGCGTGAACTGCACCGGCTCCTGCTCCTGGAAGGTGTACGTCAAGGACGGCATTATCACCTGGGAAGCACAGGAAACCGATTACCCCTCGGTTGGTCCCGACCGCCCCGAGTACGAGCCCCGCGGTTGCCCCCGCGGTGCAGCATTCTCGTGGTACACCTACTCTCCCACTCGCGTTAAGTACCCCTACGTTCGCGGTCTCCTGCTGGAGATGTACCGCGAAGCGAAGGCAATCCACAACGATCCCGTGGACGCCTTCCACTCCATCGTGTCCGACCCCGCCAAGCGTGCACGCTACGTGAACGCACGCGGTAAGGGTGGTCTGGTGCGCTCGACCTGGGCTGAGGCTCTCGAGCTGATGGCTGCTGCTCACGTGCACACCATCAAGTACTACGGCCCCGACCGTAACACCGGCTTCACCCCGATTCCGGCAATGTCCATGGCGTCCTTCAGCGCGGGTGTTCGCTACATCCAGCTGGCCGGTGGCGTCATGACCAGCTTCTACGACTGGTACGCTGACCTCCCCGTGGCTTCCCCGCAGGTCTTCGGCGACCAGACCGACGTTCCCGAGTCCGGCGACTGGTGGGACGCTGCATACCTCATCATGTGGGGTGCAAACGTTCCGCTGACCCGTACCCCGGATGCTCACTGGGTCTCCGAGGTCCGCTACCGCGGTACCAAGGTTGTCACCGTGAGCCCCGACTACGCCGACAACACCAAGTTCGCTGACGAGTGGCTGCCCGCCCAGGCAGGTACCGACGCGGCACTGGCAATGGCGATGGGCCACGTCATCCTTAAGGAGAACTACGTCGACCAGCGTGTCGAGTTCTTCGAGGACTTCTCCCTGACCTACACCGACCTTCCCTTCCTGGTCACCCTGGAAACCCGTGAAGACGGCATTAAGGTTCCCTCCAAGTTCCTGACTGCGGCTAAGCTCGCTGGCGAGGCTGAGCAGCCGAACGCTGACTTCAAGCCCGTCCTGATGGACCGCGAGACTGGCGAGGTCTTCGTGCCCAACGGCACCATGGGTCACCGTTACGCTCAGGAAGACCAGGGCAAGTGGAACCTGGATTTGCAGGGTCGTAAGCCGATTCTGTCGATTCGCGACCTGCCTCAGGGCCAGTCCGCAGCGGTTGAGATTAAGATGCCGACCTTCGATAACCCGAAGGGTCACGGCGACGTCATTACCCGCGGCGTGCCCGTAACCTACGTTGATGGTCACGAAGTTACTACCGTCTTCGATATCATGCTGGCACAGTACGGTGTGGGCCGTGAGGGTCTGCCCGGTACCTGGGCTAAGGACTACGAGGACTGGAACGTTCAGAACACCCCGGCATGGCAGGAGCAGATTACTTCTGTCCCCGCCGAGGCTGTTATTCGCGTTGCCCGCGAGTTCGCCAAGAGCGCCCTGGATTCCGGCGGCCGCTCCATGGTCATCTTCGGTGCAGGTATCTGCCAGTGGTACCACGCTGACACCACCTACCGCGCTATCCTCGCTCTGCTGAACCTGACCGGTTGCCAGGGTCGCAACGGTGGCGGTTGGGCTCACTACGTGGGCCAGGAGAAGGCACGTCCTCTGACCGGTCTGACCAACATTGCGAACGCTCTGGACTGGAGCCGCCCGCCGCGTCACATGATCGGTACCGGCTTCTGGTACATGCACACTGACCAGTTCCGTCAGGACGCATACTCCACCGACTACCTGCAGTCCCCGCTGGCTAAGGGCGAGCTGCGCGACGTTCACACTGCTGACGTTGTGGCACGTTCTACCCGTATGGGCTGGATGCCGTTCTACCCGCAGTTCCCCGAGAACTCGCTGGATCTGGCAGACAAGGCAGAGCAGGCAGTGGCACGCGGCGAGGCTTCCTCGAACGCGGACTACATTGCACAGCGCCTGAACTCCGGTGACCTGGAGTTCTCCGTTGAGGACGTTGACAACCCCGTCAACTGGCCTCGTACCCTGACCCTGTGGCGTTCGAACCTGTTCGGTTCCTCCGCTAAGGGTGAGAGCTACTTCCTGAAGCACCTGGTCGGTAGCATGGACAACGTCCAGGGCTCCGACTCGGAGAAGCTGCCGAACGAAGTGAAGTGGGTTGAGGACGCGCCTCAGGGCAAGCTGGATCTGCTGGTCACCTCGGACTTCCGTATGACCTCCACGACCCTGCTGTCTGACATCGTTCTGCCGACTGCTACCTGGTACGAGAAGCACGATATCTCCTCGACCGATATGCACCCGTTCCTGCACGCGTTCTCCCCGGCAATTGACCCGCCGTGGGAGGCAAAGACCGACCACGAGACCTTCAAGGCACTGGCGTTTGAGTTCAGCCGCCTGGCTAAGAAGCACCTCGGCGTCCGTAAGGACATCGTTTCGGTCCCGCTGTTGCACGACACCCCCGGCCAGATTGCTCAGCCCGGCGGTCACGCACCCGACTGGAAGAACACCCCCGGTATGGTGGGCGTACCCGGCAAGAACATGCCGAACTTCGTCACCGTCGAGCGCGACTACGGCGCACTGTACGACATGTACACCACCGTTGGCCCGCTGTTCGATAAGCTCGGTGCAACCACCAAGTTCATCACTTACGACCTGAAGGACGAAGTCGCGAAGATGGCTAAGGAATTCGGCGTGATGGACTCCGGTAAGGGCGCAGGCCGTCCGGCACTGGATACCGACGTGAAGATTTCTGAAGCAATCCTCATGATTTCCGGTACCTCCAACGGTGAGGTCGCTGTCAAGGGCTTCAAGGAGCTTGAGAAGCAGACCGGTCTGCACCTGATGGACCTGGCAGAAGGTAACGAGGAACGTCGTATCACCTTCCCTATGACCCAGGCCGCACCGCAGCCCGTGATGACCTCCCCCGAGTGGTCCGGTTCGGAGACCGGTGGTCGCCGTTACGCTCCGTTCACCGTCAACATCGAGAAGAAGAAGCCGTTCCACACCCTGACCGGCCGTATGCACTTCTTCCTCGACCACGACTGGATGCACGAAATGGGCGAGGCTCTGCCGATTTACCGTCCGCCGCTGGATATGACCGGCCTGTACAACGAGCCTGAGCTCGGTACTACCGATGGTGTTTCGGTTGCTGTTCGCTACCTGACCCCGCACAACAAGTGGGCAATTCACTCGCAGTACTTCGATAACCACTACATGCTGAGCATGTTCCGTGGCGGTCCGACTGCATGGATGAGCCCGCAGGACGCTGAGAAGATTGGCGTCAAGGATGGCGAGTGGATTGAGTGTGTGAACACCAATGGTGTCTTCGTCGGCCGTGCGGTTGTTTCGCACCGTATGCCCGAGGGCGTTTGCTACGTCTACCACGCTCAGGAGCGTATGGTTAGCCCGAAGTCTGAAGTCACCGGTAAGCGCGGTGGTATTCACAACTCGGTGACCCGTATTCTTCTGAAGCCCACCCACATGATTGGTGGCTACGCTCACCAGGCGTTCGCCTTCAACTATCTTGGACCGACCGGTAACCAGCGAGACATCGTCTCGTACATCCGTCGCCGTAAGTCCCAGGAGGTAACTTTCTAATGCGCGTTATGGCACAAGTTGCTATGGTGATGGCGCTCGATAAGTGCATCGGCTGCCACACCTGCTCCGTGACCTGTAAGCAGGCATGGACGAACCGAGCCGGTACCGAGTACGTCTGGTTCAACAACGTTGAGACTCGTCCCGGCCAGGGTTACCCCCGCCGTTACGAGGATCAGGAGAAGTGGAAGGGCGGCTGGGTGCTGAACAAGCGCGGTCGTCTGGAGCTCAAGAGCGGTAACCGCTTCCAGAAGCTCTTCACGATCTTTGCTTCCCCGATTCAGCCCGAGCTGAACGACTACTACGAGCCCTGGACCTACGATTACCAGAACCTGACCAGTGCTCCTCTGGGTGATGACTTCCCGGCTGCTAAGCCGGTCTCCCTCATCACCGGTGAGGACACCAAGGTCGAGTGGGGTATGAACTGGGACGACAACCTGGCTGGTGCGACCGAGTACGGTCACCTGGACCCGCTGGTTGAGAAGGTTCGCAAGAAGGCTGAGGACAAGATTAAGTTCGAGTTCGAGCAGACCTTCATGTTCTACCTGCCTCGTATTTGTGAGCACTGCTTGAACCCCTCCTGCATGGCTTCTTGCCCCTCCGGCGCTATCTACAAGCGCGCTGAGGACGGTATCGTTCTGGTTGACCAGGACCGTTGCCGCGGTTGGCGTCAGTGCATCACCGGCTGCCCCTACAAGAAGGTGTACTTCAACCACAAGACGGGTAAGGCTGAGAAGTGTACCTTCTGCTACCCCCGTATTGAGGCTGGTATTCCGACCGTGTGTGCTGAGACCTGTGTTGGTCGTATGCGCTACATCGGTATCTTCCTCTACGATGCAGACCGCGTGACTGAGGCTGCTTCGGTTGAGGATGAGAAGGACCTCTACGAGGCTCAGCTGTCGCTGATGCTTGATCCTTCGGATCCGGCTGTGATTGAGCAGGCTCGTAAGAACGACATCCCCGATGCGTGGATTACTGCAGCTCAGAAGTCGCCCGTGTACAAGCTGGCGAAGGAGTGGAAGGTGGCCCTGCCCCTGCACCCCGAGTACCGCACCATGCCGATGGTTTGGTACGTGCCGCCGCTGTCTCCGATTGTTGACCTGCTCAAGGAGCAGGGCCACGATGCAGAGAACAGCAACAACCTGTTCGGCGCTATTGAGTCTCTCCGTATTCCGGTTGAGTACCTGGCTGAGCTGTTCACCGCTGGTGACACTGAGGTTGTTACTAACGTTCTGCGCCGCCTGGCTGCGATGCGTTCGTACATGCGTGACATCAACCTCGGTGGCGAAGGCAACGAGGAGATTGCTCAGGCAGTTGGCATGACTGGTCAGCAGGTGTACGAGATGTACCGCCTGATGGCTATCGCTAAGTACAACGAGCGTTACGTCATTCCGAAGGCTCACATGGAAGACGCCCACAACCTTGAGGAAATGGGCTGCTCCCTGAGCGTGGATGGCGGACCCGGCATGTACGGCGATGCGTTCAACGACATGGAGGGTCGCCCGACCCCCGTGTCCACCGGTGTCTACGAGGCTAACAACAAGGTCAGCTTGTTCAGCTGGGATGGTTCTTCCCGTCCTGACGGCCTCTTCCCGAATACCACCGGAAAGAAGTAATAAGTGGCTGGATTCTTTTCCAAGCTCATGGGCAAGGCCGGTTCCGAGGCTACTGTCTCGGAGCCGGCTCAGCCGGAGAACCCGTTTGATATCGATTACGGTCCCGGCGAGGATAAGGACTCGGTGATTTACCAGGTGAGCGGTATGCTCCTGGGCTACCCCGATGAGGAGACTCTGAAGGTTCTGCCTGAACTGGTGGAGATTACCGCTTCCACCCAGGATGAGGCTTTCATTGCTGCCGTTGATGCGGTTCAGCAGTGGCTGACTTCTAAGGACCTGGAGGATGTGCAGTCCGAGTACGTGCAGGAGTACGACCTTTCGCGTCGTCATTCTCTGCATCTGTCCTACTGGACCGATGGCGATACCCGCCGCCGTGGTGAGACTCTTCTGCGTTTTAAGCAGATGTACCGCGACTCCGGTATGTTGACCGTTTTGAATGGTGAGCTTCCGGACTACCTGCCGCTGGTGCTGGAGTTCTGTGCGTTGGTGGATCGCCGTAAGGGCCGTTCCGCTTTGCAGGCGTACCGTCCGTCCCTTGAGCTTCTTCGTCTGTCCATGAAGGACGGAAATCTGCCCCACTACGGGTTGTTGCAGAGCATCTGCGATACCCTTCCTGGCGTCTCTCCGCAGACTCAGGAGGAGGTCCAGAAGATGGCTGGCTACGGCCCTCCCGTCGAGACTGTTGGCCTGAATGGCTACGCTGATCATCAGCTGCTCCAGCAGGCTTCGGCTCGTTCTAACTAGTTTTATCCCTTGTGAGGAGACAACACGTGTACGTACTTGCTTCTGAGAACGCAGGACATGCTGCACAGGCTGTAGCCGATCCGGGTATTGTTGACATCCTGCTGTGGGGCGTTCTGCCCTATGTTGCACTGGTCATTCTGATTGGTGGCACCATTTGGCGTTACCGTACTGACCAGTTCGGATGGACTACCCGCTCGTCCCAGGTCTATGAATCGAAGCTGTTGCGCATCGCTTCGCCCCTGTTCCATTACGGTCTTGCGGCCGTTTTCCTTGGCCACGTTGGTGGTCTGGTGGTGCCTAAGGCATTCACCGACCTGGTCGTTTCGGATGACACTTACCACATTGTGGCGCTGGTCGGCGGTTCTGTTGCTGCGGTCGCAACCATTGTTGGTATGTTCGTTCTGATTGGTCGCCGTGTTTCGAACTCTCGTGTGCGTTCGGCTACCACTCGTAATGACGTTTTCATGTATGTCGTTTTGGTTCTGGTGATTCTCGCCGGTACTGCGGCTACTCTGATTTCGGCAGTGAACCCCTCGGGCGGTTTGCCTCCGGTGAATGGTCACGAGGTTCACTTCAACTACCGTGAGACCATTTCTGTGTGGTTCCGTTCGCTGTTCTACTTCCACCCTGAGGTAGCTTTGATGGTGAATATTCCCGTGGCTTTCAAGATTCACATCGTGGTGGCTATGGTTCTGTTCATCATTTGGCCCTTTACCCGCCTGGTGCACGCACTGACTGTGCCCCTGCACTACCTCTTCCGCCCCTACACCGTGTACCGCTCTCGTGGCGGCCAGCGTGTTGGTGCACGTCGAGGTTGGGATCCGGTAGGTACTCTCCCGCGTGAGCGCGCCGACCGCTAATACACATATCCATATTGCAAAAGAGGAAATATGAGCACCCCTGTTGCACCGAGCTACGACCTGAAGAATGGTCAGCTCCGTAACGTTCTGCTGGCAACGTTCATCTCGACCATTGGTTTCTGGGCATGGACCATCGTTGGCCCGCTGGCGAAGATGTACGCAAAGCAGATGCACCTGGACGCTGGTATGACCAGCCTTCTGGTTGCTATGCCGATTTTCATCGGCGCTATCGGCCGTATTCCCGTTGGTGGTCTGACTGACCGCTACGGTGGTCGTATTATGTTCACCGCTGTTCTGGCGATTAGCGCACCCCTGGTCTTCCTGGTTGGTGTTGCTGGTCAGATGAACTCGCTGCCCATGCTGCTTGTTGTGGCGTTCTTCCTGGGTATTGCGGGTACCGTGTTCGCTGTGGGTATTCCCTTCAGTTCCGCATGGTATGACGCTTCCAAGAAGGGTTTTGCGACCGGTGTGTTCGGTGCCGGCATGGTGGGTACTGCAATTTCTGCATTCGCTACCCCCCGCCTGGTGCAGGGTATTGGTTACTTCCAGACTCACGTTCTGATTGCTGTTATCTGTGCTGTAACCGCTGCTATCTCTTTCTTCTTCTTGAAGGATTCTCCGGCAACCATCGGCCGTGAGGTTACTCCGCTGATGCCGAAGATTGTTCAGGCATTCAAGGTGAAGACCACTTGGCAGCTGTGCTTCCTCTACGCTGTTGTGTTCGGTGCGTTCGTGGCATTCTCGAACTACCTGCCCACTTACCTGAGCAACATCTACAACTTCAACGCTAACGACGCTGGTATGCGTGCGGCTGGCTTCGCGGCTGCTGCCGTGATTGCTCGTCCCTTCGGTGGTGTGCTGGCTGATAAGTTCGGTCCGAAGATTATCACCCTCATCTCCCTGGGTGGTGTGGTGATCCTGGCAGTTATTACCGCGTTCCAGCCTGATGCTGAGCACGTGTATGGTGCTGTTTTCATCCTGATGGCTGCTCTTCTGGGTCTGGGCCACGGCTCGGTCTTCGGCTGGGTGGCTCGTGCGGCTGATCCGAAGAACGTTGGTGCGGTGTCCGGTGTGGTTGCTGCTGCTGGCGCTCTGGGTGGTTTCTTCCCGCCGCTGGTGATGGGTGCAACCTACAACCAGGCTGAGAACAACTACTTCATCGGTCTGATGCTGCTGGCCGTGACCGCGTTCCTCGCCTTCCTGTCGGCATTCCTCGTGCCGCACGGTGGCAAGCCTAACCACGCTAAGTAGGGTCTTCTAGTACATCCTTCTGCAGGGTGTATATGAAGTTTGCTTTGACTGAGTCCGGCTCGTTTTCTCTTCGGAGGGAACGAGCCGGACTTTGTGCTTTTCTGCTGTTTTGTCCTCTAACAGGGGTGGGCTTTGGCGGGGCAGAAGAGTTTGATGTTTGGGCATGTCGAATGTTGGTAAAGCTGGCGAAACTTTGTGGAGATGTGGGACACTTTAAAGTGTTCGACTCGTCGCAATAGCGCGACGTGACCCCTCTACGGTTTGCGCCGACCAATAGGAGAATCCTATGTCCTTTATTGATCGTCATCTCGGCCCCCGTTCCGCAGACGCAGAGCAGATGCTCGAAACCCTGGGATACTCTTCCCTGGATGCGCTGATGGACGCTGTCGTCCCCTCCCAGATTCGCCTTGACGGCGAATTGCAGCTGCCTGCTCCGCTGTCGGAGCATGAGGCTCAGGCAAAGATTGCCGGCTACGCTGCGAAGAATAAGGTTCTCGCCCAGATGATTGGTGCCGGATACTATGACGCTGTAACTCCCGCGGTTCTGCGCCGTAACATTCTGGAAAACCCCGGTTTCTACACTTCTTACACCCCGTACCAGGCTGAGATTTCTCAGGGCCGCCTGGAGGCTCTGCTGAACTTCCAGAACACCGTGATGGAGCTGACCGGCCTGGAGATTGCAAACTCCTCCCTGCTGGATGAGGCGTCCGCAGTGGCTGAAGCAGCTGTCATGATGCACCGTGCAAACCGCAAGGTGAAGAACGGCTTCTTCGCTATTGACTCCCGTTGCCTGCCTCAGGTTATTTCGGTGACTCGTGGACGTGCAGAGATGCTCGGCATTCCTTTCGTGATTACTGATTTCTCTGAGGGTCTGCCCGAGGGTGACCTGTACGGTGTCATCCTGGCGTACCCCGGCAATGAAGGCGATATCCGCGATATTGAGCCGTTGATTAAGGCTGCTAAGGAGCGTAACGCTCTGGTTACCGTTGCTGCTGACCTGCTGGCTCTGACCCTGCTGAAGTCCCCTGGTGAGCTGGGCGCTGATATCGCTGTGGGTAATACTCAGCGTTTCGGTCTGCCTTTCTTCTTCGGTGGCCCCCACGCTGCGTACATGGCTGTTCACAAGGGTATGGAGCGTACCATGCCTGGCCGTCTGGTGGGTGTTTCTAAGGACTCTGCCGGTAAGCCTGCTTACCGTCTGGCTCTGCAGACTCGTGAGCAGCACATCCGCCGTGAGAAGGCTACTTCCAATATTTGTACTGCTCAGGCTCTGCTGGCGATTGTTGCTGGCGCTTACGCGATGTACCACGGTCCTGAGGGCCTGCGCGCTATCGCGAACCGCCTGCACACCAACGCCGCTCGTGTTGCTACCGCGCTGAAGGCTGCGGGCTACGGTATCGCCCACGATACTTTCTTCGACACCGTTGTGGTGGAGGCTGCTGGCCGTGCTGACGAGCTGGTTGCGAAGGCTCTGGAAGCTGGCGTGAACATCCGCCGCTTCGACGAGAACCGTGTTGGTATTTCCGTGGGTGAGTCTCATGGTGAGGAGCTGCTCAAGGGCCTGGTTGAGGCTCTGGGCGGCACCCTGGGTGAGGCAGATGCACAGTACGATCTGCCCGCTGAGCTGCTGCGTACCGATGAGTACATGCAGCACCCGATTTTCCACAAGTACCGCTCCGAGACCGAGATGATGCGCTACCTGCGTCACCTCGCTGATAAGGACCTGGCACTTGACCGCACCATGATTCCGCTGGGTTCGTGCACCATGAAGCTGAACGCGGCCGCTGAGATGGAGCCCATCTCCTGGCCTGAGTTCGCGAACATCCACCCGCTGGTCCCGGAGGACCAGGCAGAGGGCTGGCACGAGCTGATTAAGGATTTGAGCGAGTGGCTGGTTGCTATTACCGGTTACGATGCTATCTCGCTGCAGCCGAACTCGGGTGCGACCGGTGAGTACGCTGGTCTGCGCGCTATCCGTTCCTTCCATGAGGCTAACGGTGACCACGAGCGCGATACCGTCCTGATTCCGCTGTCTGCTCACGGCACCAACGCGGCATCTGCTGCTCTGGCTGGTCTGAAGGTTGCCGGTGTGGCAACTGCGGCTGACGGTTCGATTGATGTTGACGACCTGAAGGCAAAGATTGAGAAGTACGGCCCCAAGGTTGCCGGCATCATGATTACCTACCCTTCCACTCACGGTGTGTTTGAGGAGCAGGTTGCTGAGGTTTGCCAGCTGGTTCACGAGGCTGGCGGCCAGGTGTACCTGGATGGCGCGAACCTGAACGCTCAGATGGGCTTCGCTCAGCCCGGTAAGTTCGGCGGCGACGTTTCGCACCTGAACCTGCACAAGACCTTCTCCATTCCTCACGGTGGTGGCGGCCCCGGTGTTGGCCCGCTGGCTGTTCGTGAGCACCTGGCGAAGTTCCTGCCCGGCGACGCATACCGCGCTGATGCTGAAGGTAAGCTCCCCAACGATGCTGCACTGCCGATTTCTCAGGCGTTCTTCGGTTCTGCCGGTGTTCTGCCGATTAGCTGGATGTACATTGCGATGACTGGTGCTCAGGGTCTGAAGGACTCTTCGCAGTACGCGGTGCTGAACGCTAACTACATTGCGAAGAAGCTCAACGACAAGTACCCGGTGCTGTACACTGGCCCCGGCGGTCTGGTCGCTCACGAGTGCATCCTGGACCTGCGTCAGCTGACCGATCAGTCTCACGTGACTGCTGAGGACGTCTGCAAGCGTCTGATGGACTTCGGCTTCCACGCTCCGACTCTGGCGTTCCCGGTTCCGGGCACCCTGATGGTTGAGCCGACTGAGTCTGAGTCGAAGGAAGAGCTGGACCGCTTCATTGAGGCAATGGAGACCATCTACGACGAGATTATCGAGGTGGCTGAGGGCAAGGTCGCTGTGGATGATTCGGTTCTGCGCAACGCACCGCACACCGTTGATGTGGTGAGCGCTGATGAGTGGGATCGCCCCTACAGCCGTACTCAGGCAGCTTTCCCTGTCCCGAGCCTGCGCGCTAACAAGTACTTCACCTCGGTGGGTCGTATTGATGGCGCTGGCGGTGACCGTAACTTCGTGTGCGAATGCCCCCCGATGGAGGCTTTCGACCTGGAAGCATAAGGAGCCTGTAACGCTCCTGGGTAGGCTGTAGCGGTCTACCTGCCTCACCCGTCCTCAGGTTTCTGGGGGCGGGTGGGGGTCGCCTCCGCAGCGTATCTCGTGTCTGTGGGGGTGAACTAAATCTACGACGATTGAACGATAACAGCACAAGGCTGTGCGTGAGGAGAACCTAATGTCCCCCAAGAAGACCTCCCTGTACCCGGTTCACGAGAAGCTGGGCGCTTCTTTCACCGACTTTGGTGGCTGGGATATGCCCCTGAAGTATGCTAACGACGTTGCTGAGCACGAGGCTGTCCGTACTCGTGCCGGTATTTTCGACCTGTCTCACATGGGTGAGTTCCGTGTGACCGGCCCGGATGCGGGTGCGTTCCTGGATTACGCTCTGGTGTCGAACATGTCCATCCTGAAGGTTGGTAAGGCGAAGTACTCGATCCTGGTCAACGATAAGGGCGGCGTGATTGACGACCTGATTACTTACCGTCTGGGCGATGAGGAATTCATGGTCGTTCCGAACGCTTCGAACATTGACACTGACTTCGCGGCGATGAGCGAGCGCCTGGGCGATTTTAACGTTGAGTTTGTGAATGAGTCGGATCAGACTTCTCTGGTGGCTGTTCAGGGTCCTCGTGCTGAGGAGATTCTGCTGGCTGCTGGCGTGTCTGATGAAGAGGCTGTCCGTGAGCTGAAGTACTACGCTTCGGTACCGCTGACTGTTGCCGGCGTTGATGTTTTGCTGGCTCGTACCGGTTACACCGGTGAGGATGGCTTCGAGCTGTTCGTTCCGAATGAGAACGCTGTTGAGCTGTGGGATAAGCTGGCTGCTGCCGGTGAGCCTTTCGGTATGATTCCTGCCGGTCTGGCTTCTCGTGACTCCCTGCGTCTTGAAGCTGGTATGCCGCTGTACGGTAACGAGCTGGGTCTTGAGATTACTCCGTTTGAGTCCGGTTTGGGTCGCCTGGTTGAGATTGCTCTGGAGAAGAAGGCTGCTAACTTTGTGGGTCGTGAGGCTCTGACTGAGTTGGCTAAGAGTGAATCGAAGCGTATCCTGGTTGGTCTGAAGGCTCAGGCGAAGCGTCCTGCTCGTGCCGGTTCTAAGCTGGTGGATGCTGAAGGTAATGAGATTGGTGAGGTTACCTCCGGTATTCCTTCCCCGACTCTGGGCTTCCCGATTGCTATGGCGCTGGTGAACCGTGAGTTCTCTGAGGTTGGCTCTACCGTTGATGTTGATATCCGCGGTAAGCGTGCTCCGTTTGATGTTGTGGCTCTGCCGTTCTACAAGCGTGAGAAGTAAGAGTTTTTCTGCAGATAATCTGTAGGGCAGAGGCGTCGTGTCCCGTGTGGGCACGGCGCCTTTTCTGCGCTGTACTGCGGGGCTGAGTGGCGGGGGAGTGTCGAGATGTTCTAAACCTTAGTTTGTGATGGTTCTGAAGTGCGTTAGGATTAGAGCGGCCAATCAAGGGTGATTGTCCGCACGTAGAGACCGCAGATTGATGTGTGCTTCCTCTGTTGAGGGGCGCGTATCTTTTGGTGCGGTGCACAGACATTTTTATTTGAAGGACAGAACATGGCTATTAACCAGAGCGCACCCAGCAGTGCCCAGAAGAAGGCAGAGGCTCTGCCGTACGACATCAGTGTTTTTGAGATGTTCAGCATTGGTGTGGGTCCTTCGAGCTCGCATACCGTGGGGCCGATGCGCGCTTCGAACCGTTTTGTGGCGGAGCTGATTGATGAGGGCCTGTTGGACCGTGTGACGGGCGTACATGTTGATCTGTATGGTTCGTTGGCGGCTACGGGCGCTGGTCACGGCACGATGAGCGCTGCGTTGAAGGGCTTGTGTGGTTTTGTTCCGGAGACGATTAATATCGCTGATTCTGAGGCGATGATTGAGCGTAATAGCGTGGATGGCACGTTGCCTCTGGCGGGTTACCCCTCCTCTGCTTACGGTGTGAGTGCGCCCGGTGGCGAGGATCAGAAGGTGTACGGCCCGGTGGTGAAGTACCGTGAGCTGGATATGACTCTGCGCCCCCTGACGGTTCTTCCGCGCCATACGAACGGTATGAAGATTGCGGCGTTTGCCGGTGAGCAGCTGCTGTTGGAGCGTACCTACTATTCCATTGGTGGCGGTTTCATTGTTGAGGGTGATGAGGAGGCGACCGGTGGCGCGTCGCTGATGAACCCTCCGTATCCTTTTGGTTCGGCTACTGAGCTGCTGGAGATGGCGAATGAGGCTGGGTTGTCGATTGCGCAGTTGAAGATGGCGAATGAGTGTTCGCTGCGTTCTGAGCAGGAGGTCCGCGATGGCATCTTGCATATCTACCGCGTGATGAAGGAGTGCATTGGCTCTTCTCTGGCACGTGTGGGTTATTTGCCGGGCCCGCTGAAGGTGCGTTGCCGTGCGGGCGCGTGGCATCGCGATTTGATGGTGGAGGATCCTTCGAAGTCTCCTGAGTTCGCTATTGACTGGGTGAATCTGATTGCTTTGGCGGTCAATGAGGAGAACGCTTTTGGTGGTCGCGTGGTGACTGCCCCGACGAATGGTGCTGCGGGTATTATTCCGGCGGTGTTGCATTATGCGATGAACTACACGCAGGGTATTCGCCATTGCGGTCAGGCTGCTCGTGATCAGGCGGTTGTTGATTTCTTCTTGGCGTCTTCTGCTGTGGGTGTGCTGTATAAGAAGCGCGCGTCGATTTCTGGTGCTGAGGTTGGTTGCCAGGGCGAGGTGGGTAGTGCTTCCTCAATGGCTGCAGCCGGTTTGGCACAGGTGATGGGTGGTACTCCTGAGCAGGTTGAGAATGCTGCTGAGATTGCGATGGAGCACAACCTGGGTCTGACCTGTGACCCGGTGGGTGGTTTGGTGCAGATTCCGTGTATTGAGCGTAATGCGATGGCGGCGTCGAATGCTGTGACGGCTGCTCGTATGGCGTTGCGTGGTGATGGTACGCACCGTGTGTCGTTGGATCAGGTGATTGAGACGATGCGTCAGACCGGTTTGGATATGTCTCACCGTTATAAGGAGACGTCTATGGGTGGTTTGGCTGTGAATGTGGTGGAATGCTAGGTGCAGGCTGTGGCAGGTTTGCACTCCTGATGAGGGTGTGGTAGACAGAAGGGATTTCTTCCTGTATCGTTAGTATTTACGCTTTCCCTAACCTTTGTGCCTTCATATAGCGGTGGGCACGGGCTGAAGGTGACGTTTTTCCGTCCGACTCTATAGCTTCGAGCACCGTTCTATTCGGGGGCTGAGGTTGTCGTGTCGCCGGTAATGTCGCCGGGAGGCTGATTGCTAACAGACATGTCTGTGGAAGGATCCCCATTTTGGTCGCTTCGAGCACCTCGAATCATGACGCCGCTAACGGCGCGGAGAACGTCTCCCGCCGAATTTCATTCGCGAAGATTAACGAACCGCTGAAGGTTCCCAACCTGCTTGCTATCCAGACCGATAGCTTCGACCGCCTCGTGGGTAACGAGCGCTGGGCGGAGCGTCTGGAGAAGGCGCAGGCTGCTGGTGACACTTCTGTCCCCGCTCAGTCCGGTCTGGCTGAGATTTTTGAAGAAATCTCCCCGATTCGTGACTTCCAGGAGACTATGCAGCTCTCCTTCTCTGAGCCTGAGTTTGCTGACCCCAAGTACTCTGTTGAGGAGTGCAAGGACCGCGACGCAACCTACTCGGCTCCGCTGTACATTAAGGCTGAATTCATGAACCTCGCTACCGGCGAGGTCAAGCAGCAGACCCTGTTCATGGGTGACTTCCCCCTGATGACCGAGGCCGGTACCTTTGTTATTAACGGTACTGAGCGTGTGGTTGTTTCTCAGCTGGTGCGTTCCCCCGGTGCTTACTTTGAGAAGGCTCCGGACCGTACCTCCGATAAGGACATTTACTCTGCCCGCGTGATTCCTTCCCGCGGTGCATGGTTCGAGCTTGAGATTGATAAGCGCGACCAGGTTGGCGTGCGTCTGGACCGTAAGCGTAAGCAGTCCGTGACTGTTCTGCTGAAGGCTCTGGGCTGGACCGAGTCCAAGATCCTGGCTGAGTTCGGTCAGTACGACTCCATCCGCGCAACCCTGGAGAAGGACTCCGTTAAGGACCGCGACGAGGCTCTGCTGGACATCTACCGCAAGCTGCGTCCGGGCGAACCCCCGACGGTTGAAGCTGCCCAGGCTCTGCTGGACAACATGTACTTCACCCCGCGCCGCTACGACCTGGCGAAGGTTGGTCGTTACAAGCTGAACCGTAAGCTCGGCGTGGACGTTCCCATGGATTCCCCCGAGGCTTCCGTTCTGAGCCAGGACGACATCGCCCAGATGATTCGTTACCTCTGCGCTCTACACGCAGGCGAGACCACCATCCCCGGTGTTCGTGACGGCGAGGAAATCTCCCTCAAGATTGATATCGACGATATTGACCACTTCGGCAACCGTCGTATCCGCACCGTGGGCGAGCTGATTGAGAACCAGATCCGTACCGGTCTGTCCCGTATGGAGCGTGTGGTTCGCGAGCGCATGACCACCCAGGATGTGGACGCTATCACCCCGCAGTCCTTGGTGAACATCCGCCCCGTCGTGGCAGCTATCAAGGAGTTCTTCGGTACTTCTCAGCTGTCGCAGTTCATGGACCAGAACAACCCGCTGGCAGGTCTGACCCACAAGCGTCGTCTGTCCGCACTGGGTCCGGGCGGTCTGTCCCGTGACCGTGCAGGCATGGAAGTTCGAGACGTCCACCCCTCGCACTACGGTCGTATGTGCCCCATTGAAACCCCTGAAGGCCCGAACATTGGTCTGATTGGTTCGCTGGCGACCTACGGTCGCATCAACTCCTTCGGTTTCATTGAGACCCCCTACCGCGTGGTGACTGACGGCCGCGTGACCGATGAGGTCCGCTACCTGACCGCTGACGACGAGAAGTCTGTTGTTATCGCACAGGCAAACGCACCGCTGAACGCTGACCGCACCTTCGCTGAAAACGAGGTTCTCTGCCGTGCGGGCGATGGTTCTGGCGAAGCTGTTCTGGTTGCTCCCGGCGCCGTTCAGTACATGGACGTCTCCCCGCGCCAGATGGTGTCTGTTGCTACCGCTCTGATTCCTTACCTGGAGCACGACGACGCTAACCGAGCACTGATGGGTGCTAACATGCAGCGTCAGGCTGTGCCCCTGCTGGAGTCTGAGGCTCCCGTGGTTGGTACCGGTATGGAGAAGTACGCAGCACTGGACTCCGGTGACTCCGTGCTCGCGAAGAAGCCCGGTGTGGTTTCCTCCGTGGACGCTAAGACCGTTATCGTCCGTAACGACGACGGCTCTGTCTCCACCTACCCGATCATGAAGTTCTCCCGCTCGAACCCGGGTAACTGCTACAACCAGCGCGTTGTGGTGAAGGAAGGCCAGCGCGTCGAATACCGCGACGTTATTGCTGATGGCCCCTCCACCGACGGCGGCGAGCTGGCACTGGGTAAGAACCTGCTCGTGGCATACATGCCGTGGGAAGGCCTGAACTACGAGGATGCGATCATCCTCTCCCAGCGCATGGTTTCTGAGGACGTGCTGACCTCGATTCACATTGAGGAGCACGAGATTGACGCCCGCGACACCAAGCTGGGCCCCGAGGAGATTACCCGCGACATTCCGAACGTGTCCGAGGATGTTCTCTCGGCTCTGGACGAGCGCGGCATCATCCACATCGGTGCTGAGGTTGAGGCTGGCGACATCCTGGTTGGTAAGGTCACCCCCAAGGGCGAGACCGAGCTGACCCCCGAGGAGCGCCTGCTGCGCGCAATCTTCGGTGAGAAGTCTCGCGAGGTTCGCGACACCTCCCTGAAGGTTCCTCACGGTGAGTCCGGTACCGTCATCGGTATCCGCATCTTCGACCGCGAGAGCAACGATGAGGACGATCTGCCCCCGGGCGTGAACCAGCTGGTCCGCGTGTACGTGGCTCAGAAGCGTAAGATTACCGACGGCGACAAGCTCGCAGGCCGCCACGGTAACAAGGGTGTTATTTCCAAGATCCTGCCGATCGAGGATATGCCCTTCCTGGAAGACGGTACCCCCGTGGACGTTATCCTGAACCCGCTGGGTGTGCCCGGTCGTATGAACATTGGTCAGGTTCTGGAAGTCCACACCGGTTGGCTGGCTAAGCAGGGTTGGAAGATTGAGGGCGAGCCCGAATGGCTCAAGCACATGCCGAACTTCCCGAAGGAATCCGGCCCGACCCGCCTGGCAACCCCGGTGTTCGACGGTGCCCACGAGGACGAACTGTTCGACCTCATGGATCACTCGAACCCGAACCGCGATGGCGACCGTCTGATCAACCGTTCCGGTAAGGCACGTCTGATTGACGGCCGTTCCGGTGAGCCGTTCCCGGACCCGATTTCGGTTGGTTACCAGTACATCCTGAAGCTGCACCACCTGGTGGATGACAAGATTCACGCTCGTTCCACCGGTCCGTACTCGATGATTACCCAGCAGCCCCTGGGTGGTAAGGCGCAGTTCGGTGGTCAGCGCTTCGGTGAGATGGAAGTGTGGGCGCTGGAGGCATACGGCGCCGCATACACCCTGCAGGAAATCCTGACCGTCAAGTCCGATGACGTGGCGGGCCGTGTGAAGGTTTACGAGGCTATCGTGAAGGGCGAGAACATCCCTGAGCCGGGTATCCCCGAATCCTTCAAGGTTCTTATCAAGGAAATGCAGTCTCTGTGCCTGAACGTCGAGGTGCTCTCCACCGACGGCAAGATTATTGAGATGAGCGACTCGGAGGAAGAAGGCTTCCGGGCAGCAGAAGATATGGGCGTGAGCCTGACCCACGACGAGCCTAGCTCCGTCGACGAGGCATAAGCACCGCCTCCTTCTAGGGTGGGGAACCCCGCATGCGCTCGCGTGCGTTGTGGGGTTCCCGCCCGCTAACCCAAGTCTTCAGAAACTTACAGAAAGAGATTAGGACCGATATGTCCAACGAATCTTCGCTTGGTTTGATGCGAATTGGCCTCGCCACCGCCGACGACATCCGTCGTTGGTCCTTTGGTGAGGTTAAGAAGCCCGAGACCATCAACTACCGTACCCTGAAGCCCGAGAAGGACGGCCTCTTCGACGAGCGTATCTTCGGCCCCACCAAGGACTGGGAGTGCTACTGCGGTAAGTACAAGCGCGTGCGCTTCAAGGGCATTGTGTGTGAGCGCTGTGGTGTTGAGGTGACCCGCTCTAAGGTACGTCGTGAGCGTATGGGTCACATTGAGCTGGCTGCTCCTGTTACCCACATTTGGTACTTCAAGGGTGTTCCTTCCCGCCTGGGTTACCTGCTGGATCTGGCTCCGAAGGACCTGGAGAAGGTCATTTACTTCGCTGCGTACATGATCACTAAGGTTGACGAGGAAGCTCGTCACGAGGATCTGCCGATGCTGCAGGCTGCTCACGACCGTGAGAAGCAGGAGCTTGAGGCTGCTCTGAACGCTGACGTGAACGCTATCAGCCGTGAGGTTGAGGCGGAGCTGGCTCGTATTGAGGCAGAAGGCGGCAAGGCTGCTGAGAAGCGTAAGCTGCGTGATAACGCTGAGCGTCAGCTCGCGTCGGTACGTAAGCGTTACGAGCGTGAGGCTGAGCACCTGGATCGTGTGTGGGATCGCTTCAAGAACCTGAAGGTCGCTGACCTTGAGGGTGACGAGGCGCTGTACCGTTCCATGATTGATAAGTACGGCCTGTACTTTGAGGGCGCGATGGGCGCAGAGGCTATTAAGAAGCGTCTGGAGTCCTTCGACCTGGAGGCTGAGGCTGAGGCTCTCAAGGAGATTATTCAGACCGGTAAGGGCCAGAAGAAGACCCGCGCCCTGAAGCGCCTGAAGGTTGTTAACGCCTTCTTGACCACTAACAACTCTCCGCTGGGTATGGTCCTGGATGTCGTTCCGGTTATTCCGCCGGAACTGCGCCCGATGGTTCAGCTGGACGGTGGCCGCTTCGCGACCTCCGACCTGAACGACCTGTACCGTCGTGTGATTAACCGTAACAACCGTTTGAAGCGTCTGCTGGAGCTGGGTGCTCCCGAGATTATCGTGAACAACGAGAAGCGTATGCTGCAGGAAGCTGTGGACTCGCTCTTCGATAACGGTCGTCGCGGTCGCCCGGTGACCGGCCCCGGTAACCGCCCCCTGAAGTCTCTGTCTGACATGCTGAAGGGTAAGCAGGGTCGTTTCCGTCAGAACCTGCTCGGTAAGCGTGTTGACTACTCGGGTCGTTCCGTGATTGTGGTTGGTCCTCAGCTGCAGATGCACCAGTGTGGTCTGCCCAAGCAGATGGCGCTGGAGCTGTTCAAGCCCTTCGTTATGAAGCGTCTGGTGGAGCTGAGCCACGCTCAGAACATTAAGAGCGCTAAGCGTATGGTTGAGCGTTTCCGCCCGCAGGTTTGGGACGTTCTGGAAGAGGTTATTGCTGAGCACCCGGTTCTGCTGAACCGTGCACCTACCCTGCACCGCCTCGGTATTCAGGCGTTTGAGCCGAAGCTGGTTGAGGGTAAGGCTATTCAGCTGCACCCGCTGGTTTGCTCCGCGTTCAACGCTGACTTCGATGGTGACCAGATGGCAGTTCATCTGCCGCTGTCTCCTGAGGCTCAGGCTGAGGCTCGTATCCTCATGCTGTCCTCGAACAACATCCTGAAGCCGTCGGATGGCCGCCCTGTGGCTGTTCCTTCGCAGGATATGATTATTGGTCTGTACCACCTGACTACTCCTCGCGATGGTCAGAAGAACGAGGGTCATGCATTCTCCTCGGTGTCTGAGGCTCTGATGGCGATGGATCGTCATGAGATTGAGCTGTACACCAAGGTGAAGATTCGCCTTGATGGTGACCAGTTTGTTGCTCCCGAGGATTGGGAAGCACCGGAGGGTTACCAGCCCGGCGATTCTGTGCTGCTGGACTGCACTGTTGGTCAGGTTCTGTTCAACCAGGCTCTGCCGAAGGATTACCCCTGGTTCTCTGGCGTGGCAGATAAGAAGGGTCTGGGTAGCCTGATTAATGATCTGGCTGAGCGTTACCCGATGGATGTTGTGGCTCGTGCCCTGGATAACCTGAAGAACTCCGGTTTCTACTGGGCTTCTCGTTCGGGCGTGACCGTGGCTGTTTCCGATATTGCTACTCCTTCTGAGAAGCCGGCAATTATGGAGCGCTACGAGAAGCAGGCTGCTGCAATTGAGGACGACTTCGAGATTGGTACCATCGATGACGAAGAGCGTCGTCAGGAGCTGATTAAGGTTTGGACCGAGGCTACCGACGTGGTTGCAGAGGCTATGCGTGAGAACTTGAGCTCTCACGGTGGTCTGAACACCATTTACCGTATGGTGACCTCCGGTGCACGTGGTAACTGGATGCAGGTCCGTCAGATTGCGGGTATCCGTGGTCTGGTGTCGAACCCGAAGGGCGAGATTATGCCTCGCCCGATTAAGTCCTCGTACCGTGAGGGCCTGTCGGTTCTGGAGTACTTCATCGCGACCCACGGTGCACGTAAGGGTCTGGCTGATACCGCGCTGCGTACCGCTAACTCGGGTTACCTGACTCGTCGTCTGGTGGACGTTTCGCAGGACGTTATCGTTCGCGAGCACGACTGTGGCACTCGCCGCGGTTTGGTTCTGCCTCTGATTGATGAGGATGGCGGTCTGCACCAGGATGTTGAGACTTCGATTCACGGTCGTACCCTTGCGGTTGACGTGAAGGACGAGGCTGGCAACGTTCTGGCTGCTGCTGGTTCCGATGTCTCTGATGAGCTCATTGAGAAGCTCTTCAAGGCAGGTGTGAAGGATGTTCGCGTCCGTTCGGTTCTGACCTGTGAGTCCGCTATTGGTGTGTGTGCACTGTGCTACGGTCGTTCGATGGCTTCGAACGTGCTGGTGGACATTGGTGAGGCTGTTGGTATTATTGCGGCTCAGTCGATTGGTGAGCCCGGTACCCAGCTGACCATGCGTACCTTCCACACCGGTGGTGTGGCTTCGGCTGACGATATTACTCAGGGTCTGCCCCGTATTCAGGAGCTGTTCGAGGCTCGTACCCCCAAGGGTGTTGCCCCGATTTCTGAGGTGTCTGGTCGCGTGACCATTGAGGATACTGAGAAGTCCTACAAGATTGTGGTGACCCCGGACGATGGTTCCGAGCCCCAGTCCTACACTGTTCTGCGTCGTGCAGCTTCTAAGCTGCAGAACGGCGATCACGTTCAGGTTGGCGATCAGCTGGCTACCGGTTCTGTTGATCCGAAGGAGGTTCTGCGTATTCGTGGTCCTCGTGAGGCTCAGAAGCACCTGGTGAGCGAGGTTCAGGGCGTGTACAAGTCGCAGGGTGTGGAAATCCACGACAAGCACGTTGAGGTTATTGTTCGCCAGATGCTGCGTCGCGTGACCGTGATTGAGTCCGGTGATACCGATCTGCTGCCTGGTGAGCTGGTTGATAACATTGCTTTCCAGACTGCTAACCGCAAGGCACTGGCTGAGGGTAAGAAGCCCGCAGCTGGCCGTCCGGAAATGATGGGTATTACCAAGGCTTCGCTGGCTACCGAGTCCTGGCTGTCGGCGGCCTCCTTCCAGGAGACCACCCGCGTCCTGACTCAGGCAGCTATGGAGGCGAAGACTGACCCGCTGCTCGGCCTGAAGGAGAACGTGATCATCGGTAAGCTGGTTCCCGCCGGTACCGGTCTGGCACGTTACAACGATATTGAGGTTGAGCCCAGCGCCCAGGCTACTGCTGAGCGTATGCAGGCTCTGGACACTTTTGGTGGTTACCCGAGCGCATTCCAGATGGATAACGAGGTGTACACTTACGGCAACGGCGGCTTTATGGCTGTTTCGCTGGATGAGTACGGTCGTGGTCTGGACTAAGGCTTCTGCCGTGAGGGGCAGGTTGGAGGTTTAGAGACCCGGCTTGGTCCTTGATAAAGAACGCGGATATTCGAGTTTGTCTCGGGTATCCGCGTTCTTTGTTGTTTAACGAATAGGTGGGGGAGAGGCGACTTTCTTTTAACCGGTACTTTAATATTCTTTATCCTTCAGGGGAAGGTTGCATATTTTTTGCCTAGTGGACGGATTTATTTATGAAAAAATTATTGGAGTGCATGATTTTTCAAACTGGGAAAATTTCTTGAATGGGCAAGAAATTAGATGGCGGTCAAATATTGTGAGACCCCTTGTAATTCGCCCTAATAATGCCATATATAGAATACTTGCTCGTTTTTCTTTGGGTTATATAAAGAATAAATATTCTATATTTGAATAATGCTAATTCAACTTGGAAAGCCCTTTGACTAGGTTCTATTCTTGAAAGCATGCATATCACTCCATTCTCTTCCGGACGGGTGACGAATCAGGGTACCCGACTGTCTTCCGGAGCATCTCGACCTCAGATGTCTGAACAGAATTCCTCCTTGTCTGCAGGGGAGCAAAAGCGCTCCTCTGTTTTTTCGCGTTTTAAGGCACCCACCCACTCTCTTGCTCGCATTGGTGCAGCATGCCTTATTGCGGCTTCCGCAGTTCTTCCTGCCGGTCAGGTTGCGACCGCAGCCCCTGCTTCTCAGAGCTCTAGCGCCACCCCCTACCTGGTGGGTGCGGGTGCGGCGGATATTACCGGTGAGCCCGGTGAAGTCGGCTTCATGGGCTATGGTGACTCTTCCCAGAAGGGTAGCGGTGTGCATACTCGCCAGTATGCTCGTGCTTTTATTGCGGTGGATCGCGCCTCGGGTAAGCGCAACCTCATCGTTGTTCTGGACTCTCTGACCGGTTGGCAGTCTCTGCGTGATGAACTGGTGAAGCGCATCCGTGCAGAGTTTGGCTCCGCGTACGACGAGTCGAACATTATGATTACCGCGACCCACACTCATGCGACTCCGGGTGGCATTACGCACCAGAGCCTGTACAACATTACGACTCTGGGTTTCCATCAGGACACCTTCAATGCCCAGGTGGACGGTTCGCTGAAGGCAATCCGCCAGGCGACCAAGGATCTGGCACCGGGTAACCTGACGATTTCGTCTTCGAAGCTGACCGGTGTTGGTGCTAACCGTTCCCGCGAGGCGTTTAATCTGGATTCTCCCCAGTTGCGTTCTAAGTTGCCCGGCGGTACCGATCCGACCAATATGACTCTGCGTCTGGAGCGCAACGGTAAGACTCGTGCGGTGTTGAACTGGTATGCGATTCATCCGACGTCTTTGACCTCGAAGAATACTCTGATTTCGAGTGATAACAAGGGTTATGCGGAGTATCTGCTGGAGACTCAGGATCATGGTGTTGATCGCAATGTTCCCGGTAGCGGTGATGGTTTCGTTGCGGCGTTTGCAAATGCTAATGCTGGTGATGTTTCCCCGAATACTTGGTTGAGGCCTGGTCAGGGTCCCACTAATGACCAGTTCAAGAATGTGAAGATTCAGGGTGAGAAGCAGGCTAATGCTGTGCGTTCTCAGCTCAAGAGCGCGGGTACTCCGGTGGGTAAGGGTCTGGATTCGCGTATTTCGTACTTCAATTTCTCGGGTATGAACGTGGATGCCAAGTACACCGGTAGCGGCCATAATGAGCGCACCTGCCAGGGCTTCCTGGGTACTCCGTTTGGTGCCGGTTCCACTGAGGACGGCGGTGGTGGTTGGGCTGTTTATAAGGAAGGCTCTGGTCGCCCCTCTATTCTGGGTACTTTGGTGTTCACTCCGAGCGCCGCGCAGGCGCGTTGCCAGCAGCCGAAGGGTATTCTCTTCTCTGCAAAAAATGGAACGATCATTCAGGAAAAGTATCCGGTGCAGATTATGCGCTTCGGTGACTACTACCTGCTGGGTATGCCCGGTGAGTTCACCGGTGCGGTAGGTGTGCAATACCGCCAGGATGCTGCCAAGCTTTTCGGTGTTCCCGAATCGCATATTATTCTGCAGGGCTACACCAACGCCTACGACCACTACGTGACGACTCCTGAGGAGTATGACTCTCAGCAGTATGAAGGTGGTGCGACCCTCTTCGGTCGTTACACCTCCAGTGCGTTCCGTCAGACCATTAATGTTGTTGGAACTTCGCTGAAGAACGGCACTCCACTGGGTATTGGCGACCGTCCGAATGATCGTCGCCCGGTAGCCAGCCTGCAGGGTAAGGTCGTCTACGATACCCCCATGTTTGGTATGCGTTACGGCCAGGTCACTCAGCAGCCTCAGGACGCTATTGCCGGCCGCGAAGAGGTAACGGCTCGTTTTGCTGGTGCTCACCCCAATAACAACATGCATCACGATGGTAGCTACTTCGTGATTGAGCGTCGTGTGGGTAATACCTGGAGGTACTACACCGGGGATAACAACCCGGATACCTTCTTTGAATGGAAGCGCATTGGCGTTTCGGCGTCTCAGGTGACGGTTCGCTGGAAGGTGCCGGCTAATACTCCTAAGGGGCAGTACCGCATCCGCTACTACGGCAATGCTAAGAAGAATTCGAAGACTATCACCCCGTTTGAGGGTCAGACTCGAGTCTTCCAGGTGGCGTAGTCTCTTCCAGGTGGCCTAGCCCAGTAGCTACTGTGGCAGACCAATAACTGAATATTCTCTTGCGGGATTGCGGGAGGCGGGTGTAGATATGCGCTCGCCTCCCGTATCTGTTGGGGTCGCCAAGAATCATTGAGAGGTTCTTGGCGGCCTTCTGCTTTAAATTGCGTCAAAGAGGCAAAAGAAACAGAGGTGGTGGAGGAGGCCGCGGGGGAGCGGTAAATCCCAAAGATGTAATTAAGTGAGGTAAATCATCAGTTTTTACCCTTAGATGGGGGCTTAAAAGCAAAGAATCCCTGCTCTGGCGCTAGATTAAGCGGGATTTAACCTGTATAGTCTTATCCGAAGTACTTGAGCTCGGTGCACAAGGATCCACCCCCGGTGGGTTTACGCGGGATATTTCCCGAGGGCACGGGCATGATGAATCAATGGCAGTATGGATACCGTCCTTTGGCGTTGCTTTTTGCTGACGCCTAAATGCCATTTTTAAGCGTGCCCAAAAACTTTTTCACCTCTGATGGTGGGGAATTTTAGCCTTGAGAACTCGCCGAGATGTCGAGGAACCTATAGAAACCAACCGGATATGCATCCGAGCGTTTCTGATAACCGAGAGCACCCATCCAACGTGATGGGGGCCAGTAAGTTTATACGGGATTTTCTAACGAAGAACCCGATCAAGCAACGGAGAAAACGTGCCTACTATTCAGCAGCTGGTCCGTAAGGGCCGGACTCCCAAGGTCGTTAAGACCAAGGCGCCCGCACTGAAGGGCAACCCCATGAAGCGTGGCGTGTGCACCCGTGTGTACACCACCACCCCGAAGAAGCCGAACTCGGCACTGCGTAAGGTCGCTCGTGTCAAGCTCAACGGCGGCGTCGAGGTTACCGCATACATCCCCGGTGAGGGTCACAACCTGCAGGAGCACTCGATCGTGCTCGTTCGCGGTGGTCGTGTGAAGGACCTCCCCGGTGTTCGCTACAAGATCGTTCGTGGCGCTCTGGATACCCAGGGTGTTAAGGGTCGCGGCCAGGCTCGCTCCCGCTACGGCGCTAAGAAGGAGAAGAAGTAATGCCTCGTAAGGGTCCCGCTCCCAAGCGTCCCCTCGTAAACGATCCTGTTTACGGTTCTGCTCTGGTCACTCAGCTGATCAACAAGGTTCTGCTGGATGGCAAGAAGTCCGTCGCAGAGCGCATCGTCTACGGTGCCCTCGAGGGCGTCGAGAAGAAGACCGGTTCTGACCCGGTCGCAACCCTGAAGAAGGCTATGGACAACATTAAGCCTTCTCTCGAGGTTCGCTCCCGCCGCGTTGGCGGTGCAACCTACCAGGTTCCGGTTGAGGTTCGCCCCGGCCGTTCCACCGCTCTGGCTCTCCGCTGGCTCGTTGGCTTCTCCAAGCAGCGCCGCGAGAAGACCATGACTGAGCGTCTGATGAACGAGATCCTGGATGCATCCAATGGTCTCGGTGCCGCTGTGAAGCGTCGCGAGGACACTCACAAGATGGCCGAGTCCAACAAGGCCTTCGCACACTACCGCTGGTAATTCTCCGTTTAGAGCCTGCCGAGTCGATTCGAGTCGGCAGGCTTTCGGAGTATCTCATTTAGGGAGAATAACGTGGCACTTGACGTGTTCACCGACCTTAACAAGGTCCGCAACATCGGTATTATGGCGCACATCGACGCCGGTAAGACCACCACCACTGAGCGCATTCTGTTCTACACCGGTATTAACCACAAGATCGGTGAGACCCACGACGGCGCTTCCACCATGGACTGGATGGCTCAGGAGCAGGAGCGAGGTATTACCATTACCTCCGCAGCAACCACCTGCTTCTGGAAGGACAACCAGATCAACATCATCGACACCCCCGGTCACGTTGACTTCACCGTTGAGGTTGAGCGCTCCCTGCGCGTCCTCGATGGCGCAGTTGCTGTGTTCGACGGCAAGGAAGGTGTTGAGCCCCAGTCTGAGACCGTTTGGCGTCAGGCTGACAAGTACGACGTCCCCCGTATCTGCTTCGTCAACAAGATGGACAAGATGGGTGCGGACTTCTACTTCACCGTTCAGACCATCATCGACCGCCTGGGCGCTCGCCCGCTGGTTGTTCAGCTCCCCATCGGTGCTGAGAGCGACTTCATCGGTGTCGTTGACCTGCTCGAAATGAAGGCATACGTATGGCCCGGCGACGCCAAGGGTGACGTGTCCATGGGTGCCTCCTACGAGGTTCAGGACATTCCTGCTGACCTGGTTGAGAAGGCTGAGCAGTACCGCGCTGAGCTGGTTGAGGCTGTTGCTGAGGCCAACGAAGAGCTCATGGAGAAGTACCTCGAAGAGGGCGAGCTGACCATCCCCGAGATCAAGTCGGGTATCCGTCAGCTGGTTATCTCCGGCGAGGCATTCCCCGTTCTCTGTGGTTCTGCATTCAAGAACCGCGGTGTTCAGCCCATGCTGGACGCTGTGATCGAGTACCTGCCCTCCCCGCTGGACGTTCCGGACGTTGTCGGCTCCAACCCCTCCAACGAGGAAGAGAAGCTGACCCGTAAGGCATCCGCAGACGAGCCCTTCGCAGCACTGGCGTTCAAGGTTGCAGCTCACCCGTTCTACGGTCAGCTGACCTACACCCGTGTGTACTCCGGTACCGCAGCTCAGGGCCAGCAGGTTCTGAACTCCACCAAGGGTAAGAAGGAGCGTATCGGTAAGCTCTTCCAGATGCACTCCAACAAGGAGAACCCTGTTGAGGAGATTACCGCAGGTCACATTTACGCAGCAATCGGTCTGAAGGACACCACCACCGGTGACACCCTGTGCGACCCCGCACACCCGATTGTCCTCGAGTCGATGACCTTCCCCGATCCCGTGATCTTCGTGGCTATTGAGCCCAAGACCAAGGGTGACCAGGAGAAGATGTCCACCGCTATCCAGAAGCTTTCCGCTGAGGACCCCACCTTCACCGTTTCGCTGAACGAAGAAACCGGTCAGACCGAAATTGGTGGTATGGGTGAGCTGCACCTGGACATCATCGTTGACCGTATGAAGCGTGAGTTCAAGGTTGAGGCTAACGTTGGTAAGCCTCAGGTTGCTTACCGCGAGACCATCAAGAAGGCAGTCGAGAAGGTCGACTACACCCACAAGAAGCAGACCGGTGGTTCCGGTCAGTTCGCAAAGGTGCAGGTCTCCTTCGAGCCCCTGCCCCTGGATGGCGAAGAGCTGTACCTGTTCGAGGACAAGGTCACCGGTGGCCGCGTTCCTCGCGAGTACATCCCCTCGGTCGACGCTGGTATCCAGGACGCTATGAAGTTCGGTGTCCTCGCTGGCTACCCGATGGTGGGCGTGAAGGCAACCCTGATCGATGGCGCATACCACGACGTCGACTCCTCCGAAATGGCGTTCAAGATCGCTGGTTCGATGGTCTTCAAGGAAGGCGCTAAGCGCGCTAACCCGGTCCTGCTCGAGCCGCTGATGGACGTTGAGGTTCGTACCCCCGAGGAGTACATGGGCGACGTTATCGGCGACCTGAACTCCCGCCGTGGCCAGGTTCGTTCCATGGAGGACGCATCCGGCGTTAAGATCATCAAGGCTATCGTGCCCCTGACCGAAATGTTCGGTTACATTGGCGACCTGCGTGGTAAGACCCAGGGTCGTGCAGTGTTCTCGATGGCATTCGACAGCTACGGCGAGGTTCCCAAGAACGTCGCTGACGAGATCATCCAGAAGAGCCGCGGCGAGTAATTTTCGCGTCTCACCCGTGGGCCACGGGCTAAAAACCTGTGGCCCACGCTAAAATTTTCAATTAAATCCATTATTGAGAGCATGAACAGTTTCATCTCTGCGGCGTAATCCGCTATTGTAGACGCTAGACCGTTTTATAACGGGATGCGCCGGAGCGAAGATCCGCGTGCATGTTTTCAATCGTTCTAGGAGGAACACTCTTGGCTAAGGCTAAGTTCGAGCGCTCCAAGCCTCACGTTAACGTCGGTACCATTGGTCACGTTGACCACGGTAAGACCACCCTGACCGCAGCAATCTCCAAGGTTCTGGCTGACAAGTACCCGGACCTGAACGAGAAGCGCGACTTCGGTATGATCGACTCCGCTCCCGAGGAGCGCCAGCGCGGTATTACCATTAACATTGCTCACATCGAGTACCAGACCGAGAAGCGCCACTACGCACACGTTGACGCTCCCGGCCACGCTGACTACGTCAAGAACATGATTACCGGTGCGGCTCAGATGGACGGCGCAATCCTCGTGGTTGCTGCTACCGACGGCCCCATGGCACAGACCCGCGAGCACGTTCTGCTCGCTCGCCAGGTTGGCGTCCCCACCCTGCTGGTTGCACTGAACAAGGCAGACATGGTTGACGACGAAGAGCTCCTCGACCTCGTCGAGATGGAGGTCCGTGACCTCCTCTCCTCGCAGGAGTTCGACGGCGACAACGCTCCCGTTGTTCGCGTTTCCGCACTGAAGGCTCTCGAAGGCGACCCCGAGTGGGTTGCTAAGGTCGAGGAGCTCATGGACGCAGTCGACACCTACATTCCGGACCCCGTGCGTGAGAAGGACAAGCCCTTCCTCATGCCCATCGAGGACGTCTTCACCATTACCGGTCGTGGCACCGTTGTTACCGGTCGTGCAGAGCGCGGTACCCTGAAGATCAACTCCGAGGTCGAGATTGTCGGTATCCGTCCGATTCAGAAGACCACCGTTACCGGTATCGAGATGTTCCACAAGCAGCTCGACGAAGCATGGGCAGGCGAGAACTGTGGTCTGCTGCTGCGTGGTCTGAAGCGTGACGATGTTGAGCGTGGTCAGGTTGTCGTGGAGCCGGGCTCCATCACCCCCCACACCGAGTTCGAGGCAAACGTCTACATCCTCTCCAAGGATGAGGGTGGCCGTCACAACCCCTTCTACTCCAACTACCGTCCTCAGTTCTACTTCCGTACCACTGACGTGACCGGCGTTATCACCCTCCCCGAGGGCACCGAGATGGTTATGCCCGGTGACAACACCGAGATGACCGTTACCCTGATCCAGCCCATCGCAATGGAAGAGGGCCTCGGCTTCGCTATCCGTGAGGGTGGCCGCACCGTTGGTTCGGGTCGCGTTACCAAGATCATCAAGTAATTGCCGTAAATTTACGACAATTCGCTAAAGATCTGCCGGAGAGGTAACTCTCCATCAGGTAGCGATACTCAAGGACCCCCGCATCTGCGGGGGTCCTTTTGTTATGCCCTTTTGCGGGTTGCTGAAGGCTCCGGCGAAGGAGAGAGCGACATTATCTGCTGGGCTGTATAAAAACCCCGCTCTGAGCGTTATCAGTTCGTCTCAGCAGCCGCTCAAGGCTTCTGAAGGGGTATACGTGGCCGATAGCGGAGTTCATGGTGAATCTGTAGCGGCAGGGAACACCCTCCTCGGCGGCGGTATGACATGTCCGTACCTTCTAGCCGTAGATTCTGAACTCCTGGATATGGAAAGAAGCTGGACATGGAAAGAACCTGGGTAGGGGAACGATTGCCTACTCCGTTCAGAGATCTGCTGGCTCGAGACAGAATCTGGGTCATGCGGACCGGCTTGCGGCGGGGGAGCGACTACAGACCCTGTAGATGGAATATAGAATCTGCGGACAAAGAAAAACGGTTCCCAGCCCGAAGGCTGGGAACCGCAATTCGAATGACTGCCCCTCGGAAGGGACATAGCTAATCCTACTACAGAATGCCGTAGGAATAGAACCTATGTGTGCTGATCGCTAGAGGTTTTCCTCGTGGAGAGGCTGGTAGCCCTGCTGAGGAGCCGGGGGCTGCTGCATCTGGACGTTGCCCTGCGGATACATATCCGGCTGATCTTGAGTGTGCGGGAAATTCCCGAGCTGCTCAGAATCCTGGTGCGGAGCTGCTGCATCCTGCTTGTTCTGTCGCACCAGCAGGCGCCAGATAACGCCGGCAATGAGCAGAATAGAGATAATCAGCAGAGTCAGCGGGTTCAGACCGTTGAGCAAAATTGCCAGGTCGAGGGTGACTAGCGCAGTTGCGATATAGGTCCAGACTCGGTCGAGCAGCAGAGCGCTCAGGAGAGTCAGGGCAATGCCGAGTACCAGCACCACGATATCCGGACCGTCAGCGGGAACTGCCCACGTTACCAGGGTGAGGAATACCTGCAGGCCCAAAGCCCAGTACAGAGGAGAATCCGATACCTGCGTATCTACAGGCCTCTTTGCGATGAAGTTCTTGAGGACCTTGGCGGCCACAACAGCCAGCATAATCAGGAGAGCAACCTCAAGAATGACGCTCAGAGGATTGGACTTCGAGTAATCAATGACCAGACGGGCAATGAAGAGGCTGAACGCCGTGGTGCAGACGATCGGCAGGTTCTTCGCCTTGGTGACAGACACGAAGGACAGAGCGCCTAGACCCCAGAGAAGTGCGTTGAGCTCCACCTGCCTGGGCTCAAAAACCAGCCCAACGAAAGTGTAGAATCCCAGCGTCGCCAGAGCGGGAATCATCAGCAGCGTATTGACCGGTGCATAGATACCCTGGCTCAGGGGACGACGAGACAGGAAACGCGCGTAAGGGGCACCCAACGGGCCGTGCATCGGCAAATCAACCATCGTATTACCAACCGGGACAGCGATGCGCGGACGAACATTAGCGTTCACACCGAAGACCTCAATCGGGAGCGTGACCTTCAGAACGAACAGGATAACGACGGCAATCAGAGCGTAGTAGCCCAGAAGAGTCATCACCATTGTGCTTTCCCTCGTGTTGAAGAGATTCCATAGAGAACCAATGCAGAACGTCGTGATACTGATGGAGGCACCAATCTGCATGCGGGGGATCCTGAAGATGAGTGCAAGTACCCATACGGCGATGAAGATCATCGGAGTTGCTACTGCGAACAGAAGATTATCAAAGTCGCCAATGAAACGGCCTACGCTCAGGATAGAACCAAGAGTAAAGAAAGTCGCTGCTGCGTATGCCTCGTAGTTTCGCTTGGAGTACGCGTAGAGTAGCACGCTGCACAGCGCCTGAACCGCCAGCAGGGCAAGTACGAGGAAGTCTACAAGCGATTCCTTCATATTGCCGCTGATAGCGAGCAGAATGACAGACCAGCAGATGGGGAATCGTGCAACGGTGAGTAGTTCCGAACGAATCGAAGAGCCAGCCGGCATAAAGAAACCAAGCGCACCGTAGACGACGGTCAGGAGCGCCGGCAGTGCTACAGCGATGTACTCCTTCTGCAAGTCGTACAGCAGGTAGTGTCGCGAGCCAATCGTCGCGATAAGCAGAGTCGAGTAGAACGCGATACGGACAAACATGACAAGCGTGGAGCGGAAGGACCCAACGTCCGAAAGTCGCAACGCGCGAGCCAGAATAAGAGCGCCCAGCACGCTCAAGAAGAGGACGGCACCCGAGAAGAGAGGGAAACCAATCCAGAATCGGCCATGCGCTCCGCCATCAGCATGGTTAGCTACGTACCCGACGAAGAGAGCAAAAACGCCCAAGAAGAGGTAGACCGACATCTCTACAAGACGGTAGCTTGCGTTCTGCGCTGCAACGCCCTGAGAGAGGACAAAAGTCAGTAGCGCAATAACGGCGCAGACCAACGCAAACATCAAAAGCGACTCAGAAGTCTGCATCTCAGGAATGAGAGCGAGGAAGAGTTGAATCATACCAATGGCATAACCGATGTTGCTCAGTACCGCTCCAGCGGTACGTGCCTCAGGGGCCTTAGCACTGACCAGATAGATGACTACTGCCGCGGTAAAGAAGAGGTAGAAAGTACCCTGATTGCCGGGGGACGCGTACATGCCAACAACTGGAATGAGCGCTACAAAACTCATGAGTAGCAGAGGCTGGATTGCCTTGCGGTACAGCAAGAAACTCACAATGCAGAGGACACCAATAACCCAGGGGGCAGGGAAGATACCTTGATTACCTTCTGCATAAGGAAGGAAAGCGCTCCAGCGCGTTGCGTATACAGGGCTATCGGCAGCATGAGCAGTGAAGAAGGCATCAATGAGAGCGAAGAAAGAGAAGAACACGCCGACGCATGCGTCAATTGCCGGCAACCACTCCATCTTGTGAGCGGGATGGTGAGGAGCTTCCTTCGCCCAGGGGATAGCCGGGGTGCTTTGAACCTGCTCGGGCTGTTCATCAGTAGCAGGAGCAGAACCAGCAATAGTCTTCTGCAGACGAGGAATAAATACGTAGGCAGAAATCAGGTTAACAACCAGGACCGAGACGAAGAAAATGCTGGGGAACCACGGGCCGTGATCCGAGTCCATGATGAAGGAGAGAACAGACGCAATCGGGTAGATACGTGCCTGGGCATAGTAATCCGCCGTACCGTTCAGCCAGGTGAACAGAATGGCATGCACAGACATGACTGCAAACGCAATACCCGCATCCGTGTAGCTCAGATCGTTGGTGAAGAAGAAAATAGCGATGGCAGTAGCCGGAACAAAAATGCGGGAAGAATCAACAAGACCTTCGCGGATGCCCTTCGGAGCAGCATTCGGGGCAAAATGCAGAACCAAACCCAGAACGGTGGCAACCGCAGTCAGTGAAACAAAATACCAAACGAAAGGCAGAGCCGCTACCTTCGTAGCCGCCAATGAATCCGAAACAATGAACGAAATCAGCAGGTACGCCATCACGCGGTTACGCATGAGGGCACAGGCACCAACAATGGCTGCAGTGCCAACCAGAGACGTGAGAAGCCAGACGTAGCGTCCTTCAGCCCAAATCTTGAGGACATAGGCAGCAACGCCAGTCAGAGGAATAAACGCAAGACCGGTTGCTGCAAAAGAGTAGGAGGCAATACGCAGGCGCTCTACGAAACGGTAGGTGAGCAGACCGGCTCCGTAGAAGACGACTGCTCCAAGCGCCATTGCGAGGACACGGAAGATAGCCGTTTCATCCTGAGAAGACGTCACAGAGGTGACAAAAAGACCCGCAGCACCGATGAGCAGGAGCGAACCGATGTACAGAACAATATTGAGGAAGATATCCTCATTGACCCGGCGTCGCTGCGCAGGAGGCTGAGGATACGGACTCGATAGGGACGGGGGAACGTACAAGCCGAGACCTTGCGGCTGAGCATACTGAGGGCTCTGAGACGAAGAGTGAGAGCTAGAGGATGCCTGATGAGGTTGTGTCGGCTGAGACATGGTTTCTCCTTAGGCTGTAGTGATACTTCTACGATACGAGAGTCTTTAGGCCTAAAAGCTTTATTAAGAGCAATAAAGCGCATGGAACTTACTGAAAGTAGATTGAAAGCTCCCTGAGAGTTACATCGCGGGAGTATCCTCAGGTTGACAGCGACAGTTAAGTGTTCTTAAGCACTTAACTTGTGTTCGTATTGCATCAGGGCTCTAACTCTGAGAGAATTGACGACGTTGTCAAAGCGTCTACCTGCACTAAAGGTAGGCCCACGTATGACCCGGTCCGAAGGATGACGGGACGAGTTTGTCTAGAAAATAGGCGACACGCCCGAGTTCGGGGGTCGGTACTCAGGCGGGGTGAGGAACCCGGCAAAGCCGGATTCAGTCCGTTCTGAGTGGCGCACGTGATGAATATATCGCGTTCCTTAAGCGCTATAACAAAGGGGCAAAAGCTCCGATACAGGGAATACATCAAGAAAGAGAGTCCGACAGATGGCGGGACAGAAAATCCGCATCCGTCTGAAGTCCTATGACCACGAGGTCATCGATTCTTCGGCACGGAAAATCGTCGAAACGGTCAAGGGCGCAGGCGCAACTGTAGTTGGCCCCGTGCCGCTGCCGACCGAGAAGAACGTCTACTGTGTTATTCGTTCTCCCCACAAGTACAAGGACAGCCGCGAGCACTTCGAGATGCGTACGCACAAGCGTCTGATCGACGTTGTTGATCCGACCCCCAAGGCTGTTGATGCCCTCATGCGTCTCGACCTGCCGGCAGACGTAAACATCGAGATCAAGCTGTAGAGGATCGCATCTAATGACTAACAAATTCGAGCGCCAGGTGAAGGGCCTGCTGGGCACCAAGCTCGGCATGACCCAGGTCTGGGACGAGGACGGCAAGTTCGTGCCCGTCACCGTCGTCAAGGCTGATTCTAACGTTGTTACCCAGATCCGTAACCAGGAAACTGACGGCTACGAAGCTGTTCAGATCGGTTTCGGTGCAATCGACTCTCGCAAGGTTACCAAGCCCCTGGCTGGTCACTTCGAGAAGGCCGGTGTTACCCCCCGTCGCCACATCGTCGAGCTGCGTACCGCAGATGCTTCTGAGTATTCCCTCGGTCAGGAACTGACCGTTGAGCTCTTCGAAGCAGGCCAGAAGGTCGACGTCGTTGGTAAGACCAAGGGTAAGGGCTTCGCAGGTGTTATGAAGCGTCACGGCTTCAAGGGTGTTGGCGCGTCTCACGGTCAGCACAAGAACCACCGTAAGCCCGGTTCCATCGGTGGCGCATCCTACCCCGCACGCGTGTTCAAGGGTATGCGCATGGCTGGCCGTATGGGCGCAGCACGTCACACTACCTTGAACCTGACTATCCAGGGTGTGGACGCAGAGAACAATGTCCTGCTGATCAAGGGCGCAATCCCCGGTCCCAAGGGCGGCGTTGTTCTGGTTCGTACCGCTGTGAAGGGAGCCTAATACATCATGGCTGTTAAGACCCTTAAGGTAGACCTGCCCGCAGAGATTTTCGACGCGCAGGCATCCGTGCCCCTGCTGCACCAGGTTGTCGTTGCACAGCTCGCTGCTGCACGCCAGGGCACCCACAAGACCAAGAACCGCGGCGAGGTTTCCGGTGCAGGCCGTAAGCCCTTCAAGCAGAAGGGTACCGGTAACGCACGTCAGGGCTCCATCCGTGCACCGCACATGACCGGCGGTGGCGTTGTTCACGGTCCGACCCCGCGTAACTACGCACAGCGCACCCCCAAGAAGATGATCGCCGCTGCACTGCGCGGTGCTCTCTCCGATCGCGCTCGTCACGACCGCGTCCACGTTGTCGAGAACTTCATCTCCGGTGAAATCCCCTCGACCAAGGCTGCAAAGGCTGCATTCGCAGCTATCACCGAGCGCAAGAACATCCTTCTTGTGATTGCTCGTGCAGAGGACGTTGTGGCTCTGTCCGCACGTAACCTGGAGAACGTTCACGTTCTGTACGCAGATCAGCTCAACACCTACGATGTGCTGGTTTCTGACGACGTGGTCTTCACCAAGGCAGCATTCGACGCATTCGTTGCTGCAGCTCAGAAGAAGGAGGGCGCTAAGTAATGAGCGTTTCCACCAAGTCTGTATACGACGTGATCATCGCTCCCGTCGTTTCCGAGAAGAGCTACGGTCAGCTCGACGAAGGTAAGTACACCTTCGAGGTCGCTACCGATTCCAACAAGCTGGAAATCAAGCAGGCCATCGAGAAGATCTTTGACGTCAAGGTTGCTTCCGTCAACACCATCAACCGTCAGGGCAAGCGCAAGCGCACCCGTTTCGGTTGGGGCGCTCGCAAGAACACCAAGCGTGCGATTGTGACCCTCAAGGAAGGCACCATCGACATCTTCGGCGGTCCGCAGGCATAAGCCCCGCGGAGACCACTTTAACGAAGGAAGAAATATCTAAATGGGTATTCGTAAGTACAAGCCGACGACCCCGGGTCGCCGCGGTTCGAGCGTTGCTGATTTCTCCGAGATCACCCGCTCCACCCCGGAAAAGTCCCTGCTTCGTCCGCTTCACAAGACCGGCGGCCGTAACAACACCGGTCGCATCACCACCCGTCACAAGGGTGGCGGCCACAAGCGCCAGTACCGTCTGATCGACTTCCGTCGTCACGACAAGGACGGCGTGAACGCACGCGTTGCACACATCGAGTACGATCCCAACCGTACCGCTCGCATCGCACTGCTGCACTACTTCGATGGTTCCAAGCGCTACATCATCGCTCCGAACAAGCTCGCTCAGGGCGACATCGTCGAGTCCGGCCCCGCAGCTGACATCAAGCCCGGTAACAACCTGCCCCTGCGCAACATCCCCGTTGGTACCGTGATTCACTGTGTCGAGCTCCGCCCCGGCGGCGGCGCAAAGCTGGCTCGCTCCGCAGGTGCTTCTGTACAGCTGGTTGCTAAGGAAGGCAAGTACGGTCAGCTCCGTCTGCCCTCCGGCGAAATCCGCAACGTGGATGTTCGCTGCCGCGCAACCGTTGGTGAAGTTGGCAACGCTGAGCAGTCCAACATCAACTGGGGTAAGGCAGGCCGTAACCGCTGGAAGGGCATCCGCCCGACCGTCCGTGGTGTGGTCATGAACCCGGTTGACCACCCGCACGGTGGTGGTGAAGGTAAGACCTCCGGTGGTCGTCACCCGGTTAACCCCAACGGTAAGCCCGAGGGTCGTACCCGCCGTCCCAACAAGGAAAGCGACAAGCTCATCGTTCGTCGCCGTCGTACTGGCAAGAAGCGCTAAGGAGCCTGAAACATGCCTCGTAGTTTGAAGAAGGGCCCTTTCGTTGATCAGCACCTCTACCTGAAGGTTGCAGCTCAGAACGAGAAGGGCACCAAGAACGTAATCAAGACTTGGTCGCGTCGCTCGATGATTATCCCCGACATGCTCGGTCACACCATCGCAGTGTACGACGGTCGCAAGCACGTGCCGGTGTTCATCACCGAGTCGATGGTTGGTCACAAGCTCGGTGAGTTTGCTCCGACCCGCACTTTCCGCAGCCACGTGAAGGACGACCGTAAGGGCAAGCGTCGCTAATCGGTTCACACCGATAAGCTAACGTTTCCCTTTCGGCAATAGACGAAAGAGAGATAGGCAATGGAAGCCAAGGCATCAGCGCGTTTCGTTCGCGTTACGCCTATGAAGGCCCGCCGTGTCGTCAACCTGATCCGTGGTAAGCAGGCGGAAGAGGCTCTGGCGATTCTGAAGTTCGCCCCCCAGGCAGCTTCGGAACCGGTATACAAGATCGTTGCTTCGGCAGTAGCTAACGCTCGTCAGAAGGCAACCCAGCAGGGTCTGCCCTTCCGCGAGGAAGAGCTGTTCATCAGCGAAGCATTCGTGAACGAGGGCCCGACCATGAAGCGCATTCAGCCCCGCGCTCAGGGTCGCGCATACCGAATCAACAAGCGCACCAGCCACATCACCGTGGTAGTTGCTACCCCGGAGAAGGAGGAGGACCGCTAAATGGGTCAGAAAATTCACCCGAACGGTTTCCGACTGGGCATCACCACTGACCACGTCTCCAAGTGGTTCGCTGATTCCAACAAGCCCGGCGAGCGTTACGCTGACTTCGTCCGCGAGGACGTAAAGATCCGCGAGCTGCTGGCTAAGAACCTGGATCGCGCAGGCGTTGCAAAGGTCGAGATTGAGCGTACCCGTGACCGCGTGCGTGTGGACATCCACACCGCTCGTCCCGGTATCGTGATTGGCCGCCGTGGCGCAGAAGCAGACCGCATCCGCGGCGAGCTCGAGAAGCTCACCAACAAGCAGATTCAGCTGAACATCCTCGAGGTTGCTAACCCCGACCTCTCCGCTCAGCTGGTTGCACAGAGCATCGCAGAGCAGCTCGCATCGCGTGTTGCATTCCGCCGTGCAATGAAGAAGGCAATCCAGTCCGCACAGCGTGCAGGCGCAAAGGGTATCCGTATCCAGTGCTCCGGCCGTCTGGGTGGCGCTGAAATGTCCCGTTCCGAGTTCTACCGCGAAGGCCGTGTGCCCCTGCACACCCTGCGTGCGAACATCGACTACGGCTTCTTCGAGGCTAAGACCACCTTCGGTCGCATCGGCGTGAAGGTCTGGATCTACAAGGGCGACCTGACCGACAAGGAGCTGGCAGCTCAGCAGGCAGCAAACAACCGCCGTGGCAACCGCCGCGATGGTGACCGCCGCCGCCAGGGCAACCGTGGTCCTCGTCGCGAGCGCCGCAACGAGAACGCTTCGGCAAAGGTCGAGGCCAAGACTGCAGAGAACGGTGAGGCATAAATGCTTATTCCCCGTCGAGTAAAGTACCGCAAGCAGCACCACCCCAAGCGTAGTGGTCTCGCAAAGGGCGGCACCGAGGTTAGCTTCGGTGAGTGGGGCATTCAGGCCCTGTCGCCCGCATACGTGACCAACCGCCAGATTGAGGCTGCACGTATCGCAATGACCCGTCACATCAAGCGTGGCGGTAAGGTCTGGATCAACATTTATCCCGACCGTCCGCTGACCAAGAAGCCCGCTGAAACCCGTATGGGTTCCGGTAAGGGTTCGCCCGAGTGGTGGGTCGCAAATGTCAAGCCGGGTCGAGTCATGTTTGAACTCTCCGGTGTGTCCGAAGAAGTGGCTCGCGAGGCAATGCGCCTGGCAATCCACAAGCTCCCGATGAAGGCACGTGTTGTGCGTCGCCGCGAAGGTGGTGAATAAGCGAGATGGCAGTAGGATCCAAGGACCTGAGCATCGATAAGCTCGCAGAGCTCTCCAACGAAGAGCTGGCTGCAAAGCTGAGCGAAGCGAAGAAGGAACTCTTCAACATCCGCTTCCAGGAAGTCACCGGTCAGGCTAACGCAGGTCGTCGCCGCACTATCAAGCGCGACATCGCACGTATCTACACCGTGCTGCGTGAGCGCGAGCTCGGTATTCGTCCCGCAACTGAAGGTGAGTCCAAGTGAGTGAAGTAAAGAACGAAGAGCGCGGCTACCGCAAGACCCGCCGCGGCTACGTTGTCTCCGACAAGATGGACAAGACCGTTGTCGTCGAGGTCGAGGACCACGTGAAGCACGCACTGTACGGCAAGGTCGTTCGCCGTAGCTCCAAGATCAAGGCACACGATGAGCAGAACGCTGCTGGCATCGGTGACCTCGTTCTGATTGCAGAGACCCGTCCGCTGTCCGCTTCCAAGCGCTGGCGTATCGTGGAGATCATCGAGAAGGCTAAGTAAGCTCTCTTCATGACTCTCTGCTAGAGCAGTAAAAGAGCCCCTCTCCTACTTCGGTAGGAGAGGGGCTCTTTGCTTTTAACCTTTGTACGGGAAAAACCGGGGCGGGCGCCCTATGGCACGGGCTAATAACAGGCGCTAAGACAACATTTGTCATAAATGTCTTGATATGTCATACGAGAAAGCAATATTTTTCTCTCGCGTTGATGGCGCAATCCATGAGTAGACGCTGCTAGAGAAGAAAACGCATGTGGAGGCGGAATTAGGGCGAAAAAATGAAAAGTAATACGTGAGTAAGGCGCCTGGGGTCTGCGGAATCCGATGAGCAACACTTGAAAACAACCTGATTAGGGACTTATTATCAACTTTATAGTTGCTTAGCATAACCTTTCCTAATAATTAGTCGGTGGCTTTGCACCTTCCGGAGGTTGCACGACCTTTGGAGAAGTACCACTACACATCATTGAGGATTATCATGACTTCTTCACCCAAGCCCTCACGTAAGCTGCTCGCCATTGCTGGCGCACTTTCCGTTGTTGCAGGCTCTTTCGCTGCCGTTCCCGCTACCTTTGCGGCAAACGTCTCCGCATCCGTTCCCGGCGGGAACTCCCAGAACTCCACTGAGGAATGCCGCCACATTGCAGTGAGCGCTACCCAGTACCAGGGCCTGCCCGGCCAGTACCAGCTGGCATACTCGGCAGCAACCTCCTCCCTCTACACTTCCTTCTCCTCCGGCCGCCCGCCGATTCTGACCGGTGGCGTCGGCACCTGGAACGTTGCATCCACCCCGAGCCTTGCTACTGTCTACCAGTTCCCGACCACGGACTTTATTGCACGTGGCGCTACCGCACCGACCGGTAAGCAGATTGAATCTCCCTACGGTATTGCCTACGACGAAGCAACCGGATACGTATGGGTGACCCAGACCCGCGTCAACAAGGTATCTGTCTTCGATCCCGCGACCAACAAGATTATCTGGAGCAGTGCAGAAGGCGACGTCAACCACCCTCGTGAGGTACGCATCGACCCCTCCAGCGGCAAGGTCTTTGTATCTGGCTCCGGCGGCATTAGTGTCTTCGACACCACTCGGCACGCCCTGGTCAAGAAGATTGAATTCACCGACGCCAAGGGCGAATCTGACATCGCAATGAACATGCACGTAGACTCCGCTGATGGCAAGCTCTACGTACCCTCCTTGAGTGCCGGCACCGTGAAGGTGATTGACACCAAGAGCTACGAGGTTGAGAAGACCATTCAGCTGCACAAGGAAAATGCTGAAGCTACTCTGAACCCCTCGGACGTCACTATCGACAAGTCCCTGAAGGAAATCTACGTCAGCACCCAGGGTGACCGTAAGGGCACTAACTCCGGTATCACCGTCTACGACCTGGAAACTGGTGCCTACAAGAAGACCATTCCTTTCGGCAACCAGGCCCTCGCTCTCGCCTCCGACGAAGCCCGTGACCTGCTGTACGTGACCGATTACGGTACCGGCAACGTCGGTGTTGTTGATGCACGAACCGGCACCGTTGTTTCTCAGGTGTCTACCGGTGCGACCAGCGGCGCAAATGATGTTCTGGTCACCGCAGACGGCAGTGCATACGCTGTAGCACGCAGCATTGAAGGCGCTTCCGCTATCGAAACCGACTACACCATTGATAAGACCACCGGCGAATACCGCACCTCTAGCACCGAGCCCAAGGGCAAGGACAACGCAGACTCCCCGATTACTCCCGGCGTCATGGTGAAGATCAACACCACCGTTGAAACCACCGCGAAGCCTGCTGCACAGGCTTCTTCTGAAGAACTGGTGAAGACCTACGCCGACGGCGCTAAGCTCTACGCCGTGAAGGACTGGACCACCGGTGAAACCCTGAAGCTGCGTGGCGAAGGTTTCAAGACTCAGGACGGTTCAAAGGGCTCCGTACTCGCAGTCAAGCTGAACAAGGGCCGCATCTCCGCGAAGGAAGAGCCGAAGCTCAACGGTGCTGAGGGCAACAGCGCAGGTGTTTGGGCGTACATCCAGGCAGATGAAAACGGTAACTTCACCGCTGAACTGCCGTACCCGACCACCGAGAACTCCAACCTGACGGAAAATCTGAAGAGCGGCGATAAGGTATCGGTCTTCCTGCTCTCCGGCTCCATTGTTGAAGGTGACACTCCTCGCGGTGGTGAAGCGCTCTCCGCAACTGTTGCAGAGAAGAAGGCAGACACCGCTGAGACCTGCGCACCGGCAGAAACCACCCAGGTCGCTGCTACTCCTTCTGGCGTGACTACCACTTACCCTGCCGGCACTAAGCTGAGCCTGCCGGATAGCGAACAGCCCACTCCGGCTCCGAGCGAGTCTGCTAAGCCTGAGCCGACCACTCCGGCTCCGAGTGAGTCTGCTAAGCCTGAGCCGACTACTCCGGCTCCGAGCGAGTCTGCTAAGCCCGAGCCGAGCACCCCGGCACCCTCCGAAAGCGCAAATTCCAATGAGGTTGTGCACGAGTACAAGGACGGCGCTAAGGTCTACTTCCCCAAGACTTGGGACGGCCAGAAGCTGACCTTCCGCGGTGAAGGCTTCAAGACTCTGGACGGTAAGGGCTCCGTTATCGCCGTCAAGCTGAACAAGGGCGCTATTTCTGCGAAGGTAGAGCCTAAGCTCGAAGGCGTTGAAGGCAATAGCGCAGGCATCTGGGCATACATCAAGGCGGACGAAAACGGTAACTTCACCGCAACCATCGACCGCCCCACCGTGGCAAACTCTAACCTGACTGAAGAACTGAAGACCGGCGATAGCGTTGCTATCTACCTGCTCTCCGGTTCCCTGACCGAGAACGATAACGTGCGCGGTGGTGTGGCTGCAGAATACACCTTCAGCGTTGACAACCAGGCACCTGCACCGAAGGCATCCGAATCGGCTAATGCACCTGTAACTAACCCCTCTGAGGCGCCTTCCGCACCGGCAGACTCCAAGGAACAGGTAAAGGAAAACGCTAAGGATCAGTCCAAGGCTCCCGCGGATTCTTTGAAGTCTGATGCTCAGAAGAAGGACAGCACTGCACCGAAGACCTCCGGCTCTTCGTCGCAGAACGTCACCTCTTCCAACAACGGCTCCACCGCTTCGAGCTCCTCGAAGTCTTCGCTGGCTAACACCGGTGCTTCGGGCGTCGTCGTTGCTGCAGGAATCGGCGTTCTTGCCCTGGTCGTTGGCGCAACCGTGCTGGTAGCACGTCGCCGCAAGGCATAGCCCGTACCCCACGGCAGCCCACGATACTACCGCTTGGCGGTAGCGAAAGAGGTAGAGCGGGATCTGCTAGATATTCAAGAACCCGCTTGACTCTCTGAAACTGCCGATAGGCGCTGAAAGGGGCGGTACCCATCGAACCGATGGGTACCGCCCCTATCGTTTTGCCTATACGTCTGTATTCGAGCGGAAGGCCTAGACCAGGATCAGAAGTAGTAGCGGGGGAGAGCGGAAGAGAAGCGGAGGAAGGGTGAAGCGCACCCTCTGCGCTCGCCCGCCCTTATTTGACGAGTTAACAGCCTGAAGAATGAAGTGCGGGATTCTAACGCCTCAAATACGAAGAAAACCCGCACCGAAGTGCGGGTTTAGTGTCAAAGCGAGGTTCGGCCCCTAGACAAACGGATTAGCGAGGAAAAAGGGACCCAAGAAATCTGTCCGATAAGGACCGAACCTCTTGTTTGACGCATGCGTCTCTTCTATTATGGTACATCTCGCTGATTTTCGCACCTTGAATCGCGATTTTTGCTAAAAAACTTGATTTTTGAAAAAACAACCCTTAATTTCTAAATTTTTAAGCAGATTTTTTCAGAACGCTGTTTTGAGGGGGTCAGAGGTGAAGAAATATTACAAAATCTATGGCTCTGGTCGACTCGATATAAGTCTTTTAGTTCTAGAAGATGCCGATAGTTCTAGATATATGTCTTTTATGCTAATTATGTTTAGATTGTAAAGCTTTCATGGGGTAAATTTGCCCCGCTCAGAGCCGGAGGGGAGAACAGCTCCGGATGCCAATATAGGACCTCTTGAGGATGAATTTCGTAGTGCATGGACTGCACTAGAAAAGCCTCAAAATGGTGGGCAAAGCGTAAGATATACAGCAGAAAGCTCCGGATGCTAAGCCCGCAAAATATAAGGTGAGCTAGCCTCCAAACTACACAACTCTGGAGATACTTATGGTTCCCCCTGTCGCAGGAGAAGAGCAGAAGAACGTGCCGGATGCTAAGCGTTTTTCCGTGGATCGTTCCGCGGGACTTGCTGGCCAGTATCAAGTGGCATACAACCCTGAAGAGAACGTTCTTTTTGTAAGTGGAAGCTATAACCACACAAAGACCCACGGCACTCTCTGCGCCACAATTGCTCGCATAAACGCGGATACCCTGCAGATTGAGCAGACGGCTACTCTGCCCGTTATCCCGGAAAATAACCCCGAACTAGCAAACCTCTTCCAGGTTCAAGCTGCCTATGGGTTAGCCGCAGACAATGAACGGGGGCTTCTCTGGACCGGAGGAACCCGCACAAACTCGGTTACCGCATACTCCCAAAAGGACCTATCGCGCGTATGGGATTCTCTCGTTCTAGAAGTAGAGATGCTGACTCCGCGTGAGCTATACGTCGCACCCAACGGTGCCGTACTCGTTACCGGAATGGGCGGCTACCAGGTGATTTCTGCACCCACCGCAGAGGGGGAACGTAGGGTTAGCCCCCTTCAAGGGGAAGGCCCTGCCATGCTACTAGGACCCGTAGCGGACGAAAGCCGTAGCCTCCTGTACATCCCGAATATTATGCGAGATGAAATCTGGGTTGTGGATATGAATACCTGGGAGCTTGCACGCAAGCTGCCCGTAATTGGCGGGGAAGACGCCAATACTCCAGTCGGTGTTCACGGTGTGGAGATTGATTCGACGCGCGGTGAACTATATGTCTCTGCGCAAGGGCGCGAGGGTAAGAATGGCGGTCTGTATGTTCTGAGCTTTGAGGGTGAGCACCTCGCTTATCTTCCGTTCGGAAAGATGCCCACCGATATCTTGCTCGATGCAGAACGTCACCTGCTCTATGTTGCTGATTTCGGTGGCAAGGGGGAGGCGGCAGTTGCTGGTGGCGGAACTGTTACCGTCATTAATACGCTCAATCGAGCCATTATTGACACCGTGCAGGTGGCTCCCACCCGCATTAACCACCAGGTCCTGTTGAAGGACGGGAGTGTTATTGCTGTCGATAAAGCAGGAGACTACCCCGCAGCTGAGGTTCCCTACGTGCTGGATGCAAACTCTGGCGAATACTATGAGGCTGCAGAAGAGACTCGACCGGGAGAACCTCCTCGCCCTATCGTTCGTGACGGTATCGCGAAAGTATATATGCCCTAGCTGATGAGTGAAGAGCGACTGAGAGCAGCTGATATATCAACGTAGTGCGTGCCGCGCTCTAGCACTGTGCGTATGTCTGAGAGGTGGGGAGTAGGACCGGGGTGGTCTCTTGCCAGTACTGCGGCAAGTCTGTCGTGGAGGGACATTAAAGCGTAGTAAAATATTAATATCTATCTTCTTTGTTTGACACATTGTTTGATAGATTTCTCGAGGCCCCTTCAGTTTCTTATGCGTCAGGAACTACACGAAGGGGCCTCCTGCTTTAAGTGTCAAATAAGGGGCCTTCTCAATCGATGGTGATGTGGGGTATGGGGTTTTTGCTCTCTAAGCCCGGCTATCCCCAGAGATAGGGTGGAGGAGACTGAAATCATAGTCGGCAAACTCTTGCGCTACATACCTGCTTCCTGTACAGTGTTAAGACTGTGTGGCTGTATCCAAATAGCCGCACAACCACGGGCTTCTCGTGCCAGTGCATAATGCCGCTATTTACGGGTGGGATACGCCCGCTTCACGCGGGTCCAAATGCTTCTGGCATGGGTTTGCCCCAGGCGTTTCCGCTAACCCCTTCCATAGAGTTGGGGCCCGGGGCGTCAACCAATCCCGTAAAAATGTTCCGCAAGGCTGGCTCGCGCCTAAAGCGAGTCGGAACCGGCGAGACGACAGGAGAAATATGATTCAGCAGGAGTCGCGACTGAAGGTCGCCGACAACACTGGTGCGAAGGAAATCCTGACCATCCGTGTTCTCGGTGGTTCCTCGCGTCGCTACGCAGGCATCGGCGACATCATTGTCGCAACCGTCAAGGATGCAATCCCCGGCGGTACCGTAAAGAAGGGTGACGTTGTTAAGGCAGTCGTCGTCCGCACCAAGAAGGAAACCCGTCGTCCCGACGGCTCCTACATCAAGTTCGACGAGAACTCCGCAGTGATCCTGAAGAACACTGATGGTGATCCCCGTGGTACCCGTATCTTCGGCCCCGTGGGTCGTGAGCTTCGCGACAAGAAGTTCATGAAGATCGTTTCGCTGGCTCCGGAGGTGCTCTAATTCATGGCTAAGATCAAGTCCGGCGACCTGGTTCAGGTTATTTCCGGTGCAGATAAGGGCAAGCAGGGCAAGGTTCTGAAGGTTCTCCCCAAGGAAAACCGTGTGATTGTTGAGGGCGTCAAGGTCGTCACCAAGCACACCAAGGCTAACCCCCTGACCGGCGCAGCAGGCGGCATTCAGAAGGTTGAGGCACCGATCCACGTTTCTAACGTTGCGATTGTTGACCCCGAGACCAAGAAGCCGACCCGTGTTGGTTTCCGCCTCGAGACTGTAGAGCGTGACGGCAAGGAGCGCACCGTTCGCGTGCGCGTTGCTAAGCGTTCGGGTAAGGACATCTAATGACCGAAACCAAGATCACCCCCCGCTTCAAGACCAAGTACGCTGAGGTCGTCGTTCCCGCTCTGCAGGAAGAGTTCAAGTACGAGAACGTCATGCAGACCCCGAAGATCGTTAAGGTCGTCGTAAACATGGGTGTTGGCGAGGCAGCTCGCGACGCAAAGCTCATGGACGGCGCAATCCGCGATCTCACCGCAATCACCGGTCAGAAGCCGATTGTTACCCGCGCTAAGAAGTCCATCGCACAGTTCAAGCTGCGCGAAGGTATGCCCATCGGCGCACACGTCACCCTGCGTGGCGACCGCATGTGGGAATTCCTGGACCGCCTCGTCACCCTGGCACTGCCCCGAATCCGCGACTTCCGCGGCCTCTCGGACCGCCAGTTCGACGGTAACGGTAACTACACCTTCGGTCTGACCGAGCAGTCCATGTTCCACGAAATCGATCAGGACTCGATCGACCGCGTGCGTGGTATGGACATCACCGTGGTGACCTCCGCGAAGACCGACGAAGAAGGCCGTGCAATCCTGAAGGCACTGGGCTTCCCGTTCAAGACCAACTAACGACTACGTTGTAGGTCCAGACCCCGTTACCGCGGGGTAGGGAAACCACAACGAGGAAGGGCTAAAGCCCACAATGACTATGACTGATCCGGTCGCAGATATGCTGACCCGTTTGCGTAACGCAAACTCCGCATACCACGACACCGTATCCATGCCCTACTCCAAGCTGAAGGCTCGCATTGCTGAGATCCTGAAGGCTGAGGGCTACATCGCCGACGTGAAGGTTGAGGATGCAAAGGTCGGCAAGACCCTGACCCTCGTCCTCAAGTACGGTCCGTCCCGCGAGCGTTCCATCGCTGGCGTGCGTCGTATTTCCAAGCCGGGCCTGCGTACCTACGCAAAGTCCACCAACCTGCCCCAGGTTCTGGGTGGCCTCGGCATCGCAATCCTGTCCACCTCTTCGGGTCTGCTCACTGACAAGCAGGCTGCGAAGAAGGGCGTGGGCGGCGAAGTCATCGCTTACATCTGGTAGTCGGTTAGAAGAGAAAGGAAGAGAATAATGTCACGTATTGGACGTCTCCCCATCTCGGTTCCCGCCGGCGTTGAGGTTAAGGTCGATGGCAACCTGGTTACCGTTAAGGGCCCGAAGGGCGAGCTCTCCCACAAGGTAGCTTCCCCCATCACCGTGGCTCTGAACGAAAACGAGATCGTTGTATCTCGTCCGAACGACGAGCGCCTGTCTCGCTCGCTGCACGGTCTGACTCGTACCCTGATTCAGAACCTGATTATCGGCGTTACCTCCGGCTACGAAAAGAAGCTGGAAATCGTTGGTACCGGTTACCGTGTGACCCCGAAGGGTAACGACCTGGAGTTCGCTCTGGGCTACTCCCACCCGATCAACATCACCGCTCCCGAGGGTATTACCTTCGCAGTGGAGGGTGCTAACAAGCTGACCGTGTCGGGTATCGACAAGCAGCTCGTTGGTCAGGTTGCAGCAAACATTCGTGGTCTGCGTAAGCCCGATCCCTACAAGGGTAAGGGTGTTCGCTACGCAGGTGAGCACATCCGCCGCAAGGTCGGAAAGGCTGGTAAGTAAACATGGCTATCAAGTCGAAGGCAGCGCAGCGTGCACGTCGTCACGCTCGCATCCGCAAGTACGTTTCGGGTACCGCTGCGCGTCCGCGCCTGTGCGTCACCCGTTCGACCCGTCACATGTTCGTTCAGGTTATCGACGATGTCAAGGGCGTAACCCTGGCATCCGCTTCCACCATGGAAGCAGAGCTGCGTGCAGCTGACCTGGACAAGACCGCTAAGGCAAAGCGCGTTGGTGAGCTCGTAGCAGAGCGCGCCAAGGCAGCTGGTGTTGAGGCAGTCGTGTTCGACCGCGGTGGTAACAAGTACCACGGCCGTGTTGCAGCCGTTGCTGACGGTGCACGCGAGGGAGGTCTTGCACTCTAATGAGCGAGCAGAACGTAAAGGAAACTCAGGTGAGCGAAGCAGTAGTAGCTGAAACCGCTGAGAACTCCAACCAGCGCGAGGAGCGCCGCAACAACCGCGGCGAGCGTCGTGGCCGTGGTGAGCGCCGTAACAACCGCGCTCGCGAGGAGGAGAAGGACAAGTACATCGAGCGCGTTGTGACCATCAACCGCGTTTCCAAGGTCGTCAAGGGTGGTCGTCGCTTCAGCTTCACCGCACTGGTCGTCGTTGGTGACGGTAACGGCCTGGTCGGCGTTGGCTACGGTAAGGCTAAGGAAGTTCCCGCAGCAATCTCCAAGGGTGTCGAGGAAGCAAAGAAGAACTTCTTCCGCGTTCCCCGCATCGAAGGCCGCACCATCCCGCACCGTGTGCAGGGTGAGGCAGCTGCAGGCGTTGTGATGCTCCGCCCGGCAACCGCTGGTACCGGTGTTATCGCAGGTGGCCCCGTGCGTGCAGTACTCGAGTGCGCAGGCATTCACGACGTGCTGTCCAAGTCGCTCGGTTCCTCCAACCAGATCAACATCGTTCACGCAACTGTTGCAGCACTCAAGGAGCTCGAGGAGCCCCTGGCAGTGGCAGCCCGCCGTGGCCTGCCCACCGATGAGGTTATCCCCAGCTACCTGCGCAACACCAAGTCTGAAAAGGCAGGTGCGTAGTAATGGCCAAGCGTATTCAGCCCAGCGACGCAAAGCTGGAAATCACCCAGGTCAAGTCCTATGTTGGTCAGAAGCAGAACATGCGCGACACCCTGCGTTCCCTGGGCCTCAAGCGCCCCGGCAACAAGGTAGTCCGCACTGCTGACCCCGTCACCGTTGGCATGGTTAACACCGTTGCTCACCTGGTGAAGGTTGAGGAGGTCAAGTAAAGATGGCAGAAGCTATCAAGATTCACGATCTGCGCCCGGCACCGGGTGCCCACAAGGCAAAGACCCGCGTTGGCCGCGGTGAAGGCTCCAAGGGTAAGACCGCAGGTCGCGGTACCAAGGGTACCAAGGCACGTTACCAGGTTCGTGCAGGCTTCGAAGGCGGCCAGCTGCCGCTGCACATGCGCCTGCCGAAGCTGCGCGGCTTCAAGAACCCCTTCCGCACCGAGTACCAGGTTGTTAACCTGGACCGCATCCAGGAACTGTTCCCCAACGGTGGCGACGTCACCGTCGAGGCACTGGTTGCTAAGGGTGCCGTTCGCAAGAACGAGCTCGTGAAGGTTCTGGGCAACGGCGAAATCTCCGTCAAGGTGAACGTTGTTGTTGACAAGGCATCGGCTTCCGCTATTGAGAAGATCGAGGCCGCTGGCGGTTCTGTAACCGTTAAGTAGTCTTCAAGACGAGAAAGCCCCCGTCCGTACACTGTACGGCGGGGGCTTTTTGCTGCTCGGAAAGACTCACAACGGGATATATTCCTGTATTCGTATATTTGAACGCTTGGTGTGCGCCACATTTGGCGTTCAAAAATCACGCTAAGAGAATATAAAAGCTACATAATCTGCTAGGGAGTTATCGTTACCCGCTCCAAACACGATAGACTGGAAGATGTGTTTACTGCGCCCTAAAACTCTTTGAGAGGGATGGGCGCCCCATAGACTTACAGGAGGACATGTGCTGAGCGCATTCGGGCGAGTCGTCAAGACCGCCGATTTGCGGCGTAAGCTGCTGTTTACCCTGGCAATGATTGTGCTGTACCGCGTGGGCACTTTCATCCCCGCGCCAGGCGTTTCCTACGGAAATGTACAGCAGTGTCTGAACGCCAATGTTACAAGCGGTGGCGTCTACGATATCGTCAACCTCTTCAGTGGTGGCGCACTGCTGCAGCTTTCGATCTTTGCCCTCGGCGTGATGCCGTACATTACCGCGTCCATTATCATCCAGCTGCTACGCGTGGTCATCCCGCGATTCCAGGAGCTGCACGATGAGGGCGCGCAGGGTCAGGCAAAGCTCACCCAGTACACCCGCTACCTGACCATCGCTCTTGCTCTGCTGAATGCAACCACCATCGTCTCGATGGCACGCTCTGGCGTTCTGCTGGGTAACTGCCCGGGCATCATCCCCCAGGACGACGTACTGCACATCCTGCTGATTATCGTCACCCTGTGTGCAGGTACCACCGTCATCATGTGGATGGGTGAGCAGATTACCGAGCGTGGCGTCGGCAACGGTATGTCCCTGCTGATCTTCACCTCCATCGCTTCCTCCTTCCCGAGCGCTCTGGGCTCCATCCAGCGCACCCACGGTTGGGGTATCTTCGCGGCTGTCTGCGGTATTGGCCTGCTGGTCATGCTTGCCGTGGTCTACGTGGAACAGTCCGTTCGCCGTATCCCCGTGCAGTATGCAAAGCGCATGATTGGTCGACGCACCATTGGCGGCACCAGCACCTACATCCCGCTGAAGGTCAACATGGCCGGCGTGATCCCGCTGATCTTCGCGTCCTCCCTGCTGACCCTGCCCGGCCTGATTGCCCAGTTCAACACCCCCACCGACGGCTCCACCCCGCCGGACTGGGTCAACTGGATTAACGCATACCTGGTGCGCGGCGATCACCCGCTGTACATTGCTCTCTACTTCTTCATGATTATTGGCTTCGCGTACTTCTACGTGGCGGTCACCTTCGACCCGGTAGAAGTAGCGGACAATATGAAGAAGTACGGTGGCTTCATTCCCGGCATCCGTGCGGGTAAGCCCACCGCGCGTTACCTCAGCTACGTACTCAACCGAATTACGTTGCCTGGCGCACTTTACCTGGGTGTAATTTCCATGATTCCCCTGGTAGCGCTTATCCTATTCAACGCAAACCAGAATTTCCCGTTCGGCGGCGCCTCGCTGCTGATCGTGGTGGGTGTTGGTCTTGATACTCTCAAGCAGATCAACGCTCAGCTCCAACAACGAAACTACGAAGGACTGCTCCGATGAACCGTCTGCTCATCGTCGGCCCTCCCGGTGCAGGTAAGGGCACCCAGGCCGTCAAGATCGCTGAAGCGCTGAAGATTCCCGCGATTTCCACCGGTGATATCTTCCGTAAGAACATCAAGGAAGAGACCGAGCTGGGCAAGGAAGCGAAGTCGTACATCGACTCCGGCAACCTGGTTCCCGACTCTGTCACCAACAACATGGTGCGCGCACGTCTGGAGGAAAGCGACGTCGTCAACGGCTTCCTGCTCGACGGCTACCCCCGCAACACCTCCCAGGTGCACGAGCTAGACTCCATCCTCGAAGCCAAGGGTGAGAAGATCGATCGAGTTCTCCTGCTGGTTGCAGACAACGACGAACTCGTTGAGCGTCTGCTCAACCGCGCAGCAGAGCAGGGTCGTACCGATGACAACGAAGAGGTCATTCGTCACCGCCTGAAGGTCTACGAAGAAGAGACCGCACCGCTGATCGCAATCTACCGCGAACGCGGCATCGTCAAGGAAGTTAACGGCCTCGGCGAGATTGCTGAAGTCACCGAGCGCATCCTCGACGCTCTGAAGTAATCTTCTGCTGTACCCCCGCAATTTGAGGTGCATGATGCATCACAAAGACTTGCGGGGGTACAGTGCTGTCTGTAGAGTTCTAAGCTTGGGCGCACCGCCCCTATACCTAAGGAGCCAGAATGGCACGAGTCGAAATTAAAACCAATGCACAGCTTCAGCAGATGGCTCGTGCAGGAGTCATCACCAGCCGCGCGCTCGATGCGGCAGTGGCGGCAGCTCGCCCCGGCGCAACCACCGCAGAGGTGAACGCCGCTTTTGAACGCACCATGCTGGAACTGGGTGGCACCTCCAACTTCTACGGCTACTACGACTACCCGGCAACCGTATGCACCTCCGTCAACCATGAGGTCGTTCACGGCATCCCCGGCGACTACGTGCTCAAGGACGGCGACATCCTTTCTATCGACGGTGGCGCATACGTTATCGACCCCGCAACCAACCGCCAGTGGCACGGCGACTCGGCACGTACTGTGCTGGTCGGTGACAATGTGAGCGAAGCACGCGCAGAGCTCTCCGCCGTCACTCGCGAGGCAATGTGGCACGGCATCGCCGCTCTGGCAACCGCAAAGAAGGTCGGCGAAATCGGCCTTGCCATCGAAGCATATGTGACCGAAGAATACGGCGATAAGTACGGCATTATTGAAGACTACGTGGGCCACGGCATCGGTTCCCAGATGCATATGGCACCGGACGTACTGAACTACGCAGTGCGTGACATGGGGCCGAAGATCAAGCCCGGCATGGCTTTCGCTATTGAGCCGATGCTTGTGACTGGTTCCATCGAGACCAAGGTGCTCTCCGACGACTGGACCGTTGTAACCGTTGACGGCTCCGATGCCTGCCAGTGGGAGCACTCCGTTGCTGTGCATAGCGAAGGTATCTGGGTCCTGACTGCAGAAGACGGTGGTGCAAGCGAACTTGCTCGCTTTGGCGTAACCCCGGTTCCGATCCCCGCCTAAGTCCCACCACTAGGGGAGGGGTATCCACCTTTAGCTGCCCCACCTCCACCCGAAGAAACCGGCGAATCCGGTCCGGTGCGTGATAGCGCATCCGAAAGCATCCACATCACAAGGAAGAAGCTCCATGAGCGAAACTCTCAATAGCGGCGAGGCAACCGCACCCGCTGCGACCAAGGTGCCGGTTGAAATCTCGAACGTTCGCCCCGCACCCGGCCAGATTGCCCTGAAAGCACCGCGCCGTGCGAAGCCGCCCAAGCATATCGCTGACTTCGACATGGCTGGCCGCCGTGAATTTCTGAAGGAACTTGGCTACCAGTCGTTCCGTGCATCCCAGCTGTCCAAGCACTATTTTGAGCGTCTGGTCACTGACCCCGCTGAGATGACTGACCTGCCGGCTAAGGACCGCGAGCAGATGGTTGCACAGGCGATGCCTCAGCTTCTGACCCCGGTCCGTACCCTCGAGGCTGACGGTGGCGACACCCTGAAGGTTGTGCACCGCCTCTTTGATGGTGCGCTCATTGAGTCTGTCATCATGCGTTATGACAACCGCGTGACCATGTGCATCTCTTCGCAGGCTGGCTGCGGTATGAACTGCCCCTTCTGTGCGACCGGTCAGCAGGGTTTGACTCGCAACCTGTCCACCGCGGAAATTGTGGAGCAGGTCGTTGCCGGTGCCCGCTACCTGAAGCAGATGAAGGGCCTGGAAGAAGCAGAAGGCGGTTCTGAGGATACTCGTCCGCTGCGTGTTTCCAATATTGTCTTCATGGGTATGGGCGAGGCGCTTGCTAACTACAAGGCAACCATGGGTGCTGTGCACCGCCTGATTGACCCTTCGCCCGAGGGCCTCGGTATTTCTGCTCGCGGTCTGACCATGTCGACCGTGGGCCTGGTGCCGGGTATTCGTAAGTTTGAGCTGGAGAAGCTGCCCATTACTTTGGCGCTGTCTCTGCACGCTCCGGATGATGAGCTGCGTGATGAGCTGATCCCGATTAACCAGCGCTGGAAGGTCGACGAGACTCTGGACGCTGCGTACGACTACTACCGTACGACCGGCCGCCGCGTCTCCATTGAGTACGCGCTGATTCGCGATATTAACGATCAGGGCTGGCGTGCGGATCTGCTCGGTAAGAAGCTGGCGCAGCGCGGCCGTGGTTGGGTGCACGTGAACCCGATTCCGCTGAACCCGACCCCGGGTTCGAAGTGGACGGCATCCCGTAAGGGCGTTGAGCAGAACTTTGTGGAGCGTCTGCGTGCCCACGGTATTCCGACGACTATTCGTGATACTCGCGGTTCCGATATTGATGGAGCATGCGGTCAGCTTGCCGCTAAGGAAGACTAAGCAGTTGAGCTGTGACCGGTGAACGGTGCCCCTTTCCTGCGGAGGGAAGTCAATAAGACTTTCAGGAACGTGGGGGAGGGGCTTCTTCCTTTTAAACATTAAGTGCCTGATGTCATAAAAATCACGGTTGTTTTTCCACGGCCTTTGCCGTAGAGTTAACAGTTGGTTGTTTGTGCCAGTGTTAAGTGCGCCTTAAAACGCCCTATCGCCTCACCGAGGTGAGCTCACAAACAGAAGATACAATTGCCCGCCGCACCTGCGACGGGCACCGACGTTAGCGGAGGATATGGCTAAGAAAGACGGCGTCATCGAGATTGAAGGCTCTGTGGTTGAAGCTCTGCCCAACGCGATGTTCCGTGTTGAGCTGGATAACGGCCACAAGGTTCTCGCACACATCTCGGGCAAGATGCGTCAGCACTACATTCGCATCCTGCCTGAGGACCGAGTAGTAGTGGAACTGAGCCCCTACGACCTTTCCCGAGGTCGTATCGTCTACCGTTACAAGTAAACCCGAGATAAACGTCGCCCCTGGCGGCGTTTAAATCGTGTTCAAAGGGATAACGCAGTTCCCCAACGTAAGTGAGGGAACCTCTTATCTCGCCAGTAATCAAGTTGCAATCAAAAGGAATGCGATGAAGGTCAAGCCGAGCGTTAAGCCGATCTGCGATAAGTGCAAGGTGATCCGCCGTCACGGTGTGGTCATGGTGATCTGCGAAAACCCGCGCCACAAGCAGCGCCAGGGCTAATCCCTAGCAGCTGACTTCATAACCGCCCCAACAGGGGGCGGAATTGTCATAGGCACCGCTCCGAAGCAACGCCCACGAGGCGACTTCGGATACCTCCGGACTCAGAGGCCGGGGACCGGGTCAGAACAACCCGGGCAGTGATGCTATAGACCTCTGGAAAACAACAAGGAGAAGCCAGTATGGCACGTCTCGCTGGAGTTGATATTCCCCGCGAAAAGCGCGTGGAAGTTGCTCTCACTTACATCTACGGCGTGGGCAAGACCCGTGCACACGAAACCCTCGCTGCTACCGGCGTCAACCCTGACACCCGCGTCAAGGACCTGACTGACCAGGAGCTCGTGGCACTTCGTGACTTCATCGAAGGCAACTACAAGGTTGAAGGTGATCTTCGCCGCGAGGTTGCAGCTGACATCCGCCGTAAGGTTGAAATCGGTTCCTACCAGGGCCTGCGCCACCGCCGCGGCCTGCCGGTTCACGGTCAGCGCACCAAGACTAACGCACGTACCCGCAAGGGCCCGAAGCGTACCGTCGCAGGTAAGAAGAAGTAAGCAACGTTGCTCTGTTGGATATCTCTATCCGACCAACGTATTAGAAAACCTTTGTAGGAGAATCAAAAATGCCTCCCAAGACTCGCGCTGCGGCAGCTCGTAAGACCAACCGCCGCAAGGTTAGCAAGAACATCGTTGCTGGTCAGGCTCACATCAAGTCGACCTTCAACAACACCATCGTCTCCATCACCGATCCCACCGGTGCAGTGATCTCCTGGTCCTCCGCTGGCGACATGGGCTTCAAGGGCTCCCGTAAGTCCACCCCCTACGCCGCACAGCTGGCTGCTGAGGCTGCTGCAAACCGCGCCAAGGAGCACGGCGTCCGCAAGGTTGACGTGTTCGTCAAGGGCCCCGGTTCCGGTCGCGAAACCGCAATCCGCTCCCTGCAGGCTGCAGGCCTCGAGGTCGGTTCGATCCAGGACGTTACCCCCGTTGCACACAACGGTTGCCGTCCCCCGAAGCGCCGCCGCGTCTAATTAGGTCTCGACCTAATCCCTCGACGGGTACACTCCGCACGGAGCTGTACCCGGAGAGTACAGACACCCGTCTGCTTCCTAAGATATGTTTTCCCCAACCTGTGGGCTCATATAGCGGAGCTCACCGAAAGGAAACAAAGTGCTTATTGCACAGCGCCCCACTCTGACTGAAGAGGTCGTAGCGCCCAACCGCTCGCGCTTCACCATCGAGCCTCTGGAGCCCGGTTTCGGCTACACCATGGGTAACTCCCTCCGCCGTACTCTGCTGTCCTCCATCCCCGGCGCCGCTGTTACCAGCGTCCGCATTGATGGCGTACTGCACGAGTTCAGCACCGTTCCCGGCGTGACCGAGGACGTCACTGAGATCATCTTGAACATCAAGAAGCTCTCCATCTCTTCTGAGAACGACGAGCCCGTCGTGGCCTACCTGCGCAAGCAGGGCGAAGGTGAACTGACCGCAGGCGACATCGAGGTTCCCGCTGGCGTGGAGATCCACAACCCGGAACTGCACCTGGCAACCCTGAACGCCTCGGCAAACTTCAACGCTGAGCTGGTTATCGAGCGCGGTCGCGGCTACGTGACTGCAGCTCAGAACAAGGTCGGCGATGGCGAGATTGGCCGTATCCCGGTTGACTCCATCTACTCCCCGGTTCTGAAGGTTACCTTCAGCGTGAACGCGACCCGTGTTGAGCAGCGCACCGACTTCGACAGCCTGACCCTGGACGTCGAAACCAAGGAAGCCATCGCACCGCGTGACGCCGTTGCTTCTGCAGGCAGCACCCTGGTCGAGCTCTTCGGCCTTGCACGTGAGCTGAACATTGCAGCTGAGGGTATCGAAGTTGGCCCGTCGCCCGCCGACGAGTCCATGGCCGCTGATTTGGCACTGCCGATCGAGGACCTGAACATGTCCGTCCGCTCCTACAACTGCCTCAAGCGCGAGGGCATCCACACCGTGGGTGAGCTCGTGACCCGCAGTGAAGCTGACCTGATGGATATCCGTAACTTCGGTGCTAAGTCCATTGACGAGGTCAAGGCAAAGCTCATCGAGCTCGGCCTGGCTTTGAAGGACTCCCCTCCCGGTTTCGAGCCTGCTGCACGCCCGCTTGATGACGAAGACGGTTCCGGCGAATAATTTCGACCGAATAGTTCACCCGGTTCCACCGGGATCAGTCAAACTTGATTCCCTAAGAGGCTCCGCTGCTGGGGCGTTAGGGAACGCAACTATGGAGATTTAACTATGCCTACTCCCACTAAGGGTCCCCGCCTCGGCGGTTCCCCGACCCACGAGCGCCACATGCTCAACAACCTGTCGGCGCAGCTGTTCCAGCACAAGCGCATCACCACCACCCTGACCAAGGCAAAGCGCCTGCGTCCGGTGGCAGAGCGCTTCATCACCTTCGGTAAGAAGGGCGACCTGGCTGCTCGCCGTCGCGTGCTGCGTTCCATCACCGACAAGTCCGTCGTGCACGAGCTCTTCACCGTTATTGCTCCGGCAATGGCAGAGCGCCCCGGTGGTTACACCCGCATCATCAAGATCGGTAACCGTAAGGGTGACAACGCTCCCATGGCAGTCATCGAGCTCGTCATGGAGCCCGTTGCAACCAAGGGTGCAGTTGCTGAGGCAACCAAGGTTGCTGAGAAGGCAGCTGAGGCTCCCAAGGCTGAAGCAGCTGAGGGCCTGCCCGCAGGTTCCCACGCACCCCTGGAGTCCGGCGAGGCTCCCGAGGGCTTCGAGGTTAAGGGTAACGCCGATTCCATGAAGTACCACGTGCCCGGTTCCCGCTGGTACTCCAGCACCAAGGCTGAAATCTGGTTCGACTCCGCTGAGTCGGCAGAGGCTGCAGGTTACGCCCCCGCAGGTGGCGCAGCAGCACAGAAGGTTTCCGAGTAATACGGATCCCAGCTGATTTAGGCTAAGCCTAAAATATGTCAATCCGCCGTCCACTGCTGTGGGCGGCGGATTGGTGTATCTGCATACTTAACGAGGAGACGGTTCTTTGCGCATTCGCTATCCAAGAGCCGGCCCGTAGTCTTCAATCGTCCTTTACCGCTGAAAGGCACACCAATGCATAACGCTACTTCTTTAGAGAATTACGAAGAGCAGCCCTTCACCGCTACGCACCGCGTGCGAATTGATTGTGCTTACGACGGTTCTCTTTTCAGCGGGTGGGCAGCCCAGCCGAACCTGGTCACCGTGCAGGGAGTTATCGAGAACGCCCTCGAGCTGATTCTGCGGGCGCCTCACCGTGTGGTGGTTGCGGGTCGAACGGATGCGGGAGTCCACGCAGAAGCCCAAACCTTGCACTGCGATCTGAGTGATGAGGACTGGACTCGCCTGCAAGGCCGAACGGGGGAGGACGATCCGACGGCTGCCCTGGGACGCCGCCTCACCGGTGCCCTGCAACGCTGCCTCTACGATGCGGAAGAGCAGTTGAATTTGCCGAAGAACGTTCGCGGTATTCTGCAGGGTGCTATTCAGATTCACCGCGTGAGCGAAGTTTCTTTTGAATTTGATGCACGCTTCTCGGCTACCGGTCGCCGCTACGTATATCGCGTTGCAGATGGCGCGGCGGACGGTCTTAACCCTCTGCACCGTACCTACACCTGGGCGGTACCTGAGCACCTGGATTGTGCTGATCTTAACCAGTCGGCCCAGCAGCTACTCGGCCTGCGTGATTTTCTCTCCTTCTGCAAGCCGCGTGAAGGAGCGACCACGATTCGTGAGCTGCGAGAGCTTAGCTTCACTCGTACTGAAAGTGGCCTTATTGAGGTGCGTGTGGTGGCTGATGCCTTCTGTCATCACATGGTGCGTTCACTTGTGGGTGCGCTGGTACTCTACGGCACGGGTAAACGTGACGCCGCCTGGTTGCGTGAGCGGATCGAGAACCCGGGACGCGAGGCTTCGCTGACTCTGGCGCCTCCCCATGCTCTGGCACTAGCTGAGATTTACTACCCTGCCCCGGAGTTGTATGGAGAGCAGGCGGAACGTGCTCGAGCAAAGCGTGAGGACCACGAAGTACAGAGCGCTTAACGCCCTGTATATATTGAGCCCCGTCACGTTGCTCATGCACCGTGAAGCGTCGCGGGGGAGCGCAACTACCTCAGGTGAATTACACGGATGGAATTTAAAATGTGTTTAAGGCAAAAAAAGCCCTATTTTTAAGGCTTTGGCGGTGGATTAAGCACTCGACGTCCTGTATAGTCTTGATATGTTGTGCGTGTTCTACCCGAGCGCGCTCTAAATCGCTGTCTAGTTGCAGGACGTTAAGGCGGTATAGAGTACGGGCAGAACGGGCGGCAGCTCGGTCCTCACCCGGGTGTTCGTCATGCACGTAAGTAAAAGGCGCGATACCCAACTAAGCGCCGTATGTACATTTCGAGACAAAGGCCAATATTTTGCGCACTTATACTCCCAAGCCCGGCGAAGTCGAGCGCCAGTGGCACGTCATTGACGCCACCGACGTTGTTCTCGGCCGCCTCGCAAGCCAGACCGCTATCCTGCTGCGCGGTAAGCACAAGCCGACTTTTGCTCCCCACGTTGACACCGGTGACTTCGTTATCATCGTGAACGCTGAGAAGGTCGCCCTGACCGGTGCAAAGCTCGAGCAGAAGCGTGCATACCGCCACTCGGGTTACCCCGGCGGTCTGAAGTCCGTGAACTACGCAGAGCTGCTTGAGACCAACCCCGTTCGCGCGGTTGAGAAGGCTGTTAAGGGCATGCTGCCCAAGAACAAGCTTGCTGCACAGCAGCTCAAGAAGCTGAAGGTCTACGCTGGCCCCGAGCACCCGCACGCGGCACAGCAGCCCAAGACCTACGAATTCAACCAGGTCGCCCAGTAATTCGGGCCTACGAAGAAACAATAGGAGAAATCGTGGCTCAGAACGAAGAGCAGATCGTAGTCGAGGAAGAGCTGACCAGCTACACCTCGGAGTCCGCTGCCCCCGCAGCGGCTAAGGCAGCACGTCCGGCACTGACCGTTGCAGGCGCAGCAGTTGGTCGCCGCAAGGAAGCAGTGGCACGCGTTCGCGTTGTGCCCGGTTCCGGTAACTGGACCATCAACGGTCGTAGCCTGGAAGACTACTTCCCCAACAAGCTGCACCAGCAGGACGTCAACCAGCCCTTCAAGCTCCTGGAGCTCGAGGGTGCATACGACGTCATCGCACGCATCAACGGTGGTGGCCCCTCCGGTCAGGCAGGTGCTCTGCGCCTGGGTATCGCTCGTGCACTGAACGAGATTGACCGCGAGAACAACCGCCCCGCACTGAAGAAGGCTGGTTACCTGACCCGTGACGCACGCGTCATCGAGCGTAAGAAGGCTGGTCTTAAGAAGGCACGCAAGGCTTCGCAGTTCTCCAAGCGTTAATCGCTGGTTTTCACGAAGCGTTACGCCCCGCTTCTCCTTCGGGAGAGTCGGGGCGTTTTGCGTATCTACTCACCGTGAGCGTTACAAGGTTATAGGGTGCATATAACTGTTACGTTTGTTCATCGAAGAGCACACCGGTAGAGTTAAAGAGTCAAAGCAGACAGGAAGAAAAGAGTACTCATGGCAGAGCAGAATCCCTCCACCCAGCCCGAAGAGAAGGCAGTGGAGGCTCCTCAGACTGAAGCCCACCAGCACGCCGCTGGAGGCGCACACGCACACACCGGTTCTGAGAAGAAACAAGCCATCAAGGAAGCCCTGAAGCCCCAGGCACGCCGTACCTCCGTCGTTGAAGACTACTCGGCAGAGCTGGACGAAATGGCTTCCCTCACCCGCGCCCTCGGCAAGGACAAGAAGGACGACGAAACCTCGCAGGCATGGAAGAAGGGTTACCCCTACGACACCAAGCTCAGCCGTAAGGCATACGAGAAGGAAAAGCGCGCCCTGCAGATTGAGCTGCTGAAGCTGCAGCTCTGGGCTAAGTCCACCGGTCAGAAGATTCTCATCATCTTCGAAGGCCGTGACGCAGCAGGTAAGGGCGGCTCCATCAAGCGCTTCACCGAGCACCTGAACCCCCGTGGCGCTCGCGTTGTGGCACTGGAGAAGCCGACCGACATCGAGCAGACCCAGTGGTACTTCCAGCGCTACATCAAGCACCTGCCCTCCGGCGGCGAAATCGTCCTGATGGACCGCTCCTGGTACAACCGTGCCGGCGTTGAGCGCGTTATGGGCTACTGCACCCAGGCACAGTACTTCGAGTTCATGCGCGAAGTTCCGGACCTGGAGCGCATGCTGGTGAACTCCGGTATCCATATCATCAAGTTCTGGTTCTCCGTCACCCGCGAAGAGCAGCTCGCACGCTTCACCTCCCGCCGTACCGACCCGGTCCGCCAGTGGAAGCTTTCCCCCACCGACCTGGCATCTCTGGACAAGTGGGACGACTACACCGCGGCAAAGGAAGCAATGTTCTTCTACACCCACACCGGTGACGCCCCCTGGACCGTTATCAAGTCCAACGACAAGAAGCGCGCACGTCTGGAAGCAATGCGTTACGTGCTCTCCCAGTTCGACTACCCCTCCAAGGACGAGGCAGTCGTGGGCGAGCTCGACTCGCTGATCGTTCGCTCCGCATCACACGTCTTCGAGGACGAGTCCGGTGACTCCCCCGACGGCTTCCCCGTCGTCAAGTAAGCGTGGATAAATAGGGGAGAATAAAAACTCAACCCTACGGCGATAGAGCCGCCAAATAGCTTGCATTATGAAGGTGCCTGTCTCTCTTTTCCCAACCCCGGGAACGGAGAGCAGGCACCTTTGCGCGTCTGCAGAAATATTAGCTATGAAGCAGATATATAGCCGCTGAAAATCACTTTCTGATTATGAAGAATTTACGGTGTATGCGCCTAAGCAGAGTTACGCACAACGTAAAATAAAAGGGTGACTGAACGACTTTTTGGAACCGACGGCGTACGCGGTCTGGCAAACGATGTAATTACTCCCGCTCTGGCTATGGAGCTCGCACAGGCGGCTTCTATTGTGCTGGGCTTTGACACGGTAGAAGAGGGCATACGCCCCCGTGCCGTGATTGCAAATGACTCCCGATCCTCTGCAGACTTTATTGTTTCTGCGATGAAGGCTGGCTTCGCTAGCGCAGGTGTTGACGTGCTGGACGCCGGCATTGTCCCCACCCCCGCAGCAGCTTACCTGGTGGCACACACCGGTGCTGACTTCGGCGTGATGATTTCTGCATCGCACAACCCGGCAGCGGACAACGGTATTAAGTTCCTGGCCCGAGGCGGCCAGAAGCTGGAAGACTCCGTTGAGGACGCCATTGAGCGCGTTTACCGTGAGAAGTCCTTCCGCTACCCGACCGGTGGTGCTGTGGGTACCGTCAAGCCCCTGGAGAACGGTACCGAGGCTTACGTGAAGCACCTGGTCTCCACCCTGCCTGAAGGCAAGCCCCTCGCAGGCAAGAAGATTGTTCTGGACTGCGCAAACGGTGCGGCATACGCAGCATCTCCCGCAGCTTTCGAAGCGTTGGGTGCAGAGGTTGTCGCACTGGCTGTAGAGCCCAACGGCACCAACATCAACGACGGCGTGGGGTCCACCCACCCCGAGAAGCTGCAGGCAGCAGTCGTTGAGCACGGCGCGGACCTCGGCATCGCCCACGACGGCGACTCGGACCGTTGCCAGGCAGTTGACGAAAAGGGCAATCTGGTAGACGGTGACCAGATTATGGCTATCCTGGCTGTTGCCGCTAAGCGCGAAGGCAAGCTCGCAAAGGACACCCTCGTCGCAACCGTAATGAGCAGCCTGGGCCTGGAGCTGTACCTGCGCGAGCACGGCATTACCCTCGGCCGCACCGCTGTGGGCGACCGCTACGTCCTCGAGTCTATGCGCGAGCACGGCTACAACCTCGGTGGCGAGCAGTCCGGCCACGTTATCATGAGCGACTACGCAACCACCGGTGACGGCGTTCTGACCGGCATCCAGCTGGCTGCAGAGGTGGCACGTAGCGGTCAGACCCTCTCGGAGCTGGCATCCCGCATGCAGCCCACCCCGCAGCGCCTAATCAATGTCAAGGGCGTTGACCGTGCGGCGGTCAAGACCAACGAGGCGCTCGCTACCGCTGTGAGCGAGGCTGAAGGAGTACTGGGTGAGAGCGGCCGTGTGTTGCTGCGTGCATCCGGCACTGAGCCTCTGGTCCGCGTGATGGTTGAGGCTGCAACCCAGGAGCAGGCTGATGAGGTTGCTCAGCAGCTGGCTGACGTTGTGGCTAAGGAATTGGCACTCTAAACGTATTCTTCCGGTGTGAAGACCGCAGTGGAGGATAGAGAAGGGCTGGGAAGGTGTTACCTTCCCAGCCCTTCTTCGTTATCTTGGGTGGTCGTAGGGGATGTGGATACGGAAAACCCCCGTATCCACAGGGATACGGGGGTTCGAAAGTTAGTGTTAGAGAGCAGAGAAATTACTTCTTTGCCAGAGCGTCGCGGATCTCCTTCAGGAGGGCAATCTCGGTCTCTTCCTCTTCTTCAGCAGCCTCGTCTTCAGCCTTCTTCTTAGCCAGTGCGATTTCAGTCAGCTTCTGAGTGGGGACAACAACTGCGAAGTACACAGCAACTGCAATCAGGATGAAGTTGACAACAGCGGTCAGGAACACGCCAACCTTGATCTGGCCGAAGACCAGGAACTCATCGAAGTTGGGGGACTTAACCAGCATCGAGATAGCGGGCATCAGGACGGCCTGGACAAGCGAGGTCACCACAGCGGTGAAGGCGGTACCCATAATCAGACCAACTGCGAGGTCGATGACGTTACCGCGGATCAGAAAATCTTTAAAACCCTTAAGCATGAGATATAGAATAGCGCCTTTTAGGTGTTCAAAATGCCATATTCTGAGAAAATTTTCACTGTAAAGCATGTGTTTTTCTTCACAGTGGTTCTGTGGTACCCAATACTTAAGGTCTAGGTCATATAAAGGTGAGTAAAAATCTCTGAAACCTGCGAAAAATCGCGGATTTACGCGGCGTGTACGCGAAAAAATATGCATCTACTGTGCCTATTTATTCCCGGTACGAAACCTAGAAATACGACACACATCACCGCTTAGCGCACCTGGCAAAGCTGAAAGCTTAGCCCAGAGCCTAGCTCGCACTTGCATAATCGGGTGCCGCACCCGTACCGATAAACTCCTCAAAAGTCTTCGCACCCGAAGACACATACTCCTGAGCAATCTGCACACCCACATAACGGTAATGCCACGGCTCAAAACGATAACCGGTCACCGACTGACGACCATCAGGGAAACGCAAAATATATCCGTAACGCGGAGCATTCTTCGCCAACCACTGACCAGCCAGCGTATCGCGGTAACACTCCTCCAAGCGGCAACCTTCAGGAGAGGCAAAATCAATCGCCAAACCCGTCTGATGCTCCGAATAGCCGGGACGCGCAGACAACTGGTCCGCTACCTGCTGACCGTTCACCGAAACCCAATACTGATAGGTCTGCTGCTGCACCGCATACGAACGATACGCGCTAGAAACAAGCAGAGTCACGCCGTCGGTCGCCGCCGCATCAATCATCGTGTCCGCCGCCTTAGCCGCCTCAGCACGCAATTGATGACCGTAGAACTCCACCAGGTCACTCGGCTCCCAGTCCTGTTGCTCAAAGGGGCGCATCTTATTTACGAGGCAACGCAACGAGTCCGGCTGAGACTCAACACTAGGCTGAGCAAGAGCCAACGGGGTAGAAGACGCGCTCGCAGAAGTCGAAGCGCTGGCAGAAGCACCGGTTGCAGAAGCAACAGGGGAGGGCGCGGCAGAAGAGGCTGCCGCAGTGGAAGAGACACTAGAAGAAGCCGCCGAAGCCGTCGCAGACTCAGAGGCAGAAGCGCTCGCTGCAGAAGATGACGAGGCGGCACCCTGACCCTGCGAGCCACCCTGCGAACCACAAGCCGCCAATAGTGCGGTACCGCCAACCCCCAAAGCGGCACCCAAGAGGGTGCGGCGGTTTACCGCAGAACCATTAAGAGACTCCTGAGCGGTAGACGTACGGTGCAGAGACAACACAATAACTCCTCATCATGGCGTAGATGCAAACAAAAAGCGCCGGAAGCCTAAACCTACCCCGCGAGGGAGTGGAGCCTCCGGCGCCTTCTACTAGAATGCACCACAATACCGGCTAAAAGCCGCACGCGAACACTAAAAACCTAAAGAACCTCTAATTCTTACGCAGAAGAACCTGCTCCACGGTATGCTCGGCACCCTTCTGAAGAATCAAATGCGCACGAGCACGAGTCGGCAAAATATTCTGCAACAGATTCGGCTCATTCACGCTCTTCCAAATGCCGGTCGCCACCTCAACCGCCTGCTCATCGCTTAGCTCCGCATAACGCTTGAAATACGACTCCGGGTTCGCAAAAGCCGAAGAACGCAGAGTCAAGAAACGATTCACATACCAGCGCTCAATATCCTCAGTGCGGGCATCCACATAAATAGAGAAATCAAAGAAATCGCTCAGCGTCAGATCAGAAGTCTCCGGGCCCTCAGCCTGAGAAGGTGCCAAAACATTCAACCCCTCAAGAATCAGAACATCCGGTGCGGTGACCTCAATATGCTCATCCGGCATGATGTCGTAATACAGATGTGAATACTTCGGCGCCACCACACGCTCGGCACCGGACTTCACCTGCGACACAAAATTCAACAGGGCACGGCGATCATAAGACTCCGGGAAACCCTTACGGTGCATAACGCCGCGACGCTGAAGCTCCGCATTCGGGTACAAGAAACCATCCGTAGTCACCAACTGAACTTTCGGAGTGGACGGCCAACGGCTCAAAAGAGCCTGCAAAATACGCGCCGTCGTCGACTTACCCACGGCAACAGAACCCGCCACACCAATAATGAACGGGACGCGGCGCTGAGACACATGCAGAAAATCATTCGTCATATGGTTCAGTGAGGATGCGGCAGTTACATACAGATTAAGAAGACGAGAAACCGGCAGATAAATACGCTGCACCTCTTCAAGGTCGACAGTTTCACCCAGGCCTCGGAGAGACTCAATTTCCTCAGCACTGAGGGGGACAGAAATCTCATCGGCTAGGTGCGACCAGCGGGAACGGTCAAGATGCATGAAGCGGTCATCGCCAGAAAAATACGGTGCGGTGCTCATTTATCTAAGTGTACGAACTTTCAGCCCCCGGGGAAAATACCTACCCTTAGCGCGGCTAGAGAAGAAATAACAATGCGGGTAAAAAGGATAAAAACCTAAAAATGCAGGAAAAGCCACATTAAACGTGACGCATAACTGTATTTCACCGTGCGCATATTCGGATACTTGTGGGATAAACTTATAGCATGTGTGGAATCGTAGGATATGTAGGTCTGGACACTGCTCCGGACGGTAACAAGTTTGACCACAACGCATACGATGTGGTCCTCGAAGGTCTGCGCCGCCAGGAATACCGCGGCTATGACTCTGCTGGCGTGGCAGTTGTAAGCCCCGACGGCATCGTATTCCGTAAGAAGGCAGGCAAGCTCCTGAACCTTGAGAACGAGGTCAAGGAACACCCCCTGCCGGACTCTCAGATTGGTATTGGTCACACCCGTTGGGCAACCCACGGTGGACCCACTGACAACAACGCTCACCCCCACGTTGTCGACAACGGCCGCCTCGCCGTCGTTCACAACGGTATTATCGAAAACTTCGCAGAACTGCGCGCTGAACTGCTCGCCGAAGGCGTAGAGTTCGCATCTCAGACCGACACCGAGGTAGCTGCAGCGACCATCGCAAGCATCTACAACAAGCTCGGTACCGGTGACCTCACCGAGGCAGTACGCATCGCGTCCAACCGCCTGGAAGGTGCCTTCACCATCCTGGCTATCCACGCCGACCACCCGGACCGCGTTGTGGCAACCCGCCGCAACTCCCCGCTGGTCATCGGCCTGGGCGAGAACGAGAACTTCCTCGGCTCGGACGTCTCCGCGTTCATTGATCACACCAAGGAAGCCGTCGAAATGGGTCAGGATCAGATCGTGACCATCACCGGCACCGACTACTCCATCATCGACTTCGAAGGCAACCCCGCAGAGGGCAAGCCCTTCCACATCGAATGGGACGCAGCAGCAGCCGAAAAGGGCGGCTACAACTCCTTCATGGAGAAGGAAATCCACGAGCAGCCCGCAGCTGTCGAGCAGACCCTCATGGGCCGCCTCGACGAGAACGGCAACCTGACCCTCGACGAACTGAATATTGACGACTCGGTGCTGCGCACCATCGACAAGATTATCGTCGTCGCATGTGGTACCGCAGCATACGCAGGCCAGGTGGCACGCTACGCCATCGAGCACTGGTGCCGCATCCCCACCGAGGTTGAGCTCGCACACGAGTTCCGCTACCGCGACCCCATCGTGAACGAGAAGACCCTCATCGTGGCACTCTCGCAGTCCGGCGAAACCATGGACACCCTGATGGCAGTGCGCCACGCACGCGAACAGGGCGCAAAGGTTATCTCCATCTGCAACACCCACGGCTCGACTCTGCCCCGCGAATCCGACGCTGCGCTGTACACCCACGCAGGCCCCGAAATCGCAGTGGCATCCACCAAGGCATTCCTGGCACAGATCACCGCAGCATACCTGCTCGGCCTGTACCTGGCACAGCTGCGCGGCAACAAGTACAAGGACGAAATCGCATCGATCCTCGCCGAGCTGCAGAACATGCCCGCAAAGATCCAGAAGGTCATCGACAACGACACCCAGGTCAAGGAACTGGGCGTCGAAATGAAGGATGCCTCCTCTGTGATCTTCCTCGGCCGCCACGTGGGCTTCCCCGTCGCAATGGAAGGCGCGCTCAAGCTCAAGGAAATCACCTACATCCACGCTGAAGGCTTCGCAGCAGGCGAGCTCAAGCACGGCCCCATCGCACTGATCGATGAAGGCCAGCCGGTCATCGTAGTGGTTCCCTCCGCAAACGGTCGCGACTCCCTGCACGGCAAGGTCGTCTCCAACATCCAGGAAGTGCGCGCACGCGGCGCCTTCACCATCGTCATCGCCGAGGAAGGCGACGAGGCAGTCAAGCCCTACGCAGACCGCCTCATCACCGTCCCGGCATGCCCCTCGCTGCTGCAGCCCCTGCTGGCAACCGTGCCCCTGCAGATCTTCGCATGCGCACTGGCAGAAGCTAAGGGCCTGGACGTTGACCAGCCGCGTAACCTCGCAAAGTCCGTGACCGTGGAGTAATCCTTCTGAAGTAACCTCCTCGGAAATCGCCTCAGCGATCACGAAAGGGCGGTGGTTGAGTTCTTAGAGAACTCGACCACCGCCCTTGTCGTTTAACCACGCTTACCCGCGGCGCCGTACGAAAGCGAGAAACCCAACGAGAATACAGGATGTGAAACAGACAGCATCAAGGCGTCATATTTGACGGTAAACCACCGAAAAGAAACGAATCTCGCTAGACTTAAAACAAGAGAAACCGCAAACAGGACGCGGCCACCACCCTACCGCAGAAGGTGAAGCTCATGATCATGGGAATCGGCGTAGATACCGTCAACATCGAACGATTCGAACGAATCGTGACCGAAACACCCGCCTTCGTCCGCCGTGTCTTTACCCCCAACGAACGCACCCGAAACGTGCGCTCCCAAGCCGTACGATTTGCCGCCAAAGAAGCCGTCGCAAAAGTACTCGGAGCACCCGCAGGACTCAACTGGCAAGACTGCGAAGTAGCCACCGCCGAAAGCGGCCAGCCCTACCTCATCATTCAGGGCACCATCGCCCGCCGAGCCAAAGAACTCGGTATCAACCGCATCCACCTCTCGCTGACCCACGACGAACCCATGGCCATCGCCATCGCAACCGCCGAATACCTCAGCGACGCAGAACTGGCGCACCTGCAAAAGTTCAACCCCGAAAGCTACCGACTCAGCGTTATCGCCGGTGACGACACTGACGAGGACTAACGCAGAGCCACACCAACACCACACCAGGTGACCCCTAAGGCCCGCACGGTGCCACCCAAGGAGACAGCAATGAAGCTCATCTACACTGCTTCCCAGGTACGCGAAGCAGAAAAGCCCTACATCGAAGCCGCCGACTACGACGGCTACCTCATGCAACGCGCCGCAGACGCCGTCGCAGCCGAAGCGCAGGACCTGCTCCGCGGCAAGGACAACGCCAAAATCCTGTTGCTCATCGGTCCGGGCAACAACGGCGCAGACACCATCTACGCCGGCGCCCGTCTTAGCGTCAAGGGCCACCGCGTTGACGCCATCATCTTCGACCCCAGTGAAAAGAACCTCGAACTCATCGCCCGCGAAGGTGGCGAAGGCACCCGCGTGCTCGACCCTGCCAAAGCACAGGAACACCTGAAGAGCTACGACCTCGTACTCGACGGAATCCTCGGTACCGGAGCAAGCGGCGCCGTACGCGGTAGCGCCGGCGAATACCTGGGCGTACTCCGTGCAGCGCAGCTCGACGGCAAGCTCGGCGCAGTCCTCGCCGTAGACACCCCCTCCGGAGTCGACAACAACCGCGGAACCGTGCACGAACCCTCCCTGCGCGCCGACCGCACCGTCACCTTCATCGGTCACAAGCTACCGGCAGGAACCAGCCACAGCGTGCACGCCGGAGATATCAAGCTCTACGACCTGGGCGTACCCGAAGCCCTCAACGCCCACAAGCCCGCCCTGCGCGTCCTCGAGCGCGAAGACTACCGCGAGCTCATCGAAGTACCCGACGAACACTCCCACAAGTACACCCGCGGCGTACTCGGCATGCTCACCGGAAGCCTCGAATACCCCGGCGCAGCCCTCATGAGCGTGCGTGCCGCTCTCAACACCGGCGTGGGCATGGTCCGATTCAACGCCAACTCCCACGAGCTGCGCCAGCTCATGATCGCCCACAACCCCGAAACCGTCTACTTCAGCGGCGCACCCGCCCTGCAGAGGGTCACCGTCTGGGCGGGCGGCTCCGGATCCAGCCACGACTCACTGGATAAGAATCGCTACCTGCTCCACTCACCCGAACCCGCCATCCTCGACGCGGGCGCCTGCGACCTGGCGGCAGAATACATGGCAACCGGTAAGCAGCTCGGCTCCCACAAGATTCTCACCCCGCACGCGGCAGAGCTCGAACGTTTCCTGCGCATCGTGCACGAGCTCGCCCCCGAAGTCTGGACAAAGCACCTGGGCGACGCCATCGTACCCAGCCGCAAGGACATCGACGCAGAGCCCTTCCGTTGGGTGCGTGCCGCCTCCGAACTCTCCGGCGCCACCGTCATGCTCAAGGGCGGCTACACGCTCATTGCAGCACCCAACGGCGCCACCTACAGCGTTGCTGGCGGAAGCCCCTGGCTCGCCACCGCAGGCAGCGGAGACACCCTCACCGGCATCTACGGAGCACTGCTCGCCCAGACCGTAGCAGCCTTCGATGCTCGCGGAGAAGCGCTGGAAGGCTGCACCTTCGCCTCCATCGGTGCGCTCGCCGTCTACCTGCACGGCGAAGCCGCACGCGCCAGCGCCACCGGAAGCGTCAAGGACGCTCTGCCCGGCCCGGCACCCGCAACCCGCGTCGCGCAGATGCTCCCCGAAGTCATTGCGCGCCTCATCGCCGAATAGGGGAGCGGAAAGCGCCCTGATGTTCTGACACTTGTCTAGAAGCGAAGAGCTGACCAGATACCCTGGGCACACAGAAGGGGCGTGAATCCACCGGAAACGGATTCACGCCCCTTCAACGCGCTTATATCAATGTACGATACCGAGCTGCCTGTGCCGGGACAGCATCACTAAAAGCCGGAATACACACCAGCGGGAGAAACTCCCACCACCCTTCTTAGTACGCGCCTTCCTTAGCGAAAACCGCACGGACAGTACGCAGAAGAATAATGAAGTCACCGGTAAGCGACCAGTTCTCAACATAGTAGAGATCCAGACGAACCGACTCTTCCCAGGAGAGATCACTACGACCCGAAACCTGCCACAGACCGGTAATACCCGGCTTCACCAGCAGGCGGCGGTACGCAATGTCCTCGTACTGCTCAACTTCCTCAACCAGCGGAGGACGCGGACCCACCAGCGACATATCGCCAATGAACACGTTCCACAGCTGAGGCAGCTCATCAATCGAGTACTTACGGATGAACTTACCAATGGGGGTAATACGCGGGTCGTCCTTCATCTTGAAGAGCACGCCGTTACCCTCGTTCTGCTCCATGAGGCGCTTCTTGACCTCTTCAGCATCAGTACGCATCGAACGGAACTTCACCATCTTGAAAAGCTCACCGTTCAGACCCACACGATTCTGCAGGAAGAAGACCGGGCCGCCATCACGCTTCACCAGTAGCGCCACCACCAGGAACAGCGGAGACAACAGAATCAAACCCAGACCCGAAGACACAACATCCATAGCGCGCTTGAAGAACGCCGACAGACCGGTAATACGCGGAGTCGACACGTGCACCAGCGGCAGACCGTTCAACGGCTGCATGTGCATACGCGGACCAGCAATATCGGTCGTCGCAGGAGCCATAATCAGCGAAATATGCGCATCAGCAAGCTTCCAACCCAGCAGGCGAACCTGATCCGGGCTCAAGTGGTGACCATTCGTGACAGCAACCATGTGAATATCGTTCTCGCGGATGGCTTCCATAATGTCAGCCGGAGAAGTGCTGTAACCAAGCACCGGAATCGGTGCACCAGCAACAGTGGTACCCGGGGTAAAACCGGGCAGATAGAACGCAGCGGGGGACAGACCGGAAGCAACCACACCCTCCAGGTTCTTGTACAGGTGCTGACCGGTCGTCACATCAGAAATAATCATCACGCGAGTGAGTGCACGACCGCGGGTACGCGAACGCACCAGACCCTGACGAATCAGCCAACGCTCAACGAGCAGAAGGAACAGACCCAACGGGTAAGCAATCAACAAGTACATGCGGGTGACGTCAACCTTGAGGAAGAACGCCAGAATAATCAGCAGGCAGAAGAAGTAAGTAGTACCGCGAGTAATCAGGCGATACTCCTCGTTGCCGAAACCCATGATGCGCAGGCTACGGGAGCCGTTCACCTGGAGGATAAACCACCAGCCGACGACCATACCGACGCCCAGGAAAATGTAATCAATAGCGGGAATACGGCCATCCAGGGCGTTAATAGGCCAAACGTTTACATAGGGCAGGTCAGCATTCTCCCACCCGAAACGAATCAGATGCGCAGCGATAACCGCAATAGCAATGGCGAGAAAATCGCCAAAGTAAAGGGCACGCTGAACCTTGGGATGCCAGCTTCGCTTGACGACGAAGTCTGAACCCCACATTTTTTTAAGACGATCTTGTACTTTCAACGGTGTAATCTTCCCCGGAAATTTGTCCTGTGTCGTGGACTGAGAGCGGCGAATAGGCACATTTACCCCTAATTATCGGTGAATAGGGAATCGTGTCCTAGTCAGTGTTCTGAATGAATGAGTGAACCAGTAATCTTGCTGAGTGAATAGTGGCAGAGACTACGGTAAAGGCGCTGGTAAGGCGCCTAGTGGAACGCTATATGAAGCTAAAGAGCGCATAAACGTGTTCCGTAAACTATTCTACGGGGTCGGGGGTCTTGTGGCGCGAAGAATGAAGGCACAAAGCCTCTTGGGTGTGATGAAATCAATCACAGACAAAGAAGGAAAAAAGGGCCTTCGGGAAGAATGCCTAGTGGAGCTAAGAAACCCCAAAACCATCGGCATGTTTCACGCACCTGCAGGAAAATAACCGACAAATAAAAGACAAACCCCGAAGACCCCACACCCTAAACGCAGGGTGCACAAGAGACATTAAGGACGCTCAAGCCCCGCACGATCCAAAATAAAATCAATCATCGGCTCATAACGACGCGGCGGAACGTTATCGTCCATCGGCACGCACACCGGCAGGTCCCCCTGCTCAGCCGCCACAAACAGACCCGGATCATTACAATCCGCAATACCAATCGTCAGCAACTTACAGGTCGAGGAAGCATAACCAGCCATACCGTGATCCGAAACCACCAGATCCGGAGTCACACCGCGCGCCTTCAACTGATCCAGTGCGATGCGCATCGGGCCGGGGAAATGCGTATGCTGCAGATTACCGTACTGCTCAAACATCACGACATCCATAATCTGACGGACATCGCCGTCCAGGAAGCGCTCGCCCTCCTCAATCTGGAGAACCTCAGCACCGGCAGCCTTCGCAGCCGCAGCCATCACCGCATAGATGGGGAACAGACCCGCCGGGTGACCGGTCGCAAACAAAATACGAGAACTCGCACGCACCGCCTCACCGAAGATGCGGGCGTATTCCTCCAGAGCGCTGATGCACTGCTTGGCACCAATAGTGTCCTGACCGTGAGTATGCGAACGATCCGGGTTCAGACCCGCGCGGCGAACCATCACCTCAAACACCGAATCGTAATCCCACTCGCGGGTCCACTGCACACCAAACTCAAGGTGCTCATTACCATCCAGGAAACCCTGAATATGGTCCAGGTTATTCTCTCGGGCGGTTGCCACCTCGCCGGTAATACGCACAGAATCCAGGTACGCAGCGAACTCATCGCGGCTCATCGAGAAAGACATTAAAACTCCTCACAACGTGAAAAATACATTACTGCGAGATACCCTCACGTACCTCGGCATAAGCTTCCAGGGTCTTGCGCGCCGTCTGCTCCCAACCCATCGTGCGAGCACGCGCTGCGGCGTTCGCACCCAACGAATGACGCAGATACGGGGCACGCACCAGACGCTCAATAGCTGCAGCCCAACGCTGCGGAGTACGAGGCGCCACCAGCAGGCCCGTACGGTGGTTCTCCACCGCAAAGCGCAGACCGTCAGCATCCGTAGCGAGCACCGCTGCGCCGCACGCCTGCGCCTCCAGAGCCACCAACCCGAACGTCTCAGACGACGACGGGGACGCCACAATGTCGGCGGCACGGAAAATATCAGCCAGCTCAGATGCAGGAACCGGGTCCTTCAAATGCACCCGATCTGCCACACCCAGCTCAGCTGCACGCTGCAACAGGCGGCGCTCATAATCCGAATCGGAACGACCAATAATATCCACGTCCACCTGCAGGTCGGAGGGGAGCAGCGCGAGCGCCTCCACCAGCAGATGCGGGCCCTTCAACGGCTGAGGCCTACCGGCAAAAACAATGCGGCAACGAGTCTCAGAGGTGTCATTGAGCGGATGCACGCCAGGAATCGTATGGAAAATCGAGGTGTCAACACCCGGCGGGATAGTGGCAAGCTTCTGCGCGTCCGTACCGTAATACTCGCCCATCTGCTGCGCCTCCAGGGGAGTATTCACAATCACCCGGCTCGCGGAGCTACTCATCAGGCGCTCGGCGGCATAGCGCTCCTCGGGTTCGGGCGCCTCACCTTCGCCGCGGCGCGCATCCTTGGCAGCAGCCGTCGTATGCGGAGTAAAAAGAACAGGAACCGGGAAGCCAACGCCCTGAGCCGACCACAGGTCGGATGCACGAGCCGCAGCCTGACCCGACAGCCAATAGTGGGCGTGAATAATATCCGGGGTGTACAGTGCCTGCTCGACGCACGCCTGCGCAAAATCATCGGTGACCGCAGCCAGCTCGTTCTTCGAAAGACCACGGGCGGAGGGCAGATCAAGACTGTGGCGCACAAGGCGCTCGCCGGGCTGAGGAGGCTGACGGAACGGCGAATCGGTCGGAAGCGCCTCACCGCGATCCAGGGTGAAAACCTCAACCCGCAGCTCCGGATCCAGTTCCAGCATGGCATGCACCGACCGGGCAATATAGACGTTCATGCCGCCTGCATCTCCGCTACCGGGCTGCGCAAAAGGGTCGGTGTGCATGGAATACACGTGAACCGTCCGAACCGGCGGCAGAGTGCTCATCGATGCTTTCCTCTCTAAAGGGGTACCTGACCTAGTGTAGCGCGACAGGACTTTCGCACAGCGGGAGGTCTAGAATTTAGTAGAAGAGAGGCTGCTCAAGTACAGCCTGTAGTACCCGCCCGTCAGAAACGAAGGACCATGACTCACCCTCAGCAGCCTGCCGAACCGCTTTACTGCCCGCCCTGCGCTCCCGGCCAGGTGGAACGTAGCGCCACGATTGATCTTGACGCGCTGGAACATAATGTGCGCCGACTCAAGGAACTCATTGGCGACCGCGTGCTCATTGCAGTGATTAAGGCGGATGCGTACGGTCACGGCGCGTACCCGGTGGCACGTTCGGCTATTGCAGCCGGCGCTGACCTGCTGGGTGTGGTGCACGTGAACGAGGCGCTGGAACTGCGTGCTGACGGTATTGATGCGCCGCTCATGGCGTGGCTGCACACTCCCTCCACCGATTTTGAGGCGGCTCTGCAGGAGAAGATCCGTCTGGGTGTTTCCGGTTGGGACCTGGAGGCGGTAGCCGCCGCCGCTGAACGCACCGGCGAGCGCGCTATCGTGCATCTGAAGGCTGATACCGGTCTGGGTCGTAACGGTGCTACCGCGGCGGATTGGCCTGCACTGGTGGCTCGCGCCGCCTCCCTGGAGGAAGCCGGTCTGATTACGGTTGAAGGTATTTTTAGCCACCTGGCGGTTGCGGATGAGCCGACCCGCGCCGAGACTGCACAGCAGCTCGATACCCTGGATACGTTTGTGGCCCAGGCACGCGAGGCTGGCCTGGACCCGAAGATTGTGCACCTGGCGAACTCGCCGGCGACCCTGACCGCCTCCCTGGAGGGCTGGGATACGGAGGAGCGTCTGCTCGGTGACGGTGTGCGTTGCGGCCTTGCTCTGTACGGTCTTTCCCCGCTGCCGGGTGTTACGTCTGAAGACTTGGGTTTGAAGCCCGTCATGACGGTGAGTAGCTACATTGCCGCCGTGAAGGAAGTTCCTGCAGGTCAGGGCGTTTCCTACGGTCTGCGCTACCACACTCCCAAGGCAACCACCCTGGCGCTGGTGCCGCTCGGCTACGCTGACGGCGTGCCGCGCATTGCGGAGAACGCGCCGGTGCGCATCTACCCGGGCGCGCAGAACGCGGAGAACGGCTCCGTGCCTAACAATACGGAAGGTAAGACCTACCGCGTGGTCGGCCGCATCGCCATGGACCAGATGGTCGTTGACCTGGGCGAACCCGGCCTGAGCGACCCCGCCCTGGGCTACCTGGGTGCGCCCGCCATCCTTTTTGGTGCCGGTGAGAACCCGCCCGTGGAAGAGTGGGCGGATGCCGCGCAGACCATTAACTACGAAATCGTGACCCGCATTTCGTCCCGCGTGGAGCGCCTCTACGTTGGCGGCTCCTGGGTTGAAGCTGAGCTGAACGAGCTGTGGGGTACCGGGCAGGAGCAGGAGGGCTAATGAGCGCTGAGTACATTTCTGCCGCACTCGATCTGGATGTGACCGGCCCCGACCATACCCGCCGCCTGGCGCTCACCCTGGCGCAGCACCTGAACGCCGGGGACGTACTGTTGCTCTCGGGCGAGCTTGGTGCGGGTAAGACCACGTTCACCCGCTCCCTGGGTGAAGGCCTGGGCGTGCGCGAAGGCGTTATCTCACCGACCTTCGTGCTCTCGCGCGTGCACCCGAACCTGCCGGACGGCCCCCGACCCGGCGGCCCCGACCTGGTGCACGTAGACGCCTATCGCCTCTCCAGCGCCGAAGAGCTCGACGACCTGGATTTGGAGTTCTCCCTGCCGCGCTCTGTGACCGTCATTGAGTGGGGCCGCGATAAGGCTGAGCACCTGAGCGATTCCCGCCTGGAGCTGGACTTCACCCGCCTGACCGGCGCGGATGCACGCTTCGCCTACTCGGGGGCCGAAGAGTTCAGCTGGGACGACGAAGACGAGGACGAAAGCGACGAGGAAGCGGACACCCCTGAGCCTCGCCTGCTGCGGGTGCGCGCCTTCGGCCCCCGCTGGGAGCACGCTTTTGACGCACTGAAAGAGGCCCTGCAGAGCGCCTAGAGCCCGCGCGTTAGAATGATAGGGTGCTAGTACTTGCCCTTGATTCATCCGCCACCGCATCTGTGGCGCTCGCCCGTGTGCACGGCTCCGAAGCCGGTGCGTCCTTCGAAATCCTCGCCCGCTACGAGAGTGAAGATACCCGCTCCCACGCCGAGGTGATGGGTCCCTACGCGCAGGCGGCCCTGCAGGACGCTGGCGTGCGCGGCGAAGATTTGGATGCAATTCTGACCGGTACCGGTCCGGGACCTTTTACGGGCCTTCGCGCCGGTATCGTTACTGCGCGCGCTCTGGGTTTTGCCTGGTCGGTGCCGGTGTACGGCATGATGAGCCTGACCGCGCTGGCTGAGCGTGCTGTGTCTGGCGTGGTTGCCGGGGACGCAGCTGGAGACACAGCCGGGGAAGAGAATGTAGAACGAGCGTTCGCCTCTGCTGAAGGTGCTGAGCCTGTAGAAGGTACTGAGCTGCTCGTACTCTCCGACGCGCGTCGCCGCGAAGTCTACTCCGCCCGCTACCGCGTGAACGCCGAAGGCTACACCCTGGTGGACGGCCCGAACGTATGCCCCGCCTCCGAAATTCTGCCCGGTGAGGGTCCTTCCTACGCCTACGGCTACGGTGCCGGCCTGTACACCGAGGCCCTCGAAGAGCACGGCTGGACCATCGTCGATTCTGCCCGCGAGGTTCACCCCCACGCCGAGTACCTGGTTGCTGCCGCGGCGCGCCTGGGTCTGGAGAATCTGAGCGAGGACACCTCTGCCCAATACCTGCGCGACTCAGACGCAAAGGTCCCCGCCGCAATGCTCGCCCGCCAGCAGAAGCAGGCCGCCCAGGCCGCACAGGCTGCCGCACAGAAGGAGAGCTAAATGAGCGCTACCGACAATATCGTGCAAGACGACCTGGCGCTGAATAACCTTGCGCTGAATAATCTGGCACTGAGTAACCTGGCTCTGGGCGCCCGCCTGCGCGTTGCCGAACTTGCCGACGTGCAGGCCATGCACCGCATGGAAACCGCCCTGTTCCCCGCCGACGCCTGGCACATCGACATGTTCCTCGAAGAGCTGATCCACCCGACCCGCACCTACTACATGCTCGAGCTGCCGGTGGAGAACCCGGAAGGCGACGAGGGCAGCTGGCGCACTATCGGCTACTGCGGAACCATGGTCGTAGCCGACACCGCCGACGTTCAAACCATCGGCGTGCTCCCCGAATATGAGGGCAACGGCTTCGGCCGCGCCATGCTTGAGCAGATGCACGAGCGTGCCCGCGAGCAGGGTGCCGAGCGCATCCTGCTGGAGGTGCGTGCCGACAACCCGCGCGCTCAGCGCCTCTACGAACGCAACGGCTACCGTGCGATTCACGTACGCCGCGGCTACTACGATGACGGAACCGACGCCATCATTATGGAATGTACGTTCTAAATAGTCCGTTGGGCTAAACGGCAATCCCCTCAATAGGGGCGAGCATTCGCCGCTCTCTACACTTGCCCTCTACGCCACAGCATCCCTACGCCACGGCATCCTTACCTCACTGCAACTAGAAGCACTACGCGCAGACAGCGCAACAGAAAGATAGACTATGAGCACTCGCGAACCCCTCGTTCTGGGCATCGAATCCTCCTGCGATGAGACCGGTATCGGCATCGTGCGCGGTGCACAGCTGCTCAGCAACACCATCTCCTCCTCCATGGAAGAGCACGTACGCTTTGGCGGCGTGATCCCCGAAATCGCCTCCCGCGCTCACCTGGACGCCATGATCCCCGCCCTCAAGGCGGCACTCGCCGAAGCGGACATCACCCTCGATCAGGTGGACGCTATCGCCGTCACTGCTGGCCCCGGTCTGGCGGGCGCACTCATGGTGGGTGTCTCCGCGGCGAAGGCGCTCGCTATTGCCACCGGCAAGCCCCTCTACGGCATTAACCACCTGGTCGCACACGTTGGCGTTGGCCTGCTGGAGGACAACGGCACCGAAGACGGCTCCGACCTGCTGGCGAATGCCGGATCCGGTGGCCTGGGTGCGCTACTAGTCTCTGGCGGTCACACCGAAATCCTGCAGGTGCGAGACATTACCTCCGATGTGCGCCTGCTCGGCGCGACCCTCGACGATGCCGCAGGCGAGGCCTACGACAAGGTCGCCCGACTGCTGGGTCTGGATTACCCGGGCGGCCCCGCGATTGACCGCGCCGCCGCCGAGGGTAACCGCAACGCCTTCGTGTTCCCGCGCGGCCTGTCGAACCGCAAGTTCATGGGCACCGCCGAGGAGCCTGGCGCGCACCGCTACGATTTCTCCTTCTCCGGCCTGAAGACCGCCGTGGCGCGCGTGATTGAAAGCTTTGAAGCGGCCGGTGAAGAGGTCCCGGTTGCCGATATCGCCGCGTCTTTCCAGGAGGCGGTCGTGGACGTCATCACCAAGAAGGCGATGCTTGCCTGCCGCGAGCAGGGCATGAAGACCCTGCTGCTCGGCGGTGGCGTGGCGGCTAACTCGCGCCTGCGTGAGCTGCTTGCCGCCCGATGCGCCTCCGAAGGGGTGCGCCTGATTATCCCGAAGTTCACCCTGTGCACCGATAACGGCGCGATGGTTGCGGCGCTGGGTGCCCGCCTGGTCGCTGCCGGTCGTGAGCCCTCGGGCGTGGACTTCACGACGGACTCCTCGCTGCCGGTGACCACGGTCTGTTTCTAAACGGGCTACCTCTGAAATAGCTACTTCCGCAGGGATTATTAGCGCGAGCCCGTTTACGCGGCTCGCCTCGAAAATGCTCATAGAAATGCCTCGGCACAGTCTCACAAAGGACTGTGCCGAGGCATCTCTGTATTCAAGCTTTAGTCGCGGGGGAAGCGGCACTAACGGAGCGCTCGCGCACGAGACTGCGCGGCAACATCCAGCGCCACCTCACGCAGAGAGCCGGTCTTCTCAAAGACCGCACGCTGACGATCCGCACCCGTACCCTCGGCGAGGATGCGGCGTACCTGCGCCAGCTCTACCTCGCAGTCAAGGTCGCGTGCCACCGGCTCCAGCTTGGGCAGAAGCAGCTCAAAATCTTCGCGCAGGGTACGCTGCACCGGCTCGTTAGAGACCACGATCTTAGCCTCCAGGCCGTAGCGGGCGACGCGCCACTTATTCTCTTGAGCGTGCCATGGGGCGAGCACCTCAATGCTTTCACCCGCCTCAATCTGGCGGGAGAAGTACTCCACCAGGCACTGCGTGAACGCCACGATTGCCGCAACATCCGGCAGGGACGCGAGGCCATCGCAATAGCGCATCTCAATAGTGCCGTAACGCGGAACCGGGCGAACATCCCAACGGTCCTCGCTCGGGTCGTTGATCACGTCGGTCGCCACGAGTGACTCCAGGTACTCGCTGTACTGCTCCCAGGTGTCAAAGTGGAAGGGCAGGCCGTTCGTGGGCAGCTGCTGGTAAAGCTGGGTGCGGTGCGAAGCGTAACCGGTATCGACTCCATCCCAGTACGGGGAAGAGCACGAAAGCGCCAGCAGATGCGGTCCGTAGTTGGTCAGCGCGTCAATAAGCGGCAGAACCTTATCGCGGGAGTCAACGCCCACGTGTACGTGCACACCGTAAATGACCATGTGGCGGCCCCAATACTGGGCGCGCTCGACCACGCGCTGGTAGCGTTCCTTCGCCACAACCGGCTGGTCAGCCCAGTGGGAGAAGGGGTGAGTGCCGGCGGGGTAGAACTCAATGCCCAGGTCATCGGTGATGTCGCGCAGAGTATCCGTTAAATCCTGCAGCTGACGGCACGCCTCAGCGACGGTGCGGCAGATGCCGGTCACCACCTCGACGGTGTTCTCCAGGAACTCGCCGGTCACGTGCGCCCGGTCGGAGGCGGGCTCGAGCAGTTCGGGGTGGCGTTCGCGCAGGATGGATAGCACCTCGCTGGCGCGCTGGGTCAGTGCGCCGCTTTCACGGTCGATGAGCGCAATCTCCCATTCCACGCCGAGAGTGGACTGCGGGGAGGTAGCAAAGTCGATCATATTGCCTTTCCTGCGTCTGGAAATAGGGTCGTGCATGGTGCCGACTGTGGAAGTTATTATCGGTGGGCTCTGCCCGGCTGTGCGCTAGCCGGTGAGAGCTAGCTCCTTGGGGGAGTACCTCTACTAAGCACCGTATCTAGTGTACGGTCTTGCGGTGCCCGGTGCTCTGTCGAGTGCAGAATCCGGAACGGGAAACGTCATGAATCGTCACGAACGGTAACCCGTCCTCGGGTCTGGGCAGTCGGGTCTGGGCCGTCAGTGCTGGGTAGTTAGGGATGGGTGGCCGGGGCTGGCGAGGTTAGAGTGGGCGCACGTGCCAGCCGACGCGTCGTGAATCCCTACCCGAACCGATGCGGGTAAAGACCAGCGTTGCCGGACGGTACGAGGACTCCTGAGTACCCGAAGAAGAATTAGCGTTCTTTTTCTGTTTCTTCTTGGAAGGCTTAGAACCCGCAGAACCCAGTAGTCGCGCCCGCAACTGCTCCGGAACAATATCCACGCCACGCTTCTTAATAGTCAGCGCCGTAAAGCCCTGCTCACGCACCCAATGCTTCAGCTGCTTCTCCTGCAGGGGAATCTCCTCCAGCACCTCGTAGCAGGCAACCAGCGGATGCGCCACCGGCTCGGCAGAACACAGGTACGCCAGGTGCTCATCCAGCAGGTGCGCGCCAATACTCTGCGCAAACTCAGCGACCAGGTGCGAGCGCACAATCGCCGGGGCAGGCTCCAGCAGGTAATCACCGGGCTGAGGTAGGGACACCGGAACGTCAACGCTCTGCTGCGCCTCTTCCGCCGTTAAGGGGCTGCGGAAGCTCACCGCCTCGTAAGGCGGCAGCAGAGCACTGGTTTTGGCGGTGCCTCCGCTGGAGGCATCATTAGGGGTAGTCTCTTCCGCAGGCAGCTCGCGCGCAGAGGTTTCATGCACAGAGGTCGCCGTGCGAGCCACCCCCTCCTGAGCTAGCGCGTTAAACCAGAGCACCAACTCGGCGAGGGAACCCTCCGACTGGATCCACTCCGCCTCAACGCGTGGGTTGGGGTTTGCCTCCGACGCAATATCTTCGGGGGAGGGGATGCCCTCATGCGGAAAACCGGGACCCAACTTCACGCCCATCGGCACGCCAGTGCGCGCCAGACTCAGCACGAACGAGAACGGGGGAGAGAACGCCTCCGGATCAAAAAGACGCTCCGTCTGAGCCTTCTTCGCACCGCGCAACTCGCGGCGTGCCGGGTCCATCCACACAATGCCCACCGGCTCGCCGGAAGCGTCCAGAGGCTCACCGTGCACATAATCGGTCACATCCCCCGAATACACGCGCGCCTGCGGGCAAAACTCAAGGTTCTTCGCCGCAAAAGAAGCGGTCAGCGGGTCCAACTCCACCGCAACCACGGCACCGCGATCCGCCGCATATACGGCAGAATCCGAGGCGATACCGCACCCCAAATCAGCCACCGTGCCGGCAACAGGGCGCAGACGCTGAGCGCGATAATGCGCAATCACCGGGCGGGTCGCCTGCTCCGCAGCCTCCTGAGTCAGCATGAGCGTGCGGGCGCGCTCGCCGAACTTGGCGCGCGCACGGGTACGAGCCTGCGCCAGCGAAATAATCTGTGCAGACTCCTCGGGGCTGAAACCGCGCGAACGCAAAGAGGTAACGGCGCTGAGCGTATCCGAGCCCAGCGGGTAGAGCTCGTCGGCTGCCGCGAGCGCTTCGGCGCTGAACGGAAGCTCAGCGGCGGGAGTAAAAGGGGATGTAGGCATGCTCCTCATTTTACGGGGTGCCGGTTTTGAGAGGTGAGGAGCCCGATTTGCCCAGCTTTTTGCTCAGCGTTCGCCTTGCGGTGAAACACCCCGGCAGAGGGGCGCTTTTCTTGACCGAAAGCACAGGTGAAACTAGAGTTGAGGTAGCACTCGAGACAGTCATCGGGCGCGCCACTGCGCCGCTGTCTCGCATCAAACGTAAATCCACAACCCGGAGGAACCGATTATGGCTATCAAGCCGCTGGAAGACCGCGTCGTTATCAAGATCGAACAGGCTGAGCAGACCACCGCATCCGGTCTGGTTATCCCCGAAACTGCGAAGGAAAAGCCGCAGGAAGCACGCGTTGTCGCCGTTGGTCCGGGCCGCGTGGATGAGAAGGGCAACCGCATCCCCGTAGACATCAAGGAAGGCGACGTTGTCGTGTTCTCCCGCTACGGTGGCACCGAGGTCAAGTACCAGGGCGAAGAGTACCTGATTCTCTCCGCACGCGACGTTCTGGCAATCGTCGACTAATACTTTCAGATGCTCATGCGCCGTACCGCTCATCCGGTACGGCGCATGAGCTATCATCTGCCCCCTCAGAATTTTTCCTTTCTGTGACGCACTAGGAGTAGCGAACACATGGCTAAGCAGCTTGAATTCAACGATGCCGCCCGCAAGTCCCTGCAGGCTGGCGTCGATAAGCTGGCAAACGCGGTCAAGGTAACCCTCGGCCCGCGCGGGCGCAATGTTGTGCTCGACAAGCAGTGGGGTGCACCCGTCATCACCAACGACGGCGTGTCCATCGCCCGCGAAATTGAACTGGACGACCCGTACGAGAACCTGGGCGCCCAGCTGGCGAAGGAAGTCGCCACCAAGACCAACGACGTAGCCGGTGACGGTACCACCACCGCAACCGTGCTCGCACAGGCACTGGTCAACGAGGGCCTGCGCAACGTCACCAGCGGTGCAGCACCCGCCGACGTCAAGCGCGGCATTGAGGCTGCCGTGGAGGCTGTCTCCGCACGCCTGCTCGAGAACGCACGCCCCGTGCAGGGCCCCGAGGTGGCGCACGTTGCCGCTATCTCCGCGCAGTCCGAGCAGATTGGTGAGCTGCTGGCTCGCGCCTTCGAGAAGGTCGGCCAGGACGGCGTCATCACCATCGAAGACGGCTCCTCCACCGAAATTGAGCTGGACATCACCGAAGGTATGCAGTTCGACAAGGGCTACCTCTCGCCCTCCTTCGTCACCGACGCTGAGCGCGGCGAAGCAGTGCTGGAGAACAGCCTCGTGCTGCTCTACCAGGGCAAGATTTCTACCATTGCAGAAATCATGCCCGTGCTCGAGAAGATTGTTCAGGCGAAGAAGCCGTTGACCATCATCGCAGAAGACGTTGACGGTGAGGCGCTCTCTGCACTGGTCGTGAACAAGTTGCGCGGCACCATCAACGTGGTCGCTCTGAAGGCTCCCGGTTTCGGTGACCGCCGCAAGGCAATCATGCAGGATTTGGCAATTCTGACCGGCGGCACCGTCGTGACCGGTGAGCTCGGCATTGACCTGCCGCAGGTCACCCTGGAGCACCTGGGCTCGGCACGCCGCGTGACCGTCACCAAGTCCCACACCACCATCGTGGACGGTGGCGGCGACCCCGAGGCAATCGAGGACCGCGTGCAGCAGCTGCGCCGTGAAATTGAGCGTGTGGATTCCGAATGGGACCGCGAGAAGCTCAAGGAGCGCCTGGCTAAGCTCGCCGGTGGCGTGGGCGTCATCAAGGTCGGTGCCGCAACCGAGGTTGAGGCGAAGGAACGCAAGCACCGCATCGAGGATGCTGTGTCCTCCACCCGTGCAGCCCTGGAAGAGGGCATCGTCTCCGGTGGCGGTTCCGCACTGGTTCACGCGCTGAAGGCACTGGACGGCATGGACCTGGGCAACCACGACGCAAACGTGGGTGTACAGATTGTTCGCCGTGCCCTGGTTCAGCCGCTGCGCTGGATCGCTGAGAACGCGGGCGAAGACGGCTACGTCATCGTCTCCAAGGTCTCCGAGCTGCCCGTGGGCCACGGCTTCAACGCCAAGACCGGCGAGTACGTGGACCTCATCGAAGCCGGCGTGATTGACCCGGTGAAGGTGACCCGTTCGGCTCTGCAGAACGCATCCTCCATCGCGGCTCTGGTGCTGACCACCGAGACCCTGGTGGTTGAGAAGCCCGAAGAAACTGAAGAAGCCTAAATAGTGTGTGTGCCCGGTGCCGCCCCTCCACCATGGAGGCGGTACCGGGCACTCGCTGTCGGTAGGCTCGGATGCGCTCGCGTTCGCGGGGGCGTTAGAACCTGCCGACAGCCTCCCGCTGAGGAATGCTTACTCTGAGTGCTTCTCAGCAAAGAAACCTCTAGCGGTTTACTATAGAAGGTAAGCTGCTCCCGTTTGCGCTCAAACCACCTTGTGGGGTGCGAGCAGACGGGTCGTACCGCATCTTGACATACGCAACGTATAGGCTGAGCTTCTCACCGATGAAGCCAGCATCCGAAAGGTAGACAATGACCATTCCCACCGCTCTGTCCGAGGATCCCTTCGGCTTCACCGGCCTGACCTACGATGACGTGCTGCTGCTGCCCGGCAACACCGACGTCATCCCCTCCGATGCGGACACCTCCACCCGCCTGTCCAAGCGCATCACCCTGAACACCCCCATTATTTCCGCGGCAATGGACACCGTGACCGACTCCGCTATGGCAATCGCTATGGCACGTCTGGGCGGTATGGGCGTTATCCACCGCAACCTCTCCATCGAGGATCAGGCTGCACACGTTGACCGCGTGAAGCGCTCCGAGTCCGGCATGATCATTAACCCCGTCACCATCGGCGCTGACGCAACCATCGCCGAGTACGATGAGGTCTGCGGCTACTACAAGGTCTCCGGTCTGCCCGTCGTCAGCGAAGAGGGCGTGTTGGAAGGCATCATCACCAACCGCGATATCCGCTACATCTCCCGCTCCGACTACGACGGCATTCGCGTTCGCGACATCATGACCCCCATGCCGCTGGTCACCGCACACCCCAGCGTCACCAAGGACGAAGCATTCGCGCTGCTGTCCCACAACAAGATTGAGCGTCTGCCCCTGGTCGACGACGCAGGCAAGCTCGCCGGTCTGATTACCCTCAAGGACTTCGTCAAGACTGAGCAGTACCCCAACGCCACCAAGGACGAGGACGGCCGCCTGCGTGCCGGCGCCGCTATCGGCTTCTTCGGTGACGGCTACGAGCGCGCAATGACCCTGGTCGAGGCAGGCGTCGACGCACTGTTCGTGGACACCGCAAACGGCCACTCCCAGGGCGTGCTCGACATGATTGCCCGCCTGAAGAAGGACCCCGCCGCAGCACACGTGGACGTCATCGGTGGCCAAGCTGCAACCCGCCTGGGCGCACAGGCAATCATTGACGCTGGCGCTGACGGCGTGAAGGTCGGCGTTGGTCCCGGCTCCATCTGCACTACCCGCATTATCGCCGGTGTTGGTGTTCCCCAGGTGACCGCTATCAACGAGTCCGCTAAGGCAGCAATCCCGGCAGGCGTGCCGCTGATTGCTGACGGCGGTATGCAGCACTCCGGCGAGATTGGTAAGGCACTGGTTGCTGGCGCTGACTCCGTGATGCTCGGCTCCCTGCTGGCCGGTACCACCGAGTCTCCCGGTGAGCTGATCTTCATGAACGGTAAGCAGTACAAGGCATACCGCGGCATGGGTTCGCTCGGCGCAATGCAGACCCGCGGCCGTCACAAGTCCTTCTCCAAGGACCGCTACTTCCAGGCTGACGTCTCCAGCGAAGAGAAGCTGATCCCCGAGGGTATTGAGGGTCAGGTTCCCTTCCGCGGCCCGCTCTCCGCAGTGATTCACCAGCTCGAAGGCGGCCTGCGCCAGACCATGTTCTACGTCGGTTCCCGCACCATCGAGGAGCTCAAGTACAAGGGTCAGTTCGTGCGCATCACCCCCGCAGGTCTGAAGGAATCGCACCCGCACGACATCATGATGACCGTTGAGGCACCGAACTACCGCCGCTAAAACGCCTCACCAACGATGATTCGCCGCATGGTGTGCACACCATGCGCCGTTGAGCCCGCCCTATACCCGTTCAGGTATCGGGCGGGCATCGGCGCGAATAACGCCCAGCGGCACCCCTCAAACCGAATTCGAAAGGATTCACCCCATGTCTGAAATTCAGATTGGCCTCTCCAAGAACGCCCGCCCCACCTACTCCCTGGACGATGTGGCGCTGGTGCCTACCCGCCGTACCCGCGACCGCCGCGACGTCGACACCTCCTGGCAGATTGACGCCTTCAAGTTCGACACCCCCATCATTGGTGCGCCCATGGACTCGGTCATGTCCCCGGCGACTGCCATTGCACTGGGTAAGCTGGGTGGCCTGGGCGTGCTGAACCTCGAGGGCCTGTGGACCCGCTACGAGGACCCGCAGCCGCTGCTTGACGAGATTGTCGAGCTGCCCGAGGCGGACCCTGCCTCCGCAACCACCCGCATGCAGCAGATTTACTCCGAGCCGATTAAGCCGGAACTGATCACTGCACGCCTGGAAGAGATTCGTGACTCCGGCGTGGTCGTTGCAGGCTCCCTGAGCCCGCAGAACACCCAGGAGCACTACGAGACCGTGGTGAAGGCGGGCGTTGAGCTGTTCGTCATCCGTGGCGCGTCCGTCTCTGCTGAGCATATTTCCACCTCGCACGAGCCGCTGAACCTGAAGAAGTTCATCTACGAGCTGGACGTTCCGGTCATCGTTGGTGGCGTTGCTGGCTACTCGCAGGCTAAGCACCTGATGCGTACCGGCGCAGCCGGCGTGCTGGTGGGCTTCGGCGGCGGTTCCGCACAGACCACCCGCCAGGGCCTGGGCATCTCCGCACCCATGGCAACCGCTATCGCCGACGTGGCTGCGGCACGTTCGGACTACCTGGATGAGTCCGGCGGCCGCTACGTGCACGTGATTGCTGACGGCTCCCTGGGCCGCTCCGGCGACATGGTGAAGGCGCTCGCACTGGGCGCTGACGCCGTCATGCTGGGCGCTCCGCTGGCTCGCGCATCCGAGGCTCCCGGCCAGGGCTGGTACTGGGGCAACGAGGCGCACTCGCTGGACTTCCCTCGCGGCGTACGCACCCCGCTGGGTGTTGTCGGCTCCCTGGAGGAGGTCCTGTACGGTCCTTCGCACCACGTGAACGGCACCAGCAACATTGTCGGTGCGCTCAAGCGCGCAATGGCTAACTGCGGTTACCTGGACCTGAAGAAGTTCCAGAAGGCTGACCTGACCGTGGTTCCTGCGTACCGCGGCTAATGTAGCTTCATGAATCACCGCTTGGCGGTTGGCAGGTTGTGATCTGCCGGTCGCCGGGCGGTGCTTTCTATACGCACGCTCTACCCCCGTTAGAGCATGTAGCGGTACCTCCAGATGGGGGAGCGGCTACGTACCGTCGGCGGCATACAGCAATAGCGTAAAATAGATATATCCCCGCGCAAGTGCGCGGATTAGTACCAACACGTTGAGGTAATTTTCGTGACCAACTCTGTGAACCTGGACCAGCTCGAAGAGCGTCCCGTCCTGGTGGTAGATTACGGTGCACAGTACGCGCAGCTCATCGCTCGTCGCGTGCGTGAAGCCGGCATCTACTCCGAAATCGTCCCCCACTCCATGAGCACCGAGAAGATGCTCGCCAAGAACCCGGCAGCCATCGTGCTCTCCGGTGGCCCCTCCTCGGTCTACGCCGATGGCGCACCCAAGGGCGACAAGGCCCTCTTCGAAGCTGGCGTGCCGACCTTCGGTATCTGCTACGGCTTCCAGGTGATGGCCCAGACCCTCGGCGGCACCGTCGCCCAGACCGGTCTGCGCGAATACGGCGCAACCGACGCTGTGGTCTGCGCTGAGAACTCCTCCTTCCTCACCGGCACCCCCACCACCCAGAACGTGTGGATGTCTCACGGTGACTCCGTGACCGAAGCCCCCGAAGGCTTCGAGGTGCTGGCAAAGACCCCCGGCGCATCCGTGGCAGCATTTGTGGACGAGTCCCGTAAGCTCGGCGGCGTGCAGTGGCACCCCGAGGTGAAGCACTCCGACTACGGCCAGGTCGCCCTGGAGAACTTCCTCTACAATGTGGCAGGCCTGAAGCCCACCTGGTCCACCAACAACATCATCGAAGAGCAGGTCGCAAAGATCCGCGAGCAGGTCGGTAGCGACCGCGTCATCTGCGCGCTCTCCGGCGGCGTTGACTCCTCCGTGGCAGCAGCGCTTGTGCACAAGGCTGTCGGCGACCAGCTCACCTGCTTCTTCATCGACCACGGTCTGCTCCGTGAAGGCGAGCGCGAACAGGTCGAGCAGGACTATGCAGCATCCATGGGCATCAAGGTCATCACCATCGACGAGTCGGAGCGTTTCCTCTCCGCTCTCGATGGCATCACCGAGCCCGAGGCGAAGCGTAAGGCTATCGGCCGCGAGTTCATCCGCTCCTTCGAAGAGGCACAGCGCAAGCTGATTGCCGAAGCGGGCGAAGAGGGCGCAGACATCAAGTTCCTGGTCCAGGGCACCCTGTACCCGGACGTTGTCGAGTCCGGCGGTGGCGACGGCACCGCAAACATTAAGAGCCACCACAACGTGGGCGGCCTCCCCGACGACCTGACCTTCGAACTGGTTGAGCCGCTGCGCACCCTGTTCAAGGACGAGGTTCGCGCTATCGGTCGTGAGCTCGGCGTTCCCGAGAAGATCGTGGCACGTCAGCCGTTCCCCGGCCCCGGCCTGGGCATCCGCATTGTCGGCGAGGTTAACCGCGAGAACCTGGAGACCCTGCGTGCCGCTGACGCTATCGTGCGTGAAGAGCTGACCGCAGCAGGTCAGGACGAGCACATCTGGCAGTGCCCCGTGGTTCTGCTGGCTGGCGTTCGTTCCGTGGGTGTTCAGGGTGACGGCCGTACTTACGGCCACCCGATTGTTCTGCGCCCGGTCTCTTCGGAAGACGCAATGACCGCTGACTGGTCGCGCCTGCCGTACGACCTGCTGGCTAAGATCTCGAACCGTATTACGAACGAGGTCAAGGACGTTAACCGAGTGGTGCTGGACGTTACCTCCAAGCCCCCGGGAACCATTGAGTGGGAGTAATCCCGCTGTGGGCTACCTAGCTTTGTAGCTGGGAGCCTGTGAAGGAGCCGCCCGGTGCATCCGTTTGTGGATGCGCCGGGCGGCTTCTATGTGCGTATGTACGTTACAGGTGCCAGGGAAGAACGAAATATAATGTGCTTATATATGCTTCGTCTGACAAGTGCAAGAGTACTAAACTGACGTCATAAGGAGGAGCTAAAGATGTCAAAAGCTGATAATGAGCACGCTCAAAAACAAGAGCTTGAACCTTCCCTCTATGAGTTTTTCGTCAGTTTTCCCACCCCTGCAGATGACGCAAACTGTTCTAAAGAATTCCCAGTGGCGGAACGCTCTGCCGCGCAGCGTCCAACCCCAGACTTTTAGCTTATAAGTAAGCCGCCCGGTGCATCCTGTTGTGGATGCGCCGGGCGGCTTCTTGCGTAAGAACATGTAGAAAATTTCTGGGCGGATATTTTTTTGAATTTATAAAAAATCGTCTATTTATTTAAACCGCGAGTCTAAATAAAAACGCACTCCAAATAAATGCCCTAAAAAACTACACCAAGAAATAAAACGGTTTAGTGCGGGTGATGCGGGTGACGAATCGAATCACGCCAATGAGCGCTCGACCCCAACCCAAAATGCAACGCAAAAAACGTGCCAAAACAGCAGAACCCAAACGCGCACGCCATGTACACGCCATAGGTCAGCATCACAAACTCAGAATCATGGTTCACGCCCGATGCCACAATCAGGGTCAAAGAGACACCCAAGATCACAAGCCACATGGCGCTCGCAGCCGCAATCACCCACGAGATAACGCTCAACACCGGGTGAGGCACCCTAAAGGTTCGCTCAGGGCTCTCAGGGGCAGGTGCAGCCGCCACGGAAGCTGTAGCAGGGGCAGTAAGCAGAGCAGAAGAACGCCACGGAATATGCGCATCAGCATGCTGGCTGGAAGCCTGCGCAGGACGCTTTGCAGATTGCTGGGGGACGCCACCGGATTCGGGAGGGGGAGATTGATACGGTTGTTGCATTGCGGGCTCCTGCATATTTAGCCTCACGGGAGAAGAAAAAGCCTAGTTCCTAATCTCGTAAGATATGAGTGTCGGTGATAGAACGAAAGAATGTGGCGGAAAATATATTCTCTCTATAATTCAAGATTAGAAGCGAACCGTATAAAAAACGAGAGCATCAGCGAATAAGATGCAATATGACGCGAAAATTTCGAAAAATACAACGAAAAAGCAATAAACCTCAACCTGAAGGTTCAGGGTAGGGTTATTAGACAGGGCCCTTAGCCACAAAACAACGGCACAGACACAGCAACAGCGGAAGGAACAAGCATGGGAATGATCCTCCCACTCCTCTACTTAGGGGTAGGCTTTGGACTCGCAACGTTGCTACCCGAGCACTGGGGCAACCGCCTGAAAGAAAGCGCCTCCGCCCTGCTGACCCGCTGGATTATCCCCACCGTCATCGTTTACATCGTCGCCACCAGCCGCCCCGAACTCTTCTTCATGGCGGCCTCCACCATGGTGCTCATGGCGCTTCTAGTACGCTGCTCCGCCTTCTTCACTAACGACCCGGTGCAACAGCTCGCCTTCGTCTACCTGAACGCGGGACTCTTCGGCATCCCTGTGGTTGCCGGATTCTGGGGCGAGGAAGCCGTGCGCGTGTACATTGGCGCGTATATCGGCAACTCCATCATGGGCAATATCCTGGGCACCTCGCTGCTACGCGGTGGTTCCAAGACAGAGGCCGGGGTAGGGGAGGGCAACGCACCGGATGCACGAGCCGCTAGGAGCCGTGGCGGAACCCTCCGCACGGTACTGCGGGGTCTGCGTACCAGCCCGCCCGTTATCGCCGTGGTGGTGGGACTGCTCTGCCTGCCCGCCGGGCCCATCCTGAGCCAGTACGGGGCGGGTTTCTACCGGGTGCTCACCTGGGTTTTCAGCTTTATCGGAATGATCGTGCTGGGCATGTGGCTCGGTGCCGCCAAACTGCACCGCGCCGACCTGACCCGCGCCGCCGGATGGGCTCTCCTACGCGCCGGGCTCGTGAGCGTCTACAGCGTCGGCGTGCTGGCGCTTGCCCGCTGGGCACACGATACGGCGGGCGTGCACTTCGACCAGCTGCTCGCGCATCCGCAGGTGCTCTTCATCCTTGCGGTCCTGCCGCCAGCCGCTAACATCGTCATTCTGGAAACCCACTACCGGCACGAAGGAACAGCCGCACCCATTATCGCCTCCGGAGCAGTCGTCAGCCTGGGAATGATAGCGCTCGCCGTGCCAATCCTGCAGCTCGTCTTCTCCAGTTGAGCAGAGCCTCCAGCTAAGCAGAGCCAAGAAAGCACGCCTGGACCATAAAGGAGACAACACAAAAGGAGGGCGGGGCATAAGCCTCACCCTCCTTCTGCTGTCTATCACCTTATCGGCACGCGGTAGCACTCAACGAGCTACAGCGCTTAGCGAACGATGTGGTACACCTTCGCCTCGTAGGGGCGCAGAGTCGAACCCGCGTCGTCCTTGTAGTTTGAGCTCACCAGCTCAACACGAGCACCAGCCTCACGAGCCTCAGAAAGCACAGCGAAGTCGCGCTCCTGCTCCTCGGTGGTGAAGTTCGAAACAACCAGCAAAGACTCATTCGCGGGGCTGCCATCCGCACCACCGGTACGGGTGTACGCGTACACAGCCTCATCCTCGTTGTGCGGAACCTGAACCGAATCCACCGGAGCGAAGGCTGCGTAAACCATCAGGTCCTTCAGCTTGCCGCGGCGCAGAGCCACCAGCTGCTGGTAGTGGTAGAAAATCGAATCCTCATCAGCCAGAACAGCCTCAGCATTAATCGCCGGGTAGTTCGGGTTCACAGCAATCCACGGGGTTACACCCTCGGGGCTGAAACCACCGTTAGCGGAGGCATCCCACTGAACCGGGGTACGAGCGTTATCGCGGCCCTTAATGTAAATCGCCTGCATCGCCTCTTCGTGGCTCAGACGCTTGTGGTCAACGTGCATGTCCTCGTAGAAGCGGATCGAGTCACCATCGCGGTAATCCTCAATCGAATCAAACTTCACGTTGGTCATGCCCAGCTCTTCACCCTGGTAAATGTACGGGGTGCCCTGCATGAAGTGCAGAGTGGTCGCCAGCTGCTTAGCGGACAGGGTGCGGAACTCATCCGAATCGTTACCGAAACGGGAGACCACGCGCGGCTGGTCGTGGTTGTTCCAGTACAGCGAACCCCAAGCATTACCCTCAAGGGTGGTCTGCCAGTCGTTCAGGATGCTCTTGAGCTCGGTCAGCTTGTACGGCGCGTAGGACCACTTACCGCCCAGAGAGCCGTTCGGGTCGTTATCCACGCCCATGTGATCGAAGTGGAAGATCATGTTCAGCTCACCGGTGTGGTAGCCAGCCCACAGCTTAGCGTCCTCGGGGCTGGTTGCGCTGGTCTCGCCCACGGTCATCACATCGTAGCGGCTGAAGGTCTCGCGGGTGAGTTCCTTCATCCACGGGTGCACCATGGTGCCGTTCGTGATGACGAACGGAATCGAGGAGGTGTGCTTCTCAAAGTCGGTGGAGGGGTCATCCGGGAAGCCCTCGGGCTTGGAGATGATGTTGATAGCGTCCAGACGGAAGCCGTCAACGCCCTTGTCCAGCCACCAGCGGACCATGGAGTACAGATCCTCGCGAACCTTCTCGTTCTCCCAGTTCAGGTCGGGCTGTTCCTTGAAGAAGATGTGCAGGTAGAACTGGCCGGTTGCCTCGTCCCACTCCCACGCCGGGCCACCGAACTCGGATGCCCAGTTGTTCGGAGGAATCGGGTTGCCGTCCTCGTCGAAGCCCTTCGGGTCCTTCCAAATGTAGTAGTCGCGGTAGGGATTGTCCTTAGACGAGCGGGACTCCTTAAACCAGGGGTGCTCATCGGAGGTGTGGTTCGCGACCAGGTCCATCAGGATCTTGATGCCGTGCTTGTGAGCGGTTTCAAGCATCTCGTCAAAGTCTTCCATGGTGCCGAAGTCACTCATGATGGCGAAGTAGTCAGAGATATCATAGCCGTTGTCCACGTTCGGCGAGTCGAACACGGGGGAGAGCCAAATGACGTTGATGCCCAGCTTAGCCAGGTAGGGCAGCTTCTCGGTGATGCCCTTCAGGTCGCCAATACCGTCGCCGTTTGCGTCGTTGAAGGAACGGGGGTACACCTGGTACACCACGGCTTCCTTCCACCACTGGCGGCCTTCGTAGGAGGGAACCTGGTATGCCTCGGAATTGCTCATAATTGCCTTTCTGTACCGGCGGGTTACGCCGAAGAGAAAAAAGGAGTCTGTGATTGAAGTATAGCGCGAGGGGGACCGGAACGTCCGCGTCTGGTCCCCCTCGCGCACCATTATTTTGGGGCGTGCCTACTCGGCGTTACCGAAGAGGTAGACCTTAGCCTCGTAGGGGCGCAGCAGGGTGCCCTCGTCGGTGAACTCGCGGTTCTCATCGCGGTAGTTCGAGCTAATCAGCTGCGGAACGTTCGAGATAGCCTTCAGCTCGGTCGGGGAGAGGGCCTGCGAGTTGGTCAGCACGACCGAGTCCAGGTTGCCGCCCGCGTAGTTCAGCTGAACGGTGTCGTCGGTGAAGTTGGCGACGACCAGCAGGGCGCGCTCGCCGGTTGCGGCTGCGTCCTCGTCGGAGTTCACGCGCAGGTAGGCGTAGACCTGATCGTCATCTTCATCCAGCAGGCGGTACTCGCCGGTCAGGATGATCGGGTGCTCGCGGCGCAGGCTAATCAGATCGCGGTAGTGGTAGAACACCGAATCCTGGTCGGCGAGCTCTGCCTCCGCGTTGATTTCGGTGTAGCGCGGGTTCAGCTTCAGCCACGGGGTGCCGGTGGTGAAGCCTGCGTTCTCACCGGCGGTCCACTGCATGGGGGTGCGGGCGTTATCGCGGCCGGAGGCGCTAATGTAGCGCAGCATGTCCTCCGCGGAGACGCGGCCCGACTCTTCAACGTACTTGCGCCAAGAGTCGTGAATCTCCAGGTCGTTGTAGTCCTTCACATCGTCGAAGAAGACATTGGTCATGCCCAGCTCTTCACCCTGGTAGATGTAGGGGGTGCCCTGCATCAGGTGCAGTACGGTGCCCAGCATCTTGGCGCTGACGGTGCGGTACTCGGGGGAGTCGTTACCGAAGCGGGAGACGGTGCGCGGCTGGTCGTGGTTGTTCCAGTACAGGGAGTTCCAGCCGCGACCGTGCAGGCCTTCCTGCCAGTGGGTGAGGACCTTCTTCAGGTCCACCAGGTTGAAGCGGCGGTCGGACCACTTGCCGGTCACGCCACCCTCGGAGGCGTCCACATCCATGTGCTCGAACTGGAAGACCATCTGCAGCTCGTTGCGGTCGAAACCGGTGTAGAGTGCGGCGTCGTCCACGGTCACGCAGGGGGTTTCGCCCACGGTCATGACCGGGTACTTGCTCAAGACCTCGCGGTTCATCTCCTGCAGGAATTCGTGCACGCGCGGGCCGTTGGCTGCGACAGCCAGGGAGTTGTCGAGGCCGCCAGCGAGGACTGCCGGGTCCTCGGGGAAGGAGAGGTCCTTAGAAATCAGGTTGATGACGTCCATGCGGAAGCCGTCCACGCCCTTGTCCAGCCAGAAGCGCATGATGTCGTAGACCTCTTCGCGGACCTTCGGGTTCTCCCAGTTCAGGTCGGGCTGCTTGACGGAGAAGTAGTGCAGGTAGAACTGGCCGGTCGCCTCGTCCCATTCCCACACGGAGGGGCTGAAGCAGGAAATCCAGTTGTTCGGCGGGATCGGCTTGCCGTCCTCGTCGAAGCCCTTGGGGTCGCGCCAGATGTAGTAGTCGCGGTAGGGGTTGTCCTTGGAGGAGCGTGCCTGCTTGAACCATTCGTGCTCGTCGGAGGTGTGGTTGACGACCAGGTCCATCATGAGCTTGATGCCGTGCTCGTGCGCGGTTTCGAGCAGCTTGTCGAAGTCTTCCATGGTGCCGAACTCGGTCATGATGGCACGGTAGTCGGAGATGTCGTAGCCGTTATCGTCGTTCGGGGACGCGTAGATGGGGGAGAGCCACAGCACCTGAATGCCCAGGTCGGCGAGGTACGGAATCTTCTCGGTGATACCGGGCAGGTCGCCGATGCCGTCGCCGTTGGAGTCGTTGAAGGAGCGGGGGTAAATCTGGTAGACAACGGGTTCCTGCCACCACTGGGTCTGGGTCGTCATTGTTCTTCCTTCCCTTGGTATGGATGAGTGTTGTGTGGTGCCGCTCTGCGGGCGGCTAACGTCTGATGCCCCTTTAGGACTGGCTGGTGAGGGGCGTAAGGAGGCTCTCCGGCGCCCAGCTGGAGGGGTCAATCTCTAGCAGCAGGCCGCTGTGGTCGGAGATCGCCTCGGGGGAGTTGTCACGGAAGACAACCGCGTGGGATACCACGTCGACCAGGCGGTCAGCGAAGACAAAGTCGATGCGCTTGGCATCCGTGCTACCTTCCCAGCCGGCGATTTCGCGGTGGACGGTGTTCTCGCCGTCGGTGTGCTCCGCTAGGGATCGGGTATCCACCATGCCGCTGGAGGTGACCAGCGCGTAGCCTTCATTGCTCAGATGTGCTGCGGAGTTGAAGTCGCCGCCGAGCAGTACCGGTGCGGTGCGGGCGCACTCGGCAAGCTCCTGCGAGAGGTGTGCGTATTCCTGCGCGAAGAGGGGCTCGCCGTCGAAGTCCCACCAGGACATGTGGGTGGTGGCGCACCAGAAGGTGCCCGTCTCAGTTTCGATGAGCGTTGCCTGTGCTGCGCGGCGCTGCACCTGGTGGTAGCCGTAGCCGGGGGACATATTGATGGGCTTGATACCGCGAATCGGCAGGCGCGAGAGGATAGCTACGCATTCGTCGTAACGGTCCCAACCGATGTGGGTTTCGGTGAGGGTCCACTCGTAGGTTGCGCCCATTTCGTTGAGTGCCTGCACGAGCAGCAGGGCGTAGTTGTCTTCGCGGACCGGAACGCCGGCGCCGCCGCGGTAGTTGAGGGGCTCCTTCACCACGGGGGTGGAGGTGAGCTGGTTGACTTCCTGCAACGCAATGACGTCCACCTGCTGTTCAATAATGAACTTGGCGAGGGTACGGATCTTGGCAATCTGGTGGATTTCGCACCAGCTGTGCGTATTGAGGGTGAGGAAGCGCATGTATTAAGTCCGGGGTATGTGTGAGGTTGAAGAATGATATGCGCACCGCGTATTGAGGTGGTGAGTGTTTATGCACTCTGACCTCTATGGGCGCACTGTTTATGCTATCGATTCTGTGCGCTAGGTAATAGGGAAAAAGTCTCATCTGCAGCAAGTATTTTTAACCAGTGCCGGGATATGTTTCAGGTTCTGAAAAACTCTTTCAAAACTCACAGTTTTGGTACCTGTGGGCAGGTATGACCTGGCATTATTGTTTCTGTCTAAAACACATTCGGCATTTAGCGCACGCAGGATATGTGGCACCCGTCTCATATACTTTCGTTTGAGGGTATAAAGATACGGCGTTGCCACCGCAGACCGGCAACGATCGCCGGCACCTGCGTCCGCTCACTCGACAACCCGAAAGGGCGTATAGCCTCATGATGGAAAAAGTACAGAGGTTCGGCTCTGCCATGCTGGCACCCGTTCTTCTCTTCGCATTCGCTGGCCTCGCGGTCGGTATTGCGATCATTGCACAGAACGGCGACCTGATTCCCCTCGCTGCTGACAAGGAAAGCGCGTGGAACCACTTCTGGTCCGTTTGGGAGTCCGGCGCATGGACCGTCTTCAACCAGATGGAACTGCTCTTCGTGATCGGTCTGCCCATTGCACTGGCAAAGACCGCTAACGCACGTGCAGTGATGGAAGCTGCAATGGTCTACCTGACCTTCAACTACTTCGTCGGCGCCATGCTCAAGGTATGGGGCAAGGGCGGCACCGGTTTCTTCGACCTGGACTACACCACCGACATCTCTAAGAGCGCGGCAGGTACCGGTCTGAAGATGATCGCCGGTATCAAGACCATGGACACCGGTATCTTCGGTGCAATCATCATCTCTGCAATCGTGGTGTGGGTACACAACCGCTGGTTCGACAAGAAGCTGCCCGACTTCCTCGGTATCTTCCAGGGTTCCCAGTACGTCTACGGCGTCTGCTTCTTCCTGATGATGCCCGTGGCATTCCTGTTCTCCTGGCTGTGGCCCTACGCTCAGCACGGCATCTCCTCCCTGCAGGGCTTCTTCATCGCATCCGGCGCACTCGGCGTGTGGGTTTACACCTTCCTCGAGCGCTTCCTGATTCCGACCGGTCTGCACCACTTTATCTACTCCCCGTTCGTCTTCGGTAATGTTGTTACCCCGAACGGTATTGCTAAGGACTGGCCGACCCACCTGACCGAGTTCGCAAAGAGCGACAAGCCCCTGAAGGAACTGTTCCCCGGCGGCGGCTTCGCACTGCACGGTAACTCCAAGGTCTTTGCACCCATCGGTATCGCAGCGGCGTTCTACACCACTGCTCGTCCCGAGAAGCGCAAGGAAGTTCTCGCTCTGATGATCCCCGTCTGCCTCACCGCGATCCTGATTGGTATCACCGAGCCCCTCGAGTTCACCTTCCTGTTCCTTGCACCCCCGCTGTTCCTGGTCCACGCAATCCTGGCAGCATCCATGGCAGCAATCATGTACCAGCTGGGTCTGGTTGGTTACATGGGTGGCGGTCTGCTCGACTTCCTGTTCCAGAACTGGATCCCGCTGTGGGCAAACCACTCCGGCACCTACCTCATGCAGATCGGTGTGGGCCTGTGCTTCACCGTCCTGTACTTCGTGATCTTCCGCTTCATGATTCTGAAGTTCGACTTCAAGACCCCCGGTCGTGAAGAAGACGGTGGCGAGACCAAGCTCTACAGCAAGGCAGAGTACAAGGCTGCTAAGGCTGCTGAGAAGGACGGCGGCGCGGCAGCTCCCGCAGCTGACGGCGACCTCTACGCACCCCGCGCAGCAGGCTTCCTCGAACTGCTCGGTGGCGCAGAGAACATCACCACCGTGAACAACTGCGCAACCCGCCTGCGTGTCTCCGTTGCTGATGAGTCCCTCGTCAGCACCTCGGATGCAGACTTCAAGAACGCAGGTGCTCTGGGCCTCGTCCGCAAGGGCAAGGCATTCCAGGTCATCGTCGGCATGGATGTTCCCCAGGTTCGCGAGCGTTTCGAGACCATGGTGAACGAAGCTAAGACCCTCTCCTAAGAGGATTCAGCTTTCAACCGCCTGACGACATGACGCCTCATAAGGTATAGACTTCGCCGGCGGTATCGGATAACACCGATGCCGCCGGCGAAGCTGTATCCAGGCTCGCACCCAGACTCAAATCTGCTGGCATACACACTCAAAGTGATAGATGACCGTCCTCACCCACCCTGGCCGATGACTCTAGAGCGTGTACTATTTATATATTGCTCACCATCGGATTCAGGAGCTTTGAGTGGATTTACAAGACGTCGTGAATGCGAACCAGCACCGATTCAGTGAAACTGAACGGGAAATTTTGGCATTCATGCTAGAAAACGAAGAGTTCGTTGCAGAGTCAACGATTAACTCTTTGGCACACAAAACGTATACTTCGACCAGCTCGATTATCCGCTTGACGAAGAAGCTGAACTTCTCCGGATTTGCCGAGTTGAAGTACTTCATTAAGTCCTCTCTGAACCGCAGCGAACCCTTCAACCCGCGGTTCATTGAGAGCGGTCGCGAAGATATTCAGCGTACCTACGACTACCTCGAGCACATGGAACTGAGCGGACTGCTCAAGCGCATCCATGAGGCTCGCACCGTGTACTGCTTCGGTACCGGCTACGCGCAGCGCAACGCCGTGCAGGAATTTACCAAGTCCATGCAGGTGTGCGGTAAGTTCTGCCACGTCATCCCGGCGCGCAATGAGTTCGAAAGCGCCATGAACAATATGACCCAGGACGATGTGGTCATCATTGTGTCCTTTTCAGGTCAGACCGAGAACATGCGCGAACACATTAAGATGCTGGCGCTGCGCCGCATCCCCATGATTGCGGTGACCGCCATTGGTGTGAACTACATGTCTTCACACGCCGAGTACTCCCTGCACTACCAGACGACCCCCACCCAGATCAGCACCCAGCGCAAGCCCTACTACTCCTTCGTTGCGCTGTCGGTACTGCTGGACTACATCGTGCGCCGCTATATTGAACACGTTGAACATGAGCGCCGCGAGTCCCTGCAGGACCAGGTGGATGACGCTCTCAACAATGGGGGCGAAATCGACGCCTGACAAGGCAATACTGTGCCCACCTGCCCCTTCACTCACTCCTCCTGAATCCGACCGAATCCGCCTGAGATCATCTGAAAGAGACACCCTGTGACCGCAATTTTCGCGCTCATCGAAAACACCGAGAAGATGCGTAAGTACCTGTTCTGGTACCTCATGATTATCCCCGCGCTGCTACTGCTGTGGATCGCTCTGGGCGCAGCGAACTCCCAGATGGACTTCCAAGCAGCCCTGAAGATTCCCTTCTTCACCGTGGCATTCCTGAACGCATGCCTCAGCCTGCTACTGGGCGGCACCCTCAAATTCGCAGGCGCAGAGAACGAACGCACCGAACGAGCCTACGCCCTGTACCTGACCATTCTGCTGGTCATCATCGGTAACCTGCCCGGCGCAATCCTGAGCTTCTTCCTCTTCCGCTCCCTGCGCTTCGGCAACCTGGAAGGCGAACTGGCACCCAAGTACCGTTGGGCGCTTCTGCCCGCCATGGTCTTCTACGTATTGGTGACCGTAGTGCTACTCGCTGCGAACATCGCAATGTGGTCGAAGTAAACACACCGGCATACTAAGCACGCAGGCGCGCACTGACACCGCCCCGTATGGGGCACACCGGGCAGAGGACCCCGGAAGAACCACCATCTTCGGTGTGTACGCGCAAACGTACACCGCACTGACCCACAAGGACACTCACAACGTGAACCAGATTCCCGAGCCTACCGACGCGCAACACGCACCCGGCACCCCGGCTGATACCGCTCAGCCCGCCGCAGCCGCCGCGACCTCAGCAGAGGAAACCCGCGAAGCAGCCGACGAAATCAACATCGCCGAGCTGCCCGCACACCTGAACCCCGCCCACGAGGACTTCGACCCCTCGGCGGGGCTTGAGCGCTGGGCAGAACAGATGGACGTCTACACCGGACCGGACGCGATGCTCGACTTCAACCAGGTCGACTACGTGCACATCGACCTGTCCGAAGCAAACCCCTCCGGTCTGGCTCAGCTACTCGCCGGACGCAAGACCCGCCTCTCCACAATCCTGCGCGACAAGTCGCAGCTTGAGGCGGGTATGCGCTCCGCCCGCACCCTGCGCACCAAGATCTACGAACTCGCCACCGACCACGGCCTGGACTCCGGCTACTTCGTGGCGGGTACCGCCTCCTGGCTGTCGCACGACACCCGTGAGGATGCTGCCGCCTACGAGAAGCGCTTCATCGCACCGATTCTCATGGCGCCGCTGAGCATCACCCCGCACCCGAAGGATGACGACTTCGAGCTACGCCTCGCCGGTTCCGCACGTCTGAACCCGGCGATGGTCCGCCAGATTAAGCAGGAGTACGGCATCGACCTGGGCACTATGGACGTGGCGCAGCTGGCGAACTCCATGTCCCGTCTGGATCCTGAGCCGGTCATTGAACGTATGCGCGCCTCAGCAGGCCGTATTCCGGGCATGACCATCGAGTCCAAGTACTTTATCTCCACTTTCGCTGATCTGAAGGAAAGCCTGGGCGAACTGCCGCACACCGCCATCACCCCGCTGGTGCGTGACCTGGCGGCACTGAAGGTTCCCGGGGTGAAGCCGCGCGAGCTCAACGCCCACAACCTGCAGCAGCCCCTGGACCAGCGCGACCCGGCAGAAGAAATGCTCCTGCTGGACGCTGACGCGAACGCCCAGGAGATTATCGACACCGCTGTCAGCGGTTTCTCCTTCACTATCACTGCGGCGCCCGGCACCGAGCCGCTGCGTACCGCCGTGAACATTGCATCCGCCCTGATGGGTCGCGGTAAATCCGTGCTCGTGGTGGGCGAGAAGCGCTCCACCCTCGCTGAATTCTCGGCGTTGCTCAAGCGCACCGGTATTGAGAGCCTGCGCTACGACCTGCTTGCCGAGCACGATGCTGAGGCTCAGCGCGCCGAGTTCATTCGCGCAATCGTGCGTAATGAGGGCGCCGAAGAGCCTAACTCTGAGGACCTGAACGAAGAGCTTGTGGCGACCCGTGCCGCGCTGCTCGACCACACTCGTGCCCTGCTGAACAAGGACGCCAACTGGCAGATTTCTGTCTACTCGGCGCTGCAGCGTCTGGCTGAGCTGACCGCCTCCGAGGACGGCCCGGCAACCCGCGTGCGTTTTGACCGCCCTATGCTCGATTCGCTCTTGGAGCGTGAGCAGGTGCGTGCCGAGCTGGTGCGTCTGGGTGAGATTGATGGTTTTGCGGCGGCTTCGCGCACCTCCCCGTGGTACCGTGCCCGCCTGGTCAATGACGAGGAAGCCGCCGAGGCGTACGCCCTGGTCATTACCCTCAAGTCCTCCCTGCTGAACCTGCGTGAGGCGATGAACCAGACCAGCGCCATGCTGGGTCTGCGCCGCGGCCGCACCATCGCTGAGTGGGAGTCGCAGCTGGCGATTCTGATGCGTATCCGTGAGACGCTCAAGCGTTTCCGTGCGGATGTCTACGACCGCCCGGTGACCGACCTGATTGCGGCGACTGCCTCCGGTTCGTGGCGCCGTGAGAACGGCATCGAGATGAGCAGTATGCAGCGTTCCCGCCTGCGCCGCGCGGCGAAGGAATACATCCTGCCCGGCGTGAATATCGGTGACCTGCACGAGCAGCTGAAGGTGGTTCAGGCTGAGCGTGCCGAGTGGATTCGCCACATTGAGGCGCCCCGCACCCCGCAGATTCCGGAGAACCTGGACCAGCTGGCTGCAGCCCTGAACTCTCTGGTGTCTGAGCTGGCGGGTCTGGGTATTGTTCTTGCGGATACCATTGAGGGCACCGACTTCGTGCGCACCGACCTGGATGCTCTGGATGCGCGCCTGGATGCTCTCATGGCGGACCGCGTGCTGCTGATGACCCTGCCGGAGCGTGACGCCCTGACCCAGAAACTGCGTGAGCGCGGCCTGTCGGAGCTGCTCGATGACCTGTACGCGCGTCAGGTTCCGACCGAGGTTATTTCCGCTGAACTGGAGCTTGCCTGGTGGCAGTCTGCCCTGGAATTCTTGCTACAGCATCACGAAGGTAAGCTGCTGGACGGTGACCGTCTGCGCGATACGGAGTCCCGTTTCCGCCGTGCCGACTACGCCCACATGACTAGCGCCCCGGCGCGTCTGCTGGCGAAGGTTGCTCGCGTGTGGACTGAGCGTATTGAGTCTAAGCATGATCAGGCGGCGTACCTGAAGAGCCAGCTGCGCGGCTACGAGTTTGTGCTCGAGGAGCTGCTGACTCACGCCCCGGTGATGGCACGTACCCTGCTGCCGCTGTGGACTGCGAGCCCCTTCGCCCTGGCGCGTAAGGTTCCCGCCTCCATGCGTTTTGATACGGTGCTGCTGCTGGACTCCGAGTCGACCCCGCTGGCAGCGAACCTGCCCGCGATTACTCGCGCCGACCAGGTGATTGCCCTGGGCGACCCGCATTCGGGTTACCCCTCGCCGTTCATCGTGTCCGCCCCGACCTTTGGGGCGCCGGAACCGGCAGGTGAGCAGCTGGACAGCACCTTCGACGTGCTCGCTACCGTACTGCCCAACCGCACCCTGGCGATGCTGCACCGTAGCATGGACCCGGTGATTCTGGACTACCTGAACCGTGAGTTCTACGGTTCGCAGCTGCATGCGGCTCCGGTGAGCCGCGCCTCCGCCCAGCCCGCCGGTTTGCTGACCGTTGAGTACATTGATACTCGCGGTAAAGTGAGCGATAACGCGAACCTGGATTCGCCCGGTGTTGAGGTGGAGCGCGTGACGAACCTGGTACTGGAGCACGCCTACCGTACCCCAGACCGTTCGCTGGCGGTGGTGACGGCTAGCCCGAAGCACGCTCAGCGTGTGGCTGAGTCGGTGCGTCACGCCCTGAGCCTGTACCCGCAGCTGGCGCCGTTCTTCGCCGCCGGTGAGGAGTCTTTCCGCGTGGTCGACCTGACCCGCGCCGAGACCCTTGAACGCGATACCGTGATTTTCTCCCTGGGTGTGGGTCGTGCCCGCCTGGGTCAGGCGTCCTACGATTTGGGTCAGCTGTCTGCTGAGCATGGCCGCCAGGGCTTTGTGGTGGCGTTGACTCGTGCACGCCGTGCCCTGCGCATTGTCTCGTGCATTGACCCCTCCGAGCTGGACCCGCAGAAGCTGCATCATGGCGCGGTGGATTTCTACCACCTGCTGCGTGAACACGCGGAACGTCAGGCGCGTGAAGAGGTGGAAGCGAAGGCACAGCGCGTGCCGGAGACCCTGCCGCGTAACGCGTTCTTGGCCGCCGACGACGCGGACACCCCGGATTTGGGCGACTGGCTTTTGAACGATTTGGTGGCGCGTCTGCAGGCTCGCGGTGTGCGTGTGACCCGCGGTGAGGGCGATATCGCTCTGATTGCGCACGCCCCGGAGAAGCTGGCGGCTGAGCCGGTTCCCGCGCTGGGTGTGGCTCCCGTGGTCTCTTCGAACCCGAGTGTTCCGGCGGCTATGCCGCTGGTGGCGTGCTCTGATGGCGAGCAGAATTACGCGCGTGCTTCGGTGCGTGAGCGTACCCGCCTGGTGCCGGAGCGTCTGAGCCGCACGGGCTGGAACTACATTACGCTGGGCACCCTGGAAGTATTTGCTGATCCGGACGCCGTGGTGGCGCGCGTGCTGCACTACCTGGATATGGATGAGGACGCTGAGGCTCGTGGCTAGCTATTCGTCAACGCCGAAGCCACGCCGTGGGCACCGTCGTGTGAGCGGCGGCGGCTCGGTGAGCGGGGCTGAGCCTCTGCTGGTGGGCGTGACTACGCCTCCGGTTGTGGCTTCGGGTACTTCCTCTGCCGCGGGGGCTTCCGCGAAGAAAGCTGATGCTCAGCGCCAGAACTCCCAGAAAAACCAGAACTCCCAGAAGGCGGGTTCTCAGAGAACGGCTACTTCTGCGCAGCCGCTGACCCCGGAGGAGCGTGAGCGTCTGGAATGGATGCGTCAGCAGCGTCCTCCGCATTGGGGTAACAATATCGTGTAGCGCATCCGAGTCGGGAGTGCTTCTTAAACGCCGAGGGGCGGGGCAACCTGTGTTGCCCCGCCCCTCGTTTTGGCTAGTGTGAATCTCCCGTTTAGGAGTTTCCCTTGTCGGTGCTGTAGAAGCCGGAGCCCTTGAAGGTCACGCCGACGGTGTTGTAGCGCTTGCGTAGGGTTTCTTCGCCGCACTGCGGGCAGACGCGCAGTGCATCGTCGCTAAAGGACTGGCGCTGTTCAAAGACGTGGTTGCAATTCTTGCACTGGTAAACGTAGACCGGCATTTTGTCCTTCTGTATCCGTTTTCGCTGGGATGGTTTATTAACGTGGTTTGAGTGTACCGCTTTTGAAAGGTGGGGAGCTATTTGCGTGTTCTTCTCAAATAGCCATTTCTGTTTCTTTTCGCCTTTTTCGTGAGTGATTTTGTTGGTGTGTTCCTGCATATCTTTGCGTTTTGCATAAAGATTCGGGGTGTCAATCAAAAGCGAACCGGGCATGGGGAGTCGGGTGCTTTTAGCCCTGCTGGTGAGCGTGGAAAATACCCCGCTCGGTGAGAATCACCGGCAGAATAGCGTCCCACTGGTCGTAGGGGACAGCCTCGTAGATTTCGTCGCTGAAGACGATACCGATGCTCTGCTCCTCCAGCTGTTGTGCGCTGAGCAGGGGAATAATGCGGTCGTAGTAGCCGCCTCCCTGACCGAGGCGGTGCCCGCCGGCATCAAAGGCGAGTGCGGGGATGAGGCGCAGGTCGGCGTCGACGAAGGCGCGTTCGTCCTGTTCTTCGCCTTCGGGTTCCGGGATGCCCATGGGGCTGAGCGGATGCTCGACGGCAGGATCCCAGTGCACCCAGGCGAGTTTGCGACCGGGGCGTACGACGGGCACGAGGATGCGGTGTCCGTCCTTGTGCAGGCGGGTTAGTGCTTCGATGATGGGCGGCTCGGACTTGGTGGGCAGGTACGCCGCAATGGTGCCGGGGGAGTGGAGCCGCTGCGCGACCGCCTCGAGGATGTGGGCGGTGAAGAGCTCCTGCATCTGCTGCTGACCGCGTTCGCCGCGGTGGCTGCGCGCGGTGAGGCGGCGCGGGCGGATCTGGGAGCGGAGAATGTCTTTATCCAGGGAGATATCGTCTGCGCTGGCGCCGGCGTCGGAGTTGCTGGCGGCGGGTGCGGTGTTGAGGTGCATGGTGTGTCCCATCGTCGTTGCGGGTTGCGGGTGAAGGGGGAGCGTCCCGTAGAGGGAAGGGAGATGTGTTATTCCCGGGCTGAGAGGTATCCGCGAGTAAGGACGAAAACATCCTTGTAGGCTACGAAAATACCCGATTCTGCCGGGGCTGTAGATTCCACTTTTTAGTATAGGGTTTGAGAAAAATAGCGCTGAGTTCTGCGGGGCGCATTTTCTTTGCACGTCGAAGAATGTACTTGCGCGGATATGCAGTTAGTCACGTTGAAGATTTTTTCATGTCATAGTCGCGATAAATCGCCTTAAGTACTTTACAACTTAGGGTATTCTTGTGGCATGGCTACTGAAATTAAGTCTGTTACTAAGGCAGTTATTCCTGCTGCTGGTCTGGGCACCCGATTCCTGCCCGCAACGAAGGCAACCCCCAAGGAAATGCTCCCCGTCGTTGATCGCCCCGCGATTCAGTACGTGGTGGAGGAAGCAATCCGTGCCGGTCTGAACGACGTTCTGATGATTACCGGCCGTAACAAGCGTGCTCTCGAGGATCACTTCGACCGCGTTCCCGTTCTGGAGCAGCAGCTCGCTGAGCAGGGTAAGGACGCCCTGCTAGCATCTGTTGTTGAGACCAATGAGCTCGGTGGCGACCTGCACTACGTGCGTCAGGGTGACCCCAAGGGCCTGGGGCACGCTGTTCTGCGCGCAAAGCGCCACGTTGGTGACGAGGCATTCGCTGTTCTGCTCGGCGATGACCTGATTGACGAGAAGGAAGACCTGCTCTCCCGCATGGTGGAGGTTCAGGAGCGCACCGGCGGCTCCGTCGTTGCCCTGATGGAGGTTCCTCGCGAGGCTATTTCCGCTTACGGCGCAGCTGCTATTGAGGCTGTTGAGGGCGAAGACGGTTTCGTGAAGATCACCGGCCTGGTTGAGAAGCCTGCTGCTGATGAGGCTCCCTCGAACTACGCTGTGATTGGCCGTTACGTTCTGAGCTCGAAGGTCTTCGAGGTTCTGGAGAACACCGCTCCGGGCCGCGGCGGCGAGATTCAGCTGACCGACGCTCTGCAGACCCTGGCTCAGGGCGAGGGTGAAGGCGAAGGCGTCTACGGTGTGGTCTTCTCCGGCCGCCGTTTCGACACCGGTGACAAGCTGTCTTACCTGAAGGCAAACGTTATTCTTGCTGCTGAGCGTCCCGAGTTCGGTGACGACCTGCGCGCATGGCTGAAGGACTTTGTTGCAGAGAACTGCTAATTACTCTGCACCCGCTCTCTAAAGAGGGCAACCGATAAATACCAACCACGCTGAGGAAGGCGTTCTTTCCGGTGGGGCGTTTTAGCCCCAAGGGAGGGCGCCTTCCTTTGCGTCGTATGTGTCTATTATGTGCTTGGGGTGCTACTGGGCGAGGGCCCAGGGTGTGCCTTGTGCAGGGACGCGACGACGTTGTAGTGTGCATATTCCTTCAGGGGTATATGTGCATATCCAGCCCGATTCTTGCCGCTTATGGAAAGCATTGGGAATATAAGGGTATGATTAAAGTCTAGGGATAAAGGGACGATAGAGGGCGACCTGAATATGACGCTTTTGAACACCTCCGGCGTGTTGGTAATTCTGACCGTGATTTTGCTGCTGTGGTTTGTGCCCAGGAGCCTGCGTCGCGCGCCCGCTGGCCCTGTCATGGAGCCTGAACGTCCCCTGATTAGTGCTGAGCGTACCGCGGAGGATATTCTCGCCTCCGCCGGTGTGTTGCTGAACGAGTCGGAGGCATACCAGTCCTCCGATCACGCGGTGGCACCGGGTACTTCTCTGCCGTCTTCTGCTCTTCCGCAGGCTTCTTCCCGTTCCTCCCACACGGTGGAGGAATCCGCCCAGCCTGCGCCCGATACGGCTTCTATTTCGCAGATTCGCGAATCTTCCCCGACTGCCCCTTACACGGATGAGATTCCGGTGGTGGAGGAGTCGAAGCCCTCGCCTCTGTCCTACTTTGATACTTCGAGCCCGAGCGGTATTGCCCTGCTGGTTGCTGCCGGTCTGGGTGTTCTTGCCCTGGTTACCGGTCTTCTGGCGCTCTTTGGTGTGCTGGCGTGGGGCTGGGCTGTTCTCTTGCTGATTCTTGCCGGCGGTGCATGGGCTGTGAGCCGTTTTGGTCTGCTGGAGTCTGTTGCTAACCAGGTCAAGGCGAGCCGCGATGCACGCCAAGCTAAGGCAGAAGATGATGAGGATGACGAAGCTGAGGACGAAGCCTACGAAGAGTCCGATGAACATGAAGAAGCCGGCGATGATGCTTCTGAGCCTGTAGAGGACTCGGCGGCTGAGGGTGTGGAGCCTGAAGTTGCTGAAGAGCCTGCACATCATGCTCGCCCTGCCACCCGTGAGGCTACTACCCGCAAGTCTATACACGGTGTGAACCGCGAGGCGGCACGCTCGAGCCGCGCGCACATCGCGGTGGAGTCCTCCGATGAGGCTCCCGAGGCGGCTCCTCGTGCGGAAGCGCCTGCTGCGGCACCTGCTCATTCTTCTCGTGCCGTACCTGCCCGTTCTGCCCGCGCGGCGGAGGCGCCCGTCGCACACCGTCAGGAGCGTCGTCAGCAGCGACCGAGCCGTTTCCAGCCGATTCGCCGCGGTAGCGTACTCTTCGACCAGGAGAGCGGCTCCGCTGCTTCCTTCGCCTCGCCTCGCACCGCGGGGCAGCCCCAGCCGGCACAGCAGCAGCCCGCTCAGGCACCTGTGGTTCCCGCTCGGCCGGCACCTGCTGCCCAGTCGGTAGCGCCTCAGTCTGCTCAGCCTGTTCAGCCTACTCAGGTTCAGCAGGCTCCCGCTCAGGCACCTGTACAGCCGGTAGCAGCTCCCGCACAGCAGTCGGCTATTCACCCGGATCAGCCGGTGGCTCGCCAGGCTCTGCGCGACGGTTCGCCCGTCCGCCAGGCACCTGCGGCACCTGCTACTCAGGCTCCCGCTCAGCCGATTCCCGAAGAGATTCCTTTGCCGGATGTCCTGGATGATTCCGAGTTCGACGCGCTGGATATCGCCTCGCTGAACGACCCGACTCTTTCGACCGGCGCTACTGCGACCGGCGGTGTTCGTTCGACGAACCGTCACCCCGGTGCCGGCTCCTCCTTTGAGGCGGTGAGCAACACCTGGAACCCGGTTCAGTTGCCCAAGCCGCTGAGTGCTCTGCACCGCCAGGACAAGAACCAGGGTAAGAAGTAGACTTTGCTCCAGTCACGCATAAAACCCCGACAGTTCACACTGTCGGGGTTTTGTATGCCTGGGGATGATTGGGAAGAAGTTAAAAAGAAAAGGAACCCCGTCCATGGGGTTCCTTTTCTAGCATCACACACAGGAAGAAAGTCTTCTAGACCGATTAGGAAGGCCTTCCCACAAGGCCTGCCCTATTCGGTAATAAAAATATATCCTAATTCCCGTGCGGGTGACAAGCCGAAAATAGCGACACCCTGTCAATAAACTAAGGTTTACCTAAGTGAAATCCGCGCCATTACAGGCAACAAGGGGCAAAAACCCCGGCTGAAAAAATTTAAAAAAATTTTCTGACCCCTCCAAAAGTCGAATAAGAAGCCTCAAAAAACCTTCAAACATGTCAATATCGCCCACTCATGAGAGAATAGCCGGGTGAAAGATTGGTTTGACGCACTCCCGATTGAGGTTGCCCTAGCTTTCATGTGGGTGGTCGGAATCGTCCGCACCAGCATCGTGTACGCTCTTGGCGCGCTCGCTGCTGAAGGGGGCGCCCGCCTCGACCGCATCCGCAAAGCCATGGACAGCCCGCTCTACCGTAAAGCGCGCCGCTTGATTAACCGGTGGGGCGTTATTGCCGTGCCCCTCTGCTTTCTCACCGTGGGCCTGCAAACCGCGGTCATCATCACGACCGGTTTCACGAAAATGCCGCTGCGCCGCTGGGTTCCCGCGATGTTGCTCGGAACCTTCATATGGGCGTGCATCTACACCACCATTGGCTTCGCGATTCTTGCCGCGCTCGGCCTGGAGCCGTGGATGTTCCCCCTCGCCCTTGCCATTGTTATTACGGTGATGGTCATTGTGGCTCAGCTGCGCGAACGCCGCATTAACCGCGAAACCGTTGAGAACACTGCGGATAACATCGCCGAGAACTAGTCCTACCTTCAGCGGGGGATAGGTGCACTATCTCGCCGGGTTGAGGCCGCTCACCTGACCCCAATGCCCCGGCCCAAGATGTGCTAGCGTGGAGGGATGAGTTCATCCGCATCCTCCACCGCAGGCACCCCCGAAGAGCAGCCCGTCAACGACCCTGCCCTCACCGCAATCGACCCCGAGCAGAGCGCGCCCGAAAACGCTACCGACCAGGTAGAAAGCGAAGCGGCCACCGAGGCTCCCACCCGCGTGTACCTGCATCCCGAGCAGCTGGCAATGATCCAGACCCCGGAGGCTCTGCCCGTCCCCGTGCTGCAGCGCTCCGTGCTACGTGTTAGCTACGTGCCGGCTATTATGCCCGGTAAGTGGTTCAACCGCTGGCATGAGCGTTTCGGTGACCGCGTGCAGCTGGCGGAGGTGCCCGTGCGTGAGGCGCGCGGCCTGGACTCCCTGCATCAGGACCTGTGCCTGATTGACCCTGCCCTCAACTCCGCGGAAGAAACTGCCTCCGAGGCGCCCGCCGAGGTTAGCGCTGAGGCTACCGAGCACGCCCCCATTGAGCGTAAGGACGTACCCGAGAACCCCTTCGCGCACATGAGCATTGTGCGCCCCGACCGCGAACCGGCAAGCACTGACGGCGAAAAGTACCACAGCATCCGCCTCTACGAGGAGCTGCCCGTGGTCATTCTGCCGGTGGACCATGTGCTCACCGTACTTGATGAGGTGCCCGTGGAGGAGCTTGCCGAAGAGTTCCTGCTGCAGCCCGCCTCCGATATTCCCGCCTATGAGGAAGTCTCCCGCGCATGGCGTGAGAGTGCCGGGCGCATCGTGCCCGAAGGCCTGACCGATAAGGAAACCATCGAGCTGGTTGCCGCCGGTGTGGGCCTGTACATTGTGCCCATGTCCATTGCGCGTTTCTACCACCGCAAGGACCTCACCTACCGCCCCGTTGCGGGCCTGGACCTCTACCCGGTGCACCTGGTTTGGCCGCGTGCCCCCAAGGGCGAGCCGCGCAGCGAAGAGCTCGAGGCGCTCCTGCAGGACTTCATCGGTATTGTGCGTGGCCGCACCGCAACCAGCGAGCGCGGTAGCGAAACCCGACAGGCACGCGCCGAACGTATCGCCGCTGAAAAAGCAAAGGAAAAAGCGAAGGCACGAGCCGCCAACGCCCGCCGCGAAGCACGCGATAAAAAGCGCGCCAACGCCAAGAAAAACGGCAACGCGCGCCAGCACTCCCGGCAGACCGCCAAAGCCGCCAACGCACGCCGCGGCAAGAAACGCTAACGAACGATAGACGGTAAAATCAAACCATGGCATTAGCAATGGAAACCCGACCCGCAGCCTACGCAGTGATCATTGAGCAGGGCAAGCTGCTCATGACCCGCTGGGTGCCCGAAGACCGCGCACTCAGCCCCCTCTGGTCCCTGCCCGGCGGCGGCATGGAACCCGGCGAACAGGCCGACGAAACCGCGCTGCGAGAGACCCTCGAAGAGACCGGCTACAGCGTCGCCATTGAAGACATTCTGGGCGTGCACGCCGGACACTTCCCCGTGCGTTCCACCCAGAAAGACCCGCAAGCGCTACCCTTCTGCGCCCTGCGGGTGGTTTTCCGTGCCCACATTGTCACCGGCGAACTGCGCCACGAAATCAACGGCTCCTCCGACACGGCACGCTGGGTACCCATCGCTGAGCTGGACACCATCCGCTACGGCACCCTCATCGACGAGGTCGCCTCCATGATGGGCTACTCCAACGCCGCCAGCTGGGCACGCGAATACCGCGAATTTCTTGCCGACGAAAACGCACGGAAGCTTCCCTAATGAACCGACTGATCCTCACCCGCCGTGCGGCGCTCACCTCCCTGGCGCTCATGCCGCTACTTGTCGCTTGCGGGAATAATGACGCAACCCCGCAGGTGGACCCTTCCGCGTCCAGCTACGGCACTCTGCGCATCGGCTACGGTGCTCTGCGTGAAATGCGCGCCGTAGCGCACGTGTACGCGCGCGCCCTGCGACAGATTGGCTACTCCGTTGAACTTGTTGACACCGACAACAGCCGCGCTACCGCCCTGCGCGGGCTCATGGTTCCTTCGGCTAACTCCGCCACCCCTACCGCTACTCTGCCCGACGATGAGGAAACCGGTAGCACCACTGCCGCCGCCCCTGAAGCGTTGGACCTGGTCATCGACTACAGCGGCGACCTACTGCTCTACCTGACCGACGACGGCAAAATCAGCCCCGCCGCCGCCCATAACGAACGCATCGCCGCCTCCGTGAGCGCCTCCGCTCAAGCGGCAGGCGTGACCCTGCCCCCGGCAGCTACCCCCACCGCGGAGGAGAGCACCGCCTCCGCGCATGCTACGGACGGTACCGCAAGCCCCACCGCAAGCTCCACCCGCTCCGCAGACCCCATCAACCTGCGCGCCATGAGCACCACCGACATGACCAACGCCATCTCGCGCATCCTGCCCGAAGAGCTCATGCTTCTCAACGGTGCTAGCGCCACCAACAAGGATGTGCTGGTCACTACCCGCGCCGTGAGTGCCCGCCACAAGCTCAACTCCCTCGCGAACCTGCGTGAGGTGCAGTCTTCCCTGGCGTTCTCCATCCCGACCGGGTACTCCAGCGGCACCTACGGCGTGGATTCTTTGCGTAGCCTCTACCGTTACCGTGTGCACGACCCGAAGATTCAGGACGACCCCGCCGAGCGCGTCAACGCCCTCACCGCAGACACCGTGCAGGTGACCCTGCTACACAGCAGCGACTCCGCGATTGAAGAGAATCGCCTGGTCACCCTGGAAGACCCCTCGACGGCGCTTTTGCAGCAGCAACTGGTGCCCATTATTCGCCGTACCCTGCCAGATAGCGCCCGTACGGCAATTAACCGCGTATCATCTACATTAGACACGGGTAACCTCTCGTTCCTGTTGCGTCTGACTAGCGGTTCCAACCCCATCGCAGATGATGACGCAGCACAATTCATTTTGGATCACCCTAGAAAGTAAATCATCATGACGAAGTACCGTCAGTCCTCAAAGTTGAGCAACGTCCTGTACGACATCCGCGGCCCCATTCTGGATGAAGCCAATCGCATGGAAGCGATGGGCCACCGCATCCTCAAGCTGAACATTGGTAACCCCGCACCCTTCGGCTTTGAGGCGCCGGATGCCATCATGATGGATATCATTCGTCACCTGCCCGAAACTCAGGGCTACTCTGACTCCCGCGGCCTCTACTCGGCACGTACCGCCATTGTGCACCACTACCAGAACCGCGGCATCATGAACCTCGACACCGAATCTATCTACTTGGGTAACGGTGTGTCTGAGCTGATCCCGATGACCCTGCAGGCACTGTGCGAGACCGGCGACGAAATCCTGGTCCCCATGCCCGACTACCCGCTGTGGACCGCAGCCACCGCGCTGGTCGGCGGCAAGCCCGTGCACTACCTCTGCGATGAGGAAAACAACTGGTACCCGGACATCGAAGACATTAAGTCGAAGATTACCGAGCGCACCAAGGGAATCGTGGTTATTAACCCGAACAACCCCACCGGTGCCGTCTACCCGCGTTCCGTGCTTAAGCAGATTGTGGATGTGGCACGCGAACACGGTCTGGTCGTGTTCTCTGATGAGATTTACGAAAAGATTACCTACGATGGCGCAGAGGCCATCAACATGGCGACCCTCACCGGCGACGACGTGCTCTGCCTGACCTTCTCCGGCCTGTCCAAGGCATACCGCGTCTGCGGTTACCGTGCGGGTTGGGTCGCTATCACCGGCCCGAAGAAGGACGCTTCCAGCTACCTGGAAGGCATTCACCTGCTCGCCTCCATGCGCCTGTGCGCCAACGTTCCGGCACAGCACGCCATCCAGACCGCGCTCGGCGGCTACCAGTCCATTAACGAGCTGATTGTTCCCGGCGGCCGCCTGTACGAGCAGCGCACCCTGGCGCACAAGATGCTCAACGAGATTGACGGCATCAGCTGCACCAGCGCGGACGGCGCTCTGTACCTGTTCCCGAAGATTGATGTTGAGCGCTTCGACATTACCGACGACGAGCAGTTCGCTCTGGACCTGCTCAAGAGCCAGAAGATTCTCTTCAGCCACGGCCGCGCGTTCAACTGGAAGGACCCGGACCACTTCCGCCTGGTGTTCCTGCCCGATACGCAGACCCTCACCAGTGCCCTGGAGCGCCTGGGTAACTTCATGGCTGACTACAAGCAGAAGCACTAGCCTTCCCGCCTCTGCTACATATAGACAGAAATAGCCTGCCCCGCAGTTCTGATGAGCTGCGGGGCAGGCTATTTTTGTTTGACGGCTGGCGGATGTGCCAGAGCGGGTGCTGGAAGCGGCTTTAGTTTGCCAGGTTCTCCTGACCAGCCTGTGCGCCGCGTGCCGCGTTCAGGCGCTCCTGCGCGCCCTGCAGCCACGCCTCGCAGCGGGCGGCAAGCGCCTCGCCACGCTCCCACAGGGCGATGGAGGTCTCCAAATCACTGGCGCCGGACTCCAGCTGGCGCACGACCTGCTCCAGCTCGGCACGCGCCTGCTCGTAGCCGAGGGTTTCGACGGGTGCGCCCAGCTCGGCGCTGTTGAAGCTAATGTTCTCGCTCATTGAGGAACCTTTCAGGGGTAAAAACTAGGGGTAAAACGTAGGGGTATCGAGGTTTAGGAGATGTTTGAGGGATCCGTAGAAGTCACGGCCGCCTGCGCCGAACCGGTCGCCGCACGCACCGTAATCTGCTCGCCCTCGCTCAGCCCCGAAGCGTCACGCACAATAGCGCCCGCGGCATCCTGAACGATGGAGTAGCCGCGGTTGAGCGTCTGCGCAGGCGAGAGCGAACGCACCCGCGCCAACGTATGCGACAGAGTCGCCGACTCACGCTCCAAGCGGTGCTGCACCGAACGGTGAGCGCGCTCGCGTAGCTGGCTCAGCTCCTCCACACGCATGAGCAGGGAGGACTCCGGGTGGGTGAGCACCGGGCGGCTTCGCAGCTGGGCAATGTAGTTCATCTGCATGCCCACGTAGCCGAGTACCGCGCGGTCCAGGCGGGCGCGGGCCTCGGTGATGCGGGCGGTTTCCTCCGAAATATCGGGCACGATGCGCTTACCCGCATCGGTGGGGGTGGAGGCGCGCAGATCGGCAACCGCATCGAGGATGGGGGAGTCTGCCTCGTGACCGATTGCCGAGACTACCGGGGTGGCCGCCGCCGCGACGGCGCGGATGAGCGCCTCCTCAGAGAAGGGCAGCAGGTCTTCGAAGGAGCCGCCGCCTCGGGCGATGACGATGACGTCCACCTCCGGGTGGGCGTCCAGTTCGGCGAGCGCGGCAATGACCTCAGCCGCCGCGCCTTCACCCTGCACGCGGGTATTGCGCACCTCGAAGACCACGCCGGGCCAGCGCAGGGAGGCGTTGCGGATAACGTCCTTCTCCGCGTCAGAATCGCGACCGGTAATCAGACCCACACGATTCGGCAGCATGGGCAGCGGCTTCTTCCGCGCGTCAGAGAACAGCCCCTCAGCGGCGAGAGCTTCACGTAGACGCTGCAGCTGCTCGTGCAGGTTGCCGGTGCCGACCGCGTACACTTCCTTGCCGATGAGGGAGAGCTTGCCGTTCTTCCACAGGCTCGGCTTGGCGCGGGTGACGATGCGAGCGCCTACGGTCACATCAGCCGCCAGGCCGCTACCGGCACGCCCGAAGAGCGCGAGGGTGAAGGAGAAGTCTTCGTTGAGGTCTTTGAGCTCCATGAAGACGTTGCCACCGCGGCCGTTGAGGGAGGCGACTTGCGCCTCCACCCAGAGCTCGGGAACCTTGTCTACGTAGTTTTTGAGGTTCTGCGCGAGCAGGGCGAGGGGCCAGGGGTTGGTGGCGGTGGTTTCCTGAGACTTCCCGGGAAGCTGCCGCTCGTGCACGGGCGGCACCACCAGCGCGGGTGCCGGCTGCGCTGCGGAGGGGTTGTAGAAGTTCATAATCTCTATTGTCCCTGATTGGTCGGTTATGCGCCTGCGCACAGGTCAGCCTGGCGACTCGGGTAGCTTGCACGCAGTGCAGGCAGAACTTAGCTTCTGGCGCATTCTGCGGGTCTGAATCGGCTTTGAACACTGTGAGCGGGTACCCTAGGCTCATGCGCTCACCCGATCAGTCAGCACATCAGAACAACGCCCTCAACACCGCCGCGGCTTCGTCAGCGGCGGGTACTGGCGCGCAAAACTACCCGGCGGACGCGACCCGAGTCGTCGATACTCGGATTACCCGCACGGACGGCTACTATACGGCGGATGAAGACACCACTCTGCTACAGCCCACGCGCACGCTCGGCCACGCCGCAGCCTCCACCAAGGCTGAACTGCATGCCGCCCCCGAGCCTCCTTTTGCGGCAGGTTTGCGGAGGTTCCTGACCGTTGTGCTGTGCGCCCTGGCCCTGGTGACCGGTCTGGGTGCAACCGCGGGTGCCTGGGTGAACTCCAAGCTCATGTCAGAGCGCGGTTTCTCGCAGATTTCCTCCAACCTGGCGGAGGATTCGCAGCTCGCCTCGCGCATCGCGGACGGCGCAGTCGAAGACCTCATGAAGTCGGAGGCTATGACAACCTTCCTCGACGGCACCAAACAAAGCGGCTTATACTCCATTCTTGTAAAGCCGACACAAGACGGCATACGTTCCATGCTCAACCGTTCCGCGGCTGAGCTGTCAAAAACTGAAGAATATCGAAGCCTCTGGAAGGAAATAGCCGAGGAAACTCGCCGCTACAACCTTGAACACCAGGACGGCCCCGCCGTCATTGTGCTCACCCCCTTCTACCGTGCGCTGGACGCGAAGGTCGGCTCTATCGGCTCCTTCGACCCTGACCTGACCAAGCTCGGCCCTGAAACCCTCAACATTGACCGGGTGAAGGACGGCAACAGTCAGCAGGGACAACAGGAGCAGCAGGAGTGGTTCCTGCACGCAGGCATTAACCGTGCCGCCGCGCTGGGCAAGTCCACCATGCCGCTGACCATCATTTCGGTGCTGAGCCTGCTGCTGGCTACGCTGCTGGCACCCAGGCACCGCATCCTGGTGCCGGTGTTCACGGCTCTGCTCTACGCCCTGCTGGGCTGGGGCGCGGCAGCCTGGTTCGGCGGCCAAACCCCTGAATCCCTGGGAATTACCAGCCACAGCACCGCCGGAACGGCGCTGATTACCGGGGTATGGAACCAGCTTGCACCGTCACTGACCGGGCACTTGCAGGCGGCGGCAAGCTACGGGCTGGTCATGGCGATTCTCGCCCTGCTGATCGGTATTCTGATTCGCCTCATCGCCCTGGGACGTAGCTCTGCGAGCGGTGCCACAGTCATCACACACTAAAAGTCCGAACAACGTAGGATAGTAACCATGTCCACTGAAACTATTGCCCTGGGCCTGCCGCCCGTACCCCGCGAGCGCCGCAGCCGCGCCGACGTTGAAGCCGCCGCACCCGTCAACGGCGAGAAGAAGGTCCTGCTCGCCACCCCGCGCGGTTACTGCGCCGGCGTTGACCGTGCCGTGATTGCTGTCGAGAAGGCGCTGGAACACTACGGCGCGCCCGTCTACGTGCGCAAGCAGATTGTTCACAACCGCCACGTGGTGGAGACCCTGGAAAAGCAGGGCGCAATCTTCGTTGATGAAGTGGACGAAGTACCCGAAGGTTCCGTGACCGTGTTCTCCGCGCACGGAGTGTCCCCCGCAGTGGTTTCGGCTGCCGGTGAGCGCTCGCTGAACACCATTGACGCGACCTGCCCCCTGGTGAACAAGGTGCACCGCGAAGCTGTGCGCTTCGCCAAGCAGGACTACGACATCCTGCTCATTGGTCACACCGGCCACGAAGAGGTCGAAGGTACCGCAGGTGAGGCGCCCGAGCACATCCAGATCGTGAACTCGCCCGACGAGGTGGACCAGGTGACCGTCCGCAACCCGGAAAAGGTCGTCTGGATTTCTCAGACCACCCTGTCCGTGGACGAGACCCTCGAAACCGTGGCGCGTCTGCGTGAGCGTTTCCCGTCCCTGCAGGATCCGCCCTCGGACGACATCTGCTACGCAACCTCCAACCGCCAGGGCGCTATCAAGGAGATCGCTCCGCGCGCAGACCTGGTGATTGTGGTCGGTTCGGCGAACTCCTCGAACTCCGTGCGCCTGAAGGAAGTAGCACTCGAATACGGCGCTAAGCGTGCCGAGCGTGTGGACTTCGCACACCAGGTCGACGAATCCTGGTTCGAGGGTGTAGCAACCGTGGGCCTGACCTCCGGCGCGTCCGTGCCCGAGGTTCTGGTTCAGGAGGTGCTGGCTCTGCTCGCCGAGTACGGCTACAGCACCATCGAAGAGGTCGAGACCGCGAAGGAAGATATTCTCTTCTCCCTGCCGAAGGAACTGCGTTCCGCTCTGAAGAATGACGAGAACGTGGGCCGCCAGCTCGGTGGCCGCGGCGCTAAGCCCACTCGTTAAAGGCTTGCTCAAGAGCTTATAGATCCCCGTATCTTCTCCCGTTTGGGATTGGATACGGGGATTTTTGTATCTGCTGTGCAGGATGCACGGGTAGGGGTATTTGCACAGCTTTTGCTGTCACGCCACGCGGGGGAGTGCCCCCTCTGCGGCGCTGGGGCGCCTTGAGGACGGAGCCCCCGCTTCGCGTGACCGCCTCCGCTGCTGGGGGAGTTCCCCTTCTGCGGCGCCCCAACAACGATTGATACAGGCGCCTTGAGGACGGAGCCCCCGCTTTGCGTAACCGACCGCGATGCTCGCATGTCCTCAACTCATGACATTTGTCATGTGCAGGTCATGACACTCTGTACCGCAGCGGCGCGAAAACCGGCGGTGTAATAGAAACATGAACACCGCAGCACTTCAGAACAGCAAGCACAACACCGCAGAAACCGTTATTTCTGCCCGCTCCCTCCGCCAGGTTTTCACCACCCGTGCGGCAGGCACCGTGGTCGCCGTCGACTCGATTGACCTGACCGTCAAACGTGGCGAAATCATCGCCCTGCTCGGCCCCAATGGCGCAGGTAAGACCACCCTCATCGACATGATTCTTGGTCTGACCCAGCCCAGCGGCGGTGAGTTGAGCGTCTTCGGTCGCAACGCCTCCGAGGCTGCACGCGCCGGTCTGCTCGGTGCGGTTCAGCAGACCGGTGGCCTGCTCAAGGATCTGACGATCCGCGCCACGGTCGAGATGATTGCGGCGCTGTACCCCAAGCCCATTGACGTGGATGAGGTACTCGCCGGTGCCGACCTGACCGATATTGCTAAGCGTAAGGTCGGCAAGTGCTCGGGCGGTCAGCAGCAGCGTCTGCGTTACGCCCTGGCGACCATGCACTCGCCGGAACTGCTGATTCTGGACGAGCCGACCGCCGGCATGGACGTGAATGCGCGCCGCACCTTCTGGGAGCGTATGGAAGCCATCGCAGAACGTGGAACGACCATTCTTTTTGCGACGCACTACCTGGAAGAAGCACAGAACTTCGCCCAGCGCATCGTGCTCATGGAATCCGGCTCCATCATTGCTGACGGCTCCTCCGATGAGATTCGCGCCCTGACCGGCCACCGCCACCTTTCCTTCCTCGCACCCGCGCCCATCACCGACCTGGATGTGCCGGTCGAGGTGACCGAAGAGTCCGGAGGGTACCGCCACCGCATCTCCGTGCTGGAGATTGAGCAGGTACTGCGCACTCTGCTGAATAACTACAGCATCAGCGACCTGGAGGTCACCAAGCCCTCCCTGGACGAGTCCTTCACCCTGCTGACCGAGCAGGCCGCCGCCTCCAAGGCATCCGACGCCTAAACATCAGACTGCCTAAACACCACATCATCTAAACGCTACACCGCCGCTACACACCTCAAGGAAAACATCATGCTCCGCTACGCACTCTACGACATCCGCGCTTCTATTCTCTCGACCGACCGTTTCTTCTTCGGCGTGGCACTGCCGATTGTCTTCTTCCTGCTCTTTGGCGCGATGCAGGACTACTCCTCCCAACAGATGGGCGACGGCAACGTAGCGGCCTACGTCATGATTGGCATGGCGCTGTACGGTGCTGTGCAGAACACCGTGGCGATTAGCGGCAGCACCGTCACCGAGCTCTCCAGCGGCTGGAACCGCCAGCTGGCGCTGACCCCGCTGACCACCGGCAAGTACCTGGGTGCGAAGGCTCTGACCGCCCTGGTGATTTCTGCGCTGCCGGTGATTGCGGTGAACATTGTGGGCATGTTTACCGGTGTTGAGATTCCTGTGAACCAGCAGCTTGCAGCCGGCGCGCTGACGGTGCTGTGCGGTCTGGTGTTCGCCTTCTACGGCATCATGATGGGTCTGCTGATTCGTAACGAGAACGCCGTGTCCATTGCGAACGGTCTGCTGGTGATTATGAGCTTCTTCGGTACCGTGTTCTCCCCGCTGAGCACCGACCTGCTGAAGTACGCCCGCTTCACCCCGCTGTACGGTGCTGCCGAGATTGCCCGCTACCCCTTCGCCGCAGGTCAGACCATTATTCTGGGTGGTGAGGACTGGTTCGTGACCGAGCCGCTCTGGTACGCCGTAGTGAGCCTGGTCGTGTGGGCGGCTATCTTCCTGGGTGTTTCTGCCCTGCTGATGCGCCGCGCAACTCGCCGCTAAACGCTTCTTCCCGCCGCAGCCTCGAACCTCCGAGGCTGCGGCGGAAGCCGTATCCACTCATACTGCATCTACTAACACAGCCCCTACTGACACCGCCGCACCGGTGGCATCTGCACCCGCGGCACCCGCACGTTAGGCTAGAACCATGACCGAAATCCACACCCACCCGCACAACACTGACCAGGCTCGCGCCGTGAACGAATACCCCCACGCAGAGAACGAGGCGGCACCCTCCGCCGCGAAGCGCACCCTGGGCAAGCACCGCTTCCGCTTCCTCTACCGTGAACGCCGTGGCAACGTGAACTGGCTGGCGCTGGGCTTTAGTGCCCCGTGGCTGGTGTTTCTGCTCATGCCGCTGGACAGCTTCCTCACCACCCCGGAGTTGGGGCCGGTGCGCTGGGCCGGTGTGGCGCTGGTGGCACTGTTTGCGGTGGTGAACTGCTCGGCGTACGCGGTGCCGTGGCTGGTGCCGGTCGCCTCCACGGTGCGTCGAAGCGTCATCTGGACGCTACTGATGGCGCTGCCTGTGGTTGGCCTGACGGCGCTGCGGTTGGAATCGGCGTATATGGTGTTCTTGTCGTTCAGCATGTACTTTGTGGCGTTCTGGATTTTTGGCACAATCGCCCCGTACCGCCTGCGCTTGGGTGTAGCGGCGACGATTGCCCTGGCCTGCTGGCTAATTTTTATGGCGAGCATCGGCTTTGATGTCACCGCGCGCGGTGGTATGGCCCTCTTTATTGGTGCACCGATGGTGGGCATGCTGGGCTTCTCCTACCTGATTGAGCTGGGCGAACGCGCGGACGTGGCGCGTGCCTCCCTGGCGCTCTCTGAGGAACGTGAAGAGATTGCCCGCGACGTGCACGACGTGCTCGGACACTCCCTGACCGTCATCACCCTCAAAGCTGAGCTGGCGCAGCGTCTGCTGGAGATTGACCCCGCCCGCGCCGGCGCGGAGATGGAGGCGATCGCGCAGCTGTCCCGCGCATCCCTGGCGGAGGTTCGCTCAACCGTGACGCGCCTGCGTGTGCCCGACTTCTCGGGTGAGATTGAGGGTGCGGGTCGTGCCCTGCAGACTGCCGGTATTCGCGCCGAACTGCCGGATGCTCAGAGCGCGCTCGCGGTGGCTGGCGTGAACGCGAAGCTGTTCTCTTGGGTGCTGCGTGAGGCGGTCACGAACATGGTGCGCCACTCGGGCGCGAACGCGGCGCGGGTGCGTCTGAGCGCAACCGGCCTGGATATCCTCGATAACGGCGTGGGTGCGGGCGATGCGCGCGGTAACGGCCTGACGGGCATGGCTCAGCGCGTGGCGGCGTCCGGCGGTAGCGTGGTGATTGAGCCGGCACCCGAGCAGTGGCTGGCTGAGAACCCTGGCGGTGGGGTGGGTACGCGCATCCGTGTGAGCATGGACGGTGACACCTCACTGCTGTAGGTAGGTTCTGCAGATTGTGGAACTTGTCGCCGCGCCCTGGACGGGGGAGCTACCCGCCCCTGTATGGTGGTGGTAGACAACCTCACGCGGTTGTTCCGCCCGCCTTATCACCCCGTCTTCAGCCCTGGGAGGCTCCCATGATTCGTGTTCTGCTCGCTGACGATCAGCAGCTCATCCGTGAGGCTCTTGCCGCTCTGCTGGGTCTGGAGGTTGACCTGCAGATTGTGGGTCAGGTCGGTAGTGGTGATGAGGTGTTGGGTGCTGTCGCCCTGCTGAAGCCGGACGTGGTGCTGTTGGATGTGCAGATGCCCGGTACTTTGCTGGCTGATGGTATTGAGGCGGCTGCGGCGCTGCGTGATGCGGGTGCGGTGAGTGAGTCGGGTGAGCCGGTGCGTACGCTGATTGTGACGACTTTTGGGCGCCCGGGCTATGTGCGCCGCGCCCTGGAGGCTGGTGCGAGTGGTTTCGTGGTGAAGGATACGGGGGCTCGCCAGTTGGCGGAGGCGATTCGTCGTGTGCATGCGGGGTTGCGTGTGGTGGATCCGTCGTTGGCGGCGGATTCTTTGGTGACGGGTGCTTCTCCGTTGACGGAGCGTGAGGCGCAGGTGCTGCGTGAGGCGGCGTCGGGTGGTACGGCTCAGCAGATTGCGTCGGCGTTGTTTTTGTCGGCGGGTACGGTGCGTAATTATTTGTCGGCGGCGATGGCGAAGACGGGTGCGTCGACTCGTCAGGATGCGGTGCGTATCGCCACGGAGAACGGCTGGCTCTAACCCGCTGCTCTCATCAACACGGGCGGCTCCTGCGCGAACACGGTAGAATGGTAGTGTCTATGCCCGCAGGCGCCCCGCACCCGTTTCTTCTTGAGGCTGGCGGTGTCGCGCTTGGAAGCGGGCACCATTTTCGCCCTGTGCCCGCCCGCACCCGCCGCATCACGTACGCGGCGCATCCTGAGTGTTTGGCGGGGTACATGATTCGAAGGAAAACTTGTGGCTCTAACTATCGGCATTGTTGGCCTGCCTAACGTGGGCAAGTCCACCCTGTTCAACGCTCTGACCGGCAACACTGTGCTGGCGGCTAACTACCCGTTCGCGACCATTGACCCGAACGTGGGCGTGGTGAACCTGCCGGATGCGCGTCTGAACCGTCTGGCTGAGATTTTTGGTTCGGAGCGTATTCTGCCTGCGACTGTTTCGTTCGTTGATATTGCGGGTATTGTGAAGGGCGCTTCTGAGGGTGAGGGTCTGGGTAACAAGTTCCTCGCGAACATTCGTGAGGCGCACGCTATCGCGCAGGTGGTGCGTGCGTTTGATGACCCGGACGTCATTCACGTGGACGGCAAGGTCGATCCCGCCTCCGATATGGAGACCATTAACACTGAGCTGATTCTGGCTGACCTGCAGACTCTGGAGAACGCTATTCCGCGTCTGGAGAAGGCTGTGAAGATTAAGAAGGGTGACGCCGCTCAGCTGGAGACCTATAAGGCTGCGCAGAAGATCCTGGAGGATGGTGACACCATCATTTCTCGTGCGAAGGACGCGAAGCTGGAGCTGGCTCACTTGAAGGAGCTGAACCTGCTGACTGCTAAGCCGTTCATTTACGTGTTCAACGCGGATGAGGGCATTCTGGCGTCTGAGGAGAAGCAGCAGGAGCTGCGTGACATGGTGGCGCCGGCTGAGGCTGTGTTCTTGGATGCGAAGCTGGAGGCTGATCTGGTGGAGCTGTCTGAGGAGGAGGCTCGCGAGATGCTGGAGATGAACGGTCAGGATGAGTCCGGCCTGGACCAGCTGGCTCGCGTGGGCTTCTCGACTCTGGGGCTGCAGACTTACCTGACTGCTGGCCCGAAGGAGGCTCGCGCCTGGACTATTTACAAGGGTGATACTGCGCCGCAGGCTGCCGGTGTGATTCACTCTGATTTTGAGCGCGGCTTCATTAAGGCTGAGGTTGTGTCGTTCAAGGACCTGGATGAGGCTGGCTCCATGGCGGAGGCGAAGGCTCGCGGTAAGGTCCGTATGGAGGGCAAGGACTACATCATGCAGGACGGCGACGTAGTCGAGTTCCGCTTTAACGTCTAGGAGGAAGAAGTAATGATGAACGCTCTACACCCAGTTACCGCTCCTTCAGTTCAGCCCGTCGGGTCGGTCCCTGAAGGAAAGGTGGCCGACTTCCTGACCGGGAAATTCGTCAAGGACACCCCGGAGGAGTATATCCGGCAGAACATCGAGAAGGCGCTTGTGCGACAGTACAAGTATCCCCCAGGCGATTGCACCCCGGAGTTCACCATCAGGGTTGGATCTTCGCGTAAGCGCGTGGACATCGTGGTATTCAACAAGGACTCCGACCACACCCAGGCGAACGCCTACATTCTTGTCGAGACCAAGAAGGCCGACGTCAAGCCCACGCATCGCACTGAGGGGGTCGGCCAGCTACAGTCGTACATGGCTTCCAGTCTCAATGTCAGGTACGGGATGTGGACGAACGGTACTGATCGGTTCTGCTTTGCCAAGCGCGGTGACAGCAAGGGCGGCTGGACGTTCGAGGAGATTATCGACATACCCGGATTCGGTCAGACAGAGGCTGACGCCCAGAGACCGAGTCGCAAAGACCTCAAGGTCGCCACTGCCGACAACCTGTTGTTTGCCTTCCGGCGCTGCCATAACTACATCGCCGCCCATGAGGGAAAGCAGAAGACAGAGGCCTTTTGGGAGCTGCTCAAGCTGATCTTCACAAAAATCGAGGACGAACGCGCCCCCAAGCTGAACTTCTTCGCCACTCCTTCCGAGCGTGGTAGTTCGACGGTCGCCCCAGCGGCGAAGAAGCGTATCCAAGACCTTTTTGAGCAGCGCGTCGTCAAGAAGTACCCGACAATCTTCGAGGCCAGAGACGTTGACATCGACCTCAAGCCCGAGGTGGTGGCCTACGTCGTCACCGAGCTACAAGGTTACTCCCTCCTGCGCTCGCCCGTTGATGTCAAGGGCGTCGCTTACGAAGAGATCGTCGGTTCGAATCTCCGCGGAGACCGCGGTGAGTTTTTCACGCCGCGCAACGCCTGCCGCATGGCCGTCACGATGCTCGACCCGCAGCCGGGTGAGCGGATCCTCGATCCCTCGTGCGGCACCGGCGGCTTCCTCATCACAGGCATGAACCACGCGCTCGACTACATCGAGAAGTCTGAGCGGGACCAGTGGGTGGACCCAGCCCGGGGCTCGGAGTACGAGCAGGCGGAGCTCTACCGTCGCCGTGACGAGTACTTCCGCCAGTGCGTCTTCGGCATCGACCTGAATCCCGCGCTTGTGCGGGCAGCGAAGATGAACATGGTCATGAACAACGACGGCTCCGGCGGCCTGTTCCAGGCCAACACGCTCGAGAACCCGCACAAGTGGTCGTCGATGCTACGTGAGTCCATCCCGCTCGCCTCCATCGACGTGATCGTGTCCAACCCGCCATTCGGTGCGAAGATCCCGATCGACGACGAAGAGATTCTTTCCCAGTACGACTTGGCAGCCGTCTGGGACCAGGACGAGAATGGCGTGTGGGCAATCAGGCTCGATAAGCACGGTAGCCGCGTCCTGCAGAAGTCGCAGCCGCCGGAGATTCTTTTTATCGAGCGGGCGCTACAGCTGCTTAAGCCCGGGACTGGTCGGATGGCCATGGTCATCCCTAACGGAATCCTCAACAATCCCGGCAACGCCTACATCCGAAGCTGGATTCTGAAGCGCGCTCAGATCCTTGCTGTCGTTGACATGCAACGCGATCTTTTCCAGCCGAAGAACGACACGCAGACTTCGATGGTGCTGATGCGCCGACTTGACGATGTTGAGGTCGATGAGGCCGAGGCCAACGGTCTCGACTACCCGGTGTTTATGGCTGTTGCGGAGAAGATCGGACACGACAAGCGGGGCAACGTAATCTACCGCCGGACTTCTGACGGTGAGGACGCTCTGGTCAAGCGCATCGAGACGATTTCCGAGATCGACCAGGTAACGGGCTCCGAGGTTGTGCGCCAGATCGAGGTCACTGAGCGTCAGGTTGACGATGAGCTCGGTGAGGTTGCCGACGCCTACCGCCGTTGGCTGGAGGCTCAACCGTGATTATCGCGCCCGTCCGATCGCAGGTGGCGTTCTCCGAAGGTCGCCTCGATGCCAAGTATTACTGTTCGCCGGGCGTGCTCGCCAACGAGCGCGTGCAGATGCTCGGCGCTTCAGGTGTCGTGCTTCGCACGGTTGGTGGCGACGGTGGCCTCGGACAGGTCGGAGCGACCTCGCGGACTCGTCGCGTGTACGCGGCCCAAGGTGAGGAGTCACTGCCGTATCTGCGACCGTATGATGTGTTCGACTATCTCCCTCAGCCAGCAGACCAGCTGTCGAAGAGCGGGAGCGCCGGACTAGAAAGTCTGATGCCAGAGGTGGGCACGATCCTCCAGACGTGCTCCGGCAGGAATCTGGGCCCCCTTGCGTACGCGGACGAATACATCAGTCAGTTCGTCGTCAGCGACGACATGCTGAGGTTGCATATCGCGGACGAGACTGACCGCCTCTATGTGCTGGCATTCCTTAGTACGCCGACCGGGCAAGCTCTACTGACGCGTAGCAAGACTGGCAACGTAATCGACCACCTCTCGGCTGACGATCTTGCGTCCGTGCGGGTTCCGTTCCTCGACGCACAGGTGGTGAACGATATTGCCGAAACTATGGGTGGAGTCGTGAAGACGCGCGAGCGGTCACGACTCCGACTCCAACAGCTCGTCCGCGAATTCGTAGAAGATCTGCCGCCCATCCCGTCGTCAACCCCGCTCCGTGAGGGGTGGACCGTACGCGCCACCGACCTCAGATCACGGCTCGATGTCGCAGTCCACGACCCGATTGTTGGTCAGATTCGCTCGGACCTATTGGCGTTGGGTGGGAAGCGGGTACAGGAAATCGCCGAGACTTCGATGCCGAACCGCTACAAGCGCTACTACGTCGACGAGGGTCACGGGCGTCCGATCATGTCGGGGCGACACCTGTTGCAGATGAAGCCTGTCAACCTTCAATACATCTCCGCCCGTGCCCTCGACTTCGAGGCGTATGAGTTGGGTGCTGGAACTCTCGTGTTCGGTGCGCGTGGACGGGCCGAAGAACGTATCTCGCTCCCGGCGCTTATCACCGATGATCGGGCTGCATGGTTGGCAAGCCACAACGTTATGCGGGTTCGTCCCAAAGCGAATGTCAGTCCTGGCTGGCTGTACCTCTGTTTTTCGACTGACCATGTACAGCGGCAGGTAAAGGCGAGCGCCTTTGGGTCCGTAGTTGACGTTGTCGACCCTGTCAATCTCAATGAAGTCGTGTTGCCGCCGATGGACGAGGATCTTGGGCACGAGGCTTACGAGTGTTGGCAGAAGTTCGCTGAGGCCAGTCGGGTAGAAGCCGACGTGATTGACCGGCTCGAGAACGCGATGTTGTCGAGACTGGAGACTGTGTAAGCCTGGACTGTCGCGCGAAAGAATGCCCTGGCGGATCCGCCAGGGCATTCTCGTGATCCGCGTTTAGTTGCGTAATCAACAAGTGCGTCGAGTTCTTCGTAGCCTGCAAGGTTCGAAGTTAGAGGGGAATGTGTGGATTTCCGCTTCAACGTCTAAGCGATAAAAATATAAAAAACGGAGCCCCGCACTGTACACACAGTGCGGGGCTCCGCTCTATTAGCCCTCGCGCGCCACAACAGGCAGCCGCCCGGGTGTAAGCCTTATCGACCGGGATTAGTGGTCAGCACCAACCATAACGTTGGACGCCTTAATCACTGCGTATGCAGTCTCGCCAACCTTCAGGCCCAGCTCCTTGATGGACTCGTTGGTGATGGAAGCAGAGATAACAACCTCCGGAGCGATCTCAATCTTAACGATGCCGTTGGTAGCACCCTCGGTGATCTCAACAACCTTGCCAGCGAACTGGTTACGTGCGGAAAGCTTCATGAAGTCGTGCCTTTCACTCAATAAACGTACAAATGCCCTAGATACTTTACACACTTTATCTTCTGCATAATGTGCAAAAACCCGAATTTTCGCAAATATTACGCAAATTTTATGTTCTTAGTTTCCCCAACTCCCCCTCCACCTCAGATGAGCCGCAGATGACATGCAGAAAAGTAGGCTTGAAACCCACCAAATGGTATAGTCAGCACGAACGCGAGAATCCTCGCACCCTCCACCGTCGCACCCCTGCCTTGCTGACGCGCGCCCACACGCCGCAGCACCACCGCCCAACGCTGCGGTAACCAGGTGCAGGGGAACGGCGCATCCGCACAGACAGAAGAAGGAACCATGAGCGAAAACCTCAACGAAATCGAAGCACCCGCCTGCCCCGAATGCAACGAAAACTACACCTACGAGATGGGCGAACTCTGGGCATGCCCCATGTGCGGCCACGAATGGGAACGCACCGCAGCCGGCGAAACCGAAGAAGAAGCAGGCTCCAAGGTTCTCGACTCCGTCGGTAACGAGCTCGTCGACGGCGACTCCGTCACCATCGTCAAGGGCCTGAAGGTCAAGGGCGGCGCAGACATCAAGGCAGGCACCAAGGTGCGCGGCATCCGCCTGCTCGAATCCCCTGTCAACGGCCACGACATTGAGGCGAAGGTCCCCGGCGCAGGCCAGATGTACCTGAAGTCCTCCGTGGTGAAGAAGGCATAAGCCAAGGCGATATAAGCCAAGAATACACAAAACGCCTCCTGCGAGGCGCAGAAAAGGCGGCACCTCCCGCACTAGCTCACGCTAGGGGAGGTGCCGCCTTATGCTTTATAAAAATTGCTTAGGTTTTAAAAGAAATTAGCAAATATCTCTTTACTTTTTACCGGTCAAGCCCATGTACAGGGAAATGGTCAGCATTGCAGCAATAATTGAGATAATCCAGCGGATCCAGTCAATGCCGCTAGTGTCTGCAACACCCAGCTGGGTCGCTGCCCAGGTACCGATAGCTGCGCCGACAGCACCGCAGATAATGGTCCAAAGAATCGAAATGTTCTGGCGGCCTCGCATAAAGAAGCGTGCAAGTGCACCAATAATTGCGCCGGTAATAATGGTGCCAATAAAAGTACCCATTGTAATCTCCTTGGGTTTATATATCTGCCACTGTGGCAGATAGTATGTTGTTTTCAATTATACGTAAATATGATATAAGAAGAGCTTATATGAGCTTTTATTAAGCTAAAAGCACCTTAACGTTTTATCTCTAAAACACTAAGGTGCTTTTCTCATTAATGAGATGCGTGTCGAACGCATCGAATGATGAATGTATTGGCTACTTCGACTTACGCCAAATCTTCAGAGCGCTACAAATCATCGGCAGCTGCAGGGGCAGACGACCGTACGCAATAGCCTTACGCTGAGTGGACTGGTTACGCGCATCCAGCGCCATCTGAATATTCGCGGGGAACACTGCAACAAACAGCAGAGCCGCAAGCAGACCACCGGCACGGCGGGTCTTGTCATTAGCCAGCAGGGCGGCGGTGCCCAGCTCGGCCGCACCCGACGCGTGAGTGTACGCGTGCGCAGGACCCGGCAGGTACTTCGGCACAATCGAGTCGAAGGGATCCGGGATGATGAAGTGCAGCGCACCCATTACAGCGAGGGCACGAGCCATGCGAGTAGCCGAGCGCTCAGCGCTGTACTCTTTCTTCTTAAAAATACTCATGCTCCCATTATGCGCCTGTCAGAGGCGTATTCCTCGGCTCAATGGTGCGCTAACCGTCGCGTGTTTGACTGTCTAAAATGCGGACTTGGCACGTCAAACAGAAAACGTTGTTCAAAAGCAGGTAAGATAGGGAGCAACGGCACCACGTGCGGATGACACCCCGCCTGCCCTCACCTTCAGGTGAGTCGCCAGACGGAGTAAAACACTGGGTGCCCTTCAGAACAATCAAAGGAGTACATCATGAAGAAGATTCTGTTCATCGCTATCCTGGCAGGCGCCGCATACTTCGGTTACAAGAAGTTCGTTGCCTAAATAGCTAGCCCTCGGGCACTCTACATATCCTTAAGCAACGGAAAACCCGCCGTCTCACATATGCACCATATGCGAGACGGCGGGTTTCTCGTATGCCCAACTTCTTGGGCATCAAACACGTAGCCTATAAGGTGAACCGGCTATTCGCTCGGCGGAACCTCACCGGTCATCACAACCTTGTTCTGCGAAGAGCTCCAGCTGAACTCAGCAGTCGTGCGACCGCTCGCGCTGGCGGAACTCTCATCGCCCTTCACGTAACGGTAGGTCACGCTAATCGAGCTGTCCGAGGTACGGGTAATCACCGGAGAGAACGAGTACGGCTCATAGGTTGCGGTACCAATGAACTTGCCGCGGTGGAACAGCAGAATGTGGTGCGCCATCGAGGAGATGCAGCAATCAGACGGGGAAGAACCCGGAATCGCGTCAATCCACGACAGCTCAGCACAGGGGTCGTAACCCTCGTACGTGCGCGAAACGTTCGTCCACTGATCCCACTTGCTCTTATTCTTCAGCTCGCGCAGAGCCTTAGACACCACGGTCGATGCAGAATCAGACGCGCAGGTGGAATCCTTCTTAGACTCAGACTTAGCCTCAGACTTGGAATCCGACTTCGACTCGGATGCGGTCGGCTCAGCATGAACCGTAATCGTCACCACCGACGGCACCGGAGCAGGCGACGAAGCACTCGGGGTAGCGCTTGCGGATGCGCTCGGGGTAGCGCTAGGGCTCGCCGACGGGGTCGGGAACAGTGCCTGAGTGGAGGTCGCGCTCGCGGATGCAGAAGCGCTGCTAGAAGAAGACACTACGGTACCCGAAACAGCAGAATCAGTGCTTGCCGAGCAGGAAGTGACAACAAGAGCTAGAGCGGCGCCCAGTGCGGGTAGAGCCAAAGCGGTGCGGCCGGTGAAACGGCGGTGAGTAGAAGACATGAATACTCCTGAAGATGCGCGGCAACGCGCATCGGTGCTGGTCAAGAAGTGAATAGTGTGAACTCGTCCAGTATAGGGAAAAAGAGGCGAGCACGCGGTGCGTGCAGTCAGTGCCGTTCGTTACCGTAGAGTCACAGGCCGGGATTACCGCTAGACAGCGGCTACAGCAGGGCCAGAAGAAGTGAAGCAACGTAGCAGAAAATCAGCTATGCGGAAACTCTGCCCGCTAGTGCCTGTGTCCCCTTGCACACCCGCCCTATCCGGGGGACAATGAAGGCATGGCTGAAGTAACTCTACAGAACGAACTCGTAATCCACACCAACGGCGACCTGCCCGCAGTCGGCGCAAAGCTGCCCGAATTTTCGGTTCTCGCGGCTGATCTCTCCGAGATTTCCTCCGCAGATTTCGCAGGTAAGAACCTGGTGCTGAACATCTTCCCCTCCGTCGACACCAGTGTTTGCGCAACCAGCGTCCGCACTTTCAACAAGCAGGCTGCAGGCCTGGAGAACACCGTCGTGCTGTGCGTCTCCAACGACCTGCCCTTCGCAATCGGCCGCTTCTGCGCAGCCGAGGGCATTGAAAACGTCGTCACCTCCTCCGCTTTCCGCTCCTCCTTCGGTGAGGACTTCGGCGTGAAGCTCGTGGACGGCCCCCTGGCTGGTCTGCTGGCACGCTCCGTGGTCGTCGTGAACCCCGCCGGTGAGGTTGTCTACACCGAGCTGGTTCCCGAAACCACCAACGAGCCCAACTACGAAGCAGCCCTGGCAGCTATCAAGTAAGCTAAGCTTGGTACGGGAGCTGGATACAATCCCGGCACCCGCACATACTTCCGTCAGGGTTACCTGGCGGTACACAGCACAGCAGATACTGAACGTCTACAGCGCATGGGTTCACCCACACATGCGGCTGGCGACAGCATAACGCCCCGCCCACCCGGTATTTCGGGTGGGCGGGGCGCTTTACTATATCCAGACTTAGTGTTCGGAGGCGCCGGGATGACCGGGAGCGTCGGCTTCGACAGGCTCCTCATCGGCGACCAGCATATGCTCCGGCAGGGTGCCGCGGCGCTTAGCCACCACAAAACGAGAGATAAGTAGCAGCATATACACCACCATCGAAATCAGTAGCATCGACTGCGGCGCCAACACCAAACCAACCACTGCAGATACACCTGCAATAGCTGCGGTGGTACGGTCCTTTGAGCTCTGATAAGCATCGATGGCGAGCACCGCAAAGAGTGCCGTCATCACAAAATCCACGCCCTTGAGCTCACTCAAGAAACTTGCACCCAGCACGTAGCCGAGCGTAGCGCTCGCTAGGACGCTCAGGTGCAGACCCGCATGAATCCACAGGATGCGGGAACCACGCAGCTTATGGCGGTCCGGGCCCGTATTCAGTGCATACGCCTCATCGATGAGGGTGTACACGGTGTAGAACTTCGCCAAACCACCACGCACACGCTCAATCGGGTACGACAGACCGTACATGAGGTGGCGGGAATTAATGAGCAGAGTCATCACGGCGATAGAGAACAGTGACGCATGATTCGACATCATGTCAATCAGCACGAACTCTACCGAACCGGCAAACACCAGTACCGGCAGCAGGGGAGCCACCCAGAACGGCAGATGGTAGCTGTGGACAAGCACACCCAAACCAATACCGACAAAGAACAAACCCAGCATAATCACACCGGCAACGCGCATCGCCTCTGCGAAGCCGCTCTCTCGCGGTTGCTGAGAGCCTTGTGCATCGGGGGAGGCGGGGGCCTCCACCACGGGAATCATGCCGGTTAGCGGAAGCGCAGAAGCAATGACCTGCTCCACCTGCTCGGGAGAAGCCTGATGGGGCGCGGGTTGGCTCGCCTGCTGCGGTGCGGGCTGATCAGCAGAAACAGCGGGGGAAACAGTAGTGGAAGAAACAGACTTCTTAGAGATGCTCATCGTGACCCCCCTAGAAAACCCAGTTAGCCAGCACAACGCAGGTGACGGTACCCGCCACCATGCTCAGCACCATATTTTTACGCCACAGGTGCGCACCCACGGTCACCACCAGGCCCGCCAGGTACGGCGCCGCCGTAGTGAACGAGGAGTAATCAATCTTCGCCACCGCATAGATGGCAAGTAGCGCAACTGCGCCGAGCGGAATCCAGTGGCTGAGCGCATCCAAAAGTTCGGAGCCTGCCAGAGCCTTTTTCAGACCGAAGGGAAGCAGTCGCAACAGAAAAGTAATGCCAGCAGCAACGAACACCGCAGCAAGAATATATCCGGTGGTTACTTCACTGTTCATGAGGTTTATCTCTTTCTGCACATACTCAGCGAAAGAACCCTGAAAGAGTGATAGAACCCTGAACGAGGCGCGCGGGTGAAGCCGCGAAAACATCCGCGAAAGAAAAGGGTAGGGAGAGCCCACTCATAGAGAAGGCGCTAAGTAGTGCGGTAGGTACGTGAGTTGATGAAAGCCGCGAATAGTGAGGCGGAGGGGTATTCCTTCCGGGCAGAGACTACATCTCTGCATGACCTCGGGTGGTGCCGCTCCCGGTGCGGTGTTACTCCGGGGCGGCACAGCGTTCTGCGTCGCTAGTTTCCTTAGCGGTGTCTTTCATCTGAGTCATGGGGTACCTTCACCTCTGGGAGCCTCCGCGCAGGTTCGCGCGGGAGGCATCTTAGTAATCCTAGAAATAGAAAGAGGGGAGAGCGGTGCTCTTCATCTATCCTAGCGGGTTTTGAGCACATATGTAACGTTCTTACCGTTGTGTGGAAGCGGGAGCATCAGCGGCAGCGGCGGTTTCAGCCTCAGCCGCTACCTCATGCACAGCACGATGCGGCAGGGTGCTGCGGCGCTTCGCTACCGGGAAGCGCACCAACAGTAGCACCACATACGAACCCAACGCCATCACCAGGAAAGAGGACGGCGCAAAAATTAGGGCTACCGTGGCAGAAATTGCCATAAATAGTACTGCCACACGATCCGGGTTGGCGCGGTAGCCGTCCATCGCAAGAACCGTGAAGATGGCTACCATCACGAAGTCCACGCCCTTCAGGCTGCTGAGGAAGCTTGCGCCCAGCACATACCCGAGGACTACGCTCAGAACCCACGACACGTAAATCAGCGCGTTCACCCACAGAATGCGCACCCCCGAACGCTCATTGCGGTCAGGGCCGGAGTTAAGAGCAAACGCCTCATCGCAAAGAGTGTGAATCGTCAGAGCCTTAGCCCAGAAACCCTTCACATTGTGCAACGGGTATGAAAGACCGTACACCAGATGGCGCGCATTCACCAGGAACACCGTCAACGCAATCGACGCTAGGGGCGCGCCACCGCTGACCATACCCACCATCAAAAACTCCACCGAACCGGCAAAAACTAGGGCAGATAGCAGCGGCGCAGTCCAGATCGGCAGGCCGTGCGCGTTGAGGATAATACCCAAACCCAAACCCAGCACAGCGATACCGAGCATCACCACGGAAGAATCGGCAACAGCCAAGCGGAAATCACTCTGCGTGCTCGTACGCCCAGTGTCGGGACGCTCAGCGCCGGGGGTCTGTGCCATCAAAGAGTTCCTTGTGTATGTTGTGCTCTTCAAAAAATCTACTGTGTGCGTGAGGGACTTCGAAGCTCCGCCGCGGTTTTCCAGTGTATAGGAGCGCTTAGATGGCCGTCGAGAAAAAGAGTCCGGGAATAAAATATGAGAAACACGCTTATAGTGAATGACGCTAAACAACGCGGCGCTGAATAACCTAGTGACCGTGCAGACAACCCGAAAGGAACCTCAATGGCTGAACAGAACAACGCTGAGCAGAACAACACCGTGCAGACCGCAGAAGAGCAGAAGAAGGTGTACTCGCGCCAGCAGGAACGCCGCGAACTCGAAAACTACCGTCAGACCAAAATCGAGCGCATCGACCGCCTGCGCTACCGTGCCTACGGTGCCAACGGCGCAACCCTCGACTTCGGTGTGGGTGAGGGCCTGCTGACCCCCGTCGAGCTGCTACTCGCCGCTATTGCCGGTTGCTCCTCCGTGGATGTGGACGCGGGTACCTCCCGCCGCTCCACCCCGGAGGTGTTCGAGGTTCTCGCCTCGGCGCTGAAGCAGACCGAAGACGGCGCGGTGCGCCTCGACGACGTTGAGGTGGACTTTGATGTGCGATTCCCCGAGGACGAGCAGGGCGCCAAGGCACAGAAGATGGTGGACCGTCTGATCCAGCTCAGCGAGCAGAAGGACTGCACCGTTTCCCGTACCGTGGAGCACCCCACGAACGTTTCTTTCCACAACCTGGCTGACTAAAGCCGGGTGAGCTGAATAGATCGGGTGAATTAGCCTGATAGGGAACCCTCCCGTACCGCTTATCCATGAGCGGTGCGGGAGGGTTTTTCTGTGTTTTTGTGGTTTTGGGTGGAAAAGAGCCTGAAAAGCGAGTAGGATTGACCCTCAGATTAGGAAAACTTACGGTACGTAAGAAATCCTTAAGATTGAAGAATTTCTTGACCCAGGCACAAACCTTCGGCGACACCACCCGCAGCAGGACTAGACTGGACACCAGACTAGACCGCTAGCAAACGCACGAAGCAATAGCCTCAGAAAGAAGACCTGACATGGCACAGCCTACAGAGACTTCCGGCGCTGCATCGGAAGCCACCCCCGCAGAGGGTGAACTGAAGCGAGGCCTCTCCGCCCGCCACATGCAGATGATCGCAATCGGCGGCGCAATCGGCACCGGCCTCTTCGTCGCATCCGGTAAGACCATCTCCACCGCAGGCCCCGGCGGCGCAATCCTCGCCTACGCCCTCATCGGCATCATGGTGCTCTTCCTCATGCAGTCCCTCGGCGAGATGGCTGCGCACCTGCCCGTCCCCGGCGCATTCCAGACCTACGCGGCACGCTACGTGTCCCCGTCCTTCGGCTTCGCCATGGGCTGGAACTACTGGTTCAACTGGGCGATTACCGTCGCCGCCGAACTCGTCGCCGTCGGCGAGGTGATGAGGTACTGGTTCCCCGATATCCCATCCTGGGTGTGGGCGGCAGGATTCCTCGTGCTGCTGACTGGCATCAACGCCCTCTCGGCACGCTCCTACGGTGAAAGCGAATTCTGGCTCGCCACCATCAAGGTCGTTACGGTGGTCGTCTTCCTCATTGCAGGTATCGCCATGATCTTCGGCATCCTGGGTGGTAGCTCCCCGGGCGTCTCCAACTGGACCGTCGGTGAGGCACCCTTCGTCGGCGGCGCACCCGCCGTACTCGCCATCTTCATGGTGGCAGGCTTCTCCTTCCAGGGCACCGAAATGATCGGTGTGGCTGCCGGCGAATCTGAGAACCCCCGCCGCGACGTGCCCCGCGCGCTGACCAGCGTGTTCTGGCGCATCATGCTCTTCTACATCGGTGCGATGGTCGTCATCGGCTTCCTGATTCCTTACTCCGACCCGAACCTGCTCACCGCAGCGGACGGCAACATCAACATCTCCCCGTTCACCCTCATCTTCGAGCGTGCGGGCATCGCCTTCGCGGCAGCCATCATGAACGCCGTGATCCTTTCCGCAGTGCTCTCTGCAGGTAACTCGGGCCTGTACGTTTCGGCTCGTATGCTCTTCGCGCTCGCCCAGGAGGGTAAGGCACCGAAGATGTTCACCCACATCAACTCCGGCGGCGTGCCCATGAACGCACTGCTGGCAACCGCAGCTATCGGTGCGGTCGGTTTCATCGCCGCACTGCTCTCCCCGGATGGCGCGTACCTGTGGCTGGTGAACGTGTCCGGTCTGGCTGGCTTCATCACCTGGGTGGGTATCGCCGTGGCTCACTACCGTTTCCGCCGCGCATACCTGAAGCAGGGCAACAGCCTGAAGGACCTGCCCTACGTGGCACCGTTCTTCCCCGCAGGCCCGATTATCGCCTTCCTCATGTGCCTGGTCGTTATTGGCGGTCAGAACTACGAGGCGTTCCTGAGCGGCGACTGGGCTGGCGTGCTCAGCTCCTACATTGGCCTGCCCGTGATTATCGCGGTCTGGCTGGTGCACCGCGTGGTCACTCGTGACCGCCTGATTCCGCTGGAGCAGATTGACGTGAGCGGCATCGAGGTTAAGGCTTCGAAGTAACACGAACACTTGCGCCAGCTGATTGAATGAGCTGATACGTGAAGAGCCGCCGGTTCCCCTGACTGAGGGGAGCCGGCGGCTCTTTGCTATCCGCAGTTTATTCCGCACGGGTGGGCTAGACTGTGCGCCCTGTAGCTCTTAGGAGCGGCGGCGCGAGCGCAGAACACTCAAGCCAAGACCAGCACAGATTGCAGCAACACCAATGCCAACAATCACACCAACACTGGATGCACCGGTGTTCGCCAGGGTAGCCTTCTTGGGGCTACTCTCCTGAGCCAGATGATCCTTAGCGAGGCTGTCCTTTGCCAGCGTGTCCTGAGCCGATTGGGCGGCGGTCACCGGAGCCTCCTGAGCGGGATTGCTCTGAGCGGGCTTACTCTTGGGATGCGCCACGGTTGCGTCCTCCAGCTTGTCAGCGTTGGGGGTCTTATCGGCAACCGGTGCTTCCGGCAGTGCAGGAACCGTCGGTGCGTCGGTCGGGTTTACACCGATGGTTGCTTCCGGCAGTGCAGGAACGGTCGGTGCATCCGTCGGGTTTACTCCGATGGTTGCTTCCGGCAGGGGAGCCACGGTGGGTGCATCGGTGGGGTTCACGCCCACGGTTGCCTCGGGCAGGGGTGCCACGGTGGGAGCATCGGTCGGGTTTACACCCACGGTTGCCTCGGGCAGGGGTGCCACGGTCGGCGCGTCGGTCGGGTTTACACCGATGGTTGCTTCCG
>NZ_KV812882.1:304801-334965 GCF_001813565.1 Rothia sp. HMSC068E02
TCGGTCGGGTTTACACCGATGGTTGCTTCCGGCAAGGGCGCTACGGTCGGTGCGTCGGTCGGGTTCACGCCAACGGTTGCCTCGGGCAGGGGTGCCACGGTCGGTGCGTCGGTCGGGTTTACACCCACGGTTGCTTCCGGCAAGGGCGCTACGGTGGGTGCGTCGGTGGGGTTCACGCCCACGGTTGCTTCCGGCAGAGGAGCCACCGTCGGAGCATAGGTCGGAACCGCAGAAACCACGGGCTCCTGCGCGAAAAGCTCAAGAGGCTTCTGAGCATCAAACGAGCCGTACTCAGCACCCTGAACGCCAGCCGCCATAGTGCCCGCAATGTACTTGTGAGAGGTATTCAGCGTCGCCGCAACATCCGCCGGGACCTTCACCTCCGTCTCAAAAGCACCGTTGTGAATCTGCGAAGCAGGTACGGTCACCTCAGCCACGAAGCGCATACCCGTCTGAGGAAAACGACCGGGAACCCACACATTCGTATCAGACACCACCACGCGCACACCGTGCGGGGTCGCCTCACCCGTGTAGCCGGTACCGCGCACCTTCAACACAGTCTCACCCTTGGTGTTCAGACGCGGCGAATCCACGTGCAGAACCGGTGCGGCGCTATCCTTCACAACGTCCATGCGCAGAACCTGACCGCCCCCGTAACCATCAACGATGATATTAGCGACGAAGCTGTAGTTCTTCGCCGGGTCAATCAGGCTACCGGGAACGTAATGGGTCGCAGTCGCCGTGCCGTCCTTGAACGGGCCCTCAACGCGCACCGTCTGAATCGGGTTCAGAAACGGGAAACCCCTATGGTTTGCCTCGTGCAATGCCGGGGCGAAAGCGGTAGTTTTCGCGGGCAGTTTCGACGCCTTGAACGTAATCTTGTTCAGACGCAGGGCGGTCTTCAGCTCACGGGTATTGGTCTCAACCTTGTAGTTGTAGACCGTAATAACCGGTGGGTTATCCGGATTCGGGGTATTAGCCGCTGCAACAGAAGGCAGAGCGCACAGGCTCAACGACGCAGCAAGAAGAACAGAAGCGCCGGCGCTACCGTAGCGGCGGGCGTGGGAAGAGTTAGCCATCATGAAGTTCCTTCTACATGGGTGATTGAGTGATCCGCACTCTTCCTGTATCGCGCCAAGTCGAGTGCGTATACGGTACCGCGACATCGCGGTTAATTACACCGTAACACGCACCTAAACGCATGAACCGGACATAAGATAACTCGCCGAAATATTACGTAAAACCAACGCCTACAGGGCGCACAATAGGGCGGATGAATAAGACATACACGCACAGCGCCGGCTGGAGGATACGGAAATGCTAGGGTAGAAAGATGCCCACGCAGAAGAACCCGCAGAACCGAGTAGAAGTAGCCCCGCCCGCCCCGCCCGCCGAACCCAACGCTACTGAGCACAGCGCCATCGACAGCACGCACCGCGTCGTAAACGTGTGCGCTGTAGCAATCCGCAACTGGGACGGGCTCGTACTCACCGTGCGCAAACGGGGCAGTGACGGGTTCATGATGCCCGGCGGCAAACCCGAACCGGGGGAGACCCCGCTGCAGACTGCCTGCCGCGAAGTGAGCGAAGAAATCGGGCTCACCCCCGACCCCGACCGGATGCACCATCTCGGACTGCTAGAGGCCGCCGCACTGAACGAGGCAGGCTTTACGGTGCGCGCCGAAACCTTCGAATACGCCCCCACCGATGAGCAACACGAGCAGCTGGCTACGCTGGTGCCGCACGCTGAAATCGCTGAGCTGCGCTGGGTCAACCCCGCCATGAGCAGCCCCTCCGATTCTGCATTGCAGGCACCCCTGAATACCGAGCAGATTTTCCCGCTGTTGGCACGTACCCCGCTACCGTAACCACCGCGCTACCCTAACCACTGCGCCCAACGTGCCCCTGAACTGGCGGGCGCACACATGAGGTACACAGGTGCATCCGGTACCCTCAACACAGAAACATCTATCGTGGGTAGAACGCATAGAGGCGCTCCACCCCGGAAACCCTCATACACCCCAAGGAGAACCATGAAGAAGACTGACTACAACCTTGCCGTCTACTGCGGGGCACGCTCCGGCAACGACCCGCTCTTCACCGAGCGCGCCCGCGAGCTCGGCACCCTCTGCGCTCGGAACAATATTGGCGTGGTCTACGGCGGCGGCCGCACCGGCCTGATGGGCACCGTCGCGGGCGCGACCCTGGATGCCGGCGGCGTGGTCTACGGCGTGGTCACCCACAAGCTGGTCGGTCTGGAGGGCGTCTACCCCGGCCAGACCACCCTCGACATTGTGGACACCATGCACCAGCGCAAAATCGCCATGATTGAGAAGGCTGACGCGTTCGTCGCCATGCCCGGCGGCCCCGGCACCCTCGAAGAGTTCTTTGAAGTTTTCAGCTGGCAGTTCCTCGATATTCACTCCAAGCCGGTTGCCCTGCTGAACGTCAACGGCTACTGGGACAAGCTCATCGACGCCATGCACTACATGGCGTCCACCGGCCTGCTCAACGAACGCTACCTGGACGAGCTCATCATCGCCACCACCCCCGAAGAGTTGCTGGAGGCGCTTGCCAAGGACCTGGAGCGCCGCGCCGCCGAAAAGAACGCCGCCGAAAAGAACACTGCCGAATAAAACCAACGCAGAAAACGAGAACGACTATGGCAACCACCCCCAATCAGGCACGCACCCTGCTGCTGACCTACTTCGGCCCGTTCCCCGGCGTGCCGGTGAACCCTACCGTAGCGCTCGCCGAAGGTGCTCAGCGTCTGCTGACCCGGATGCGCCCGGATTTGAATGTCATCACCCGCGAGCTGCCCGTTAGCTACGACGGTTCCAGCACCGCCCTGCGCGCCGCCCTGCAGGATGTGCAGCCCGACGCGCTCATCAGCCTGGGTGTGGCGGTTGGCCGCGACGTGGTCAGCCTCGAGCAGGTCGCTATCAACCTGGACTCCGCCGGTATTGAAGATAACGACGGCGACCAGCGCTGCGATGAGCCGATCGCTCCGGGTGGTCAGGAGGCGTACTTCTCCTCCCTGCCGGTGCGCGCCAGCTTTGAGCGCCTGCGTGTGGCGGGGGAGCCGGTCGAGATTTCGTACACCGCCGGAACCTACGTGTGCAACCACGTGTTCTACGAGGGCCAGCGCATCAGCCGCGAGCTGGGGCTGAGCATCCCCGCCGGGTTCGTGCATGTGCCCGCAACCCGCGCTGACGGTGAAAATGCGACCGAGGGTGTAGAACTGACCGCTCACCGTGACGCCGGTGGCGTGGTGCGTGACGAGCAGGGCATCCCGCAGCTACCCGAATCCACCGTGGTGCGCATTATTGCTGAGGTTGCCTCCGACACCCTGCCCGCCGTGAACTAGCAGCACGGTACTGAGCTAGAACCCCTATAACAAAACCGCCGGATAGCCTCCCTAACTGGGAGCCTATCCGGCGGTTTTGCATCCTATACCCGCAGGCTATAAAACCCTCGGGGATAGGTTCGAACTACTACTTGGTGCGGTTCTTCAGGTAGTAGTCAATCAGCGAAGCAGTCGAAGAATCCTGACGAGCCAGAACCTCGCGGTCACCCTCAATAGCGGGAACCAGGTCCAGCGCCAGCTTCTTACCGAGCTCAACACCCCACTGGTCGAAGGAGTCAATGCCCCAAACAACACCCTGAACGAAGGTGATGTGCTCGTACAGGGCAATCAGGGAGCCCAGAACGCGCGGGGTCAGGCGCGGTGCCATGATGGAGGTGGAGGGGCGGTTGCCGCTGAAGATACGTGCGTTGACCACGTGCTCCGCGGTGCCCTCTGCGCGAACCTCTTCCTCGGTCTTGCCGAACGCCAGAGCCTGAGACTGTGCGAAGAAGTTAGCCAGGAACAGCTCGTGAACGTCCTGCTCGCCGTCCTTGGTCGGGTGGACCGGGTTGGCGAAGGCCAGGAAGTCCGCGGGAATCAGGCGGGTGCCCTGGTGAATCAGCTGGTAGAAGGCGTGCTGGCCGTTGGTGCCGGGCTCGCCCCAGAACACTTCACCGGTTGCGTAGTTGACGAAGGAACCGTCGGCGCGCACGGACTTGCCGTTGGACTCCATGGTCAGCTGCTGCAGGTATGCGGGGAAGCGGTGCAGGTACTGGTCGTAGGGCAGAACCGCGTGGGTCTCAGCACCGAGGAAGTTCACGTTCCAGATGTTCAGCAGACCCATCAGAACGGGGACGTTCTTCTCGAAGGGAGCGGTGCGGAAGTGCTCATCCATAGCGTGGAAGCCGGCGAGGAAGTCAGCGAAGACCTTCGGGCCCAGCACGATAGCCAGGGAGGTACCGATAGCGGAGTCTACGGAGTAGCGGCCGCCAACCCAGTCCCAGAAGCCGAAAGCGTTCTCGGGGTCAATGCCGAATGCTGCAACCTTGTCGAGCGCGGTGGAGACAGCCACGAAGTGCTTTGCCACGGCCTCGGATGCTTCCTTACCTTCCAGAGCGCCAGCCTCTGCCAGTGCGGACAGCAGCCACTCGCGTGCCACGCGGGCGTTGGTCAGGGTCTCCAGGGTACCGAAGGTCTTGGATGCGACGATGAACAGGGTGGTCTCGGGGTCCAGGTCGGAGACCTTCTCTGCCACGTCGGTCGGGTCAATGTTGGAGATGAAGCGTGCGGTGATGCCTGCGTCTGCGTAGGGCTTGAGAGCCTCGTACACCATGACCGGGCCCAGGTCGGAGCCACCGATACCGATGTTCACAACGGTCTTGATGCGCTTGCCGGTGATGCCGGTCCACTCGCCGTTGCGCACGCGCTCAGCGAACGCGTAGATCTTCTTCAGCACGGCGTGAACGTCTGCGTCTACGTCCTGGCCGTCAACGATCAGTGCCGGGGTGTAACCCTCGGGGCGGCGCAGCGCGGTGTGCAGTACGGCGCGGTCCTCGGTGACGTTAATGTGCTCACCGGAGAACATTGCCTCGCGAGCCTGCTCCAGCTTGACCTCTTCAGCGAGCTTGAGCAGCAGCTCAACGGTTTCGGAGGTAATCAGGTTCTTGGACAGGTCGACGTGCAGTTCGTCGGCGGTGAAGCTGAACTTCTGCGCGCGTTCCGGGTCAGCGGCAAACCATTCGCTCAGGTTCGGAGTGAGGGACTTGTGGTGAGCAGACAGAGCGGACCATGCGGAGGTGGTCGTAGGGTCAATAGAAGTAGTCATGGTTCCATTCTCTTATTTTCGGGTGCCTCTGTCATCTCTTTCGAAGGTGATATGGAACGATACGGCGAAAAAATCGAAACCTGGCACTGCTGTGAGCGGCACAGAAAAGAAGTGAGCAATTCGAAGAAATCGAAGATGGTGACATGCCTTGTCGGGTGTGTATCCACCGGCAGAGGGAATGAGCCGCAGAGGGACTGGGAGAAAGCCCACAATCTTTGAAGTTTCACTTTAAAGAACATTAGACTATATAGTTCAAAGAATCTTAGACCAGGGCTCAAAGTATCTGGGGTCATGAAACACCCCAAGAAATATCCACTAGATGCTCATATACAGCGTTCTACCCGGTACGACTTTTGGGGTAGAGGCTAAGCCTTTAACACTCAGGACAACCAAACATGGCATTTAATCTTTTCAAGGGGATTCGTGTGTCCAAAACCGACCAGAATCCTCCCTACGAATCTTTCCTGGAAAGTCGCGGCTTCCGCCCTGAAATCCAGGGTCTTCGTGCGTTCGCAGTACTGCTTGTCGTGATCTACCATGTGTGGGTGGGTAAGGTGTCCGGCGGAGTGGATGTCTTTCTCTTCATTTCCGCATTCCTGCTTTCGCTTTCCTTCATGCGGAAAATCAATGAGGGTAAGCCCCTCAAGCTCCTGAACTACTGGACCCACGTGTTCACCCGTCTGCTGCCCGCAGCGTCGGTCGTGATTCTGCTGACCCTCGCCGGTAGCTTCCTGGTGCTCTCGCCGACCATCTGGAGCGCACGTGCCGTGGACGCGCAGGCGTCCCTGTTCTACTGGCAGAACTGGAACCTGGCGAATAACTCGGTGAATTACTTTGCCTCTAACACCGGCGGCAAGTCGCCCTTCCTGCACTTCTGGTCCCTGTCCATTCAGGGTCAGATCTTCCTGCTGTGGCCGGTGCTCTTCGCAATCGCCGCTCTGCTGGTGAAGAAGACTCGTATCAAGCCGGTACCCGCTGCCGTGCTGGTCTTCGGCCTAGTCTTCTGCGCATCCTTCGCGTTCTCCGTCTGGGAGACCAAGAACTTCGCGGCATACGCCTACTTTGACACCCGCACCCGCCTCTGGGAGTTCGCGGTCGGTACCCTGCTCGCCATCATGACCCTCAAGTGGAAGCCCGCGCACATGGGCACCCGCGTGGCCATGGGCTGGATCGGTATCATCGGTCTGATTACCTGCGGTGCCGTGCTGCCCGTGGAGAAGGCATTCCCCGGCTTCCTGGCGCTGTGGCCGATTCTCTCCGGCGCGCTGCTCATTATTGCCGGCCGCACCGACCACAAGTTCGCAATTGACCGCCTGCTGGTGTCCAAGCCGCTGCTGAACCTGGGCAACATTTCCTACGCCCTGTACCTGGTGCACTGGCCCATGCTCGTGCTGTACAGCGCCGCCGTGGGTAAGCCGCGCGTCTCCTTCCTCGAAGGCACCGTACTGATTGCTGCATCGATTGGCCTGGCGTGGGTTCTGAACCGCTTCGTGGAGAAGCCCCTGCGCTCGGCATCCGATAACTTCCTACCGGCACTCGCCTCCAAGCTGAAGTTCAAGCGCCCCGTGACCTCCTACGCAGCGTGGGCTGGCAATATTGCGTTCGTCGCAGCAATTCTTGCCCTGGTCGCACCGACCGTGCTCGGTACCCGCGCACTGGCTGAGCAGCGTGACGCGCAGGTCATCAGCAATGCGATGGCTAGCGTCCAGAATGATGTCGACACCTACCCCGGTGCGCGTGCGCTCTCACCCGATAAGGAACTCGTTGAGGCTGATCCTATACCGAAGAATGCGACTATTACTAGTCTATTCGTCCCCTGGGATACCGGCTGTAAGGGCTCTTATGTTCTGATTAATGAACAATTGGACATTAGCTGCGGCTATACGAAGAACGCTTCCGATGATGCGCCTCTCTTCGCCGTGGTGGGCAGCTCTCATGCCCTGCAGAAGACAGAAGCTCTGAAAGGCATTTCTAAGCAGGTGGGTGCTAATCAGCTGAACCTGTTGCTAACCGGCTGCCCGTATCCTTTCACCCAGCCTGCGAATACGGTGAATGGGTTCATGAAGCGTTGCATCCCGTTCAGTGAGAATGCGACCGCTGAAATTCTGGCGGCCAAGCCCTCTACTGTATTTATTATTTCGACCACCACAGCAGCAACCGCTGAGGGCGAAACCGTAGACCCCGGTCTAGACGAGACTTTGCGCAAGCTAACCGACGCAGGTATTCAGGTTATTGGTATTCGCGATAACCCGCGTTTCGCCTCTGACATGTACATGTGTGCTATGAAAGCGAAGAATATCGATGACTGCTCTGAACCGGTGGAAGCAAAGTACGGTGATGATCCTGCCGCCCCGATTTTCGCCAAGTACGCTGATCGTGGCGCCTACCAGATCGATCTGAAGGATGTGTACTGCCCCGACGGCAAGTGCTCCGTGATTCAGGGCAACGTCTACATGTACGCTGACTCGAACCACCTGACGAATGTCTATGAGGCAACCCTGACCGATATTATCTACGAGCGTGCCCTTGCCGCTGGTTGGGACCCGAAGGGAACCACCGCAAAGTAACGCACCTGATAAGATTGTGAAGAGTGCAGTGCCCCCTTCCGTTGCGTGCGGGAGGGGGCTTTGCTGTGCTTTGTCGGCTTTTCTACACCTCGTGGACTGTTGGGTAACGAGGGTAGTTTAGTTGGGAGGGGAGTCGGCTTTTGGTTTTGCCAGGCAAACGGTTGCCACGCGCGCGGGCTGTTTGAACGGAATGGAGGTGAGCGGAGTAGAGTAAAACCTATGACTTCTTCATCTGAACACACTCCCGCTGATACTCATACACCGCGCTACCTGCTCCTTTCTCGCGAAGGGGAAACCCTTCTCAACGCTGACGGAACCGTGCACTACCTGACCGGTAACGATGCTGCCGAGCCGCTGACCGAAGACGTGATCCTTGCACGCAGTGTCATCCGCCCCGCCGCTTACGGCGCTGACGCCCAGAAGAATAGTGGCGCGGAGGTGCACGTGCTCTACTGCGAGGATGAAACCCTCGCGCAGGTCGCCGTCAACCTGAACAACCCTCGGGTGCGCGCCTCCAGCAGTGGCTTCTGGTACTACCCGGTCCACGAGGACCCGGAAGGCCGCGCCCACTACGCAACCGCCCTTGCACGCCGCGACTACCTCATCGACATGAGCTACTCCGCCTACAGCGGCGAAGAGGCGCCCCTCGGCTCCAAGGGAATCCGCCGCACCGCCTCCGGCGAGATGGTGTTCCCCCGCATCGAACCCGCCGTCATGGCGCTGGTGACCAGCCGCGACGGCGAGCGCGTGCTACTGGCGAATAACCGCCAGTGGCACCCCAACCGCTTCGCCCTCATTGCCGGTTTCGTTGACCCTGGCGAGAACCTCGAAGAGGCAATCGCCCGCGAAGTCTACGAAGAAACCGGCCTGCACGCCCTCAGCACCGAGTACCGTATGAGCGATGTGTGGCCTTTCCCGCGTTCGCTCATGATTTGCTACCGGGTGCGCGTGGATGAGAACGAAACCATCATCCACCACGACGGTGAGATTCGTGCCGCACGCTGGTTCACCGCCGCTGAGCTGCGTGAGGCGATTGCTATTTCGGAGGAACGTGGCAACAGTGACGAGGATGACCCCGCCAAGCTGGAGCTGCCCGGCACGAACGCCGTCGCTCGCCGCATGATTGATGAGTGGCTCGCAGAAAAGCCCTAGTGATACACTGGTAGCTAAGCCCAACGGAGGGGGGTCCGTTTTGGCGTGCCCGGAAACGTTCTCATCGCAGAGCGGGTCCATCGGCAAACACCCAAACCGGCAACGACCACCAGATACCTATCTGTGGGTACTGCCCTGTGACCCCCTGCGCTGTCTAGAGCGCACCCGTTGGCAAGACTATCCCCTAGATTTAAGCGAGAAACTTAACGCATGTCTGAAAACACCGCTTCGCGCCCCGACCTTCGCAATGTGGCTATCGTGGCACACGTTGACCACGGCAAGACCACCATCGTCGACGCGATGCTGCAGCAGACCCACGCCTTCTCTGCCCACGCAGATGTTGAAGACCGAGTCATGGACTCCGGCGACCTCGAAAAGGAAAAGGGCATCACCATTCTGGCGAAGAACACCACCGTGTTCTACAACGGCCCTTCCGCCAACGGTGAGACCATCACCATTAACGTTATTGACACCCCCGGCCACGCCGACTTCGGTGGCGAGGTGGAGCGCGGCCTGTCCATGGTTGACGGCGTTGTGCTGCTCGTGGACGCATCCGAAGGTCCGCTGCCCCAGACCCGCTTCGTGCTGCGTAAGGCACTGGCTGCTAAGCTGCCCGTGATCCTCGTGGTGAACAAGGTGGACCGCCCCGACTCCCGTATCGACGAGGTCGTTGGCGAGTCCATGGACCTGCTGCTCGGCCTGGCATCTGACCTGGCGGACGAGGTTCCTGACCTGGACCTGGACGCTGTGCTGAACGTTCCGGTAGTGTACGCATCCGGTAAGGCTGGCGCTGCATCCCTGAACCAGCCCGCAGACGGCCAGCTGCCCGACAACGACGACCTTGAGCCGCTGTTCAAGACCATCATCGAGCACGTGCCCGCCCCCACCTACGACCCCAACGAGGTTCTGCAGGCACACGTGACCAACCTGGACTCCTCCCCGTTCCTGGGTCGTCTGGCACTGGTCCGTATCTTCAACGGCACCCTGAAGAAGGGCCAGACCGTTGCGTGGGCACGTCACGACGGTGAAATCAAGAACGTCCGCATCTCCGAGCTGCTGGCTACCAAGGCTCTCGAGCGTGTACCCGCAGAGTCCGCTGGCCCCGGCGAAATCGTCGCAGTGGCTGGTATCGAGGACATCACCATTGGTGAAACCCTCACCGACGCTGAGAACCCCAAGCCCCTGCCGCTAATCAAGGTGGACGATCCCGCGATCTCCATGACCATCGGTATTAACACCTCCCCGCTGGCTGGCCGCGTCAAGGGCGCAAAGGTCACCGCACGTCAGGTGAAGGACCGCCTGGACCGCGAGCTGATCGGTAACGTGTCCATCAAGGTTCTGCCCACCCAGCGTCCGGACGCGTGGGAAGTTCAGGGCCGTGGCGAGCTCGCCCTGGCTATCCTCGTCGAGCAGATGCGCCGCGAAGGCTTCGAGCTGACCGTGGGTAAGCCCCAGGTGGTTACCAAGACCATCAACGGCAAGGTCTACGAGCCCATGGAGCACATGATCATTGACGTGCCCGAGGAGTACCTGGGCGCTGTCACCCAGCTGATGGCTGCACGTAAGGGCCGCATGGAGAACATGGCGAACCACGGTACCGGTTGGGTCCGTATGGAGTTCGCTGTTCCCGCACGTGGTCTGATTGGTTTCCGTACCCAGTTCCTGACTGAGACCCGCGGTGCCGGTATTTCTTCCTCCTACTCGATTGAGCACGAGCCCTGGGCTGGCGACATTGAGTACCGCACCAACGGTTCGCTGATTGCTGACCGTGCCGGCGTGGTGACCCCCTACGCGATGATTAACCTGCAGGAGCGCGGCACCTTCTTCGTTGAGCCCACCTCCGAGGTGTACGAGGGCATGATCGTTGGTATGAACTCCCGTGCAGACGACATGGAAGTTAACATCACCAAGGAAAAGAAGCTGACCAACATGCGTTCTTCGACCGCGGACAACTTCGAAAACCTGACCCCGCCGAAGAAGCTGACCCTGGAAGAGTGCCTGGAATTCGCTCGCGAAGACGAGTGCGTTGAGGTGACCCCCGAGGCGATTCGTATCCGTAAGGTCATCCTGGATTCCAACGAGCGTGTCCGCGAGTTCCGCCGCCGCGCCCGTGCGAACTAGTACAGCGCGAACTGATAGCGCGTTAGCGACTCACCTGCTGTAGCGGGTGCTGTCGTTGTTCAAGAGCCGCCGCTGCCTTTCATATGGAAGGTAGCGGCGGTTCTGTTTAACCCTCAGGCGCGTTCGGGAAGTACCGGCGGGGCGGCGGGAGAGAAGGGGGAGGAGAGCCGGGGGCTTTTGCTTTCTGCTGAAAACCGCCTCCAAAAACCGCTTCTGAAAAGCCCGAACACCCCGTGCTGTACATGCGAGTGTGTAAGATAAAATAATGCGCCTGCGCGGTAGCGGCACCCGTCCGCTACTCAACATCTGCTGATCAACGATGTAAATTGCCGGCGCGCTTTGACCGTCCAAGAAACCCAACCCTGCGTATGAGAGGGAAAGCCTGTGTCTGAAACCGAGAACACTCAGCCTGATTCTGCGACCCCCAGCTACCCCACGCAGGGTGAGCGCATCGCCCCCGGATCGCGCCGTGACCTGCTGCCGAATAACTACGATGCGAAGAAGGCACGCATCCTGTTCGTGCATGCACACCCGGACGACGAAACCTCCTCGACCGGCGCGACCATGGCGTACTATGCGCAGAAGGGCGCGGAGGTGTACCTGCTGACCGCTACCCGCGGTGAGCTGGGTGAGGTCATCCCCGAGGAGCTGCATCACCTGGAGGTCGGTAAGCCCGGCTGCCGTGATAACGGTGAGGCGCTGGGCGAGTACCGTACCGGTGAGCTTGCCGGCGCTATCAAGGCACTGGGCGTGAAGAAGCAGTTCTTCCTGGGCCAGGAACCCGCCGTCGCGGAGGGCGCGCTGCCGCTATACCGTGACTCCGGTATGGCGTGGGGCCCGGAGGGTAAGCCCGTCGCCAACCCGGTGGCGGCGGAGGACTCGTTGACCGCGCAGCCGCTGGAACCGCAGGCTCAGGCGCTGGTTGCCGCTATCCGCGCCCTCACCCCGGATGTTCTGGTCACCTACGATTCGGACGGCGGCTACGGCCACCCCGACCACGTGCGCGTGTACGAGATTGTGCACCGTGCCCTGCAGATTCTTGAAGATGACGAGGACCGCCCGATTCTTACCTGGGGTATTGAGGGTGAGTTCGACGCGGCTGATCAGCGCCTGCAGGCTGCTATTTACGGTGACGGCACCGCCAAGCGCAAGGCAATGGAGGCGCACCGCACCCAGATTACGGTGGTGGACGAGAAGACTTTTGAGTACTCGAATAAGGTGCCGCAGAAGATTTCTTCCGTAGAGACTTTCCGTGTGCTCGACGGTGACCCGACGGCGACCGTGCACCCGAAGCCGCAGGAGGCTGGTCTGGTGGCGGGCGTTCTGACCGGCTCGATTCTGGGTATTTTTGCCGGTATTGCCGGGTCGATTTACCACGCTTGGGTCGTTTATGCGGGTGATACCGCCCTGCCCCTCGGCTTGCTGGTGGCGTACCTGACGGTTTTCTTTACCGCCCTGTGGTGCGCCCTGTCGCTGCGCCGCGGCTACGCGGCGGCGGTTGTGGCTGTTGCCGTGTTCGTGACCGTGTACGTGCTCGGATACGGTCGCCCCGATTCGCCGTTTGTTTTGGTGAACCCGGGTCATTCGGCGATTGGCTTCTACGGTGCCCTGTGGTGGTTTGGTGCCCCGGTTGCGGCGATGCTGGGCATGCTCGTGTACACGCGCGCTCGCGTGAAGGACGCGCAGTATTTCTCGCCGCGTGCGGCGCATCAGCGTGCGCGCGCTAAGAAGTAGCCTGAAGGCTATTACTATGTCATAACGTGGGGGAGGGGCGTTCCGGTTAGCAGGGACGCCCCTCCTGCTGTTTTTGGGCGCTGCACCGCTGCTGTCTTCTGCACCCGCCGGATAGAGGCTCAGGTAGAGGACAATAGGGAAGAAAATTTATGCGTTATTCGGTGAATTTAGCGGAGGTGGAAATAATGGCAACTTCATCAAAAAATTCATGTGACGAAGATTTCATTTTTGGCTTAATCTATTTTTAAAAGCCAGCCGACTAGTCGTAATGCAAATAAATACCAGGTCAGCCTAGCCTAAAAAATACCCCCACAAACCCAATGACCCACTGTCTGATACACCACGAAAATACTGTTAAACAGTCAGCGCGCGATAGACTATACACAGACTTCCCCGCCGGGTACCAACCACTCGGCGGTTTACTCTGTAGATTCTGCCCTGCAGCAGACGACCCGCAGAACGGCGGGCACGGGGCGAACAGCTTCTAGAAAGGCACACCAATGACCTACGTAATCGCGCTTCCCTGCGTGGATGTCAAAGACCGCGCATGCGTTGAAGAATGCCCCGTCGACTGCATCTACGAAGGCGAACGCACCCTGTACATCCACCCCGATGAGTGCGTGGACTGCGGCGCCTGCGAGCCCGTCTGCCCCGTAGAAGCAATCTACTACGAAGACGACGTCCCCGAAGAGTGGACCGAATACGTCAGCGCCAACGCAGACTTCTTCGACGACCTGGGTTCCCCCGGTGGCGCAGCAAAGCTCGGCCCCACCGGCAAGGACGTGCCCTTCATCGCGGCACTGCCCCCTCGTGGCGAGTAATAGCCTGCGGCGAATAATAGCTACCGCATAGACTGACCGCACCCGCTAACGGGTGCCAAGAGCCTCCATCACAGCACCCGGTGCCCACGCACCGTCTAGGCGCTGGAATGGAGGCTCTTGCTGTAGGCACGCCAACGCACGGACGCTAGACTAAAATGACGAAAACTATTCCCAAGCAACCAGGTGACACAATGACTTACGGCCTGAACCTGCCCGAATACCCCTGGGAGGCGCTCGCCCCCTACCGCGCAACCGCGGCCGCCCACCCGGACGGTCCGGTGGACCTGTCCATCGGCACCCCGGTTGACCCGACCCCGCAGAACATTCGCGAGGCGCTGGCGGCTGCCTCTGACGCACCCGGCTACCCGGCCACCCACGGCACCCGCGCCCTGCGTGAGGCTATTGCCGAGTGGTTTGCGCGCCGCCGCGGCGTGAAGGGCCTGAGCCCGGAGGCGATCATGCCCACGGTCGGTTCGAAGGAGCTCGTGGCGTGGCTGCCGTTCCTGCTGGGCCTGGGCCCGGGCGATGTGGTCGTGTACCCGCGCGTTGCGTACCCCACCTACGATATGGGTGCCCGCTTTGCCCGCGCCGAGTCCGTGCCCGCCGACAGCCTGGACGAGCTGGACGCTGACACCCGCAGCCGCGTGAAGCTGATTTGGGTGAACTCCCCGGCGAACCCGAACGGTGTGGTGCGTACCGTGGAGCAGCTGCGTGAGATTGTGGCGCAGGCGCGTGAAATCGGTGCCGTGGTGGCGTCCGATGAGTGCTACGCGGAGCTCGGTTGGGGTGCTTGGGATGAGGTGCGCGGCGGTCAGCCGGTGCCGTCTATCCTGGATCCGCGCGTGTGCGATGGCGACTTCACCGGCCTGTTTGCGGTGTACTCGCTGTCGAAGCAGTCGAACCTCGCCGGTTACCGCGCCGCGTTCATCGCCGGTGCCCCCGAGCTGATGCCGAACCTGATTAATAGCCGCAAGCACGCCGGCATGATTGTGCCCGCCCCCGTGCAGGCTGCCATGATGGTGGCGCTGGCTGATGAGGCACACGTGGAGGCTCAGAAGGACCTGTACCGTGCCCGCCGTGAGGTACTGCAGGAGGCGATTGCCGCCGCCGGTGGCCGCATCGAGAATTCTGAGGCTGGCCTGTACCTGTGGACCACTTTCGGCGAGTCCACCTGGGATTCGATTGGTCGCCTGGCTGAGCTGGGTATTATTGCTGGCCCCGGCGTGTTCTACGGCGAGGACGGCGAAGGCTACGTGCGCATCGCCCTGACCGCCTCCGATGAGGCGGTGGCGAAGGCTGCTGAGCGTCTGAAGGCATCTGCCGCTAAGTAGCCCCGACGGGTCTAACTAGCCCGCATAGCAGAAAGCCCCCGCACCCTCCCGAAAGGGGAGTGCGGGGGCTTTGCCGTATCTGCTTATCGCCGTTGGCTGGAGTGCCCGGACGATAGGTGAGATAACACCTATCGGGCACTCTTCAACACCCCTCACAAGGGGCTAAAACAGCTTAGGCTTCGTAACCGTTGGGGTTGTTCTTCTGCCAGTTCCAGTGGTCGCGAACCATGGTCTTAATGTCGCGGCTAGCGCTCCAACCCAGATCCGCCAGAGCAGAGGAAGGATCAGCGTAAGAGACCGCAACGTCACCGGGGCGACGATCCACAATCTTGTACGGCAGCTCCTTACCGCACGCCTCCTCGAACGCGTGCAGAACCTGCAGAACCGAGTAGCCGTTACCGGTACCCAGGTTCCAGGTGTGCAGGCCGCCGTGCTCAGCAATGTAGTTCAGCGCCTTCAGGTGGCCATCAGCCAGGTCAACCACGTGGATGTAGTCGCGCACGCCGGTACCGTCAACGGTCGGGTAGTCGTTACCGAAGACGTTCAGGTGATCGCGGCGACCCACAGCAACCTGCGCGATGAAGGGCACCAGGTTGTTCGGGATACCCGCCGGGTCCTCACCGATACGGCCGGACTCGTGCGCACCAACGGGGTTGAAGTAACGCAGCAGAGCAATGTTCCACTTGGGATCGGAAGCAGCCAGGTCAACCAGCATGTCCTCAATGTGCTCCTTGGTGCGGCCGTAGCAGGACTGTGCGTCCATGTTCATCTTCTCGATCAGAGGCATGGACTCGGGCTCACCGTACACGGTAGCGGAGGAGGAGAACACGATGGAGTGGCAGTCAGCCTCGTCCATTGCGTACAGCAGGTTCAGGGTGCCAGCCACGTTGGTCTGGTAGTACCACAGCGGCTTCTCTGCGGACTCGCCCACAGCCTTCAGGCCCGCAAAGTGAATCACAGCGTCGGGGCGAACCTGCTTGAAGAGAGCCTTCATACCTTCGAGGTCGAGCAGGTCAACCTTGTGGAACTCGGGGGCGCGGCCAGCGAGTTCAGCGACGCGCTTGAGGGACTCCTCGGAAGAGTTCGCGAGGTTATCCATGACGACGACGTCGTGGCCTGCCTTGAGCAGTTCAAGTACAGTGTGGGAGCCGATGTAGCCGGCGCCGCCGGTAACGAGTACCTTCATGATGTCCTTTCGGGCTTTATATATCCGGAAAAAGTGCTCCGGATGGGGGACAAAAGCTGTTGAGCTGTATCTAATAGTACAGCCGTGCACGGGGCGTAAGTACTGCGGGACACTGTGCGCTTGTGCACTCTGGTGTGAGCACGTGGGAGGCGCTATTTAGGTGTGTCGACACTCGCCTCCGCCTAGCTTTATAACCCGCAGCTAATCCCACCAGAAATACCATTGGCGGCTCTGGTGAATAAACTCCGTCAGCTGCTCAAAATCCTCAAACACCTGGAACGGAAGATCGGAACAGAACGCGAACTGCTCGACCGCCACCTTCTTCGCCTCCAACGGGTCGGTTACGGGGCGTTCCACCAGAAATTCCAGACAATCGGCATTGTCAAGAGCCGCCGGGATTGCGCCGTACTTTTCACGCCAATAGTGGGTGAACGCCAGCTGCGTTTCGGCGTTCGGGCAGTCATTCCAGCCGCCGAAGGGCAGGTACGCGGGAATATCGGCGGGGTCATCGGTCGGAATCTGCAGCAGGAGCATCTCGCCCTGCTCCTCATCCTGGAGCTCGTAGCAGAGTAGGGCAGAAAGAATCGGGGCGTCATCTTCGGGCTCCTCATCGGGCAGAAAATCGGAGCTCATAAACTCGTCGACAAGCTCGTTGAGGTTGAAGTCGTCCGGGTCGTTCTCGTGAGTCTCTTCGCCATCGTCCATAACCTGGCGCAACTGCTGAGCAATGGCGGCGCTACCGTACTCTTCGGTGGAGGCGCCACCACGGGCGGTACGGTAACGCTGCAGGACAGCACGAGTGTAGGCGCTCACCTGCTCGGGGGTTAGAGTCTCAACATCGTCAATGATGTCGTGCTCAATAGACACCGCAATGACCATGCTTTCAAGCACCGTATCGTTCAGGTTCAGGAAGAAGGGGACGAACCCCTGCGCGCGCCCCAGCTTAGCCAGCTCATCGTAACGAGCCATGGCATCAGCGGCAGGAGCGCCCACTGGAATACGCTCGTGCGGGTAGGGGAAGAGACGCGTAAAGTGCCGGTAGGTTTCGCTCATCGTCGACTCTGACTTAGTTGATTCGGGCATCTGAATTCCTCTCTGAACTGTACAAGTGGTCAGTCATGGCGGGTACGCTGTACCCGGTACTACCAGCCTAGCGAAAGCCCGAGCATCCCGCCCTGAAAACGGTCATCGTAGCCGCCGCGGATTCGCGCCCAGCCTGTGAGAGCGGCGGACGAGGGAACACAGGGCACAGAAAAGGGGCCGGGATGCTTCACGCATCCCGACCCCTAAAGCCGATCCCTAAAGTTCGCGGGCCGACCCCCAACGTTCGCAAGGGCAACCAGCACTAGTCCAGGTACAGACTAGTTCAGGTGCAGATTAGTTCAGGTGCAGCGCCTCGTTCAGCTCCACGGTGTTCTTCGCACGCGGCAGAACCTCAATCGCGCCGCTAATCGAATTGCGGCGGAACAGCAGGTTCGACACACCGGACAGCTCCGCAGCCTTCACCACGCGCGCCTCCTGACCGGGCAACAGAACGCTCACGCGCGAACCGGCGGTCACATACAGGCCAGCCTCAACCACGCAGTCATCACCCAGGGCAATACCGATACCGGACTCCGCACCCAGCAGGGAACGCTCACCAATAGACACGCGCTGAGTGCCGCCACCGGAAAGAGTACCCATCGTGGAGGCGCCGCCACCCACATCCGAGCCGTCGCCCACCACAACGCCCTGAGAAATACGGCCCTCAACCATGGAGGTGCCCAGGGTGCCGGCGTTGAAGTTCACGAAGCCCTCGTGCATCACGGTCGTGCCGGACGCCAGGTGCGCACCCAGGCGCAGACGGTCACCGTCGCCAATGCGCACGCCAGCGGGAACCACGTAATCCACCAGGCGCGGGAACTTATCAATGTGGCTCACGCTCAGGTGACCCAGCTTGCGCAGACCAATCGCAAGCTTCTGGAACTCGGCGGCAAGCACCGGGCCGTGGTTGGTCCACGCAACGTTCGCCAGGGTGCCGAACAGGCCGTCCAGGTTCAGCTCGTTGGGGCGAACCAGAGTGTGGGAGAGCAGGTGCAGACGCAGGTACGCGTCGACTGCGTCTTCGGGTGCCTCATCCAGGTTGATGGAGGCGGTACGCACCTCGGTACGGGCGTTGCGCGCAGGGTGCTCAACGGCCAGGTCCTCCAGCTCGTCCGCGATGGACAGGTCGGGGGTCTGGGTGAGGGAGGGGGCGGGGAACCAAGCATCCAGGACGGTGCCGGCGTGCTCGCCAGAGATAACAACATTGACCAGTGCAACGCCGGAGGCGTAACGGGGAGTGTTTTCAGACATGCCTCCCATTATAGTTTTGGGAGTGAGAGCCCCTTCAAGACCGTCTCATATGCTCGATATGGAAGTTGCGGGCGCGGGTGTGTGTACCGGGGAACCTGTAAGGTGGAAGGATGAGCGTTTCCCCGAATACTTCTGAACGTCACCCGGTTCCGGCACCGCCCCTGAATTTGGACGTGTCTATGCCCGAGCTGACGCGTGCCCTGCTGGATCTTGAGTCGGTTTCTGGTAACGAACGAACGATTGCTGATGCCGTGCACACGGCGCTGTCGTTCTGCCCCCACCTGCACCTGACCCGTGACGGGGACGCCATCATTGCCCGCACCGAATTCCCGCCGCTGCCTGGAGCTGAGGGGGAGAGTGCTGAGGGGGAGCGTACCCGCATTATCCTCGCCGGTCACCTGGATACCGTGCCCCTGCCTACCGTCGAGGGTTCCCTGGGTACTGTGCCCTCTACGGTGCGTGAAGAAGAGGACGGGTACGTGCTCTACGGCCGCGGCGCAACGGATATGAAGGGCGGCGTGGCGGTTCAGCTGAAGCTCGCCGCCGAACTGACCGCGCAGGATACCGACTACAACCTGACCTACATCTTCTACGACAACGAAGAAGTCGCCAGCGAACTCTCCGGGCTGGCGCGCCTGATCCGCAACCACGGCGAGCTCATCACTGACGCAGACTTCGGTGTGCTACTTGAACCGACCAACGGCACCATTGAGGGCGGCTGCAACGGCACCATGCGTTTCTTCGTGCGCACCCGCGGCCTCGCCGCCCACTCGGGGCGTGCATGGCGTGGCGAGAACGCAATTCACGCCCTGGCACCGGCGTTGGCGGCGCTCGCCTCCTACGAGCCGAAGACCATCGCGGTGGAGGGCCTGGACTATCGTGAGGGTCTGAATGCGGTGCAGATTTCTGGTGGCGTTGCCGGTAACGTGATTCCTGATGCGGCGGCAATGCACGTGAACTACCGGTTTGCCCCGGATAAGACCCTGGATGAGGCGGTCGCCCACGTGCGTGAGGTCTTCGCCGGATACGAGCTGGACTTTGTGGATCTTTCCCCGGCGGCACGCCCCGGACTGGACACCCCGCTGGCGGCTTCCCTGATTGAGGCTGTGGGGCAGGAACCTCAGCCGAAGTACGGTTGGACGGACGTGGCGCGCCTGAGCGAGATCGGTATTCCCGCGGTGAACTTCGGCCCCGGTGACGCCCTGCTGGCTCACACCGATAACGAACACGTGAGCTTTAGCCAGCTGACCCGCTGCCACGCAGATTTGCGTGCCTGGCTGCTCAGCGACCGCGACGAGGACTAGACACAACAGGACTAGTCACGGCGCTGATTCTGCCGGTGCTGGCGCTACTATTTGAATTTAGGTGACCGTCAGGGGTTGACGGTCCTGCATGATATGAGATTGACATGAACTTTCTTCTGATTCTGCTTGCCCTGCTAATTTCGGGCATCGCGGTGCTCTCCGTTGTGGCGCTCTCCGGTGAGCGTGCCGTGCCCGGTGCCGCGTTCTTTAGCGGTGTGGGCCGTGACGGTCTGGGCACCTTTGACCGTGTGGAGGATTTCGGCTTTATCGCTCCTCTCGTCGGTGCTCCCGAAGATGACAAGGCACTCGAGAACGCACCCGCCGCGGAGGCTACCGCTTCGGCTACAGAATCTGCTGATGCTAACGTCGCTGCCGCTGAGCCGGTTCGCCGCGTTGCGGTTCCGCTGGCTGATGATGCGGAGAGCACCTTGAGCGCGCATGACTTTGTGGAGAAGCGAAAGAACCCGCAGGCTGAGGGGAACTAACGCCCGTGAGTGTTTCGCCTGAACGTAATAGTGATTCCCCCGCGTATTCTCCTGTGCAGGGTGCCGCCACCCCCGCCTCCACGAAGGAGCAGGGCGAGTCTTTTGACGAGCTGCTGACCTGGGCGTACACCGCCGCCGGTGAGCGCCTGCACCGCGTGGGGGAGCGTCTGCGTGCCCTGCCCGCATGGCTGTCGGTACTGCTGATTTACGGCCTGTCCCGCGTGTGGGGCTTCATCGTGTTTGCCGTGGTCGGTCAGCAGCAGTTGCGCAGCCCGTGGGGTCAGCACCTGGATTATTTGTCGTTCATTAGCATCTGGGATGCCGGCTGGTATGAGCAGATTGCGGTACAGGGTTACCCGAGTGAGCTGCCGGTGAACGCGGCGGGTGTGGTTCAGCAGAATCAGTGGGCTTTTTACCCGATTTTCCCGCAGCTTTCCGGTGCTATTAGCCATGCGACGGGCATCGGGTACTACCCGGTGGCGGCGACGGTTGCTCTGCTTGCTGGTTTTGCGGCGGCGTGGGTGATTTACCTGCTGTTTGAGGCGTCGTTGAAGGCGACCGGTTTCAAGAGTGAGGAGTCGCCTTCTGCGCTGTCCATGTGGGCTGTGGCGTTGGTGTCGTTCTTGCCGGTGGCGCCGGTGCTTCAGGTGCCGTATGCGGAGTCGCTGAACCTGGTGTTCCTTGCCGGTGCGCTGCTGTGCCTGGTTCAGGGACGATACGGTCTGCTGGTTCCTGTGGCGGCGTTGGCGTGCCTGTCCCGCCCGGTGGGTGTGCCCCTGGGGGCGGCTGCCGGCCTGTGGTGGTTTGCGTGCTGGGTGCGTTCGAGCCGCCAGTCGGGTATGGGTGCGGCGTTTGTGCGTCATCTGGGGCAGCTGGTGAGCGCCTTGGTGGTGTGTGCGTGTGCGCTGGTGTGGCCTGCGATTGCGTGGTGGGCTACGGGTCGTGTGGATGCGTACACCGCCACGGAGACGGCGTGGCGCGGTACCCATTTGGCGCCGATTCAGCCGTGGCTGTCGCAGGGTTACCTGTACTTTGGGTATGCGGCTCCGGTGCTGCTGACTCTGCTGATTTTGGGCTTTATTGCTCTGTGTTTGAGCCCGTTGGCGCGTAGGGTTTTGGCGGCTCCGTTGAACCTGTGGTGCCTGAGTTATTTTGCGTATTTGATTCTGTTTTTGAATCCGCAGTCGTCGACGTTCCGCCTGTTGTTGCCGTTGTTCCCGCTGGTGCTTGTGGTGGCGGCGGCGAGCCGTTCGCGGGCGTATCGTTGGGCGTTGTTGGTGGCGGGTGCGTGTGCGCAGTGGGGCTGGGTTGGCTGGCTGTGGCATTGGAAGCAGCTACCCGGCGGTGGAGACTACCCGCCGTAAACCGAATATTGTGTCAGGAGACCGCTGGTGTGCTGCCGGCGGTCTTTTGCGTTCGGGAGGCGGGCGTGTCTGCGGTTGGAGCCGCAGCGTTTTAACCCGGCGGTGGAGATTATCCGCCGTAAACCGCTGATGTGGTGTTCTTAGCCGTGGGCGCAATGCCCTTCCGCGGTGCGGTAGCGTACGCCTTCTGCTTGTCCAGAGCTTAAAGACACGTCCAGAAAGCGCCGCGGGTTCGGCGGTGCTGGCTCGGAACTGATAATCTATATTCTGTGTTTGGTATTAGTGGCACCGAGTTGATTATTTTGGCCATCATCACGTTTGTGGTGATTGGTCCCGAACGCATGCCCGAATACGCCCGCCAGATTCGTGAATTCGTCAAGACTGTGCGCCGCATGGCGTTTGACGCGAAGGACGACTTCAAGGAAGCCCTGGGCGAGACGGGTCTGGAAGATATTAACTGGCGCCAGTACGACCCCCGCCAGTACGATCCGCGCGTGATCGTGAAGCAGGCGTTCGCTGAGGATGACGCCGAGCGTGAGCGTGAGGCGAAGGAACGTGAAGAGGCGCTGCTGAAGGAGAAGGAAAAGTCGGAGAGCCGTGCTCTTCCGCGAGGCGCATACGCCCCCTTCGACGTGGACGCAACCTAAGATTTTGAATAGATAAGAACCCCGCACCGTGATGGTGCGGGGTTCTTTCTATTCTCAGCTGTTTGGCCGTCAGCTTCTAGACGCTCAATCTCTAAACGAAGAGCGGCAGGCTCTGACCCGCCCGAGACTCGCCCGACTGCAACAGCTGCGAGGCGATGGACTGAATCTCTTCGGCGGTGGGGGAGTTCGGGTGACCCCACACGACAGGCATGCCCTCGTCGCCGCCGGTACGCAGGTTCACATCCAGAGGGACAGAACCGAGCAGCGGTACCGGGTAGGAGAGCGCATCCGAAAGACGCTCAGCGAGCACCTGACCGCCGCCAGAACCGAACATGTCGAGCACGGTACCGTCCGGCAGGGTCATGGCAGCCATGTTCTCCACCACGCCCACGACCTTCTGACCGGTCTGCAAGCTCAGGGTGCCGGCACGCTCCGCTACATCCACCGTGGCGTGCTGCGGGGTGGAAATGAGCACCAGCTCCGCATTCGGCAGCAACTGAGCCATGGAGATGGCAATATCGCCGGTGCCGGGCGGCAAATCGAGCAGCAGCACATCCAGGGCGCCGAAGTGCACGTCCATGATGAACTGCTCCAGGGCACGGTGCAGCATGGGGCCGCGCCACGCCACCGGCTCGTTGCCCTTGAGGAACATGCCGATTGAAATCACGCGAATAAAGCCGCCGCTGACCTTCTGCTCACCCCAACGCTGGGCGGGGGCGGGAACGTCCACGGTCGGCGGAAGAATCAGGTCATCCAGGCGGGTCGGGGCGTCGGTAATACCCAGCAGACCCGGGATGGAGAAGCCGTGCACATCCGCGTCAATAATGCCCACCGCAAGCCCGCGCGAAGCGAACGCGGCGGCAAGATTCGCGGTCATGGAGGACTTACCTACACCGCCCTTACCGGACACCACACCGAACACGCGGGTCAGCGAACCGGGTGCGGTAAACGGGTTGGAACGCTCCGGCTTGAGCATCGAACGCAGGGCGGAACGCTGCTGCGGGTTCATCGCACCCACCTGCAGTTGCACACGGTCGATACCCTCAACGGTGGCGGCGGCGTCACGAACCTGCTGCTCGATGGTGTTCTTCAGCGGGCAACCCTCAATGGTGAGTAGCACCGTGACCTCCGCCCAGTGGCGGCCGGGAATCGGCTCACCGTGCTCATCCAGTTCAGGATGCACGAGTGCAGTCTCCACCATGCCCAGTTCCGTAATGGGGCGGCGCAGTTCGGGATCCTCGACGCGGGCGAGTGCCGCGTAGAGCGCATCCTGCAGGGGCGAATTAGTGGTCACGGGCGCCTCCCTCACGGGTGCGCTCTGCCTGCTGCTGTGCCTGCTGGGATTCGCGGCTCTGAGGCTGGCTCAAATCGCCTCGGTGGGGATCCTGTGCGGAGTCCTTCGCAGGGCGTTCAGCCTTGTCAGCGGCATGCTCGGTACCGTTCTCGGTACCTTCAGAGTTCTTGTCCTCAGCGCCCTGCTCCTCAGTCTCCTGCTCCTCAGCGTCCTTTTCCTCGCCCTCGGAGATATCGATATCGTCGATAGCCTCCTCCAGGTCCTCAATGTCCTCACTGATGTCCTGCAGCTGCTCAGCGTGACGCTCCTGCTCCTGCGCAATGTTCTGCAGTTCCTCAAGAATGTCACGCAGCTCGCTACGAACGAAGTCACGGGTCGCAACCTCACGCAGAGCAATACGCAGCGAAGCGATCTCACGGGTCAGGTACTGGGTCTCCTCCAGGTTCTGCTGGTCACGCTTACGGTCCTCGGAAGCCACCACGCGGTCGCGGTCATCCTGACGGTTCTGCGCGAGCAGCAGCAGGGGAGCAGCGTAAGAAGCCTGCAGGGACAGCATCAGGGTCAGCAGGGTGAAGTTCAGGCTACGCGGGTCGAACTGCATCCCCTCCGGCGCCAGGGAGTTCCACGCCAGCCACACGCCACAGAAAATGGTCATCCACATCAGGAACTGCGGGGTACCCATGTAGCGTGCGAAACCCTCGGTCATGCGGCCGAAAGCGTCCGGGTTGGGGCTCGAGAACAGCTTCGGCTTGCGGGTGCCGGGGGTGCTCAGCTGCGAGTCGCTACGCTGCGGGCGGGAGTCGCCGCGCTCGCGGTTGCGTTCAGCGTACTTCTTCTCCAGACGGTCCTTGAGGATGCGCGCCTTATCGATGCGGGGGTTCTCTTCGGTACGGTTTGCGTCGCGGCGGTTCGATTCAGGCAAAGCGTCGTCCTACCTTTCGTACGGGAGTTCCATCATCGTAAGTGCGCCAGTCTTCGGGCAGGAGCGCATCGAGCACGTCGTCGATGGTCACTGCGCCTACCAGGCGGTGCGATTCGTTCACAATGGGAACGATGGTCAGGTCATAGGTCGCCAGCACGCGTGCTAGCTCTTCCAAACTTGCCTGGTCAGAGACAGGCTCAGTATCGGTATCGAGGATGTGACCAATCGGCTCGCTCGGCGGCACACGCAGCAGTTTCTGCATGTGCACCAGGCCCAGGTACTTGCCGGTCGGCGTTTCCAGGGGCGGGCGGGTCACCATGACGGCAGCCGCCATCGCCGGAGGGATCTCCTCGGCACGGATGTGCGCAAGCGCCTCCGCAACGGTCGCCTCCGGGGAGAGGATGATTGGCACCGGGTTCATGAGCGAACCGGCGGTACCCTCGTCGTATTCGAGCAGTCGACGCACGTCGTCTGCTTCGTCGGGTTCCATGAGTTCGAGCAGCTTTTCACGCTGGGCGTCGTCCAGTTCGATGAGCAGGTCGGCGGCGTCGTCCGGTTCCATCTCTTCGAGGACCTGCGCGGCACGCTCGTCGTCCAGGTGCGACAGAATCTGCACCTGGTCCTCGGCGGGCAGCTCCTGCAGAACGTCCGCGAGGCGTTCATCCTGCAGCTCGGCTGCGATTTCGACCATGCGCTTATCGCTCATCTCGTGGATGGCGTCTGCAAGGTCGGCGGGCTTGGAGTTCTCGTGGTTCGCCACGAACGCGGTTGCCGCCTGCGGTTCCACATCGGTGGAGAGCACCGCCTCGTCCCAGTCGACGATGAGGGTCTCCTTGGAGCGGCGGCGCCACGTGCTGGAGGAGGAGCTGACGCGGGAAACGAACAGCTCGGTCACGCCCCAGTCGCCGTTGCGGCGCTGCTCAATGGCGACGTCCTCAATGACAGCGTCGCCGCTGCCGTCGAGCAGGCGCACGCGGCGGTCAAAGAGCTCACCGACGATGAGAGTCTCAGAGTTGCGCTGTTCAAAGCGGCGCAGGTTCACCAGGCCGGTCGAAATGATCTGTGAAGCGTCGATACTTCGCACACGGGTCATGGGCATGAACACGCGTTTCTTGCCGAGCACCTCAACGATGATGCCGACAACAATGGGTTCGCTGCCCTTGGCGGGGCGGGCGCCCGCAATGGATGCGCCCAGGCCGCGTTTGAGCACGACGACATCTCGGAGACGGCCGAGGCGGTCACCGAAAGGGTCAAAAACGTCGAGGCCCAAAAGGCGGGCAATGTAAATCTTGCTGGGGGTGCTGAACTTCGAATTGCTCACCTCTCTAGGGTACGCCCCGCCGCGGGGATTCGCACTTTGAGAAGCCTAATTGAACAGGTGTTCGCTACGCCTGTAGAGGAGCTGACTGCCCACCGGATCCAGGGGTAGGGTGGGCGGTAGAATAGGAGCCATGACTTCTAACCTGCCGAATATTCCCTCGACCCCGCCTTCTTCATATCTGGCCTCGCGCCTGGCGCAGGCTCAGGGCAAGCCCCTGCCCGCCGGTGAGGCGATCGCCTCCTTCGTTCGTCACGATGATGCGCTCGCCGCTTTTGATGTGCTCAGCGAGCAGGATTATCCGGTCACGGCGCTGTACCTGGTCAATGACGGTATCCGCCAGGTGGAGTACCCGGTGCAGCCCGGTTATGGTCGTGCCCTGATTTCTGCGGCGATTCAGGGCGCGTCGATGGGCCTGGTGTTTTCGGTGCTGTTGACTCTGACCGGTGACTCTTTTACGTCGGTGGCGCTAAGGTACGTACCGCTGTCGGTGGCTGTGTTTGTGCTGTGGCAGATGTATATTCTTCGTCGTAATCGCGGTATTCGTTACCCGATGCGTACCGAGGCGATTCCCTCGCGTACCGTGATGTACGCTCTGCCGGAGTACGCTCAGGATGCACGCCGCGTGCTGGGTGCGCACCCTCGCTTCTCGGCGGCGGTTGCGGCTGCGCGGGCGGCGGCGGCCCCGGAGGCTTCGCAGGCGCGGGCGGCTCAGAGTACCGTTTCGATGAATGGTGCACCGGTTCCGACCGGTGCGCCGAAGGCACCCTCGTACCGTGCGCAGGCGGGTAGTCAGCCGGCGCCGAACCAGAACCTGCCCGAGCGTGATACTACTGCGCAGAACGCGGTGGCTCAGAGTGCGGCGCAGAACATGCCCGCACCGGTTGCCCCCGCACCGCCTGCTCAACCCGCTCAGCCTTCCGAACAGGAACAGGCAAGCACTGAACAGGCGAATGCTGACCAATCAACTGCTCAGAAGTCAGATACGCAGAAGCGCCCGGCGCAGCGTTTCGGTCTGCGCGTGGACGACCCGGAAGAATACGCGAAGCTGATTCAGCCCAAGCCGCAGCGTCCGACCCCGCGCCCGCAGGGCCTGCACGATAACTCCTCGCAGGACTCCGAATAACTTCACGCCGTAACGGCGGTAGCCGCCCGTAGCGGCTCATACGGCAGGCATAGAAGACAGCACTTAGAAGACACGAGAAAGCCCCTCACCGAACGAATCGGTGAGGGGCTTTCCCTATAAGACGTTACTAACGTAACTGGAGGGGGGCTAGGCGTTACTTCGCCAGCTTCGCCATCCACTCCTCAATACCCTCAACGGTGCGCGGCAGCGCAGCGGAGAGGTTCACGTTGCCGTCCTCGGTGCAGAGCACGTCGTCCTCCAGGCGGATACCGATACCGCGGTACTCCTCGGGAACCGACAGGTCCTCGTCCTTGAAGTACAGGGCCGGCTCAATGGTGAAGACCATGCCCGGCTCCAGCTCAGCCCACATGTACAGCTCAGCCTTCGCCTGCGCGCAGTCGTGCACGTCCAGACCCAGGTGGTGGCTGGTGCCGTGCGGCATCCAGCGGCGGTGCTGACCGCCCTCAATGGTGAGGGAAACCTCGGCAGAAACCGGCAGCAGGCCCCACTCTTCCAGACGGTGAGCCAGAACCTCCATAGCGGCGTCGTGAAGTTCGTGGAACTTACGGCCCGGCTTAGCCACAGCGAACGCGGCGTCAGCAGCCTCCAGCACAGCGTTGTAGACCTTCGCCTGAACCTCGGTGAACTTACCGTTCACGGGGAAGGTGCGGGTCACGTCTGCGGTGTACAGGGTGTCGTCCTCAACGCCTGCGTCCAGCAGCAGCAGCTTGCCGTCATCGACGGTGCCGTTGTTACGGATCCAGTGCAGGATGGTTGCGTTGTTACCGCACGCTGCGATGGTGTCGTAGCCCAGGTCGTTACCGTCGGTACGTGCCACGGAGAAGAACGCGGTCTCAACGACGCGCTCGCCGCGGTGGTGCGCAACAGCCTTAGGCAGCTCGCGCACGACCTCTTCGAAGCCCTTGACGGTCATATCAACGGAACGCTGCAGGTTCTCAACCTCGATAGCGTCCTTAATCAGGCGAGCCTCGGAGAGAGCCACGGCAAGCTCGGAGTCCAGCTTGTCAGCCTGCTCCAGCTCCACGCCGGTGTTGTAGCGGGAGGTGTCAACCAGCGCGTCAACAGCCGGGTCAACGTTGCGGACCAGGCGGATGTTCACGCCGCCCAGGCCCTGGTTGCCGGCGTTCTTGGTGATAGCAACCTCAAGCTCGGACAGGTCGCGGGTACGCAGACCGTAACGCTCGGAGAATTCCTTCAGGGTGGGGCGGGGACCAACCCAGAACTCGCCGTAGCGTGCATCCGCGTAGAACTCGGTGGTGTCGCGGCCAGCCAGCGGGCGGAAGTACAGGGTGACCTCGTGGTTGGAGCCGTTGTCGCCGGTACCCTCTTCGACGGGCTCGAAGATCAGCACGGCGTCAGGCTCGTGGTCGATGCCCAGGCCGGTCTGGTGCGCAAACGCCGAGTGGGGGCGGAAGCGGTAGTCGCAGTCGTTGGAGCGGACCTTCAGCGGGCCTGCAGGCAGGACGAGGCGCTCGCCGGGGAATGCCTTGGAGATCTTGGCGCGGCGCTCAGCTGCGTAGTCTGCTACGGGCTCGCGGGTGTAGCCGTCATCTTCGGCCTTGGCCCAGTCCTTAGCAATGAATTCGGTGAACGCAGACGCCTTAGGGGTGCTGCGGTGGTCGTTCTTCTGAGCTTCGGTGCTCTTCTCGTTGTTCTCAGTCATGGGTTAATCATATCTCCTTCACCACAGGTGGGCAGGTGTTTTAGCGCTTTTGACCATAAGAGGGGCGCGGTGGGGCAGAATATATCTTTGACTTGCGACCGGGTGCCTGATATTGCGCCGCCGATATTGGTAGGGTTGAATCAGAAGAGTAGATGACATACCTTAAAACCCCGCTGAGGTGGCGACGAACTAGCAGGGGCGGGGAAGGAGAGAATATGACGCAGACAGAACACCGAAATAGTGCACCTAATGCGCAGCAGGCACTGCAGCCCGCTGAATCGGGTGCGCCTGAAAATCTGAACCGTGCCGGGCGTTACGATTTGCATATTCACTCCGCTATTTCTGACGGCACGCAGAGTCTGACCGAGCTGGTGCCGCTGATTGCTCGCGCCGGATTGGCTGGGTTTGCGCTGACTGATCACGATACGACGGCTGGTTGGGCGCAGGCGGCTCAGCTGGCGGATGAGCACGGTCTGGATTTTCTGCCGGGTGCCGAGTTCTCTTGCCGTTACCGGTACACCGACGGTGAGGGCCGCGCACGCACGAAGACTATTCATCTGCTCGCTTATGGTTTTGATTCGGTGGGTTCGGAGTTGGCGTGCCGTGTGGAGGCGATTCGTGCCAGCCGTGAGGGCCGTGCGCAGGCTATTGTGGGCCGTCTTGCCGCTGACTACCCGCTGACCTGGGATGACGTGTTGGCGCAGGTGGGGGAGGGGAACACGGCGGTGGGCCGCCCCCATATTGCCGATGCGCTGGTTGCTGCTGGTATGGTTGCTGATCGTTCTGAGGCTTTCGCGAAGCTGCTGTACACGGGCAGCCCCTACTATGTGCCGCAGGATGCGCTGGATCCGTTGGAGGCGGTGCGTCTGGTTCGTGAGGCTGGGGGTGTGCCGGTGATTGCGCATCCGATGAGTACGATGCGTGGTCCCGCCCTGAGCCTGGAGTACCTGGGTTTGATGGTGGATGCTGGCTTGGCGGGTGTGGAGGTGTATCACCGTGAGAACTCCCCGGAGGACCGGGCGCGTCTGCTGGAGTTCATTGAGTGTCAGCGTGCGGCGGGCCGTGAGGTTCTGGTGACGGGTTCGAGTGATTATCACGGCGCGGGTAAGCCGAACCTGCTGGGTGAGAACACGACGGATGCGGTGACGGTGGCGCGTATCCGCGAGCAGCTGGCGGCACAGCACTAAAACAAAAGTGTGGGGCGGGTTCCTAATCAAAGGAACCCGCCCCCCATTCTTTTGCTTTCACCTCATTGCATATTCCCTAAATCTCTACCTGAAGGTTAGGATTTTTGGTACGCTGAGAACGTTCTACTCATTGGGGCGCACAAAGATTGTGCCTCCCCTCTGTTCATGAAGGAGCTATGATGCTTCGACAATTATTCACCCGCCCCACAAAGCGGGCCATCCAGGCCGGTGGCACGGTACTGCTGGCAGGTGCCATGGTGTGCGGTAGTGTTCCGGCGTATGCCACCGGGCATTTGAAGCCTCACGAGGTGACCCCCATTGTACAGCCGGACGAACCGGCAGTGACCTGCAACGACCGCGCAGAATATGAGTACTATCGGCAAGATGGTGAATTGGGGCGTCGCGTTATCTTTAATT
>NZ_KV812882.1:335065-446851 GCF_001813565.1 Rothia sp. HMSC068E02
TTATCTCTCGTGGCCAGTTTGTGGAGTATTTGTACCGTCTGTCGGGTTCTCCTGAGGTGAAGAATCTTCCAGCTCAGTCACCGTACGGTGATATTAAGACTGATGATCCGCGTTTTCCTGTGGTGATGTGGGCTCGTGAGCGGGGCATTACCTGGGGTTGGAGTGATGGGAATTTCCATTATGATACCCCTGCTAGTGAGTCTTCTACTGCCTTGATGGTGTATCGGTTGGCGGGCAGTCCAAAAGTAACGGTAGCTGCATATGACCCTGAGAAGTATTTCCCCCCTACTCCTTGGAAGGAAAAATGGCCGAATATGCCATATAATTCGGAGCTTCATAAGGCATACACCTGGTTACACTATGGTCTTCAGAATCCAAATAATGAAGATTCTATTGAGAACGTATCGTATCGACGGTATGGTATCGTATCGCCTAACGATGAATTTGAATGGTTGGCTTACGCTACTTATGAGCAGGCTATCGAAGTGATTCGTCTAGCAGATAAATCTTTCAAATTTAAATAAACTATGTGCGCCTCACCTAATGTTAGGTGAGGCGCACATTTTAGTAATTTTTATTCAGTGATTGGAAAATCTTTTTTATTAGAAATATCTGCTGAATCCTCAGTAGATTTATAGACATACTGATTAATTTCAATCTTGTAGGGTGGGTTCAGGGAATTTTTAATAGAAAACTTCCATTTATCGTTCAGAACCTTGGGTTTAGGTTTGTTATTGTCTTCGTAGTCCATGTGGCATTCGTCGTATGCGTTTGCTCCAATAATATTCAAACGCCTAACACTACCTTCAAGATAGAAGCCCCACAGTGAAGCGAGGATTCTTTCACGGGAGTACGTTCTGATAATCCCTACGAAGATAGTGACAATCCAGAGGATAAATTTTCACTTGATACGGCTCTCGCAGCACAATGGGGGTTCTATCTTGAAGGTGGTGCAAAGCGTCTTAGTATTATTGGCGCAAATGCTTTCGATGCTTGTCAGATGAGTGATAAGACCAGAACTGGGGCCCAAAAGAAAATTATGGGGGATAAATGGGTTCTTAAAATCAACTCTGAGCTTTATGAGCTATTAAGGATCGAAATTAATAATTTTAAATTTGAGGGAAAGCTTGTAGCGCCGAGAATCCCTAAAGCCGAGAATGAGTCCACAGAAAACTAGAAAATAGTTTGGTCCCCTGCATAGAAGAGCAGGGGACCAAACTATTTTTATAATCTTTTAAAATACGCCTCGAGTATCCGCCATGCGCAATACTTCAAAAGCCTGTTCATATGTTGCTTGGAAAGTCCATTGACTCACTCGTCGACCTTCAGAGTCCATGCTCGCTACGTCATGGTACCTAACTGATTCGTGGAAGCCAGTGTACTTCTTATCAGAGCCGGCTCCAGTGTATTTCAACCAAACATAGGCCCGATGCAACTCTGAGCCGTAAGGAAGATTGGGGTTCCGCTTGGTCCAGGGCTCTTCCTCATTCGGAGGATTCATATCGGGTAGCTTGACCGCCGGACTACCAGCTAGGCGGTATGCCATGATTACTGTCGTCGTTTCATGTGCGGGGGCATCGTAATGGAAATTCCCATCACTCCAACCCCAGGTAATGCCCCGCTCACGAGCCCACATCACCACAGGAAAACGCGGATCATCAGTCTTAATATCACCATAAGGAGACTGAGCCGGAAGATTCTTCACCTCAGGAGAACCCGACAGGCGATACAAATACTCCACAAACTGGCCACGAGAGATAACACTATCTTTCTTGACCATTTGGTGCTTCTGATACTCAGAAATCAGACCAATGCACTGCGCCCAATTAAAGATAACGCGACGCCCCAATTCACCATCGTTCCGATAGTACTCATATTCTGCACGGTCGTTACAGGTCACTGCCGGTTCATTCGGGTGCACAATGGGGGTCACCTGGCGAGGTTTCAGAACACCAAGAGAATATGCTGGCACGCTGCCGCACACCATGGCGCCTGCCAAGAGCACAGTGCCACCGGCCTGGATAGCCCGCTTCGTGGGGTGGGCGAATAATTGTCGAAGCATCATAGCTCCTTCAAAATAAGAGGGGAGGCACAATCTTTGTGCACCCTCATGAGTAGAACGTTCTCAGCGTATCAAAAATCCTAACCTTCAGGTAGAGATTTAGAGAATATGCAATGAGGTGAAAACAAAAGAGTGTGGGGCGGGTTCCTTATTGGGAATCCGCCCCACACTCTTAACACGTGCTCTCACGAATACGTGGAAAAGACCGCCTAGACGCTCTCACGCGACGCATGATGCTGCAACACCGCACCCGCAGCCGCCGCATCCAGCTGAGCAGCCGCACGCGCCGCACGAGCCTTAGCCCGCGCCTGATGCTGACGCTGACGACGCAACTCATCACGACCATCAATACGCATCTTCTTATCCACCGCATCCATCGACCAGTGACGCACAAACCGGCAGGACGCACCCTCAACCGGCTGCGTCGTCTCCGTCAACGTATCCAACACAGCCTTCAACGCATGACGGCTCGCCGCCGTCAACGCATCACGACTCGTACCGCCACGAACACCCACCGTACGCTTCGGCGTGAACAGCACACTCGCCCCACGCGGAACACCACGATACTCAGCGAACGACACCGGATCCACGCCCAGGCGCTTAGCCATCACCTCAATAGCCGGCGGATTCTGATCCACACACACGAACTTACGACCCAGCTGAGCCGCCGCCGCACCCGTAGAACCAGAACCAGCGAAGAAATCCAACACCCAATCACCCGGGCGGGAACTCGCCGCAATCATGCGACGCAACAAACCCGTAGGCTTCTGCGTGGGATAACCCGTCTTCTCCTTACCCGTCGGCGACACAATAGTATGCCACCACACATCAGTAGGGAGCTTACCGCGAGAAGCCTTCTCCTCAGTCACCAAACCGGGAGCCATATACGGTTCACGATCAACCTCCGCAGTATTGAAGTAATAGCTACGGTGATCCTTCGCGTACACCAAAATATTGTCGTGCTTCGTCGGCCAGCGGCGCGTAGACTTCGCACCGTAGTCATAAGCCCAAATCAGCTCATTAATGAAGTTCTCACGACCAAAAATCATGTCGCACATAATCTTCACATAATGAACCTCACGCCAATCCAGGTGCAGGTACAGGGTGCCGTCCTGCGCGAGCAGACGATGCGCCTGCTCAATACGCGGCGCTAGGAACGCCCAATAATCCTCGAACGAGTCGTTATAGCTCGCCAGAGTCTGCAGGGTGCTCGAATAGCTCTTGCCCTTAAAACCGGTGCGGTCACCCTTCTCAGAAGCTTCCGCGCTCAACGTGCGGCGCGTCTGCTTCTTACCCGTATTGAACGGCGGGTCAATGTAAATCACGGTGAACGCACCATCGGGCAGCTCACGCAGATACTCCAGGTTATCTGCCTGTACCAGCAGCGAGGGGCCCTGCGGATCGAAAACCGTCGAATCCGTGCGGGGCGACTCAGCGGCAGGGGAGGGCGCGGCGGGCGCCGGGGATGCTGAAATACCCAACCCCGGCCCTAGCCTTCAGAACCAGCACGGTCAGCGCCACGGCCCTTACCGCGAGAACCCTCAGCACGAGAACCCCCATCACGAGAACCTTCAGGGCGGCGGCGGGTACGGCGGCGGCCCTCACCCTCCACGGGCTGACCCTCAACACGGCGGGTACGGCGACGCTGACGAGGCGCACGCTCAGAACGCTCAGAAGAACGTTCGGATGCGCCCTGCTCGGTACGCTCCGCACGCTCAGAAGAACGCTCAGAACGCTTGCGGCCCTCGGAGCGGCTACGGCGCTCGCCGCGGCCCTCACCGGAACGACCGTCGCGGCCACCGCGAGAACGGCGCGAACCCTTCTCACCGTCACGACCGCCAGAACGGCCACCCTCACGGGAACCGTCGCGGCCACCGCGAGAACGAGCCGGACGGCCATCACGAGAATCGCGGGCACTCTCAAAGAACTCGTCGCCCATGCCCTCAGCCACACGCTCCTCGCGCGGCAGGCGACCCTTAGTGCCAGCCGGAATGTTCAGGTCGTAGAACAGGTGTTCAGAGGAAGAGTACGTCTCAACCGGCTCAGGAACACCCAGCTCCAGGGCGTCGTTAATGACCTTCCAGCGCGGCAGGTCATCCCAATCAACCAGGGTCACAGCGGTACCCTCATTGCCCGCACGACCGGTACGGCCGGTACGGTGCAGGTAAGTCTTCTCATCCTCGGGCACGCGGTGGTTAATCACGTGGGTCACGTCTTCAACGTCAATACCGCGAGCCGCCACGTCGGTCGCAACCAGAATGTCGACCTTGCCGGTGCGGAACGCCTTCAGCGCCTGCTCACGCGCAACCTGGTTCAGGTCACCGTGCAGGGGAGCGGCAGCGAAGCCACGGTTCACCAGCTCCTCCGCCACGCGGGCAGCGTCACGCTTGGTCTTGGTGAAGATGACGGTGCGGCCGCGGCCGGTAGCGCGCAGAATGCGGCCAATCATCTCGTCCTTGTCCAGGTGGTGCGCACGGTAGACGACCTGGCGGATCGACGCTTTAGTCTTCGAGGCGTCCTCGGGGTCAGCGGCGCTAATGCGCATGGGCTTGGTCATGTACTGGCGTGCCATTGCAATGACCGGGCCGGGCATGGTTGCGGAGAACAGCATGCTCTGGCGGTCCTCCGGCAGGTAGCTGAGGATCTTCTCAACCGACGGCTGGAAACCCAAATCCAGCATCTCGTCTGCCTCATCGAGGACCACGATCTTGACCTGCTTGAGGTTCAGGAAGCCCTGCTGGTACAGGTCGATAATACGGCCGGGGGTGCCCACCACAACCTCCAGGCCGCGGCGCAGCAGCTCAGCCTGAGGCTCAATCGGCACACCACCGTACAGGGTCGCGACGCGGGCGTTGCGCAGCTTCGCAGCAATCGCCAGGTCCTCGCCCACCTGAATGGCAAGCTCACGGGTCGGAACCAGAATCAGCGCCTGAGGTGCGCCGGGGTACTCCAAATCAGCCCAGCCCTCATCGTCGCGGCCGACCACACGCTGAATGGTGGGCAGACCAAAGCCGAGGGTCTTACCGGTACCGGTCTTCGCCTGACCAATGATGTCCTGGCCAGACAGAGCCACGGGAAGAGTCAGTTCCTGGATGGGGAAGGGGGAAGTAATGCCAACCGCCGCGAGGGCGTCGCTAATATCCTGGCGAACGCCGAAGTCGGCGAAGGACTTTGCAGTCTGAGTGGTTTCCTGCGTGTTCGTTTCAGTCACTGGACCGTATCTTTCTACCCCTGTTCGGGGTGTGTTTCTCCCCAGAATTGGGGGTGTACCAGCCAGCGCCCCAATGGTGGAGGCGGTGACGGGCGGGCGTCGAAAGCCGGCCGCGGGAAATTCTTACTCGGGAAATTCTTACAGGGGAAATTCTTGCCGAGACGCCGCCTGCACGCATGGTCAATGCACATGGTTAGTGCTCATGGTTATTCATGATGAGAAGGCGGTGCAGCCTCGGGGTCTTGAAAGGGGTACGACCGGTCATTCACTTAACCCCTCAATATTAACCCGGATTTGCTTCCGGCGCACCCCCGACCGGTTGTGGTGTGCGCCCGTGATGGGCGATATACCGCCCCAAAACCGGGTATCGCGAGGTTTTCGTGCGGGCGGTTTAAAACGCAAACCCCCGCATCCGGCACGGCGTAACCGTACGGCGCATACAGCGCGGTTACGCATCGTGACGGATGCGGGGGAAAGCTCAAGCTAAAGGGTAAACAGCTACCGAACTAATTAGGCGCCGATACCGAAACCAACGTGACGCTTAGCGTCGGAACCCAGCTCGACGTAGCCAATCTGAGCGCCAGAAATCAGGGTGGTGTTGCCCTTATCATCCATAATCTGCAGCAGCGAGCCGTCCTCAATAGCCTTCGAGACCTTCTCCATGAGGATTTCCTTAGCCTCACTGGTCTCAACAACGATTTCACGAGCAATGTGGCGAATGCCAATCTTGATTTCCATGAGTCTCCTCGCAGAATAGTCCGGTGCAACCAAACGTGCGCCGGGTATGGGAACTGTCTTATCTAGCATCTACTCTAGCGTGAATGCGCCCATCGGCACCGTGAACGGGCGGCACTTCGCCGGGGGCTAATAAAATACTCGCCGCAGGATGCGCAGAAACAGGCGCGAAAGTAGCGCCAAACAGTACAGGACACAGTGCAGGACAGGGGAGGGGGAGCGCAGGCTCTTAGGACTCCTCCACCTGAATACCGTAGAGAGTCTCCAGGGCCTGCACGTAATCCTCTGCGCGGCCCTCCGACGCCAGCTTCTTAGCGCGCACCGTCGGGGTGTGCAGAAGAGACTTCACCATGCGGCGCATTGCCAGCTCAAACTGCTCCGTCGCCGCCCCGCAACCAAACTGGTTACGCACCTTCTCCAGCTCGGAATCCAGTACATCCAGCGTGTGCGAGCGCAGGGCAACAATCGCGGAGTCAATCGTGCGGGAACGCTGACGAGACACAAACGCCGCCAGCTCAGACTCCACGATGCGCGTAGCCGTCGCCACGGATTCCTCGGTCTCCTCGGGTGCGGCAAGGCGTACCGACTCGAGCGTAATCAGCTCAACGTTCGGCAGGTCAGCGACCGACGGATCAAAGTCACGCGAAAGCGCCAGATCGAGGATCGTGTGGTGACCGCCCGGAATCTGCTCGGGAAGCAGCGGATCGGAGCCGCCAGAGCAGCCAATAATGACGTCGGCAGAAGCCATGGCCTGCTCCATGCCGTCCACCGGCACCGCAGAGACCTCGCGCTTTGCCGCGAACTCGGCGGCACGACCCGAACGGGAATTGACCCAAATATCGGTGCAACCGCGCTCACGCAGAGCCGCAATGGTTGCACCCGCGTAGGCGCCGGTACCAAAAATCAGGGCGCGGCGGGTCGACCAGTCCTTCTCGGCAACCTCATCCGCAAGATCCAGGGCAACAGACACAATCGAGCGGCCCTGGGCGCCAAGCGCCGTGTGCTGACCCACCTGACGAGCCGTATGCGCCGCATGCTCAAACAGCTGCACCAGCTCACCGGGAAGGGGGACGCCGTCCTCTTGCGCCTTCGCCTGCGCGGCAGCCAGGGCGCGGCGCACCTGACCGGCGATTTCGCGCTCGCCGACCACGGCAGATTCCAGGCCGGAGGCGACCGTCAGCAGGTGGCGTGCCGCCTCCTCATCTTCGAACAGGTCGAAGCTGGAGGCAACTAGCTCCTTATCCAGCCCGGAGGTCTGAGCAATCGAATCAACAATCAGCTCACGAACCATGGGGACATGGGCAGACACGTGCAGCTGAACATACATTTCAAGACGGTTACAGGTGGCAAGAACTACTGCACCCTTAACACCGAGCTGACGCGCTACATCCGCCGCCAGAACATCGGGTACGCCAGAGGCACCGGCGCTCAAGGCAGCGACGGTGGTCAGATCAACGGTGTGGTGCGATGCCACAAATGCATAAGTACTCACTAGAGATTAATCATAACCACGCCGACTAAGCCCCTGTAAAGCTCATAGAACCTAAGTTCCATCATCGTAGGGGGCAAGAAAATCTGTACGGTGGGGGAGCGGGCACGAAGAGTAGGTGCAAACTAAGGTTTCCCTCACCACTAAGAAAGCCACCATTAGGTAAGAGTCACCATGACATAGTGTCGCAAAAACGCCCACATAAACCTGTCACACTAGAGACTATGAGCGAAAACCAGCACACCACTCCCGCGTCGGCACAGGGCACCGCACAGGCACCTTCCCTGCCCGCACACCCCACCGACGCCCAGCGACCCCTACTCACCGACGAGCAGCTCGCACACCTACCCGCCAACCACCCCCTGCGCGCAGGCACCACCGCCGACTCGCCCATGCTCCGCGCCCTCACCGGCCGCCCCTCCAGCCACCGACCCGTCTGGTTCATGCGCCAGGCAGGCCGCTCCCTGCCCGAATACCGCCAGGTACGCGAAGGCATCCCCATGCTGGACGCATGCCTCACCCCCGACCTCGCCGCAGAAATCACCGTGCAGCCCGTCCGCCGCCACAAGGTCGACGCCGGCATCTTCTTCTCCGACATCGTCATCCCCATGAAGCTCGCGGGTGTCAACGTCGACATCGTGCCCGGTAAGGGCCCCGTACTCGACCAGCCCGTACGCACCCTCGACGAGGTGCGCGCCCTGCCCGAACTCAAAGACAGCGACCTCGACCCCATCCGCGAAGCCGTCGCCGCAACCGTAGAAATGCTCGGCGACACCCCGCTCATCGGCTTCGCTGGAGCCCCCTTCACCGTCGCCGCCTACATGGTCGAAGGCGGCCCCTCCCGCGACCACCTGCGCCCGCGCACCATGATGCACGCCGACCCCGCCGCCTGGCACGAACTCGCCGAATGGGCAGCCCGCACCGCAGGCCAGTTCCTCCGCGCGCAGATCGAGGCGGGCGCATCCGCCGTGCAGCTCTTTGACTCCTGGGCAGGATCCCTCGGCGAAAGCGACTACCGCCGCTACGTGCAGGCACACTCCGCAACCGCCCTCGATATGGTGCGCGAATACGGCGTGCCGCGCATCCACTTCGGCACCGGCACCACCGCCCTGCTACCCGCCATGCACGAAGCCGGCGCAGACGTCATCGGCGTGGACTACCGCCTGCCGCTGTCCGCAGCGAACACCCTGCTCAACGGCGCCGTACCCCTGCAGGGCAACATCGACCCGGCACTGCTCGCCGCAGGCAGCGAAAACCTCCACGCACACGTAGACGAGGTCCTCGCAGAAGGCAACGCCGCCCCCTCGCACGTGGTCAACCTCGGCCACGGCGTACCCCCGACCACCGACCCGCAGGTGCTCACCGACCTCGTGGCATATATCCACGAACGCACCGCGCAGGCATAGGATAAATAACGATAAATAGACGGCGCAGATGCTGGAAACCCTCCGGCATCTGCACCGAACATCTGCACCCCGAACCAACCACCACACCCGTTACCGCAATGGGCAACTCCACTGCAGGCAGACCAAAGGAGAACCACCATGGGCCACACCAACCAGGCACCGCACCGCACCGCACAGGTCAGTTCCTCCGCCGCGCCCCAGAACGCACGAGCTTTCACCCGCAACGAGAAGGCACCCACCGCCATCGTTATCGGCGGCGGCCCCTCCGGCCTCATCTCGGCACGCCGCCTCGCCGCAGCCGGTATGCGCGTCACCCTGCTCGAACAGCGCCACCACCTTGGCGGTGCGGTTGGTGCCCATGAAGTTGGCGGCCTTCTGCTGGACTCCGGCGCAGAATCCTTCGCAACCCGCAGCCCCATTGTCAGCGACCTCGTCAAGGAACTCGGCCTGGGCGACCAGATCGTCACCCCCAACTCCTACGGCTCGTGGCTGTACCTGCCGCAGGGCGCCCGTCGCACCCCCAGCACCGGCATCATGGGCATCCCCGGCAATGTGAACGATAAGTCGCTGATCCCCGTCATCGGTAAGAACGGTCTGCGCCGCGCCCAGGTGGACAAGTTCCTGCCCGTCTCCGCAGGCGAGAACGCGAAGACCCTCGGTGAGCTCGTGCGCATCCGCATGGGCCAGAAAGTGCTCGACAACCTCGTCGCACCCGTAGTCTCCGGCGTGTACTCCACCCACCCCGACAAGCTCGACGTCGATGCGACCATCCCCGGTCTGCGCGAAGCCTTCCGCAAGCACCGCTCCCTCGCCGCCGCAGCGCACGCTTTCCGTTCGGCAGCCCCCGCAGGCTCACAGGTCGCCGGTATCGTGGGCGGCATGAACCAGCTGTCCGAACGTCTCGTCGAAGACCTGTACGCCGCCGGCGTTCGCATCGTCACCGGATTCGACGTCATCGCCGTTGACCGCGACGAATCCACCGGCCAGTGGTTCATCATCCAGCGCCACACCACCGACGGCGAAAACACCCCCCTCTACGCCGACTACCTGGTGCTCGCCACCGACGGCCCGACCGTGGCACGACTCATCGGACCGCACGTCTCCACCGCACTACCCGCCCTGGAGCCCGGCCCTGAAGTCGCCCTCGTCACCCTCGTCGTTGATGCCCCCGCCCTGGACAAGCACCCCCGCGGCACCGGCCTGCTCGTCTCCGAAGAAGCCACCGCCGTACGCGCCAAGGCACTCACCCACGCCACCGCCAAATGGCAGTGGGTCGCCGAGGCAGCAGGCCCCGGACGCCACGTCGTGCGCCTCTCCTACGGCCGCGGCGGCGAAGACGCCCGCTTCTCAGAAGTGGCGCTCGCCGACGAACAGCTCATCACCCTCGCCCTGCGCGACGCCACCCGCATGATGGATGTAGCCCTCACCCGCAGCAACCTCGTTGACGCGGACGTCGTACGCTGGCGCGGCGTACTGCCCGCCTCCACCCCCGGCCACCGCGACCGAGTCAAGGAATTCCGTGAACGCGCTAGCGAACTCGGAACCCTCAGCACCGTCGGCTCCTGGGCGGCAGGCTCCGGCCTGGTCTTAACCGTCAAAGACACCTACGAGCAGATGGACCGCCTCATCTACCACGCGGCACAGGACTGGGAAGGCGTCACCGCACCCAAGGCCGCAACCGCCAAGTAGACGGCGCAGCGGCGGCAGAAGCTCAGCCAATAACTCAGCTCAGCCAGTAACTAGACCAAAAAATTGAGAAAACGCGCAGCTACGGAAGCCGCGCCTCCAGCACAGCGAACCCTCGCTGAAGAAAGGAACACACAATGTCTCACGATCACGCAGCACACGGCCACGGCGGCGCACACGGCGCAGGTCAGGGCGGCTACACCCACGCAGGCCACGGCTACGGCGGCGCACCCAAGGGCTACGCAGTCCAGCACTCCGCAGCTGACGAGAACCGCCGCGGCCGCGAAGAAGGCGAAACCCTGCACTACGCCCTGTACACCGTGTTCGCACGCTCCGGCGCACGCCCCGCAGAGTCCAACACCGACGAGGCACGCGCCGAATTCGAGCAGGTCGTTGAAGCACTGGCAGCAGACGGCGTGACCCTGCGCGGCATCTACGACGTCTCCGCAATGCGCGACAACGCAGACGTCATGATCTGGACCCACGGCGCAACCCCCGAAAAGCTGCAGGCAGCCGTCCGCAAGATCCGCCGCACCGCGCTCTTCGCAGGCACCACCATCGTCTGGTCCACCATGGGTGTACACCGCGAAGCAGAATTCACCCGCAACCATGCACCCGCCTACGCACGCGGCAAGGCACCCGAAGCATGGGTCTGCGTCTACCCCTTCGTACGCTCCTACGACTGGTACTACATGAACCCCGAACGCCGCGCAGAAATGCTCAAGAACCACGGCATGAAGGCAATCGACTTCCCGCAGATTCTGGCAAACACCGTCGCAACCTTCGGCATGAACGACTACGAGTGGGTCCTCGCCCTCGAAGCACCCCAGCTCGTTGACCTCGTCGACATGATGCGCCACTTCCGCAACACCGAAGCACGCCTGCACGTACGTGAGGAAACCCCCTTCTACACCGGCCGCCGCATCGGCGCAGACGAAGTAGCAGAGGTTCTGGCGTGAGCCATCAGCCGAACAACGGCGTAACCCTCAACGGCACGCTCCTGCCGGACGACGTGGTACCCAACCGCACCGACCCGGCGAACACCGCCTCCAACGGCCCTGCCGCGCTCAACGAGCAGACCCTCGGCGACTACCGAAGCGAACGCAGCATCACCCGTGAGCGCGCCGAAGAGGCGCGCCCCTACGACCTGGTGATTCTCTCCTCCTTCGGTGGCCCCGAGGGGCAGGAGGACGTCATCCCGTTCCTGCGCAATGTAACCGCTGGCCGCGGCATCCCGGATGAGCGCCTCGAAGAGGTCGCCACCCACTACCGCGCCAACGGCGGCGTCTCGCCGATTAACGAGCAGAACCGTGCCCTGCTTGCCGCGCTGCAGCAGGCGCTCGCCGAGCGCGGCCCGCACATCCCGATCACCTGGGCGAACCGCAACTGGAAGCCCTACGTGAAGGACGTGCTCGCCGAAGCCTACGAGAACGGCCACCGCAACGTGCTCGTGCTGGCGACCAGCGCCTACCCGGGCTACTCGAGCTGCCGCCAGTACCGTGAAGACTACGGTATGGCGATTGAACAGCTCGGCCTGGAAGGTCGCGTGCACGTGGGTAAGATCCGTCAGTTCTTTGATGTGCCCGGCTTCTCCCGCGCTTTCGCTGACGGGCTGAAGGACGGCCTTGCAACGGTTCGTGAACAGCTTGCCGCACGCGATAGCGGTTCGCTGAACCCGCGCCTGCGCATCATGTTCTGCACCCACTCGGTGCCGACCTCCGCTGCGAACGAGGCAGGTCCGCGCGGCGTGAACTACGAGGGCGGCTCCGCCTACGTGGAGAAGCACCTGCAGGTCGCTCGCGCCGTGCTTTCGCTGGTTCGCGATGAGGCCCCGCAGCTTCTGCAGAACGTCGAATGGGAGCTGGTGTACCAGTCCCGTTCCGGCCCGCCGTCCATGCCGTGGCTGGAACCGGACGTCAACGACGCCCTGGAGGCGCTGCCCACCCCCGCCAACCCGGCGGAGGACGGCGAAGCCCCCGTGGAAGGCGTCGTGCTGGTGCCCCTCGGCTTCGTCTCCGACCACATGGAAGTCAAGTGGGATCTGGACACCGAGGCGCTGGACACCTGCGAACGCCTGGGCATGGTTGCCGTGCGCACCCCCACCCCCGGCACGCATCCGGCGTACGTGGAGTCGCTGCGCCGCCTCATTGAGGAGCGTGTGGAGAACGGCGTTTCAGCCGACCTGCGCCCCGAAAGTGAGAGCGTCCTCGCCCCGAGCGCGAGCGGCCAGTACGGCTGGTTCGACGAGTGCGAACCGGGCTGTTGCAAGCCCGGTCGTGGCGCGCCGAAGCCGGTCATCGCCGAGTACACAGCCGGTGCTACCGGCGCTGAGGACAGTGCTTCTGCGACCAGCGCTTCTGAGAACGCACCCGCCAGCCGCTCCGGCGGATGCGGCTCCGGCGGATGCTGCTCCCACTAACACCACCCCTGTAGCTCCGGCTCGCCCCAACACCCCCCTGACCGGGGCGTGCGGGCGGGTCGGAGCGCACGTGCCTACAGGCTACCCCCCCCAGAATTTAGACAAACACACAGCGTCGCAAACACACAGCCTCTGGGGGAAACGCACACGCCTACGGGCTATCACACACATCACCGAAAAGGAGAGATATGAGCCATCACGAGTACATCTTGGGCACCCGCGGGTCTGCTCTCGCCCTGACCCAAAGCCGTATCGCTGCTGAAACCGTCACCGCCCTCTATGCCGAACACCAGACACACCACGGCACCGCAGACCACGACGCCGCTGAGGTCGTGGACTTCACCCTGCGCACCGTCAAAACCGAAGGCGACGTGCTCACCGGGCCCCTGGCAACCCTCGGCGGCACCGGCGTATTCGCCGCGGCACTGCGCCAGCGCCTGCTCGACGGCGAGAACGCCTCCGAAGAAAACCGCGTGGACATGGCAGTACACTCCCTCAAGGACCTGCCCTCCGCGCCCTGCCCCGGCCTGGTCGTCGCCGCAACCCTCAAGCGTGAAGACCCCCGCGACGCCCTCGTGGCACGCGACGGCCTGACCATCGACACCCTGCCGGAAAGCTCCCGCGTGGGCACCGGCTCGCCGCGCCGCGCCGCCCAGCTGCGCGCCCTGCGCCCCGACCTTGAAATCGTGGACATCCGCGGTAACGTGGGCACCCGCATCGGCCGCGTGAAGGGCCTGGAAGAGCACGCCGGTAAGCAGGTCGTGCTCCGCCAGAACACTGAAACCTCCGAACGCGCCGACCACGGCGTAGGCACCGAACGTAGCGGCGACTGCGATGCCGTGGTGCTCGCCGTCTCCGGCCTCAAGCGCCTGGGCAAGGAACACCTGATTACCGAGTACCTTGACCCCAGCCGCATGCTGCCCGCCCCCGGCCAGGGTGCGCTCGCCCTGGAAGTGCGCGAAAGCGAATTCGAGAACCCGGACCCCGCCGTACTCGCCGACCCCGAGGTAGCACGCCCGGTGCGTGCCCTCGGCCGTGCCCTGCTTGCCGCAAACCACTACGAAACCCGTCTCGCCGTCAGTGCCGAGCGTGCCCTGCTGCGCCGCCTCGAAGCCGGATGCGCCGCGCCCATCGGTGCCTACGCGCAGGTGGTTGAAGGCGACCTGGTGCTCAACGTTGTGGTGGCGTCCCCGGACGGCACCGACATGCTGCGCCACACCTCGGCAACCGCCGAGCTGGATGTGCCCGGCGCCGAACGCCTGGGCGTGCGCGTGGCAGAAGACCTGCTGCAGATGGGTGCCGCCGCCCTTGCCGGTTTGGACCTGAAGTAGGCGCCATGTCTGCCCCGCCTTCTGATACCCCGCGTTCTGAACCCCGGCAGGCTGATACCCCGCAGGCTGATGCCCCTCGCACGGTTCTGCTGACCCGCTCCGCCGCCCAGGGCGCCGCCTTCGCACGCGCCCTCGCCGAAGAAAGCGCGCAGAACGGGTTGGGGGAGCCCCGGGTACTCTTCGCCCCGCTACAGCAGGCACGCACCGTCGAACCGGGCGCAGACCACTCCGCCGCGCTGGAGGCGCTCGCCTCCGGTCACTACGCGTGGGTGAGCTTCACGAGCGCCAACACGGTTCGCGCCTGCGCGCAGCTGTGGGATGACGAGTTTGCCCGTGCGGTTCACGCCGGGGGAGTGCGGGTTGCTTGTGTGGGTGCGGCAACCGCCCGTGCCGTGCACGCCCAGCTGGGGCTGGACACGGATTTTCAGCCGCAGGTGCAGAGCGCCGCGGGAATGCTCGCGGAGTTCGAGCAGCCCGTAGCTGAAGCCCCCGCTGTGCTGGTTTTGGAGGGCTCCAACGCCCGCCCGACCCTGCGGGAAGGCCTCAAGGACCTGGGCTGGGACAGCCGCCGCTGCGTGCTCTACGACATGGTGCCCGCCGAGCAGGTGGCGCCCGGCGAGCTGAGCCTCAGCACCGCCCGCGCGCTCGTACAGGGGAATGCCGTAGATGCCGCCGCCCCGGAAACCCCCTCGCCGGATGTGCTGGTGGTGACCGCCCCCTCCCGCCTGCACGCCCTACTCGACGGCGCACCCGCGCTACCGCCCGAATCCGTGCCGCCGGTGGTGGCAATTGGGGCGAGTACCGCCTCCGCATGCCGCGCCCTGAACCTGCGCTACGTGCAGGCCGATTCGCCGTCACCGCAGGATTTGGCGCGCGCCGCAGTATCCCTCATTTACTAAGACCACATATTTTTATCGAGTTTTCAGGAGAGATCATGAACCTCACCCGCCGCCCGCGCCGCCTGCGCACCACCGCAGCCATGCGCTCCCTCGTCGCCGAGACCACCCTGCGCCCCGCGCAGCTGATTCAGGTGTTCTTCGTTCGCGACGGCATCGACGAGCCGCAGCCGATTCGTTCGATGCCCGGTCAGTACCAGCACACCCTGGAGAGCATCATCCCCGCCGTGCGTGAGGCGTACGAGGCGGGCATCCGCTGCATTGACCTGTTCGGCATTCCCCGCGATGAGGATAAGGACGAGGTTGGCTCGACCGCCTGGGATCCGCAGGGCATCCTGAACCGCGCGATTGCCGTGTGCCGTGAGGAGTTCGGCGACGACCTGGTGGTTATGGCTGATACCTGCCTGGATGAGTTTACGAGCCACGGCCACTGCGGCGTGCTGGTTGATGACGGCCACGGTACGCTCGTGGTGGATAACGATCAGACCGTGGAGCTGTACTGCAAGATGGCGGTTTCGCAGGCTCGCGCGGGTGCGCACACCGTTTCGCCCTCGGGCATGATGGACGGCCAGATTGCCGCAATGCGCGCCGCCCTGGACGAGGCAGGCTTTGAGGATGTGTCGATTCTGGCGTATTCGGCAAAGTACGCTTCGGCGTTCTTCGGTCCGTTCCGTGACGCGGTAGAGTCGACCTTCAAGGGCGACCGTAAGACGTATCAGCAGGATCCGGCGAACCGCCGCGAGTCGCTGCTGGAGGTGCGCGCTGACCTGGAGGAGGGCGCGGATATGGTGATGGTGAAGCCTGCCGGCAGCTACCTGGATATTGTGCGTGAGGTGGCGGAGTTTTCGCCGGTGCCGGTGGCGGCGTACCAGGTGTCGGGTGAGTACGCGATGATTGAGGCGGCTGCGGCGAACGGCTGGATTGACCGTAAGGCTGTGGTGCTGGAGTCGCTGCGTTCGATTCACCGCGCCGGTGCGGACGTTATTCTGACCTATTACGGTACGGAGGCGGCAGGCTGGCTGCGCGAGCTGGACGCCTAACCCCTCCCTGTTAGACGCTGAGAAGCCACATGTGTTTCGAAAAGCCACGTCTTATGTGGCTTCTCGAAACACATGTGGCTTCTCGCCGTTTATGATTGTTCTTCGCTGACTGGCTTGTACCCGAGGGAGGTACACACAACGTTGCCGTTGGTGAAGTATTCCGCGAGCTTTTCGCGGTCGGCGGGGGAGCGCAGGTCCGCCCAGCGTTCCTGCTCCAGGTAGAACGCAACCTGGGAGGTCAGGCAGACGACCCGCTCATCGTGTACCGCCACAATGTGCCTGCGCAGCCACGGCATACGCTTGGCAAGGTTCGGCGGGATTCTGGACGGCACCTTGATTTCTATCTGCCACTGCGAGGGCTCGTAGAAGGTCGGCTTGATCTGTTCGGGGTTCTTCGGGAAGACGCAGAACTCCTCAATATCGGTGTATCTGTACTTCTTCGCGGGTAGGAAAAGCCGCCCGACGTAGAACGAGTCGGGGTTGAACAGCAGGTACCGCCTCATATAAACCCACCGAGTTACTGCAGTTACGGTGGTAACAATTGCCAGCGTTATGGAAGCTCCACCAATGGGCATTGGCTGAACACCTAGAACTGTCCAACCGACAAGCGAATAGAAGAAGACGATGAGAGCCACAACCAACACAAAGTGGGTTTCAACGTAGAAATCATTCTTTGCCCGAACCGGTTTAGCTTGAGGATGAGCCCCATTCGGCACAGCAAAAACGTTGAGACGCATCAACGCTGTGCTATAGATTTGAGGCAACCCGGCTGTCATGTCATCCGTATCGATGCTGCGGGCTTTACGCCAAGTGCGGCGACCTGAACGTGCACCCACGAACACCATGTAGAACGGCAACAACAGAGCCGGTAGCAGAATGCCATTATGGGCAATATCTGTGTACAGACGAAAGATGGACCGTGCGACAAGGCATGCCCACACATACATGAGCACGTGGAACCACGCCTCAATCGAGGAGATACCGTATACGCTATCGATTTCTTTGCGGGCACGGGTGAGGTTAGAGCGCAGTTTATGTTTTGGTAGCGGGTTACCCTCCAGGGAACGACGTTCGGCATACCTCATTGCATTGTTGACGGGGGAGCCGTAACGGGCGATGTAGAGCTCCTTCGCCTTTTCCGTGCTGATTGTTGCGGGGTGAGTGATAGCGGGTACTATGCATAACCCTATGTAAACGATAAAGGCGATGAGCCATATGTAGCGCAACGGCTCTAGGGGTATCCCAAAAGCGCTTAGCTCCATGAATTGTCCTCTCTACGGGTATCGGTGATGGTGTGTCTACGGTGCTGAGAAGCCACATGTGTTTCGAAAAGCAACATAAAACGTGGCTTCTCGAAACACATGTGGCTTCTCGCGGTATGTAGGCTACAGGTTTACTTGTACTGCGCCTTCTGGAAGGACGCGCGGCGTGCCGCCTCCTCCGCATGCTTACCGGCAGGCTTGTACCCCATGGTCGTGCAGATCACGCGGCCGTCCACGAAGTACTTCGCCAACATTTCACGGTCCGCCGGCGAATCCAGCTGCGCCCAGCGTCCCTGCTCAATATTGAACGCAATCTGCGCCACCAAACAATCAATCTGGTGCTCATTCAGCGAATAGTCGTGCTTGCGGCCGCCGGGGAGCAGAATCTCCAGCGTCCACTGGCTCGCGTCCTTCGGGTTCAGCTTGATAGCGTCCGGGTTCTTCGGGTACACACGGAATGCGCGAACCTCAGAGTAGGGGCGGGACTTCGCCGGAAGGAGCAGACGCCCAGCCTGGAACGAATCCGGGTTGTACAGCACGTAATCGCGGCTACGCATCAGCAATATGATAATCAGCAGAACGCCCGCCGCCAGCAAGAACCAGGATGCGTGACCGATATAGATCGCTTCCCAATCCTCGTCAATGCTCCAGCCCGCCAACGAAACCAGGAAGACCGAGGCGAGCAGGAACGCAATACCGCCGAGGATCCAGTAGGCGGTGCGGTCGTCACGGATCGGCTCTACACCCGGCACCGTGCCGCGCACACGGAACGGTGCGCTCAGCTTACCCAGCGTCGCCGAGTAGATGCGCGGCATGCCCAGCACACGGTCGTCCTTGCTGTATCCGCGAACTGCACGCCACTGACGGCGGCCAATACGCGCACCCAGGTACACCATGAGGAACGGCAGAATCAGCGCCGGTAGTACAACACCGTCGTACACGATATCCCAGTACAGGGTGAAGATAGAGACCGCCACAATCCAGCCCCACAGGTACATGACCACGTGGAACCAGCCGCTAAACACGCCGGCGCCCTCAATAGAATCCAGCTTCTTCTTCGCCTTCTTCGTGGCGCTACCCTTGCGGGAGGAGCTCAGCGGCGCACCCATCGCGGTGCGTTCCGCGGTGGCGCGGCGCGCCTCATCAACGGGCGAGCCGGACACCTCAAGGTACAGTTCGGCTGCCTTCTCCTTCTTGATGGGCACCGGGTAGGCGATATCCACCAGCAGGCACAAGCCCAGGTACACCATGAAGGCGATCAGCCACACGTCGCGTAGCTGCTCCATAGGCAGTCCCAGAGCGCTCAGATCCATGAGCGGCTCACCTCCTTACGTCTCTCAAACTCCTACGCGGATGCGGCAGCAGCTGCGGCAGCCGGAAGAGCCGAGATGATGCGGTCCATGGCCGCGTCATCGTGAGCGGCAGAGACAAACCAGGCCTCGAACGCGCTCGGCGGCAGGTACACGCCGGACTCCAGCATCGAGTGGAAGAACGCGGTGTAACGGTTGGTGGCCGAGGCTTTGACATCCGCGTAGTTGTGCACGCCCTTCTCGGAGGTGCCGAAGGCCACCGAGAAGAGGTTACCGGCGTTCTGGATGGAGTGGTCCACACCGGCGGCGGCGAACGCCTCGGTCAGGGCTCGGCGCAGCTGGGCGCTGCGGGCATCCAGGGTCTTGTAGACCTCCTCATCGGCCAGGGTCAGGGTCGTAATGCCGGCGGCTACCGACAGCGGGTTACCCGAGAGGGTGCCGGCCTGGTAGACCGGGCCGACCGGGGCCAGGTACTCCATGATGCGGCGCTTACCGGCCAGGGCCGCGATGGGCATGCCGCCGCCGATGACCTTGCCGAAGGTGAAAATATCGGGAACCCAGCCGCCGTCCTCGGGGGCGGCGTAGCCCCAGTAACCGGCAGAGGAGACGCGGAAACCGGTCAGCACCTCGTCAAAGATGACGAGCGCGCCGTTGGCGTGGGCAATCTCGTGCAGGCCGCGGTTGAAGCCGGGTTCGGGGGCGACCACGCCCATGTTGCAGGGGGCCGCCTCGGTGATGACGGCGGCAATCTGACCCTCGTGGGTTTCGAAGGCCTCTCGCACGGCATCCAGGTCGTTGTAGGGCAGCACGATGGTCTCGGCGGCGGTCGCGGCAGTCACGCCGGCAGAACCCGGCAGCGCCAGGGTTGCCACGCCCGAACCGGCCTCGGAGAGCAGCGCATCCACGTGGCCGTGGTAGCAGCCAGCAAACTTAATAATCTTGTCGCGGCCGGTCACGCCGCGGGCCAGGCGAATCGCGGTCATGGTCGCCTCGGTACCTGTGGACACCATGCGCACCTGCTCAATCGCGCCGGGGATCGCGGCGTTAATGCGGTTGATGACCAGCTCGGCCAGCTCCGCCTCGGGGGCGCTCGCCGCACCGAAGGACAGGCCGCGCGCGGCGGCCTGCTGAACGGCCTCCACGACCTGCGGGTGCGCGTGGCCCAGAATCGACGGGCCCCAGGAGCAGACCAGGTCAACGTACTCGTTGCCGTCCGCGTCGTACAGGTAGGGGCCCTTAGCCTTCGCCGCAAACGCAGGAGTGCCGCCCACGGAGTTGAAGGCGCGCACCGGGGAGTTCACGCCGCCGGGAATCACCGCGCGGGAACGCTCGAATAGCTTCTCGCTGGCTTCGTGGTGTAGCGGGTGGGTGGGGGAGAGAGTCATCGTATCGGTGCCTTTCAAACGAGACGGCGAATTCAAGAATTACAGGGGACGAGGCGTGCCGGGCGGCAGAGCCCTCGCGCCGCTAACGTCCCGTACCCTAACCATCATAGGCGCTACAGATGAACCGCAGGTGACAAGCACCTGAACGTACCGAAAGGTGACGATAAAACACAACAGACAAGTTAGGGAACAGAGAGGACGCGCAACGCGCTAACGCAGGTGCCGGTCGGTATCCAGGCGGTTCAGAACCTGGGTGTCCTGATCGAACAGCCAGTTCTTGTCGAAGATTAGACGCACGAAGGCCAGGCCCATACCCAACGCCATGAAAATCAGCAGGGACTGCACGAAACCGCTTGCCGCCGAGTACATGTCACCGCTAGCAAAATGCGACATCGAACGGTAGAACGGAACACCCGGAACCATCGTCACCACCGCCGGAACCGACAGGGAAATACGGGTGTACTTACGCTGATGCAGCGGCGCCACAATCTCAGCCAAAATACCCACACCAAACACGGCAATCGTCGCTGCCATATGCGCGGGCATACCCGCCTCCACCATATGAATACGGATGGGGTTCGCCACCGCTGCAATCACGCCGCCCCACACACACGCCACCGGGGAAGCGGCAAAAAGCATCGCGAAGCCAGCCGCCGCAACACCCGAGGAAAGCACCTGCAACACCAAATACAGGGTCGGGTCAAGGTTAAGAGGCGCAGGAGCCGCCAACGGCAGGTGGAAGAGTGAACCCAAAACCCACACCGCAAATGACGCACTCAGCAACAACAAACCCACATAGGTTAGACGCGAAATACCCGCCAAAAAGTCCATGCGGGAAATATCGAGCATGCCCGTCACCATGGGGAAACCGGGCACCAAGAACAGTACCGACGAAATGAAACCAATCATATGGTTCGGGCTAATCCAACCCACCGCGACCAGCACATTAACAATCGCAATGTACAGGCCCGCCGCCAGGAAGCCGCACGCCATCCACGTTGCCAAATGGCTCACCCCGCGCTTGAGCAGGGTCGAACGCAAAAACTGGCCGGCACCCGCCGCGAAGAACACCACCGTGCACTCCACCAGACCGCCACGGTTCAAGAACGCGAACCCGGCACACGCCACCGCCGACGCCAGCGCCAACATCCAGCGGGTGTACAGAGGCTTCGCCGAATCAATAAGGTCAAGCTCAGCATTCGCCTCCGCAGGGGTGATCTTTTCAGGAAGCTCAGAAATGAACTTACCCAACTGATCCAGCTTATGAGCGTTAATGCCCATCGTGCGCTGCTCAGCGACCTCGGTACGGAAATTACCCTCCGTGTACGAAGAGGTCGAAATCTCGGTGAAGGTCACCTGCGCGTGATGCTCCTTCAACCCCACAGCCTTTGCCAAACGCGCCATCGACGCCTTAATACGGTATGCGCTCGCACCCGACTTCATCAGGATGCGGCCCAGGCGGAGCACCACCTGCGACTGCGCCACCAGGTGCTCATGAGCCAGACGGGTAGACCCCAGATAAATACTGCGCGTATTAGTGTCAGGGTACGGCTCGGTAGTGCGGGGCTGATCATCCATGAGAGGCCTTCCGGGTCGTGCTATTCACGTGCTATTCGTGTAGGTGTGGTTCCTTATCTAGCATAGGGGAGAAGCCCAAGCGGGGATAGTGTCAGCCCGTCAGCAAAGGAGAAGTAATTGGGGCGCTACCTAGGTTTTTAGCGGCGCAGGTTTAGCGGCGCACCGGCCAGCGGCCGTCAATGACCTCAGATTCCTTACCCGGCTGCGTGCGCAACCACGCCTGGAAGCTCGCCGCCTGCTCGGCCGCCCACTGAATCTGCTGCTCGTGCAGCTGGCGCGCATCCACGTTGAGAACCTCGGGGAACTGCTCGGTGAGCTTGACGAGCAGGCGCTCCGCAGCCAGGGCATCATCAGCGGAGGTGTGCGCATTCTCCAGGGAGACACCGTACTCGGCGGCAAGGACCTCAAGGGTGCGCTTGCCGCGCTTACGCGGAATCACGTGCTTATGCAGAACATACGGGTCGAGCACCACACCCGGCGGCAGCTCACCGTTGGCAATATTGTGGCGTAGCATCTCGTGGTGCAGTACCGAAAAATCGTAGGCGGCGTTGAATGCAATAATCGGCACGCCGTCAAGGTTCAGCGCACCAATCGCTCCGGCAAGCTCCCACACGACCTCGCGGGCGGGACGGCCGTGCTCACGCGCGTACTCGGTCGTAATACCGTGCACGGCGGCGGCACCGGCGGGGATCTCAACGCCGGGGTCGGCCAGCCACTCGCCACGGCGCACCACATTACCCTGAGGGTCCAGCAGGATCAGGGAAGCAGTCACGATGCGGGCGGTGGTGACGTCCACACCGGTGGTTTCAAGGTCAAAAGTGGCGCGCAGGCCGTTCATCCAGGTCATGCTATAAGACTAACCCAGCGGCGGTGCGGGCGCGCGCCCGGTTGTCACGCGGCTGTGGATAAACCCTCGGCGGGGCGGCATATTAAGTCACCGAGGCGGCACATAAGCAGCTGACGAGCCCACATGACCACCCACAAGGTACAACCGCGCTACAGCCGATAGACTGAAACCATGACAACCCAACTTCTCACCGGCATCCCCGGAACCGGTAAAACCCATCACCTCACCGAACGCGCCCTGCGCTACCTCGCCGACGGGAACGACCCCGCCCGGCTGCTCATCCTCGCACCCACCCGCACCGCTGCGACCCGCATGCGAGACACCATCGCCGCCTCCAGCGACCGCAGCCTCTCCGTAGCACCCACCCGCGCCTGGGCAGCATACGCCTTCGACCTGCTCAAACGAGCCCAAACCCGGGGGCTGCTCAGCGGCGTAGAAGGCAACCTCAAACTCCTCTCCGGCCCCGAACAAGACGTCATCATCGGCGAACTACTCGCCAACCACGCCGAAGGCATCGCACCCGGCCCCGCCTGGCCCGACGTACTCCGCGACGCCCTCGCAACCCGCGGATTCCGCCACGAAATCCGCGACTTCTTCGACCGCATGGCAGAATACGACCTCACCGCCGAAGACGTACACGCCCTCGCCACCGAACACAACCAGCCCGCCTGGCACGCCCTCGCCCAACTGCACACCGAATACCGTGCCGTGCGAGCCCTCCGCGCCAAAAACGCCTACGACCCGGCAGTACTCATCAACGACGCCTGCCGGCTACTGCTGCGTGCCCCCGAATTTCTCGCCGAAGAACGCCGCCGCTACGACCTGATCCTCATCGACGACGTGCAGGAACTCAGCCCCTCCATCTACCGGCTACTGCGCCTCATCGCCGCCGAAGTCGCCCCCGCAGACGCCGCGCACCTGACCGAAACCCACCCCGACCTCTTCGCTGAAGGCCCTCGGGTTGTCATGACCTACAGCGATGAAGCCGTCGTCCAGGGCTTCCGAGGCGCCCGCCCCGACCTCGTCACCACCCTGCAGGCAAGCTTCCCGAGCATGCGCACCCGCACGCTCACCACCTCGTACCGCCTGCCCGCGCTCATGATGCCGCTCGTGGCGGACATTCGCCGCCGCTTGCCGCGCTACACCCGGTTCGTGCCGCTCACCGCCGAACAGGCAGGGGAGAAGAACAGCGCGCAGGAGGGGGTAAAGAACGGTGCGCCCGCAACCTTCGGACGCATCAACACCACCCCCGCCGATGAAGCCCTCACCTGGGGCGCCGCCGACGAACCGCTGCTGCACCTGGGTGCCGACGGCAAAATCCTCGACCCCGCGCACTACCGCACCGCACCCGCTGGCGTGTATAAGTATGCGCTTTCCAGCTCTCAGGACGAGGCGAACCTCATCGCCCAAATGCTGCTCGAAGAACGCATCTACGGCAACCACCCCTACCGCGAGTCCGCCATCATCGTGCGTAGCAGCGCGGACGTGGCGCGCATCCGCCGCGTGCTCTCCTCGAACGGTATTCCCTCGCGTACCTCCGCGGCGCTCGTGCCGGTGCGCGACGAGCCCGCCGTACGCCCCTTCCTCGACGCGCTCAGCCTGCTCGTCTACGCACGCAAGCGCGGCGAGAAGGCGCTGAACCCCGCCGTGCATATGCTCGCCGCAGAAGGTGCAGAAGGTACGGAGGCAGCGGAGCGTGGCGGCTACGAAACCCTCAGCGCCACCGAAGCTGAAGAGCTCATGCGCCGAAGCCTCGACGACGTCATCGCCGAAGAAAGCCGCGCCAACCCCCTCGGCGGCGCGCAGAGCGCCATCACCCTGCTCACCTCCCGGCTCGGCGGCGCATCCAGCATGGACGTGCGACGACTCCGCCAGCAGCTACGATCCATCGAACTGCAAAGCGGTGGACACCGACCCAGCGACGACCTGCTCCTCGGCGCCCTGCTACACCCCGAAACCCTCCCCGAAGAGGGCGTAGGACGCGCCGTGCACCGTATCGCAGCCGTGCTCTCCGCCGGACGTAAAGCACTCGCCCGCCCCGAATCCACCAGCACCGAAGTGCTCTGGGCGCTCTGGGAAGCCAGCGGCCTCGAAAAGACCTGGGTCGCCCAGTCGCGCGGCGCAGGCCCCGATGCCGACGCGGCCCACCGCAACCTCGACGCCATGATCGGCCTCTTTGAAGCCGCCGACCGATTCGACGAGCAGATGCACGGCGCCGGTGCTGAGCAGTTCCTCGACTTCATCGACGCGCAGGACCTGCCCATGGACACCCTCGCCGCCCGCGGCGTACGCCAAGACGCGGTCGAGATTCTCACCCCCGCGCTCGCCGCAGGTCAGTCCTGGCGCACCGTATATGTATGCGGTCTGCAGGAAGGAACCTGGCCCAACACCACCGTGCGAGGCTCCCTGCTGAGCACCGGCGACCTTACGGACCTGTGCGATGCACGCCTCCGCCAGCGCGCCCAGCAGGCAGAACAACATGCGGGGGAGAGCGAGCAGCCTGTGCCGCCCGCCCGCATCCGCAGCTACCCCGAACGCGTGCGCGACACCCGCCACGACGAGCTGCGCATGTTCGCCGTCGCCGCCACCCGAGCCAGCACCCGCCTCGTGCTCACCGCCGTACGCAATGACGATCAGGCACCCGGCGAGTTCTTCGACTTCGTGCTACCCACCGACGCGGTTGGCGAATCCACGGACGTGCCCATCACCCGCGTGCGCCGCCCCGCCACCCTGCGTTCCCTCGTGGCGGAGCTTCGCCGCACCCTCGTTGAGGAATCGATGAACGCGATGCGTGCCGAAGACGCCCAGCAGGAGGACACACAGCAGAACGGCGCGCCAATGCACAACGCGCCGGAAGAGGCGCCCACCCCGGAGGCTTCCGCGTACCGACTCGATGCCGCCTCCCGCACTCTGGCGCGTCTGGCGAACGCCCAGGCACCCGGCGCCGCACCCGACGAGTGGTGGGGTCTGCTACCGCTTTCTAGCACGGAGCTGCTCTTTGCCCACCGCCCGGCAGACCACGCTGAGCTGGACGAAAACCATGGCGAAGACGGCGAAGAACAGGCTGAAAACCCCGGCCGCCGCACGATTACGCTTTCGCCCTCGCGCCTGGAAACCATCCACAGCTCCCCGCTGGACTGGCTGGTTTCCGCCGCCCGCGCGGAAGCCCAAACCGACCTGTCCCGCTCGCTCGGAACGCTCGTTCACGCCATCGCCGAGGAGTACCCGACCGGCACCCTCGAAGAGCTCCAAACCGCCCTCGACGAGCGCATTAGCTCCCTCGGCGTGCCCGCCCGCAAGGACGATGAGACCGATGAAGAGTACCGCGAGCGCGTGCCCTGGGAATCCTACGCCCTCTACGAGCGCGCCAAGCGCATGATTCTGCGCCTGAGCTACTACTACCGTCAGCACATGGGCGACGCCGGCTGGCAGAACCTCGGTGTTGAAGGCTCCTTCGCGGTGCGTGTGCCCGTGCCCTTCGACCCCGCCGGTGAGGTTGGCGAGCTGGATGCGCTGCTCACCGGTCGTGTGGACCGCCTCGAGGGTACCGCCCCGGCGGAGGACGGCACCCGCCGCTACGCCATTGTCGATCTGAAAACCGGCAAGTCTAAGCCGACCGGCTCGGAGATGGAGACGCATCCGCAGCTTGCCGCCTACCAGATTGCGGTGGAGGCTGGCGCCGGTGCGCAGCTGGAGGAGCGTTACCGCGCCGAAGCCGCCGCCCTGGAGGCGGGCGAACCGCTACCGGATGCCCGCCCCCAGGAGCTGGAGTACACCGGCTACACGGGTCATTCCGCAGGCGCGGCGCTCGTGCAGTTGGGCGCCTCGGGCGTGAACGACGAGAGCAAGACTCGTCTGCAGGTTCAGCCGGCACTGACGGAGCACGATTCGTGGGCGGCTGAGCTGGTGCAGCACGCCGCGGAGCTGATTGCTGGCTCGCAGGTGCAGACTCGTCACCGTGAGGGCGGCTATGGGTGCCGTCTGCCGGAGATCTGCCCGATTTGTACGCGCGGCCGTCAGGTGACTCAGCCCTAGTAGCCGCGTACCCTACGTTTACTTTCGATATCACTCACCCCGAACCTCCCATGAGAATGATCCATGAGGAAGAGGAATCATGACTGACTCTGGCGCATATAGCGCTGATATGCAGAGCGCTACTAACCCCGGCGCTCACCCCGGTTCTGGCACCGGCATGCTCACCCCCGCCCAGTGGTGCGAGCACAATAACTGGCAACTGCCCAACGGCATGCTCTTCTCGGCTGAAGCCGCCGCGAACGACCCCGCGCTGAAGCCTGCCGACTACCGCAGTGCCCTCGATATTGCCGAGATGCTCAACGGCGCGGACGGTAAGAAGCCGACCCCCGAGCAGGTCCGCATGATTGAGGCGGGTCCCGCCCCGACCCTCGTCATTGCGGGCGCCGGTTCGGGTAAGACCGCGACCATGGTCGACCGCGTGATTTGGCTGGTCGATAACGGTTTTGTGCGCCCTGAAGAGGTGCTTGGCGTGACCTTTACCCGCAAGGCGGCAACCGAGTTGCGCAGCCGTATGCGCGCCGGTCTGAACACGCTGCGCCGTAGCCGCCGCGTCGCCCCGAGCGATGAGGAGCTACGTGAGGGCATCGCTGACCCGACCGTGCTCACCTACCACTCTTACGCGAATAACCTCGTCAAGGAGTACGGTCTGCGCCTGGGCGTGGAGCAGGACGCGCAGATGCTTGGCGATGCGCAGAAGTGGCAGCTTGCCGCGCAGATTGTGCAGTACTGGGAGGGGGAGCTTCCCCTCGATAAGGACGGCGTGCCGGTCTCTGCGGCGACCATGATTAACCAGATGCTGCAGCTTTCTGACGAGTGCGCGGAGCACCTGGTGGAGCCGCAACAGGTTATTGACTTCTGCACCGAGCAGTTGGCGGCGTACGCGGCGGTGCCCGAGCCTCGCCGTGAGACGAAGACTGAGAAGGACATCCTGAAGGTTCAGCGTCTGCTGCGTAACCGCCGAGTGTACGCGCGCATGGTGATGAGCTATGCCCGCGTGAAGGCGCGTATGCAGGTGCTGGATTTTGGTGACCTGATGCGTTTTGCCGCCCGCATTGCGGAGGCTGACCCGGCGATTCGCGAGGGTGAGCGTGCCCGCTTCAAGGTGGTTCTGCTGGACGAGTTCCAGGACACTTCGCACGCGCAGATGAGCTTGTTCTCCTCGATTTACGGTGCCGATGAGGCGGCGGGTATTCCGGCGCATCCGGTGATGGCTGTGGGTGACCCGAAGCAGTCGATTTACGGTTTCCGTGGCGCTTCGGACGGCCAGATGTTCAGCTTCTACCGTCATTTCCCGACTAAGCATGTGCAGCCGCTGTTCCTGTCCATCGCGTGGCGTAACGACATTTCGGTGCTGAACGCGGCGAACCACGTGGCGGAGAAGCTGAAGGAGGTTCCCGAGTGGGTGCGTGCCGCCGACGGCGATATTACCGCCGCTCAGGTTCCTGACCTGCGCCCGCGCTGCGCCCTGGTGGGGGAGCCTGGTTCACCCGCCTTTGAGCAGGCTGCCGCGGGCATGGTGGGGCGCGTTGATTTGACGTACCACGACTCTGACCGCGAGGAGGCTGTGGCTATTGCCGAGCGTATTGCGGCGATGCGTGCGCAGGCGGTGCGCGAGTATGAGCGCGCCTACGCGGCGCATCGTTCCGGCGATGGTTCGGTGCGTCCGCGTTTGAAGATGCCTGAGATTGCGGTGTTGGCGCGTGTGCACGGTCAGCTGGACCCGATTCGTGTGGAGTGCGAGCGTCTGGGTATTCCGGTGCAGCAGGTGGGTTTGGGCGGTTTGCTTTCCCAACCGGAGGTTGTGGATTTGGTGTCGGCGTTGCGTGTGCTGGCTGATCCGAACCGTTCGGATGCTCTGGCGCGCCTGCTGACGGGTGCGCGTTGGCGTTTGGGTGCGGCGGATATGTTGGCGCTGGGTGATTGGGCGCAGTCGCTGGTGCGTGAGCGTGAGCGTGCCCTGCGCGAGCAGATGGCGTTGCGTATGCTCGCCGAGGCGGAAGACGCTGACGACGCAGCTGCTATCAACCTGCAGACGGAGCACCTGCGTGCCGCCCAGGAGCGCCTGGACGAAACCCTCAAGGGTGCGGTGGAGGATTCTTCCGGCTACGCCTCCCTGATTGAGGCGGTGGAGAACCTGCCGCAGGACGGCGCGGACGGCGAACCGCTCTACGGTGAGCAGTATCGCGGCCGCCGTTTCTCCTCGGCGGCGCTGGAGCGTCTGCGTGCTTTTGCGGAGCAGATGCGCGTGTTGCGTGCCGGTTTGAGCGAGGATTTGGGCACGCTTCTGTACGAGATTGAGCGGACCATGCTGCTGGATATTGAGCTGGCAGTCCGCCCGGGTACCGACCCGCTGGGTTCACGCGCGAACCTGGACGCTTTCCACGAGGTGGCCGCCGCCTACGGCATGTCGGCGCCTCGTATTAACGCGATGATTTACGCCGGTTCTGACGGCGTGAGCGCGGAGGAGGGCGACCCGGGTGCGCGCCGCTTCCTGCTGTCTTCGGGCGGCGTGAGCTACGTGATGGGTTTCCTCGCGTGGCTTGAACGTGCCGATGATGAGGAGAAGGGCCTGGCGCTGGGCACTGTGGAACCTGACCCGAACGCGGTGCAGCTGATGACCATGCACGCCGCGAAGGGCCTGGAGTGGGATCACGTGCTTCTGCCGGGCCTGTGCGGTAGCGCCACCGGCGGGCAGACCCCGAACCTGTGGCAGATGTCGGCTAATACGGCGCTGCCCTGGCCGCTGCGTGGCGACCGCGAGTACCTTCCCTCGATCCTTGAGACCCCGGAGGAGATTACCGCCTTCGAGAAGGCGAAGGACCTGGAAGACTACCTGGCCGAGCACAAGGATGATGCCGCCGAGCATGCCGGCATGGAGGACCGCCGCCTCATGTACGTGGCGATGACCCGTGCCCGTAACCTGCTGGCGTTGAGCGCCTACCGCTGGAAGAGCGCCGCTATGCTCCCCCTGCCGGTGCAGCCCTTCTGGGAGGAGCTGCTGAAGATGCTCTTCAACCCGTTCGTGGGTCTGGATGCGCCCTCTCTGCATTTCGAAGAGACAATGGATACCCCCTGGGCAGCGCCGCAGTTGGTGGGCATGGGCCTGTCGTACACGATGCCGAACCCCGCCGATAAGCGCAAGAAGGTGCACCTGAACCATGTGCGCCGCTGGGCTGAGCAGCTGGCTGAGTCGAAGTACCGCCTGGCGGAGCCGGTGACCCTGGTGCACGGTACGGTCGTGGATCCCTCGAACCTGCCGCCCGCCCCCGATGAGGCGGCACTGCTGGAAGAGCTGGAACTCTACCCCGTAGACGCCGACGAGCTCACCCCCGTACAGGCGGAGGCGCGCGCGAATGCTCGGGCAACCTACGCCGAGCAGGTGCAACGCTACGCGTGGGCGCTGGTTGAGGCCATGGCTCCTGCCCTCGCGCAGGATTGGCAGCTGGCGGCTCCTTCCGTACGAGCACGCACGGTGGCGGAGAACTGTACCCGCCTGAACCTGCCGGTGCCCGAATGGATTATCGAAGCCACCGAGCGGGAGAAATGGCGTGAGGCGCAACCGCCTCAGCCCGGTTTCTCGCCGACGGTGGCGGCGGCGCTGCCGATTGAGGTGCGCGGCCAGTTCGCCCAGAAGAACTACGAGGACAGGAACCCGAACCTGGGTGCGGTGCTGACCGCCATGTGGCCTTTTGATCCGCTGGAGCGCCCCGTGATTTGGCGTTGGGCTTCTGACGATGCCCTCAACCGGGGCACGGAGGCGGTGCTTCGTCGCGGCCAGCATGAGCAACTGGAGCGTGAGATTGCGATTAACTCCTCGAGCCGTCGTGAGGCGGTGGAGCGCGCCGCCCTGGCGGTGGAGCTCGCCGTTGGCGCGGGGGAGGATAATCTGCACCAGAGCGGGGATGCAGCGGGGGAGAGCGCAAGCCACCTTGCACCCGTCGAACCCGCTGCATCCGCTGTACACGGCGAGTCCGCTATTCCCGAATCCCTGCGTCAGCAGGCGGTGGACTGGGAACGCGAAGCCGACCTGCTACTGCTCATGATGGGTCAGACCGACCCGGTGCTGAGCGATCAGCTGCCGGGGCACCTGTCCGCATCCACGTTCATTCGCCTGAGCGAGGACCCGCAGGGCACGGTGCATCAGCTGATGCGCCCGGTGCCTCAGCGTCCCTCGCGCGCGGCAACGATTGGTACGGCGGTGCACGCGCTAATTGAGGAGCACTTCGGGGTGGCGTCGAGCGCTGACCCGCTGGAGGCACCCGACGCGGAGGACACGGTGGGCGTTGACCTGCCTGCTTCTGCTGCTGCCTCCGCCTCCGCCGCGCCCGCTGAGCCTGCAGATCCTGCTGACCAGCAGGAACAGGACGAGTTCACCTTCGAGGACGACTTCGAGGAATCCGAGAGCGAACTGGACGCCTCCGTTCAGCGCCTCTGGGAGCGCTTCGCCAACAGTGAGTGGGGCAGCGACGAGTGGAAGGACCGCATCTGGGCGGTCGAATACCCGGTCGAAACCCACATCGAGGGCGTAAGCCTGCGCGGCCGTATCGACGCGGTGTTCCGCACCGAGGACGAGGGCGGCGAACGCTGGGTGCTGGTGGATTGGAAGAGCGGTTCCCGCCCGAAGATGTCGACCATGCAGTCTCGACGCTTCCAGCTGGGCCTGTACCGCATCGCGTTCTCCCGCATTATGGGCGTGGACCCGGAGCGTATCAGCACCGTGTTCGTGTACCTGGGCGGCAAGGGTGTTGCGGAGGTGTGGGATCACCAGATCCGCGGCGGCCTGCCCTCGGAGGCGCAGCTGGCGAAGGTGATCCGCGAGGCGCGCAAGGGCTAGGTAGCGGATCTCAACAGCGAATCTCCCAGCGCCGGGCGGGCGGCGCTCGCGCGTTAGCTTGAGCCAATAACCGAATACAGAAAAGCAGCTCACGGAGGCATTGCGCCTCGTGAGCTGCTTTTCTGCGTGGACTTCTGCGGTTAATGGCAGAGAACGCCTCTTCACCCCACTGCATTAGGGTGATGAGGCGTCCTCAGCCGCTGAAGAACTATAGAGGTACTTCGTGCCCTCGCACGCTCCGGGAAAGAATCGCGCCGAACGACTGCCGCTCTCGCGGCCTCACTCGCGCCGCCGGCGCCCCGTGGGGTTTGCGTGCGTCTTTACTCTCAAACACAACCTCGAAAGTAACTCTATAGATTTCTGCCATCGGTGATTGGTTGCGCGGTGCATGAATCCGGCTCGGGTCTGACATGACCGGTCAGGGTCCCGTCCAATCTGTCTCCCCAATTTATCGCTGCCACGATATCAGCGCTGGTCAGTGCGCTATGGGGAGTGTGTCCGCTGGTATTCTCGCGGCACAGCAAAAGTATTCCAGGAGTTTTTGAAAAAATCTACAGGGTAAGTTTTTACCCTAAAATGCACTATTTTGAGCATAGTTCAAGGTGAAGTTGAGACTCTGTGGACTCCCGAGGTCAAAAGTTGGTTCATGTGGGTTTGTGGCGTATTAGCACCCGGGAAATATTGTGAATGGCGCCTTTAGCGCACCTTCAAGTCTCAGCCTTAATCTGAGTCATTCATGCACAAAAATGCAAAACTGGTGCTCAAAAGGTGAGGGGAAACACTTAAAGAAATTTCGGCAAAAAGCCCACTAAAGCCCCTCCACTAGCCCTTATAGGCATCATCCCGTCGGTTTGACAGACAGTCAGGAGAGCAGGTTTCACCGGGCGCGAGTCAGCGGATATACAACCCAGTAGGTACAGTTCAGCCCCGCAGCGCAGTACTGCGGGGCTGAACTGAAAATCTAGCTGAACCGAAAACCTATGCGGTAAGTAGCAACCTAACAGCTACCCGACCCAATACCTACTCGGTGGGGCCGACTAGCGGGCCGACCTCCTCCTGTCCGAGCAGTTCGCCGGAGGCGCGCAGGTCGTCCTGAATGTCCAGGAGCATGGACACCGCGTGGGTTGCGCCGTCGCGGTCGCCAACCTCCACGGTGTGGGTGAGCCACTGGGCGATCGCGAACTCCGCGTAGAAGTTCGCGCGCTGCGCCAGGTAGGCGTCGGGCAGCTGAGGCATCTGCTGGCGGTACACCTCGATTGCCTCGTCGGTGAAGTCGATGTCCTGGCAGGAGTACAGCCAGGCGAAGTCCTGCGCGGGGTCGCCCACGTGCACATCGGACCAGCCGGTGACCTCCACGATGCGCGCCGTCGAGGGCGTGACGTGCAGTACGAGGTTCTCGGCCCCCATGTCACCGTGGACCACGCGCGGGCGGAACTGCCACATGGGTCCGGGGGAGAGCACGGTACGCCAGTGTGCGAGTAGGTCGGCGGGCACCTTGCCGGTTGCGGCGGCACGCTCGAGCTCGGCGTTCTTGCGCAGACGAATCTGCTCCGAAGAGTAGGAGGGCAGATCGGCTTCGTAAATGATGTCTTCGGGCATCACGTGCAGGGTCGCAATGTCCTTGGCGATGATGGACGCCAGGGAGGGGCGGTTCGCCGCAACTTCGCGGCGGCTCAGCTCGGCGAGCTGGTCCACGTCGTAGATGGTGCCGGGGATGTGCGTGTACACGAACACGTTGCCGCCCGCGTAGGGTACGGTGCCGGCGACGGTGGGTACGGCGAAGGGCAGTCGGGCGCGCAGGCCGGGGCTGAACGACTGCAGGATGAGGTGTTCAGCTTCCAGACGCATGCTGGCGTCGGGGCGGCGCGGGGCGCGCACTCGCCAGCGGCGACCGGTGGAATCGGCGATGATTGCCGAGTCGAAGTCGTCGCTGTCTTCGCGGACCGGTTCGGCGCCGACGGGGTAAATCCCGGGCACTCCGGCGGAGACAATGGCTGCTAGCTGAAGGGGAGATAAAGTCACGGGTTAAGGTTACCAAACCAATGTGTGCCGTTTAGTAGTTTTTGGGATCTTTATGCCAAGTGGTGAAGATACTTGTGGATAAGCCTAAACGCTTCCGCCTGCGCTTCTTCCCTCACCTCTATCCGTGCTTCTACTTGCACGCCCCCAGATAGGTAGCGCCTCACGCCCTGAATGAAAGAAGCGACGGCTAAGAAGCCCCGGTGGACTCTGGGAGAATACAATGGAAGACCGGCTATCACCGCCTCGCGCGCCCGCATATCCATATGTCCAGCGCGAGCGCCTGCCGCCTGCCCGTACCGCCCGCCTTACTGATGGAGCATTATGACCGCCACACCTCAGCAGCCTCAGCATATGATCTCCGCAGACGATATTCTTGCCGGGCTTGACCCGGATCAGCGTGCGGTCGCCACCGAGCTGGACGGCCCCATGCGTGTGCTCGCCGGTGCCGGTACCGGTAAGACCCGCGCGATTACGCACCGCATCGCCTACGGTATTGCGATTGGTCGCTACCAGGGCCCGCGCGTGCTTGCCCTGACCTTTACCCTGCGTGCTGCGGAGGAGATGCGTACCCGCCTGCATCAGTTGGGTGCGCACGGCGTGCAGGCGCGTACTTTCCACTCGGCGGCGCTGCGTCAGCTGGTGTATTTCTGGCCGCAGGTGGTGGGCGGTACGTTCCCGTCCATCGTGCAGAACAAAGCCTCGCTCATTACGGAGGCGGCGAACCGTCTGCGCATTAGCACGGATCGTTCCCTGTTGCGTGATTTGGCGTCGCTGATTGAGTGGGCGAAGGTTCAGCTGCTCACCCCGGACACCATCATGCAGCGTTTGAGCGAGAAGCAGCTGCCCTCGGCGATTACCCCGCAGAATATGCAGCGTATTTTCCAGGCGTACGAAGACCTCAAGGATGAGCGTAACCTCATCGACTTTGAGGACGTGCTACTGCTGACCATCGCCATGCTGGAGGAGGACGAGAAGCTCGCCGCGACCGTCCGCAACCAGTACCGCCACTTCGTGGTGGACGAGTACCAGGACGTGTCCCCGCTGCAGCAGCGTCTGCTGGATGTGTGGCTGGGCGGCCGCGACGATATTTGCGTGGTGGGCGACGCCTCCCAGACGATTTACTCTTTTACCGGCGCGACCAGCCGTTACCTGCTGGATTTTCCGCGCCGGCACCGTGGCGCGCACATGGTGAAGTTGACCCGCGACTACCGCTCCCACTCGCAGGTGGTGGAGCTGGCGAACCGTCTGTTGGCGGCGCGTCGTCCGCATCCGGATTCGAGCCCGCATTCGTGGGCGCCGCCGCTGGAGCTGATGTCTCAGCGCGGCCCCGGCGTGGATGTGGAGTGGTTCGGTTACGCGGACGATGAGCAGGAGGCCGCCGGCATTGCCGAGGATATCCGCGACCTGATTGAGAAGGACGGCGTGCCGCCTTCGGAGATTGCGGTGCTGTTCCGCACGAACGCGCAGTCGGCGGCGATTGAGTCTGCGCTGGCTGCCGCCCACATTCCGTACCAGCTGCGCGGCGCGGAGCGCTTCTTCGAACGCCCCGAGGTCAAGCAGGCCATGCTCGCCCTGCGCGGCTCAGCCAAGTCCACCGATGGCACCGAAGACGTCACCCGCTACACCCGCGATGTGCTCGGCGGCCTCGGCTACAAGGAGGAGGGCCCCCTTTCGGGAGGCGCCACTCGCCAGAAGTGGGAGTCCCTCGCCGCCCTGGTGCATATGGTGGATATGATGGCGCAGCACCGCCAAGAGCAGCTTCAGGAGCACCGCGCGAATCCTCGCCCGGGCGTGCCCGAGCCGCTCCCTTTGACCATGCACGAGGTGGTGGCGACCCTGAACCACCGCAGCGAATTCAACGACGCCCCGCAGGTCAACGGCGTAACCCTCGCCTCCCTGCACGCGGCAAAGGGCCTGGAATGGGACGCCGTATTCCTGTGCGGTCTGAACGAGGGCCTCATGCCGATTACTTTCGCGACCACCCCGGATGAGGTGGACGAGGAGCGCCGCCTGCTGTACGTGGGTATTACGCGCGCCCGCAAGTACCTGTGGCTGACCTGGACCATGACCCGCACCGTGGGTGGTCGCGGTCAGCGTAAGCGTTCGCGTTTCCTGGACGATATTGATCCGGCGAAGCGCCGCCGCAGGGCTGAGAGCGCCGGCCCCTCGTATAGCCAGCCCCGCTCGGCACAGGCTCGTTCGACTCAGCCCCGTGCAACACAGGCTCGCCGTTCGTCGAAGGGAAGAGGAGACTATGGCTCAGCGTTTTAAACGTGAGATTCTGCCCGCCACCGAGGATCGACCGCAGATTGAGCTGGTCCGCTCGGCGCGCCGCACCCGCACCATCAGCATGCAGCGTGACGGCGTGGACGAGCACGGCAATCCCGCCTACCGCCTGCTCATTCCGGCTGCGAGTACGAGCGAGGAGATTGATGAGCATATTGCCCGCCTGCTGCCGCGCATTCAGCGTCGTGCCGCGCGCCGTGAGCGTGCCACGCAGCTGACGGTCACGGACGAGTACCTGCGCTCCCGCGCTCTGCACCTGGCGCAGAAGAACCTGCCGGAGCTGGTTGCCGCGGGCAGGCTCGAGAAGCTGTCGATTCGCTGGGTGAGCAACCAGCGTCAGCGCTGGGGTTCGGCAACCTACGCGAACACGCAGATTCGTATCTCATCGGAGCTGCAGGGCGTACCGGAGTACGTGCTGGATTCGGTGATTCACCACGAGCTCTGCCACCTGCTGCAGCCGAACCATTCGGCGGCGTTCCGTGCCCTGGAGTCGCGTTACCCGCAGCTGCTGCGGGCGCAGGCCTACCTGGAGGGGTACGCGCTGGGGCGCTCGCGTGCTGAGGGCGAGCGCGGCGAAAACAGCGCGGACTAAAATCCAGCCAGCTAAAATCCAACCGGCTAACGCGCTTCCCGAAAATCAAAGAATCAAAAACCAAACGAAACACTCGAGCGGGGGTGACTTGTACATTCACAAGCCACCCCCGCTCGAGTGTCAGCTATTTACTTTCGCCGCTCAGCTTTACTTCGCTCAGCTTTACTTTTCTTCGGGCGCGTTGCCGAAGCCGCCGTCCAGCAGCTTCTGCAGCTCCGAGTCGAAGTCCACGTCGTCCAGGCTGATTTCGTTCATGCGCGCATCGTATGCGGTGAAGTCTTCCAGCTCGGCGGGGGTGGGCAGGGTCTCCGGGGTGTCCCAGAGGCCGTCGCGCGCCTCAATGCCGTGGGATTCTTCGTACCAGCGCCAGAACTGCTGTGCCTCACGCACCAGGCGCGGGCGCAGTTCCAGGCCGACCAGGTTCTCGAAGACCTGCTCGCTGGGGCCGCCGTCGATGCGGCGGCGCGCCATGATTTCGGTCAGCTGCGGTGCCTTGGGCAGGTTGCGGGTCGCATCCTCGGTGACGACGGATACCCAGCCTTCGATGAGGGCGAGCAGACCCTCCAGGCGCTGTACCGCCAGTTCCTGGTCTTCGGTGCGCTGGGGGCTGAACATGCCGCCTTCGAATGCTTCCTGTACGGCGTCGGGGTTGCTCATGTCCACCTGGGAGGCGGCGTCCTGCATGCGGTTCATGTCCACGCGAATGCCGCGGGCGTAGCGCGCCACGAGCTGGACCAGGTCTTCGCGCAGCCAGGGGTTTGCCTTGTGCAGACGGATCAGCGCGGATTCACGCACAGCAAGGTAGAGCAGGACCTCCTGCGGGGGCACCTCGATACTGTCGGCGAGCTGCTGGTAGCCGTTGGGCAGCAGCGCGGAGGAGCCCGGCGCGAGGGGGAAGCCCACGTCGGTGGAGGAGTAGACCTCACCGGCGAGCTGCGCGAGTGCCTGCGCCATCTGCGCACCAAAAATTACGGAACCAATGTTGTTCAAGAAGCCGCTGTTGAGAATCTGAGAGATCTCTTCGGGTACGTCCTCGGGAGCGCCGGGCATGACCATGGACTGGGTGACTTCGGCTGCGACCGGCTCGACCATTTCGCGCCAGGAGTCGAAGGAATGCTCAACCCATTCGGCCTTGGACCATGCCTGCACCGGGTGGTTGTGGCGCTCAACGGTGGTCACCGCGTCCAGCCAGAGGTCGGCGAGGTTCGCCGCGTCTTCTACGGCGCGCTTGAGGTTTTCGGGTACGGAGGGGTCTTCACCCATGGATGCGAGCATCTGGCGGGTCTGGTTCTTCACGTTATCCCAGTTCACGCCGCTGGGGCTGTCGGATGCGCCCGCGCCGGAGAACATTGCCTGTACCTGCGCGAACATGCTCTGCATCATGGCGGGGTCGAAGCCCATGCCCATGTTCTTCAGGTCTTCGGGGTCGATGCTGATGCCGAAGGGGTTCTGACCGCCTTCGCCGAAGAGCGCGCCGAAGGGGTTCTGTGCGTTGGAGGAGGTGCCCTTGCCGCCCTGGCCGGTTGCCCCTGCGGAGGGGTCGAAGCCCTGCTCCTGCATCTTCTTAATGAATTCTTCGAGGGGGTCGCGCTCGTTGGAGGCGCCGCCGGTGGGGTTCTCAGACATGTGAAGCCTTTCGTAATCCGGGGGTGGGCGTAGCTGGCCCGCTCGCTGTCCAGCCTACCGATTTTTGCTGAGAATTTCCCGTGCCATTGCTGTGGAGGCGGGTTAATCAGCTAAGGGCACACAAGCTTGTCTTTGGGGTCGGGTTTTGGGCGCTTTTTCGTGCTGCCGTCACAGCGGGGCGCTGACATAGCGCGGCGCGGGTCAGAGCGTGAACGCCTCCTGGTTGCTCTATTTTTAGCGGGGTCACGGCGCCTGCCTGCGTGTTGTTACAGTGCCCGCCCGCGTGTTGAAAAGCAGGTTTATCCGGTACTGTAGAAACCATGACTAAGTCCACCCCTGATGCTGAGCAGCAGTCGAACGCCGCCTCCGCGAGCGTGAAGAGTAATGAGAAGGCGGCTAAGCGCCGTTCGCGTTTTGCGCCGCGCCGCGTGAACTTGCGTTCGGTGAGCGCTGTGGCGACGTGCGCCCTGCTGGCTGGTGCTTTTGTTCTGCCCAGTTCCTATGTGAAGGAGGGCCCCGGCCCGCTCTTTGACGTGCTCGGAACCTATCAGGAGAAGGACGTCATTGAGGTTTCTGGCGCGCCCAGCTATAAGACGTTCGGCAAGATGAACATGACCACGGTGTCGGTTTCGGGCGGCCCGTACACGGAGCTGTCCGGCGCGGAGGCGTTCTACGGCTGGTTGGCGTTTGACGGTAACCGCAGCCTCGTGGTGCCGACCGATGCCCTGTACCCGCACGTGAGCCATGAGCAGGCGACGGCGGCGACCGGCGCGCAGATGGCTGATTCGCAGACTCAGGCGAAGGTCGCGGCGATGCGCCAGCTGAAGATGGCGGTGACCGAGAAGGTTCAGGTGCTTTCCACGGTGGAGGGTTCCCCGGCGGCGAGCGCGCTGAGGGCTGATGACCGTATCGTGAAGGTGGGGGAGAAGCAGATTGAGACTCTCACCGATGTTCCGAAGGCGGTGAACGCTTCGAACGGCTCGCCGATTGATGTGACCGTGGAACGTGACGGCAAGCAGCAGACCTTTAAGCTGACCCCGGTTCGTTCCAGCGACAATAGCCGCTGGATTCTGGGCGCGGGTTTGAAGCAGAGCTATGACCTGCCGGCGCACGTGCAGTACAACCTGGACGGTGTGGGCGGCCCGAGCGCCGGTCTGATGCTGGCGCTGGGTACGGTGGATAAGCTGAGCGAGGGTACTCTGCTCGCCGATGAGGATGCCGGAGGCGACCCGTACCGCAGCTACATTTCGGGTACCGGCACGATTGATGCAGACGGTAAGGTCGGCGCAATTGGCGGTATCAAGTACAAGATTCTGGCGACGGGCCGTTACGGTGCGCGTTATTTCTTGGCGCCTAAGGAGAACTGCGATTCGATTGTGAAGATGCAGGCGCAGGACCCCGACCTGTTCAACTACTATCACGCCGGTCAGGTGCGCGGCACGATGGTGGTTGTGCCGGTGTCGACCCTGGATGAGGCGGTGAAGACGGTCGAGGCAATTAAGTCTGGCACCCCGGATGATTCTCTACCCCGTTGCGGTCCCTAACATAACGTTTCTCTCCGCAAGGTTCTCACCCGTATAGCGTAGAAGTCAGCCCCGGTACTTTACGGTACCGGGGCTGTTCTGCGCCCTCCTTACCTCTTTTATCTGCTGTATTTCGCCCCGAGCTTCTACGAGGTTCTGCCCTTCTGCTTGACCTCTGAGATACTTAAAGGCAGTTATTTTCTCTGAACGTATGATGAGCGAGGAATTGTGTCTGAGTCGACCAATAACACCGCGCATCCCAAGCCGACGAAGCCTGCCCCCAAGCGCCGTAGCCCCCTGAAGGCAACGATTGCTGTGGTGGCGGTGCTTATTGCTGCTTTTGTGGGTGCGTCCCAGGTGTACACGGACTGGCTGTGGTTTGATCAGCTGGGTTATAGCACCGTGTTCACTACCCAGATTTTGTTGAAGGCTGCCGTGTTTGTTGTGGCTGCCGTGGTGATTGCTGTGCCGCTGTGGGCTTCGATGTCCTACGCGGTCCGTCATGCTGATGTGGCGCCGGCGTCCGAGAAGAAGCCGCAGGAGGCGCCGAACCCGGATCAGAGCGTACCGACCAGCGGCACGGATGCTGCCGAGCAGATGCTTCGTGACGTATTTGGTCAGCAGCGTGCTGAGGAGAGTATGCGCCGCTACCACGAGAGCGTGGATAAGGCGCGTAAGGTTCTGCTGATTGCGGTTCCGCTGCTGTTGGGTCTGTTCATTGCTTCGGCGACGATGACTCAGTGGAGCACCGTCGCGCTGTTCTTCAATCAGCAGTCCTTCGGTAAGACGGACCCCGAGTTTGGTCTGGATTACGGTTTCTTCCTGTTTGCGTTGCCGTTCTTCCGCATGGTGGTGACTCTGGTGACCTCCGCTGTGGTGCTGTCGGCGCTCGCGGGTCTGTTTATGCACTACTTCTACGGCGGCATTAAGGTGCAGCCGGGTGGTGTGAGCACTACCGCGGCGTTCCGTCGTCATGCGGCGGTCGTGGCGGCTGCGTTCTTGCTGACTCGTGCGGTGAGCTTCTGGCTGGATCGCTATTCGTCGACTCAGCAGCAGGTGGGCCGTTGGGCTGGCGCAATGTATACGGACGTGAACTCGTCGATCCCGGTGAACGCTATTTTGGCGATTTCTGCTCTGCTGGTGGCGATCATGTTTATGGTGGCTGCTTCGATGAATCGTTGGCGTCTGCCGCTGATTAGCACCGCGATGCTGGTGATTGTTGCCGTGGTTGCTGGCGGCCTGTACCCGTGGATTGTCCAGCGTTTCCAGGTGGTTCCGAATGAGCAGGGTGCTCAGTCGAAGTTCATTCAGCGCAATATTGATGCGACCCGTTACGCGTACGGTCTGGACAAGATTGAGACCACTCCGTATGACGCGACGATTGATACCCGCGCCGGTGCGTTGAGCTCTTCGAGCGCGACCATTGCGAATATCCGTCTGTTGGATCCGAATGTTGTGTCCTCGGCGTTTGCTCAGATGCAGCAGTTCCGCCCGTACTACCGTTTTGATTCGCAGCTGTCGGTGGACCGCTATTCGGTGGGTAACACCACGCAGGATACGGTGTTGGCGGCTCGTGAGCTGAACCCGGCGCAGACGAGCGGCGATTCTTGGTATAACCGCCACGTGGTGTACACCCACGGTTACGGTGTGATTGCCGCGTACGGTAACCAGGTGGATTCTGCGGGTAACCCGAAGTTCTTGCAGTCCGGTATTAAAGCGACCGGTACCCTGAGCGAGGATTATGAGCCGCGTATTTACTTTGGCATGAGCTCGCCGGAGTACTCGATTGTGGGCGGTAAGGGCGACACCCTGGAGCTGGACCGTCCGCTTTCCGCTGAGGAAACCAACGCCTCCGATGCGAAGTACACCTTCACCGGTTACGGTGGTCCTCGCGTTGATTCGCTGCTGGCTCGCCTGTCCTATGCGATTAAGTTCCAGTCCTCTGACATTCTGCTGTCGGATGCAGTGCGTGAGGGTTCGCAGATTCTGTACGAACGTAACCCGCTGGATCGTGTGCGTAAGGTGGCACCGTACCTGAGCGTGGATTCTAAGCCGTACCCGGCGATTGTGAATAACCGCGTGCAGTGGATTGTGGATGCTTACACCACGAGTGACCAGTTCCCTTACGCGCAGGGTAGCTCCCAGGATGCGGCAACCGCTGCGGGTGCTCAGCGTTCTAACTCGGTGAACTACATCCGTAACTCGGTGAAGGCTACCGTGGACGCGTACGACGGTTCGGTGACCCTGTACGCGTGGGATGAGGAGGATCCGGTGCTGAAGGCGTGGCAGGGTGTTTTCCCTGGCACGGTGAAGAGCTACCGTGAGATGAACGCTTCGCTGATGAGCCACGTGCGTTACCCGACTGACATGTTCAATATTCAGCGCACCATGCTGAATAAGTACCACGTGACGAACGCGAATAGCTTCTATGCCGGTGACGACGTCTGGTCGATTCCGAACGACCCGACCAATGATCGTAACCAGCCGATTTCGCCCTACTACCTGTCCCTGCAGATGCCCGGGGATTCTCGTGCGCACTTCTCGTTGACGACTACGTTCATTCCTCAGCAGAGCGATTCGAACTCTCGTAACGTGATGTATGGCTTCCTTGCGGCTAATGGTGATGCCGGTACCGGTAAGGACGGTGAGCGTAGCCCCGATTACGGCAAGTTGCGTCTGCTGGAGTTGCCGCGTTCTTCGGTGGTTCCTGGTCCGGGTCAGGCTCAGAACATTTTCAACTCTGATGCTGAGGTGTCGAACCAGCTGAACCTGCTGCGCCGCGGTTCGTCTGAGGTTATTAACGGCAATATGCTGACTCTGCCGGTGGGCGGCGGCATGCTGTACGTTCAGCCGGTGTACGTGCAGTCGAGCGGTGACGCTAAGTACCCGCGTCTGCAGCGTGTGTTGGTGAGCTTCGGCGATAAGGTCGGTTTCGCTCCGACTCTGGAGGAGGCGCTGAACCAGGTGTTCGGTGGCTCTTCGGGTGCGAAGCTGGACGGTTCGGCGGCTAGCCCCTCGGCTTCTGCCTCTGGCTCCTCTGGTACTTCTGGTTCTTCGGGCGCTTCGACCGGCGGTTCGTCGGCTTCGCAGTCTTCGGAGCTGAAGCAGGCTCTGACGGATGCCTCGAAGGCGATGACCGATGCTGATGCGGCAATGAAGAAGGGCGACTGGGCTGCCTACGGTGAGGCTCAGAAGCGTCTGGAAGCAGCCGTGAAGAAGGCTCTGGAGGCTGAGGAGGCGCAGAGCGCGGCTTCCGCTAAGGCTTCGGCAGCGCCCAGTGCCTCTGCGGCTCCGAGCGCCTCTGCAGCTCCCAGTGCCGCGGCTTCTGCAAGCGCCCCCGCAAGCGCGAAGCCCAGCGCCAGCGCCTCGGCTTCTCGCTAAGACTAAGAGGCTAAGCCTAAGAGACAGCGGGGGAGTAGCCCATACCGGATGCTCACGGGTCTAGCGTCCTCGCTCTAGATCCGGGGCCTGCACTGGATACGGCTCCTACCGACTAGCTCTAGCGGTCTCTGCGGGAACGGGGTGGAAGTGATTCACTTCCACCCCGTTCCTGTATGTTCTACCCCTGGCACTGCCCCGTAGCCCCTATTCCTGCCCAACTGCTTTCTACCCAACTGCTTTCTACCCAACAGCCCCTATTTTTGTGTGCTTGGTTACAAATCGCGTTTTTGGCTTGCATGCCCGGTTTGGGGTCTGTATAGTTGTATGAGTCGCCGCGGGGTGGAGCAGTTCGGTAGCTCGCCGGGCTCATAACCCGGAGGTCGCAGGTTCAAATCCTGTCCCCGCAACCAGAAAAACCCGGTATCTCAACGAAAAGTCGCTGAGATACCGGGTTTTGTTTTGCCCTGACGAGACCGAATCCCTATGTTATTCCCTACCTTTCAGCCAAACTCAGGCCCGTCGTCGAGGTGGGGGGAGGGGGGACTATCACCCAACATCGAGGACTATCATCCAACGCCCCTTCGGGGCGTATGACTATCTTCGCTCGTGCATGATCTCGTGGGAGGGAGGTTGCAGAGGAGGATTTTCACCGCCTAATCGGCGTTGATACCGGCTGTTTACCGCCTGAAAATGCAAAAGCGGTATAGCATTTTCCCTCGTATCTCAACCGAATCCCAACCCTTTACCGCCTTCACCGCCTAAAACCGAAAACTTTTATATATACACACGCATATGTAGGAAGATGAACACTCGCGTGTACACTTTTTAGAAATTAGGCGGTAGAGGCGGCAACACACCATGTTTTGACTGATATACCAACGTTTTCGATATACCGCTTAGCCTCAAACAGGCGGTAACTAAGCGGTGAAAGAGTAGCGTCCCGCATAGTGGTGTAACCGTGGGTGGTCGGCCCGTTTGATATGGGTGCGGTCACCGTGTGATCCTTCGAGAAAGCTCTCTACTTCTGACTCGAAACGATTTGGAGGCACAACGATGACCGCTCCTCATATTATCGACCCTGCTGGCCTGCTTGGCGAGGCGTTATCCCAGGCGTCCCCAGATTTGATGCGTTTCCCTGCTCCAGCACGTGATTAACGCGTTGCTCTCAGCGGACGCTGACACCGTGTGCGGGGCCCAGTGGGGCCAACAAGACCCGCAGCGCCAGGCCCAGCGCAATGGGTATCGCCACCGGCCCCTGGATACCAGGGTCGGCACCATTGACGTGGCGATCCCCAAGCTACGCTCAGGCACCTACTTTCCAGAGTGGCTGTTGCAGCGCCGCAAACGCTCCGAAAACGCCTTGATCACAGTGGTCGCTGACTGCTACCTAGCAGGAGTATCCACACGCCGCATGGACAAGCTCGTCAAAACCCTGGGGATCACAGGACTGTCCAAGTCCCAGGTCTCACGGATGGCAACAGACCTCGACGAACACGTGGACCAGTTCCGCAACCGGCCCCTCGACGACGCTGGGCCTTTCACCTTCGTCGCCGCTGACGCACTGACCATGAAAGTACGCGAAGGAGGACGCGTCGTCTCGTGCGCGGTCCTGGTTGCCACCGGAGTCAACAATGACGGACACCGCGAAGTACTGGGGGTGCGCGTATCCACCAGCGAGACCGCTCCAGCCTGGAAGGAGTTCTTCGCCGACCTGGTCGCCCGAGGCCTGACCGGCGTGCGCCTGGTCACCAGTGATGCCCATCTGGGCCTGGTTGAGGCCATCGCCGCCAACCTACCCGGAGCCACCTGGCAACGATGCCGTACCCACTACGCCGCTAATCTCATGTCCGTCACCCCCAAAGCACTATGGCCCGCTGTCAAAGCGATGCTGCACTCGGTGTATGACCAGCCCGACGCGGCATCGGTCAACGCTCAATACGACCGGCTCTTGGACTACGTGAACGACAAGCTCCCCGCCGTGTGTGATCACCTCGATCAAGCCAGGGCAGACGTCCTCGCGTTCGCGTCCTTCCCCACCGGGGTGTGGACCCAGATCTGGTCCAACAACCCCAATGAGCGCCTCAACCGCGAAATCCGCCGACGCACCGACTCCGTGGGGATCTTCCCCAACCGCCAGGCCATCATCCGCCTGGTCGGAGCCGTCCTCGCCGAACAAAACGACGAATGGGCCGAAGGCCGACGCTACCTCAGCCTCGACATCCTCACCAAATCACGACTCACACCACAACCCACCGGGCAGGAGGACACCCCACTCCAACTCAGCGCATAACCCAACCCGAAGGACACAAAACGATTACACCACTCCACAGGACTTGACCTGAGCAAGAGCACGTTCTACAATTGACGCATGAGTTCAAGGAGGTTCGCATGACCGCTTACGACCACTCGTCGGGGTACACCTACGGCACCGATGCCGTCCCCACGTCTCCGCTCACACTCGAGGATCTACGCCAGATTGAGGCCGCCGCGCACGTCCAGCCCGGTGACGCAGAGCTGCTCGCGCGAGCAGAACCCATCCTGGCGCCGCATGCCATGGAAATGGTCGACACGTGGCGCGGGATTTTGGCTCAAAAGACCTACCTGGCAGCACATTCCGCGCATCCGGATGGACAGCCGAACCCCGAGTACGCGCAGGCGTCAAAGCCCCGATTCGCCCAGTGGATCATCGACATGTGCACGCGCGAGCGGGATCAGGCGTGGTTGGACTACCAGTACCTGATCGGAGCTCGACACATGACCGCGGCGAAGAACGCGGCGGATGGGGCGGACTCGACGCCATTCGTGCCTCTGCGCTACGTGCTCGCCTTCATCGCGCCGACTGTGGAGGTCGGGCACCGTCTCCTGGCGGAGGGCTTCGAGGGCGCAGAACTGGACGCTGTCCGTGACGCGTGGACTCGCGCTGTGACTGTCGCCGTGACAGTGTGGGCGTATGCCTACCGCGATCACCCCGAGCAATTCTGATCCGGCGCTCGCCACCTACGACTCCCCCATCGGCCGCCTCACGCTTGATAGCGGTGTATTCGTCTTTCGCACTCTCTGACTGCTCTCCCTGGAAGCCTCAGTGGCTTCCAGGGAGAGCTTTCTTTCTGGGTTATAGGACACTACGTGTTGCTGGTTGGGTGACTTTTCGGCTTTCTGGTGCGGGAAAGTCACTCTTTCAGTTGGTCGTGTTTGCCTCGTTCCTGTGAATACTGCATCGTGCTCTGTGTGTGGCTGCCCCATGATCCGTCACGGTAAGAAGTCAACAGGAGGTCCTTTGAAGATCGCGGTGGTAGAAGTCCGCTCATCATCAAGGACCTCGACCTCTACCCACAACCCCCGACCAATACCTGGTCACCCACACTAGTACCACCCAAACGAGGCAGGTACACGCTAGAGGACCGCGTTGCCGTCCACCGCTGCTGCATCGACCTAACCCTGCTCCAAATGGCCACAGGGCTGCGCGTAAGCGAAGCAAGAACTCTCATGTGGGACGACATCATCACCGACGACCAAAACCGCCCAGCGTGCATTATTCGGGCTGAAAACGCCAAGACAGGCACCACCCGCGTCGCGGCTCTCGTCGAGCCTGCGGTCTATGAGCACCTTACCCGTAGACGAGATGAAGTCGGTGGAGCCTACGTTGTGGGCGCACCGCTCAACCCAGACACCGAGTGGGACAGATACAACGCTCAGAAGGCTCTCAAGGCGTTCTACAAGGATCTGGCTCGCGACTGCGGAGTGCCTCTGCTGGAGACCCACCGCACCCACGTCTGGAGAACCACCCTCAACACCATGTACCGCACGGACGTAGACGCGCTACTGCGTGCTCGAACGCTCGGCCACTCGGTCGATGTGAACGCACAGGCATACTCAGACCTGTCAGACCTCACAACGCTGTACGAGGCAGCCCGAGCACGGCGTAGGGAGGAAAGGTAGTCCCTACCTTATTCCCTATCTTTCGTGAGGATATGCCGGTAACTTCAAGTATCTTTAGGGAAGGATAAGGGGACGGTTACCGCACAATATCAACGATTACTTGGCTGTATCTCACTGTTTCATTAAAAAGAGATGCAGACCCCGGAGGTCGCAGGTTCAAATCCTGTCCCCGCAACGGATAACTCCCGATAGCTTTTAGCTATCGGGAGTTTTTTTATTCCCCAAAACCCGTACCCCCCCCGCTGACCTATCTCCTTCTGCCGTCCTCCTGTCACTCTCCGACTCACCCTCCGACCGCCGGCCTGCCTTCTTTCGCCACCTTCCTGCACCTTTCCTATTGGCGACCTGTCTTCATTTGCCGCCTACCTTTCTTCTTCTTGTGCTACCTTTCTGCCGCCTGCTGGGCGGCTTTCTTTATATCCCCTGCCTTCTGTAATCTGCGGAGGGGGTCTTCTGAGCCTTGTTGGGGCGGTGCTTCGGGGAGACTGATAGGGGCTTGCCCGCTGCCCCTTCGGGGTGTTTGGGGTGGATCTTCCTGCCTCTTGAAACCTCCTCACGGAACCTCCTTATGGAATTTCATAGAACCGTCGTGAAAGTTACCCTGGACTGGTTTCGGAACGTCTCCCGATGTGTCTTTCGAGGTATTCCTCAGCGTGTCTATCGGGGCTTCAAGCGGATGTGCTCATGGGGGTGGCGGAGCCACTTCCGAGTGGTTATTGGGGGATGGTTATGCCTTCTTGAGACGCTGCTTTTGGGGGTTCTGAAATGGGGCTTGAAAGGGGTTCTGAAGGAGACTCTGGGGCGGGTCTCAAGGACCCAACGAGGGGTTCGAAGGGTGCCTGAGCGGGGGAGTGGCGAGGGGGATATTTTTGCCTCAAAGTGCATTCTCAAAGTGGAATATGCGAAAGATGCCTATATTCCGGGCTTGGAAATCACCCGTTTTGCCCCGGAATTCCGCGGTTTTTGGCAAAAATTTGGCTTCGAGTGCAACAATTCACTCTGAAAGTGATTGTAATCACATACGAAACATTCAAGTTAATTGTAGAGTTTTTTGAAACTCTTTCAAAAAACGCTCAAAAACCCCGGAAAATCAAGGAAAAATAGCCCATTCAACCTCTACTTGAGGGTGATTCAAGTTAAACTAGAAGCTTAGAAAAAGCTCTTGTTAAGATTGAATCTTGTTCGATACCCAAAAATAGCCCCAAAAAACCGCTGGAAAAGGCTTTTTGACCTGGTAGCTTTGAGTACGTGGTCACCGCGGTCCGCCGCGTAGCTCTCCGAAATGAATACTGCACCCCTCCATCACACGAGGAAACCCCCGCAACACACACGGGACGGTTACTGGACTTGCTCCATGCGGCATCACATTCGCAGGCCGACCGCCTATAGGCTTCTCACCTATAGACCACCTATCACTCAACCACTCTCGGGCGTCCGCGCCCCACGAAACACCAACAACGAGGACAACCCATGGCACTTCGCCCCCGCACCGTTAAGGCTGGCTCTCTCGCAGCCATCGCCGTACCCTCCGTGCTCGGTAGCACCCTGGTAGCACCCGCTTCCGCATTCGCACCCGTCGTTCAGGACATCCCCGGCGCAGCTACCCAGGCTCCGAAGTCCCTGTTCACCTCCACCGTGCAGCCCACCCTCTCGCAGGTTGCTGTGCAGATCCGCCAGCAGGCAGAACAGGCAAAGCAGACTCAGCAGGCTCCCGCAACGACCGCGGTTCAGCCCATCCAGAAGACCTACACTGCCCAGGCAACTCAGCAGACAACCCCCTCGGCTACCTTCCAGTCCGCACAGGCGGCTCAGCCTTCCGCTCAGCCCACCCTGGCACAGGTTGCACAGACCCCCGCAGCTACCCAGGCTCCCGCAGCTACCCAGGCTCCCGCAGCTACCCAGAGCGCTGCAACCCCTGCCGCGCAGCCCGCGCAGACCGCACAGGCTACTCAGGCGGCATCCGGTGTGGCAGCAACCCGCACCAACCAGACTTTCCTGTCCTACACCTCCCCGGCTGGTACCACCTCGCAGTACCACGTCTACGCTGAGGGCGTGGACTTCTCCAAGCCCGTTGGCGTGGTCTTCTACTTCGACGGCGACTACTGGCGCAACGACCAGTCCAAGGTCTACGACCCCTCCGGTGAGCTGGCTCAGATGGCTGCATCCGCAGCGGCACAGAACATGCTGTTCGTGCCCGTCATCTCCCCGGACGCCAACCGTTACGACGCTGGCGTGACCTGGTGGGAAGACATGGAGCGTAACGGCGAGTTCTTCCGCTCCTTCGCTTCCTCCTTCATCGCGGCTAACGGTGTGGACTCCTCCAACGTGTGGACCATGGGCTACTCCGGTGGCGCTGAGTTCATCACCTACGAGCTGAACACCAAGCCCCAGACCTGGCGTAACGGCGGCGGATCCATCATGGTCGCTGGTGGTGGCCTGGACGAGGGTACCCCCTCGGCTGCGCTGAAGTCCCAGCCCATGTTCTGGTACGCAAACTCGAACGACGGCTCCGGCGAGACCTACCCGCAGACCTGGAGCGCACGAGGCGCCGTTGAGGGCGGCTACAACGCCTACCGCAACGCCGGCTACACCAACGCTTCCGCGACCGTTCTGAACGGTTCGGGCCACTTCGACTACAACTTCTCGCAGATTCTGAGCAACTCGCTCTCCAAGGGCAAGGCAACCGCCGCTCCCAGGGTCGAGCAGAAGACCGAACAGAAGGCTGAGCAGAAGCAGCAGAACACTCAGCGTGCCCGCACCATGAGCTCCGCAACCTACCAGAGCTACACCTCCCCGGCGGGCACCACCTCCCAGTACCACGTGTACGCGAACAACCTGGACTACTCCAAGCCCGTTGGCGTGGTCTTCTACTTCGACGGTGACTACTGGCAGCGTGACGAGTCCAAGGTCTACACCCCCGACGAGGGCATGCTCGCGGCGATGGGCAAGATTGCTAACGCCCGCAACATGGTCTTCGTACCGATTATCTCCCCGGACACCAACGCATCCGGCAACGGCATCACCTGGTGGGAAGACATGGACGCTAATGGCGAGTTCTTCCGCTCCTTCGCGAAGTCCTTCGTTAGCCAGAACAACCTGGACGCTTCCCAGGTGTGGACCATGGGCTACTCCGGCGGCGCTGAGTTCATCACCTACGAGCTGACCGACCACAACACCTCCTGGCGTAACGGCGGTGGCTCCATCATGGTCGCTGGCGGCGACTCGGACGGCTCCGTGGACGCTGATGCAACCACCAAGGCATCCCCGATGTACTGGTGGGTTGGCGCGAAGGACACCTCCGGTAACACCTACCCCGTCACCTGGAGCGCACGTGGCGCAGTCGAGTCTGGCTACAACGCATACCTGGGCGCAGGTTTCTCTGACGCCCGCGTGAAGCTGATTGACGGCTTCAGCCACCACGACTACGACCTGCCGCACATCCTGGCGTCCTCCCTGGACTTCGCGGGTAAGACTCCGGCGCTGGGCTACAGCGACCTGTCCGACTCGAACCCGAACTACAACGAGATCAGCTGGAACTCTGATCACCGCATCATGCTCGGCTTCGCGGACGGTACCTTCCGCCCGAACGCATCGGTCAACCGTGCACAGCTGGCAACTTACCTGTACCGCGTGGCTGGTCGCCCCGCAGTGAACGCACCGGCTGTTTCGCCGTTCAGCGATGTTCCGGTCAACCACCCCGCGTACAAGGAGATTTTCTGGCTGAGCCAGCAGGGCATCAGCGGTAGCGACTTCCGCCCCCTGGAGGCCGTCACCGAGTCCAACATGGCTGAGTTCATGTACCGTGCGGCTGGCTCCCCGGCACAGGCTCAGGGCGGCTACGCGTCCCAGGCTCTGGCGTGGGCCGCCTCCAACGGTATTGGTACCGGCTCCACCTCTTCGGATGCGATCACCCGCGCCGCTATGGCAGGCTACCTGTACATCTACGCGAACTAAAGCTCGCACCCCATAACGCATAAAGATCCGCCCCGTTCCTGAACTCATCAGGAACGGGGCGGATCTTTATAGGTTTAGCTCAAGAAGCTATGCGCTAGACCGGGCTTAGAGAGTCCCAGGCTTAGAGAGTCTGGGTGGGAGCTTCCACAGCCAGGGGAGCCGGAGCTGCCGGAGCGTTCTTTGCCTTCAGAGCGGCCAGGCGAGCGTCCAGCTCGGTCTCGCGCTCCATCTGGTCCAGGGTGTTGAACTGTGCGTCCAGGGAGGAAGCTGCCAGCTCCTGCTGACCGATGACGCGTGCCTCTTCGCGGCGAACCTTCTCTTCGAAGCGGCTCATCTCGCTGGTCGGGTCCAGAACGTCGAACGCCTTCAGAGCGTCGTTCACCTGGGTCTGAGCTGCTGCAGTCTTCTGACGTGCGGTCAGCTCATCGCGCTTGTACTTGACCTCTTCAAGCTTGGAGCGCATCTTCTCCAGGCCGTCCTTGAGCTGGTTGACAACCTGAGTCTGGGAAGCCAGCTGAGGCTCAACAGCCTGTGCAGCCTTCTCAGCCAGCAGCTGCTTGTTCAGAGCAATCTTCGCGAGGTTATCGAACTTGTCAGCGTTGGCAACGTCGCCAGCTGCGCGGAACTCATCAGCCTTGTTAGAAGCTGCCAGAGCCTTGGTGCCCCACTCCTGAGCGGCCTTGACGTCCTCAGCGTGGTCCTTCTCGAGCAGACGCAGGTTGCCGATGGTCTGTGCTACTGCAGCCTCCGCCTCGCGGATGTTGTTGGTGTAGTCACGAACCATCTGGTCCAGCATCTTCTCCGGGTCCTCAGCTGCATCAATCAGAGCGTTGATGTTTGCCTTAGTGAGCTGTGCAATACGGCCGAAGATGGTCTGCTTAGCCATAATCTCCTACTTTCTGTTCACGGGCTGCGGGGGAGCACTACGCTCCTCGTGAGCCGTGCCCGTATAACTAATTATGTGGCAGATTTCTGGGTGCATGCTGTGAAAATGATGCACGCCTGATTTCTGCAACCTAAACTTTTGGTAAATTACCTCAGGTGTTTTCCGACTGGGGAAGAAAGCGGTGAGGTAAGCTATGCACCCCGCCGGTCAGACTGTAGAAAAACCTACAGAAACCGACCGGCAGGATTTGTAGCGTGGAGGCGGTTAGAAGCTGCCGCCGTCACCGCCGCCGCTACCCCAATCGCCGCCACCGCCGCTGAAGCCGCCGCCCCAGCTACCGCCGCTACTACCGCCACTGCTGTGGCCGCCGCTGCTACCCCAGCTACTGGTGCCGGAGTTAATAGCGGTCATCAGAGCGCCCAGCAGCAGGCCCTTCGCCAGGTCTCCACCGAAGCCGCTACCGCCGCGGTCGTTCTGGTTGTTGTAGTAGTTGCCGACCTCGCTCTGAGCGCGGTTCTGCGCATCGGTCGCCTTCTGGATCGCCATGTTGGCTTCCTTCATAGCGTTCAGCGGATCCGAAGGGGCCAGGCGCTGAGCCTGACCCAGGTGACGCTCCGCCTCAGAAACAGCCGTCAGCGTCATCGGACCCACCGCAGCACGGCGGTTATTGATGTAGCTACGCGCACCGTTCACCGCAGCGTAGGCAGAACGCATCGTACGATCCAGGTTCTGCGAAGCCGCACGAGAACGCTCGCGGGTAGCACGCATATTGGTCATTGCCTTATCCAGCTCGGCGGAAAGCTGACGCAGCTGGTTCGCCAGAGTCAGCGGGTCATTCGGACGAGCCGAAGCGCTCTGATTGACCTGGTTGAGCACCGCCTCCATACCGGCAGCGACCGCACCCAAATCATCGCGACGCTGAGACGCCGCGAGGCTCTTAGCCTCCGCCACGTCACGCTGAATGCTCAGCAGGTCGGTGCTCAGACCCAGCTGAGCCTGCTCCAGCTCCTGCGCGCGGGTATTGACCGCAGCGCCCAGCGCCTGAATCTGCGAGGCGGCTTCCTCAGCGGTACGCAGGTGAGCAACCGCCTCCGAACGGGCGGTAGCAACGGTCGCCTGAGCCTTCTCAAGCTCCGCAGCGCACAGCACCATGTTCGAGTCCAACAGGGTGGGGGTCTTCGAAATGGGCTCCAGCGCGCTGGGCAGGTAACGTTCCTTCAACGCGCGGTACTGGGCGGCAATCTCCTCCACCGAGGCGCGCAGCTGCGGCAGACGCTGAGCCAGAGCCTCAATAGCCTGAGGCGCCTCCTGCTCCAGGTTGCGCAGCTGAGCCAGCTTAGCGTCCTGCTCCTGAGCAATACGGGTGACTTCCTGAGAGTTATCAATAATCTCAGTCAACCAGGCACGCTGCTCTGCTTCGGTATCGGGAATGCTGTCGGTCAGAAGCTGCTGACGCTGGAAGGACTTACGCATCAGATCCTCAGCACGCGCAATCTCCTGAGCGAACTCAGCAACCTGCTGATCGCTGTACTGTGCGCGCGCAAAATCCAGTTCCTGCTTCGCGTGGCTCATCGTCGTATCAGCCTGCAGCAGGGCGCTACCGGCGCGGGTGCGCAGCTCCTCCAGCGGAACCTCCGGAATGGGGGAGTAGTTACGAGGTGCACCGTAGGAACGCTGAGGCTGCTGCTGAGCGTTCTTCTTCTTGCGGCGGCGGTACATCGCGTAACCGCCAGCACCCACGGTCGCCGCCGCACCCACACCGAGCACGCCGGTTACAACACCCGAAGAGCTACCGCCCTTCTGAGCCTCGATACCCTCAACTGCGGCAAGAGCCGCACCCGAATAGTCGCTATTCTGCAGCTTCGGCTTAATGTAGTTCTGGTACACCTTCGTCTGCTGGTCACTCGACAGGGTCTTCGTGCTACCCGCCAAGAAATACGCCTGGCGAGACTCGGTAGCAATCACCAGCACCACATCGGCAGAACCCCAATTGTTCTTCGTAGCAAGCGCCTTCGTCCAGCTCGAAGAAGTAGACGGGTTCTCAAACTTATCGATGACCACCACGTGCAAATCCACGTTGTGCTTCTTCGACAGAGCAGAAATCTTAGACTTCAGGGTAGCGGTATCACCCAAAGAGTTCGTGGAATCGTACACGGTGGTGCCCGTAATCTGCATCGGGTCAGCAGCCTGAGCAGACGTGCTCAAAAATGCAGAACCAGCCGGCAGAACCACCGGGGCACAAGAAAGACCTGCCGCCAGCACTGTGGCGCCCAAGATAGTGCGCAGGCGAGGGCGTGCGGGACGAATCTGACGCGCAAAGGCGTGCTCGGTCATGGTCTTTCCTCCGTTGTCGTGAAGTATGAACGGACCTGCACTTCACGGCGTGCTTGAACATCGCGCACCTTAGTGCTGGTCACATTATTAGTGTAGCGGTGGCATAGCTACACAGACGCACAGATACGAGAATATTGCGCCGCTGTTTGCCGACCGTTTACCGTCTTCCCAGGCTTTATACAGGAAAGCCGGAATATAGGAGAGCCGGGGTCTAGCCTCACGCCAGACCCCGGCCCACCGGCTATTCAGTTAGTTAGCGCCGACGGGCAATCTTCAGATTGCTCATCAGGTGCTCCACTACCTCCGCGGCATCAACATCGTGGATACTCTGCGCCACGCCGTTCACCACCTGAACCCGCGAAGACGAGGCGAACATCCAACCCAAGAACTGCACAGTATTCAGCAGCCTAGAACTGCGTTCTGCCTGCTTTCGCATCTGTGACCACAAAAAGGGCGTAGTCGGCACACCACGGCCCTTATACACCTGGGAATTAGAATGGGCATCCAGAAGCTCAGCGAGCGCCTCAATATTTTCGGTCAGCTCCTTCAAATCCTCATCCCCGGCAGAAGGGCCGACGTAATACCGATCAACCAGGCTCAAAGGCATGTAACCGCTACAGCTACTCACCCACGCCAGCTTCAACCGTAGATTCTGCAGACGAAGCACCTGCCGTAGAAGCCGCGAATGGGTGCGCAGCACTGACAACGGCATGGAAGATAACCTTTTCTCCTCCGAAAGCAGACCCTCGGCACTCTCCCCGGAAAACGCCTTATACGGATCCGAGACGCCCACCAGAAGCACCGGTCCCTCGTAGTGAACGAACGCCAGAACCTCGGGAACACTCGAGAGGGAACGGATGCGCTCGCCAATGGTCGGCAAATCCTCCCCATCCGGGGCGTACTGTTCGCGGCTGAACATCAACGTCTGGATAGGCTGCTCGGCAAGGTCGGGCGAGTCATGAGCAAGCGCTCGCAAATCGGTCACAACCTCCGCCAGAACGCCGTCCTGCTCAACCTGCAGAAGCTCCTGGAGAAGCTCAATGACAGAGCGCGCCTGCAAGCTCAAGACCGCGGCGCAGAACTCCGCATCCTGAAGCTCAAGACGCACCTTCTCCAGGCGCTCTTCCAGCGTGGACTGCACGCCCTTGAGCTCAAACTCGCTCAGCTGTTCCGGGCGGAGCATACGGTGCGTACCGTCCTCGCCGGAACGGTAGAAAAGCTCGCTAAACTCCAACGTAGACTGAACGCCCTTCAACGCCCGCTCTCGCAACTCGGGCAGAACGTCAAAGGCAACTTCGGTCATCTCATTCCAGACCTTGACCTCATCGAGATTCGAGTCCTTACGAACAGTCTTCTTCCAGGTCTCGGCAAGCTGCATGGCGCGATCAAAATCGCTCAGCTCCACAAAAGCCGCCAGCTTCTGCGCGCTCTCACGTAGATAACGCACCGCGTAGAGACGGTCGCTCAAAGAGTCCGGGAGGGTATCCTCCAGCAGACGCCACCGGAAGGTGCGCTCAAAGCACTCCTCGGTCAGGCTAATGACGGTGGCGCTCAGGGAGAGCGCATGATCGCGAGCAAACGCGAAAGAGCCCGGGGTATCCGCCAGACGAGGCAGGGACGTATAAAACTCCAGCGCCCCGCTCAGCTTCAGCCGAGATACCCGGATGGTTTCTTCCAGCTCAGCGGCAAGTACCGTGCGGTCAGCCTGGGCAGTCTCCTTGAAACTGTGCAACGGAGAAACCTGCGCACGCTCCAGCGTCTGCAGGTTCATGACCGCACGCATGAGGTAGTTCTCAAGAATATTAATCTGCTGTAGGCGCGGACGCTGATTCAGCGGAACATGATTCTCCTGCGTGCCGACCAGCAGATGCTGCGGCACACCGCTAATCGACGGCAGCGCAAAGACCTCATCCTCTGATGTACTGACAGAAAGCACCATGGGGTAGCGGCTGCGCTGCGCGTTCTCTAGAGGGGGAATGAGCTTGAAGTTGGTGCTCAAAGAGAAATGGTCGGAGGGCGCCGGGTTACTCTGTGCCGGGTTACTCTTGGGAGCCTGCTGGGCGGCCTCCTGCTGCGGGCGCTCTTCAGGCTGCGCCGGGGTGTTCTGGGACATGCTCTGCTGCTCCTGGCTTTCTGCTGATTGGCTTTCTGCTGAATGGTTCTGCGCCGAAGAACCGGAGATACCACCGGCCTGCATCGGCTCCAACGGCGAAGGTGCAGCCACCGGCTGAGGAGGCTGAGGTGAGGCAGGGTGAGGCGAGGGTGCCTGAGCCTGCTGTGCCTGAGCCTGTTGAGCTTCGACAGCCTGATCCTGCTGGGGGAGCGGGGACTGCGCCTGGGGCGCTGCAGATACCGGGGCCTGCGCGGGGTTCGGTACCTGGTTCTGAACAGGATCCTGCACCGACTGCTGAGCGCTACTGCCGGGCTGTGCCGGCTTCGGCTGGTAGTGCATCGGGTAGCTCACCGCGCCCTGTACTTGCTGATTGGGTGCCTGGTGAGGGGGAACCTGCTGATTCATCGCCTGGTTCTGCTGTTGCTGCTGCTGTTGCAATACCTGCCGCCTAATCTCACGCGCACGACGGCGCGACGGGCTCAACGACGCAAACAACGCTACTACCGCGCAGATGAGTACAAACAAAAGTAGCGCGTACAGGCGTGTTGCGCCATCCAAAGAAGACGCCACCGCCGCAGGCATGACCGACAGCGCGCCAACAAGAGCGAAAACAGCAGAAATAATCCTCATGACTTCACCATAACCCAGCTAAATCCCGGGTGCTCGCAACGCCGTTGCCTTACCGCATACTAAAAGGGAAGTAGCCGGGGTGCCGGGTACTCTCCGACAGTGCTTCCTGTGCCCCGCATCCGCCTCACAGTTAAAGGACGATGCGGCGTGCGCCCTCATGTAGGGGCTCACGCCGCATCAATCATCACTCAACTCATTATCACACCCGGGCCGGTCCTCACACCGACCCTTCGGGACATACTGGGGATTCTCGCCCCTCCCGGTGCAGGGCTCTCATCTCCCGCCCCGGAAAACTATCAAACTCTCTACGCTACCTACCGGCAGTCAGTGCGTGGGTAGCCATCTGCTGAGCCAGCTCGGAGGCCTTTTCCGCACGATGACGGCGGTACACCATTCCCGAGCAACACGCCACAATACCCGCACCAATACCGATGGAGCTTGCCAAGATCGCACAGAAAATCAGGGTGCCGATCATCATGGGTTTCTCCTTTACCTTTGTCCTTTGCCTTTGTTCTCGGCTCTATGTGCCTTCAACATTACGGACTGACCCTGTGTTCAAGCTGTGTACCAAGAAGCATCATGCTGTGTAAACCGTGGAGAAAAACTGGGCGCTTTAAAAGAGAAACATGAGAGCGAGTAGCGAACAAAGCCCCAAAACAAACTAGCCGTCGGGCAAATCTCCGGGTATCTCAGACCCGCGAATCAGCTGCCGATGAAAGGGTGTGAGGAAAATTCCCAGGGAACTCCCCGATAACCAACAGCAAAAAAATATAGAACGCCATAAAACACCCTCTACAGTAGAAAGATAGCGTGCGCCCAGGGTGAGGCACACGCGCGACTCTAGGAGAACTTATGACTCAGAACAACGGATGGTCTTACGGCGGCAATGACGGCGTCACGGATGCAACCCGTCCCCTGCAGAACGTGAACGGACAGGCAAGCTACCAGCCCGCAAACCAGCAGCAGGGTCAGAACGCATACCCGCAGGCATACGCCTCTCCCGGATACACCTACCCCCAGGCGGCGGCTGCTCAGGTCGCTTCGGCACAGTCTGCACCTCAGAACACCGATAACAACAAGCGTTACGGTGCCGGTGTTGTGCTCACCGCAGCTCTGCTCGCAGCCCTCGTTGGCGGCGGCGTTGGCGCGGGCGTCGGAGGCGGCATCGCAGCATCGAACAACAGCTCCTCCAGCGCTTCCTCGCGCGGCTCCGTCAGCTCCAATATCAGCAACTCCTCCACCGTGGCAGGCGTAGCAGAAACCGCGAAGAAGGTCCTGCCCTCTACCGTGACCATCGTTGCTTCGAACGGCTCCTCCTCCGGCGGCGGTAGTGGCGTTATCCTCGACAAGGAAGGCCACATCCTCACCAACCACCACGTGGTTACCCTCGAATCTTCCAGAGAAGCATCCACCATTGAGGTGCGCCTGAGCGACGGCACCGTACGCACCGCAACCGTGATGGGCCTGGACTCTGCCGCTGACCTGGCGGTCCTGAAGATTAACCCCTCCGGCCTGGACCTGCAGCCCATCACCTGGGGTGACTCCTCCAAGCTGGTCTCCGGCGAGGTAGTGGTTGCCCTCGGCGCGCCGTATCGTCGTAGCGAATCGGTAACCTCCGGCGTGGTCTCGAACGCAAACCGCGTGCAGCCTGCCGATGCGAAGGGCCAGAACTACATCCCCATGGTTCAGGTTGACGCTCCCATCAACCACGGTAACTCCGGTGGCCCGCTGGTGAACCTCAAGGGCGAACTGGTCGGCATTAACGCGCAGGGCCAGGCAAGCCAGGATGGCGGCACCGCCGACGGTATGGCGTTCTCCATTACCTCCAACTACGCCAAGCGCATCTCCTCCGAGATCATCGCCAAGGGTAAGGCAACCCACGGCTACCTGGGCGCGAGCGTGAAGAACAGCCCCGCGGACACCGGCTCGGGCTCGTCCAAGCTCATCCCCGGTGGCGTTGAAATTGCCTCGGTAGAATCTAACAGCCCCGCCGCGAAAGCAGGCCTGCGATCCGGCGACGTCGTGATTGAAGCCGACGGTCACGCCGTGACCAAGAGCGACGAGCTTAACGGTACCGTGCGTGCCGCGGCAGCAGGCTCTGATCTGAAGCTGAAGATTAAGCGCGGCTCCTCCACCCAGGACATCACCGTGACCCTGGGCGACGCCGACAGCCAGAAGTAAAACACGTCTTGCCTCTGAGCGCTGAAGGGCACGGCTGAGAAACACCCGCTCAGCCGACTCTACCGTTCAGCAGGACTAACCGCTCAGCAAGAGTGCCACCTGGCGTAACGAAGAAGCTCCTACCCCAAACGCTGGGGTGGGAGCTTCTTGCGTTAGTACAGCAAAATGCATTGGTGCCGCAGAGCGGGGGGTGGGTCAGGCGCCCTCGAGAACCTCGCCCACGCGCTTCTGCAAAGCCGGGACAACCTCCTGCTCGAACCACGGGTTCTTCGCCTGCCACCTAAAATTCAGCGGCGAAGGATGCACCAGCGGCAGGAACTTCGGAAGGTAAGACTCCCACGCGCGAACCGTCTCCGTCAGGTTCTTCTGCGCCTTCGGGGCGTGCACACCATCCAGGTAATGCTTCTGAGAGTACGCGCCCACCAGCAGAATCAGCTGAACATCTGGCATGAGCTCCAGTAGCTGCGGATGCCACTTCGGCGCGAAATCCTTACGCGGCGGGTTATCGCCGTGCGCGCCCTTACCGGGGTAGTAGAAATCCATCGGCAGTAGCGAAATCAGCTCGGGGTCGTAGAACTGCTCGTCCGTTACGCCCATCCACTCGCGCAACTTCACACCGCTCGGGTCATTCCACGGGATACGGCTCTCCTGCGCGGCGCGCCCGGGCGCCTGACCAATTACCACGATGCGTGCCTTCGGGGACGCCGAATAGACCGGCTCCCAACCCTGCTCCGTGAACTCCCTATTCTGCGGATCCAGGCGAATCTGTTCAGCCAGGGGAGGGGCTGTCTCCAGAATCTGCTGAACCAGATGCTCCGGCAGATTATGGTGTGCTGCAGCCATGCTAGATGGCGCCTCCCTCAAAACCGTTCTGGCGCCACGCCTCAAAAATCGCAATGGACGCAGAATTAGCCAGGTTCAGCGAACGGCGGCCCGGCTTCATCGGAATCTTCACCCGCTCGCTCACGTGCGGGTCCTGCTGAACCTCAGCGGGCAGACCCACCGACTCCGGACCAAACATGAACACATCACCGGGACGGTACTCAATATCCGCATACGACGTCGAAGCGGTCGTCGTGAACGCAAAAACACGCTCCGGGGCGAGTGCCTCCCACGCATCCTCGAGGGTCTCGTGCACCGTCACCACCGCCAGGTCGTGGTAGTCCAGACCCGCGCGGCGCAGATGCGCATCATCAAAGTTAAAGCCCAGCGGCTTCACCAGGTGCAGCTCAGCGCCAGTAATCGCCGCCAAACGGATAGCATTGCCGGTATTGCCCGGAATTTCAGGGGTATAGAAAAGAATCTTGAACACGTTCCTAAGTGTACCGCGCAGCCCCCGACCAGCCCGGAACAGCCCCCGAACAGCCCCGAGCGTCCCGAGGAGTAGCGCTCGCCGACCCAGCCGCAGATGAACACACCTAGAAGAGTGCGGATAGAGCGCGATAAAATAAGTGAGGCGAAAAACTGCCGACAACCCAGCAGGAGGAACCATGAGCGCAGAAACCAACCGTCAGAACGGCCGCGTCTACCTCGACCATGCCGCCACCACCGACGTACTGCCCGCCGCCATCGACGCTATGGTCGAACAGATGCGCAACGGTGGCAACCCCTCCTCCCTGCACGCCGTAGGCCGCGACGCCCGCGCCACCGTCGAATACGCCCGCGAACGCATCGCCCGCGCCGTCGGAGCCGACCCCGCCGAAGTTATTTTCACCTCCGGCGGCACCGAGGCGGACAACCTCGCGGTCAAGGGCATCTACTGGAAGCGCCGCGAAGAAGACCCGCAGCGCACCCGAATTCTCGTCTCCTCCATCGAGCACCACGCCGTGGAAGAAACCTGCGAATGGCTCGAAAAGGCAGAGGGCGCGCAGCTCGAATGGATCCCCGTAGACGAGCACGGTAGCGTCAACCCGCAAACCGTCCGCGAACTCATCGAAAAGAACCCCGAAGACGTCGCGCTCGTGACCGTCATGTGGGCGAACAATGAGGTCGGTACCGTACAGCCCATCCCCGAGATCGCCGCTATCGCCGCCGAATACGGTATTCCCGTGCACTCGGACGCGGTGCAGGCATTCGGCGCAATCCCCATTGACTTCCACGCCAGCGGGGTAGCGACCCTCGCAATCTCCGGCCACAAAATCGGTGGTCCCATGGGCATCGGCGCGCTGGTTGCAACCCGTGCCGTGCAGATGACCCCCGTCCTCCACGGAGGCGGCCAGGAACGCTCCGTACGCTCCGGCACCATCGACGCACCCGCCATCGCAGGTTTCGCAGAGGCCGCCGTGCACTCGGTACAGCACCTCGACAAAGAATCCGCCCGCATCGCCGCGCTACGCAACGAACTCGTTGCGGCAATTAGCGCGCTCATCCCTCAGGCGCACCTGAGCGGCGAAAACCCGCTCACCGAAGAATACCCCGGCCAGAAGCGACTGCCCGGCAACGCCCACTTCACCTTCGAAAACGCAGAAGGTGACACCCTGCTCTTCCTGCTGGACATGCAGGGCATCAGCAGCTCCACCGGCTCCGCCTGCAACGCCGGGGTGACCCGCCCTTCCCACGTGCTCATGGCAATGGGAATGGACGAAGACACCGCCCGCAGCGCCCAGCGCTTCACCCTCGGTCACTCGACCACCGGAGCCGATATTGCGCGCCTCATCGCGGCACTACCCGCTGCCTACGAACAGGCAGCAAAGGCGGGGCTGTCCTCGCAGCTGCCGGACGCCTCCCGCTGGCACTAAAAGACAGAAAAAAGGTACCGAACCGCCCTCAGCTTGCAATATCAGCGTTCGCTGAGGGCGGGCTGAGGGTGCACTGCCCAATATCCCGCCGAGCCCCTGCGTACAATGGGTAGCTACAGTAACGAAAAATCCGCCCACACAAATAAGGCGTACCTTTCTAAAGGCTCAACACAACAGAAGGATAGGCAGTGAAAATTCTTGCAGCTATGAGTGGCGGCGTTGACTCCGCAGTCGCCGCAGCCCGCGCCGTAGAAGCAGGACACGAAGTAGTCGGCGTTCACCTCGCCCTATCCCGCATGCCCGGCACCCTGCGCACCGGCTCCCGCGGCTGCTGCACCCTCGAAGACTCCATGGACGCCCGCCGCGTCTGCTCCCAGCTGGGCATCCCCTTCTTCGTCTGGGACTTCTCCGAACGCTTCAAGGAAGACGTCGTCGACGACTTCATCTCCGAATACGAAGCCGGACGAACCCCCAACCCCTGCATGCGCTGCAACGAAAAGATCAAGTTCGCCGCGCTCCTCGAACGCGCCCTCGCACTCGGCTTCGACGCCGTGGTGACCGGCCACTACGCCCGCGTCATCACCACCGAAGACGGCAACCGCGAACTGCACCGCGCCGCCGACTGGGCCAAGGACCAGTCCTACGTGCTCGGTGTGCTCACCCACGAACAGCTCAAGCACGCCTGGTTCCCCCTGGCGGACACCCCCTCCAAGGCGCAGGTACGTGCGGAGGCGGCAGAGCGCGGCTTCTCCGTGGCGAAGAAGCCCGACTCCTACGACATCTGCTTCATTCCCGAAGGCGATACCCGCGCCTGGCTGGGCGACCACATCACAATGCGCCCCGGCCTCATCAAAGACACCCACGGCGAGGTGCTCGGCGAGCACCCCGGCGCGCAGGCATACACCGTAGGCCAGCGCAAGGGCCTGGCACTGGGCCGCCCCGCCGCCGACGGCAAGCCCCGCTTCGTGCTGGAGGTGCGCCCCAAGGAAAACGAAGTTATCGTCGGCTCCCGCGAGCTGCTTGCCGTGCACGAAATCCGCGGTATCCGCGCCACCTGGGCGGGCGTACCCGTAGAACAGGCGGCACGCTTCCTGGAACAGCCCGCACAGCTGGGCGCCCGCAGCGAAGAGTTCGAGGTGACCGCACAGGTGCGCGCGCACGCTGACCCGGTCCGCGCCAAGGCGTACATGACCTGGGCACCCGACCCCGAAGCTGAAGAAGAAGGCACGCTGCGCCTGGAAACCGTAGTGCGCCTACTGGACCCGCTCTCCGGCGTGGCACCGGGACAGACCATGGTGCTCTACCAAGGCACTCGCGTACTGGGCCAGTCCACCATCGCCCGCGCCTACTCGCTGGACCGCGAAGACATTCAAGAAACCCTGTCTGCTGGCGCCTCCACCAGCGCCGACTAGCCGCACAGAATAGCCGCGTACCCCGCTATTCGCAGCTGTTGCCGCAACAGCCTGCTCGAGCGCAACGCACAGAAGACCACAACCGGACTGAGGAGAGACCGATGACTGCCGAACACACTTCCTGCGAATTTGACCCCCACGCCACCTCCATGGGCGATGAAGTCGCGCCGGAGGTTTACGAGGAGCTCTTCGCCATGCGCCGCTCCATCGACAACTTCGATGCAGCGTTGGTGCACATCCTCGCGGAGCGTTTTCAGGCAACCAAGCGCGTGGGCGTCCTGAAGGCTGAGCACAACCTGCCCGCCGGCGACCCCGGCCGTGAAGAGGCACAGATTGCTCGCCTGCGTGCCATGGCGAAGGAATCCAGCCTGGACCCGGAATTCGCGGAGAAGTTCCTGAACTTCATCATCTCTGAGGTGATTCGCCACCACGTGCGCATCGCGAACGAGCACGCTGACCAGGACGAAGAGACTGAAAAGTCTGAAAGCTAAGACTTTCTAAGATTTCACCCTCTTCGAGATCTCAGCCTCTCCGAAAAGCCCCGCTCTCATCCCTGCTGAGCATCCATCGTGCTGAGCGTCCAGCGGCAGAGCATCGACCCGCCCGCACTTTTCCCTAACCTGTCTTAACCTCACTCGTTTATGCCCCCTCAATCTTCCTCCCGCCAGAATGCCCGCACCGAGCCGGTGCCGGAGCGCCTGCTACTGCCCGGTGAGTACCGCGCCCCCGAAGGCGACGAACTGACCGAGCAGGACCTTGCTGCGCTCGCTACTGAGCGTCCGCTGGTGCGCGCTAGCGGTCGGGGTGATTTTCCCGGCGATGATTTGGCTGAGGCGATGTCCCGTGTAGAAGGCGAGCTGGGCGCACCGCACTTGCCGTTCCTGCCGCATCTGCCGGCGTTGGGCTGGCGGGCTACCCCGCTGGCACGCACCCTGGCGGTGTGCGAGGGACTTGCCTTTGACGGTGTCTCGTTTGGCTGGCGCATGGTGCATAGCGGCGGCAGGGGAGCGCGCGAGTCTGCCTTGGCGAAGGACCGTCTGCTCTCCGATATCAACCTTCTAGCTGACCGTGTGGGCGCGCAGAAGAAGAGGTTCACTTCCAATGTTGAGGGTTCCGCTGCGGTGTATAAGATTCAGCTGGTCGGTCCGCTGACTCTTGCCGCCAGTATCTACCTGCCCGGTGGCGAGCGTGCCATTAGCGATGCAGGGGCGAGCCGTGACCTGCTGGAGTCGTTCCTGGAAGGCCTGGAACGCTGGATGGGTTCTCTGCGCGAGGCTCTGCAAGCTCCGCGGGCGCTGATTGCCGTGCAGCTGGATGAATCCGAATTTCAGCGTCTGCTGGAGGGGGCCATCCCTACGGTGAGTGGCTTCCGCTCCCTGCCGGCATTGCAACCTCACTACTATCAGCAGGTGTACCGCCGTATCTCGGAGCGTTTCGCCGAGCTGAATCTGCAGCTCATCCTGGACGTGGATGGCACCGCGCTCAAGCCTGTGCAGGAGCTGAAGCTGCTGAGCCAGTCCCGCCCCGCCCTTGACGCGTTGGCTCTTGTGAAGGCGATGCGTGTTGAGGACGGCGCTCCCTGCGCTTTGCTGTTGCATCCTGATCGCGCCCGCCTCAAAGGGCCCGGCACGCTGCAGGTTCCGCCGCTGAGCGACCCTCGTTCCTGGGAGCCCGTCGCGCAGCTTCTGGATGCGCAGACCCAGCTGTGGCTGCCGGTGGTGACTTCTGCACGGGTTCCTGATCAGGTGCGCCGCCTGTACAGCCTGTGGCGTGAGGTTGGTCTTGAGCCGACGCAGTTGAGTGCGGTGGGTTTGATGCCTGATGAGCGTATTCAGAGCGGTTCCGTGCCTGCTGGGATGACTTCAGCCGCGGTAAGTATGCTGGATGCCACGGCTTCGCTGGCGCGGGTGACAGAGTGTGCCCGTGCATTGGCTGAGTGCGCGGTATGATTAGAGAATCAGCTTTTTTATGTAAGTATTTACGACAATTCTTTAGGGAGGTACTGTGAGCGCAAGCGACGCACACACCATTTTGGTGGTTGATGACGATGATGCTCTGGCGGAAATGATTGGCCTCGTGCTCGCGCAAGAGGGCTTTAACGCTGTTTTCTGCGAAAATGGCAGCCGCGCTTTTGAAACTTTTATGCGCTCCACTCCCGATTTGGTGCTTTTGGATTTGATGCTTCCTGGCATGAACGGTATTGAAGTGTGCCAGCAAATTCGCCGTTCTTCTAATGTGCCGATTATTATGTTGACCGCTAAAAGCGACACTGAAGATGTTGTTAAGGGTCTTGAAGCTGGCGCTGATGATTACATTGCTAAGCCTTTTAAGCACGCTGAATTGTTGGCGCGTATTCGTACCCGTTTGCGTCCGCGTGAGAGCCGTCAGCTGGTGGTGTCCATTGGCGATATTGTCATGGATATGGACGGTCGTACCGTCAAGTACCACAGCACTGAGGTTCCAATGACTCCTCTGGAGTTTGACCTGTTGGCCGCGCTGGTTCGTCACCCGGGTCAGGCGTTGAGTCGTCAGGAACTGCTGGACATGGTCTGGGGTTACACTGATGTGAGCGATTCGCTGGTAAACGTGCACGTCCAGCGTTTGCGCGCTAAGTTTGATGAGCTGGGTGCGGATCGTTTTATCCAGACGGTCCGTGGCGTTGGCTATAAGATTCCGACCGAGCTGGTGGGATCTTCCGGTAGCTAATCGGAACCTATTCATAGGCGAAGGGATAACCTGATTGTCTGTTGCGAAGTCGAGCCATGAGCACGGCGCTTTGACGGCGGAGGCGGTAGCCTCCGCCTCTTCGCGTACCCGCACTTCCAAGCCGCGTAAGGCACAGAAGCAGCGTAGGAACCTGATGCAGCGCGCTCAGCGTCTGTGGAAGGAATCTCTGCAGTTCCGTGCTCTGGGAACCGCGGGCATCATGATGTTCCTGAGCTTCTTGATGGTGGGTTGGTCCTTGTCGAGCCAGATTGCATCGAGTCTTTTTGAGAATCAGAAGAGCCAGGCGTTGGCGGAATCAGAGAGTGGTTTCCGCAACGTTCAGAGCGTGCTGGACTCCTCTGAAGCCCGTAGTGACAGCGAAATTCGTCGTAATGTGAGCCGTACCCTGACCGTCTTGGACGCGGGTAGCTCGGGTAAGCGCAATTGGATTCTTGTGCCTTTGGAAGGTCAAGGTAAGCAGGGTTTTATTCCTGAGCAGAGCAGTAATAATTCTTTGAATTCTTCGAGTATTCCGAATGATTTTAAAAAAACTGTTCGTGATAAGGACGGTATTTTCTGGCAGACGTCTACGGTGACTACTGTCGAAAATAATCGTGAGCGCACCTATCCGGTGCTTATCGTTGGTACACATATTTCTATTTCTCAGAACCCTAATTACGGTTTGTTCCTTGTGTACGATATGACGGATTCTTCCGCCACGATTGCGCATATTAACTTTGTTCTTTTTGGTGGTTTCTGTGCACTGCTTACTGTGGTGCTTTCTGTGGTGTGGATTGTGACTCGTTTTGTGGTCCGCCCGATTACGCAGACCGCTATTACGGCGGAGAAGCTGGCTGCTGGCGACCTGGATCAGCGTGTGTCTGTACACGGTGAGCATCAGGCGGCGCGTCTGGGCTATTCCTTCAACCTGATGGCTGACTCGCTGCAGGAGAAAATTGTTCAGCTGGAGCGCCTGTCGACTTTGCAGCAGCGCTTCGTATCTGACGTTTCTCATGAGTTGCGCACTCCGCTGTCGACGGTGCGTTTGGGTACTGAGCTGCTGTACGATTCGCGTGAGAATATGAACCCGATGCAGGTCCGTAGCGTGGAGCTTCTGCATGAGCAGGTGGACCGTTTCCAGTCAATGCTTTCTGATCTGCTCGAGATTTCGCGCTTCGATGCTGGTAGCGCAATGCTGACCATTGACACGGAAGACTTCATCCGTGTTCTCTCGAATATTTTGCAGGAGGCTCTGCCTCATCTGGAACGTACGCATACGAAGCTGAACGTGCATACGAGCCATGAGAGCATCATGGTGGATATGGACCGTATACGTATTGAGCGTGTGCTCCGTAACCTGCTGTACAACGCGATTGAGCACGGCGAATCCCGACCGATTGACGTGTACGTGGGTGCGAACGCCACGAACCTGGGTGTTGCGGTGCGTGACCACGGTATCGGTCTGTCTGAGGACGAAGCCGTTCAGGTGTTCAACCGTTTCTGGCGTGCTGATACTTCTCGTAAGCGCACTCTGGGCGGTACGGGTCTGGGCCTATCGATTGCTGCTGAGGATGTGCGTCTGCACGGTGGCACGATTGAGGCGTGGGGCGAGAAGGGCCGCGGTGCCTGCTTCACGATGAACCTGCCGCTGATTCATGGTGCGCCTTTGGGTGAGTCGCCGGTTCTTGTGACGGGTGAGCCTGAGGCAATCTCGCATCGTTCGGCGACTGCGAAGGATACGCTGCCCAATATTGCTCCTCGTGTGAACATTGAGGACGAGCTCTAAGGGGTTCGGGCGGGGAGAGGCTTACGCTTCTGCCGTATATCGATGTGTTGGTGTTGCTCGGCTGTATTTACGCTTATCCTTGCGTATTTGCACTGTTTACCCAGTACAATCAATGCAGGTATATTTTCACGGTGTTGCTATTTCACTGTGGTTATCTTTTCACCGCGCTGCGATGGCCTGCAGCGTTAGCAGGTGATGGTTTGTCTTTGTTCGTAGAGGAAGGTTAAGACCTCCATGTCTCACAGGGCTATTGTTTCTCGACGCGCCGTGCTGTCTTGGGGTGCGGTGTCTTTGGCGACGCTCGTGAGCTCTTGCGCGGGTCTTCCCTCAAACAATCGAGTGACTCAGCACAGTAGCGGTCTGGAAGTGAAGAGTGTTAATACTTCTCCGGCGCGTGCGCCGGGTCCGCTGGCGGGTGCTACTCCCGAGGCGATTATTGAGGGCTTCGTGCGTGCTGGTGTGGATAGCATTGAGAATTATGCGGTGGCGCGCCAGTATTTGAGTTCTTCTTTTGCAGGCCGTTGGAATCCTATGGGTACGACTCGTGTGTACCGTAATACGGTGCAGCCTCGTAGCGACGATAGCGGAACTGCCGAGGGGATGTACCATGTGCGTTTCCAGCAGACGGCGACTGTGAATAGTCAGGGTATTACGAGCACCTTCCCGGAGGCTCAGACTGAGACTCAGGATTTCACCATGGTTATGGAAGATAACCAGTGGCGTATTAGCTCCTGCCCGGATGGTCTGTGGCTGGATGGTGCCGAGTTTGAGCGCGTGTTTAGCCCGTGCCGCCTGTACTTCTACGATCGTGCGTTCCGTTATGCTGTGCCGGATATTCGTTGGTTCCCGCATACGGACCGTTACTTTGAGCTGCTGGTGCGTACCCTCATGATTGGTCCTGCATCCTACTTGAAGGATGTTGCGTTCTCGGCGTTGAATGAGTCGATGAGCCTTGAGACCGCTAACATGAGCGATAACCAGGATGTGCTGGTTCGCCTCTCGGGTGAGCACCTGGACGATAACCGTTTGGCGCGTGTGCGTGAGCAGATTATGCACGGCTTGGAGAACTTCTCGGGTCTGGGCAAGACTGAGGTTTTCTATAACGGCACTCTGATTCCTGAGAACGCGCCGAGCGGCTTTTCTGCGGTGAAGCTGAACCCGGGTGTTCCTGCCCGCACGGTTGCTATTAATTCGAACGGCCAGATGGTGGCGCGCGATGACTATATGAGCAATGCGGGTGAGCAATTGCTTCTGCGTGGCGTGACCCAGTTGAGTTCCCCGGCGATGGGCTATTCGGCGGATGTTTACGCCTGCTTGGCGAACGATGCCGCGAGCCTGTACACGGTGTATCAGGGCACTGCCCGCCGCGTGTGGCAGAGTACCGCTCTGACTGCTCCCAGTTTTGATGCGTATGGCTGGGTGTGGGCAGCCGATGGTGAGGGTATTGTTCGTGCCTTCAAACCGGATTCTGAGGATGCAACCGAGCGTGAGCGCGGTGTTGATATTGGTCTGTCCTGGCAGCGTAATTTGAGCTTTACGAGCGTGAACGTTTCACACGATGGTGCCCGCATGGCGATTGTGGCCTCTACTGAGGGTGCGTCGGCTGTGATTATTTCCGGTATTGTGCGTGATGATGCCGGTAAGCCTCTGCGTCTGACGGAGATGGTGCGTCTGAGCTCTTCTGTGACTCCGCGTAATGCCCGTTGGGCTGGCGACCAGAGCGTCGTGGTGGTGAACGTGAAGAATGGTGAGTCTGAGGTGATTTCCCTCAGCGGTGAAGAGACGAAGCTGGACCGTTTGGATGGTGTGATGACCATTTCGACGGCGGATAATACGTCGAATATTATTGCTCACCGTTCTGACGGTTCGTGCTACCTGATGGAGGAGCGCGGCTGGATTCGCCTGGACACGACCCTGCACGAGATTAGTTACGCCGGTTAGCCTCGGGTAGGCGCGAGCGAGGAAAGGGTGCTTTCGGTGAGTTCAGTACAGCGTGGTTTGAACGATTCCGTGAATGGGTCCTGGAGCAAGTCTCTGACCGGGCTTGCGGGCGCTCTCAAGAGTGCCGGCGGGTCTTTGGGGGAGGTGCTGATGCCGCGTACTTGCCCGTGCTGTGCGGTGCCGGTCGCCTATGGGGCAGGCTCGCCACTGTGTGAGGCTTGCTTGCCGCAGTTGCGTTCGGCGTTGGCTAAGGTGGAGCGAGTATATGCTCTGCAACCTCTTGATGGCGCGGCTGCTCCCGAGGTGCGTGCGGCATCCCGTTATGAGGGGATCATGCCGCGTGCCCTGTTGGCGTTGAAGAATGCGGGCCGTACCGACCTGCTGCCCCTGTTGGGAGAGGGTTTGGCGCGTAGCGTGTACGAGCTTCTTCGGGCGCATCGGGTTGAGCTTCAGAGCGTACCGGGGTCTTCTATCTCTTCTGTGGGCACCTCCGCCGCACCGGTTGAGGTTCTGCTGATTCCGGCGCCGTCCTCTGCCCAGAGCGTGCGCCGCCGCGGCTATGCGCCGGCGAATCTTTTGGTGCAGGAGGCGGCGCGTCAGCTTAATAAGCGTCTGCCTGCCTCGGTGCGGGTGCGCGCTGTGGACGTTATCGGGTACGTTCCTCGCGGTCGGCGGGGGAGCGGCGCCTCCCTATCTTCTCGTGTGGGTGCTTTTCTCCTTAGCGCCTCTGAGACAAAGAATGAGCAGAAGAGCCTGGGCGCTGTGGGGCGTGCCGAGCGGATGCACGGTGCCTTGCGCGTCATGGAGCCTGCCCTGTGCACGGGTCGGGTGAGCGTTATTTGTGATGATGTGGTGACCACCGGTGCGACCGCCTCTGAGATGGTGCGTGTGCTACAGGAATCCGGTTCGCGGGTGCTGGGCGTGTGTGCTGTGGCGGCGGTACCGAAAAAGGCTCAGACATAGCGTTTCTTGTAGTTAGTTGCAAGAGATACACGATTTTTGGCGAATAAAGTTCGCAGACGGACGAATAGCTATTATTTAGGCTAAATATTTGTCATATCTAGTGATATGAAACATGTTTCGTACTAGAATATAGACAAGGGAACGGCATTGGAGTCGAACCCCCGTACCGGGTCCAGCCGGACGCGGTATAAGCCCCCAACCTGGAGGGAATGATCGTGGAAGTCAACATCTACGGCCGCAATATCAAGGTCACCGAACGCCTGGAAGAGTACGTGAGCGAGAAGGTTCAGAAGTTCGCTCAGCTCGGCGATAACGTGAAGGACATCGACGTCAAGTTCAGCAAGGACGGTCACCTGGGTGGCGAGTCCATCCGCGTTGAGATTACCGTTGTTGGTACTGGTCCTGTCCTCCGTTCCGAAGCCCAGGGTCACGACAAGTTCGCGGTCTTCGATGAAACCTACGGCAAGCTCCTGGAGCGTCTGCGCCGTGCACGTGACCGCCGCAAGCTGCACAAGCGCGGTGGCAAGCACCCCGTCTCCGTGGCGGACGCTACCGGATCGATTCCCGTGGTTACCGAAGCAATTACCGAGATTCTGCTGCCGGATGTTCCGGTTGAAGAAGCAGCATTCGACAACAGCGAGGTCACCCTCGCCGACGAGGCCGCATCTCCCATCGAGATTCGCCACAAGAGCTTCAAGGGCGAGCGTCTGACTCCCGCAGAAGCTGTTGACCGTATGGAACTGGTCGGCCACGACTTCTACCTGTACATTGACAGCGAGACCGGCGCACCGGCTGCGGCATACCGCCGTAAGGGCTGGAGCTACGGCATCATTACTCTGGACAACGAGTAAAACTAACGTACCTGCTGGCTGCTGAGGCGTAAGGCTCTTTAGGGGTCGTACTCAGCGAGCAGGCTCAAGACCCGGGCGGTCTGGGAACACACACCGTGTTTCTCCAGGCCCCCGGGTTTTTCTTTGCCCTCCACACAGCCGTTCCTTTAGGCGGACGGGTCGGCTCTGCCTCAACCGGAGGGTGAAAGATTCGAGTGTCACCAAATGTCACCTCGTGGGCGCACAGCGTAAAAAAGAGCTCGGACGGGCGAATTAGGCGGCTCTGCCATACAATATGTAGGAAGGCCTCACCGCGCGCACTTTCGCGCGCCCTTGGTGAGGGTACCGAAACAAGCAAGGAGTAGAAGCTCAGTGGCATCTTTCTTGGAGAAAATCCTCCGAACCGGCGATAAGAGGGTTCTGCGACAGCTCGAAGCGTACACAAAGGCGGTGAACTCGCTCGAGGACAGCTTCTCATCGATGACCGATGAGGAACTGCGAGCAGAGACCGACAAGTTCCGCGAGCGCGTCAAGGACGGCGAATCCCTCGACATTATGCTGCCGGAGGCCTTTGCGGTGGTCCGTGAAGCATCCAAGCGTACCCTGGGCAAGCGCCACTACGACGTGCAGCTCATGGGTGGTGCAGCGCTGCACCTGGGCAACATTGCCGAAATGAAGACCGGTGAGGGTAAGACCCTCGTTGCGACCCTGCCCGCGTACCTGAACGCGCTGAGCGGCAAGGGCGTGCACATTGTGACCGTGAACGACTACCTGGCTGAGTACCAGGCGAACCTCATGGGTCGCGTGTTCCGCTTCCTCGGCATGGAGTGCGGCGTGATTCTGTCATCCATGGAGCCTGACGAGCGTCGTAAGCAGTACGCCGCAGACATCACTTACGGTACGAACAACGAGTTCGGCTTCGACTACCTGCGTGACAACATGGCGTGGACCGTGGAGGAGCAGGTTCAGCGCGGCCACAACTTCGCCATTATCGATGAGGTGGACTCCATCCTGATCGATGAGGCGCGTACCCCTCTGATTATTTCCGGCCCCGCAGCCGGTGAGGCGAACCGCTGGTACGCAGAGTTCGCGCGCATTGCCGCGACCCTGCTCAAGCGCGGTGAAGACTACGAAGTAGACGAGAAGAAGCGCACCGTCGGTATCCTCGAATCCGGCATTGACAAGGTGGAAGACCACCTGGGTGTGAAGAACCTCTACGAATCCAAGAACACCCCGCTCATTGGCTTCCTGAACAACTCTATTAAGGCGAAGGAGCTGTTCACCAACAACAAGGACTACGTGGTCATTGACGGCGAAGTCCTGATTGTTGACGAGCACACCGGTCGTATTCTGCCGGGCCGCCGCTACAACGACGGCATCCACCAGGCGATTGAGGCGAAGGAAGGCGTCGAAATCAAGCCTGAGAACCAGACCATGGCGACCGTGACTCTGCAGAACTACTTCCGCATGTACGACAAGCTGTCCGGTATGACCGGTACCGCGGAAACCGAAGCGGCAGAGTTCATGAACACCTATGAGCTCGGCGTGGTGCCCATCCCCACCAACAAGGGTGTGCAGCGCATCGACAACCCCGATAAGGTGTACCGCGACGAAATCGCCAAGTTCAAGGCGGTCGTCAAGGACATTAAGGAACGCCACGAAAAGGGCCAGCCGATCCTGGTGGGTACCGCAAGCGTGGAGAACTCCGAATACCTTTCCCGCCAGCTGGCGAAGGCAGGCGTGCGCCACGAGGTGCTGAACGCAAAGAACAACGAGCGTGAGGCTGCTATTGTTGCGCAGGCGGGCCGTAAGGGCGCCGTCACCGTGGCAACCAACATGGCTGGTCGCGGTACCGACATTATGCTCGGCGGTAACCCCGAATTTGAGGCCGTCGAAAAGATGCGTGAGCTCGGCCTGGACCCGAACACCAACTCCGAAGAGTACGAGGCTCGCTGGCCCGAGGTCCTGAAGGCCTGCGAAGACGCCGCTAAAGAAGAGCACGAGGAAGTCACCAAGCTCGGTGGCCTGTACGTGCTCGGCACTGAGCGTCACGAGTCCCGCCGTATCGACAACCAGCTGCGCGGTCGTTCCGGCCGTCAGGGCGACCCGGGTGAGTCCCGCTTCTACCTGTCGCTGACCGACGAACTGATGCGCCTGTTCAACACCGGCATGGCAACCCGCCTCATGGCGGCAGCTCCCGAGGACTCCGCACTGGACTCCAAGATCGTCAGCCGCGCTATCGCTACCGCCCAGTCAAACGTTGAAGGCCGTAACGCTGAACAGCGTAAGAACGTGCTCAAGTATGACGACGTGCTCAACCGCCAGCGCGAAGCGATCTACAAGGACCGCGGCCGCATCCTGCACGGTGACGACCTGAAGGAACAGATTTCTGGCTTCGTGGACGAGGTGCTGACCACCATCATCGACGCGCGCGTCGCTGAAGGCCACGCCGAGGACTGGGACTTCGACGAGCTCTGGAGCGCCCTCAAGCAGGTGTACCCCATCTCCATCACCGTGGACGACCTCGCTGAAGACGCTGGAGACCGCACCAAGATTACTCGCGACCAGATCGTGAAGGAAGTCCTGGCGGACGCACACCTCATCTACGATGAGCGTGAAAAGAGCGTCGGCGAAGAGAGCATGCGCGAAATCGAACGCCGTGTCATGCTGTCCGTCATCGGCGAGCGCTGGCCCGAGCACCTGTACGAGATGGAATACCTCAAGGAAGGTATCGGTCTGCGTGCGATGGCTCAGCGTGACCCGCTGGTCGAGTACCAGCGTGAAGGCTACGACATGTACCAGTCGATGCTCGGCGCGATCCGTGAAGAGACCGTGACCTACCTGTTCAACCTTGACCTGTCCAAGCAGCGCACTCAGGCTTCTGCCGTGCGCCTGGCTGAGCCTTCGCGCCCGAAGTTCCTGCAGTACTCCGCCCCGGATGAGGACGGCCACGAGCAGGTTCACGTGGAACGCTCGAAGGACAAGTAGCCTCAGCGTAAAAGCTGAAATGCTATAGACCTAGCAGAGAGGGTGCGAATCCAACACTGGATTCGCACCCTCTCTGTTTGTCTGTGTGTTTTGTAGGGGAAGCCGGGGAAGCCTTAGTCTTCGTCCAAGCGGCTCTGCGGCTGCTCAATTGCGGTAATCAGCCACATGCCGTGAATCAGGCGCATCTGCATGGTCACCACGCGCACCTTATCCGCACAACGCAGTAGCGCCACCACCTCGTAGAGCTCCTCGTGCACCTTCTGCGCTCGCACCCGCAACAGAACCGGCGGAAGAGTCAACAGCATCTCCTTGCGCACCTGGCGCGGGTTCTTCGGGAAGTGCGGCAGAAGACGGTGGAAACAATCCGCTGACACCCACTGCGCCAGCTGCTGACGCGAACGACGAGCCGACATGATCTCCAGGTAAGCAATTGCCACACCCGCGCAACGACCCTCCAGCTGGCGAGCCAACGCATCCGCAGGACGCAACGGGCGGCCCTTCTTTGCCACCGGCGGGCGCTGCGCCGAATGCTGCTCATAACGCGGCAGTGGCAACAGCGAATAGACCGATGAGCTGTTCCTCCTCTGCACCAGTGCCATCGTGCCCTGCCCCTGCTCCGGTAGCGGAGCGACCTGCTCGACAATCGCAGACTGAGCCACCGGCTGGGAGGTGCGTGCCGCCTGACGCTTTGAATACGGGCGGGCAGGCTGATCGTTACGGGAGGCAGGCTGCGCAGGCTGAGAATACTGCGCAGTCGGGGAATGCGGCGGCGTCCACGGGGCGCGGGGGAGAAGGTGGGCGAAGCTCATGACGGCTCCTTTCAGGGCAGGGAATGTGAGGTGGGTTGAGCGAATGAGATTGACTGACTGAAAAGCTATCGGGTGAGAGAAGGCTAATGAACGGGCTGTTCGGGAATCTGCAGAACCTGCCCCGCGTAGAGCAGCTCGGCATTCTGACCCAGAGCGTCCTTATTCGCCTCGTAAATATCGAGAGTGTAGTTGTAAATGGTGGAGGCGTCGGTGCCTTCACCCAGCTGCTCGGCGGCAATGGACCAGAGCGTATCGCCCGCCTGGACCGTGTAGGAGTAGGTGCCCGCCTCAGTGCGGGGAGGGGAGAAGAACGGGCTGCGATCCTGCAGAGAGCCCGCCGCCTCCGTGGGTTGAGGAGCCAGGGGGATATCGGGAACCTCGGCGGAGAGCGGCAGGAGAGCGGCGGACTGTGCCGGGTCGGTAGCGGAGAAAACCGTATCTGAGCTGGTGTCTGCCCCCACAGTACTCGTTGACTCTGCGGTCATGACCGCAGAGATAGTCGTCTGCGGCATGCCTTCCGTACTGGTCAGCCCGGCGTTGCTGGGCGTAACCACCGTAGCCTGTGCGGGAGCCAGAACCGCACCCACTCCAAGAGCCGTGCCACCGAGCGTCAGAACGATGCGGCGCATAAAGCGCGGACGGAAAATCGCCGGGACCTTCAGCACCGCGCGGTCAGCGTTGTGGCTCGAAACGCGCAAAGACCAAGCGTAGAAGAGAGCGTAGATAAAACTGATGAACCACCAGGCGGTAATGAGGGCTGCTACCGCACCAGCGCAGAGCAGCGAAGCATCTGTCAGCGGGTGTGCCGAGGGGATGCGGTGCAGGTTCACGCTCAACGCGCCCAAGACCGCCGCGGAAAGCAGAGGAGGGGCGATGAAGAGCAACGCGTCCTGGTAGCTTGCCTTAGCGCCGGGCCCGATTGCAGAGCCGGTGCCGGACGCAGAGCCGCCGCCAGCGGCTACCTCTGCACTGACAGTACGAGGCGCGGCTACGGAGTGTGAGACTGCGGAGTGTGAGGCGAAGGTGGCAGGGCGTGAAGCGAAGGCTGCGGGGGCTGATCCCGGGGTGGAAAATTGGTCCACGATGACCTCCAAATGGTATGTTTGATAGCTTTTGGTGTTGTTTCATTTATACAGGAAGACGTGCCAAAAATGAAGCAAAACGTATCAAAATGCATAAAAAACATATAATTTGGTGGAATTTGCTTCAAAAATTAAGCTCAAGAAGCATCATTCGGCCAGAAAAACGCCCCGGTTCGTATCCGCACCCGCTACTCGGGTAGGGTCATAGTATGAGCATGGAAAAGTTCCTACGAGACATTGAGGCGCGCCTCGCCTCCGAACGTGCCTGGGATATGGAACAGGATGCCCGCCAAGTCGCCCGCGTCCAGTACTCCACCATTACCCTCGACGACCGCCTCCTCGCGCAGGTTGGCGGCCCGATCCGCATCTGCGCCACCGACATGCAAACCTACGAAGGTAAGCTCGAAATGGTCGGCGAAGAATGGGTCAGCATCGAAGCGCGCGGCGAAAACATCATCATCCCCCTGCGCGGAATGCTCTGGTGGGAAGGTGGCATCGCTCCCGGGCGAGCCGATATTCGCCCCGAACGCTACCGCATGAAAATTCAGCTCGCCCTCCGCTCCCTCGCCATGGCACGTGAACCCGTTCGCCTCTCCCTCGAAGGTGGCACCGTCAGCTATGACGGCGTGATCGAGCGAGTCGGTGCCGACTTCCTTGAGCTGCGCCTGCTCAATGGCGGCCAGTACCCGCGTATCTACGAACGCGACCAGTACGCGCGTGCAGCCTACGGCGCGCAGGGAACCTACGGGCAGGGTGGTTACAGCCAGGGCGGTTATGGGCAAGCTGGTTATGGTCAGGGCGCCTCCGGCTACTCTCGTGCACCTCGCGGCGCTGGCGTGCGCACCATTCCGCTGGCTCGTATTAGCGCAGTCATCGCCCGTATTTCACGCTAAAAACACGGGGAAATAGCGGGCGCTACCATTCGTGGGTACGCTCGCAAAAGATGCCTCGACAAGTGTAAATACCCGCATTAAAGCAACAATAAACACAAAAAGGTCCGCCCCTCTCATGCGAGAGGAGCGGACCTTTCTGAAACCACTCGAGCGTTACGCCCGCGAGGTGCATGTCGAATACTACTCAGCCTTAGCCTTTGCAGTGAGCTTGCCGGAAGCAATTGCCTCCAGAGTCTGCTCGTGGCGCTCGGTAATGTACTCTTCAAAACGAGAGCGTTCAATACGCCACTGGTTACGCCCACCAATCTGGATGGCGGGAAGTTCGCCGCTACGCACCAGAGCGCGCACCTGCGAAAGCGAAACCTGCAGCTCCTCGGCAACGTCGCTCAGAGTGAGGAAACGAGGTGCAGTCATCGAATTGTTCCTTTCCGTGAGTGAAATCCTGGGCCCCTTAGCCACCGTTAGTGGCCTTTTACATAGAGTCCATACAGAACATCTATTGAGTACTTTCAGTATATGCCATCACCGTGAAATTTGCTCACAAAAAGCCTTATATGAGCTGAAAAGTTATCTAATCACCCCTTCAAAAGGGGCAAGACTCAAAAATATTTCATAAACACGACTCTTGTTGAGAGAGAGTACTAAATGAAATATGCTGTTAGGGTTAGTGTCAGAACCAACCAAAGCACTATCGAAAACACACCACTCGCTCATCGGTCAGTTGAACAACACCGGAATCACCGCCGGCTTCCGCACCGAAAGGCACAACCACATCATGCGCATACGACAGAACGCGACGAAGCGTTCCACCCTCACCGAGCCCCACGCCAAGCGCCTCAAAAGGCCCACCGTCAAGGATTGGCGATTCATCCTCGGTGTACTTCTCGTGCTCGTCTCCATCACCGGCGTGCAGCTCTACGTGCAAGCCAATAACAGCAAAACCGAGTACTACACCGCCAAAAGTGAAATCCGCCTCGGCGAGAAGATTACCGAAGACAAACTCGCCCGAGTCGAAGCGAACATAGACTCCGCCAAAGACAAGTACTTCACCCGCGCCGAAGCCGCACAGATGAACGGCAAAATCGCTACCCAGCGCATCCCCGCCGGTAACCTCATCAGCAAGGAATCCGTAGGCACCGAAACCTCCCCGGGCCGCCGTCTCGCCACCGTCAGCATTGACCGTGCGGCAGCCTCCGCGCTGAAGGCGGGCGAGCGCGTGGACGTGTGGACCTCCGGCCCGCGCAACCCCGACACCAAGAGCGATAACCGCACTGAAAACGGCGCCCGCGCCATCGTCACCAACGCTGAAATCGTTGCTGTAACGGTCGACGAAGGCGTGCTTGGCGCCAACGGCAAGGCAACCGTGCAGCTGTGGGTCAAGGAAGAAGCCCTCGCCGCCCTCGTCAAGGAAAGCAACAGCGACTCCAAGATCAGCCTCATCCCCGGCACCTATGGGGAGGGTCAGTGAACATCCCCGTCATCCTCTACGGCGATGACGGCTCGCTCCTGAACCGCATCGAATCCCAACGCGGCCGCGTCTCCGTGGCGCGCACCGTGCAGGACTTCAGCGAAGCCGTCGGCATGGCGCACACCGGCATCGCCCGCGTGTTGCTCTGCGCGCACGTGCCCGCCGAAATGAGCGCCTCCACCGTGGATGCGCTCGCCGCCTCCGAGGTGCTCCTGGCGGTTATTGCCCCGGACAACCTGCCCCTGCCCACGCAGGCACACCGCATCCGCCCCGAAGCTGCCCTCGACGAGATTCTGGGCTCCCTCGAGCAGGCAGTGGATGCGGCGCTCGCCCGACCCGCCGCAGGTTACGGTATTCCCGCGCAGATTCCGGCTCAGCCGCCCGTTCAGCCTGTTGCCCACCGACCGGAGGGCGTCTACGGTCAGGACGCCGGTTACGGCTACGACGCAGGCTACGGCTACGACAGCGGTTACGGTTACGGTTACGATAACGGAGCTGCTGGCCATGGGGCGGGCGGCTACGGCTACGACCCCGCCGCGGGTACTGCCGTAAACGCCGGCGCGCCCTACGGTGCCGACTACGGAAGTTACGGAATCGACCCCGCAGCCCCCGCCGGAAACGCACCCGGCGCACCCGGCGCGCATGACCCGGCGGAAGCCTCCTCCGTTGTGCCCAGCAACGAGGAATCCGTGCTCAGCCAGGCCGCCGCCATCGTCGACTCTTTCGCACCCGGTAGCGACTACGCCCTGCATGTGCAGAACGAGAACAACGACGGTACCCTGCCGCAACACCCCGACATCAACCAGGACCCCGCCGCGCCCTCCCGCTACCAGCCCGGCCACCGCCTCGGCAAGATTGTGACCGTCTGGGGTACCCACGGCGCGCCCGGTCGAAGCACCATTGCCTTCAACCTCGCAGCCCTCGCGGCACAGCAGGGCCAGCAGGTCTGCCTCATCGATGCAGACACCTACGCGCCCAGCCTGGATGCGCTCATGGCGCTCGAGGACACCGGCTCCGGCCTGGCAATTCTCTGCTCGGACGCCGACCGCGCCCAGCTTGACGAGAAAAAAGCCGGCGCCATCATGGAGCGTGTGCCCCTCAAGAACGGCACCTTCGACTTCTTGAGCGGCATCACCTCCTCCTCGCGTTGGCCCGAGGTGCGCGCCCGCGCCTTCGCCGAAGTACTCGAATGGCTTAAGCACCGCTACGACCTGGTCATCTGCGATGTTGCCGCACCCATCGAGGTGGACGAGGAGCTGACCTTTGACGGCTCGGCACCGCGCCGTAACGCCGCGACCCTCACCGCGCTCGCCTGCGCCGACCGCGTGATTGCGCTCGGTGAAGCGGACGTTATCGGGCTGCCGCGTCTGATTAACCTCGCCCGCGAGGTGCAGTCGCGCCCGGACCTGTTCGCACCCCAAACGGATGTGCAGTACTGGCTCAACCGCAGCCGCCGCGAAGCCGCCGGATTCAACCCGGAGGCGAAGATGCGCGATAACTGGGCACGCTACCTGTCGGTGTCGCTCACCGGCGTGATTCCGTACGAGCGTAAGGTCATGGACCGTCTGCGCCGCAACGGCGAAGCGCTGCTGGAGGTGGCACCCCGCCACGCGGTCGTGCAGTCCTTCGAGGCGATGCTTGAGGGCATGTACGCGGTGCGCCCCGGCGCTTAACTTCAGCCCCGGCGTACAGGTCCGTCAGCTACAACTAATGCCCGCCAGAGGCGGGCGAACGAAACCCCGGCGTATCGGTGTTTTTCTCGGTTTCTTCTAGGAACTGCAGAGCGCCGATATGCCGGGTTTTCTGTGTCTTTACGCCGGGTTTTACGTAGGGTTTTGGGCCGGGGTTTTGAATCGGGGAAGGTGACAATAATGCAGGGCAGTAGCGCGAATATTTCACCTCAAAGTTGAGGGGTTCATCTCATCTCAGGGCGTCATATTTGCGATTAAAAAGCGCGCTCCAAGAAATGCTCTGTAAACTATTCCACGTATTGTCGTTTGAATGGGATTTGCGGCGAACAAACCGTAAAATGGTTGAACACACCCGAACTTAGGGAAGCACACAAACATATGTCTTTTGCAGAAGGAATTATGAGCGCCTGCGACTTCGGTCCCGGCGACACTGAACGCGTTCACCTCATCATGGGCGAATGGCAGGTCATCTCTGACATCGCCCAGAGTGACCTGGTTCTATGGTTCCCCACCGACTACGTTGTTGCCGACGGCAGTTCCCCGGATGCCGTCTCCGGCCCCAGCGAAACCAGTACTTTCCGTGCCTTCGCGCACGTGCGCCCCTCTAACGTCCGAACCCTCTTCCACCACGACATCATCGATCACGACATGGAAGACGGAATCCGCGACGAAGCATACCGCGTCTGGATTGACCAGAACATCAGCACCTACACCGACGAAGGAAGCGGTGAAGGCGTTGGTGCCCGCCCGCGCGTACACGTAACCTTCGTGCCCATCGTGCGCAACAACCGCACCATTGCGTTGCTGACCAGCCACAAGATTGCCACACCCAGTGGCTACCCCTCCATCAGCGACGAGGTCTACGAATATACTGCTGATACCATGCTCTCCATGGTGCACTCCGGCCTGTGGCCCGACCCCCTCGCCCAGGGAAATAACACTCAGGGCAACCCCCGCGTGATCGACGGCATTATTGTGCTTGACCCCTCCGGTCGTGTGGTCGTCGCTTCCCCGAACGCGAACTCCATGTACAACCGCATGGGCATGACCGGCTACCTCGAAAAGCAAAACCTTGCCGACGTCACCCGTGCGATGCTTCCTGCCGGTGAACAGGCGGATGAAACCCTGCAGCTCGTCCTGGCGGGCCGTAGTGACCTGCGCACCGAATTGGTTATTGCTCGTGCCCGCGTGACCATGCGCTCCATCCCGCTGCTGGCACAGAGGCGCGCCCGTATCGAGCGTGAAGGCGCCGTGATTCTTTGCCGTGACGTGACCGAGTTGCGCCGCCGCGAGCTGGAGCTTATGACCAAGGACGCGACCATCCGCGAAATTCACCACCGCGTGAAGAACAACCTGCAGACCGTGTCCGCTCTGCTGCGCCTGCAGTCGCGTCGTATGACCACGGATGAGGCACGTCAGGGCCTGGAGCAGGCGATGCGTCGCGTGGCAACAATCGCTACCGTGCACGAGGCGCTTTCGCAGGGTCTGACTCAGAACGTCGACTTTGACGAGCTGATTGAGCGTCAGTTCCACCTTGCCGCTGAGCTTGCTTCCCCCGGCCAGCACGTGTCTACCAAGCTGATTGGTTCCTTTGGATCTTTGCCGAGCCAGTTCGCTACCCCTCTGGCGCTGGTTATCAACGAGGTTGTCGCGAACGCTGTGGAGCACGGCCTGGACGGTGAGACCGGCACTGTGACCCTCGAGGGTATTCGCGGTACCAACGATGAGGGGGAGAACATCCTCACCGTCGTGATTACTGATGACGGTAAGGGCATGGGCGATAAGAAGATTGAAGAGTCCGGCCCGAACGCCTACCGCCCGGTGACCGGTAAGGAAGGCCTGGGCATGCAGATTGTGCGTACCCTGGTGGCAAGCGAGCTGAACGGCTCAATCCGCTGGGAGGCTAACGAACCGACCGGTACCCGCGTGGTCATCACCGCGGTGCTCGTCTAAGCCCCTTCTCGTATGACATATAGAACTGCCGCCGCCCCGAGTACGGGGTGGTGGCAGTTTGCTGTCTAGATAGGTTCTGTATATGACAAAAGCGTGGTGCAGTGACTTTATATCACTGCACCACGCTTTTGATGCCCTATTGAATACTCCGGAAGTTAGGATGCACGGCGGGCACGAGCTGCGCGACGCTTCATCGCACGACGCTCGTCTTCACTGGTGCCACCCCATACGCCGGAGTCCTGGCCGGTCTCGATGGCCCACTTCAGGCAGACGTCTACAACCTCGCAAGAGCGGCAGACAGTCTTGGCCTCTTCAATTTGCAACAGGGCAGGTCCGGTGTTTCCTACGGGGAAGAACAGCTCCGGATCCTTGTCCAAACAAGCTGCACGACTACGCCAATCCACGGTGGACCTCCTTCATGATTTACGGTCTCACGCGGTGGCAAGACACATCTATTTTCCTGTGTGCGTGTCAAATACATCCGATGATGGGACGCTCACCCAGCGTTAGGGTGAAAATTGACTTATCAACTTTCGCATGTTGGAGCGGATGTGACAAGTACTTTTCTCTAAAAACTTCAGTATTACGCTGAGGCATCTATCACTTAGGCTAACCTTTGTCTAATTGAGAGGATGAGGAATCGCATGCTGACACACAGATTCTGCGTCGCGTCTCATGGGCGAGACTCGGGCGGCTGGGTGAGTGGCACCTCAGGCATAATATAAAGCGGTACCTACCCCTGAAATGCCGCACCGACGACGAGGCGGTGAACCCGAGACGGGGGAGCGCCCACCCGCTAACGCACCAACGCATCGACCAGCACATCGGACCGAGTACACCCCGGTCTGCCGCCGACACTACCCATGAGGAGCCCACCATGACGTCACGCCCGTTCAACGTCATCTATGCATTCGCCCTGACCGAAACCTTCGCAGCATACATTCTGATTCGCGGCATCCTCTACCCCTTTATCGTCAGCGGAATGTCTACCGCTCAGGCGATTGTGGGCGGTGTGCTCCAGGTGCTCATTGCCGCGGGCATGACCTACTTTGGCCTGCGTTTCTACCGCGGCCGCTTCGGTTCGCGCCTGCCCATGATCCTGATTACCCTCTGCGCCCTGTGGGTCACCGCAAGCACCCTCGTCATGAACGTGAGCGCTTACGGCCTGAACATTGGCCAGGTCATCACGATTGCGGGTGTTATTGGTGCGGCGGCTGCCTTCGTCTTTGTGCTCATGCCCAGTAGCCGCCGCTATATTGAGGCGGTCACCGAAGCATCGGGCGAAGAAGCGGAGAAGTACAGCCGCCGACGCCGCTAAACCCCTAGCGCGTAAACCCCTAGCGCCGCTAAACCCTAGCCGGCTTGGCTCTAGAGTGCTCAGCTCTAGACCGCTCAACTTTAGACCCCGGCCGGCACCTTCTGCACGGCTGCTGCAGCCTGTGCTGCCGTGGTCAGCGCCAGGGGAACCTGCGCCGCGCACACGGAGGCGCCATCCACCACTACAAGACGGCCGGCGGGCTGCTCACCCTGCGTGAATCGATCCAGAGGTAGCGCGGTCACCGTGCACATGTCGGCATCCGCCAGGGATGCGGGTGCGAGCAGAAGCGCACGCGAGCATCCCATGAGCGCAGCCAGCAGGGGTGAGGAGGCACGCCTCGGCCAGGGCGTGTAGGCGACCAGCATGGCGCGGAACTCACCGCGACGCTCCAGAAGTAGCTGCTGAACGGCGGGCTGCAGGTACTGCAAATCATCAATGAGCACGAGCGTGCGCGCGGGGTTTGTCACCGAGTCCAGGAGCGCACGGGTACGCTCCACGCTCGGCGGCTCACCTGTAGCACCGCCAGACCCCTCAAAGACGAGGGTATCCAGCTGCGGGTTGAGCTGAGCAATGCTTTCCAACAGGGTGCTTTTACCCGCCGACCGGGAACCCTGCACGGGAATTACAGCGCCAGCCGGGGCGCTCAACCATACCGGCATCTGCCGGCGGTCAAATGCGACGAGAAGCTTAGAGCCCTGCGGATTGCACGCGGCATGGGCGGCGGTCACGTACTCGGCCGAGGGCATGCGATAGTACTCGGGGAACTGCCTCAGAAGAGTGCCGGGGCGAGTGCTCGACCCGTTAGAAGCGCTCGCGGTGTTACCCCGCAGAACCTGAACCAGCTCCTGGAAACCCGCAACGCAGGGCGAAAGAATCGACGCGCTCAGCGGCTGATCACCGATGAGCTCCTCATTGATGGCACCTTCCACGCAGTAGTGGCTCTGCGCCGGGGTCGGGTAGTCCTTGCTCGTTGAACGCATCAGGTCGGCGTCCAGGAAGCGGCGGCTCAACAGCGTGGAATGCGCCGCAGCGGCGAAACGACCGCGCGGGTTCAACGCGGAGGTGAACACCACCGAATAGCCGCGACGGCACCCCTGCGAGAGTAGATCGTAGAGCAGGTTCTCCGTATCGGGTTGGCGGACCAGCGCCTCCAGCCAACTGTCCAGACCGTCCACGACAATGAGCGGGCGGGCGGAAGCCTCGGTGCCCCACAGGTTCGGGACGCGCAGCTCCTCCAGGCAGAAACGCAGATGCGAAAGCTCCTGCGCACCCACGAGCGTCTCAAAGGCACCGGCGTAGGGTTCCAGGTCGCGGTAGAGTGCACCGTCAGAGGTCAGCAGAACAACCGGCGTGCGGGCGGCGAATGCCTGAGCTAAAAGACCGTAAAGCATCGGGGCACGTTCGGCGCTCTGAGCCAGCAGTGCCAGCGCCTGCTGACCCGACCAGCTGATCGGGCGGCGCACGCCGTAGCGGGCAATCTCCAACTCACCCAGTAGGTACCCTGCGGAAGCGGTGCCAGAATTGGCGGGTTCCTGAGAATCTACAACCTGAGAGGTAGCCGCCGGATCAATGCCGTACGCTACCAGTTCGCTCACCGGCGCCTGCACCACTGGCAGCGGGGTGTTCTCGGGAAGCTCCGGCGGAATCGGGCAGTATTCATCCTCAACTGCCGCATTCTTCCGAAGACCCCTCGGCGCGTACTCGCGTTCATAGAGCGCACGAATCTGCTGCGCCGAACGAATCAGCAGCTCATCCTCATTCCCGCCAGCCTTCTGAACAACAGAAGTAGCAGTCAGCTCACGCCAGCCACCCTCCTCAAGACCCAGCACCTGCACCGGACGGGCATCGCTACTCGACGGGACCGCATCCACCAGCGGGGCGCGGAACGGCAGGGAACGACCATCCGGCAGACGCGCATACCCGGCCCCCGGATGCGCCGCCGAAATATACGCCGCAGACTCATGCTCCAGCAGGTTATAGGAATCCTGCGCGCTCGCCACACGCAAGCAAATGCTCGTGGCAATATTGGCGCGAATATCCTGCGAAATAGCACCCTGCGGACGTTGAGTCGCCAACACCAGGTGCAGACCCAGCGAGCGACCAATCGTGGCAATGCGCATCAGCTCAGCCATAGCGTCCGGCATGGAATCGATGAGCATGCGGAACTCGTCCACCACGATCAGCAGCTCGGGATAGCGCGGAGTGGTACCCGCCGCCTGGCAGGACGCCAGGTAGTCGCGGTAGGAGTTCACGCCGAGCGCCTGCAGATCCACCTCGCGGCGGTGAATATCTGCGCGCAAAAATTCGAGGGCACGCTCCACCGCGGACACATCAAAATTGCTCAACACGCTGAGCGCATGCGGTAGCTGAGCCAGAGGACCCAAACCAGCCGAGCCCTTGAAGTCCACCAGAATCAGGCCGAGGCGCTCGGGCGGGTAACGTAGCGCAGCGCTGAGCACCAGCGAACGCAACAGCTGCGATTTGCCGGCACCAGTCGTGCCACCGAGCAGCCAGTGTGGGCCGTGCTCAGACAGACCAATATTCAGCGAGCCACCCGAAGAAACACCCAGGTAGCAGCGAATATCGGAGGCGTAACGCTGAGCGGACCAGCGTTGCAGAACGGACTCCACCGCCATGTCATCGGTGCGATTCTTCTGCCGCGCGCTCTGCGCCTGCAGGGAAGAGAATAGATGCGCCGACTGGTGCACCTGAGCCTCACTAAGCGCGCCCTGCTCCTGCTCGCACCCGGCGCAGTACAGGTTCTCAAGAGCGGCACAGAATGCCTCAACGCTGAGCCCGTCGGCGTGCTGGCACAGACCCTCACATGCCAGCGGGTGCACCTGGTAGACACCCTCGGTGGGCTGCACCGGCGGCGCCGCGTAACCCTGTGTACGGTAACGGATGCTCTGACGGTGGCTACCCTCACTTGCACACTCAACCCAGGCGGCACCAAAAAGCGCACCGGGTGCATGGGCGGAACTATCACCCTCAGCACTGCCCAGCACGCAGAGCGCCGGGGCGTTCATCTTCTGCTCACGCGGGGAGGCGAACGCGCGGGACGGCGAAGACTCCGCGACCGCCCCAGAGTTCAGCGCGGTCAGCAGGGGAGCGTAGATAGCGCTCGCCTGCAGGGGCATGAGAATCAGCGGCGGAACAGATGCGGAAAGCTCCGACTGCAAGCTACTCTGCAGGGCCTGCAGATACTTCTCATGCTGCACGCCCGGCAGGCAATGCACGCTCACGCCCGGCACCACAGCCAGAGTCTGCAAGAGACTATTGGTGCGCTGCTGATCAGCGCTTTCAGCACCCGCCAGCAGAACGTGCACCGCACCCGGATAGCCCGCCACCAGCTGCACCAGGTAGGCGCGCAGATGTGCCTCCTCCAACTTAAGGTAGTGACCGAGAACCGGGGTGGGCAGCGGTAGATAGTGGGGTGCATCCTGCTTCTCCAGAGCGCCCAGCGGGAGGTTGCGGCCGCGCAGGTAGGGATGGCGGGGACCGCACCCGAGCACAATAGCCGGGTAGGCGGCATCATGCAGGGCAGAGGGGCCCGAAATCGCCAGGTCGCCCGCGGTCGGCAGGGCGAGGGCACGTTCCTTTTCTTGCAACGCCGCCTGATGAGTTTGCTGCGATGCGGCACGGTTCTCAGCCCGACCGCCAAAGAAATGCAGAAGCATCAGCAGCGAAGACGCCGCAGACATTAGCAGAAGGAACCACATGCCGGTCACCAGCGCAATAATCAGACCCACCACAATCGGCAGACACACGCTCAACAGAATCTGCTTGAGCTTACGCGGCGCGGGAGGGTTCACCACCACCGGTTCAAAGGGGTTACCGGCGTCGCCCAGAGGAGCGAGCATCTGCGCGGGCTCGCCAGAGGTCATGGCAGGCGTGCTCGCCTTCGTGGCGGTGCATTCGCCGTCGGCGCTGGGGGAGGTGAGCATGCAGAGTGAGGAACCGAGGCAGAAAGGCTCGTCCCAGCGCAGGATGCGCGGCTCGGCGCCCTGCACCTTCTTACCGCCCTGTGCTTTTATACTGCCCTGTGCGTTCTCGCTGCCCTCGCTCGCGGCGGGGCGTTTTTCAATCCAGCGGATGCCGGAGCTATCGGCGTAGAAGTTGCCGTGCACCGGCTTGAGGAAGGGGTCTTGCAGGTGAATGTGGTGCGGCTGTTCTCCTCCACGGGCAGGTAGTGCCCCCCTGCCGAGGCTGGTGCGACCGCGGCTGATGGGGAAGGTTGCGCCCGCGTCGGGGCCGCGCAGAATGTGCAGGAGGCTGACGGCGGGCGCGCCCGGAGTTTGAGATTCGTTCGGAATGCGGCTGTTTGGCGCAATCGAGGCTCCGGCGGGATCCTTATCGTGCGCGGGGCGTAGCTGGAACGTAGTCTCCTGTGCCTGAGCGTGCGCGCCGGCGGCAGGGTGTTGCAGGGCGTGGTTGAGCGCCTGCTCTAGAGCCTGCCGGTGTGCGCTACCGGGGCGCAGCTGTATTCCGGTGGGTGCCGCCTCGCCGTCGAGTCGGAGTACGCGGGGGTAGGGGAGGGCGGTGTTGTGGTGGTCGAGAAAGAAGAGAGTCATACCCTCAGAAAACATTAAAAAGCATTAAGGCTCAATAAATTGTCTGTATATAAACTAAAGTGTTCGTATTTTTTGAATTTTTTGCTCTATTTTTCGAAAAATTGTGGATAAACCACCTCAATCACCTCTCGCATACACCGGTGCGCATCCCCAAAAGTGCTGATGGGGGTACTTCTTTGTAGCGTGTGAGAGCCATGAAACGCCCCCTCGAACCACCCTCTGTGCCTACAGCTCTAGGTGGTGGCTAATTACCGCCGCAACTAGGACAGGGTGAATATTTACCCGTAAATAAAATTCCTTCACCATGAGTAGACCGTAAAAATCCGCAGAAGAAAGAACTGTCTCAGACCCGCTTGACCTCGGGGTTCGCGAAGAATATTCACACAGAGAAAGAGTGTGCGAACAATAGTCCAAAAGCCCCTAAAAGCACGTCATAAGTATGCGTAGTGCTTGATAAACAGGTATCTTAGATTATGACTATATCCATCACGGGAGGGGCTTTTTGTACCCACCCGTGCGGATTGCGGCGCGACTGAGAACCCTCGGATGTGTCCAATCTGGTAGGTGAATACCGCCCTCGCAGAAGCGGCGGTGCGCCGTGATAATACAGGAGAAAACATTGACCGCTGACCTCGTAGTAGTCGGTTCGGGCCTCTTTGGTCTGACCATCGCAGAACAGGCTGCCACTGAGCTGGGCCTGAAGGTTGCCCTGCTGGACCGCCGTTCCCACATCGGTGGTAACGCATACAGCGAGAAGGAGAAGCAGACCGGTATTGAGGTGCACCGCTACGGTGCGCACCTGTTCCACACCTCCAACGAGCGTGTCTGGGAGTACGTGAACCGTTTTACCGAGTTCACCAACTACGTACACCGCGTGTACACCCGCCACAACGGCATCGTCTACCCCATGCCGATTAACCTGGGTACCATCAACCAGTTCTTCAACGCAGCTTACTCTCCCGCAGAGGCAAAGGCGCTCATCGCTGAGCAGGCTGGCGAGCTGGCTGGTACCGACCCGCAGAACCTGAACGATAAGGGTATCTCCCTGATTGGTCGCCCCCTGTACGAGGCGTTCATCAAGCACTACACCGCTAAGCAGTGGCAGACCCCGCCGGAAGAGCTGCCCGCATCTATCATTTCCCGCCTGCCGGTTCGCTACAACTACGACAACCGCTACTTCAACGACAAGTACGAGGGTCTGCCCGTTGACGGCTACGCAGCATGGCTGGAGCGTATGGCGGCGCACCCGAACATTGAGGTGCACCTGAACACTGACTTCTTCGAGCCCGGTCACCAGTACTCTCGCGAAAACGTCCTGGGTCAGATTCCCGTGGTCTACACCGGCCCGGTTGACCGCTACTTCGACTACGCTGAGGGCGACCTGTCCTGGCGTACCATCGACCTGGAAGAAGAAGTCCTGCCGATTGAGGACTTCCAGGGTTGCTCCGTGATGAACTACCCCGATGCTGATGTTCCCTTCACCCGCATCCACGAGTTCCGTCACTTCCACCCCGAGCGTGACTACACCAAGGACGCAACCGTCATCATGCGCGAGTACTCTCGCTTCGCGAACAAGGGCGACGAGCCGTACTACCCGGTCAACACCTCCGTGGACCGTGAGAAGCTGCTGGCGTACCGCGACCTGGCTAAGGGCGAGAACAACGTGCTGTTCGGTGGCCGCCTGGGTACCTACAAGTACCTGGATATGCACATGGCTATCGGTGCTGCACTGTCCATGTTCGATAACAAGATCCGCCCGCACTTCGCTAACGGTGCGAAGATCGAGTCCGGTGGTGTTGACGCATAACCATGGCTGATAAGACTTTGAAGAACCTGCAGCGGGTTATTTTCCCGAGTGCGGTTGAGACTGACGTCGTGCCCCTGTACGTGGATGCGAGTGTCGCAACCGGCGTTCAGTTGCCCACCCGTATTGACGGCGACGCTTCCACCTCCATTGCGGAGGCGATGAACACCTCCGGTCAGTCTGTATCGAACGCTAGCGCGAACCGTGATGCCGCTAACAGCCTGAACAGCCGCCGCTCCATCACCGTGAACGCGGGCCAGAGCCTGTCTTTCGGTACGTACTTCAACGCGTTCCCCGCCTCGTACTGGCGCCGCTGGACTGACCTGCAGAAGGTCGTGCTGAGCGTTCAGACTCGCGGCGAGGGCATGGTCATTGTGTACAAGTCCAATGGCCGTGGCGTGATTCAGCGCGTGGATGCGAAGCTGCTCTCCGGCGAGGAAACCAACACCTTCACGCTGCCCCTGGCACCGTTCGGTGACGGCGGCTGGTACTGGTTCGACCTGGCAGGCACCACCGACCTTGAGCTGGTTGAGGCGAACTGGCTGGGCGACATTGAGCCCCGCGCAGACGTGAAGGCTGGTCAGGCGACCGTGCAGATTACCACCATGAACAAGGTGGAGTACTGCATCAATAACATTCGTGCTCTGGGTGAGAGCCCCGAGATTTTCGATGCTGTGCACGAGTTCCTGATTGTGGACCAGGGTACCCAGAAGGTGCAGGACCACGAGGACTTCGAAGAGGTCGTCAAGCCCCTCTCCGGTAAGTTCCGCATTATCAACCAGGGCAACCTGGGTGGTTCCGGTGGCTTCTCGCGCGGCATGTTCGAGGCTGTCAACAACGGTTCCGATTACGTGCTGCTGCTCGATGACGACGTTATCGTTGAGCCCGAGTCGATTCTGCGTATGGTGACCTTCGCGAACTACTGCAAGGAACCCACCATCGTGGGTGCGCACATGTTCGACATGTTCGACCGTTCGGTTCTGCACGCGTTCGGTGAGGTTGTTGACCCGTGGCGTAACTTCTACGCTAAGCCGCACGATGACATGGCGATGGGCCACAACCTGGGTCACCACAACCTGCGTAACACCCCGTGGCTGCACCGCCGCGTGGACGTGGACTACAACGGCTGGTGGATGTGCCTCATCCCGACCACCGTCATCAAGGAAATCGGTCTGTCCCTGCCTCTGTTCCTGAAGTGGGATGACGCTGAGTACGGTCTGCGCGCTAAGGCCGCGGGCTTCGCTACCGTGTCCTTCCCCGGTGCGGGCGTGTGGCACGTGTCCTGGACCGATAAGGATGACTCCGTCGGCTGGCAGGCGTACTACCACGAGCGCAACCGCCTCATTACGGCGCTGCTGCACTCGCCCTTCGATAAGGGTGGCCGCGTGCTGCTGGAGTCCCTGTTCTTGGACGTCAAGCACACCCTGTCCATGCAGTACTACACCGAGGCTGGCCGCCTGATGGCGCTGGAGGATCTGCTCTCCGGCCCCGAGCACCTGCACCCCTCGCTCTCGCAGCGTCTGCCGGTGATTCGTGCGATGGCTAAGGAGTACCCGGAGTCTCAGGTGAAGCCGAACGTGGATGATTTCCCGGCTATCCAGACGAAGAAGCCTCCGTTCCGTGGCCGCCGCGCCTTTGCGTCCCCCGGTTACAAGAAGCTTGCTTCCTGGACCGCGAAGACTGTTGCTCGTCAGCTGCTCAAGCCGGTGAGTGAAGAGGCGAAGGCTCACCCGCAGATTCAGCTGAACTACGGTGAGACCAACTGGTGGACCCTGTCGAAGTTCGATTCGGCTCTGGCGACTAACGCTGAGGGTACCGGTCTGTTCTGGTACCGCCGCGATCCCGAGCAGCTCAAGTCGAAGCTGGCTCAGGCCGCTAAGCTGCACGTTCAGCTGGTGACCGGTTGGGATAAGCTGCGTGAGCAGTACCGTTCGAAGGCTGCTGAGGTTGCCTCCTACGATGCGTGGGCTAAGACCTTCGCTGAGCATACGGATTCTGAGCTGACCCGATGAACGATCTGAAGTCTGTTCCCCTGAAGGCGCCCGGCCGTGGGCGCGGCATCCTGGATGCGGTGAAGAACCGCTACCTGCTTCGACTGCTGGTCGATAAGGAAATCCAGGTCCGCTACCGCGGCTCGGTGCTGGGCATTTTGTGGTCGTACATTAAGCCGGGTGTGCAGTTCCTGGTGTTCTACATTGCCATGGGTATGTTCCTTGGCTTGGAACGCGGTATGCACAACTATGCGGTGTACCTGTTCTCGGGCATGATTGCCATTAACTTCTTCTCGGAGGGTTTTGGTAATGGTGCTCGCGCCATGGTGGTTAACAGCGCGCTGATTCGTAAGATTTACCTGCCGCGTGAGCTGTTCTCGCTGTCGACGGTGTGGGTGGCTCTGGTGCATTTTGTGCCTCAGATTGCTGTGATGCTGCTGGCCTGCTTCTTGGTGGGTTGGTCCCCGACCTTCCTGGCGTTTGGGTCGATTCTGGCGGGCATGCTGATTGTGATGATGCTGTCCTATGGTCTGGGTTTGATTTTCGGTGTGGCGAACGTGTTCTTCCGCGATTCGGAGAACATTGTGGACATGCTGCTGATGGTGGCTACCTGGTTCTCGCCGGTGCTGTACTCCTGGACCATGGTGCGTGACACTCTCTATCCGTGGGTGTTCAACGTGTTCATGCTTAATCCGCTGACCGTTGCGGTGGAGCTGTTCCACTATGGCTTCTGGCATCCGACGCTCCGTCCTGAGGATTTGGCGCTTCCTGCTTCGCAGGTGGTTCCGCATCTTTTCAGCTTCTGGACTCCGATTGCCCTTGGTATTTCTCTGCTGACCGTTTTGATTGGTGATTTGCTCTTCCGTAAGTTTGAGGGCAACTTCGCCCAGGAGCTCTGATTCTGTGGATATTAAGAAGCTTGAGTTCCCGCCGGTGAGCCCGGACGCTCCCGTGGTGATTCACGTGGAGAATTTGGTGAAGCGCTTCGTTCTGCGCCACACCCGTTCGATGAAGGAAGCTTTTGTGTGGCTGATTAAGGGCCGCAAGGGTGATCTTTCGGAGAAGTTCAATGCGCTCAACGGCGTGAGCCTGGACATTCGTCAGGGTGAGCGTGTGGCTCTTCTGGGTCTGAACGGCTCGGGTAAGTCCACGCTGCTGAAGATGATTTCTGGCGTGATGCGCGCCGATGAGGGTGAGGTTCTCACTCGCGGCAATATTGCGGGTCTGATTGAGGTGGGCGCTGGTTTCCACCCGGATCTGACTGGCCGCGATAACGTGTACCTCAACGGCGCGATCTTGGGTATGTCCAAGGAGGAGATTGAGGCTTCCTTCGATTCGATTGTGGATTTCGCTGAGATTCACGACTTTATCGATACCGAGGTGAAGTTCTACTCTTCGGGTATGTACCTGCGTCTGGCGTTCTCGGTTGCGGTTCATACGAACCCGGATATCTTCCTGGTGGATGAGATTCTTGCGGTGGGCGATGAGCCGTTCCAGAAGAAGTGTATTGCGAAGATTCAGGAGCTGTGCTCTGCCGGTAAGACTCTTGCCGTGGTGAGCCATGACCTGGATTTGGTTTCTAAGATTTGTGACCGCGGCGTGGTGCTGGAGCACGGTAACCTGCGTTTTGACGGTCCGATTAAGGAAGCTGTGAAGGTGATTCGCGGCGGTGACTAATCGCTAGATGATTGCTTGTGATGGGGCGTGTATTCCCGATGGGGGAGTGCGCGCCCCTTTACTGTGCCCGAATTTTGCTGTACCCGAATGTTGTTGCTTTGGGATAGGGGCGTGATGCTGCAAGATGGCCGCTGCGGGGTTTTAAGACGAAATATTACGCGTGCACCGAGTGCAATATAGCGGTGAATAATAGTAAGCGGTTCGAGGGGTGTACCTGCAACTGTTCTGCAAGTCACAGCTGACTAGGCGTTTTGGATTTTGATGCACGTTAGGTAACGATATGCGCAATTCCATGCATCAAAAATGCTCAAATACTATACTCGTAAATATTAAGGGGCGTTTTATTACATTTTGATAAATTTGATGCGCTGAGGGTAGGGTGATGGTGGCATTGATGTATCAATGCTTCACCGTATTCCACACAACCACACCACACAGCATCGGATCACTTCAATGGAGAACACCGTACTGGATACCCGGGCGGAGCATCTAACCCTGCTCGAGGAGAATATCCGTGAGGCAATGCGTCACCGCAGCCTGGACCCGCACGAGGACCAGCGCGCCGTTCGCGGGCTCATTGACGAGCACCTGAACGATTACGAACAGCGCCGCACCCGCATCTCCCTGCCCGATTTGGGCGACCGCGAATCCGTGATTCAGCGCCTGCACGATGAAATCTGCGGCTTCGGCGTGATCCAGCCGTTCCTCGATGATGAGAGCGTTGAAGAAATCTGGATCAACTCGCCCGACGAAATCTTTATCGCCCGCAACGGCGAAAGCGAATTGACCGGCCTGCACCTGAGCGCCGAGGCGATCAATAGCCTGCTGGAGCGCATGCTCAAGCCTTCGGGTCGCCGTGTGGATCTTTCCTCCCCGTTTGTTGATGCATCCCTGCCGGATGGATCCCGCTTGCACGCGGTGATTCCGGATATTACCCGCAGGCACACGAGCATCAACATCCGTAAGTTCGTGGTGCGTGCCCGCCGCCTGCCCGATCTGGTGCGCATGAACTCGCTGAGTGCTGGCGCGGCGTCCCTGCTGCATGCGGCAGTGGAGAGCGGCATGAACATCCTCGTTTCGGGTGCGACTCAGGCGGGTAAGACTACGATGCTGAACTGTCTGTCGGCATCTATTCCGCCGCGTGAGCGCGTGATTACGTGCGAAGAAATCTTTGAGCTCGCGGTTCCGCTCCGCGATGTGGTGGGTCTGCAGTGTCGCCAGCCGAACCTTGAGGGCACCGGCGCGATTGAGTTGCGCCGCCTGGTCAAGGAGGCTCTGCGTATGCGCCCGGACCGCATCCTCATTGGTGAGGTGCGCGAGGCGGAATCCCTGGACATGCTCATTGCGCTCAACGCGGGTCTGCCTGGCATGTGCACGATTCACGCGAACTCGGCACGTGACGCGGTGACCAAGATTTGTACCCTGCCGCTGCTGGCAGGCGAGAATATCTCCTCGGCGTTCGTGGTGCCGACCGTGGCGTCCTGCTTTGACATTGTGGTGCATTGCGGCCGCGATTCGCGCGGTCAGCGCCAGGTCGAAGAGATCAGCATGCTGGGCGGCCGCGTTGAGGACGGCGTGATTGAGATGTCCCCGCTGTTTGTGCGCCGTGACGGTCAGATGGTGTGCGTGGCGTTGGAGCTGCCGAACCCGGACCGTTGGATTCGTGCCGGTCACCGCCCCGAGCAGGTGCTGGCTGCGGCGAAGGCGGGTCAGTAATGCCCCTGTTTCTGAGCCTGATTTTGGGGTTGGGCGTCTGTCTGATTTACCTTTCCTGCTTTCCTGATAACGGCAAGCCGCCGAAGCCGAGTAATGACCCGGCGCTGGTTGTGGCGTTGCGTAAGGCGGGTATGCATTCGCTGACTCCTCGCACGTTCATGTGGGTGAGCGTTGCCAGCGGCGTGACTGCCTCGGTGTTGTTGCTGATGGTCACTCAGCTGCTACCGTTGGGTCTGCTGGGCCTGATTGGTGGTTTTGTGGCGCCTCGTGTGGTCGTGAATCATCGTGCTCGCGCGGCGGATGCCCGTATTTGGCAGTTGTGGCCGGATGCGGTGGACCACCTGCGTTCGGCGATTCGTGCGGGCCTGTCCCTGCCGGAGGCGCTGATTCAGCTTTCATACCGCGGCCCGGAAGAGTTGCGTGATGCCTTTGCCCATTTTTCGCGTGATTACCGTGCGTCGGGTGAGTTTGTGCCGTCGCTGAACCGTTTGAAGGAGTACCTTTCTGACCCTGTGGCGGACACCATCATTGAGGCTTTGAAGATTGCCCGCGAGGTGGGCGGTTCGGACCTGGGCAAGCTGCTGGGCACGCTCAGCGATTTTCTGCGCGATAATGCCCGCACCCGCTCGGAGCTTCTGGCCCGCCAATCCTGGACAGTGAATGCGGCTCGCCTCTCCTGCGTGGCGCCCTGGTTTGTGCTGTGTCTGATGGCGACTCAGCCTGCCGCGCGCATGGTTTATAACTCCTTTGCCGGTGCGATGCTGATGATTGCCGGTGCCGCTATTTCTTTGGCGGCGTACCGTCTGATGCTGCGTATTGGTGAGTTGCCGCGTGAACGGAGGGTTTTCGGATGAATCTGCCTCTGATTTTTAGTCTGCTGCTGGCGGCCGGTGTGGGTCTGATTCTCTCATCGGTGCTGAATACTCGCAGTATTTCGTTCTCTGATCGTGTGGCGTCGCAGCTGCGCGGTGAGACTCTACGTGAGTCGCTTTTGAAGGAGCAGGAGCGCCGCGAGCCGAGCCTGTTGGAGGCGATTTCGGCGTTCTGTGCGCCGCTTCTGCGTTCGTTGTCTTCGTCTCTGAGCGGCTCGTCGCTGAGCGATAGTTCGGTGCAGGAGCGTCTGCGTCGTGCTGGCTCTTCGCAGAGTGTGAGTGCGTTTCGTGCTGAGCAGCTGCTGTGGGCTCTTGCCGGTGTGACCGTCATGAGTGCCTTGACCGTCATTGGAGTGGTGCAGGAGCGTTTCTCTATCCTGGTGGCTCTTGTGCTGGTGCTGGTGAGCGGTTTGAGTGGCTTTCTGGCGCGTGACTGGTGGCTGGGTGAGGCGGTGACTAAGCGTGAGAAGCAGCTGGTTGCTGAGTTCCCGGCGCTGGCGGAGATGATGGCGCTGTCGGTGACGGCGGGCGAGTCGGCTCTGGCGGCTTTGGAGCGTATCTGTTTGACTTCTCGCGGCGAGTTGGCTCGTGAGTTTTCTGAGATTTTGGCGCAGACCCGCACCGGTGTTTCGTTGCTGAGCGCACTGCAGGAGTTTGCGGAGCGTACTCGCGTTCCGGCGTTGAGCCGCTTCGTTGAGGGTATTGCTGTTGCGATTGAGCGCGGTACCCCTCTGGCTGATGTGTTGCGTGCGCAGGCTCAGGATGTGCGCGATAACGCTAAGCGTGAGCTGATGGAAACAGCCGGTAAGAAGGAGATTGCGATGCTCGCCCCGGTGGTGTTTTTCATCCTGCCGCTGACCGTAATTTTTGCGGTCTTCCCGGGCCTGTCGCTCATGCGTTTGAACTTTTAGATTTTGCGGCGGGTACACACCGTACCGGCTGCACCGCGGTGGGCGGGGCTGATTGCCCGGTGTGCCGCACCAACCACACACTACACCCTTTGATAGAAGGAGAAAATCATGTTCCGTCGTTTCCGCACCACCCTCACCGTGCTGATTGCCCTGGCTATCGCATCCGTGCTGGCTCTGCGCCTGAAGAACAAGCAGGATGACCCCGAGCGCGGCGACGTGCCCGGCTGGGTCATGATCACCATGATGAGCGCCGTGCTGGTTGCCGCTATCTTGGCGATTGCTCAGCCCGCTCTGACCAAGATGTTCAACGACGCAATTGCTCTGGTTCACCAGTAATGCGTAAGCCCCGCATCGCTTCTGAGCTGACTGCCGCTGAGCTATCCTCCGCGGAATATTCTGCGGAGGAGAGCGAGCGCGGTGACGCCAGCACGGAATTCGTCATGGTCGGTGCGCTGCTGGTGTTGCTGACCATGGCGATTCTGCAGGTTTCTTTCGCCCTGTATGCACGAACCATGTTGGTGGATGCTGCGGCGGCTGGGGCACGTTACGGTACGATGCGTGACCGCACTCCGCAGGAGGGCATGGAGCGTACCCGTCAGATGATTGAGGGGGTTCTTCCGTCTTCGTATGCTGAGAATATTTCGTACCGTCAGAGTAGTGATTCTACGGGCGTGCGCACTTTGGAGGTGACGGTGAAGTCTCCGTTACCGGTGCTGGGCCCGTGGGGTTTTCCGGATTCTATTGAGGTGAAGGGGCATGCGATTTATGCGGAGCATCGTTCCGGTGATTAGTGGCTTTTCGCTTCGGCAGCGGGTGAAGGAACGCCTGATGAGCCGCTCTGACCGGCCTCTTTCTAACCAGCACAATCCTGAAGAGGGTAGCGCCATTGTGGAGTTCCTGGGTTTGGGTATTACTCTGCTCATCCCGGTGCTCTACGGCATTCTGACGATTTTTAGCCTGCAGTCTTCGGTGATGGCGGCTCATGCGGCGAGCGCCCAGGTGGTGCTGTATGTGCAGGAGCAGCCGCAGGATTCGTCGGTGGGCCCGGATTTGGCTAAGCGTCTGGCGGTGCACGCCGCAGCGGATTACGGGGTTGACCCGTCCGATGTGAGCGTGTCGTTGAGCTGTTCGTCGGGGGAGTGCGTCTCGGGTACGAAGGCGTACGCCACGGTGACGGTTCAGGCGCGTCTGCCGCTGCTGCCTTCGTTTATGGGTGGCGGCGTGATTCCGGTGAGTTCTCATGCGACGAGTTGGGGGTCTGGTCATGCTGATTCCTAATGGTTCGTCGGCTCGCCTGCTTTCCTCTGTGTGGGAGCGATACGCTAACGCACACCGTCGGGCTCGTGCCCACATGCAGGCTCGTGCCCGTGCGCAGAGGCGGGCGCTCGCCTCAGGCCGCCTCGACTCTGACCCGCTCGCATCAGGCCGCCTCGCCTCAAACCCGGAAGAGGGCAGCATTGCCCCGCTGATTGTGGGCATGCTGGCGTTGCTGTTGCTCATCGGTTCGGTGACTGTGGCGATTACGGGCGCGTATCTGCAGACTCAGCATCTGCAGGATGTGGCGGACGCTCAGGCGAACTCGATTACCCGCACGATGCGCACTCCGGATGAGGCGAGTGGTTCGGCGGCGTGGGAGTATGCGAGTGCGTACTTGGCTGAGGTTCAGCCGGGGCAGGATTTTCAGGCGTTGCGTCTGGAGAATGTGTCCGTGGATTCTGATCAGAGCGTGCACGTGTACCTGTCGGCTCGTATTCGTCCGCCGCTGCTGTCGATTCTGGTGCCTGATGGTATTGAGGTGACCGCTCATGGTTCGTCGCGTTTGAAGACGAGCCAGGGCCCGTCCACCGATTAGTGCGTCCATCAACGGCGCACGGGCATAACGGCGCACGGGCGTATCGGCTCACTCTCTTATTGGTGCGTTGTGAGCCCCATAGACTGCGAGGGTGCATCCGCAAGGTAGTGTAACGGCTAGCGGATGCGCCCTCGTTTTGCATTCTTTTACATCTTCGTTCCGCGGCTTCTGCCCTCTAACCACCCTGTCCTTCTGCGCTGTGGGCTGTTGCGGGCTGTAACGGCGGGACTTTCTGGCAGTTTCGCGATAGTGTTAAAAGCTATGGCATCCTTCGACTTTTCTGCTGAGATTAAAGAGCTTCGCGCGATTTTCACCTCTATTGCTGCTGTGAGCGATATTGAGGGGATTGAGCGCGCCATTGAGGACCTGTCTGCGCAGGCTGCCGCACCCGATTTGTGGGATGACGTGGAGAATGCGCAGAAGGTGACGAGCGCACTGTCGTATAAGCAGTCGGAGCTGAATCGTCTGCGCTCGCTGTCTTCTCGCATTGATGATGTTGAGGTGATGGTGGAGCTTGCCGAAGCGGAGGATGAGGAGACTGCCGCCGAGCTGCTCGCTGATGCTGAACGCGAGTGCGCTGAAATCCGCGCCAAGCTGGAAGAGCTTGAGGTGCTGGTGTTGCTCTCGGGTGAGTACGATCAGCGTGAGGCTGTGGTGACGATCCGTTCGGGCGCCGGCGGCGTGGATGCTGCTGATTTCGCGGAGATGCTGCTGCGCATGTACCTGCGTTGGGCGGAGAAGAACGGCTACCCGACGAAGGTTCTGGACACCTCCTACGCTGAGGAGGCGGGCCTGAAGTCGGTGACCTTCGAGGTGAACGCACCGTACGCTTTTGGTCGCCTGTCGGTGGAGGCGGGTACTCACCGCCTGGTGCGTATTTCGCCGTTCGATAATCAGGGCCGCCGCCAGACCTCGTTCGCGGCGGTTGAGGTGATCCCTCTGATTGAGCAGACGGATGCTATTGAGATTCCCGAGTCTGAGATTAAGGTGGATGTGTTCCGCTCCTCGGGCCCGGGTGGTCAGTCGGTGAATACGACGGATTCGGCGGTGCGTATGACTCACTTGCCGACCGGTATTGTGGTGTCGATGCAGAATGAGAAGTCGCAGTTGCAGAACCGTGCGGCGGCTTTGCGTGTGCTGCAGTCTCGCCTGTTGCTGTTGCGTAAGGAGCAGGAGGACGCGAAGAAGAAGGAGCTTGCCGGTGATATTAAGGCGAGCTGGGGTGATCAGATGCGCTCCTATGTTCTGCATCCGTACCAGATGGTGAAGGATCTGCGTACCGGCTATGAGGAGGGTAATACCTCTAATGTTTTGGATGGCGGTTTGAACGCCTTTATTGATGCTGGTATTCGCTGGCGTGCTTCGGGGCGCGCGGCTGAAGAGAGCTAAGACGTATAAGGATTGAGTGATGGCTCAGAAAAAGAAGAAAGACGCGAAGAAGGACCCGAATAACGCGATTATTGCCCAGAATAAGAAGGCTCGCCACAACTACAACATTGTGGATACCTATGAGGCGGGTATTGTTCTGCTGGGTACTGAGGTGAAGTCTCTGCGTGATGGTGGGGCGTCCATTGTGGATGGTTTCTGCCAGGTGACCGATAACGAGTTGTGGCTCGAGGGTATTCATATTGCGGAGTATGGTTACGGTACGTGGACGAACCATGCGGCTCGTCGTCGCCGTAAGCTGCTGCTGCATCGTTCTGAGATTAATAAGCTGGCGCAGAAGCTGAAGGAGACCGGTTACACGGTGGTTCCTCTGAAGCTGTACTTCTCGAATGGTCGCGCGAAGGTTGAGATTGCTTTGGCGACCGGTAAGCGTGAGTACGATAAGCGTCAGGCTTTGCGTGAGCGTCAGGATGACCTGGAGGCGCGCCGCGCGATGCGTTACCGTAACCTCGGTTAGGGCTGAGGCAACGGCTGGATGCGCGGCTGGTTCGGTGACTGCCGGTAGGGGCGGGGCGCGGTTCCTCGCGTATAATGGTTGAAAATTCGCGGTGTACCGCGAGCACCATACGTTTTTGAGGAGACACATGTCTGAGAACCCGAACTACCAGCAGAACCCGGGCGAGTTCATCCCCGCACCGCAGCAGGCACCCGCATACAACATGCAGGGCGGCTACCCCGGCTACCAGCCGACCCCGAGCTCGGCTCTGGCGATTGCTTCGCTGATTCTGGGTATTATTGGTCTGCTCACTGGCTTGATGGTTTTTGGTGCTGTTCTGGGCCTGGTCGGCGTGATTCTGGGTATTGTTGCCCTGGTGAAGGTGAAGAACGGTACCGCTTCCGGTAAGGGCATGGCGATTGGTGGTATTGTCACCGGCGCGCTGGGCATGATTGCTGCTGCTGCTATGATGGTGCTCGGCATTGTTCTCGCGAGCCAGTGCGTTGAGAACGCGGTGCAGGATTCGAACGGTAACTACGTGTGCACCATGGCCGGTCAGACCATGACCCTGACTCCCGAGGACTACGACGCTGCCCGCCGCTAAGCCGCGTTGAGCATATAGAGACGTGAAGGGACCGAATAGTGTTGAACTATTCGGTCCCTTGCTCTGTTTCTGCGCTGATTCTGCCCGATTGGTGGATTCTGGGGGATGATTCTGGAATCTTGGACTTCATAGATGACCCAAATGGCGGCTTATTTATATAATGGAACCGAACTCAGCGCGCAATGGTGCGTTGGGCGAGTATAAATTGTTCGCTGCAACTGTGAAGGAAAGAACGACGGATGTCTGAGAATAACTACGGAAACAACCAGGGGAACGCACAGAACCCCTACGCTGCTCAGCAGCCTAATTCTTCCGCCCAGAGCTCGTACGGTCAGGATTACGGCCAGGCTCCTTCGGCACAGAACACCTACGGCCAGGATTACGGTCAGAGCGCATCCGCTCAGAACACCTACGGCCAGGCTCAGCAGCAGAACGCTACTCCGCAGAACTCGGCCCAGCAGAACCAGTACGGTCAGTTCGGTGCGCAGTCTTCTTCGCAGAATGCTTACGGCCAGAACGCTGCTCAGGGTACCTCCGCCCAGGGCGCTGCGACTCAGAACACCTACGGTCAGGCTCAGCAGCAGTACGGCTATGGTCAGGACGCTTCCTACCAGGCGCAGCCCGCTCAGCAGAACCAGTACGGTTACGGCCAGGAGGCTTCCTACCAGGCGCAGCCCGCTGACTACAACTACCAGCAGAACTCTTACCAGCAGCAGCCCCAGCAGGATGCTTACGGTTACGGTCAGCCCGCAGGTTACCCGTATGCGGCTCCCGTGACGAAGAAGGCTCCCGGCATGGCGCTGGCTGCGATGATTCTCGGTATTGCGGCTGTGCTGACCGGTTTCTTCGTGTTTGGCGCTCTGCTGGGTATTGCCGCAATCATTCTGGGTGTGCTGTCCCTGAAGAAGGTCAAGGAAGCTGGTGCAGGTAAGGCATTCGCGCTGACCGGTATTATCACCGGTGCGGTGTCTGTCCTGATTTCGATTTGCATGCTTTTCGTATTCATTTCTTTCTATCAGACCACTCAGAAGTGCCTTGAGGTTGGTACCGAGGACGGTCACGGTAACGTGGTCTGCCAGATTGGTGACAACCCGAACAACCGCATGACTGTTTCTGCGCGCCACTAAGGTTTGACCGCCTAGCACGGTACACGAACGGGGTGAGGCTCCCAGAATATCTGGGGTGCCTCACACCCCGTTTGCTGTGCCCGTCGTTGAGCCGGGTGTGTGCGGTGGAGGAGCGCTCGCCGGGTTCTCTGCAGGTGTTCTCTGTAAGTATCCGCCGGCTGTGTTCTCTGTCAGTGAGAGCGTCGTGTGTGCGGGGTGGGGGACTTGCACACCGTTAAACACCTCCGATATACTGAATCTCTACCGTGTTTGAATGGCACCGCGGCATCAAGGTATGTCGAGGAAAACTTTCAGAAGACGGTGGGCTTTTTGATAAAAGCATAGGGGGATGATCGGTTTCGACGATGTGAGTTGAGATGGGTGAAGCGTGCCGAGGATGCAGGGTTATCTCGTTAACGCCCTCTGCAAAAAATTAAGTGCAGAATCTAAGCGCACTGACTTCGCACTCGCTGCCTAAGCGCGAGTTGCCGTCTGTCGGCCTGAGCATGCCTTTGGCTCAGTTACCGGCATCGACTTAAAAGGCCACTGCTGCTAGCCCTTGTTGCGGGGGTTAGTGGGACTTTTACGTAACTAGGTTCGTCGGTATATGTGTTTATGCAAGTACCGGAGCCGAAAAGTAGCGTTCGCATAAACTGCGCACGGAGAAGCCCCGTTGACGCCACATCGGACCGGGGTTCGATTCCCCGCATCTCCACGATCTCCCAACTGCTCGCTATCCCGTATGGGGTGCGGCGGTGATTATCGGTTCCAATCCAGAGGAAGAACCGCGGTAGGTTTCTACCACCCGGCAGGACGCCCCACGGCGTCACCTGCCGGGTATTTTTATGCCCAATTGTCGGTCTGTATTGCCGGTCTGCTCTGGGGTGTACCGGCGTGCTCGTGGGTTGGGCATCAAAAGGTTTGGGCCAACGTCAAAAAGTATGGGCTGGCGTCGAAAGGTTTATATGGACAGCATCTTCATCCGCACTGACCCTGCCGGGAACATCAAACCCGACAAAGAAAAATCCACCGAGAAAATCGACGGCGTGGTAGCCACTATCATGTGCCTCGACCGCGCGATTAGATGCGGCAGTGGACCCGCCACTGAGAGCGTGTATGACAGAAGAGACATGTTTTTCATGTAGTGTCAATTTACGTGGTGCATCTGACGAGGCTCTCTGATAGACTGCTGAGTAGTGATGTAAGATACGTCACTATGTGATGCGGGAATGCAATTACAACCGCAATTTCTGCTTGGAATTGGGGGTTAGCTGCTTCCACGATTGCAAGAGCTTTAGGGCCAGCATTTGTTGGTGGTTTTGGAAAAGCCCTTGGAGGTCCGGCAGTAATTGCCGCTGCGCTAGCTGTTGCAGCAGTGTCCTGCACTCTTTAATTTGGGAGAGGTCAAATGCGTGCGAAGAATATATTTACACTAGGATTTCTTCTCACTATTGTTCCGATGTTCTGGGTGGTTATCTCAATTGCCAGAGATTGGGAGTTCTTCGATCCAGTATCAATTCTAGGTGCAATTTTAGGAGGTCTTTTGGTCACTTTTGTAGCCAGAAGGACGCTTGAGAGTGATTCAAAGTTCCCTAAGGGACCTCCTAAGGGACCTAGCGTGTAAAACATCGCTTAGAAGTTTCTAAGTGGTCAACGAGATGTGGTAGCAGTTTTAAAACTGCTACCACATCTTGCTGTATATGTATCTTGGTTTGGTCTTAAATCACCTGCTCCATCAGCACCACAGAACACCTGGTCTTTGACGAACACCGAGTTCTTCGCTTCTCCCACGTCGTCGGGTAAGACGGTGACGGAACGCTCTGCGGTGCAGATGACCGCCGTCTACGCCTGCGTCCGCATCCTGGCCGAAGCCGTCGCCTCGCTGCCGCTCCACCTCTACCAAGAGAGGGCGGGTACTGCGGGTGGCAAGGAGCGTGCCTGCGTGCTTGGAGGGTGCTCAGGTGACCGCATTGTAACGAGAACGTCATCAGAGAAGACGAAAACGCACCCTATGCCGTAGTATCGAAGGGTAGATATCGTTGTTCGGTGTCGGCTGTTCATTCAACCTCACCGGCAATGTACGAGAGCAACCCAAAAGTCGCTCATAGTGGCGCCACCGCTACGATGCGGTAGCCGCTATGACGACTGTTCAAGGACACACCATGGAAAACCAGATTCCTGCCCCCTCCTTCCCGGAGCAGAACAACGCAAACTCCCCGCAGCCGGTACCTGCAGGCGTAGCACCCGGCGCTCCCCTCGGCGCAGCACCCGCACCCGCCCTGGGCGTGGCACCCGCTAACGTGCGCGACCGCGACGACAGCTACCAGCGCATCCCGGACATCTACCGGGTGCCGGCTGAGCACCGCCGCCCCTACGGCGAGACCACCGGCGACTTCCGCGGCCCCGGCTACTTCTACTCCATCGGCGCGTTCGGTGCCTCCCTGGGTGCCCTGGCGCTGACCCTCTACGCGTGGGTTCAGGTCGCGGCACTCCACTCTGAAGCAACGCTCAACTCCCGCGGTTACAGCTCCTCTGCGTATAGCTCCGGTCTGAGCCCCAACATCATGGTGATTGCTCTGCTGCTCGTGGGCCTAATCCCGGTAGGCGTGTCTATCTGGCTTGCCATCTACTCGGCAAAGGTGAACGCCGGTCACACCACCAAGTACACCTCGAAGATGACGACCTTCAACATTCTGGCGTACATCATCTCGGGTCTGAGCCTGCTGGGTCTGCTCGGCACCCTCACGATGCTGTCCTAAAACAGGCAACGCTTGCTCTCATAGCGATACATAGCGAGGCGGTGGCTTTCCACTCCCCGGAAAGCCGCCGCCTCGCTATATTGTCACCGTCACCGGGGGAGCAGGCTAGGGTTGGGGTGCGAGCGCCTCCAGCACCTGCTGCTGGACCGCCGCAGTATTACTTGCCACCAGGGACACCGGGCGCACACCGGCGGCCGAAACGCCCGCGTGCTCGGGCAAATCACCCTCCAGGGTGGAGGCGACGCCGCCAGCCTCGCGAATCAGCGGCAGTAGCGCCGCCACCTCATAGAAAGACAGGGATGCGTCCATGACGGTGTCCACGGCACCCTCAGCGAGCATACACGCCGCCCAGAACGAACCGTACGCGCGGGAACGACCCACACAACCCAGAAGCTGTACAAGCTCGCCAGAGCGGTCCACAGCGCCTTCAGAGGCCGCCTTCCAGGAGGAGAGATCGGTGTACGCGGCAGACAGCTGATCCAGCTGAGTCAGCGAAGACACCTCAAGACGAGTCGCCTGCGCCAAGGACTTACCCGTGTACGCGCCCGAACCGCGAGCAGCCCACCAGCGGCGACCCAGCGCGGGTGCAGACACCACACCCACCACCGGCTCACCCTGATCCAGCAAAGCAATCAGAGTCGCCCACACCGGCACGCCGCGGCGAAAATTATCCAGCTCAGCAATCGGTGCAATCACCCACTGGCGCGCCGCCTGACCGTTATAGCCGGCATGCGCACCGGCAATACCGTCACGAGTACGCACACGCGACAGCTGCGCGCGTAGAAGCTCCTCAATCTCCTGAGCCACACCCGAGGCGTAATCGGCAGGCTCCTGCACCGGTACCTGCGGTTCTACGGGCTGCTGAGTAGCCTGCTGCCATGGCGCCAACGGCGCCGCGGCGGGTGCCGCCTCCGCGGGCTCTACCACCTCGGATGCGGGGGAGAAGACCGGGCGGTCACGAAAACGCATAGCGCTCACACGATCGACGCTATCGGCAAGAATATGCGCAAGACGCAAATCGTCGGTGTACTGCTGGGGACGGCTCATAGTAATGCTCTTCTTCAGTATCGGTGATGTAGTCAGCAAAAATGTGTGTGCGGGAGAGGACAGAGAACCCTAGACAAGCGCGCCCAGTTCCTTCTCCGAATCGCCCTCTTCAGGAGTCAACAGCAGCAGCTTACGCAAGGACTCCAGGCGGGCGGGACCGCTCTCACCGGCACGACCGGCAGCAACGTACGCCTCCAGACCGCACTCGGGAGCCTGCGCCGCGTGCGTACACGCCTTCGGACAATCCGCCGCACCCGGCGCCAGGTCCACGAACGCCTCCACAACGGTCTCCGGCGGCACATGCGCCAGACCGAAAGAACGAATACCCGGAGTATCAATAATCCAGGTGCCCGGCTCCATCGGGTCGCCATTCGCATTCACCGGACGCAACGCCAACGCCGACGAGGAAGTGTGACGGCCACGGCCCGTCACCGCGTTCACATGACCGGTCGCACGCTCGGAGCCGGTCAGCGCATTCACCAGGGTCGACTTACCCACACCCGAATGACCCAGAAGCACCGACACCTGACCCAGCAGCTCCTGCAGAAGCTCCTGAACCGGTGCCGACTCCAAACCGGCAGCGCCCTCCTGGCTCGGCGCCAAACCATCCGAAGACGAGGACAGCACAATCTTCAAACCGCTCGCCGCATAGTAATCCAGCAGGTTCTGCGGGTACCGCACATCGGTCTTCGTAATGCACAGGATCGGCTCAATCCCGGCGTCAAATGCCGCCACCACGGCACGGTCAATGAAACCGGTGCGCGGCTCCGGGTTTGCCGCAGCAACCACAATCACCAGCTGCTGAGCATTCGCCACGACCACGCGCTCCGACGGGTCGGTGTCATCGGCGCTACGGCGCAGAATCGAGGTGCGCTCGCCCAGACGCACAATGCGCGCCAGGGTATCCTTCGCGCCGGAGGTGTCACCCACCAGGTCCACAAAGTCGCCGGTTACAATCGCGGTGCGGCGTAGCTCCTTAGCGCGCGCCGCAATGAGGGTACGCTCCTTCTCGGTACCCTCATCCACGACGACCGACCAGCGGCCGCGGTCCACCGTAATGACCCTGCCACGAATCGCTTCTTTGAAGGTCGGGCGGTCCTTCGTGCGGGGGCGGGAGCCCTTCTTGTTGGGGCGCACGCGCACATCCGACTCATCCCATTCGGAGAAATCGCGCACGTTCATGCGGGAAGAACCCATTTAGAAGACCTCCTGGTCAGCGGTAGCATCAGCGGTGGAGGCGCCGGTCTGCCATTGCGCCAGCATGTCCTCCCACATTGCGGTAAATTCGGGCATGGTCTTAGCTACGGTGGCTACGTTCTGCACCACCACATTGGGGCGGCGCAGACCAATAATCGCCGCGAAGGTCGCCATACGGTGATCGTCGTAGGTGCGCGCCAGAACCTGCGCAACCTCCGCGGCAGCGGGGATGGGCGCCTCAATCACCAGCGAATCGGCGGTGTCGTGGGCGGTACCTCCCAGGCGGTTAATCTCAGCGGCGAGCGCTGCGAGGCGGTCCGTCTCATGACCGCGCAGATGCGCAATGCCGGTCAGCTCAACGCGGCCATTCACGAAAGCGCAGGCAGCCGCCATGGTCGGCGCCAGCTCGCCACCGGCAGACAGGTCAAAGGAGAAATCACCCTCGGGAAGCTCACGGGGGCCGGTCACGGTCAGACGGCCCTCAGCGTAGCTCACCCGGGCGCCCAGCGCGGGCAGAAGCTCACGCCACATATCGCCCACCTGGGTCGTACCCGCCGAAGAATCAGCCGCGGGGGCGGGCCAGTGAGGAATAGTCACCGACTCGCCGGTGACCACGGCGGCGGCAAGGAACGGGCCGGCATTCGACAGGTCCGGCTCAATGGTCATCTCAAAGCCGGGGAAGGAACCGGGGTGAACCGTCCAGCGGTACTCGCCGCCCTCTGCTTTGTCGCCTTGGTTCGGGTAGTGCTCCTGCACCCGGATACCCATCTGGCGCAGCGCCTCCACGGTCATCTGAATGTGCGGGATGGACGGCACCGAAGAGCCCTCGTGCACCAGCACCATGCCCTGCGGCAGGCGAGGCGCCATCAGCAACAGCGCCGAAACGAACTGGGACGATGTCGAAGCATCAATACGAACCACGGGCGCCTCAGAGACACCCTCTACGCTCGCCAGACCGGGGGAGCGCAGCACGAAGGGCAGAGCGTTCTCGCCCTGCTCACAATCCACCTGCACACCCAGCTGACGCAGACCCTCCAGAACCGGACCCATCGGACGCTGACGAGCGTGCGGGTCACCGTCAAAAGCGAACTCACCCGGCAGCAGTGCCGCCAGGGCGGGCACAAAACGCATCACGGTACCGGCAAGACCGCACTCAATCGACACGGTGCGCGACTGAGCGGAATCGGACTGCGCCTGAGCGGAATGCGCTTCCACAAAGCTCAGGGGAGTGACCTTAACATCCGGACCGAACGGCGAATCGGTCGGCACCAGCTCAATACCCGCACCCAGCTGACGCAACGCCTCAATCATGAGCGCCGAATCGCGCGAATGCAGCGGCGCACGCAAATACGAGGGGGAATCAGCCAGAGCAGCAAGCAACAGATAACGGTTCGTGAGCGACTTAGAACCCGGAATATGCACCAGCGCGTTCTTGCCAGCGGCTTCGCTGGAGGCGGGTGCCAGGGGAGCGGGCCAATCACCGGGGGAAATCTGCACTGCTGCGTCGCTCATACATCCTCTTCTGGTTCAAATCATGGGGAGGGCGCAGACTCAGAGACGCTGCGCCGGTTGATGTCTACCCCTATTCTACCGGTTGAGGGTTTGCGAGCCGCTGAGGGCTCCAGCGATGAGATAGGCAGCGCGAACCAGACAACACGAACCAGACAGCGCGAACCAATCAATACGCGTAAAGGCGGTGCACCGTTATTGGTGCACCGCCTTCACTCATCATCAGATGTCTATACCCCCAGCGGGGCAACAGCTTGAGGCAGCTTAGAGGTTAGCCTCGGCGCAGAACTTCTGCACATCCTGCAGTAGACGCGCCTTCAGCTGCTCGGGCGCCTGCTGAGCGCACGAAGAACGCATCTTCTCACGAATCATCAGCTCAAAGTCCTTCACATCCGCGCAGTCGGGGCAGGCATCCAGATGCGCCTGAACTGTGCGCAGCTGCTCGGGGCTCAGCTCCCTATCGAGGAATTCATAGAGGCGCTTGAGAGACGACGAGCAGGGCTGGCCGCCGCAATCCTCCAGCGGCTCAGAAGCCGCGGAGGCTTCGGGGACAGAAGAATTCTTGTCTGTGGTTGACATCGGGGTTCCTTTCACACGGAAGGTATAAAGCGTTAGGGGAGTCTCGCCCCAACCTCATGGGGGCTAGCTCACGTGTAGAAGAGCGAAGCTAAGAATCTGCAGGCGCCTCGGAGCCAGAGCCCGCCGGCGGGGACTTTACGCCCTTGGCCGCCTTAGTGCCCTTGGTAGCCTTTGCCGGCTGCCCCTTAGTGCTCGCCTTCGCGGCTGCTTTTGCCTCAGCCTTCGCTTCTGCCTTTGCGATGGTCGACGGACGCAGACCGTTCTCACGTGCATAATCAAGCAGCTTCTCACGCAGAATACGGCGGCCACGATGCAGACGAGACATCACCGTGCCCAGAGGGATATCCAGAATCTCCGCAATATCCTTGTACGCGAACCCCTCCACATCGGAGTAGTACACCACCATGCGGAAATCCTCAGAGAGCTCGTTCAGAGCCTCACGAACCTCCGTATTCGGCAGGGCACTCAGCGCCTCCGCTTCAGCAGAACGCAGACCCACCGCATCATGCTCACCGGCCTGAGCCAGCTGCCAATCCTCCACCGTCTCACCCTGAGACTGCTGCGGCTCACGCTGACGCTTACGGTACAAATTGATGTACGTATTCGTCAGGATGCGGTACAGCCACGCCTTCAGGTTCGTACCCTCGGTGAACTGGTGGTACGAAGCAAAAGCCTTCATGTAGGTTTCCTGCACCAAGTCTTCAGCATCGGCAGAGTTGCGGCTCATCCGCAGGGCAGCAGCGTAGAGCTGATCCACATACTGCATAGCGTCCGCGGTAAAGCGTTCGCGTAGCTCGCGGGTATCCGCCGCGGTGTTGGTTTCAGCCATGTTTCTCCTCTACAGGAACGCGCCAGGCGTTCACTTCCATAACGTAGAATTCTTCTCTTTATTCCGCAGAATGCGCACAAACATCTGCGGGTAAAGCAAAACCCCGGGTCCGAATAATATCCGAAACGCCGGGGTTTTAAAGTGTATGCAAGATACCTTATGCGTTGGGGCGCTTACCGTGGTTTGCGCCGCCCTTACGACGGTCCTTGCGCTTACGACCGCGCTTGCTCATCAGAGCCTCCTTATAGTGTTCATGGATGCACGCCCCACCTTCGCGGTGCGTGCCCCCTATTACCTGCCCTAGCAGAGGCGGTCACCGAAAACCGGTGGCCCACGCTATAAGGGCAACGCCGTCTATTTTTTCATAGAAACGGCATGATTGCATCTTGGAACCGGGATATGAGCTAAAAAACACGAACTTTCTTCGCCTCAGCTCACAACCCCAGCCGGGGGAGCAGGCTCTTAGCCGTGCTCAGGAATGTTCAGCCAGTTGTACCAGCCGCGGTGCAGAACCAGCCACGCCATCAGACCGTAACCGGACTGACCCGGGCGGCCGTCATTAGCGGCAAGGTCGTTGCGCCACTGCTCGTGGTGAAGCAGCGGGTTGAACGTATCCACGTACACGTGGTTACGGCGGGTCACCACATCCGCGTACGCCGCCGAAAGGTCAGCGATACGGCGGTTACGCTCAGCGTCCAGGGTCGGCGGCGGACCAACAACCAGAACCTTAATGTTGTTCTGCGACGCCATGTCCACAATGTTCGCCAGGTTCAAACGCGAACGAGCGCTGGTCAGACCCAAATCAATGTCAAAGGTCGACGGAGCAATAATGAGGCGGTTATCAGCACCGGGAACGAAGCGGCGGCGCGCCTCCTCGAACCAGCGTGCATTCAGCTGCTCGCTACCTTCATTGGGGGCGGCAAGGTTATATGCCGCAATGGATGCGGTGGTCTGCGGGGTGCGCGCCATAACGCGGCCAAACCAGCCGAGGGTACGGGGGTCGCCAACACCGGCGAGCAGGTCATCGCCGACTGCCACAATTCGAATATTGCGTTGCTCCACGGAATTCTTTCTTCAGCAGGATGCGCCCGCCGTGAGAGGCGGCAAGGCACGTGAGTAATAGTCTTCATATCTAGGATAAGCGCTTACCGGCCTCTTTTCGAACTTAATACCCTATCCGGTAAGCATCCGAGACTAAAAAACCCGTCTGCCCGCCAGAAACATCTGACGGGAAGACGGGTTTTGAAGAGCTAAATCATGAGCCGATTAGCTGTAGAAGACCTTAGCCTTCGAAGACCTTAGCCTTCGA
>NZ_KV812882.1:446951-501208 GCF_001813565.1 Rothia sp. HMSC068E02
CTTAGCCTTCGAAGACCTTAGCCTTCGAAGACCTGCTTGAGCAGAGCCTCAGCCTCAGCTGCGTGCAGCTTACCGGTACCGGCAGCCGGGGAAGCAGCTGCGGGGCGGGAAGCCAGGCGCATGCGGCGGTCGAGCAGCGGCTGCAGGTTGAGAGCCATGAACGGCCACTGACCCTGGTTAGCAGGCTCGTCCTGAGCCCACACAATGTCGGTAGCGTTCGAGTACAGAGCCAGCTGCTCCTTGATCTCCTGCTCGGGTAGCGGGTACAGCTGCTCCACCGAGACAATAGCGGTCTTGGTGTCGCCGCGGCGCTCGCGCTCAGCTTCCAGATCGTAGTAGAGACGACCGGATACGAAGACCACACGCTCAACCTGAGCCGGGTTGATACCCGAACGGTCACCAATCACCGGCTGGAACGAACCCTCGGTGAAGTCCTCGATGGAGGACGCAGCAGCCTTCAGACGCAGCAGCTGCTTGGGGCTGATCACCACGAGCGGCTTGTACGGACGGTGCTGAGAGTGGCGACGCAACAGGTGGAAGTGCGAAGCCGGGGTCGAGGGGCATGCAACAGTCATGTTGTTCTCAGCGCACAGCTGCAGGTAACGCTCAACACGAGCCGAGGAGTGGTCAGGACCCTGACCCTCGTAGCCGTGAGGAAGCAGCATAACCAGCGAGGAGCGCTGGCCCCACTTCTGCTCGGAGGAAGACACGAACTCATCAATGATGGTCTGAGCGCCGTTTGCGAAGTCACCGAACTGAGCCTCCCACACCACGAGCGAGTCGGGGCGCTCCACCGAGTAGCCGTACTCGAAGCCGAGAACGCCGTACTCAGAGAGGAAGGAGTTGTAGATACGGAACTTGCCCTGGTCCTCAGAGAGGTGCTCCAGCGGCGACCACTCTTCATCAGTGATGTGGTCGTGCAGAACAGCGTGACGCTGAACGAAGGTACCGCGCTGAACATCCTGACCGCTCATACGAACGTCGGTGCCCTCCATCAGCAGCGAACCGAAGGCGAGCAGTTCACCCATACCCCAGTTCACGTTGCCGGTGCGGCCCATCTCAACGCGCTGCTCCATGAGCTTCTTCAGCTTCTTGTGGACGGTGAAGCCCTCGGGCTCCTTACCGAACGCATCAGCGATGTGCTGCAGAGTCTCACGGGAAATTGCAGTCTTACCGCCGTGAACGACCTCGGTGTTCTGCTGGGATGCGGGCAGTTCCAGACCGGAAACGTGCGCGCCAGCAGGAGCCGGTGCCGAAGACTGAGTCTCGACGAAGATAGCGTCCAGCTTCGAGTGGTAGGAGTCCAGAACTTCGTCTGCCTCTTCCTGAGAGACATCGCCGCGACCGACCAGGTCCTGTGCGTACAGGGTGCGGGTCGAGGGCAGGACGTCAATATCCTGGTACATCTTCGGCTGGGTCATCGACGGATCGTCAGCCTCGTTGTGACCGCGGCGGCGGTAGCAAATCAGGTCAATGACAACGTCGCGACCGAAGCGCTCACGGTACTCGAATGCCAGGCGTGCGGCGCGAACCACTGCGTCCGGGTCATCAGCGTTGACGTGGAAGACCGGAGCCTTAGTCATGCGCGCAATGTCGGTAGCGTGGGTTGCGGTGCGGCCGTCGTTCGGCAGGGTGGTGAAGCCAATCTGGTTGTTCACCACAACGTGCACGGTGCCGCCGGTGGTGTACGCCTTCAGGTCAGCCATCTGCAGGGTCTCCATGACGATACCCTGGCCAGCGAACGCTGCGTCACCGTGAATCAGGATCGGCAGAACCGGGTGGCCCTCAACGCCCTGCTCGCGGTAGACGTCCTGCTTAGCGCGGACGATACCCTCGAGCACGGTGTTTGCAGCCTCAAGGTGCGAGGGGTTAGCAGCCACGTAAACCTGGGTCTGCTTACCGGAATCGGAGGTGAAGACACCCTCGGTACCGAGGTGGTACTTCACGTCACCGGAGCCACCCTCGTAGGGTGCTGCGGTGCCGGAGAACTCACGGAAAATCTGAGCGTAGGACTTACCAGCAATGTTGGTCAGCACGTTCAGGCGACCGCGGTGTGCCATACCAATGGCAACGCCCTTCAGGTCGTTGTTAGCTGCCTTGTCCAGAACAGCGTCCAGCAGCGGAATCAGGGACTCGCCGCCCTCCAGGGAGAAACGCTTCTGACCCAGGTACTTGGTCTGCAGGAAGTTCTCGAATGCCTCAGCCTCAACCAGCTTGGAGAGAACACGCAGCTGCTCCTCGCGGGTGGGCTTAGCAACGCCGCGCTCCAGGCGCTCCTGGAACCATGCGCGAACCTCGGGGTCCTCAGAGTACATGTACTCAACGGACAGAGAGCCGGAGTATGCCTCGTGCAGGCGCTCCAGGATGGTGCGCAGCGGCAGACGCTCGGAACCGCCGAAGCCACCGGTCGGGTAGACGCGGTCCAGATCCCACAGGGTCAGGCCGTAGTTCTCCAGCTTCAGGTCCGGGTGCGAACGCATCTTGTAACCAACGGGGTTGGTTGCTGCGGTCAGGTGGCCGTGCACGCGGTACGCGTGAATCAGCTGCTGGATACGTGCAACCTTGGAAATCTCGTGAGCGTCATCGACGTGGTTGTCGCGTGCCCAACGAACCGGCTCGAAAGGAACCTTCAGGTCGCGGAAGATTGCGTCGTAGAAGTCGTCGCCGCCGAGCAGGTAGTGCTCAACCAGCTTCAGGAACTCACCGGAACCTGCACCCTGAATGACGCGGTGGTCGTAAGTGCTGGTCAGGGTGATGATCTTGGACAGACCCTGCTGGGTGATGAGCTTCTCGGACAGACCACGGAACTCAGCCGGGTACTCCAGCGCACCCACACCGATGATGGCTGCCTGGCCCTTGGAGAGGCGGGGCACCGAGTGGACGGTACCAATACCACCGGGGTTGGTCAGCGAAACAGTGGTGCCGCGGAAGTCCTCAATGGTCAGCGCGCCGTTACGGCCACGCTTAACGATGTCGTTGTACGCATCCCAGAACTCGCGGAAGCTCAGCTGCTCAGCACCCTTGAGGTTCGGAACGACCAGGTTACGGGAACCATCGGGGCGGGGCAGGTCAATAGCCAGACCAAAGTTCACGTGTGCGTTGTGGATTGCAACGGGCTTGCCCTTCTCGTCCACACCGTAGGTCACGTTCATCGAAGGCATCGCTGCCACTGCGCGAATTACTGCGTAACCAATCAGGTGGGTGAAGGAGACCTTGCCGCCGCGGGTGCTTGCCAGGTACTTGTTGATGGCAGCACGGTTCTCAATGAGCAGCTTTGCGGGGACCGCACGAACGGTGGTTGCGGTGGGGACAGTCAGCGACTCTTCCATGGTCGTGACAACTGCCTTAGCAGGGCCGCGGAGGGGGACAATCTTGTCTTCAGCAGGTTCCACAGGTTCAGCCTTCTTGGTAGCAGCGGGAGGGGTGGGGTTAGCAGGCGCAGCCGCAGGCTTCGGTGCCGCGGGGGCGGGAGTTGCTACAGGTGCGGCAGGTGCAGCCGGTGCGGCGGGTGCCGCAGCAGGAGCTGCACTAGCGGTACCGGCGCCTCCCAGCGCCTTGTCGATGGTCTCAAAAATGGGCCACCATGAAGGGTCCACGAGGTTCTTGTCCTTCTGGTAACGCTCGTACTGTTCTTCAACGAACCATTCGTTACCGGCAAATTCCTCAGGCACCAGATGTTCTGGCAGATTTGGCACGTTAAACGCCTCTTCCAATTAGTGTGAATTTATCCGTCGCGTCCGGGACTCTCCCCGGCATAGACGACCCGCGTCTTCGAGGGGCGAATCATCACGCTGAGCATGTGCGCATCGCCTAAGATGGTGGCTGTATGTGCGGGGTGTGCACCGTACAAACCTGCCTAGCGTGCCGTGAACGTCGGGGTTCATCCGCTTGCATGGCGGCACACTCATGCTCCTATGTATAAGTGTAAAGAGAAGCACGGTGAACTTTCCAGCTCATCGCGCCATATCCGCAATGCAATTTTTCACTCTTACGGATTAGCAATGAGCCGCGTGTGCAACAAGTGCTGTCTTGTGCTTGTGAGCAGGCACTCTACAGCACTGGGAAGAGACGAAACCTTCGCTAAAATATGGGGTATGGATGACCCTTTGAGTAAGACTCTGACTACTAGCCAGCGCAGAATACTGCCCGCGTACTCTGCACAACACGGCACTGTAACACCCAAAAACACCACCTCCGATGCTCAGCATCTGGACAGCCTGGCTGCGGGGCTACCCCGCCAAGCCCAAGGCGCAGCACACCAGTCGATGGAGGCGGTGGCTGAGTGGATCTAATCCTCCTGCTCATCGGCCTGCTGCTCATCCTGGGAACGGGCTTCTTCGTTGCTGTAGAGTTCTCACTCGTGGCGCTCGAAACCGCCACCGTGCAGCAGGCAAAGGACTCCGGCGATAAAGCAGCCGACGCCGTCCTGCGCTGCCTCAAGACGCTCTCTACTCAGCTCTCCAGCTGCCAGATCGGCATCACCATCACCACGCTGCTGACCGGTTACACCCTCGACGCTGCCATCAAGGCGCTCACCACCGGCGCCATCAGCAGCTTGGGTCTGCCCACCAGCGTGACCGACGTATTCACCCTGGTGCTGGCGATGCTCATCGCGACCCTGCTCTCCATGGTCGTCGGCGAGCTGCTGCCCAAGGGCCTCGCTATCGCCGAACCCTACGATGTGGCGCGTCGAGTCGCCCCCGCGCAGCTCGCCTTCACCCGCGTCATGTCCCCGCTCGTGCGCATCATGAACGGCTCCGCCAACTGGATCCTCGGACGCTTCGGCATGGAAGCCAAAGAAGAACTCTCCGCCGCACGCACCCCCGAAGAGCTCTCCTCCATGGTGCGCCGCTCCGCAGAAGAAGGCACCCTCGACTCCGACGCGGCACGCTTCGTGGACCGCACCCTGCGCTTCTCCGAGCTGACCGCCTCCGAAGTCATGACCCCGCGCGGCCAGGTCGCCATGCTCGAAGACACCGCCCCCGTTGCCGAAGTCATCAAGCTGGCACGCTCCACCGGCCACTCCCGATTCCCGCTCTACAAGAGCGACCACGACAACATCGTGGGCGTCGTACACGTGAAAAAGGCAGTCGGCGTGCCCCCGGAGGTTCGCGAAACCCTCGAAGCCGGCGCCCTCGCAGAAGACGTGCTACAGGTTCCCGAAACCCTGCACCTGGATGCGCTACTCACCCAGCTACGCCAGGGCGCCCTGCAGCTCGCCGTGGTCCTCGACGAATACGGCGGAACCGCCGGCATCGCAACCCTCGAAGACCTCGTCGAAGAAATCGTCGGCGAAGTCTCCGACGAACACGACCGCGGCCGCACCGAACGTCCCCTACGCTACGGCAACGGCGACTGGGTGTTCTCCGGCCTGCGCCGCCCCGACGAAATCAACACCCTCATCCCCGGGCTTGAGGTTGAGGAAAGCCCCGAATACGAAACCGTCGGCGGCTTCATGATGGAACGGCTCGGACGCATCCCCGAAGTAGGCGACAGCGTCCCCGTACCCGGCGGCACCCTGCGCGTTGACACCCTTGAAGGCCGCCGCGTGGACCGCATCCGATTCACCCCCACGCCCGCCACTAGTGCACAGGAACAGACCGAGAAGGGAGGCAACGCATGAACGACTGGGTAGCCATCGCACTGCTCGTCATCCTGCTCGCCGGAAACGCCTTCTTCGTCGCCGGTGAATTCGCCATCATGTCCACCCGACGAGCACAAATCGAACCGCTCGCCGAAGAAGGCAACAAGCGAGCGCAGACCGTCATCTACGCGCTAGAAAACGTCTCGCTCATGCTCGCCACCTGCCAGCTGGGCATCACCATCTGCTCGCTGCTGATTCTGAACGTCTCAGAACCGGCACTGCACCACATGCTGGAGGTGCCCCTGCACCTGGTCGGCCTGCCCCACGCGATCGTGGACGTAATCGCCTTCGGTATCACCCTGATTCTGGTCACCTACTTGCACGTGATTTTCGGCGAGATGGTTCCCAAGAACGCAGCCGTGACCCTCGCCGCCCGCGGCGTGGCTCTCTGGATTGTGCCGCCCCTGGTGACCATCTCCAAGATTTTCGCCCCCGTGGTCGCCCTGCTGAACAACCTGTCCAATAAGCTGCTGGCGCTCATGAAGGTCGAAGCGAAGGACGAAGTCGCCTCCACCTTCACCCTGGGCGAGCTGCAGACCATCGTGGCAACCTCAACCGCGGAAGGCACCGTGGAAGACGACGCCGGCGTGATTGAAAGCGCCCTCGAATTCACCGAGAAGGACGTCTACGAAATCATGGTGCCCGGCGATAAGCTCGTCACCCTGCCCTTCGGCAGCACCCCCGCCGAACTGGAACGCGCTGTGGCACGCAGCGGCTACTCCCGCTTCGTCATTACCGACAGCGACGGAACCTACATGGGCTACCTGCACGTGAAGGATGCCCTCGCCATCGCCCCCGAGCGGTTCGAGGAGCCCTTCCCCTGGTACAAGCTGCGTTCCCTGGACACGCTCACCCCGACCACCGATATTGACGACGCGCTCGCCTCCATGCAGCGCAGTCGAACCCATATCGCGCAGGTTATGGATGAACAAGGCGTAACCCTCGGCGTGGTCTTCCTCGAAGACGTGCTGGAGGAGCTCGTCGGCGAAATCAACGACACCACCCAGGATGCGGTGCGTGAGCGTCTACGCCGCCAGCAGGCGCGCGAAGCCCAGTAGCCGCATGAAGCACAGTAACCGCATCGTGAGATATCCCGAATAAAACGGGAGAATCTTTGAACGCACAGTCCGCCCGGCGCCCTCGTCAAGGAGGGCGCGGGGCGGGCTGTTTTGCGGTCAAAAACGGCTTATGGGTGCTCCCAAGGGGTGGTCTCAGGCGGCGGGATGAAGCGGCAGTATAAAGTAGCGGTGGGGGAGCGCAGTAGGCTGAGCTAACTATCCCTGTTGCATAAGCTACTAACAGGGAAAAGGGTTGCCTAACAGCACCCAAATGACAACAATAAAGAGTTGTTTATACGGGTGTGCGCATGATGTAGTTAAGGAACCTACAGACTAGAACGAACCGAAAGAGAGCCCTCATGTCGCACCCGAAGATCACCCGCAAGCACTTCCTCACCGCAATGGGCTCACTCGCCGCGTCCTCCCTGCTACTGGCAGGCTGCGCAACCGAGAACAGCACCTCCTCCGGTTCGTCCTCCTCGGCTGGCTCCAACAATGGCAAGGTGAAGGTCGTCGCCTCCACCGACGTCTACGCAGACATCGCCAAGCAGGTCGGCGGCGACTACATTGAGGTCACCGCACTCATCGCCTCCACCAGCACCGACCCCCACTCCTACGAAGCCACCAGCGCCGACCGCCTCAAGGCAAAGGACGCTTCCCTGATCGTCATCAACGGCGCAGGCTACGACCTGTTCCTCGAAGACCTCGCCGGCAAGGACAACGCCTCCCAGAAGATCGTGAACGCGGTCAAGGTCAGCGGCAAGCTCACCGACGCCGAATACACCCACCTGGTCGAGGACCACCGCGGCGGCGAACACCACGAAGACGGCGGCGACCACGCCCACGCACACGAGTTCAACGAGCACCTCTGGTACGACTTCGAAACCATGAAGAAGGTCGCCCAGAAGATCGCTGAAGAGCTCGCAGGCCTCGACTCCGCACACGCTGAGACGTTCCGCACCAACGCATCCACCTTCTCCAAGGAACTGGACGCACTGGACACCACCGCCAAGGCAATCGCCGGTGAAGGTAAGAAGTACCTGTCCACCGAGCCCGTGCCGGACTACCTGATTTCCTCCACCGGCGCAGAGAACGCAACCCCCAGCGAATTCGCTGAGGCGGCAGAAGCCGGCAACGACGTCCCCGCACTCGTCCTGAAGGAAACCAAGGACATGGTCACCGAGAAGAAGGTCCAGCTACTCGCCTACAACGAGCAGACCTCCACCTCCCAGACCAACGAGGTGCTGCAGGCAGCTAAGGACGCCTCGGTGAACTACGTATCCTTCACCGAAACCCTGCCGGAAAACACCAACTACCTGGCATGGATGAAGACCAACGTCAGCAACCTCGAAAAGGCGCTCTCCTAAGTGACTGACAACAATAACGGTGCCGCCCCCGCGATTTCCATTCGCGGGGGTAGCCTCGCTTTCGGGGCCCGCACCCTCTGGAAAGATCTAACCCTCGACATTGGCGCAGGCGAATACTTCGCTGTGCTCGGACCCAACGGCTCCGGCAAGTCCACCTTCCTCAAAGTCGTTCTCGGCCTGACCGGACTCAACGCCGGAGACATCTCTGTGCTCGGCAAACCCGCACGTCTGGGCAACGCCGGCGTCGGCTACGTACCGCAGCAGAAGTCCATCCCCACCTCCACCCCGATGCGCGCCCGCGACCTCGTGGGACTTGGCGTGGACGGGCACCGCTGGGGCATCCGCCTGCACGGCCGCAAATACCGCGCCAAGGTTGACGAACTCCTCGAAGCCGTCGGCGCGACCGAATACGCAAATGTGCCGGTGGGGCTGCTCTCCGGCGGTGAGCAGCAGCGCCTGCGTATCGCCCAGGCGCTCGCGAACGACCCGAAGATTCTGCTGGCTGACGAGGCGCTACTCTCCCTGGACCTCAACCACCAGTACGCGGTGGCTGAGCTGATTCACCGGTTCAACCGTGAACGCGGCGTGGCGGTGGTGTTCGTGACCCATGAAATCAACCCCATCATTGAGCATGTGGATCGTGTGCTCTACCTGGCAAACGGTCGTTTCACTGTCGGCTCGGTGGAAGAGGTCATGACCAGTGAGACTCTCACCTCCCTGTACGGAACCCCGGTGAGCGTGCTCAAGTCTAATGGCCGTTACGTGGTGGTGGGTGAGACTCACGCCAGCGACCACTGCCATATTGAGGGCACCGACCAGAACATTCACGGTTCCCACCTGAAGTCTGGTCTCTCCGAACCGCAGCGCACTCTACACCTTCCGGGAGGAACCACACGATGACCATTCTTGCTTCCCTCCCCGCTCTGGCACCGGTTGCCGCCGCGCAGAATGATTTGCTCTCCCGTATCTTCGTTTTTGACCGCTACGGCGAGCTGCTGCAGATGCTGCAGAACTCCATTTTTGCTGGCGCTGTTCTGGGCCTTATCGGTGGTTTCGTCGGTATTTTTGTGATGATGCGCGACCATGCCTTTGCGGTGCACGGCGTCTCTGAAATGTCTTTCGCGGGTGCCGCCCTTGCCCTGTTGCTCGGCTATGACGTGGTGACCGGCTCCATGGTCGGTTCGATTGCCTCGGCTCTGCTGATTGCCTTTCTGGGCTCTAAGGCGAGCAATTCGAACTCGGTCATTGGTGCGCTCATGCCGTTCGGCTTGGGCTTGGGTATTCTCTTCCTCTCCCTGTACCAGGGCCGTAGCGCGAATAAGTTTGGTCTGCTGACCGGTCAGATCGTGTCCGTGGATGCCGACCAGCTGCACACCATGATTATTGGTGCGGTGGTTATTATTTCCCTGCTGGTGATGGTGTGGCGTCCGCTGAGCTTTGCTTCCCTGGACCCGGAGGTCGCGCGCGCTAAGGGCGTGCCGATGCGCTTCCTGTCCCTGGTGTTCATGGTGATTCTGGGTATTGCTGTGGCGCTGTCGGTGCAGGTGGTCGGTTCGCTGCTGGTGCTGGCGCTGCTGATTACTCCGGCGGCTGCGGCGATGCAGGTAACGGCATCTCCGGTACGCACCCTGATTCTGTCGGTGCTGTTTGCGGAGGCGTCTATTGTGGGCGGTATTCTGCTGGCTCTTGCCGGTTCGCTGCCGATTAGCCCCTACGTGACCAGTATTTCCTTCCTGATTTACGTGGTGTGCCGTGTGATTGGTGGCGTGAAGCGCCGCCATAGCGCGTCGGGCCGCCAGCTGGCTGAGAAGGCATAAGACCTATAGAAAGAGCCCCACCTCGGGAATGAGGTGGGGCTCTTTCGTTGTCGTGCTGTGTTAGCGCTACGGGTCATGTACCCGGTGCGCAATGCGGGCTCAACCTGTGTGGCGTTGTGTTGCCTTGTCCTGATGCCCTGTGTGTCGTGCTGTAGCGGCGTCGAAAATCTTTGAAGGCGCCGTATCCTTCGTTGAGAAGGTTTTCCCCGGTGGGGGAGAGCTCCTCAGAATGAGGGGCTTAGAGGTTGCGGCTTAGCCTGCAACGTTAGCGTGCAGCGCCGCCCTGCGATTCTTCCTCGCGACGTGCCAAAGTGCAGTCCGGGCAGTAACCGGTCACTTCAACCACGTGCTCCAGCTCCGAGAAGCCGTGCTGCTTACCCATAGCCAGTGCCCAGTCCTCGAGGGCGGGTGCTTCTAGCTCAATGGCGGTGCCGCATCGGCGGCAGAGCAGGTGGTGGTGGTGATCTTTCACCCGGCAGTGGCGGTACAGGGTCTCACCCTCAACGCCCTTGACCGAGTCGAGCTCACCGGCGTTAGCCAGCGACTGCAGCACGCGGTAGGTGGTTGCGAGAGAGACCTGTTCCTTGCGGTTCGCGAGGGTCAGGTGCAGATCCTGTGCTGAGATGAAATCGCCGAGCTCTTCCATGGTCGCCTTGATGATGCGACGCTGGCGGGTATTTCGGGCTTCGGCGGGCTTCGTAATTCTCCGTACGGGAATATGAGTGTCCATTGCTGAACCTTTCGGGACGGAAATTCGCCTCATTGTGTGGTTGATCTTGTCTTACGACTTTACACCAGAGGCGTTCAAAAGGTGGTTGATTTGCGCTTTATCTCAAAAGTTGAAGCCGCCTCGGGGTAGGTGCGGAGGTTCGCGGTAGACTAAAACTATGAAGATGACGAAGTACACCCACTCATGTATCCGCCTTGAGAATGAGGGGCGCACCCTCGTTCTTGACCCCGGCAACTTTGCCGCAGAAGGCGAACACGCCACCGCGCTGGAAGGCGCCGATTACCTGTTCGTGACTCACGCGCATCCGGACCATTTTGATGGCCCGTCGGTGCTGCCGCTGATTGCTCAGCGCGCCGAGTCGCAGAACCCGTTGAAGATTTGGGCTCCCGAGGCTGTAGCCCAGGTCATCAAGGAGGCTGTGCCTGCTGCCGAGGTTACCGTTGTTTCCTCTGATTCTGAGTTCAGCATCCCCGGTTTTGAGGTGAAGACCTACGGCGGTCAGCACGCCCTGATTCACCCGCTGATTCAGACCATCGCTAACGTTGGTTACCTGATTAACGGTGCCGTGTACCACCCGGGTGACTCGCTGGTGGTTCCTCACCGCGTGCGTGCAAATACCGTCCTGGTGCCGATTCACGCCCCCTGGTCGAAGGTTCAGGAAGTCATCGATTTTGTGATTGCGACCGGCGCGCAGCGTGTGGTTCCGATTCACAACGGCATGATTAATCAGAATGGCACCGGCATTATTGAAGGCCTGGTGACGAACTTCGGTGCGAAGTACGGCACTGAGCTGAAGCACCTGAACCCCGGTGAGAGTATTGAGGTTGAGGCGTAAGCCTGACCGTTGAGCTTCAAACGCGCCGATGACGGCGCATGAAGGAGAGTATTGTGAGCACAATTTTTACCAAGATTATTGATGGCGAAATCCCGGGTCGTTTCGTCTGGAAGGACGATCAATGCGTGGCGTTCATGGACATCATGCCTCTGTCGGAAGGTCACCTGCTGCTCGTTCCCCGCGCTGAGGTCGACCGTTGGCCCGACCTGCCGGCTGAGCTGGCAGCGCACCTGTTCGCTGTGGCGCACAAGATTTCTGGTGCCCTGGATCAGGCGTTTGATAAGGACCGTGTGGCTCTGATGATTGCGGGCTTCGACGTTCCGCACACCCACATCCACCTGTTCCCGGCTGACGGCATGGCTGACTACGATCCCGCTAACGCGAAGAAGGATGCGACCGCCGAAGAGCTGGATGCGGCCGCTGAGAAGGTGCGTGCCGCCCTGCGCGAGCGCGGCCACGGCGAGTTCGTGCCCGAGGCGTAAGCGCCGTTTACAGCGCGTATAAACACGAAGGAGCCGCCCTCTACAGATTTGTAGAGGGCGGCTCCTTCGTTGCTATATCCCGTTGCTATGTTCCGGCGGGAAAGAAGCTTAGTGCTTTTCAGCCTTGGAGATCTGCTCAGCCAGGTCCTCGGGGGAGAGGTTAGCGGAGGAGAACTCGGGGGTCAGCGGCAGGTGCAGCTGCAGGCCGGTACCGGGGCAAATCTCGACCTTTGCCGAGCGCAGCTTGAAGTCGACCACGTGGCCGCCCTGAACGCGCTCATCATCGATAAAGTGGGCGTGGCAGCCGGGCACCGAGATGCCCTGCTCGTAGATCGGGGTGCGGAAGCCAACAATCGTGCCGGTCACGTTATCGAACTGGACAATGTCCTCGTTCTCGGTGGCCGCAACCATCTTCGGGTAGGGCTTCTCCTGCTTGATGACGGTGCGGGTGCGGACCCATTCGAACTCGCCGTAAATCTTGATGGCGTACATGTAGTTCTTGGAGACGGTGAAGTCATCCAGAATCTGCGAGGCAGACTTACGGAGTAGGTTATGCGGTAGTTCGCGCTTAATCATGGGCACGAAGTTGGTGACCACGGCGTAGGGGGTCTGCTGGCGCAGGTCGGGCAGGGATACGGAGCCGTCGTGGCGCACCTGGTAGCAGACGCCGTCGAGGACGACCATTTCGCCGTCGAGGCCGTTGAAGGTACCCACACCGAAGTTGCCGTGGCTCAGGAGCTCACCGATGGTCATCTCGCCATCGTAGATGCCGTCCAGCAGCTGGGACATGAGGCCGGTCTGAAAAACTTCGTTACGGAAAACAGTTTCACCGTTTAGGATGGTCGGCTGATATGCCATGAGATTTCTCCTCGTTACAGTGGATGCGGCGTCAGACGGGTCGGTCGGTCATCGGCGATACTCGCCCTAACTGATGCTAAAAAGGGGAAGGGCGTCGGGGAGAACACGGCGTGTGATGTCGTTTCTCTAGGAATTCGTAGGTGACGCAGGCCGGGCGCACGCACTTTCATTGTACGCCCGTGCAGGAAGAACCCCGGGACTAGCGGGTACAACATCTTATGATGTGGCCTCTAGAGTGCTGAAAGCAGTCAACTGCACAAGGGCATAAAAATAGACTGGCATTCCCTCCGGTTGCACGACAAAAAGGGAGGGAACGCCAGCACCAACAGCTTAGCCCTTAGAGCCGCTCTAAGCGCAACTAAGATACACGAGGCTCAACGAAGCAGAAAAATATTGGACACGTACTGTCGCCAAAAGTGCTACAGCAAGATAGAAATCCGTAGAGATATGCCCGAGCACACAACAACGACCCATACGTTCCCAGAGGAACATATAGGCCGTTGCCTGTTCTCCAGAACGCACCCCCTACAAGGGGCACCGTTCAGGAAGAAAGATTAGACGCCGTAGTACAGCTGGTACTCAAGCGGGTGCGGAACCAGCGAGAGCGGCTCCAGCTCGTTCTTACGCTTGTAGTCAATCCAAGCCTGAATCAGGTCCTCGGTGAAGACGCCGCCCTCGAGCAGGAAGTCGTGGTCAGCCTCCAGAGCCGCCAGAGCTTCCTCCAGGTTAGCCGGAGCCTTCTTGATGTCCTTAGCCTCTTCGGCGGGCAGCTCGTACAGGTCCTTATCGATCGGTGCCGGCGGCTCGATGCGGTTACGGATACCGTCCAGACCAGCCATCAGCTGAGCAGCGAACGCGAAGTAGGGGTTAGCGGAGGGGTCCGGTGCGCGGAACTCCAGGCGCTTAGCCTTCGGGTTGGTGCCGGTAATCGGGATGCGGATACCGGCGGAACGGTTACCCTGCGAGTACACCATGTTGATGGGAGCCTCGTAGCCGGGAACCAGACGCTTGTAAGAGTTCACGGTCGGGTTGGTGAATGCCAGAACAGCAGAGGAGTGCTCAATCAGACCGCCAATGTACCAGCGTGCGGTGTCAGAGAGGTTAGCGTAGCCGCGCTCATCGTAGAAGAGAGGCTCGCCGTCCTGCCACAGCGACTGGTGGCAGTGCATACCGGAGCCATTGTCACCGAACACGGGCTTAGGCATGAAGGTTACGGACTTGCCCCATGCGTCTGCGGTGCCCTTGATGACGTACTTGAATTTCAGCAGGTCGTCAGCAGCCTTGGTGAGGGTGTCGAACTTGTAGTTGATTTCTGCCTGGCCGGCTGCGCCCACCTCGTGGTGGCTACGCTCAACCTCAAGGCCAACCTCGTCCATTGCTACGCACATTGCGTCACGCAGGTCAGCCTGCTTGTCGACGGGGGAGACGGGGAAGTAGCCGCCCTTGACGGGGGTCTTGTTGCCCAGGTTGCCGCCCTCTTCCTTCCGGCCGGTGTTCCAGGGTGCCTCATCGGAGTCGATCTTGTAGAACACGGAGTTCGGCTCGACCTGGTAGCGGACGTCCTCGAAGACGAAGAATTCAGCCTCGGATGCGAAGAATGCGGTGTCTGCAATGCCGGTGGACTGCAGGTACGCCTCGGCACGCTCAGCGACACCGCGGGGGTCACGGTGGTAGGGCTCGCCGGTGCGGGGGTTCACGATGGAGCAGATGATGACCAGGGTCTTCTCAATGCGGAAGGGGTCAACGTACGCGGACTGAACGTCGGGAATCAGCTGCATGTCGGACTCTGCAATGCCCTGGAAGCCGCGAATGGAGGAGCCATCAAAAAGCTGGCCGTTGACGAAGAAATCGTCATCAATCGCCTTAGCGGGCAGGTTGAAGTGCTGCTGCACGCCGGGCATGTCGGTGAATCGGATATCAACGAAGACTACTTCTTCGTTCTTGATAAAGTCGAGAACTTCCTGGGGGCTGGTAAACATGAGGACTGCTCCTTGTTCGACTGACGGTGCAGGAGGGTATCTTCCCTCATCACATTCAGTCTTTGGTTTAGTTTTTGGCCGCGGGCAAAACCCTGTGACATATCAAGCATAGTGGTTATTTTTTGCGCGTGCGTGACTATCGTGTTTCGGTAATGTTACAAATCCTGGAAAGGAGTTACATCTTGGTTGTCTTACGACACACAGCGCCGCGCTACCGCCCTCTAATAAAGCCAATATCAATGCCAGCAGCAGCGCCAACAGAAATGCCGGCAACAGAGCAATAACCGGGCGCAAAAAGGCCCCGACACAAAAGGCACAGACACAAAAGGCTCCGGCCCTCCCCGCACGGGAAGAGCCGGAGCCTTCAAAACCTATATCAGCGCCTCGCTTAGCGGCCGCGCATCGCACGACGGTCAGGACGAGCACGCATCGGGTCAACACCCTTAGGCAGGCCATTCATCGGGTTACGCATAGTGTTCAGAGTGCTCAGGCGACCAGAAACAACCTGCATCTCCTGCTGAGTCAGAGCCTTCGGAAGCTTGTTCATAGTCTTCACAACGTCCTTGAGCTCAACCTGACCCTCATCGTGACCGGTCTCAATCACATGAACCGGCACACCGGGAGCCACACGAGCCAGGTGCTTCTTCTCAGTGTTCACCAGCGAGTTCACGCGGCTGTGAGGGCCCTCGGTCACCAGCACAATACCGGGACGGCCCAGCGCACGGAACACCAGATCCTGGTTGCGGTTCGCAGCAACGGGCTGCTCCTCAACAATCCAACCGCGGCGCACCGAGTTCATCGCTGCACCACTACGACCGGGCTGGTTCTCAATCTGAGCAAAAGCCGCAGTCTGCGCGCGGCGACCCAGCAGAAGCATCGCCACAATAGCGGCAACGCCCAGACCCAGAATCAGGAAAGTAATCCAGTTACCCAGGGCAATACCGATGAGGAGGAAAACCAAAAGGGTACCCAGAGCCGACAGACTCAGAATCCAACCGATATTCGGGTCGGACTTCTTGGTCATCTGGTAGACCTGCTTCATCTGGGCGAAAGTGCCCGGAGTGCGTTCCTTCTTCTTTTTCTTCTCTTCGCGCTTATCTGCCACGATTCTTCCTCGGCTGGTTCTTCCGCGGCCCCGAGAAGCGCCTCAAACGCTCACGGAACCATAGTGACGTAACGATGCAGTGTATGCCTGCAATTTTTCTAGTTTACCCTACCCGCACAAGGGGCGGGGCATAAGGGGAGGCTCCCCGAACACCGGACGAACACCGGGTTCGAGGAGCCTCAACGCTCTCAGAAAGATTCTGAAAAGGCTTAGTAGCCCGCAGCCACCAGGGAGGAGGCTTCCTGCAGGGCTGCACCCTCACCCTCAATGTGGGCAAGGTTCTCAGGGATCGGGTAGCCGTTCTTACGCATTGCACGAGCCCACAGGCGACCTGCACGGTACGAAGAACGAACCATCGGGCCCGCCATAACGCCAGCGAAACCAATCTCCTCAGCCATGTTCGCAAAATCCACGAACTGCTGCGGCTTCACCCAACGCTCAATCGGGTGGAAGAGCGGGCCGGGGCGCAGGTACTGGGTGAGGGTAATGATGTCACAACCAGCATCGTGCAGATCGCACAGCGCCTCGTAAATCTCCTCGTCGGTCTCGCCCATACCCAGAATCAGGTTGGACTTGGTGACCATGCCACCTTCCTTAGCCTGGGTAATAACATCCAGGGAACGCTCGTAACGGAACGCCGGGCGAATCTGACGGAAGATACGGGGGACGGTCTCCAGGTTGTGCGCGAAAACCTCAGGCTTAGCGTCAATCACCTTCTGAACATGCTCGGGAACACCCTTGAAGTCGGGGACGAGCATCTCAACGCCGGTGTTCGGGCACATCTTGTGAATCTGGCGGGTGGTCTCTGCGTACAGCCACGCACCGCCGTCTTCCAGATCGTCACGAGCAACACCGGTCACGGTTGCGTAACGCAGACCCATGACCTTCACGTTCTTAGCAACCTTGAACGGCTCAGCGTAGTCAACAGCAACGGGCTTACCGGTCGCAATATTGCAGAAGTCGCAACGGCGGGTGCACTCGGAACCACCAATCAGGTAGGTTGCCTCACGGTCTTCCCAGCATTCGTAAATATTGGGGCAGCCTGCCTCTTCACACACGGTGTGCAGGCCCTGACCGCGAGCCAGCTCGCGCATCTCGTTGTATTCGGGGCCAACAATAGCCTTGGTCTTAATCCAGTGAGGCTTCTTCTCAATGGGAACCTCAGCGTTGCGGGCCTCCACACGCAGTAGCTTGCGTCCTTCAGGTGCGGTGCTCAAAAGTCTTCTCCTTGGTCTAGATGTGCCCTCTGTGCAGGTGGGCCATCTTCTATTTTACGCCCGCTCAGGCGTAGGTGAAACTGATTTTCGTATATGACGAACAAAGCCGGACGCGTTACGTGTACGGCCCGTTCGATGCTTCTTGACTGCGTCTAACCCTGCGTTTAGTCCTGCGCCGCAATGGGCTCGAAAGACTCCGCCAGGCGGTCCTGGTACTTCAGAAGCTCCGCCTCCAGCGGCTCCAAAATATCGGCGGGGGTGACGGTGCGGCCCAGCTGCTCCGAAATAGTGGTAACACCCGCATCGCTAATGCCGCAGGGAATGAACTGCTGGAAGGGTGCGGTGTCGTTGCAGCAGTTAATCGCAAAGCCGTGCATGGTGGTGTTACGGGAAACGCGCATGCCCAGTGCCGCGATCTTCTTGTCCTGGGTGATGCCGTTGCCCAGAATCCACACGCCGCTACGGCCCTCAACGCGCTCACCCTTAATGCCCAGACCGGCAAGGACGTTAATGATGATTTCCTCGATAATGCGCACATACGCCACCACGTCAATGGGCTCGGGCAGGCGCAGAATCGGGTAGCCGGTCAGCTGGCCGGGGCCGTGCCAGGTCAGCTTGCCGCCGCGGTCAATCTTGACGACGGGGGTGGACTTGTCTGCGGGGTACTCGTGGTCTTCGGTGCGTTTACCGGCAGTAATCACTGCCTCGTGCTCAAGCAGAAGAATCGTATTCTGGCGGGTGCGGTTAGCCACCTCATCGTGGATGCGGTACTGCTCGTCCAGGCACTCAACATAGTTCACATAGTTCGGGGCGAAGCCCACGCGTTCAATCGTCACAGACATACTTTCTACCTTAGTACTGCTGGTGGAGGGAAGAAAATTAGGGCGCCCTGAATCACGTGATGAGCGAACACGTCGGAATATTACGTGAGGGTATGCTCAATGGGAGGAAGGGCGAATAAGCAGATAAATGCCTGAATTCACCTTTGGGGTTCTTTGGGGTATTTGAACTGTTTTAGTGTGCTTAAAGATATTGTTTGATGTAATTTGATAACATGATGGTATGAGAAGCAAAGAAGCACACGTTCTGGAAAGCATCGCCAACCCGGCTCTACCCACCCTGCAGATTGTCGAGTACCGGGGCGAAACCACCGCAAGTGCACCCACCGAGAGCGCACCCGCCGTACGTTCCGTACCCTCCGCGCACCCCGGACGCTACACCCTGCGCACCATTTCTCAGCCTGCCCCGCCTGCTCCCTCCACCCCTGTAGCTCCCTCCACCCAGCTGGCTCCCGCCGCGCCCACTCTGCGCGCGGCAGCCAACGGGTACGGATTCGAGGAAAATACGGATGCATCCGCCCAGAGGCACGTCCAGACCCCGCAGGTAGCCGCCGCTCTACGTAACGCGCCCGGACTCGCCAAGCTCCACGCCGTTACTAGTGAGAGCGCCGATAGCGCCGATCAGCTGTGCCTCTGGTACGAGCCCCTCGATGCGGGCACCCTTGACAAGCTCCTGCGCGCTCGCGCCCTGACACCCGCCGAGCTCATGACCCTGGCACGCACCCTGCACCGGGCGCTCGGCAGCCTCAAAAAGGTGGGGGAGGGGCGCGCCGAACTAAGCGCCGAATACATCGCTCTGAGCGCCGCCGGAGTGCCCAAACTCCTGCTACCTGACGCTGTCTACCGTGAAGCGGCCCCTCAAGATACGGAACAGCTCACCGCCGCTCGGGGCAACTACGCACGCTCCGCAGCAGCCCTGCTCTGGCAAGCCGCCTGCGGGCACGCGCCGGAACCCTCCACCGCCCGCGTACCCCTCTCACTGCGCATGGATTCACAGCGCATGGGAGCGGGCGGTATTGCAACCAATGGGGCGCCCAGTAGCGAGTGGATTGAGCGCCTCGGCAGAGCCCTCGAATACCTGCTGGACGCACCTGCCCAGGAGGCGGCGCTCGCAGGGCTCAGCTCCGTGGTCGCCCTGGCGGAGGAGGTGCCGCCTCGCCCGCTCAACGTCTACCTGAGCTGTTCAGAACGAGCCCGCGCCCTCATTCCCGCAGCTGTGGAGCCCGCGCCGGTACAGAAGCTCTCAAAGGCGCAGAAGGCTCAACGCTACCTGGCAGAGCATCTGCCTCGCGTGAAGAAGCCGGGCGTGAAGAAATCGGGGCGCGCAGCTACCGCAGGTTCTAAGCCGTTGAGCCCCACTGTGAGCCCCACGGCAAGCTTCGCAAAGACTGCGCCGCCCGCTCTAAAGAACGCAGATGCGACGGGCACATCCCGCCTGACGGTGCTACGCGGTGCTTTCGCCCGCCCCTCCGCGCGCCTGGGACTGGCTGCACGCCTGGGACTCGCCGCGCTCGCACTGGGGGCTATTGCGCTGCCTCTCGGGTTCACCCTCTACGGGCAGAACGCCCCGGCAACGGCGCAGCCCGTATCCGCTCAATCTGTGAACGCAGCGGGGGAGCATGAGCCCGGCGGCACGGAAACACAGGATCAGAGCGCGCAGGATACAGCCGCACAGGATAAAAGCGCTCAGGGCGATCAGATTCTACGAGCCCTGATCGACCAGCGAAACCAAGAACGCCGTGCCCGAGGCGGCGCAGAGCTCACTGTCGACACCGCCGAAGAACTCAGCCGCGACAGCGAGAACATCCGCGTTATGGCGGTAGTCTCCGCACCCGGCTACCGCGCCGATAAAACTGAGCAGGATGCCCGTAAACTCAGCGAAGAAAACGGCGTCACCCGCCAGAAAGTCATCTTCGACCTGCACCGCGGTGAGAAAGGCTGGGAGATAGCCCGCGCCGAACCCGTACCGGCATAGCTGACGCCGCGTAACTGACACCATGCAGCTGACGCCGCGTAACTGACACCGTAGAAACGCGGACACAACAAAAGGCGGCGGCCCCACCCACCGAAGTGGATGGAACCGCCGCCTTTTTGCTCACCGTCCGGGAAAACCCGGAGAGCTACGCTCGGTTACCCATCAGGGCACCGCCACAAGGAAACTTCCTTGAATCTATGCAGGTGTCTTAGAGACCCAGCTCAGACTCGAAGTTTGCCTCCTCCAGGCGGGTCTTGAGGGTGTGCAGGAAGCGACCAGCGTCCGCACCGTCGACCACGCGGTGATCGTAGGTGAGGGACAGGTAGCACATGGAGCGGATAGCGATAACGTCGTTACCGTCAACATCCTTAACAACCATGGGGCGCTTCACGATGGAACCGGTACCGAGGATTGCAACGTTCGGCTGGTTGATGATCGGGGTGTCGAACAGTGCACCGAAGGAACCAATGTTGGTGATGGTGAAGGTCGAACCCGACAGCTCCTCGGGGGAGATGTCGCCGGTGCGTGCGCGGCCACCCAGGTCGCCAATAGCCTTTGCCAGGCCAGCAATGCCCAGGTCAGAAGCGTTCTTGATGACGGGAACCAGCAGACCCTTGGGGGTGTCCACAGCAATAGCGATGTTCTCGGAGCCGTGGTAAGTGATCTGCTTGTAGTCTTCGGTCATGGAAGCGTTCAGAGCGGGGTGCTGCTGCAGAGCCTCAGCGGATGCCTGGACGAAGAAGGGCAGGAAGGTCAGCTTAGCGCCCTCACGAGCAGCGAAGCCGTCCTTAGCCTTTGCACGCAGCTGAACGATGCGGGTCACGTCAACCTCGGTGACCTGGGTCAGCTGGGTGGAGATGTCCAGGGACTCACGCATACGCTTTGCAATAACCTGGCGGATACGTGCGGTCTTCTCGACGGTGCCACGCTTGGGGGAAACCTCGAAGGTGTGCGGTGCCTTTGCGGAACCAGCAGCCGGAGCAGCAGCTGCAGCGGGAGCAGCAGCGGCGGGAGCAGCGGAACCCTTAGCAGCGATAGCAGCCTGAACATCCTGCTTGCGGATGCGGCCACCAACACCGGTGCCCTTGACGGTGGACAGGTCGATGCCGTTGTCCTTAGCGAGCTTACGGACCAGCGGGGTCACGTATGCTTCGCCCTCAGCAGCTGCCGGAGCGGCAGGTGCAGCGGGAGCTGCAGGAGCTGCAGGAGCTGCGGGTGCAGCCGGAGCAGCAGCGGGTGCTGCAGGAGCTGCGGGAGCCTCAGCAACCGGAGCGGGAGCAGCCGGTGCAGCAGCAGCGGAAGCGTCGCCGATGATAGCCAGAACCTGGCCAACCTCTGCGTCCTCATCCTCGGGGATGCGGATCTCGAGCAGGGTACCTGCTACGGGGGAGGGAACCTCGGTGTCAACCTTGTCGGTGGAAACCTCAACCAGGGGCTCGTCAACCTCAACCTGCTCGCCAACTTCCTTCAGCCAGCGGGTAACGGTGCCCTCGGTGACGGACTCGCCCAGTGCGGGCAGTACGACCTCGATGCCTGCAGCAGCAGCTGCGGGAGCAGCCTGAGCAGCAGCGGGTGCAGCGGGAGCCTCAGCAACCGGAGCGGGAGCTGCGGGAGCCTCAGCAGCTGCGGGAGCAGCCGGAGCAGCAGCGCCGGAACCGTCGCCAATGATAGCCAGAGCAGCGCCAACCTCGACGTCCTCGTCCTCGGGGACGAGAATCTGCTCAACAACGCCTGCTACGGGGGAGGGAACCTCGGTGTCAACCTTGTCGGTGGAAACCTCAACCAGGGGTGCGTCAACCTCAATGGTGTCGCCGACCTCAACGAGCCAGCGGGTAACGGTACCCTCGGTCACGGACTCGCCCAGTGCGGGCAGTACTACGGTGTGGGACATAATCTTTCCCGTTCTCCTTGTGAATGCTTGAACTAGAAAAATGTGAGCGGCGACCCGGATGCGCGCCGTATGCGTCAAAGCACGTCGACGCGCATCCAGATAGGGGCGTTGTTCAGCGGACACGCCCGGCAACCGCTAACGACCAACGGTCGTCAATACTAAGCTGACGCGCTAACGCCAGTCAGCAAAATTTATGCGCTGTGCAGCGGGGTGCCGTTCAGGACCATTGCAGCCTCACCCAGGGACTCGTTCTGAGTCGGGTGTGCGTGGACGAACTTAGCGACGTCCTCGGGGAATGCTTCCCAAGCAACCCACATCTGAGCCTCACCAATCTGCTCACCCATGCGCTTACCAATAGCGTGAACACCAACGATGGGGCCGTCCTTCTGGCGGACAACCTTCACGATACCGGTAGCACCGAGGATAGCGGACTTGCCGTTACCAGCCAGGTTGTACTCAGCGGTCTCAACGTTCTCAGCGCCGAACTTCTCCTTAGCCTTGGGCTCGGAGTAACCAACGGAAGCAATCTCCGGGTCACAGAAGGTGACCTTGGGGATGTTGATGTCCTCAACAACGGTGGGGTTCAGGCCAGCGATTTCCTCAGCAACGAAGATACCCTGCTGGTAACCGCGGTGAGCCAGCTGAACGCCGGGGACGATGTCGCCAACAGCGTAGATGTTGCCCACACCGGTGTGCAGACGCTCGTTAGCCAGGACGAAGCCGCGATCCATGGGGATGCCCTGCTCCTCGTAGCCCATGTTTGCAGTGTTCGGGCCACGACCAACAGCAACCAGAACGATCTCTGCCTCGAAGACCTTGCCGTCAGCCAGAGTGACCTTAGCACCGTTAGCGTCCTGCTCAACCTTCTCGAAGAGGGTGCCGGTGTTGAACTTGATGCCGCGCTTCTTGAACGCACGCTCCAGAACCTTGATGATAGCCGGGTCCTCGTTGGGAACCAGGTTCGGCAGGCCCTCGATGATGGTGACGTCAACGCCCATAGCGTTCCACATGGATGCGAACTCGCAACCAATCACGCCGCCACCGAGCACGATAGCGCTCTTGGGCAGGTAGTCCATCTCCAGTGCCTCGGTGGAGGTCAGAACGCGACCCTCAATGGGCAGACCGAAGGTCTTGGAGACCGAGCCGGATGCCAGGATAATGTTCTTACCCTTGTACTCAACACCACCGACGGTGATGGTGTCCTGAGCGGTCAGCTTACCCTCGCCGGGGATAACCTCTACGCCCTTCATCTTCAGCAGGCCTGCAAGACCCTTGAACTTACCGGAGACGATGCCGTCCTTGTAATCGCGAACCTTGCCCATTTCGATGGACTGCAGCACAGCGTTAACGCCAACCTTGGACGCCTCGCGTGCCTCTTCTGCCAGCTCAGCAGCGTGCAGGTACGCCTTGGTGGGGATACAGCCAGTGTGCAGGCAGGTGCCGCCGACCTTTTCCTTCTCGATCAGGCCGACGGTGAAGCCTAGCTGGCGTGCGCGAATAGCTGCAGAGTAGCCAGCGGAACCGCCGCCGAGGATGAGGATGTCGAATTCTTGAGCCACGATATTGCTCCCTTGCATAGTTGTGGGGGCTAAAGACCCCTGCAATGAGTTCTTTACCAATTTATTGGTAGGTTCCTCAGCATGCGCGAAAGGCCCGCGAGCTCGAAAAGTCGCGCGCCCCTCCGCGTACGCAGAAAAACACTTAATACAACAATACCCCCGTTGAAGGTCGTTTAAGTTCACTCAGGGCGGTTTTAGCCGATTAATCGCCCAAACACCGCAAATTTTTCACAACTCAAGAAAAGGCACGCGTCATAGAACAGCCAGATAACAGCCCCACCGCAGCGGTCGTACAGAACGCACCCTCGAAAAGACGCAGAGGAGGGCTCCCCGGTAGAAGTACCGGAAAGCCCTCCTCAGATCAGCTCTATGCTCTATGCTATGCGGCCGCACACCAGATAAGGGGCACCAGTTAGGATGCTCCAGTTAGGGCGCGCGCCCAGCCAAGCAGACTACTTAGCGTACGACTCGATGAAGTTCACCAGGGTAGCGGTACCGAAGCCGGTACCTTCCTTCGGGGTGAAGCCGTACGGGGACTCCTCATTGAACGCGGGGCCCGCAATATCCAGGTGAGCCCAGGGGATGCCCTCGCCCACGAACTCCTTCAGGAACAGGCCCGCAGTCAGCGCGCCACCGTAGCGGGAACCAATGTTCTTAATGTCAGCAACGGGGGACTCCAGGCTCTTACGCAGGTAGGACTCCAGCGGCATCGGCCAGTACGCCTCACCCGCAGCAGCACCGGCTGCAATCACACGGTCACGAATCTCCTCGTCACCGAGCAGAGCCGCGGTGCGCAGACCCAGAGCAGCCATAGCGGCACCGGTCAAGGTAGCGATATCCAAGATGACGTCCGGGTTCGACTCAGAAGCCAGAGCAATACCATCAGCCATGACCAGGCGGCCCTCAGCGTCAGTATTCAGCACCTCAACGGTACGGCCATCACGCATGGTGATAATGTCTTCCGGGCGCAGTGCGTGACCACCGGGCATGTTCTCAGCCAGGCACAGGTAACCGGTCACAGCAACCGGCACATCCAGCTCAGCAGAAGCAACCACAGCGTTCAGCACGGATGCGGCACCCGCCATATCGCACTTCATGGTCATCATCGAAGCGGCAGGCTTCAGCGAGTTACCACCGGTATCGAAAGTAATGCCCTTACCGACCAGAGCAACGTGAGCCTTCGGGTTCTCCGGGGTGTACTTCACAACGGCAAGAACCGGCTTGCGAGGCGAACCCTGACCAACACCGGAAATGCCGCCGAAGCCCTCCTCAGCCAGGCGATCGTGGTGGAACAGCTCAATCTCAATATTTGCGTAATCCTCAGCGACCTCAGCAGCGAACTCAGCGAAAGTCTCCGGGTACAGGTGCGACGGAGGCAGGTTCACCAGGCGGCGAGCATCCTTAGCGGTCTCACCCAGAACCAGGGCGTGAACCAGAGCCTCCTCAGCCTCTTCCTGGTCAATCGAGGAAACAATCAGAATGGAATCGATCTCTTCCTTAATCGAGTCCTGAGTCTTGCCGCGCAGGCCCTCCTCAACGAAGTTACCCAGCACGGCGCCGTGAGCAATAGCCTCAATTTCCTCTACCGAAGAAACACCGAAATCGAAAGCAATCTCCTCAGCAGAACCAACCAGCTGACGAGCCGCAGAACCAGCCGCGTAACGCAGAGCGTCCAGACGCTCCTGACCCTCAGCAGTATCAGAGCCCAGACCTGCCAGCGCCACAATGCCGGCACCGGTGTCCTCAAGGCCGGGCAGACGCAGCAGCTGATCGGGGGCACCCGAGGCGCCCAGCGCCTCCAGCAGCTCGTTAATACCCTCAACAGAGTCCTCAGACAGGGAGCTCGGCGCCAGGTACGCACCGTCCGAACCCTTCAAAACGCCCAGAACCAGAACGTCAGCTTCGAGCGCTTCAAGGTCGGTGCTGTGAATAGACAGAGACAGAGACATCGTTACTCCTTTGCGTATGTCTTCTCAAAATAGCCGGGGCACATCCTCGCGCCCGAAAAACTCAACTGTAGGCCCTCGAAGAGTGAGGATGAATACCGCCGCGCAAAGCCGCGCGGACTACTGCTTCTACTCTACACGGATATGTAAGAGGGCGTGAGGTTCAGCTCTCACCCCCCCCCAAACAGCTTGCGGGGCAGAAAAACACACAAGAAGCCGAGCTGTAGCGTCTTAAGAACGTCGACGAGACACCAAACAAGTTCACCTACTGCGAGAAAAGCCCGCACACTGTCGAGACAGGGCAGTAGTGGCATAAAATGAAAGACTACGGAAAGCGTCAGATAACAGAAGACGCCCCTTCGCCCCAACACCTCGGGTACCGGCAGAAAACACTAAGCCCACCCGAACGCGACGCGAACCAGACAGAAGTGAGGAGGCGTAATGCTCAACCCCGAAGATCTCTACTTAGCCAACACCAAAATATTGGACGACCCCAGGATGCACGGGCTAACCCTCGTCATCGCCCTCTCCAGCCCGCAAGACGCAGGCTCCACCGCAGGGCAGCTCGGGCAGGTGCTGCTCAGCGAACTCAAAAATATTGAAATCGTCGAGTTCGACAGCGACCAGCTGCACGACTACCGTGCCCGCCGCCCCTTCATCCGCTACGAACAAGACCACTTCGAAAAGCCGCAATACCCGCAGCTGAAGCTCTACGCCGTAGAAGACAGCCTTGACAAGCCGTTCCTGCTACTCACCGGTGCCGAACCGGACCTGCAGTGGCAGCGCTTCGAAAAGGCGGTGCTGACCATCGCCCAGCGGGTCAAGCCCTCCCTGGTTGTGCTGGTCTCCGCATTCCCCATGCCGGTGCCGCACACCCGCCCCTTCCCGATTACCGCGCACGGCTCCCGCAAGGACCTGATTCGCGGTATCTCCCCGTGGAAGCCCAGCGCGGACGTGCACGCAACCGTCACCAACCTGCTGGAAGTGCTCTTCACCGAAAACGGAATCGACACCGTCGGCTTCGGCGTGAACATTCCCCAGTACATTTCGGAGGCGGACCTGCCGCAGGGCACCCTCACCGCCCTCGAACACGTGGGTATGGCAGCGCACCTCTCCCTACCCACCGAGAACCTGCGCGAAGCCGCACGCCACGTGCACAGCCAGATCAACGATCAGGTCAAGCAGAACCCCGAAATTGGTCGCATGATTACGACCATGGAGGAGAACTACGACGAGAACTTCCGCACCTCCGACATTGCGGTTCCCCTCTCGCGACGCGACGCGCACAACGTGCCCAGCCGCGACGAGATTGGTGCGCTCTTCGAGCGGTTCCTCGACGAACAATAGATGTGGGCGAACAATAGGTGCGCGCAATAGGGGATACCGTCCGTCGGATACCGCCCGCCAGATAGTGCGTGCCAGATAGTGCGTGCCAGATAGTGCGTGACAAATTATGACGCGGCACCCCGCGCCGCTGTGGACAAACCTCGGCGCACAAACGAACAATACGAATAAATCTGTGGAACCAACGGACACATGAACCGAAGTATCCACAGATTTATTTGTTTAACCCCGTACCCCGCGCAAACCATGCCACCGTGAAGGCATGAACGCAAACAATACCTCCAACGGCAATACCCCCAACAGCGACCACTTCCACAACGAACACTTCCACAGCGGCTACGACACGCCCCCGCCCATCCGCAACGAATACGACGTGCTCAGCTGCGCCCTCCACCAGCACGGCTACTGGCCCGACCACTCACTCATCATCCTCACCGCAACCGATGACACCCTCGGCCCCAGCCTGCGCGTCAACCTACCCGACGAACCCTGCACCCACAGCGAACGTGCCGACTTCCTGCACGAAACCTTCACCAAACTCCCCACCCGTCACAACGGCGAAACCCTCACCCGCTTCTACGCCATCATCATCGACGGCGACAACACCGTACGCCAACGCCAACTCAACCCCGACACCGCGCAACTGGCCGCCATCGAAGAAATCCAACAGGACGTCGACACCCAAATCCCCATCAACGCATGGCTCCACCTGCTCCACGACCCGCGCATCGTCAGCGAACTACGCTGCGAAGATGTCATCTACGCAGGCGGCGCCAGCATCTGGGCGCTCAACCCCGAACAGCAAGCGCTCACCCTCCTCGCACCCATCGAAGAAATCCGCCACAGCAGCTACTACACCTGGCTCACCCGCCACGGCGACACCATCGCCGACACCGCCCAACACAACTACGCCCACAGCCCCTGGGACACCGACCCCACAGCCAACCCCGAAACCCGCCACGACTGGGAAAACGCCGTAGAACTCTGGGACCACACCCACACCACCCGCCACGACGAAGCCCGCCAGAGCGTCCGCACCATCTACCGCCAAGCCCAAATCGACCTCTGCTACTGGGACGCCGCCATCAACGCCGCCGCGCACCTGCTCACCACCCACCCGGTCGATAACGCGGGCAACCCCATCACCGGTGACGCGCCCACCATCGGCGACGCACTCCGCGAACTCATCCCCGCCGAAATCGCCGGGCACCTACGCGCCTCCATCGCACCCGCAACCCTCAACCCCATCACCGCCGAAATGCTCACCTACCTCGCCGGCTACGGGCTCAACCACGCCCAAAAAGCGCTCGCCTACCTGCACTACTCCGCCCAATACACCTACCACGCCTTCGGCGGCGAATACCCCAGCCCCGACCGCGCGCCGCTCGAACCACCCCGCTACGGCACCCGCATCACCCGCAAAACCTACATCCCCGCCAGCTTCACCCACGCACTCAGCGCCACACCCGGTACCGAACAGGCACACGTACGCGCCGTGCCCGAAAAATGCGTGCAATGGCAAGACTGGATCCGCCGCACCCACCGCACCATTCAGCAGAGCCGCAGCATTCAACAGAACCGCAGCAACCAGCACACCAACCTCAACGGCTGGGCACTCGAAAACCTCACCCCCGCCGACCTCGCCAGCGCCGCCGAACTCAACACCATCAGCCGCGACCTGCTCCCACGCCTCGAGGAACACCCCAAAGACCACAACGCCCACAACAAACTCGAAAACCTCAAACAACGAATCGACGAAAGCTGCACCAACAGCGAATACCTCACCAAACACCACGCCGTCTACACCCACTACCTCAACGCCCTCAAAGGAAAACTAGACAGCCCCCACTGGGCACGCCTCAACGCACTCGAACTACTCACCAGCCTGCTCACACCCCACAGCACCGACGGAGAATACGCCGAACTACGCAACACCCAAGCCTGGGCCAACTGGTACAAGGGCTACAGCACCTACGCCCGCATGCTCCGCCAAGAAGCCCACCGCCACACATTCGGAAAGGACCTCAACATCCTCGATGTACACCTCAACGCAGGCAACCTACCCGCCTGGATCAAATACACCATCTGCGGCGAACCCGGAACACACCGCGAACCCATCAGCACCCTCAAACCCCGAAAACCTTAAAAGCCCGGCACCTAAAACCGGCACCTAAAAGCGAGGTACAAAACGAGGGAGGGGCGCGCCACCGGGCACGCCCCTCCCGCACACAGCCGCACTCACCCAAAACCAGGCCCACAAGCCACCCAAACAGCGCGTCAAGTTGAAAGCAACCAAAAATCTGCAATACTTATATATTGACCCCGTACAGTCAATGCGCTATAACGCGCCCTCAAACCGCTCCACACAACGAGCAACGGAACCCTGCAAACCGCCCAACGCACGCGGAATAAAACCCGCCCCCACAGCGTTAAACCGGATAAACGCAGCAAACACCCCGACCGAGGACGCCAGCACAGACTTGACAGGGTCTTAGGTGTTTTGCAAACAAAACACCCCACCACAAGCCAGAAAGGGTTCTAGTGGCACCTGCAACCAGCAAGAAGACCGTGACCGGCGACGCAACCGAAGAAACCGTCGCAAAAACCACCACCAAGACCACCCGCACCAAGAAGGCAACCACCAAAGCCGCAGCGGCAACCGAAGACACCACCGGCGCAACCGCCGAAACCGGTGCTGAAACCACTGCCGAAACTACTGCCGAAACCGAGGCAGACAAGCCCAAGCGCACCCGCAAAACCACCACCACCACCAAAACCGCAACCAAGCGCAAGACCGGTGGCCGCCGCAAAAAGAGCGACGACGAATTCGACCTCGGACTCGACGAAGAACTCGAAACCACCGACGGCGAAGACGAAACCGACGAAGAAGACGAAGAAACCGCAGCCAAAATAGAAGAAAAGAAGGCCGCAGAAGCAGTAGCAGCCAAGGGCTCCGGCTTCGTCCTCACCGCAAACGACGACGACGACGCACCCGCACAGCGCGTCGTCACCCCCGGCGCAACCGCCGACCCCGTCAAGGACTACCTCAAGCAAATCGGCAAAGTCTCCCTGCTCAACGCACAGCAGGAAGTCGACCTCGCCAAGCGCATCGAAGCAGGCCTCTACGCCGAACACAAGCTCGCTGAAAACCCCGACATGGACAAAGACCTCAAGAAAGCCCTGCGTTGGGTCGTCCACGACGGCAAGCGAGCCAAAAACCACCTGCTCGAAGCCAACCTGCGACTCGTAGTCTCCCTCGCCAAGCGCTACACCGGCCGCGGCATGCTCTTCCTCGACCTCATCCAGGAAGGCAACCTCGGCCTCATCCGCGCCGTCGAAAAGTTCGACTACTCCAAGGGCTTCAAGTTCTCCACCTACGCAACCTGGTGGATCCGCCAGGCCATCACCCGCGCAATGGCAGACCAGGCCCGCACCATCCGCATCCCCGTGCACATGGTAGAAGTCATCAACAAGCTCGCCCGCGTGCAGCGCCAGATGCTCCAGGACCTCGGCCGCGAACCCACCCCCGAAGAACTCGGCAAGGAACTCGACATGACCCCCGAAAAGGTCATCGAAGTCCAGAAGTACGGCCGCGAACCCATCTCCCTGCACACCCCCCTCGGTGAAGACGGCGACTCCGAATTCGGCGACCTCATCGAAGACTCCGAAGCAGTCGTCCCCGCAGACGCAGTGTCCTTCACCCTTCTGCAGGAACAGCTCCACTCCGTGCTCGACACCCTCTCCGAGCGTGAAGCCGGCGTGGTCGCAATGCGCTTCGGCATGACCGACGGTCAGCCCAAGACCCTCGACGAAATCGGCAAGGTCTACGGCGTGACCCGCGAACGCATCCGCCAGATTGAGTCGAAGACCATGTCGAAGCTCCGTCACCCCTCGCGTTCGCAGGTACTGCGCGACTACCTGGACTAGTACTCCGACTACCAACAACGGCGCACCGGTTCCCGCTCGCGGGGGAGTGCCCCCTCTGCGGCGCCGGGGCGCCTTGAGGACGGAGCCCCCGCTACGCGTGACCGGCTACGCCGTAAGGTTTAGTTTCGCTAGTTCTAGCACATACAGAAAAGGCTCTCCGACATACCGGAGAGCCTTTTCTGCTACTTATATGCGGTTGGAGCGACGGCTTGTGGACGATGCTCGCGGGGGAGTGCCCCCTCTGCGGCGCCGGGGCGCCTTGAGGACGGAGCCCCCGCTACGCATGTCCGTTGCGCCGTCAAAGTTCAGTTCCACAAGGGCTGAGTATGTCAAGTTGGCTTTGCGGGCGATGCACGTTATGCAGTTCCGTACAGTCGGCTCGCGGACGATGCTCGCGGGGGAGTGCCCCCTCTGCGGCGCCCCAATAAGTAAATGAGCCAGCCGCCTTGAGGATGGGGCCTCCGCTACGCATCGCCGCTGCGCCGGGTACTGCTACAGTCCCAGCTGGCGCAGATAGCGTTCCGCCACCGCCTCCACCTGATCCAAACCGCGCACACGCCCCAGCGCCTCTGACCAAGCATCAGCCTCATCGCCACCCACCGGGAAACCAGCCGCCGCCCACAACGCCGCCGTCATCGCACCCACCGAATCCGAATCCGAATCCACCGACACCGCACGGCACAACCCCTCAAACAGGGCACCACGCACCGTCGCATCATCAGCATCAGCCGGCAGACTCTTCACAGCATCCGCCGCGCACCAGAGAGCCACACCCAACAGCTCAGGCGCCGTCCAACCCGTACCAAAATGCTCCGCCACAGCCTCCGGCACCGGCACCGTACCGCCCTCCAGCAGCTCGACGGCACGACTCAGCGCCGCCGCCGTACGCGAAGCATCACCCGGAATCGAATCATCCGCCGCCACCGAACCACACCACGACAGCACACGCCGCGCCGCCTCTAACAATGCATCAAACGAGCCAGCCGGAGACGCCAACAAATCACGAACCAACAACGCATACGCCGCCGCCGAAGCCAACGCCTCCGGATGCCCATGCGTCAACGCCGCCGCACGCACCGCCAACAAAACCACCGTACGCTCCTGCGCTACCGGCAACACACCCAACGCCGCCGAACGCACCAACGCACCACTACCCAAAGCATCAGGATTCAACGACTTCGACACCAACTGCATCTCACCCGAACCCAACGCCCGCAACGTCGCCGCACCCGGACCACGACGAGCCGTCAACTCCGACGAACCATCAATCTCACGATCCAACGAAAACGGCGCAGACTCCGGCAGAACCTCACCAATACCGCGGAACCACCGCAAATACGCCAACCACAAACACGCCAACTCATCCGCCGCCGCGCCCTCATTATTCCACTCCAAAACCTCAGTCAAAGCGTCCAGCGTGAAACACGTCAGCTGCGTATCATCACTGACCAGCAGCTCACCAAACGCCGAATCCCACGGCTTAGGGGCACTCTCCGCAATCTGCTCAGCCGACAACAACTCCAACGGATAACCCAGCGCATCACCCAACGCAGACGCACGCAACAAACTGCGCACCCTGCCCGCAAACTCAGCCGAAACCTCAGGTGCACGTGTGAACTCAACAGAAGAAAAACTCATAGGGCGATTATCCCATGTGCGTTCAGGATGCGCGGGGGATGTATCGGGCGGCTTCGTGCTCATGCTTGCGGGAGGGGAGATGTAGCAGGCGGCTTCGTGCTCATGCTCGCGGGGGAGTGCCCCCTCTGCGGCGCTGGGGCGCCTTGAGGACGGAGCCCCCGCTCCGCATGAGCACCTACGCAGTGGTGGGTTCCGACCCCTGAATGACGAACTGCGAGGCGCAAAACATGACGCAGTGCCATACTGAAACCATGAAGATTCTGCACACCTCCGACTGGCACCTCGGCCGCACCTTCCACCGCAGCCCCCTCACCCGCGAACACCAGCAGTTCATCGACGAACTGCTCGAATACGTGCACGCCGAAGGCATCGATACTCTCCTCATCAGCGGCGACGTCTACGACAGCACCATCCCCACCGCCGAAAGCACCACCCTGCTCGACCAAGCACTCACCCGCCTCATGCGCGCCGGCGTGCGAGTCATCCTCAGCTCCGGCAACCACGACTCCTTCCGCCGCCTCAGCTACGGCGCCGCCTTCTTCGAAGCCTCCGGCGTGCACCTGCGCACCAGCCTCGAAGACGCTACCCGCCCCGTCGAACTCACCGACGGCACCTTGCGCGTACACGTCTACGCCATCCCCTACCTCGCGCCGCGCCTCCACGCCACCGCCCTCGGCGTAGACCCCACCCACCACGCCGTCCTCGGCGCCGTCACCGACGCCATCCGCGCCGACGCCGCAGAACGTCACGCCCGAGGCGAAGGTGCCGACCGCATCATCGTCATGAGCCACGCAACCGTCAGCGACACCACCGGCAGTGACATCGCCGCCAGCGCAGACACCACACCCCGCAGCGACTCCGAACGCGACATCAGCGTCGGCGGTATCGACTGGGTACCCGCCTCCCTCTTCGACGGCTTCGACTACGTAGCCCTCGGCCACATCCACAAGCGCTACCCCGTCACTCACACCATCCGCTACAGCGGCTCCCCGCTCGGCTTCTCATTCAGCGAAGAACACAACCGCAACGGTGCCTACCTCATCGAACTCAACCCCGGCGAAGAGCCCGCCATCAGCAGCCACGAATGGGCAACCCGCGTACACATGAAAACCCTGCGCGGCACCATGGAGCAGCTACTCAACAGCCCCGAACACACCGACTACGAACACGGCTACTACTGCCGCATCGAACTCACCGACGAAACCCTACCCGTCGGCGCCGTCGACCGCCTGCGCAGCCGCTACGAAACCATCTCCCACTTCAGCTACCGCAGCACCCAACCCGCCGCCGAAAAACCCGTCGCCGTGCCCCTCACTCGCGACGCCGACCCCGTCGACACCTTCGACCAATTCCACCAATACGTACGCAACCGCCCCCTCACCAGCGAAGAACGCGACGTCATCACCACCCTCAGCGACCACATCAAAAGCCACAAGGACAACGCATGATCCTGCACACCCTCGAATTCGAAGCCTTCATGGCATACCCCAAGCGCCAAGAAATCAACTTCGACACCCTCAACAGCGCCGGCGTATTCCTGCTCAACGGCCCCACCGGCGCCGGCAAAACCACCATCCTCGACGCCATCTGCTACGCCCTCTACGGCGAAACCAGCAGCGACCGCGAATCCGCCAAACTGCACTCCACCTACGCGGCACACAGCGGCACCAAACCGCGCGTGCTGCTCGACGTGACCCTCCACGGCAAGCGCCTGCGCATCGACCGCACCCCCGCCTACAACAAGCCCATCACCCGCGGCGCCCGCAAAGGCCAGATGCGCGAAGAAAGCGCCAAAGCAACCCTCGCCGAACTCGCACCCGGCGCCGACCCCGCCGACGAAAAAGCCTGGACCCCCATCTCCAGCAGCGTCGCCGAAGTCAACCGCACCATCGCCGAACGTACCCACCTGACCAAAGAACAATTCCTCAAAGTCGTACTCCTGCCGCAGGGTCAGTTCGCGCAATTCCTCAAGTCCAAGCCCAAAGAACGCAAAGAACTGCTCAAAAAGATGTTCCCCGTCGAACACTACGAACAGCTCTTCGCCGCACTCACCGAAGAAGCGAAAACCGCCCAGCAGGAAGTCGCCCAGGACGAAAACACCCAGCGCGGCTACCTTGAACGTGCCCGCGTAGAAATGCTCGCCCTGCAGTCGCTACTGGACGCTGTGGATTCGGATGCTGAGGAAGCTGCGGAGGCGGGCGAGGAGACTTCCGAAAACCTCACCACTGAGAACGTCACTGCCGAGAATGTCACTGCCGAAACCCTCGACGCATGGGTCGCCGGCGGAGTAGAACGCGCCCGCGAAACCTCCGCACGCGAAAAGCAGGAGCAGCAGCGCCTCACCGACGAAGCCGACCGGAACACTCGCCTACTCGCCGAACGCGCCCAGCTGCAGGCCGACTGGCGCGAATACGAGCAGCTCTGCGAGCGCCGTACCCGCCTGACCGAACGCGCCGATGAGCATAAGGCGCAGCGTGAAGAGCTGGCGCAGGCGCGTGCTGCCGCGCCCCTGCACGCGCAGTACGCGCAGGTCCATGCCGAATCGCAGGCGCTCGCCGCCCGGGAACAGGAACATTCGGCGTGTGCTTCCGCGCTGGAGGAGAACGGCCGCGCCCTGCTTGCGGCGCTCCGCGATGAGGAAACCGCGGAAGACGTCACCTTCCCCGAAGAGACGACCTTCGCCGCGCTCCCGGATCTCGAACCCGCCGAGCAGGAAGCCCAGCTCGAAGCGCTCCTCGACACCCTGCGCGCCCTGCAGAAGAAGGACGCACAGCTTACCGACGAGGAAGCTGCCGTTGCCGCCCTGCTGAAGCAGGCTAATGCCCTCGAGCAGGACAAGGCGCGTGCCGAAAAGACCCTGAGCGACCTGACCGCCGCCGCCGAGCAGCTTGCCGAAGAACTCGCCGGCTACAGCACCGCCGACGAGGAGCGTACCCTCGCCGCGCACCTGGTCACCGAGGCGCAGCAGAAGCACGATGCAGCCCAGCAGATGCAGCAGAAGCTGGATGCCGCCTCCGCCGCGGTTGCTGCGGCCCAGAAGCAGAGCAAGCGCACCGCCACCGCCGAGCAGAAGGCACAGGAAAAGTGGCAGGCTTCGGCTCAGCAGGCGCTCGCCGCTACGGAGGAGTTCAAGAACCTGCAGGTGCTGCGCCTCGCCCAGGCGTCCTCCCTGCTGGCGCGCGAGCTCAAGGACGGTGAACCCTGCCCGGTCTGCGGTTCAGTGGAGCACCCCGCTCCGGCGCGGATTGCCGAGGGCGAGCAGCTGGTTGAGCGTGCCGACCTGGACGCCGCCAAGGAGCGTGAAGACAAGGCACACAAGCAGGCGCGTACCCACGAACTGGCTAAGGATCGGGCAACCAAGGCACACCAGGAAGCTTCCGAGGCGCTTGCCGCCGTCCGCACCCAGTACGAGACCCTGGCTGCCCAGGGCGAATGCGATGTTGAGCAGACTGCCGCCCAGCTGCAGGAGGCGCAGACCCGCCTCACGCAGGCTCAGTCGCGCGTGACGGCGCGTGACGGCGTGCAGGCGAAGGCTGAGCGGGTGCGGGTTGAGCTGCAGAAGGCTCAGGAGGCGCTACGCACCATCGAGGGCGCGGCGGTTGAGGCTCAGACTCGTCACCGTGACGCTGCGGCGCGCTGTGAGGCGGCTGCGGCGCAGTTGGCGCCTGCGCGTGCGGCGGTGGGTTTTGCGCAGCGTGTTGAGGCTGTGGAGGGCTACCGTGCGGCGCATCAGCGTCTTGCTCGTGCGGTGTTGCTGTTGGGGCAGGCGCGTGAGCGTCATGCTCTGGCGGCGGCGCAGGCTGAGCGTTTGCTGGCTGAGTCTTCGTTTGAGAGCGCCGAGCTGATTCATGCGGCGGTGCGCACCCCTGAGCGCGTCGACGCCCTGGAACAGGCTGTTGCCGCGTATGAGTTGGAGCATGCCCGCCTCCTTGAGGGCTTTGGTCGTGAGGCGATTGTTGCGGTGGCGGCTCGTGCCGCCGCTGGTGAGCAGGCACCGGATGACCTGCAGGGCGTGCGTGAGCAGGTTGAGCAGTTGCGCGCGGCGGTTCACCGTTTGACTCTTCGTGAGGGTGAGCGGGAGAGCATGCTGCGTTCTTTGCATGTGCTGCGTGGCGAGTATGCGGCGTTCCGTGCGAAGACGGCGCAGCGTTATGACCGTGCGCAGATGTTGGCGAACCTGGCGGCGGCTGCCCGCGGTGACACGCTGGGCGGCTATGAGCACCAGGTTGACCTGGTGAGTTACGTGCTGGGTGCCGAGTTTGAGCGGATTCTGCACTCGGCGTCACTGCACCTGGATCGCATGAGTGAGGGCCGCTACGGCATGGTGTTCAGCGATCACCGTGCGAAGGGTAGCCGTTCCGGCGGCGGCCTGAACCTGGAGATTACTGACACCTGGACGGGCGAGCCGCGTGAGGCGTCGTCGCTGTCCGGCGGCGAGTCGTTCTTGGCGTCGCTGTCGTTGGCGTTAGGTCTGGCGGAGGTCGTACAGGCGAATAACGGCGGCATCGAGCTGGACACCCTGTTCATTGATGAGGGCTTCGGCACGTTGGACGCTGAAACTCTGGACATGGTGATGGGCACGATTGAATCTCTGCGTGATAGCGGCCGCACTATTGGCCTGATTTCGCATGTGGAGGAGATGAAGAACCGTATTCCCGCCCAGATTGTGGTTGAAAAGGGTCAGAACGGCTCGTCGGTGAGGGTAAACTCCTAGTAGGCATAAATTCGCTTCCGGGCTGCTGTTGTGGCATGTCCGGCGGCTTATTCGTGAAAGAGATGATGACCTCGACACCTCAGGACAGGGACCCGAACTCAACGTATCGTGTGGAACCTTCGGCTGATGCGCGCGCTAACGCATCCGCGCCGGAGGTTCCTCCGCGCACCATGAAGGTGGCACCCGCCTCCGATTCGCCGGATAAGTCGTGTGCTTCGGGCACGGGTATTCCAACGGTTCCGGGTACGTCCTTGACGGATGTGGTGCGCAGTAACGACCACGTGTTGCAGGAGTTGCCGCCGCGACCGGTTCCTACTGCGGATGAGGTTAATACGAACGCCTCGGTGCCGGATATTTTGCGTCAGCATTGGGCGTTGTTCCTGCGTAACGGTAAGGAGCAGCGTTACCATCTGCGCGGTGTGCTCCGTGATGAGGGCTTTGCCCGTAATGTGTTGACGATTCTGTTCCATATTCCGGCGGCTTCTTCGGCGTTTGCGCTGTATATTCTGTTGGCGAGCCACCTGGGTAGTGTGCATGATGGCGGCTATGCGGTGGCGGCGTTTGCTGGCGCGTATTCGGTGCAGATTATGCTCGGCCCGATGCTGGTGCGTGCCCTGGGTTTGAGGGCGTTGCTGGCGATTACGTCGGTGCTGAATATTGCTGCGGTGCTGAATATGCTGGTCATTGGTTGGCGTTTGACGGTTGACCCGAATAACGTGAGTACGACATACCATGCGCTCTCTTGCGTGGCGATGGGTTTTACGACTCCGCCGTGGACGCCGTTTGCGTTGGAGTCGCTGTACCGCCGCAACTATAAGTACAGTGATGTTCGCTTGTCGACAGCTGTTTCTTGGGGGACGACGGCGAACCTGTCGATGTACCCGCTGGCTGCTCTGCTGGTGCGGCTGGGCGATGCGTACCTCACCCCGAATCATGAGTATGCGGGCTTCTGGATCACGATGATTCTGGATGCGCTACTGTTCATTGTGGTTCTGGCCGCGCCGATGTGGCTGCCGGATATTTCGCGTATTCGCATGTCTCCGCCGAAGAATCTGGTCCGTCCGAATAAGCAGACGGTGGTGTTGATTCTTGGTCTGGTGCTGCTGGGTGCGTGTATGGGCGCGGTCGGTTCGGGTCTGCTGGGCTTCTCGCTGATTCACGGTTCGATGAACCTGTTCATGGCGATGGTTGCGACCGGTACCGGCGCGATGGTGCTTGTGTCTTTCCCCGTGGTTTTGGGTGCCCGTTCGGTGAACCCGTGGCATGGTTGGTTGGTGAGCGGCGTTCTGCTGATTATGGGTGCCCTGTATTTGCCGGCGAGTGATGATACGTCCACGATTTTCTATGCGTTGGTGCTGTGTGGTGCGGTGCTGGGTGTGGCGTTTGGCGGTCATGAGCTGTGGCTGAACCGTTCGCTCAAGCATATTCCTGATGCGCAGGCGAGCTTCTTTACCCGCTCGATGCTGGGTATTGGTCTTGCGATGGGTAGTATGTGGGGCGGCTATATGGGTGACGCTCCGTATTACCGTAATGCGTTTATGGTCCCGGTGATTATTGCGACTCTGTATTTTGCGTTGGGTCATTTGTACGGCTACCTGTGGCGTGAGGAGCATGAGGAGCAGCTGACTCCTCTGTCTGAGACGGCACGTAGCTAGTTCGGCGTGTGGCTAATTCAGTGCACTGCTAATTCGGTGCGCGGCTCGACCGAACGCATCTGAGCTTGAGCGTTGTGAGCGCATACTAAAGGCGGATGCCCCGCCACCTTCTGCAGGTGGTGGGGCATCCGCCTTTTTGTGTACCGGTTTTTACGCCTCAGCGAGGCTGCCGGTTTAGTGACCGCGCTTGATCCATGCAGGAAGCTCGGGCGCCTCCAGACCGATGCCGGTGCTGTCACCGTGGCCGGTGAGGACCGCGGTGGACGCGGGCAGGGTCAGCAGGCGGGTCGAGATTGACTCGATGATGGTGTCGAAGTCGCTGTAGGAGCGTCCGGTTGCGCCGGGGCCGCCGTTGAAGAGGGTGTCGCCGGAGAAGACGACGCCTTCGCTGTTTTCCCAGCTGAGGGTGGGTGCGTAGAAGCACACGGAGCCGGGGGAATGGCCGGGGGTGGCGAGGACCTTCAGTTCGGTGTCGCCGATGCGCAGTACATCGCCGTCAGCGAGTTCGTGGTCGAAGTCCCAGGAAGGGTACACCATTTCCCAGAGCACACGGTCTGCGGGGTTCAGGTAGACGGGTGCGCCGAAGCGTTCTGCCGCCTCCTTGGCGCTGCGGATGTGGTCGTCGTGGGCGTGGGTCAGCAGAATCTTCTCCACGGTGCGGCCTGCGACGGTGCGGGAGATCTTGTCGACGTCGTGGGCGGGGTCAATGATGATCACGGAGGAGTCATTGCCGATGATCCAGACGTTGTTGTCGACGTCCCAGCAGCCGCCGTCCAGCGAGAAGGTGCCGGAGGTGACGACTCGTTCAATACGTTCGCTCACGCTACGCTCCTAGAGTTCCACGACCGAGCGCAGCACGCGGCCGGTCTTCATGGTTTCGAATGCTTCGTTGACGTCTTCGAGGCGGATGCGCTCGGAGACGAAGCTGTCCAGGTCGAGGCGGCCGAGCAGGTACTGGTCCACGAACTCGGGGAAGTCGCGGGAGGGCAGGGTGTCGCCGTACCATGCGCTCTTGATGGAGCCGCCGCGGCCGAAGACCTCATCCAGCGGGATGTCCCAGGTGGCGCCGGGTGCGGGCACGCCGACGAGGACGACGCGGCCTGCCAGGTCGCGTGCTTCGAATGCCTGCTTGAAGGTGGGGGCGACGCCGACAGCGTCAATGACGAGGTCTGCACCGAAGCCGCCGGTGAGTTCCTTGATAGCCTCAACGGGGTCGACCTTGGAGGAGTTCACGGTGTGGGTTGCGCCGTGCTCGCGTGCGCGTGCCAGCTTCTCTTCGTCGACGTCGACGGCGATGATGGTGGTTGCGCCACCGAGCTGTGCGCCTGCGATTGCTGCGGTGCCGACGCCGCCGCAGCCGATGACTGCGACGGATTCGCCGCGCTTGAGTTCACCGGTGTTCAGCACAGCGCCCAGACCTGCGGTGACGCCGCAACCGAGCAGACCGATGGCTGCGTACTGTTCGGGGCTGATGTCAGCGGTGATCTTGGTGCACTGGCCGGCTGCGACGAGGGTCTTCTCCGCGAAGGAGCCGATACCCAGTGCGGGAGTGAGTTCGGTGCCGTCCTCGAGGGTCATCTTCTGGGTTGCGTTGTGGGTTGCGAAGCAGTACTGCGGCTGGCCCTTGCGGCATGCGCGGCATTCGCCGCAGACTGCACGCCAGTTGAGGATGACCAGGTCGCCGGGGGCGATGTCGGTGACGTCATCGCCGACAGCCTCGACGATACCTGCGGACTCGTGGCCGAGCAGGTAGGGGAAGTCCTGGCCGACGCCGCCGGTGACGTAGTGGTGGTCGGTCTGGCAGACGCCGCAGGTGAGGACCTTGACGAGTGCTTCGCCCTTGCCGGGGTCGGGTACGTTGATGGTGGTGACGGTGACGGGTGCGTCCTGGGCGAGGGCTACGACAGCCTTAACCTTGTGCATGGTGCTCCTTTGCTGAGGCACGGTTGAGGTTCAACCGCAGATAAAGGTTTTTTGATACGTTCCCATTCTAAGAGCTAAGGCATACCTGATGCACCCCGGGGCTGAGCGTGAAGCCCCCAGGTGAATGTGACGTTTTATGACGTTGTAACTCAACCCGCCCGGAACCCGCGTAGCCTGCGGCTACTTACTCTGCCGCCTCCACCTCTGCCGCAAAGGCGAGCGCACCGCGTCGGAACGCGCCCGAGGTCAGTGCGTTCACGTGATCGCGGCCGGGCAGGGAGATGAAGCGGTTAAGCGGATTGTTGCCGCGCACCATGTCGTAGAGTTCCGCTCCGTCGGCGGCGATGGTGTCCGCGTCACCGAGTACCACCGCAACGGGTACGCGCGGATGCGCGCCCGGGTGACCGGCAGGTAGGTTCGGGGATCCGGCACGCAGGGCGGGCACGTCGAAGAACGGGCCGAAGGGAATCCGCACGAACTTCAGCAGTGCGTCGGGCTGAATGGGGGAGTTGTCAATAATCGAGGTGAAGGAGGCAATCGCCTCGTCGGTGGAGTCCGCCGCCGGGGTTTCACTATCCGCCGTGACGCTGGTTCCCTCGTGCGCTTCGAGCATGGAACGCAGGGTGATGAGGTGGTCGTGTAGGGGCAGGCCGCCCAGGGTGAGGGATGCGACCGCCTCCGGGTGGGTGAGGGCGAGTTCCCAGCCGACGCGCGCGCCGAAGGAGAAGCCGATAACGTGCGCGCGGGGCTCCAGCTCAACGCCGAGGTCGTTCTCGGTGGCGACGGTGCGCAGCAGTTGGGCGAGCAGATTGGTGAACAGGTGCATGGGGGTCAGCGGCTGACCCGCCGCATCGACAGGGGGCACCGAATCGAACGGGATTGTGCGGCTGCGCACGCCCGTGTTGTTGGGGAGCTTGCAGTCGATGGCGTGCATGGACTCGGGGTCTTTGAGGTATTCGTCTGAGTGGTAGGGTAGGGTAACGATCAGCACGGGGTATCCGGCTCGCAGGTATTGGCGGATCCAGCTGGTGCCGCCGTAGAGCTGCTCGCCGCGGGTGGCGAAGCCGTGAATCATGAGGGCGGGGACGCGGCTTTTGAGTTGCTGCGGCTGGTAGAGGGTGTACTCGAGGTCGGGCATGGTAGTGCCGGGTACAACAGCATTTGGTACGGCAAAGGGCGCGGGAGAGAATTCTGCACTGGTCATAGTTCTATCTTAGTGACCAGCGCAGGGTTTCTGTCCTGCGCCCTTAATCAGGTTGAAGCGGTACGCGCTCAGCTGAGCTGCCGTTTAGTTCTTCTTCGCCGCACCGTTCGAACTATCGGTGCTCAGGTCGAAGAGCGCATCCTGCTGAGAGTCAGCCTTTGCGTTCGCATCTGCCTTTGCCGCGGTTGCCTCAGAAGCCTGAGCCCCAGAAGCCTGAGCCTCGGCGGTATCAGCCTTCGCCTGCTTCTTCTGCAACTGTTCCTTGCCGTTGTCGAGTCGTTCCTTGCCGTCGGCAATGAACGTGCGAATCATGGTGGTGTTAGTGTCCACCGCCTTCTGCACGCGATCCGCAATGGAGGGGCCCTTCGGCTTGGGGAGCATGCCCTGGCCTGCCGCCTGCTGCTGCAATTCGCGTCCGGCGGACATGAGGCGTTCCTGGCGTGCCTTCAGTGCACGCGATGCGGAGGTGCTGCGCGGCTGCACCTTCAGGTGGCCGTGGTCGTCATCGCCAGCGATAATCTGGCGCATGAGCATGATTTCGGCGTCCAGATGCGCGCCGAAGAGAAGCATATTGTTCATGATCCAGATGAACAGCAGCATCACAATCACACCACCGATCAGGCCGTAGGTGGCGTTGTACTTGCTGAAGTTGTTGGCGTAGAGGGTGAAGCCGAATGCGCCCAGACCCATGCCGAAGAGGGCGAGTGCCGCACCGGGGGAGAGCCTCCATGCCTTGTAACGGCGCACGTTCGGGGTGGCGGCGTAGAGTAGAGTGATCAGGGCGATTGCCATGAACAGAATCAGCACCCAGCGGCCGTTCAGCCAGATGAGCTTGATGAGCTCCATATCCACGGTTTCGGGTACATACCGACCGACCATGTCCAGGACGGTTACACCCAGCAGCATCATGAGCATCATGAGTACCACGAGGATGATAATCACGGCGGTGACGAAGACGTTCAGCGGCTTGAGAATCCAGCCGGGGCGGCCTTCACGCACGTTGTAGACCGTGTTGAGAGCTCGGCCGAAGGATCCGGTGTACCCGGAGGCGGACCAGAGCGCACTGAGGATACCGGTCAACAGCACCAGGCCTGCGCCATGGTCGCCGGTAATCTGCTTGATGGGGTCTTCCATAATGGCGTACATCTGGGCGGGCGCGTTGTCCTTGAGGAAGGCGAGGATGACCGCGGCGCTTTCCTCACCGTGACCGAATACGCCCAGTAGGGAGACGATTGCCAGCAGGGCGGGGAAGATGGACAGCACGGTGAAGTAGGTGAGTGCTGCCGCCATGTCGGTGCCGCCGTTTGCGCCGAATTTGTAGATGGCACGGCGCAGAATGTAGAGGATGCTGCCCTTGGGGAAGTCGCGCAGCTTGACGCTGACGTACTTGGGGTCAGCGGGCTTCTGCTTGCGGGAGAAGAGTCCGCGTCGAGCTCCGGCGGGTACCTGGGTTGAGGAGGTGTCCGTGGAAGAGCCGGTGTGTGCAGCCAATGGGGCTCCTTGAATGATGGGGTGTACACAGTGGTGCGCCTATGAGCTTCAGTGTGTGGGCGCACAGAAGGGGCGAGGAGAACAATGAGCTGTCCTTCCCGCCCCTGCGGTGACATTATAGGGTTTTCTAACCCTCCCGCATTTTTCTGCGAGTGCAGATAGCTGACCTGTCGGTCAGTTAGAGAGGGTAACCGCCCCGAAAAGCCTCAAAAAAGGCTTGTCAGCTAGGGTATAAAGCTACCTGCTGAGCCTAACTGAAAACTAGTTGTGAATACCCAGAACCTTAGCGGTGTGAGCCATCAGCTCATCAGCCAGGTCGTGGTTATCGTTGAGCTTCACACCGTAACCGGGGATGAGCTCCTTCAGGCGAGGCTCCCAACCGGCAATCTTGGAGGGGAAGCACTTAGCCAGCAGGTTCAGCATAATCGGAGCCGCGGTGGAAGCACCGGGGGATGCACCCAGCAAAGCCGCGATGGAGCCGTCCGCTGCGGAGACAACCTCGGTACCGAACTGCAGGATGCCGCCCTTCTTCGCGTCCTTCTTCATAATCTGAACGCGCTGGCCAGCCTCGATGAGCTCCCACTCGCCGCCAACAGCCTCGGGATAGTACTGGTACAGCGACTCGAGGCGTGCGTTCTTGTCCTTGACCAGCTCGGAGAGCAGGTACTTAACCAGGGACAGGTTGTCGATGCCTGCGCGGGTCATCGGGTAGATGTTGTGCGGGCGCAGGGACAGCGGCAGATCCAGCAGGGAGCCCTGCTTCAGGAAGTTGGTCTTGAAACCTGCGTAGGGGCCGAACATGAGGGCGCGCTTGCCGTCCACGTAGCGGGTGTCCAGGTGCGGCACGGACATGGGAGGTGCGCCCACCGAAGCCTGACCGTACACCTTAGCGTTGTGCTGGTTTGCGGTTGCCTCGTGGGTGTTGCGCAGGAACAGGCCGGAGACGGGGAAGCCGCCGTAGCCCTTACCCTCTTCAATGCCGGACTTCTGCAGCAGGTGCAGAGCGCCACCGCCGGCACCCAGGAAGACGAACTTCGCGTTGATGGTCAGCGGCTCTTCCTTGTTGATGCGGTTGATAGCGTCAATGGTCCAGGAGCCGTTGGACTCGCGGTTCAGGTTGGTGACCTGGTAGCCGTAGCGAACCTCAACGCCCTTGGTCTGCAGGTGGTCAATCATCTGCTGGGTGAGGGCGCCGAAGTCAACGTCGGTACCTTCGGGGGACCAGGTCGCAGCAATGGGGTCGTTACCCTTGCGACCGTTGACGGTCAGCGGAGCCCACTCAGCGATCTTGCCGCGGTCGGTGGAGAATTCCATGCGCTCGAAGAGCTTCTCCTTGCGGAAGGAGTCGTAGCGTGCTGCCAGGTACTTGGAGTGGTCCTCACCGAAGACCAGGGACATGTGGGGGACCGGGTTAATGAAGTCTGCGTTGCCCAGAATCTTCTCTTCAACCAGGGATGCCCAGAACTGGCGGGAAATCTGGAACTGCTCGTTAATGTTCAGCGCCTTAGCTGCCGAGACGGTGCCGTCGGGGCCAGCGGGTGCGTAGTTGAGTTCGCACAGTGCCGAGTGGCCGGTACCTGCGTTATTCCAGGGGTTGGAGGATTCCTGAGCGGCCTTGTCGAGGCGTTCGAGCAGGACGATGTTCCAGGTCGGTTCGAGTTCCTTGAGGAACACGCCGAGGGTGGCGCTCATGATGCCGCCGCCGACCAGGACGACGTCGGTTCGTTCAGTACGTGCTACCACTGAATTCTCCCTTAGGGGTGCGGGTGCCCGGCCTGGGCACAGTGAATGTGGGGTACATCATCTAGCCTACTCCTTTTAGTGGGGGAGGCATAGCTAGAATCAGCAAATAACAGGAGAGTGTTGCAGTTCACACGTTAGCTTCCCCGGAGGGTAGAAACCCTCCAGGGCACGCCAAACACACACGCAACGCAACACTCAAACCTGAACTGCCTACAACTTACGCAGCTTACCGAACAGCTCAATCGCATTCTGCTCCGTCTGATAGCCCTGAACCTCACGGCTCACCGCCACCTTCGACGTCACATTCAGCAACGGAACCGCCGGCATGAACTGACCCAGCTGAGACACAACCTTCGCATACAACTCGCGCTGCGAATCCACCGAATCGGCAGAATCCGCGGTACGAATCGCCTCCAAAATCTCCGTAAAACGAGGCGACGGCGCAACCGCCACAGCAGTAGGCTGCGGCGAAGGCGACGCCGACGGGCTCGGCGAAGCAGAAGCCGAAGCCTCCTCCTCAGGCGTCAACGGGTCCGGCGAATAACTCGGCTGCGGGCTCGGAGTCGCAGAAATCCGCACATTCGAATTCGCACCACCCGACGACGGCACATCAGAACTCTTCTTCGTCAAACCAGTCGTCATATCCGACGGCGCATTCGCAATCAACGAACGCACCTGATGCTCAGCAATCAGCGGCGCCAACACCGGGCCAAAGAATGCGTACGGGTCACGGTACATGCCGTAGAAACCGGCCAGCGTAATACCGCGTTCAGAAGAAACCTCGCGGCTCTTCGGCAGATACTCAGCCCACGGCAGAGGCACCGGCTTAATATTCAAACCCACCTCAATCAGCGAAGCCACCATCTCCGAATACACCTTCTGAGGAGTATCCATCCACGGCAGAGAAACGTCAGCAGGGTAGTAGCACTCAATCACCTGATTGTCGTACCCAGCCGTCGCCAGCAGCGAGCGCGCCATATCCTGATTGCGGTCCGTGTAATCCTTCGCGTCATCAGCCTTAATGCGGAACGACGGCGAAATCAGCGTCTGCGCATCCGAGGTGCCCTGCGGGTAATACTGACGCAGCGCGCCACGATCCACCGCATGCGAAATAGCGCGACGCACCGAAATATTCTTCAACACCGGATGCGCCGTATTCAGGCTCAAATACACCAGCGAGAACGGGTCACGGCCCGGCGTCTGATAACCATCACGCGCCAACTGACCCAGATCAGAAGAATTCACCTGATCACACGCATCAATATGACCCTCCATCAGCGCAAAATAACGCTTATCCGACGACGTGAGGGTCGAAATCTGAATCTCATCCAGCTCAGGCGCCTGACCGTCAAAATGAGTATTCTTCAGCAGACGCACCGTGCCGTCCTTGAAAGAATCCACAAGGAACGCACCCGTACCCACCGGGTTACCCGTCAACTTCTGATCAGAACCAAACAGCGACGGGTCAATAATGCCGAACGCCTGCTGCGTCAAGATACGCGGGAACGCCAACGAAGGACGCGACAGCGTCACCACCACAGAGTTATCCTTCGCCACCACCGACGAAACCAGCGGCAAGAACGACTGCACCGCAGACGACTGAGCATCCGCCTTCTTGCTGGTCTTCTTATCATCCGGCTGAGTAGCAGCATGAGCGCTCGCAGAAGCCGATGCAGAAGCAGACGCGCTCGGGGTCGCAGCCTCAGAAGCAGTAGCAGACGGGGAGGCGCTCGCAGAAGCACTCGCAGAAGCAGACGGGGAAGCACTTGCTGACGGAGTCGTCGCACCCGACGGAGACGCCTGAACAGGCGCAGGCTCCACCGCCGAAGGATCAATAGAACCCGGCTTCGGCACACCAAAACCCCACGCAAACAAAGGCTGAGCAGGCACCGCATGAGCTGCAGTACCCTCACCCGTAGCCAACGCCTGCCACCTCTGGAAATTCTGCACCACAGCATCCGCAGTCAACGCAGAACCGTTACTAAAATGCGCCTCACGCAACACAAACGTATGCACCAAACGGTCATCAGAAACCGTCCACGCACTACACAAAGAATCCTGAACCTCAGGATCACCCGTGTAATGATTCGCCACCAACAACGTCTGCAAAACCTGCGCCGTCACCTGATACGTACTCGCCACAGGAAACAACGCCGGATCCAAACCCAACGGCGCCGCACCCTGCGCAAAACGGAACACACGACGCGCATCAGCAGACGACGCACTCGCCGAAGACCCAGCAGACGAACCAGCAGAAGACTGACCAGAACACGCAGAAAGCGCCAAACCAGCACTAAAAAGTGCGCCAAAACGCAAAACGGCGCGTCGACTCAAGCCACTCGAGCCGACAGTGGCTCGAAGCAGCGCATCAGAATTGCCAACAGCTGACGATGCATAAGGCTGATGCTGCACGGGAGGGTCCTCTCTTCCGTCGCGGATGCTTATCTCTCAGGATAACGGTTCAACACCCAACCGGGCGAGACACACCCACCCCGGTAAGGCACATACAAGAAAACCCGCCGCCACGAAAACCGTGACGGCGGGCCCAATGTAAATGTGTGTGCGCGAGGGGGGACTTGAACCCCCACGCCATAAGGCACAGGAACCTAAATCCTGCGTGTCTGCCAATTTCACCACTCGCGCGCAGTGTCACCCCACATCCGAAGATGCATGCGTCTGAGGCAACAAGAAATTAGTGTACACCAGGAACCAAGGTTCTCCAAGCCTTAAAAGAAGCGCCCATAGGGCAAAAAGCCCGCAAACACGCCGAACAACAGCCCCACACACGGAGGTGCTACACAGCGCCGCCGCCCCTCGCGCTACCCGAGCACAGAAAACACGACCCTACTTCGGGTCAATACCCAAATCACGACGCAGCTTCGCCACATGACCCGTCGCACGCACATTGTACTGAGCCACAGAAATAACACCCTGCTCATCAATCACAAACGTCGAACGAATCAGGCCCTCATACACCTTGCCGTAATTCTTCTTCTCACCCCACGCACCATACGCCTCAGCCACCGCATGATCAGCATCAGACAGCAGCGGGAACGTCAACGACTCCTTCTCTACAAAACGCGCAATAGCCGCCGGCGAGTCCGGAGAAACACCCAACACCACGTAACCCAACGACTTCAACGACGCCAAATTATCGCGGAAATCGCACGCCTCCTTAGTACAACCCGGAGTCGACGCCTTCGGATAAAAATACAAAATCACCTTACTGCCCGCATAATCACTCAAACTATGAGTAACACCAGCCGAATCAACCAGCGAAAAAGCAGGCGCCGGAACACCCGGCTCAAGACGAACACTCATCAATAACTCCTCAAAACAACAATAGGTATCAAGAAAAGGGGAGGGACGCGGGCGCGCCCCGTGCAATACACACAGTCTAGTGTCCCACACACCCCACCCAAATAATGTGTCCAGGCTCACCCTGAATCAACTTGCGCACACCATGAAAACTCGCGTATAGTATTTTTCTGTTGCAAGGGAAACCTTGAAAAACAAATAAGCGCCTCTAGCTCAATTGGCAGAGCAATTGACTCTTAATCAATGGGTTCTGGGTTCGAGTCCCAGGGGGCGCACTTCAAAGAAAATCCCGCTGATTCTTCGGAATCGGCGGGATTTTTGCGTTCCCCGAATAAATACAGTTTTTGGGTTTGAGGAGCTTGTGTCCGGCTTTGTTTCAGATGACGCGCGCCGCATGTTTCCTCCGCGCCTACGCAGGGGCACCCGTCACCCGGACGCTCCGCTCCTCCTTGCTTCGCTGCGGAGAGCGTCCGTATGACACCCTGAGGGCGCATCCGGAAAACGCGGCGCGCTACCGATGTGCCGCCCCGCTCCTCTTTACGTCCTGTGGTTCAGGGGTTCGTGGAATCCCGCCGGTTCGTTGGGTTGCGCGGTGGTTCAGTGTGTGCGCCCCGTGCCTAGCGAACTGGGGCGGGGGGAGGGCTGTCGCCTTTTAGTGTGTTGCTTGGTGGTTTGGTGTTTTGTGTGTGGGGCGGGGGAGGGCTGTCGCCTTTCAGGCTTTTGCGAGATAGCTAGTCTGGTGCGCGCAGAGGCGCCGGTGCCGTCCGTAGCGACATCAGGGTGCCCGAAGCGAAGCGAGGGCGGGTGCCCCTGTAGGAGCGAGGACGTGCACCGCCCCTCAAGCCAGCAACGTGGCAGACTTAAGGCACACGAAAGCCCGCCACCGTCATACAACAGCAGCGGGCAATCATTTCAAAAAGTCATAAAGCTACAGGACCGGCCAAATCCGCGTCACAAACTCACGGAAATCCTCCACGTCCTTACCCTGCTCCAACAGGCCAGTACCAAGGTGAGTTGCAACCTCAGCATTATCCTCAAACGACAAATAAAACGAGCTACCATTCACCGACTCAAGCGTCACTGCATCATCACCCACACGATACGCATGCAGAGCATTCGTATTATCAATCGTCGTAGCCGTACCCGCAGGCGTCAACGCCGGCAAATTCACCGGAGCAATAATCACCTCATCAGGCGCATCCTGATACCCAACAATAAAATGCTGCTGATCAGGATACTGATGCAACGCCAAATCAGGATTACGGTAAACCGCACGGCCCGTCGCATACACCAAATTGTATGCACCGTAATTAATAATCTGCTCGTCAAAAACCGGGTGCAGAACTCGGATAAGTTCCTCACCCGTCAAAAACACGTCACTCTCAACAGAGTTACGGGGGTCAACAACCTCTGCGTACTTACTTGCTTCGGTCAGCTCATCAGCGACCGGGATGATCGGTTCGGTCATAGCTTCAGTCTACCGGGGCAACCAACGAAGGTCACGAGTATTCGCGCATATTACGCGCCATGACGTCCAAAAATGCGAGTTTTTCTCACCTGTTCAAATGAACACGTGGGAATGTGTAAACAAGTGCAATGTGTCCACATCATGAAAGAAAGTATCTGACCTGCGCCTTTATGAACAAAAACGGGCGTGTTGCTCGATAGAGATTTGACTCACCCCTTCTTGGGGCGCACCATAGAAGGGTGAAGACAGCAATGTTCCAGCGAATTCTACGCCTTGTCGACGTCGCCTAGGGCGCGTGGCAGGGTCTATTCACTGCGACTGAGCGCCCCTACCGCTACCACCAACAGCGAGGGGCATTTTTTATAGCTTGGTACCCCCGGGCATAGGATGCGTGAGGATCACACAAACCCCACGCAGAACATTGAGTACAACGAAGAACCATTAAGACACGAGGCATTTCCATGACCATGGGATTTTCCACTTCTGATGACGCGGCAAACGCTCCCGCAGAACGCATGACCGGTTCTCAGGCAATCGTCCGCACCCTCGAAGACCTGGGTGTGACTGACGTATTCGGCCTGCCTGGCGGCGCAATTCTGCCGACCTATGACCCCCTGTACGATTCCAAGAAGGTCCGCCACATCCTGGTCCGCCACGAGCAGGGCGCAGGCCACGCAGCTCAGGGCTACGCAGTGTCCAGTGGTAAGACCGGCGTGTGCATCGCAACCTCCGGCCCCGGCGCAACCAACCTGCTGACCGCAATCGCTGACGCAAACATGGACTCCATCCCCCTGGTCGCAATCACCGGCCAGGTGTCCACCAAGCTGCTGGGCTCCGACGCATTCCAGGAAGCTGACATCGTCGGCATGGCAATGCCCATCTCCAAGCACTCCTTCATGATCACCGACCCGCAGGACATCCCCCGCGCGCTCGCAGCAGCATTCCACATTGCATCCACCGGTCGCCCCGGCCCCGTGCTCGTGGACGTCACCAAGGACGCACAGGTTGGCATGATGGAATACCGCGGCATTCCTGAGGATCTGGAGCTGCGCGGTTACACCCCCGTCACCCGTGGCCACTCCAAGCAGATTCACGAAGCAGCTAAGTTCATCACCGAATCCAAGCGCCCCGTCTTCTACGTCGGCGGTGGCCTGGTCCGCGCAGGTGCTTCCGAAGAGTTCCACAAGCTGGCTAAGCTCATCGGCGCACCCGTCGTCACCACCCTGAACGCTATCGGTGCATTCCCCGACTCTGACCCCCAGAACCTCGGCATGCCCGGCATGCACGGCACCGTCCCCGCCGTCGCCGCAATGCAGAAGTCTGACCTGCTGATTACCCTCGGTGCACGCTTCGACGACCGCGTCACCGGTAAGCTCGACTCCTTCGCACCCGAGGCTAAGGTCATCCACATTGATGTTGACCCGGCAGAAATCTCGAAGATTCGCTTCGCAGACGTGCCGATTGTTGGCGACCTCAAGTACGTACTGCCCGAGCTGACCGACCTGCTCTCCACCGAGTTCGCAGACCAGCTGCCGAACCTCACCGAATGGTGGAACGAGCTCAACGCAATCCGCAAGGACTACCCGCTCGGCTACGAGAAGCCCAACGATGGCCTCGGCTCCCCCGAATACGTCCTCGAGCGCATCAGCGCCCTCACCGGCCCCGACGCATACTACGTCACCGGCGTTGGCCAGCACCAGATGTGGGGTGCACACTACATTCAGCAGGAGAGCCCCCGTCACTTCATTAGCTCCGCAGGCCTCGGCACCATGGGCTACGGCGTTCCCGCCGGCATGGGTGCAAAGGTTGCACACCCCGAATCCACCGTGTGGATCATCGACGGTGACGGCTGCTTCCAGATGACCAACCAGGAACTGGTCACCTGCGCACAGAACAACATCCCCGTCAAGGTCGCTATCATCAACAACTCCTCCCTCGGTATGGTGCGCCAGTGGCAGACTCTGTTCTACAATGAGCGCTACTCCAACACCGATCTGAAGGACGGTCACGGCACTGCACGCATCCCCGACTTCGTGAAGCTCGGCGACGCATACGGTTGCGCCACCTTCCGTTGCGAGCGCGACGAAGACGTGGACGCCACCATTAAGGCTGCCCTGGAAATCAACGACCGCCCCGTGGTCATTGACTTCACCGTCAGCCCCCACGCACTGGTCTGGCCCATGGTCCCGGCAGGCGTTTCTAATGACAAGATTTGGATTGCGAAGAACACTTCGCCCGAGTTCGATCGTGAGGGAGAGAACTAATGTCTCAGCACACTCTGTCCGTTCTGGTAGAAGATAAGCCGGGCGTTCTCACCCGCGTCTCCGGTCTGTTCTCCCGCCGCCTGTTCAACATCCTCTCCCTGGCTGTGGGCCCCACCGAAAACCCCGGTGTTTCCCGCATCACCGTCGTAACCGAAGGTGACGCTCACACCATCGAGCAGATTACTAAGCAGCTGAACAAGCTGGTTCACGTGCTGAAGGTCGTCGAGCTTCCCGCCGACTCCTCCACCCAGCGCGGCCACATCCTGATTAAGGTCAAGGCCGACGCAGTTGCTCGCCTGCAGATCGTTCAGGCAGCTGACCTGTTCCGCGCATCTGTGATTGACGTTTCCCCTGAGTCTGTTGTCATCGAGGCAACCGGTTCTGAGGAGAAGCTCAACGCACTGCTGGATGTTCTGGAGCCTTACGGTGTTCGCGAAATTGTTCGCGCAGGCACCATCGGCCTGGCACGTGGCCCCCGCGCCATGAGCGAGCGCATCTAGCACAAAATACCTGACGCTACATTCCCGTAGCAGTTCTCCCGCCCGCACAACCGAAACACACGTATTCGCAGTGCGGGCGGGGGAGCATCAGGTACTCTCTATTTCTTTCTCTACTAGGTGATTTCTCTACCTAGGCACCCCAATACCAAAGAAATAGATGCAGTACCCCATAAACTCTGCAGGTTATAAAATCTTGAGCCACAATCTGAGAAGTGCTCTCGTAAACCTGCACCCCAAAAGCTATCAAGTAGAATAGTCAATGTTGAGCCCAGCCTGGGCCGCATACCAAACTTACTGAGGAGAAGAAATGGCAGCAACCATTTTCTACAACGACGACGCAGACCTCTCCCTGATCCAGGGTCGCACCGTAGCAGTTATCGGCTACGGCTCCCAGGGCCACGCACACGCACTGAACCTGCGTGACTCCGGCGTGAAGGTCATCGTCGGTCTGTCCGAGGGCTCCAAGTCCCGTGCCAAGGCTGAGGCAGAAGGCCTGCGCGTCGCAACCGTTGCAGAAGCAGCAGCAGAAGCAGACGTCATCATGATCCTGACCCCGGACCAGGTCCAGGCAAAGGTCTACGCAGAGAGCATCGAACCCCACCTGAAGCCCGGCAACGCACTGTTCTTCGCACACGGCTTCAACATCCGCTTCGGCTACATCACCGCACCCGAGGGTGTCGACGTGGCAATGGTCGCCCCCAAGGGCCCCGGCCACACCGTCCGCCGCGAATTCGAAGCAGGCCGCGGCGTTCCCGCCCTGGTCGCAGTTGAGAAGGACGCATCCGGCGAAGCACTCGCACTGGCACTGTCCTACGCAAAGGGCCTCGGCGCAACCCGCGCAGGCGTCATCAAGACCACCTTCACCGAAGAGACCGAGTCCGACCTGTTCGGTGAGCAGGCAGTCCTCTGCGGCTCCACCTCCCAGCTCGTCCAGTACGGCTTCGAGGTTCTGACCGAAGCTGGCTACCAGCCCGAGATTGCTTACTTCGAGGTCCTTCACGAGCTCAAGCTCATCGTTGACCTGATGATCGAGGGCGGCATCGCTAAGCAGCGTTGGTCCATCTCCGACACCGCAGAGTACGGCGACTACGTCTCCGGCCCCCGCGTGATCTCCCCCGAGGTCAAGGAGAACATGAAGGCTGTCCTGGCAGACATCCAGAACGGCAACTTCGCAAAGCGCTTCATGGAAGACCAGGCTGCAGGCGCACCCGAGTTCAAGGAACTGCGCGCAAAGGGCGAGGCACACCCCATCGAGGCAACCGGCCGCAAGCTGCGCGAGCTGTTCTCCTGGAACTCCGTTGACGACGACTACACCGAAGGTTCCGTCGCTCGCTAAACGGTAGCTCAGCAATAGCTTTCTAAGAATCCGGCGTTCCACCCACACCCCGCTACAGGGGGAGAGGTGGGGCGCCGGATTCTTGCTGTTTCAAGCTGAACAGCAGCACTTAACAGGTATGTGATGCAGTTCATGCTCACTTGAGTTGCGGGTGTCTATAAAATGCCGTATAGTATTTACTTGTTGCAGGGGAAACCCTGAAAAACAAATAAGCGCCTCTAGCTCAATTGGCAGAGCAATTGACTCTTAATCAATGGGTTCTGGGTTCGAGTCCCAGGGGGCGCACTTCAAAGAAAATCCCGCTGATTCTTCGGAATCGGCGGGATTTTTGCGTTCCCTCTGAAAAAGATTTTGCTGGGCTTGAGGTATAGATATTTCCCCTTGCTCCTACAGGGGACCCGTCCTCGCTTCGCTTCGGACACCCTGATGT
>NZ_KV812882.1:501308-518492 GCF_001813565.1 Rothia sp. HMSC068E02
CGTCCTCGCTTCGCTTCGGACACCCTGATGTCGCGACGGGGAATATCTATACCTCTGCGCATCTGTGGTTCAGGGGTTCGCGGAATCTCGCCGGTTCGTTGGGTTGCGTGGTGGTTCAGTATGTGCGCCCCGTGCCTAGCGAACTGGGGCGGGGGAGGGCTGTCGCGGTTTAGTGTGTTGCTTGGTGGTTGGGTGTTTTGCGTGTGGGGCGGGGAGGCTGTCGCGGTTTAGCGTGTTGCATGGTGGCTGAATGTTTGGGCTGGTGCGCCGTGTTTTCCGGAAGCGCCCTCAGGGTGTCACACGGACGCTCTCCGCAGCGAAGCAAGGAGGGGCGGAGCGTCCGGGTGACGGGTGCCCCTGCGTAGGAGCGGAGGAAACATGCGGCGTAGCAGCCTCCACCCACACGCAATGAGCCACCGCGTATCAGAGTGTAACCCCGGTGAGAGCCTAGCCTAAGACTGCGGTAAACTGAAAGTTATGACTGCAACTCCGTTCTACATCACCACCGCCATCTCCTACCCCAATGGCAACCCGCACATCGGCCACGCCTACGAAACCATCGCAGCCGACGTGCTAGCCCGCTTCAAGCGCCTCGACGGCTTCGACGTGCGCTTCATGACCGGCACCGACGAGCACGGCCAGAAGATGCAGACCACCGCCGAAAAACTCGGTAAGACCGCTAAGGAACTCGCCGACGAGAACTCCGCACGCTTCAAAGCAATGAACGACGCGCTGAACATCAGCTACGATCGCTTCATCCGCACCACCGACCCCGACCACTATGTCGCATCCCAGGCCATCTGGAAGCGCATGGAAGAAAACGGCGACATCTACCTCGACAAGTACGCCGGCTGGTACTCCGTACGCGACGAAGCCTACTACGCAGAAGACGAAACCGAAGTCCGCGACGGCCAGCGCTACGCCATCACCACCGGCACCGAAGTCGAATGGACCGAAGAAGAATCCTACTTCTTCCGCCTCTCCAAGTACGGCGACAAGCTCCTCGAACTCTACGCCAACGAAGGCTACGTCTACCCCGAATCCCGCCGCAACGAACTGATCTCCTTCGTCAAGGGCGGCCTCAACGACCTGTCCATCTCCCGCACCACCTTCGACTGGGGCGTACCCGTACCCGGCAACGACAAGCACGTCATGTACGTGTGGGTCGACGCCCTCACCAACTACCTGACCGGCCTCGGCTACCCCGACACCAACAACGAGCTGTTCACCAAGTACTGGCCCGCCGACCTGCACCTCATCGGCAAGGACATCACCCGATTCCACTCCATCTACTGGCCCGCATTCCTGTGGTCCGCCGGAATTGAACTGCCCAAGCGGGTCTTCGGCCACGGCTTCCTGCTTGTCAACGGCGAGAAGATGTCCAAGTCCGTCGGTAACGTCGTTGACCCCGCAAACCTCGTCGACGCATTCGGCCTGGATGCCGTCCGCTTCTTCCTCATGCGTGAAGTGTCCTTCGGCCAGGACGGCTCCTACTCCGAAGAGTCCATCATCAACCGCATCAACTCCGACCTGGCAAACAACCTCGGCAACCTCGCCCAGCGTTCCCTGTCCATGGTCGCCAAGAACTGCGGCGGTGCCGTCCCCACCCACGGCGAATTCACCGAAGCTGACCGCAAGATCCTCGACGAGGCGGCAGCCCTCTACGAGCCCGTCCGTGCAGACTTCGACGAGCAGGCATTCCACCGCGCTTTGGAACGCATCTGGACCGTCCTCGCAGACACCAACGCCTACTTCGCAGAGCAGGAACCCTGGACCCTGCGCAAGAACGGCGAACTCGACCGCATGAACACCGTGCTGTACGTAACCCTCGAGGTCGTGCGCCAGGTTGCCCTGCTGCTGCAGCCCGTCATGCCCGACTCGACCGCCAAGCTGCTGACCCTGCTCGGCGTACCCGAAGGCGACGCACGCCAGTTCGCAGCCCTCGGCACTGCACTCGTGCCCGGCACCGAACTGCCCGCACCCGCACCGGTGTTCCCCCGCTACGAAGCACCCAAGGCATAACAGTTGCCTGAGCATCAGCGGACAGCGCCGTAACGGATAGTCTATGAAAGCTCCCGGCTTCCCCACCCAGATGGGGGAGGAGCCGGGGGCTTTTCGCATGTACGTAGGGGGGCGTGCAGGGTAGTAGCCTTGGTTGAGCGACCACTCATCCTTAAGGATGAGGTCCGCGCCCGCCCAGCCCGCCTCAGACGCTTCTCAGCCCGTGGGATTAGCGATAGCCCCTGCATCCGCAGGTCAAGACCCGGTGAACACCCGCCAAAATCAACCTGGAGGATGAGAAAAACCCTGTAGTCAGCGCCACGCTGCGTGAAATAATTGAACTATGACTACGACAACTCCTCACGCACAGACGGCACAGGTCGCCGTCTCCGCACGAAACCTTTCCAAAACCTACGGCATGGGTGAAGCAACCGTCCACGCCCTCAACAACGTCTCCGTCGACTTTGAGCAGGGCAAGTTCACCGCCATTATGGGTCCCTCCGGCTCGGGTAAGTCCACGCTGATGCAGACCATCGCAACCCTGGATACCCCCGACCCGAACCCGGCAACCTCGATTCGTATCGGCGGTACCGAGCTCTTCGGCCTGAAGGACAACGCCCTTACCGAATTCCGCCGCGAACACATCGGCTTCATCTTCCAGGCGTTCAACCTGGTGCCCACCCTCACCGCGGGCCAGAACATTGACCTGCCCCTGGGCCTTGCCGGTAAGAAGCCGGACCCGCAGTGGCGCGACTACCTGGTCAAGACCCTCGGCCTGGAAACCCGCCTCGACCACCGCCCCGAACAGCTCTCCGGCGGTCAGCAGCAGCGCGTCGCCATCGTGCGCGCCCTGCTCGCACGCCCCGAAGTGGTCTTCGCCGACGAACCGACCGGTAACCTCGACTCCAACTCCGGCGCCGAGGTGCTGCGCCTGCTACGTGCCGCCGCAACCGACCACGCACAGACCATCCTCATGGTCACCCACGACGCAAACGCCGCCTCCTACGCAGATCGCGTGGTCTTCATCAAGGACGGCATGGTCGCCGGCGAAATGATCGAACCCACCTACGACGCCGTCCTCGGCGCAATGGCACAGCTGGAAGGTCGATAAGCCGTGGCAACCACACTGAACACGGTGGCGCGCTCCAATCTGCGCGCCTCCAAAGGAAAATACGTCCTCACGGGCATAGGCATCGCGATCTCATCCTTCTTCATCGCCGCCATTATGATGCTCACCAACTCGTTGCAGGCGACCGTCAACTCCTCCGTAGGTGACGTGCTCTCCCGCGCCGAGGCGGTCGTCGCCTCCGCCGCTACAACCAGCGACGGTAAAGACAGCACCTCTATCTACCTGACTCGTGACCAGATTCAGAAAGTAGAAAAGAGCGACCTGCTCTCCGGCTACTGGGTACAGTACGCCGTCACGGGTTCGATCGGTACCGGCGACCAGAAAACCCCCGTGCAGTACAACCAGCTGCCCGCCGACTCGAGCCTCTTCCCGTACAAGGTACAGGGTAAAATCCCCAGTAGCGACCACGAAATCATGGTCTCTACCTACTTCGCGAAGAAGCACAACCTTTCGCTGAACGGCAAGGTCACCAGCACCGACGTTGTAGAATCCGTCAGCGCCCCCGGTACCGACAAGACCGCCGAATACACCGTCGTCGGTCTGTTCGACCCCGGTTTTGAAGGCTCCACCACCAACCAGGCTGTCTTCATGGGCGGCACCAGCCTCGGTGAAGCCACCCTGAAAGCAGCCGAGACAGAAAACAAGAGCTCCGCGGCAGGCTACCGGGGCATGGCTGGCGCGAACCTCATCTACCTCAAGTTCAAGGACGGCGTAACCGACGCCAAGCTCAAGAGCCTGCAGGACTCCCTCAGCAGCGGCGACACCAAGAACGACCCGCGCGTCATGACCGGTCAGAAGCTGCTGGAGGACTACCAGAAGACCATCTCCACGGTCTTCACCTCCATTAGCGTGGTCCTGGGTGCCTTCGCAGCGCTGGCTCTGCTGGTTTCCTCCTTCGTCATCTCCAACACCTTCGCGGTGCTGGTCGGCCAGCGCATCCGTGAGCTGGCTCTGCTGCGCACCCTCGGTGCCCGTGGCGGCTCCCTCGTACGGATGCTACTCATCGAATCCATTACCGTGGGCGTGGTGTTCTCCCTCATCGGTGCGCTGCTGACCTACCCGGTTGGCGCGCTAGTTGGTGCGAACCTGACCACCATCATGATTTCGTACTCGATCACCCCGGTGATTATCAGTACCCTGATCTGCACCCTCGTGACGGTTTTGGCGGCGCTCTCTCCGGCGCGTACCGCCCTGCGCATCTCGCCCATTAGCGCGATGAGCGAGCACACCAACCTTGAGGTGCGCAAGCCCGGCAAGGTCGGCCCGATCCTGGGCCTGGTCTTCGGTGCCGCAGGTATCGGCCTGGCTATGCTGGCTCAGAACCAGGGTTCCGGTGAGGGTGCCGGCAATAAGGCCATTGCCCTCATGATGGGGGCCGCGCTGCTGCTCGGTATTGCGGTCTTTCTCCTTACCCCGCTGGTGCTGCCGCCGCTGGTACGCGCCCTCGGTAAGGTCACCCGCACCCAGACCGGCAAGCTGGCGCTCGCCAACGCGCTGCGTTCGCCCAAGCGCACCGTCTCCACCGGCCGCGCTGTGCTGGTGGGTACCCTGGTCGTGTCGACTGTGCTGACCGGATACTCGGTGCTGAGCGCCTCGCTGACCAAGGCACTGGATCAGCAGTACCCGATTTCTGCGCAGGCGAAGTACAGCTCGTATGACCAGTCCGAGGCAGCCTCCACCGTGACCAAGGCGGAGGAAATCGCCTCCAAGGTCAAGGGTATTAAGAACGTTCAGGCATCCGCTGTTGGTTACGCAGCCGGCGTGGTTGACTACACCGTCGAGTACGAGGGCCAGACCGCCAACCAGAATTCCGACCTGGTGGCATTGAGCTCCTCCGATTTGAAGGCAATCCTGCCGGGCGAAAACTCGAACCTTGCCGACGACACCGTGCTCGTACCGCAGGGCCTCTGGAAGTCCGCTGGATTGAATGAGTCCAGCCGTCTGAAGGCACACGGTCCGCTCGGCGAAGTGGAACTCAAGCCCATCAAGTCTGCAACCAAGCAGAACCTGCTGATTGTCAACCCTGCCACCGCCGCCAAGCTGCAGGACGCCAAGAACCCGCAGAAGGTTGCCAACCCCGCCGCTGAGGAAGCTCAGAAGCGCATGGAAGAAGCAATCGCCAGCGGTGACAAAGAAGCTCAGACGAAGGCCGCTCACCTGACCGTCACCAGCCAGGCAACCGGTAACGACACCGTCGTTCTGGTGCGCGCCGCCTCCCCGCTGACCAGTAGCGAGAACGCGACCCTGCAGGCTGACCTGAACCGAGCCAGCCCGGACAGCTCCTTCACCGGTGGTCTGCAGGAACGTCAGACCTACGACCAGCTGCTGACCGTTATGCTGACCTTCACTCTGGTGATGCTCATGCTCGCAGTGGTCATCTCGATTATTGGTGTGGCGAACACGATGACCCTGTCGGTCAACGAACGCCGCCGCGAGAACGCGATGCTCCGCTCGCTGGGCCTGTCCCGCAAGCAGCTGCGCCGCATGATTTCCATTGAGGCGATTCTGATTACGCTCGCCGCAGTGGTGCTCGGTATGGTTTCCGGTGGTGTGATTGGTAGCCTCTCTGCGCAGATTATTATGTCTTCCATGAGTGCTTCCGCCCCGCTGGTGCTTGATCTGCCGTACGTCTGGTACGTGGTCATCCTCGCGGTGGGTGTGCTCGCCGCGATGCTCGCTTCGGCTCTGCCGGCGGCTCGTTCGGCTCGCATGTCCCCGGTTGAGGGCATGCGCGGCTAACCCGCTGTACCTGGCATAGTCACAGTACCCGGCAAACCCGGATACTCGGCGTGAGATAGTAAAGCCCTGGAGGGTGCCTCGACAAGGAGGCGCCCGCCGGGGCTTTGCCGTACACAGGGCGGATTCATAGAGTAGGTTCTAAGCGGCTGACCTGTAGCCTGGCTTTGCGCGTATGATGGGTGTATGAGCACTAGCCACCCCAATCTGCGTCGCGGGTACACGCTACCCCACGAAGCGGAGGTTCTTCAGATCCTCCGTGACGCTGGTGTGCGCCGTGCCCGACTCTTCGGCAGCGCCGCCCGCGGTAAGCTGACCGAAACCAGCGACCTGGATTTTTTGGTGCAGATGCCGGGGGCAGCCCCTTTTGACGAGTTCATGCAGATGGTGGATGCTCAGCACCGCATTGAACAGCTGACCGGCCGTAGCGTTGATATGGTCACTCGGTTGCGCCCCCGCATCTATGCGGAGGCAGAACCGGACATGGTGGAGCTGCCGCTATGAAAAGCTCGCTGGACGACTTCTCCCTGATTCTTGAATCGGCTCAGCGTATCTATTCTTTTACGCCGGCGCGATACGAAGACCTGATAGACGATTCAAATGCAGTTGTTCAGGACGCGCTCTGTATGCGCTTTCAGGTCATTGGCGAAACCCTCAATAGAATTCGTTCAAAATACCCAGAAGATTATGAACGGTATGAACGGGCTGAATGGCAGTACCTCATTGCTATTCGTAACGTTATTTCTCATAGCTATGTGAGCGTTGATTTTGCTGTCCTATGGGACGTCGCCCGGAATAAGTTGCCTGAGCTGATGAGCGACTTTGAGCGAATCATCGACCAGATACAAGAAACCACTTAACTAAAGAGCCCCGGAGGGTGCCTCGAAAAGGAGGCGCCCGCCGGGGCTTCACTGCATCCTCTATGCTGTTGTGCCCTTTATAAGTTGTGCCCTTATGTAGGGGAGCAAACGCAGGGGAGCGCTAGTGGGCGATACCCGCCTCATACGCCATAATGACCGCCTGCACACGATCACGCGCACCCAACTTCGCCAACACATGCGACACGTGCGTCTTCACCGTCGCCTCCGAAAGCACCAACTCCCGCGTAATCTCCGCATTCGACAAGCCACGCGCAATCAAACCCAGAACCTCAAACTCACGCGGCGACAACTGCTCAATCAACTCACGATGCGGATAATCCTGCACAGGCTCAAAGCTTGCATGCTCAGCCGGAATGAAGGTCGCCTTAGGAAGCTCCGAACCAGCGGCCGGGGGAGCAACAGGAACAGGCGCGGCAGGAACACCTGCAGGGGAGTCCAGCACCGGAATCATGTGTTCCAACAGACGGCGAGTAGCCGACGGCGCAATCACCGCATCGCCGCGGTGCACCGTACGAATCGCCTCCAGCAGCTGCTCCGGCGGGGTGTCCTTCAACAAGAAACCGCTCGCACCCGCACGCACCGCCGAATACACGTACTCATCAATATCGAAGGTCGTGAGCATAATAATGCGCACCCGCTCATCCTCGGAAACTTCACGCTCGCCGTCACGCTCCAGAATACGGCGCGCCGCCTCCAGGCCGTCGCAGTGCGGCATGCGCACATCCATGAGGATGACCTGCGGCGCCTGCCCCTCAGACACCATACGGTCAAAAACGTCAATCGCCGCCAGGCCGTCATCAGCTTCCATGACGACCTGCAGGTCCGGCTGGGAGTTGACGAGCATGCTCAAGCCGCCGCGCACTAGGCGCTGGTCGTCAACGAGCATCACGCGGATCGGCTGGGTAGTCTGTGGTGCAGAAGTCTGTGGTGCAGAAGAGTACATAGTTTCAATCCTAGATCACGAGGTAGTAGAGGGCACGGGTATTAGAGGTCGCGGTAGGGCAGCGCCGCCTCAACGAGCCAGCCGCCGTCAGGCTGCAGACCGTAGGTGAGGGTGCCGTGGTAGAGGGCGATGCGCTCGCTCATGCCGCGCAGACCGTTGCCGCTACCGGGCACAGGGCGGGCAATGTGCTGAGCCACGGCAGAGGAAACCGGGTCGTTCTGAACCCGCAACTGCAGACCGTCCTCACCCCAGTGAATGGTGACGGTGGTTGCCGCGCCGGGGGAGTGCTTGAGTGCGTTGGTGAGCGCCTCCTGCACGGTGCGGTACGCCGCCAGCTCGGCACCCTGCGGCAGGGTGCGCGCCATGGTGCCGGTGATTCCGGTGAAGGTGACGGGTAGCCCGGCGCGGCGGCTCTGCTCCACGAGTGCGGGTACATCGCTGAGGGCGGGCACGGGTGCGTAGGTGGTTGCCTCGTCTGTGCGCAGTAGCCCGAGTAGGGAACGCATCTGGGTGAGGGAGTCGCGTGCCGTGTCTGCGATGAGCTCGAGGGTCTGCTCGGCAATATCCGGTTCGCTCTGCTGAGCCTGACCCGGTTGCTCTGCCTGCTGGGCGCGTGCGGTGCGGGCGCTCGCGGCGGCGTAGCGTGCCCCGTCCGCTTGGGAAATAATGCTGGAGAGCGAGTGCGCCACGATATCGTGCATTTCGCGGGCGATGCGGGTGCGTTCGTCCTGCGCGGCGAGGCGGCGTTCCTGTTCCTGCTCGTATTCGAGGCGGCGGGCGCGTTCTTTGAATTCTTCGCTGCGCAGTTCGCGCATGCGGCGGGAGTCGCCGAGGAACCAGAAGACGGTGAAGATGGATCCGCAGAGCACGCCGAGCATCATGGAGATGAAGATGCGGGCGGGTATGTCGTCCCAGTGGTAGAGGAGCGAGAGCGAGGCCTGCACGGTGACGGCGAGTGCGCCGACCCAGCCGAGAATGAGGCCGCGGAATCGGGCGCGGCGGGTCCAGTGCCTGCCGATATGGTAGGCGGCGAGGCTGACGGGCGGGTAGCAGGTGATGGCGAGTGAGCCGGGGAAGGGCACGACGAGGGTGAGGCAGAGCGCCGCGATGACCACGTAGATGCTGCCGTAGGGGAAGCGGTAGCGGAAGTAGAGTGCGGTGGTGCTGCAGAGCGCGGAGATGACCGGGATCCAGCCGTAGCCGTTGATGAAGGCGGCGGAGAGCACGCAGCAGAAGAATTGCATGTGCGCGACGACGAGGACGTTCATCCAGCCGCGTTTGTCTCTGAGGTAGGTTTGTACGCGGCTGGAGGCGGTGATGGCGTCGGCGGGCAGGTCGCTGCTTTCCGAGATACCGCGGGTATGCGTTACGGCGTAGCCTGATTCGGCTGTCTCAGTGCTGTTCTGTGGGTTCTTCTGGGGTTGGGTGCGCTTGAGGGGCATGCTTCCAGTGTATCGGGGCGTTTGGGAGGGGCCGGAAACCCCTTTTCTGCTCTCACATGCAGGAACATTCTGTGGTTTTGTGTGTGGGGTTGTGTGCTTGTGTGTGTGCGACACGCTAAAAACACCTATTTTTAGTGACCTTAATTACTTTTTTGAAAAATATTTCTTCAATCATTACTTGAGGGTTTGGGGTTGTATGGGGTTCGAATTCGGGTTTAAGAGACCTGAAACTCCCTTAAGTAACCTATTTTGGTTGCAAAACCTTCAATCAAAGCGGAGAGTTTAAGGGAAACCCCCTCATCAAACCATTTTTGGAACCATTGCGGTACAGGTCCTTGATGGGTATAGTTTTGGCTGTACCCGAAATCTGCGCCCGAGGTCTAAGAACCTCGCAGAACTAAACACCAAGAGTTCTGGAGCGCGACTCCCTGTGTAGGGGAGCGGGTACAGCATTATGTCGTTATCACCAGAGGTTAGGCTCAAGCCGACTCACTCACTCGACTTGTTTCAAGTGATGTTTTCTGCCGCGCACGACGGCGGGTGATAACTTTTATTCCTCAAAATGACATCACTCTCGAAGGACATACATGTCTACTAACATTTCTCGCCGCAAGGTTGTTGCTGGCGCAGCATGGGCTGCTCCGGTTGTTGCAGCATCTGCTGCAGTTCCCGCTTTCGCATCTTCCACTGAGTGCGAGTACTCGTCTGCTCCCAAGTTCAACATTTCCGGTCAGCCCTCCGGCGCTAAGGACACCGTCAAGTTCACCGTTCCGGCGAATGTCGACAAGCTTCGCTTCGAGGTTGCTGGTGGTGCAGGTGGCGGTTCCGCTCAGGTTGCTGGCGGTTCTGGTGCTCTCGTGACCGGTGAAATCCCCGTCAAGGCAGGCCAGGTCATCGAGCTGGTCGCAGCTGCCGGTGGTGTAGCTTACCTGGCGTCCGAGCCCGGTGTTGACAGTGCGGCTATTTGGCAGACCCGCCCCGCAACCGGTGGTAAGGGCTACGGTAACGGTGGTGACGTCAACGAACAGCCCGTTCCCGCCGACGCTAAGGCTCGTGTTGAAGCTATCGCGCCCATGCCTTCCGATATGAAGCGTTACCTCTACGGTGGTTCCGGCGGTGGCTCCTCCGCTCTGGTTATTGATGGCACCCCGATTGCTGTTGCAGGTGGCGGTGGCGGTGCGGGTATCCGTACCCAGCCCGGTACCAACAACATGCCCGCAAATAGCCCGTTCTACAACCCCAAGGCTGTCAACGCTTCCACCACCTCTCTGGGTGACACCGCGGTTAAGTCCGTTCTGCCTGCTGGTGCAGACGCATCCGCAGCAGCTGGTGGCGACGCTGAGACCTCCGTCTCCCACTACACCGTTCTGAAGCCCAACGCTAGTGACCGCACCGCTATGAAGGTTGCTGGTGGTAAGGGCGGTAACGGCGGTGTCGGTGGTGCAGGTGGCGAGCAGCCCCTGCTGTACAACGACAAGGCTAACGTCTACGGCGTTCTGGGCTTCACCAGCCAGAACAAGCAGGAGCTCTTCAGCTCCTCCACCGCTGGTGACAAGGGTGGCTCCGGCTTCGACGGTAAGGGTGCAGACGGCGTCTTCGCATACTCCTACCAGATTGACAACAACGATATCTCCAAGCTGGAAATCGTTCACCAGACCAACCCCCTTAACCTCAACGAAAAGCGCCCCTACAGCGAAAACGACACCCGCAAGTCCTTCAACGGCTACCAGACCGTTGTCTCCGCAGGCGGTGGCGCAGGTTACGGTGGCGGTGGCTCCGGTGCTGCTCGCGGTCTCTCCGCTATCATTACCTCCCAGAAGTGGAACGCTAACGAAGAGCCCACTCGTTACCGCCAGAACGTTAGCGCGCTGCTGCAGGCAGGCGCAGGTGGCGCAGGTGGCTCCTACGTTGCCCCCTCCGTTCCGAACGGTATCATTGCATCCGCTAACAACGCTGCAAAGCAGTCCGGTGTCCGTAACCCCGGTTACGTGAAGGTCACCCTCTGCGAGCGCTCCTAATAGCGTCTAAGTTCTTACCCTGTGAGAACTCGTAGATAAACAATATTCCCCGGCTGAATTATCAGCCGGGGAATATTGTTTTAACCGGCAGCGGCTGCAACCCCAGAATGCAGAACCTTAGAATCCAGGGTGGCACCGTGTCGAACTAGAAGGGTAGGGGAGTAGTGGGGTAGGAGCTGCGGCTACTCAGACGCCGTCTAGCCCAGACTCTGAGAACCCGCCCGCACACTCTACCGCCCACCCGCGGCGCGTATTACGGTAGAGGCATGACTGAAGCACGTAGCATCGACCTCGCCGTCATCCCCGGCGACGGCATCGGCCCCGAAATCATTACCGAAGCCCAGCGCATCCTCACCCGCGCCTGCGAGCTCGAAAACATCACCGTAACCCCCACCCACTACAAGCTCGGCGCCGAGCACTGGCTGGAAACCGGTGAAACCCTGCCCGAGTCCACCATGGACGCCCTCAAGCAGCACGACGCGATCCTCTTCGGCGCCATCGGTGCAGACCCGCGTAGCGGTCAGATTCCCTCCGGCCTCATCGAACGCGAAATGCTCCTCAAGCTGCGCTTCGCCTTCGACCACTACATCAACCTGCGCCCCTCCCGCCTGTACCCCGGCGCAGTCTCCCCGCTCGCCAACCCCGGCAACATCGACTTCGTGGTTGTGCGTGAAGGTACCGAAGGCCCCTACATTGGCAACGGTGGCGTGATTCGCCAGGGCACCCCGCACGAGATCGCCACCGAGGTATCCCTCAACACCGCCCACGGCGTGGAGCGCCTGGTCCGCTACGCTTTCGAGCTTGCCGCAACCCGCCGCAAGAAGGTCACCCTCGTGCACAAGACCAACGTGCTCACCCACGCAGGTCGCCTCTACAACCGCTACTTCAGCGAAATCGCGAAGGAATTCCCCGAGGTCGAGACCGACTACCTGCACATTGACGCGACCACCATCTTCATGGTCACCGACCCCGCACGCTTCGACGTGATCGTCACCGACAACCTCTTCGGCGACATCATCACCGACCTCGCAGGTGCAGTCACCGGCGGTATCGGCTACGCCGCAAGCGGCAACATCAACGCCGTCGGTGAGTTCCCCTCCATGTTCGAGCCCGTTCACGGCTCCGCACCGGACATTGCCCGCCAGAACAAGGCAAACCCCACCGCCGCAATCCTCGCCGGCGCCATGTTGCTTCGTCACCTCGGCCACGACGCTGCCGCAGCCCGTATTGAGGACGCCGTCGAAGCAGATATGCGCGAAAACGGCGCCACCGTGCGCGGAACCGATCAGGTCGGCGCGGACGTGCTCGCACGCCTCGGTTAATACTTGCCCGGCTAAAACTGGCTCGGCTAAAACGTAAACTACGCTAGTGAAGCCCGGAAGGAACGCACCTTCCGGGCTTCACCTGTTCACATCCTGAATGGGAGAAAAGGTGCGCATGCGGCAAACGCATCTTTCCGGTACTCTAAACAGGTCAGGCACACCCGCCCGGCACCCTCGGCGGTGGACACCCTCCACCACTCGCTTGATGCATCCAACTAGCACAGACCGCTAGATGCACCATCTGCCCCGCACGACAACGCGCCCGGCGGCACACACCGGCTCTACGCCCCGACGCAAGAACCGCGAATCAAAGAACGCCTGCAAAAGCAACTAGACAAAGAGGAACGCAGAACGATGGCAACCGAATTCAGCCACGAAGCAAACCAGTCACCCGCCACCGCCGAACGCCGCGCCGAAATCCTTGCAAACCCCGGCTTCGGTGACTACTTCACCGACCACATGGTCACCATCGACTGGGAAGGCGACTACAAGACCGGTGGCACCTGGTACGACGCACGAGTTCGCCCCTACGGCCCGCTCGTCCTCGACCCCGCAGCATCCGTGTTCCACTACGGCCAGGAAATCTTCGAGGGCATCAAGGGCTACCGTCACGCTGACGGTTCCGTGTGGACCTTCCGCCCCGAAAAGAACGCCGCCCGCTTCGCGAACTCCGCGCACCGTCTCTCCCTGCCCGAGCTGCCCGCCGAGACCTTCATTGAGTCCCTGCGCCAGTTGATTAAGGCGGACGAGGCGTGGGTTCCCACCGGTGACGGTGAGGCCTTCTACTTCCGCCCCTTCATGATTGCTACCGAGGCGTTCCTCGGCGTTCGCCCCGCACGCCACGTGCAGTACCACGTGATCGGCTCGCCCGCAGGTAACTACTTCGGCACTCCCGAGCCCGTGGACATTTGGCTCTCCACCACCTACGCCCGTGCAGGCGAAGGCGGCACCGGTGCGGCAAAGTGCGGCGGTAACTACGCAGCATCCATGATCGCCCAGACCGAAGGTGAAAAGCACGGCTGCAAGCAGGTCATCTTCAAGGATCCGCACCGCGGCGACGCCATCGAAGAGCTCGGCGGCATGAACGTGTTCTTCATCTTCGGCAAGGAAAACAAGATCGTCACCCCCGAGCTGACCGGCACCATTCTGGAGGGTGTGACCCGCTCCTCGCTGATTCAGCTGGCTAAGGACCGCGGCATGACCGTCGAAGAGCGCGTTATCACCCTCAACGAGTGGCGTGAAGGCGTAGCAAACGGCGACATCACCGAAATCTTCGCCTGCGGCACCGCAGCAGTGGTCGCACCCATCGGCAAGCTCAAGGCAGAAGACTTCGAAATCCCGGCACCCACCGAGCACTTCGGCGAAATTTCCAAGAGCCTGCGCGAAGAGCTCGTCGGCATTCAGCTGGGCACCGTTGAGGACCGCCACGGCTGGATGACCCGCCTCATCTAAAACGTGAATCTAACGTAACCAGCGAAATCCCCGCAGGATGCGCCCGCACCCGGAACGCGCACCCGCGGGGATTCGCTGTGCCCGGTAAATGCTGTGGGGGAGGGGAGGCGCACCCCGTCGAACCCGACCCCGCTAAAGCCCGCCCGCCGCCCCCGCCCTCGAAGGCTGGTACCCTAGAAAGTATGCGTATTGCACGATTTACCGTAAATAATGAGCTCCACTTCGGGCTGGTAGAAGGCGACGCAGGCGAAGAAACCCTGCGCGTACTCGCCGGCGACCCCTTCTACTCGGGCATCGAACCGACCGGCACCACCTACCCCATCGACCAGGTGCGACTGCTCGCCCCGATCATCCCCCGCTCCAAGGTGATTGGAGCGATCGCAAACTGGGCAGGAACCGAGGCACCCGCCTCCCCGCAGTTCTTCCTCAAGCCCAACACCACCGTAATTGGCCCCGGCGACCCCGTGACCCTGCCCGAGTACTCCGAAGCCGTCAGCGCAGAAGGTGAACTCGCCGTCATTATCGGTCGTATCGCCAAGTCCGTGCCTCTTGAGCGCGTGCACGAGGTCATCTTCGGCTACACCGTGGCAAACGACCTCACCGCCCGCGACCTGCTCGAAGACCGCCAGTGGACCCGCGCCAAGGGCTTCGACGGCTCCACCCCGCTCGGCCCGTGGATTGAAACCGACCTGGACACCGACTCGCTGAACATCACCACCTGGGTCGACGGCGACGTCGTGCAGGAAGGCAACACCTCCGAAATGCACTACTCCGTAGCCGAGCAGGTTGCCGCAGCCTCCGAAATCTTCACCCTGCTGCCCGGCGACGTACTGCTCACCGGCACCCCCGCCGGCATCAGCGTACTGCGCGACGGCAACGAAGTAGAGGTCGAAGTCGAAGGTATCGGCTCCCTCGTCACCCGTGTGCGCGACTAAACAGCCCGCACCCAAAACGTAACGTACATCCTGAAACACACCGTCAAGGAGACATCATGACCGAATACCACGGTCCCGTACTCAACAGCCCCGCAGACACCCGCGTCCGCTTCTGCCCCTCGCCCACCGGCACCCCGCACGTGGGTATGGTCCGCACCGCCCTCTTCAACTGGGCATACGCACGCCACACCGGCGGCAAGCTGATCTTCCGCATCGAAGACACCGACGCAGCACGCGACTCCGAAGAGTCGTTCAACCAGGTGCTCGAATCCCTGCACTGGCTCGGCATCAACTGGGACGAAGGCGTCGGCGTCGGCGGCCCCCACGAGCCCTACCGCCAGTCCGAGCGTAAGACCGCAGGCATCTACAACGAGATCTTCGAAAAGCTCGTTGAAGGCGGCTACGTGTACGAAGACTTCTCCACCCCCGACGAGGTGAAGGAACGCCGCAAGGCAGCCGGTCAGGACCCGCAGCTCGGCTACGACAACTACGACCGCAACCTCACCGAAGAGCAGAAGGAAGCCTACCGCGCAGAAGGCCGCAAGCCCGTGTGGCGTCTACGCATGCCCGACGAGGACATTACCTTCAACGACCTGGTTCGCGGTGAAATCACCTTCAAGGCCGGTACCGTGCCCGACTACGTGGTCGTGCGCTCCAACGGCGATCCGCTGTACCCCTTCGTGAACCCCGTTGACGACGCACTCATGGGCGTCACCCACGTGCTGCGCGGTGAGGACCTGCTCTCCTCCACCCCGCGTCAGATCGCGCTCTACCGCGCACTCATCGACACCGGCGTGACCAGCTTCATCCCCGAATTCGGTCACCTGCCCTACGTCATGGGCCAGGGCAACAAGAAGCTCTCCAAGCGCGACCCCGAATCGAACCTCTTCCTGCTGCGCGACTCCGGCTTCATCAAGGAAGGCCTGCTGAACTACCTGTCCCTGCTGGGCTGGTCCCTCTCCGCAGACCAGGACGTCTTCAGCATCGACGAGCTCGTCGAGCACTTCGACGTACACGACGTAGTCGCAAACCCCGCACGCTTCGACGTGAAGAAGGCAGAGTCCATCAACGGCGACCACATCCGTGCGCTCGACCCCAAGGACTTCCGCGACCGCCTCATCCCGTACCTGCAGGCCGCAGGCGTACTCGGCGAAACCCTCACCGAGCGTGAAGAGCAGGTCCTCACCGAGGCTGCACCCCTCGTCCAGGAGCGCATGCAGCTGCTCGGCGAAGCACCCGGCCTGCTCGCATTCCTCTTCAAGGCTGACGAAGAAATCAGCACCGCAGACGACGCACGCAAGCAGCTCAAGGAATCCGCACCGCAGGTCCTCGCCGCCGCAATCGAAGCTCTGGAGCCCCTCGAGGACTTCACCGCAGCCAACATTGAGGCAGCCCTGCGCGCCGCAATCGTCGACGGCCTGGAAATCAAGCCGCGCCTCGCATTCGGCCCCGTGCGTATCGCAGTGTCCGGTGAGCGTATCTCCCCGCCGCTGTTCGAATCCATGGAAATCCTGGGTAAGGAATCCTCCCTCGCACGCCTGCGCAAGCTTGCCGCTGAACTGAGCTAACCATGAGTCGGTCGAATAACCAATCCATCATCGGCAAGGCGCTGCTCAAGGGCACCCTCATGGCGCTCACCAACGCCTGCATTATCTGGCTGATTCTGTACATCGCCAACATGGACAAGTCCGTCTTGATGGTGGTCGCTGTTGTCGTTGCGGCAGCCTTCGGATACGTGACTGCCTACTTCGAGGCGCGCGCCGCCCTGAACGCTCAAGAAGCTCAGGCACGGCACGCCCGCGGCGGCGACGTCAGCAGTTCGTCTGACGGCGTAGACACCTCGGACTCTTCGCGTGAAGAGGACGACGAAGACGACTTCGTGGACCCGGGCCCCGACCCGGACGCGGGCGACTTCGACGCCGGAAGCTCCAGCAGCTCCAGCAGTTCGGATTACAGCAGCTACAGCAGCTCCGACTACTCTGGCGGCGGCGATTCCGGTGGAGGCGACTCTGGCGGTAGCAGCGACTAAGCTCTAGAGAATCCCCTTATCCAGCGGGAATCTGACGACCGAAAGGTCTGAAGGAAACCCGGCGGATAAGGGGATTTTTCATAAATTTGAGAATATTTTTTGTGATGGGTATTTCCTGTAAAACTACTAGTCGGTATCTTTTGCGGAGGTGAATCTGGCTCCATTTGAGGGAGTGTAGCAAGAATTTGGTTTGCGCACCCCGGTAAAGGCTCGTATAGTAGTACCTGTTGTTGCGACGAACTGAAAAGTTCAAAGCGAAAACATGCGGTTGTAGCTCAGTTGGTAGAGCACCACCT
>NZ_KV812882.1:518592-654999 GCF_001813565.1 Rothia sp. HMSC068E02
TGGATGTCGCGAGTTCAAGTCTCGTCAACCGCTCCGCTCAAGCCCCGAGGTTCGCCTCGGGGCTTTTTTGTTGTCTCTGGGGTTTTATTGTCTCCGGGGTTTTAGTTTTTGGAGGTGCGGGGGGCGGGGTCCTGTGATCTTTCCCGAGGCGGTTGCTTGGGTGGGTTGACTGCCAGACTATCTGACTACCTGGCTACCTGGGTGCTGGCTGCCGGGCTATCTGACGACCTGACTGTCCGGTCATCTGGCTATCGGGAGGCAATACAGGAAAAATCTTCAAAAAAATTTGGGATGCAAAGCGTGCGGGGGAGAGGTTAAAGCCACTCTCTGAGCCCCTTGGAAGCTGCTTTGAGGGGTGAAAATCGGCCCCAAAACCCTCCTTTTGAAGAAATTTAAAAAACTTTTTAACCCCAAAAACCCCGGAAACACGCGGAAGTAGCGGGCATAAAACCGTGAATGTGAGGCGGCTCTCTAGATTTCGGCTTGCACGCCTCCAGAAAGACCCGTATAGTTATTACTCGTTCCGGTGATAAGTCGAAAGGCGAGAAACGGAACGGTAATGGGATATGGTGTAATTGGCAACACGAAGGTTTCTGGTTCCTTTGTTCTAGGTTCGAGTCCTGGTATCCCAGCTAACCTCCTCACGGAGGTTGCGGCCCCATCGTATAGCGGCCTAGTACTCCGCCCTCTCACGGCGGCAACACCGGTTCAAATCCGGTTGGGGTCACACTAGGAATAAAACCTCAGTCTTCTGGCTGAGGGTTTATTTGTTTATCCGGTAAAGACTGGTTTTAGATTCTACGGTGCCGCCGTGAGCCTCTCACGGCGCCGCTCCTTACGTCGCGGCACTCCGGGGCATGATGGATTTCCTCGCGCGCTCGGCATCATGCCCCTCCGTCACCGTTACAAACCGGTTGGGGTCACACTAGGAAAAAAGCCTGGTTTCTTCGGAAGCCAGGCTTTTTTGTTTATCCAGTGAAACCGGACTGAGATTCGGTAATGACTTAGCGACTTCAGCCATGGTTAAAAGCTATCCCTCAAAACGCTAACCCAGCCCCAAAGTCCGTACCTCATGACCAGAGTCCATAAGTCATTACTGAACCTGCAGTCACCTCTGGTGGGATGATCTTTTAGATTCCATGGTGCCGCCGCATACTCCTCGAGAAGGGAACGGGAAGAAAAAAAGGGGAGCGCAAAATTTGACCTTCACGCCAAGCCTCGGTATAGTCTTATCCGTAAGCGTGATTGGCGCAGTGGTAGCGCGCTTCGTTCACACCGAAGAGGTCACTGGTTCGAACCCAGTATCACGCACCAATAACCCCCGTTTCAAGGAACGGGGGTTTTATTATGCCCACCGGTATTTGTGTCCACAAGCAGTACAAACCCAGCCGCGGACACAACCACCCGAGAATGAGGTACCCCGTGACAACACCCGAACTCGCCGCAGCCACCGACTACGGACGCATGTACGCGCGCGTCCGCGGAGGAGAACCCCTCGTCCCCTCCATCACCACCGTCATCGGGCAGCACGCCAACGACCTCAGCGGCTGGCACGGGTACATGGCCGCCAAAGCCGCCCTCGAAGACCAGCGCGCCTACCGCGCCACCGGATCCCACGGCCTCAAATTCGCCATCATCCGCGACGCAGCCAGCGCCTCCGAACGATACCGCGACGCAGCCGCCGCCCGAGGCGACCGCGTCCACAACTACGCCGAAGCCGTCGCCCTACGCGCCATGGGCCGCGAACACAACCTCGACGAAAGCCGCGAACAGCTCATCATCAACGGCGAACAAGCCTACGCCGACCGCTTCGACGAATGGTGGGAAGCCTTCAAGCCCCGCCCCCTCGCCGCCGAAGTCACCATCTGGAACGACACCGTCGGCTACGCGGGAACCCTCGACCTCGTCGCAGAAATCGCAGGCCGAACCTGCATCATCGACTACAAAACCAAAGGCACCGACAAACGCGGCCGCGTCAAAGCACTCGACGAAAAAGTCGTCATGCAGCTCGTAGCCGGACTCAAAGCCGAAGAATCCCTCCTCGACCCCGACGCAGGCACCTGGGAACCCTGGAAATACGGCGACGCACCCGTCCTCATGGGCGTGGCCCTCGGCGAAACGCAGGTGCTGCCGCAGCAGGCAAATCCCGCCGTGCTCGAACGCAACTGGTACAAGTTCTGCGCCCTGCGCCGCGTCTGGGAATTCGACCGCCAGGTCCAAGAATTTGAAGACCCCGCGCTCATGCCTGTAGTACCGCCGCCCGCGGCATAGATGAGTACCCCTGCCCGCGGTATAGGGAAGTGTCGGGCATAGGGGAGAAGCTCAAACCCCTGGGGAAGTGAGCCCAGGGAGGCGAGGCTCAGCCCTCACCCTGCCGCCTCCACCCCCAGCGCCTCGATTCGTTCTAGATTCGCGCTACTGAATCGGCGACAATAGAACAATAGGCAGAACGGCGCCCGCGCACCTGCTGTGAAGAACCCGCTACTGGGAGAACCCTCCTGCCGAGAGAGTCCGCCAGCGCGGTTTCACCCGCGAGGTTCTACCAGCGCAGTTCTGCCGCCATATTGAAATCCGTAAGCACATTCCCGGCACCCCGCCGGCAAAGGAGGACCATGACCATCCTGAGCATCCGCACCGTAGGCGACCCGGTGCTGCGCAGCGTCTGCGACCCCATCACCGTCTTCGACGACGACCTGGCACGACTCATCGACGACATGCTAGAAACCATGTACGACGTGGGCGGCGTGGGCCTTGCCGGCCCGCAGGTTGGCATCTCCAAGCAGATCTTCACCTTCGGCGGCATTGACGACCGCGAAGGCTACATCATCAACCCCGTGCTCGAAGTCGGCGAAGAAGACCAGGAAGGCGGCGAAGGCTGCCTGTCCGTGCCCGGTCAGAAGTCCGCAACCCCGCGAAAGAACTGGGCGCGCGTGACCGGCGTGGACCGCCACGGCGAACCCCTCGTGCTGGAGGGTGAGGGCCTGTTCGCGCGCATGCTACAGCACGAAACCGACCACCTGCACGGCAAGCTGTTCATCGACCGCCTCGTGGGAGAAGACCGCCAGCGCGTGATGCGTGCCCTGCGCGCCGCAGACTACAACAATGTCGCCGCGAAGACCGTGACCGAGCGTGCAACCCGCGTGGGTGGTGCGTTCGGTGCAGGCTCTGCCGGTTCCTCCTTCGGTAGCTTCGGAAAGTAGGCTCACATGCTCAACATTATTTACGCAGGCACCCCCGACGTTGCCGTGCCCCCGCTCGACTACCTGGCGAACTCCGATAAGGTTCGCGTGGTCGGCGTGCTCACCCGCGAAGACGCCCCCGTGGGCCGCAAGCGCGTGCTCACTCCCTCCCCGGTCGCGCAGCGTGCCGAAGAGCTCGGCCTGCCCATCGTGAAAGCAAACCGCTGGAACGACGAAGCCGCCGCAGCCATCGCTGAGCTGAACGCTGACGCAGCCGCCGTGGTCGCCTACGGCGCCCTGCTGCCGCTGCCCGCGCTCGAATCCCTGCGCTACGGCTGGGTCAACCTGCACTTCTCCAAGCTGCCCGCATGGCGCGGCGCCGCCCCCGTGCAGCGCGCCCTCATCGCCGGTGAGCAGGAAATTTTCTCCACCACCTTCCTGCTCGAAGAAGGCCTGGACACCGGCCCCACCTTCGAGCAGGAATCCACCCCCGTAGCCGCCGACGACACCGCAGGCACCGTGCTGATGCGCCTCGCCACCAGCGGCGGCGCACTGCTTGAACGCACCTTCGAACGCCTCGAAGCGGGCGAGAACGGCACCGTGCAGGTCGAGGACGAGTCGGTCAGTTACGCCTCCAAGATGAGCATTGCCGACGGCCGCCTCACCTGGACCGAACCCGCCGAGCAAATCCTGGCACGCTTCCGCGGCGTGACCCCCGAACCCGGTGCATGGTGCGAACTGGGCGAAAACCGCTTCAAGATCGGTGGCCTGGCGGTTGCCGACGAGCGCCTGGTGCAGTCCCTGACCGAGGCGAACGGCGGCCCCCTCGCACCCGGTGCGGTGCGTCTGCACGCAAAGAAGGTACTGGTCGGCACCGGTACCGAACCCCTGATGCTGCAGCAGGTTCAGCCTGCCGGTAAGAAAATGATGGATGCGCCCGCGTGGGCTCGCGGCGCTGGCAAGGACATGGCGGAAGGCCTGGTGGTACTCGCATGAGCAACGAAAAGCGCCCCTACAAGGGAGGACACGGCAAGTCCGGTCACGCTGGCAATGGCAAGCCCGGCAACGGCAAGTTCAGCCAGGGTAGCGGTCAGGGTAAGTTCAATCAGGGCGGCGGTCAGGGTGAGGGCGGTGCGAAGCGTAAGCGTCGTCGCCGCTCCGGCGCTGGCAACGGCTCGAGTTCTGGTGTGAGCGAGCAGAACCGCCAGCAGTCCCAGAATTCCCAGCGCGCTCAGAACCAGCGCTCGCAGAATCAAAGCTCGCAGGGCCGCCCGCAGAAGTGGGACGACAACTCCCGCAGCGAATCGCGTACCGGCCGCCGCTTTGACGGCCTGACCAGCGTCGAACGCGCCGCACGCCGCGCCAAGACCGAGCACGACGACACCAAACGCGGTGGCGGCGGCACCTCCCAGCGCAATAAGAGCGGCCACGAACGCAACCGCCGCTCCATGTCCGCCCGCGAATTCTCCGCGGCGGCACCCTCCGCACGCTCGCGTACCGCAGACACCGCACGCGCAACCGTCTTCGACGTACTGCGCTCCGTGGCGGAATCTGACGCCTACGCGAACCTCGTGCTGCCCAAGGCGATTCGTAGCCACCGCCTCGACCACCGCGACGCAGGCTTTGCAACCGAGCTGACCTACGGCACGCTGCGCCACCAGGGCACCTACGACGCAATCCTCAGCCGCTGCGTAGACCGCCCCATCGAGAAGGTCGGCACCACCACCCTGATTGTGCTGCGCATGGGCGTGCACCAGCTGCTGAACATGCGCGTTCCCGCCCACGCGGCACTGAACCAGAGCGTGTCCCTAGCACGCGAAAAGATCGGTGCGGGCCCGGCAAGCTTCATCAACGCGGTGCTGCGCCGTGTCTCCGAGCGCACCCCCGAAGAGTGGTACGAACTCATCATCGAGGACGCGAAGGACGACACCGAACGCATGGCGCTGCTCGCCTCGCACCCCGGCTGGATTGTGCGTTCCATGCGCCAGGCACTCGTCGCGCACGGCCGCCCCGCCTCCGAAATTGAGCAGCTGCTCGAAGCGGACAACCTCGCCCCCGTGGTGAACCTGGTTGCACTGCCCGGCCTGGGTAGCCTCGACGAGGCACGCGAACAGGGCGCCGTCGACGGCGAGCTGGTTGAAGGTTCGGCGCTGTACGCCTCCGGCGACTTGGCGCGCCTGGAATCCGTGCGTGAAGGCACCGTCCGCGCGCAGGATGCTGGCTCCCAGCTGGTGGCACGCGCGCTCGCCGCAGCACCCCTGGACGGCACCGACACCGCATGGCTCGACCTGTGCGCAGGCCCCGGCGGTAAGGCGGCGCTCCTCGGCGCGCTCGGTATTCAGCGCGGCGCATCCCTGGTCGCCAACGAGGCGGCACCGCACCGCGCGCAGCTCGTGGAATCCTCCATGCGCCCCCTGCCCGAGGACAGCTACACGGTACTCACCGGCGACGGCCGCCAGATCCGCGAAACCCTGCGCAAGAATGCCTCCGACCTGCCCGGATTCATTGAACCCGGTCAGCTTTTCGACCGCGTCATGGTGGATGTGCCCTGCTCCGGTCTGGGTGCCCTGCGCCGCCGCCCCGAGGCGCGTTGGCGCAAGTCCCCGCGCGATATTGCCGAGCTGCTGCCCCTGCAGCGTCAGCTCCTGGACGCAGCCATTGAGGCGACCCGCCCCGGCGGCGTCATCGCCTACGTGACCTGCTCCCCGCACGCGGCAGAAACCCAGAACATTGTTGCCGAGGTGCTCGAAAGCGGCGCGGTCAGCCTGCTCGACTCCGCCGCAGCACTGCGCGAAGTTGCCCTGCACACCGAAGGCGCGAACGGCGAACCCGTGAGCGTGCTGGCGGGGGAGAAGGACCCCGGCCACACCCCCGAGATCAAGGTCAAGAAGGGTGCGCCGGTCGTGAAGGCTTCGGAGAACCCGACCACCGCGCAGCTGTGGCCGCACGTGCACGGAACCGACGCCATGTTCCTCGCCCTGCTGCGTAAGAACTAGCCGCTTCACCGCCTAGCATCACTGGCCATACGGCACGGATTTGAAAGGAACCCCATGGGTATTGCCATTAACCCGTCGATTCTCTCGGCGGATTTCGCGAACCTGCAGCGCGAGCTGGAGCGCATTTCCACCGCAGACGCCGCGCATATTGACGTGATGGACAACCACTTCGTCCCCAACCTCACCTGGGGCCCGCCGGTGGTCAAGCGTCTGCGCGAAATCTCCCCGGTGCCGTTCGATGTGCACCTGATGATTGAGGACGCCGACCGTTGGGCACCCGAATATGCCAGCATGGGCTGCGAATCGGTGACCTTCCACGCGGAGGCGGCTATCGCCCCCATCAAGCTGGCGCGCACCCTGCGTGCTGAGGGTGCGAAGGCGGGTATGGCGCTGCGTCCGGCAACCGCCGTGGAACCCTACCTGGACATGCTCAGCGAACTGGACATGCTGCTGATCATGACCGTGGAACCCGGCTTCGGCGGCCAGGCGTTCCTGGACGTGACCCTGCCGAAGATTGCCCGCGCCGCCAAGGCGATTGAGGGCGCGAACCTGCCGGTGACCGTGCAGGTGGACGGCGGCATCACCGAAGAGACCATCCTGCGTGCCGCGGAGGCGGGCGCAACTTGCTTTGTTGCCGGTAGCTCGGTCTACGGTGTGGACGAGGCGCTCGGCGGTCCGGAGGCGGCAATCGCCTCCCTGCGTGCGGCGGCCGCATCGGTCAAGCGTTCCGGCGCCGGTTGCGGTTGCGGCCACTAGCGGTGCCCCGCCGGTAACAGTGCCCAGTCACTGCCCGCATCTATAAAACCTCAACGCCCCGTTGTGAAGTCTGCGCCCCGTCGCGGCTCTTCGCGGCGGGGCGTTTTGCGTACCAGGCGTTCTCAACCGCCGCAGATTTATAGCAAGGTAACAGCAGGGGAGAGGGCCTGTTTAAATGACATAGTGTCAGCAAGACTATGACAAAGCGTGATATATGTTACCCCGCGCAATTCCGCGGCAAAACCGGGTATCCTGGCGGTCAGAGAAGGCAAACAGAACACATCTTGATGTAACACTCAGATATCTGTAAGGTTAGGTATAGTTTAGTCATATCTAGGGGGAACTATGTCTTTCAACCGAACCGAGCTGACCGACGCCGAAAACCACGGCGCATCGGGCGTTAACCGCCGCGCATTCTTCGGCCTGGCGCTCGCCTCCTCGGCTGCTCTCGCCCTCGCGGCATGCAGCAGCGAGACCACCACGACCACCACTTCCGGCGGTTCCACCTCCGGTGGCAACAGCGGTACCCGCACCATCAAGGACATTGACGAGGAGAACGTAGAAGTTCCCGCCAACCCGCAGAAGGTTATCGTCCTCTCTGAGCCCACCCTCGACGGCCTGCTCGCCCTCGGCGTGACCCCCGTCGGTTCCGTCTCCGGTCGCGGCCAGTCCGGCGTGCCCAACTACCTTGCCGACCGCGCCAAGGGCGTGCAGATTATCGGCACCGTCGCCCAGGTCAACTACGAGCAGATTGGCAACCTTGATCCCGACCTGATTCTGGTCGACTCCACCGGCGTAGACAAGCGCTCTGAGGCCTTCGAAACCCTCAAGAAGATTGCTCCCGTCGTCTACTGCGGCTACGCGGGCGGCGACTGGCGCATCAACTTCCGCAACGTCGCCAACGCTATGAACATGGTCGACAAGGGCGAAGAAGTCATCAAGGCATACGAGTCAAACGCCGCAGCGCTGAAGGATCAGCTCGCCCCCAAGTACGGCGACAAGACCTTCTCCATCGTCCGCTGGGCAGGCAACGGCCCCGCCCTGATCCTCAAGGAACTGCCTGCCGGCCAGGTACTCAACGACCTGGGCCTCAAGCGCCCCGAGGCGCAGGACCGCAACGGCCAGGGCCACTCCGAACCGGTCTCTCTGGAGAACCTGGCAACCATCGACGCGGACTACATGTTCCTCGGCACCCTCGGCGGCGCAAGCCAGAAGAACCCGAACGCACAGGGTACCGCAGGTCTGCAGGGCGCTGAAGAAGCACTGAATAAGGCGAAGGAAACCTCCGGCTTCACCAACCTGAAGGCAGTCAAGGACGACCACGTGATTCTCGTGGACGGCTCCAAGTGGACCTCCACCGGCGGCCCGCTGCTGCTCGAGGGCATTATCGAAGACGTCAAGAAGGCGCTTCCGCTCTAAACGCCCCGCTCTAAATACCCTGTGAAGCAATCACCCGCTGAAGCTTCCGCCACCCTTCCCACCGCGACCTAAAAACCGCGGCGGGAAGGGGATGCACGACCCACCACACCATCCTCAAGGACCACCATGACCGAAACTCGACCCGTGCGCACCGCAGCCCGCTACGGTGCCGTCGTGGCTCTCGCCGGCGCGCTCATCACCCCCGGAGCAGCGCTGACCGGCACCACTCTCGCATTCGCGGATACCCCCGCCGCCACCCAGCAGGAAGCTAAGGCTGCCGTGACCATCTCCACCGAGAAGTGGCGCGAAGGTAAGCTCGTGCTGCGCGGCACCGGCTTTACCAGCACCGCACCCGGTCGCGGCGCAGTGTTCGCAGTGAAGTTCCTCGACGCCCTGCCGGATGAAGCGCACCAGGCGATTAACCCGCTCACCAAGCAGGGCGGCAACTCGCCCGCGAACTTCATGGCAATCGCCAAGGAGGACGGCACCTTCGAGGTTGAGGTCTCCCTGCCGACCCCCGAAAACACTGGTCTGACCGCTGAACAGCTCAAGAACAAGGGCTGGACCGTGGAAGGCACCAGCCACCGTATTCAGGTGCTTTCCGGTTCCCTGGGCGGTACGGATGCGGACGGCAACACCTACGACCGTCGTGCATCTGTGTCGCAGAATATTACGTTGAGCGACCCGGCTCCGAGCCCGGCACCGACCGCGGATCCCTCTGCTACCGCTGAGCCCAGCGCAACTGTAGAGCCTTCTGCGACTGCCGAGCCTACTGCGGAGCCCTCTGCTACCGCTGAGCCTTCTGCGACTGCCGAGCCTACCGCGGATCCCTCTGCTACCGCAGAACCCACCCCGGCACCTACTGCAGACCCCACCCCGGCACCCAGCGAAGACTCGAAAACCTGCACCCCCGCTGACGGCTCCTTCACCCCGCGCCTGAGCATCGAGAACCCCAAGGCGGTTCAGGGCGGCAAGCTGCACCTGACCGGTGACGGCTGGTGCAACCCTGAAGACAAGAAGGCATCCGTTATCGGTCTGAAGATTGACGACGGCAAGGTATCCCGTAACGACGCCACCGCGGTCAACGACAACCGCACCATCTGGGCTGTCATCACCCCCGATGAGAACGGCCATATCGACGCCTGGATTGACCTGCCCACCCGCGACAACGCAGCCTTCAAGAATGACGAAGACGCCGCCAAGTACGCCTCCGGTGAGCACACCCTGCGCCTGCTGACCGGTAGCCTGCGTGAGGGCGACCGATCCGGAACCTACGGCGGCGCCAACAGCCAGGGCGGCATCAACACCACCTTCACCATCGGTGAGTACGCCCCCGTTGATGCACCCGAGCCGGTCAACGCCTCCGAACTGACCGCTGGTAATGGCGTGCAGGTGAGCCGTGACGGCTCCACCGTGACCGTGACCGTGCCGAACGCTGAACCGGGCACCTGGGTGTACGCCGCAACCTACCTCGGCAACTCCCCGCAGACCCTCTACGGCTCCGGCTGGAAGCGCCTGGATGGCAACCGTAGCTTCAGCTACGAAACCAGTGTGAGCATGCCCGCCGCAACCTACCGCGTGGTCGTGCACAACGGCAACCAGGGCGCTGACAATGCGGTGCTCGGTTTTGCTGACATGACCGTGGAACGTGCTGTTACCCCTCGTCAGGACGTTTCCCGCGATGAGCAGGACGCCACCGACCAGCTGGTCGAAGAGCTGAACGAGAACCCCGCAACCGCAACCTCCACGGCACCTGTGCCCATGCGTAACGCGGGCGGCCGCATCAGCACCCGCGCCACCGACGTGGACGCGTCCCTCGCCGCGCTCTCGCAGAGCACCGCCCCGGTCGTGAACCGCGTGCAGGCTAAGGCGAAGGTTCAGAACGCGCAGAAGTCCCTGGCTACCAGCCTGCAGAAGACCGAAGCCAACGCGAAGAAGGCTGCGAAGGCAGCCGCTGGTTCGCAGGGCTCGCAGAACACGCAGGGCTCCCAGAACTCCGCCGCAGGCACCAAGGCTCAGGGCCCGGTCATTGAGGGTACTGAGCTGACCGGCCTGACCAAGTGGGTGGTCAACAACGCCAACAACCTGCTGCTTTCGGCGGCTGGCCTGGTGGTTTTGGCTGCGGCTCTGATTCTGCGCACCTCCAAGAAGTAAGCTCTCTGACCACACATTCACATCGGCACCGGTCCACGCTCCACACTTTTGACCCTGCACCCTTGAACAGGGGCGTGGATCGGGTGCCTCCAACCATTCGGGTCACGACCCGCTGAACTGCACCGACCTACTGAACTTCACCTACACGAACCCGGTAGCGTTCAGCTTCGACCCCGGTAATTTTGAAAGGACCACCATGCGTGCACCTTTTTCGGGAGCCCCGAAGGCATCCCTGACCTCTAAGGCGCTGACCGCCTGTGCTGCCGCAACCCTGGCGCTGGGCTTGGGCGTTGGCACTGCATCCGCTCTGCCTCCGGGCGGTGCGAAGGCATCTACCCCCGGCACCTCTTCGACTGTTTCCTCCTCTGTGAGCGAGCACGGCGTGATTTCCTTTAGCGTGAGCGGCTTCCCCGCAAACACTGTGGTGTCCGTGAAGGTGGACGACGGTAACCTGTGCCCCTCCGATGCGGCACAGGGCGCTTGCGTGGTGCACCAGCAGAAGACCGATGGCAACGGTAACGTCTCCGGTTCCTTCGTTCTGCCGGATGTTGGCGCTGGCACTCACACTCTGCGTTTCCTTGCAACTGGTGAGAAGCGTGACAAGGACGGCAAGTACCTGGGCACCGAGGCGTACAGCAACCGTAGCCCCGAGTTCACCGTGGTGGGTGAGGGCGGTTCGGATAATTCCTCCTCGAACTCTTCGGGTTCTTCCTCGAACCGCGGCTCTTCCAGCTCGAAGAGCAACGGTGGTTCCTCGAACGGCGGCTCGAACTCTAACAACTCAGACTCTGCAGACGAGGCTCAGGGCTCTAACGATTCCAACGAGTCCTCGTCCAATGGTGGTTCGAACGGCTCCTCGAATGGTTCTGCAGGTGGCGCGGCTGAGGCTGAGACCGTGTACACCGACGCTGAGGGCAACACCATCACTAAGGAGGAGTACGACCGCCTGAACGCGGAAGCTGACTCTTCCGGTACCTCCGGTACCTCTGGCTCTTCCGCTGCGCCTGCTGCTTCGGCTTCTGCAAATGCCCAGAAGAAGGCGACCGCTTCGGCGAGCGCATCTTCTTCGTCTTCTGCGCGCGGTACTGCGTCGAACCCGAGCGCTTCGGCTTCGAACTCCGCTAACACCGCATCCACCGTTCAGACCGTGACTTACGGTGCTGCGTTCCCGTGGATTGGCGTGGTGGTTCTGGGCGTAAGCATTGTGGGTGCCGCTGCGCTGCTGCTGACCCGTAAGCGCTAAGACTTAACGTCGGATGCGGGTGGGGGAGTAACCCGCCCGCTCCGGCGTTTCTCTCATTATCTACCGGTGTGCCGGGTGCCCCTCGCGTGGTGTGGGTGCGCTGGGTGCGCCTCCCCGTTTTCTTGTATCGAACATAAGGAGCATAGTGGCCCGCACGAGCTCATTGTCCCGAGATGTTCAGCAGGAGAGTACGTCCCGTCAGGGTTCTGTGATTCAGGGGCAGAAGTTGGGTAAGCGCCTGGCTTTTCTGTTCTTGTTTGCGGTGCTTTTGGTGGGGGCTGTGGCTGCTTCTTTGCTGTTCGGGTCGAATAATCTTCCGCCGGATCAGGTTCTGGCTGTTTTCAATGGCACTGCTTCTGAGCAGGCGCAGACGATTGTGATGGAGCAGCGTATTCCGCGTACCCTGGTGGGTCTTGCGGCGGGTGCGGCGTTGGCTATTGCCGGTTCTCTGATGCAGTCGTTGACTCGTAACCCGTTGGCTGAGCCCGGCCTGATGGGTGTGAATGCCGGTGCTGCGGTGGCTGTGATTGGCTCCGTGGTGGTTTTTGGTGTGATGGGTATTTGGCAGTACATGGTTGCTGCGACGATTGGTGGCGCGTTGGCTGCGGTGCTGGTGTATACGCTGGGTCGTGGTCGTGACGGGTCGATCGTGAAGCTCGCTCTGGCGGGTGTGGCGATTTCTGCGGCGCTGTCGGCGATTGCGCAGGGCCTGATTTTGGCTGATCAGGATGCGTATAACGAGTTCCGTGTGTGGGTTGCCGGTTCACTGGAGGGCCGCGGTATGGATATCGCGTCGACGGTGGGTCCGGTGATTGTACTGGGTATGCTGGTGGCGTTCTTTGTGGCTCCTGCGATTAATGCTCTGAGTATGGGCGAGGAGGCGGCGACCAGCCTCGGCGTGAGCGTGCGTACGACCCAGAACTTGACGTTGCTGGCGGTGACGGTGCTTGCCGGTGCGGCGACTGCTGCGGTGGGTCCGATTGGTTTTGTGGGTTTGGCGGTGCCGTTTGTGGTGCGTGCTTTGCTCGGTAATGATGTGCGCTGGGTGAATTATGGTTCGGCACTGTTGGGTCCGGTGTGGCTGCTGTGTGCTGACGTGTTGGCGCGTGTGCTGGTGGCTCCGCAGGAGACTCAGGTGGGTATTGTGGCGACTCTTGCCGGTGCCCCGGTGTTCTTGTTCTTGATGACTCGTCGTAAGGTGGAGGCTCTCTAATGTCGAATTCTTCCGCTCTTTCGACGGCAACTGCCACCAGCCCCGCTAATCGTTCTGCACGTCGTCGCGGCCGCGATTTGGGCGGCCGCCCGGTGTTGACTGTGCGCGGTCCGCTGAGTGCTCAGGTGCCGTGGCGTGTGCTGATCCTGAATGTGGCGTTGGTGGTGCTGATTGCGGCGCTGGCGTTTTGGGGCATGTTGCAGGGTGACTACAAGATCGCCCCGGAGAAGGTCATTCCGGCGTTGATGGGTGAGGGTAAGCAGATTGCTGTGACTTTCGCTCAGCAGCGTGCGGCGCGTATTGTGGCGGCGCTTCTGGTGGGTGCGGCGCTTGGTCTGTCGGGTGCGATTTTCCAGGTGATTTCGGGTAATGCCCTGGGTTCGCCGGATATTATCGGTTTCACGAATGGTGCCGCGACCGGTGCGCTGTTGCAGATTATTGTCTTCAATTCCGGTCCCGTTGAGGTTGCTCTGGGCGCTGTGGTTGGTGGCTTGGCGACTTCGGTGCTGGTGTGGTTGTTGACGCGCCGTACGGGTTTGCATGGCTTCCGCCTGGTGCTGGTCGGTATTGGTGTGGGTTCGACCCTGGCGGCGTTCAATGCGCTGCTGGTGGTGCGTGCTTCGCTGACTCAGGCGCAGACCGCGGCGTCTTGGCTTGCCGGTTCGCTGAACGACATCACGTGGGAGCGCACCTACGCACTGCTGGGTCTGCTGCTCGTGGTGACTCCGCTGCTGCTGATGCTGGTCCGCCCGCTGGGCGCGATTCGTTTTGGTGACCAGGTGGCATCCGGTTTGGGTGTGAGCGTGAATGCGTACCGTGTGGCGGCTCTGTTTATTGGTGTGCTTCTGGTTTCGCTGGCGACCGCGACGACCGGCCCGATTGCTTTTGTCGCCTTGGCGGCACCGCACATCGCGAAGACCCTGTCTCGCAGTGGCGGGGTGGGTTTCACCTCCGCGGCACTTATGGGTGCGCTCATGGTGCTCGGCTCTGACCTGATTGGCCGATTCGCTGTTCCCGGACGCATCATTCAGGTGGGTGTGGTGACCGGCGCGATTGGCGGCCTGTACCTGATTTACCTGATTTACCTCGAAAGGAAGAAGAGCTAGTGAACGCTAGTGTGACGACCCGCCTTGAAGGCGAGAACATGGTGGTTGCCTACGGTGAGCATACGGTGCTCAACGGGGTAGATTTTCAGGTGCCGGAGGGGGAGCTGACCGTTATCCTGGGCCCGAACGCCTGCGGTAAGTCGACCACCTTGAAGGCTCTTGCCCGCGTGAACCCGCTCAAGGAGGGTGAGGTTCGCCTGGACGGCACCCCGCTGCCGCAGATGAAGTCCCGCGCTATCGCCAAGATCCTGGCGATGCTGCCGCAGACCCCGGAGGCGCCTAGCGGCGTGACCGTGGCGGATGTGGTGGCGCGCGGCCGCTACCCGCACCAGTCGCTGCTGCGTTCCTGGTCTGATGAGGACGAGCGCGCCTGCGTGGAGGCGATGCAGGCGGCGAACGTGCTGGAGCTTGCTGAGCGTCCCATTGAGGCGCTCTCGGGCGGTCAGCGTCAGCGTGTGTGGATTGCCATGACCCTGGCGCAGCAGACCCCGCTGATTCTGCTGGATGAGCCGACCACTTACCTGGATATCACGCACCAGATTGAGGTGCTGAACCTGACGAAGAAATTGCATTCCGAAGGGCGAACGGTAGCCGTGGTTTTGCATGACCTGAACCTCGCTTTCAGGTATGCTACTCATGTTGTGTTAATGAAGCAGGGCCGGATTATCGCTCAGGGCGATCCGCGTGCGATAATTACACCGGAACTCATTCAGGAAGTTTTTGACCTGCAATCGGTCATTATTCCTGATCCATGCACTGGTACCCCTTTGGTTATTCCGAAGGAGAACCAAACAATTCATATTGCCGCTGACGCTATTTCGGCGGCCCGCGAAAGCGAATAGTTTTCGCCCCTAAGCCGCGTGGGAGTTAGCACCAACCGTCTCAGTACGGGTGGAAAAGCTCGGCATTGCGCCAAGCAGCGAACGCTAGGATCTGAGGGACCCAGGATCCCCTGCGCGTAGGGCGCCTACCCGGTGCTCGCCCGTCTTTGACGCATGAACGGATCCGAGCACTGGGTAGGTTCCATTTTGGGAACCCGTAGATGAGGCACCGAGACTGCCGCATGAGACTTTGAAAGTTGCGACTTGAGAGGTTTGATGCACGGTCTCGGTGCCTCATCTCTTTTAACTTCTGGGCTGGGTCTGGGCTGGTCTTAGGTGGGGCTGGGCCGGGTTGCTCTGAGCCGGTCTGGGCGGGGCTGTGCCGGTCTGGGCGGGGCTGCGGCGGCTTCGTGCTTGGGTTTTAGCAGCGTGTGTTCGCTGTCATGAATGTCATCTTTTGGTTCTTTCGTTTTTCCCTTTGGCTGGAGTTTGGGTAAGGGATACCATAGAGTGAGGTAGTAGAGGCTAACTAACAATAATGCGCCTCCTCACCGATTCTCACCGATTGAGTGTTTCCACAGACCAAGGAGGAACCGTTGGGCGAGCACGAACCCACCGCGATCGTTCCCACGCAGAACGCTTCTGAACAAGCTGCTTCCGTGCAGCCGCGTACCGTTGCGCCGGCTGTGCGCCCGGCCCCTCCCAAGATCCCGCGCCCCGTACCGGCACCGCGCGTGGACAGCCCCCTCATCAGCGCCATTATCGCCGATGCGGTCAGCCCCGAAGAGCTGAACGCCCGCATCCTTGAGATCGTCTCCGAAGGCACCCCCATTATCGAGCCGGTGCACCGCGAAGACGGTAGCATCAGTGAGAACGAGCGCATCGTCACCTTCCTGTACCGCAACGAGCAGGCGGAGCAGGTGCTCATGTTCATCAACCGCCTGACCGATGAGAAGAACCTTGACCGTTCCCTTATGGCCCGCATCGAGGGCACTGGCTGGTGGCAGCTGAGCATACAGATGGAAACCACCTGGCGTGCCTCCTACAACTTCTTGCCGGCGCTGCCCGGCGAGCGCCCCGCCTGGTTGGGCGATGACGACCAGGTGCGCCTGCGCGCCGCCCTGGATTCTGGCGAGGGTGACCCGCTGAACCCCGAGACCGTGTGCAACCGTATTGGTCGTTGTATGGGTGTGGTGCAGCTTGAGCATGCGCCGGTGCAGGAGTTCATCCTGACTCAGGAAGAGATTGATGCGCTGCCCGCCCCCGAGTGGATGCAGACCTCTGACGGTCACCAGTATGTGCTCGGCCGCGTGGGTGACCCCGCCCCGGACGCGCCGCTGTTCATCCAGTTCGACGGTGAGATGTGGTTCAGCCAGGGTATGGAGCACACCCTCAACCGCGCCCACGAGGCGGGCCGTATTCCGGCGATGCACGTGTTCTTCCTGCACTCTGGCGGTCGCGAGAACCGCTGGAAGGAGCTGAACGGCGACAACCCGATTGCCGACTACCTGGTAGAGATCGCGTTCCCGCACCTGGAGGCAGTGCACTGCATTAAGACCGCGCCGCAGAACATTGTGATTAACGGTCAGTCGCTGGGCGGGCTGTCCTCCCTGCTGGCGGTGCTGAGCCGCCCGGAGGCGTTTGGCGGCGCGATTGCGCAGTCTTCGTCGCTGTGGCAGCCGCAGGTCATGGACCGCCTGGACGAGCTGGAAGCGGCGGGTGAGATTGACCGCCTGCGTCACCTGCACCTTGAGATTGAGGTGGGGGAGCAGGAGTGGGTTCTGGTGCCTCCTCACCGCGAGCTGAAGGAGCGCCTGGAAAAGCTGGGCCTGAAGAATGTGCGTTGCACGACCTTCAACGGCGGTCACGATTATGCGTGCTGGCGCGGTGCGATTGTGCCGGCGTTGGAACGTATGATCGCTTCTTGCCGTCAGGAGACTGGCGCTGAGCCGGGATCCGCTGAGGATCTACGAGATGCCGCCTAGCGCCCCACGGGTAGAGTCCGCCCCGCATGGTGGGCGTGCGGGGTTCCCGTTAGGGTAAACACCGCCGCGCCCGTATCCTAGAGAAGTGCAGCCTAAGAGAAGTGCAACGCTACCGCGCCGCGAGGGGTGCCGAAGGGTACCCGGCGCAGGTTGCGCACCCGCCCTCATTGACGAGATGGCATCACGCTGCGAACGCACGCAGCACGTGAGCGCTATAGAAACCGCAAACGACACAGAAATCGAGAGAAGATGACCGTAGAACGTAGCCCCCTGGCCCCCACGCCGCTCATCCCCGAGTCTTTTGCCGCGAAGTACCGCGAAGCCGGCTACTGGATTGACCAGACCATCCCCGAGTTCCTGCTGGATACCTGCCGCGCAAAGCCGCACTTCCCGGCGCTGGTGGCGCTCTCGCACGCGCAGCTCGATGAGGACGGCAAGCCTCAGCAGATTCGCCTCTCCTACGGTGAGCTGGAGGCGGCAGGCCGTGCTGCTGCGGCGCGCCTCGTGAAAGCTGGTGTGCAGCCCGGTGACCGCGTGCTGCTGCAGCTGGGCAACACCGCCGAGTACCTGGTGTACCTGCTGGGTATTTTCTGGGCGGCGGCGCTGCCGGTGTTCTGCCTGCCGCAGCACCGCACCACCGAGCTCGTGCACTTTGCGACCCGCACCGACGCTGCGGCGCACGTGTTCTCTTCGCTGACCCCGGGCGCAGATTTCGCCGCCCTGCACGAGGACGTTGCCGCCGAGCTGCGCAAGAACTCCCAGGAGCCGCCGGTTGCTATTGATGTTGCGGAGCCGCTGACCCCGCTGACCGAAGAAGAGCTCGCTGAAGAGTTCGTGCCCGGCGTCATTCAGAACACCGAGAACCTGCGTGCGAGCGAGCAGGTGGCGTTCCTGCAGCTCTCCGGCGGTACGACCGGCATTTCGAAGCTGATTCCTCGCACCCACGCCGCCTACCTGTACTCGGTGCGCGGCTCGGTCGATATCTGCAAGCTGAACAACAACACGACCATGCTCGTGGTGCTGCCCGCCGCGCACAACTTCACGATGAGCTCGCCCGGTATTCTGGGCGTCATGTGCGCCTCCGGCAAGCTGGTGTTTGCGGCGGATCCGTCCCCGCAGACTGCGTTCCACCTCATTGAGATGGAGGGTGTGACCACTTCCGCGCTGGTGCCGCCGCTGGCTCAGGCGTGGGTCGCCTCCGCGGAGAAGCGCGGCGTGTCCCTGCCGTCCCTGCAGACCCTGCAGGTGGGCGGTTCGAAGCTGGCCCCGGCGGTTGCGGGCAAGATTGAGTCGGTGCTCGGTTGCACCGTTCAGCAGGTGTTCGGCATGGCTGAGGGTCTGGTGAACTACACCCGCTCGACCGACCCGATTGAGATGCGTCTGAGGACTCAGGGCTACCCGATCAGCCCCGACGACGAAATCCTGATTGTTGATGATCAGGATCAGCCGGTCAAGCGCGGCGAGAGCGGCCACCTGCTCACCCGCGGCCCGTACACGATTCGCGGCTACTACCTGGAGGAGAACGCAAACCGTTACGGATTCACCGAGGACGGCTTCTACCGCACCGGCGACATTGTGCGACTGGTCGCAGGCAAGTACCTTGAGGTGACCGGCCGCGCGAAGGACCAGATTAACCGCAACGGCGAGAAGATTGCCGTGGACGAAATCGAAGAGCTGGCGCTGACCCACCCCGACGTTTTTGACGCCGTGGTTCTGGGTATCCCGGATGAGACCGTGGGCGAGCGCGTGGGCCTGGTCATTGTGCCGCAGGAAGGCGCCGACCTGGGCGAGAACCCGCGCCGTACGATGCACGAGTTCTTCACCTCGAAGAAGCTCGCCGACTTCAAGATCCCGGAGCGCGTGCAGGTTCTGCAGGAGCTGCCCACCACGAACGTGGGTAAGATTTCTCGCCGCGAGCTGCGCGCCAAGCTTGCCGAAATTTTCGGCTAAACCCTTTGAGCTGATCATTTTCAGCTAAACCGTACGCCCTTATTCCTACCCCTATTGAGGAGAAAAATGTCCGCATTTGAGACCCTGCGCCCCATCATGGAGAAGTACATCGTCGAGCCCGACTCCCTGCAGACCGCTTTTGACGAGCCGACCACCGACCTGTTCTCCCTGGGCATGGATTCTATGGGCGCATTCGCCCTGCTCGACGACCTTGCCGCTGAGGGCGCCGTGATTGAGTTTACCGAGCTGGTGGAGAACCCGACCGTGGAGTTCATCGCCTCCCGCCTGGGCTAAGCGTTACCGCACCCCGAGTGCCCGCCTGCCGCGAATGCAGACGGGCGCCCGGGGTGTTTGCTACTCGCCTCGTTTTTCTGTGCGCCGGTTTTACGCCGTGTTGTGTAGCTGCGTTTGCACTTGTCAGCGCACTTCTGTTAGTGCACTTCTGCCAGCGCGAAACGGCGGGGGAGTAGCCCGACCCTTCACACACACCTCATCCCTAATCCAGATCCCTGATCCAGACCTTGAGAGAGGCCACCATGGGCGTAGCTGATACTACCGCACCCGCTAGCTTCGGGACTGCTTCCGACCTTCGCACCGCCGCGAACCCCTCCGCACAGCACAGCGCTGACAGCCCCTGGCTGCCGCTAACCACTAACGCACGCGGTATCTACTTTGCCGCCGCGATTGACCCCACGAACCCCTGCTACAACACCGCGGAGGTTCTGCAATGCCCCGCAGACACCGACCTCGCTCTGCTGCGCGAGGCTTTTGAACAGCTCTACCGCGAGAACGAGGGCTTCCGCGTGCGCACCCGCATTGCCGATGGTTCCGCATCCCAGCAGATTCTGCCGCTTGAGGTGTTCCTTGAGGGTATTGACCTGCTCGTGGATGAGGACGAGCTGAGCGACACTGCCGAGGCGGGGGAGGAGAACGCCTCTGACCTGCCTGAATCAGCCCTGCCTGACTCTGATTTGCCCGCGCCGGTACGCGCCTGGGCACAGCGCCTGCTTGCCCAGCCTCTCGCCACCGATGAGGGCGTGACCGTGCGCAGCGCAGTGGTGCGTTACGGCGGCTTCCTCTGGGTCTACCACTCCTTCTCCCACGTGGTTGCAGACGGGTTCGCCGCGTTCAACGGCCTCTCCCGCGTGGCGGCGATATACCGCGCCCTGTCCGCCGGTCAGCCGGTTCCGGCAACCCGCCGCATGAGCCTGCAGCAGCTGCTCGATGCCGACGATGCCGCCTCCACCGCCCGTGAAGAAGACGTCGCCTTCTGGGAGGCGAGCGGCGCCCTGGAACAGGAAGATACCTCCCTGGCGGGTCGTACCGCCTCCCCGTCGGCGCAGTCTGTGCGCCTGGCGTTCAGCATTGATGTGCCCACCCAGCAGGCCCTGCTGGATGCGGCAAAGCAGCACGCCGTCTCCTGGCCCGTGCTGGCGACCGCCGCCGTCGGCTCGTACCTGGCGCGTGTGGGCGGCTACCCGCAGGCTTCGTTCGGCGTGCCGCAGATGAACCGCATGTTCGCCCGCACTCTGCCGGAGGCGACCCGCGCCCTGGGCACGGTGAGCGCTCAGACCGGCTGTACCGCGGTGAACGTTCTGCCGGTGCAGGTTGCGGCGACCGGCCCCATCGCGGAGTCCCTGCACTCGGTGAAGGAGCAGTACGCCCGTAACGCCGAGCATCCGCTGGCTCGTCAGGAAGACCTCGAACGTACCGCGCGTAACGCCCAGTCAAGGCTGTTTGGTGCGCAGATTAACGTGGTGCCCTTTGACGCGGTGCTGCCGCTGGCGGCACCCTCCAAGGACGAGTCCGGAACCGCGGTACCGACCGCGCGTATTCACAATATCTCTGCCGGTCCCGTTGCCGACGCGACCTTCACCCTGCGCGGCATGCCCGGCCGCGGCAACAGCATCTCCTGCGAGATTGACATGAACCCGGCGCTCTACACCGCCGAGGAGCTGGAACGTCACGCCGCCCGCCTGAGCGAGTGGCTACCCGCCTACGCGGCGGAGGCGCAGCGCGAGGGCGCTTCCCTGAACAATCTCGGCTTGGCGACCGAGGCTGAACTGGCGACCCTGCGCGAGCTGACCGCCCCGGCGCTTACCGAGCATCCGATGGAGTATAAGACCCTGCTGGGTCGCTTCCGTGACGCGGTGGCGGCGCATCCGCAGGCGCTCGCGGTGCTGGATTCTGCCCCCGCGCCCGGTGAGGTGCTCACCCCTGAGTCGGATCGCGCCTACGCTTTTGACCGTGCCCTCACCTACGCCGAACTGGACGAGCGCGCCCGTGCGCTTGCCGCGCAGCTGCTGGACTGGGGTGTTCGCCCTTCCGACGCAGTGGGTCTGCGTGTGCACCGCGGCGCCGAGCAGTACGTGGCGCTGTACGCCCTGCTGTACGCTGGCGCCACCTACGTTCCGGTGCTTCCTGATCTGCCCGCCGAGCGTGTGGGCGTGATGATGGAGGACGCCGAGTGCTCCCTGCTTCTGCACGGCCCCGGTCTGCAGCCGCTGAGCGCGGAAGAGCTGAACCCGCAGGAACCGCAGCGTCACGCGAACCTGCCCCAGCATACTCTGCCCCTACTGAGCGATGAGGAACCCAACGGGGAACACTCCTCAGCACCCGCCGCAGAGGAGCTTCCGGGCATGAAAACCGGCCTGGACGAGGACGCTTACGTGCTCTTCACCTCCGGCTCCACGGGCAGGCCTAAGGGCGTTGCCATCAGCCACCGCGCGATTGATAACCGCCTGCGCTGGCAGCAGCACCAGATTCCGGTGGGGGAGGGCGACCGCGTTCTGCACAAGACTCCCATCTCCTTTGACGTGCACGTGTGGGAGCTGTACTGGCCTCTCGCCGAGGGTGCCGCCGTGGTCATTGCCGCCCCGGAGGGTCACCGCGACCCCGCCTACCTGGCGCGCGTGATTGCCGAGCAGTCCGTCACGGCGGTGCACTTTGTGCCGACCATGCTGTCGGCGCTGACCTCTTCGCCGGCGGCGCGCCGCATCCTGGCTGATGCCGGCTTCGGTCAGGACCGAGAGCAGCCCCTGCGCTACGTGGTCTGCTCGGGTGAGGCGCTGCAGAAGGACCAGGTGCAGGCTGCGGGCGAGGTTCTGGGCGTGTACCCGCTGAACCTCTACGGCCCGACCGAGGCGGCGGTGGACGTGACCTTCTGGGAGACGTCCAACGACCCGCAGCGCGAGAGCGTGCCCATTGGCGAGCCGGTCTGGAACACCGGCACCCTGATTCTTGACCCGACCGGCCACCCCGTGCCGGTGGGCGTGACGGGTGAGTTGCACCTGTCGGGTGTGCAGCTGGCGCGCGGCTACAAGAACAACCCGCAGGCGACCGCGGCGGCTTTCGTGGAGCAGGCTCCCGCCGGTGCGCTCGCGCTGCTGAATGGTGAGAGTCAGCGCCTGTACCGCACGGGCGATTTGGCGTGCTGGGAGATTCTTCCCGATGGTCGCGCCGTCATTGGCTACCGCGGCCGCACGGACTACCAGATTAAGGTGCGCGGTCAGCGCTTGGAACTGGGCGATATTGAGATGGCTCTTGCCGCGGTTGAGGGCGTGAGCGCTTCGGTGGCTCTGCTGTACCGCGGTCTGCGTGAGCCTGCCCTGGCGGCGGTGCTGGAGGTCGGCGACGTGCCCGCTGAACGTGCCGAGCAGCTGGTGGAGGCGGCGCGCGAGCATTGTGCGCAGGTTCTGCCGGACTACATGGTGCCGACCCTGTGGCATACTCTACCTGCTCTGCCGGTGAGCCCCTCCGGTAAGGCTGATCGCAAGCTGTTGGCGTCCCTGGACCTGACCCCTCAGACTTCTGATGCTGAGGGTCCGCACGGCCTGCTGGAGCAGCAGCTGTGCTCGATTATTGCCGGTGTGCTGGGTCGTGAGCGTTTCGGCGTGGATGAGGATTTCTTTGCCTCGGGTGGTCATTCGCTGGCGGCTCTTGAGGTGATTGCCGCGGTTGAGGAGCAGCTGGGTCTGAGCGTGAGCATTGGTGCGCTTTTTGCGCATCCGACCGTGCAGGCTTTGGCGGCGTCTATTGCGGGCGAGCGTGGCGAGGGTGCGGAGTTCGCGCCGGTTCTGCCGCTGCGAGAACAACCTACCGCGCATGACGCTACCGATGCCCCCGCGCCGCTGTTTATCCTGCCGCCTGCGGGTGGTTTGGGCTGGTGCTATGCGGGGTACCTTTCGCATCTTCCGGCTCAGCAGGGTGTGTATGCTGTGCAGGCTGAGGCGTTCTCTGACCCGCAGGCTGGGTTTGCGTCGAGCCTGCAGGAGTTGGCTGAGGGCTACCTGGCACAGATTGAGAAGACCCTGGCGGAGCGTTCGCTGCCGCGTCGTTTTGCCCTGATGGGCTGGTCTGTGGGCGGTACTGCCGCGGTGCAGGTTGCGGCGTTGGCGCAGGCTGCGGGTGCGCAGGTTGAGCGTGTCATCCTGTTGGATGCGTATCCTTCGGAGCAGTGGCAGGGCGTGCCTGCGCCGGATGAGCAGGAGAGCTTCCGTGCGCTGCTGCGTATGGGCGGTTTGCCGGAGCCTGCGGCTGGTGAGCAGCTTGACCTGCCGGGTACCCTGGAACGCCTGCAGAGGGCAGGCTCGGCGATGGGTTACCTACCGGAGGAGAAGTTGGGCGTGTGCTTGGGTAGTATGCGTGCTTCGGCGGCGTTGATGCGTGGTGCTGAGCAGGCGTTCTTTGATGGTGACGTGTTGCTGGTGGGTGTGCCGCATGAGGATCAGCCGTACCTGGATGCGGCGGGTTGGGCGGCGCATGCGTCGTCGTTCCGTTCGGTGCTGCTGGAGGGTACGCACCCTGATTTGGTGAATCCGGCGCGTTTGGCGGAGGTGACCGGCCACTTCGCCGGCTAGACGCACCAGGCAACCAAAACTCCGGTCACGTCTGATTTATTACATGAGAAACGCATAGTCAACGAGCATATCGACAGGAATCAGCTCGGGTATCCTGCACCCCTTCACAGTTAAAACACGAATGCCCCCGGTTGATGAATCATCAACCGGGGGCATCGTTTAGCGTCTAACGCAGAACCGGGGTTCTACAGCTAAATGCTTAGTGCTGCTCCAGCTCGGAGTTAGCGTTCACGTTGAGCAGGTCGTACTTAGCGAATGCCTTCGCGGGAACGTCTGCTGCAACCTCGCCGCGCTTTGCCAGCATCTGCAGGGTGCGGACAACAACCGACTCTGCATCGATGTGGAAGAAGCGACGTGCACCCGGGCGGGTGTCTGCGAAGCCGAAGCCGTCAGCACCCAGGGTTGCGAAGTCGTTCGGAACGAACTGGCGGATCTGGTCGGGAACATCCGAAGCGAAGTCGGTGGTCGCGACGATCGGGCCAGCAGCGCCAGCCAGCTTCTGGGTCACGTAAGGAACGCGAGCGGGCTGGTTCGGGTTCAGCAGAGCCTCTTCCTCAGCGGCAATACCGTCGCGGCGCAGCTCGGTCCACGAGGTGACAGACCAGACGTCTGCGGAGACGCCCCAGTCCTCAGCCAGCAGCTGCTGAGCCTTCTCAGCCCACGGAACAGCAACGCCGGATGCCAGCAGCTGTGCCTTGGGGCCGGAGGTCAGCGGGGACTCGCTAATCTTGTGGATACCCTTGATGATGCCCTCAACGTCAACGTTTGCCGGCTCAGCAGGCTGGTGAATCGGCTCGTTGTACACGGTCAGGTAGTACATGACGTTGTGGTCTTCGTCCTTGGTACCGTACATCTGCTCGATACCGCGCTCCACGATGTGAGCGATCTCGTAGCCGTAAGCCGGGTCGTAGATCTTGAACGCCGGGTTGGTGGACGCCAGAATCGGGGAGTGGCCATCGTTGTGCTGCAGACCCTCACCGGACAGGGTGGTACGACCTGCGGTTGCACCGATGACGAAGCCGCGGCACAGCTGGTCGGCAGCAGCCCAGAAGCCGTCGCCAGTGCGCTGGAAGCCGAACATCGAGTAGAAGATGTAAATCGGGATCATCGGCTCGCCGTGGGTGTCGTAGGAGGAGCCCAGTGCGATGAACGCAGCGGTTGCGCCTGCCTCGTTAATACCCACGTGAACGATCTGGCCCTCGGGGGACTCGGTGTAGGTGAGCATGAGCTGGTGGTCAACGGGCACGTAGTTCTGACCGTTGGGGTTGTACAGCTTAGCCGAGGGGAAGAAGGAGTCCATACCGAAGGTACGTGCCTCATCGGGGGTGATGGGAGCGATACGGTGACCGAAGCCCTTCACGCGCATGAGGTCCTTCATCAGGCGGACGAACGCCATGGTGGTAGCAGCGGTCTGCTTGCCGGAGCCCTTCTTGGTCTGTGCGTAGACCTTGGACTCGGGCAGGATAATCTCAGGCTGGGTGTTTGCACGGCCGGGGATGTAACCGCCGAGTTCCTTACGGCGTGCGTGCATGTACTGCAGTGCCGGGTGGCTTGCCTCGGGCACGTAGTACGGCGGGTTGTACAGATCCTTCTCCAGCTCCTCGTCGGAGATGGGGATGTTCAGGTGGTCACGGAAGCCCTTCAGTGCTTCCATGGTGAACTTCTTGATCTGGTGGGTGGAGTTACGTGCCTCGAAGTAGGGGCCGAGCTCCGCACCCTTAATGGACTGTGCCAGGATGACGGTGGGCTTGCCCTTGGTCTCCATAGCTTCCTTGTAGGCTGCGTAGAGCTTCTTGTCGTCGTGGCCACCCAGGCGCAGGTTGAAGATCTGCTCGTCGGTCAGGTCTGCAACCAGTTCCTTGGTCTCGGGGTACTTGCCGAAGAAGTGCTCGCGGATGTAGCCACCGTCTTCGCCACGGAAGGTCTGGTAGTCACCGTCGAGGGTCTCGTTCATCAGCTGGATGAGCTTGCCGCTCTTGTCCTTCTTGAGCAGCTCGTCGTAGTCGGAGCCCCACAGGACCTTGATGACGTGCCAGCCTGCGCCGCGGAAGAATGCCTCGAGCTCCTGAACGATCTTGCCGTTACCGCGAACGGGGCCGTCCAGACGCTGCAGGTTGCAGTTGACGACGAAGGTCAGGTTGTCCAGGTGCTCGTTTGCAGCCAGCTGCAGTGCACCACGCGACTCGGGCTCGTCCATTTCGCCGTCGCCCAGGAATGCCCAGACGTGCTGCTCGGAGGTGTCCTTGATCTTGTGGTTGTGCAGGTACTTGTTGAAGGATGCCTGGTGGATTGCGTTCAGGGGGCCCAGACCCATGGAAACGGTCGGGAACTGCCAGAACTCGGGCATGCAACGGGGGTGCGGGTACGAAGGAATACCGTTTGCGCCCTTGGTCTTCTCCTGGCGGAAGCCGTCCATCTGCTCTTCGGTCAGGACGCCCTCAACGAATGCGCGGGAGTAGACACCGGGGGAGGAGTGACCCTGGAAGAAGACCTGGTCACCGCCACCGGGGTGGTTACGGCCGCGGAAGAAGTGGTTCTGGCCCATTTCGTAGAGGTCAGCCACACCTGCGAAGGTGGAGATGTGACCGCCAACGCCGATGCCCTTCTTCTGGGCACGCTGAACCATGATTGCTGCGTTCCAACGAATCCATGCGCGGTACTGGCGCTCGAGTTCCTCATCACCGGGGTACTCGGGCTGCTGGTCGACGGGGATGGTGTTGATGTAGTCGGTCTTGACCAGAGTCGGGACCTTAACACCCTTTGCGCCAGCCTCCTTGAGCAGTGCGCGAAGGATGTACTCTGCACGCTCGGTGCCGTGAGTCTTGATAAGGTCCTCGAGGGACTCGGCCCACTCCTGGGTCTCTTCTACGTCGATGTCCTTGAAGCCATCGAGAAGGGTGCTCAGGGAGTGCTCGTTCGGTACGTTAGCCAAACTAATCCAACCTCTCTTCTGTGCGGTTGTGAGATCGCCCGCCGCGCGTTGTTGCGTTGTCGAACAATCTTTGTGTTTAAGCGCTATAGGTCTGTAAGACCCACTTCGCTTCTTATCTCTACTATCTTAGACCTAAAGGTGCCTCTCTTGGTCTCAAATGGGGGTTTTTGTGATGTGGGTTTCGCATTGTGACTATCTGAGTGGAAAAAATGCGCATCAAAAGTACTAGTTAGGGTCTTTTTGCACCTAAATGGCGCGGAATGGCGGGGTTGGCGGAATGGCGCGGAATGAGAGGGTGTGGCTTGTTTCTGAGGGGGAGGGTAGCTGTGGCTTGGTGTGGCTTGATGTTGGGTGCGGTGGGAAAATGAAAAAAATATTGAGACATAGAACACGTGTTCTGGATTTGCGTGGCACCTCAAAAGCCCGTATAGTTGTTTCTTGTGTTCGTCACTGGAATGGAAACGAAACAGTGAGAACTACGGGTCTTTAGCTCAGCTGGTAGAGCGCCACGTTTACACCGTGGATGTCATCGGTTCGATCCCGGTAGGACCCACCGATTACCCCGGTACCGCACGGTACCGGGGTTTTTGTTTACCCTCAGCGGTTTACCCACCCGGGCCGTATTCCCCCGCGAGTATCCCGATGCGTGTCCCGGTGCATTTCTCCAAGAGTGAGAAGAACAGTCCATCAGGGTATAAAAGTACACTCTACCTGTATATAGCCTGTCCTCAGCGCGTATCCTTATATACATGACTGAAAACAAGAAGGCACAGATTGGTGTCACCGGCCTTGCTGTCATGGGCGCAAACCTCGCCCGCAACCTGGCACGTAACGGCTACACCGTGGCACTGCACAACCGTTCCGTAGAGAAGACCGACGCACTGCTGGCTGAGCACGGCGCAGACGGCGACTTCATCCGCACCGAGTCCCTGCAGGAACTCGTTGACTCCCTCGAGTCTCCCCGCCGCATCCTGATTATGGTCAAGGCGGGCGCACCCGTCGACGCAGTGATCGAGCAGCTCATCCCCATGCTCGATGAGGGCGACATCATCATCGACGGCGGTAACTCCCACTTCCCCGACACCATCCGTCGCGAGCACGCCCTGGCTGAAAAGGGCCTGCACTTCGTAGGCGTTGGCGTCTCCGGCGGTGAAGAGGGCGCTCTCTGGGGCCCCTCCATGATGCCCGGCGGCTCCGCAGAGTCCTACAAGCACCTGGGCCCGCTGCTTGAAAAGATTGCAGCGAAGGCACCGCAGGACGGCGCACCCTGCTGCGCATGGATCTCCACCGACGGTGCGGGTCACTTCGTGAAGATGGTCCACAACGGCATCGAGTACGCCGACATGCAGGTGATCGGCGAAGCTTACGACATTCTGCGCTCCATTGCAGGCATTGAGCCGGCACAGCAGGCAGAAATCTTCAAGACCTGGAACGAAGGCGACCTGAGCTCCTACCTGATCGAAATCACCGCAGAGGTGCTCGCACAGGTAGACGCAAAGACCGGCAAGCCCCTGGTCGACGTTATCGTTGACGCAGCGGGCCAGAAGGGTACCGGCCTGTGGACCGCTAAGGCTGGCCTGGACCTCGGTTCCCCCGTCTCCGCTATCGCAGAGTCCGTGTTCGCACGCGCCCTCTCCTCCTCCGAGCGTGAACAGCGCGAGCAGGCACAGCGCGAACTGCCCGCAGGCCTAATCGCAACCACCGGTATCGGTGCAGGCGACCCCGAGTTCGTTGAGGACGTGCGCCGCGCACTCTTCGCCTCCAAGCTCGTTGCGTACGCACAGGGCATGGACCTGCTCACCCGCGCAGGCAAGGAATACGGCTGGGACCTGAAGCTGGACACCATCGCATCGCTGTGGCGTGCAGGCTGCATCATCCGCGCCGAGCTGCTGGGCGACATCATGGCTGCCTACGCAGGCGAAGCACCCGCGAACATGCTGCTGGCACCCGCCTTCAAGAACCTCATGGAGGAGCTCGTTCCTTCCTGGCGTCGCGTGGTGGCTAAGGCAACCGCACTGGGCATCCCCGTGCCGGTGTTCGCATCCGCACTGTCCTACTACGACGGCCTGCGCCGCGACCGCCTGCCCGCATCCCTGATTCAGGGTCAGCGTGACTTCTTCGGTGCACACACCTACGGTCGTATTGACGAAGAGGGCGCATTCCACACCATGTGGAGCGGTGACCGTTCCGAGGTGAACGCAGCGGACATTCACGTTCACTAAGCTCACGTAGCTGAATACGTCAAAGCCCGCCTTCGGCTGGATGAGAATCCGGTCGAAGGCGGGCTTTCGTTATGTCTTGATGGGGCACCCCCGAGATGCCTCAGGGGTATCTTGAGGGGCGTATAGCAGGGGAGAAGACCTGCGGAGCCCGGTGAGGAGCTTGGAGCCTCATGAGGAGCCGCCAGGTGCGCCTCTACGGGGTCAAAACGCTTGCCAAGCGCTAAATCCACATGGCGGGGTCAATGTACTCCACAGCGTCCACCAGCGGCTTCTTCTTCTCCGGGGTACGCGGGCGGTGCTTCGCCGGAATGCCGGTAATAATCGAATCGGCGGGGTGATCGTTGACGACCACGGCGTTCGCACCAATAGCGCTATCGGCACCAATCTCCACCGGGCCCAGCACCTTAGCACCTGCACCAATGGTCACACGGTCACCAATGGTGGGGTGACGCTTCACCTTCTCCAGGGAGCGACCGCCCAAGGTCACGCCGTGGTACAGCATCACGTCGTCACCAACCTCAGCGGTCTCACCAATGACAATGCCCATGCCGTGATCAATGAAGAAACGGCGGCCAATGGTCGCACCGGGGTGAATCTCCACACCGGTCAGAAAACGAGCAAACTGCGAGAGAGTACGAGCCAGAGCCTTCGTCTCATCCTTCTGCCAGAGCTTATGGGTCAGACGGTGAACCCAAATCGCGTGCATACCCGAATAGTTCAGCGCAATCTCGACAGCGCCGCGCGCAGCAGGGTCGTGCTGGCGGACGTTCTCAATATCTTCACGCAGACGCGCAATAAAACTCATGGGTTCCCTTTCCCTCATCGGTCGTGCTCTGTGTATGCGACCTTTCCAAAGGTACCAACAACGGTGCTCATTCACCTATTCCCGAACTCTGTCGTCGTCATAGTGAGTGCTCTCTTTAACATCTCGGTCACAATTGCGTGCGGAACGTAATATTCGGGCTCGGGCGGGTCTCAGCGGGGGAGTATCGCGGGAAAACGCAAACGCTCCGCCCCGGCATGCAACCGGGACGGAGCGTCGAACACTGCGTACTGTTCTAGATGGCGGCCTCACGGGGAGGGGTGCCGAAGACTGGGGTCTATTAGCCGCGGATATCCTCGTAGAGAGCGGTAGAGATGTAACGCTCACCGAAGTCGGGAACGATAGCCACGATCAGCTTGTCCTTGTTCTCAGACTTCTTAGCCTCCTCCAGGGCAGCCCACACAGCCGCACCGGAAGAAATACCGCCCAGAATACCTTCCTGGGTAGCCAGCAGGCGGGAGGTGCGCATAGCGTCCTCAGCGCTGACCGGAGTTACCGAATCGTAGATGCCGCGGTCCAGGGTGTCGGGAACGAAGTTAGCGCCCAGGCCCTGAATCTTGTGGGGGCCAACGCGACCCTCGGAGAGCAGCGGGGAGTCCTTCGGCTCAACCGCAACAACCTTCACGTTCGGGTTCTGCTCCTTCAGGTACTTACCGGTACCGGAGATGGTGCCGCCGGTGCCAATACCCGCCACAAAAATGTCGACCTTACCGTCGGTTGCTTCCCAAATCTCGGGGCCGGTGGTGTTGTAGTGAATGGTGGGGTTCGCCTCGTTGGAGAACTGGGACGCCAGGATAGCGTTCTCGGTGGTCGCAACGATTTCCTTAGCCTTCTCCACAGCGCCGCGCATACCCTCGGTACCGGGGGTCAGCACAATCTGAGCACCGTAAGCGCGCAGCAGCACGCGACGCTCAGCGGACATGGTCTCCGGCATGGTCAGGATGACGCGGTAACCGCGAGCAGCACCCACCATAGCCAGCGCAATACCGGTGTTACCGGAAGTGCCCTCAACAATGGTGCCGCCGGGCTTCAGCGCACCCGACTTCTCAGCAGCGTCAATGATGGCGCGGCCGATGCGGTCCTTAACCGAACCAGCGGGGTTGTAGAACTCAAGCTTGACCGCTACGTTACCGGGAAGACCTTCGTCCAGTCGGTTCAGCTTAACCAGGGGGGTCTGGCCGGTTGCTTCAACAATGCTGTTGAGAATCTTTGCCATGGGGTGCTCCTTCATGAGCTTGGGGGAGGCCAGCCGCGACGGGGTCTCCGCAATGAATAATCGGTTACGTGGCAACTCTACTACTCACCGGCAGTAGGTTTAAACCTGCGGTCACAGTTCGTAATAATGCCAGAGAAAAACCTCAAGGAACGAGGTTCAGAAAGAGGGTACAGAAAAGCGCCGCACAAACCCTTTCTCGACAAAGGACGATGAATGTGCGGCGCTCTCTAGAAACATTATGTAGCCCAAAAGACAACCTCTGTATATAAGAGTAGTGGTGAACTCCGTTCACCGCAAGCTGGAGCCACAAATTTTATTGCCATCAATGGAAAAAACAGTAAAAACCGCATCCTGAGACGGCACAACGCTAAAAGCGGGGGAGAAAACCAGCCTCAGAGGACTAGTTGATGTCCATGTGAAGATCCCACTTGTTGTTCAAGTAGCGACCAACAGCCTCACCAAACATCTTCACGTGACGCTTATCAGCCGCCACAGTCTGCTCCTTGCCGTCCTTGAACAGCTTCTCACCTAGATCAACATTCAGAGTCACGGTCCAGTTGTACGCGCCCTGCGCCAGAACCGGCTGCTTAGTACCAATAGTCAAGGTAGCGGTCGGGTTCACGTACCAGGTCTTCTTCTCGTCAATACCTGCCTTAGTGGAATCCGCGTACTTCTTCATCGCCGCCAGGGTCTCCTGGTCGGTGCTGACCTCGTTCATGTAGTGCATATCGCCGGTACGCAGCAGGTACTCAAACGCCGCACCGAAGTACGCCAGAGCCGCCGCGAAGCCAGCCACCGAATTCTGGTGCATAGCCTCCGGAACAATCGGGGAAGGAACATTCTGCGGCGGGTGCTCAGCGTTACCCGGCTGGTACTCGCCGTGATCCTCCATCTTCTCCAGCTTCGCTACGCCACTGTAATCCTTATTGTCGTTAGGCAGCGGAGAGCTCGTCGCAGTAGCCGACGCAGAAGCAGAAGGGGAAGCAGACGCCGATGCAGAAGCAGAGGGCGAAGCGGTAGCAGACTCAGAAGCAGCAGCAGAAGCGCTCTCAGAGCCAGAAGCGGAAGCAGACGCCTCAGAAGTAGCCTTAGAGCCACAAGCCGCCAGCAAAGCCATGGAGCTGACGCCCAGTACACCCAGCGCCGCGCGGCGGGTCAGGTTCTCGGACATAGTGATACCTTTCAGTCAGTCGGTGATTGCAACCAGTTTAGCCGCAAACCCAACAGGATACAGAGTTGAGTGGACGAAGCGTGAGAAGCGCCTCGCAGATAAAAGCGTTATGACGAACTATGACGCCGCAGAGGTGGCGGACGCCTCAGTAGAAGCTTCAGCAGAAGCCGAAACAGACTCGGAAGCAGATGCTGCACCGGATGCCGCCGCGCTCGCGGTAGAAGCGCCCTGAGCAGCGCCGCCCTGGACCGTGGCACCGTACGCCACGCTCAGCTCCCACATCTTCGAATCAGCGTGATAGCGGCCGCGGAAATCGCACTCCTGAATCGTCACTCGAGAAGCCGGACCCGCAGCAGTCGCAGAGGCAGAGGTGCTCGGGGACGCCGCATCAGACACCAGCGCATCCTCAGACGGCTCAGTAGGCTCAGCAGAGGCAGAAGCGCTCTCCGAGGCAACCACCGGCTGGATCTTGCCCTCAGCCACCGCCTCCGTACCGAAGTCCAGAGTGTACTTGCCCTTAAACAGCAGATTGCCATCACTCATAATGGACGGCTGCGCACTCGAAAGCGCATAGGAAGCCGACGGATTCACATACCAGGAACCCTTCTCCACACCCGCAAGAATAGAAGCCGACAGGGCATCCACCTCAGAGCGAGTCTTCGACGACAGCTGAATACCGGTCGAGAACGCATCCGTGCTACCGGTCTTCACCAGATAATCCATAGCCGCCGCAAAATAAGCAATCGCCTCATGAAAACCCGTCACCGTATTCGCCGACAGAGCATCAGTCACCTTCGGCTTCGGAGCATTACGCGGCGGATGATCCACCGTACCCTGCTCATAATTCAGCGCACCATCATAGTGGGTGTACTCCACCAAACCCGAATAGTTCTTACCATCATCACTGTACCCATTCGGGTTAGCGCTCGACTTCGAACCATTCAGGCTACCACCCTGAGAACCCGACTGCTGGCTAGAGCTACCCGAGCCGCACGCGCTCAACAGCGCCGCAGAACCGGCAACCGCAGAAACGCCCACACCCAGGCGCAGCAGAGAACGGCGAGAGAAAGAAGACTGAGAAAAAGAAGACATAAGAGAAAAACCTTGAATCCAGGAAAGCTCGTTACTACCAGAGTAAAACAAATCATGCCCTAACCCGAGTGCGAGTTAGGGCATGATGCCTCATCCATCTGAGGGCTTAAAGGTTGTCACCATTAGAATTGCCGCCATTACCGGAGTTACCGGAATTGCCAGCATTACCGCCGTTAGCGCCACCATTCTTAGGCTGAGCCGAAGCCTGTGCCTCATACTCATCCTGAATAGTCAAAGTCCAATCATTATCGTGGCGCACACCGGTAATCACCAGGCCGCGCTCAGTACGGCGCACCTTCTCGGACATCTCCGCGGGAGCACCGTCAATCACCACGGTCGGACCCAAATCAATCACCAGATCAAAGGTCCACTGCACGCTCTTCTTCACCAGCGCAGGAACCGCAGTGAACGCAGACATAGTCACCTTCGGCGACACAAACCAATCACGATTCTGCGAGCTCTCATTCGACTCATCCATAAACGACGAGAACGAAGCAACGAACTTCTCATCAGCCTTCGACTCACGCAACGGAGCCGCATCACCGGTCAGCACCAGGTAGTTAATCGCCGCATACACGAACGCAATCGAATCGTATAGACCCTGCACCGAGTTCTCCGAAGCGCTCGCCGGACGCTTGGGGAACGGCACGTTCTGCGCGGGAGCAGACTCGGTCGCCGGAATGAAATCACCCTTCTTCTCGTAGTTATCGAAGGTTACCTCGCCGCTAAAGTCAGCGCGCGCAGAAGCAGAGGGGGAAACCTGAGGGGTATCCGCATCAGCGTCCTCGCTGGTGGAAGAAGAGCCACCGCACGCAACCAGTAGGGCGCTCAAAGACACGCCCGCAACGCCCGCACCCGCGTAACGCAGAGCAGAACGGCGGCTGATGCCGGTAGTGGAACTGGGAAGCCCGGAGGTCATGGGGAAAAGCGCCACGGAGTACCTTTCGAGTGAGAATCTCAGGTGAGAGACGAGTGAGAGTGCGCCTCGACGAGCGGATATCACACGCGGACATCCCTCTAGAGACAGTCCTAAGTATAACGCGCCCCCGCCTTCACACCCGTGCGTACCAGCGCTCAAAGGAGCGTGATATGCCGCCCATCAGCGAACTTACCGCCGCCAGTGAACTCAGTGGAACCAGCGGGAGTATCGCACCGGATGGGGTGAAAGAGGGGACGCGTTCATCGTCTATAGGGGGAGGGGCTACTCGGTCTCTAGGGGCTACTGGGCGCCCTCACCGGGAACACCGGCAGGTGCCTCAGCGCCGCCAGCAGCACCGCCCGCATCGGGGGCACCGGGCGCTACGGTCGGCTGAGCCGTCGCAGCTGCAGGCTGAGTTGCCACAGGCTGCGCGGTAGCCGCAGGCGCCTGGGTAGCGGCAGGCTGAGGAGCCTGAGCCGCGCCACCCTGACCAGCAGAACCCTGACCGGCGCCACCATTCTGGGAGCCAGTGTACTGACGGGAACCGCCCTGACCTGCACCATTCTGGGCGGCAGGAGCCTGCGCACCACCGTTCTGTGCGGCACCATTCTGAGCAGTGCCCTGAGCCGCGCCGTTACCCGAAGTATTCGCGCCGGTATGTGCGCCAGCATTAGCTGCCACAGTGCTGTCATCAGTCACCGTCGGGGTATAGGTCGAGGAAGGATGCGCACGCGGAGTCTGCGTCGGCTTCGGGGTCAATGCGGGATCGTACTGCTGAGGCGCAATCACCAACCAGCGCTTCGCCTCCTCATCGTACTCAGCGTAGAGAGCCTTAATCTCCTGTGCCTCAGTGTCTTCCAGAGGCTTGGTCGTATTGGTCGCCTTCTCAACCTGCATACCGTGCGCCTGAGTTACGGTGCACGCCCACGCATACTTAGTGCCGCGGGTCGTCGGCTGCTTATCGGTCAGGCGGAACGTCCACTCGCCGCCCACCAGCCAGTTCGTGCCGGGCGCATAGAAGGCGCGCAGCTTCTCCAGCGCCGCACGGTCGGTAGAGTTCTGAGCCTGAACCACCTGCAGAGCAGGACCGGGGTCACCGGTCATGCGGGCATAGTTCACCGCCGCCGCAAAATACGCGAAAGTGGCGCGCAGACCGCGGGCGTTCTTGTCGTACATACTCTCATCCTCAATCGGGATGGGCACGGCACTCGCCTTAGAATCAACGCTTGCCGGGCCGGCAGTCGGCTCAATCGTGTACACCTGACCGGTTTCCGGGTCGGTGCTACTCATCGGGGCTGCACCGTTACCCGCAATGTACTTAGTCCACTTCAGCTCGCCCGACAGATTGTCGTAGGCACCCGCAATCGAAGCGGAAGCAGTGGGGGAGGCAGTCGCCTCCGCAGTCTTTTTGGAACCGCAAGCGGCAAGCATCGCACCCAGGGCGGCGGTGCCCGTAAGCGCAATAAAGTGGCGGCGGCTGTGAATCATAGTGATCCCCTTGAATGTGCTGTGATGCGGAAGTATCGGTGATAAGTGAAGAGCTCACGCTCCAATTCTCAGCCTAACATCACGCCCCTACAGGAGGGCGCGAAGCAGTCACCCGCAGGGCGAGTAGACGCGTATTGAGGCAAAAATGGGCGGACCTCATCTAGCCCTAGCCTATAGATTTCACGCGTGGCACACAAATAAAAGCCCTCATCCGTGCCTCATATCACCCAATATGACGGGTTCTTTGAGGCACGGATGTAAAGAAGCTTTAGGCTGAGCCTCGAATATAACGAGCCGCCTTAGAAGGGGTGCCCTCATTCGGGGTCGGGTGCGCACTCGGAATATTCGCGGACGGTTCAGCGGTAGCCGCAGGGGTGGCGGTAGCACTCGGGGAAGACTTCGGATCCTCCAGCATCTGCCAGCCCTCTTCACCAAAGTAGACGTAAGCATCCGCCTTCTGATTGCTGCCGTAGATACCGGTGAGCTGCTCACGCTGACGGGTCTCATGGTTGAACAAGAACGCGTTCTCGTCCACCTTCAGGGTCGCCTTCCAGCAGTAGACGTCCTGCTCGGTAGCGGGCACCGGCTGCGGGGAGCTCAGGTTAATGCACATGGGGTGGTTGTTCTTAGAGACCAGCCAGCCAATGTTGTAGCGGTAGATATCGCGGTACATCTGCGCCATGTTGCTAAAGTGCTCCTGGCCGGGCAGACCCATGAAAGGGTCGGTATCGCCGGTGAGGAGCATGTAGTTCTGCGCCGCACCCCAGTACTGCAGAAAGGCGTGCAGGCCCTCGACGGTGCGCTCTTTAGCCTCCGGGGGCATGGTGGGGCGGGGGACATTGACGGCTCGATGGCTCAGGGTGCCGTTTGAGAAATTTCCGGAACGCTCAAAGAACTGATCCGGCAGAAGAGCCGGTCCGCGACCGTCCAGGGCGGATGCGGGCAGGGGCTCGGCGTACGTAATGCTGCGCGTGGTGGTCGCAGATTTGGTCTGGGAGCTCTGAGGAGCAGCCTTAGTAGGGGAAGGGTTAGCGAGTGGTTGAGGGCGAGAAACTGCGCTGGGGCTGCAAGCGCTTGCGAGTGCGCTCAATGCTGCTCCGGAAGAAAGAGCAAGAAGATGGCGCCGTGACAGCGAACCGAACATACGCAACCTTTCGCAAGAGTAAAGATGGGCAGACAGTATGCGGGTAGCTCGGATGCAGTGAACCTCAACGGCAGTAAATTGTGAATGTAGTTGCGTGAGGGTTCGGTGAGCATTCCCGGTGGGTATCGCATACCGCGGTGAGTACGGATGCGATACGAAGGGCAGGTCAGAAACCTCCTGGGGATTCGGTGTGGATTATGACCTGCCTGTATGTCGTGCTCAACGATTCTAAGCGTACTTTCAGGTTCAAAATGACCATATCTGCGCTTGAGCGTAAAAAGTTATCAAATCTTAATATTTGCCCGTTTTATGCGGGTTATAAAACGTACCAATGTGTTCCGGGTAACCGCATTGAAATGTACTGATTTCCTGCGGAAAATCAAGGATTTTCTCACCTGCTCTTCTTATGAATAAATCATAAATTGGAGTTGTTGCACCCTGTGTGCAAGTAGTATCTCAACCTCTTCAGGTTGTCCAAACACCTATCAAAAACACCTCAATATGAGCCCCCAAACAACCCGCAACCGCAACGCGCCCACCGCAACGCCTACACATGGCATGAAGCAGGTGCACCCTATGGGACAATAGCGCTGTGACTACCACCGACTATGCGCAGCTCAAAGCAGCTCGCGAACTGCTCACTCGAATCCCCCTCCCGCTCGACGTAGAAGCCGGCGAAACCCCCGGCACCCCCTACACCGTCACCCACGACGGTACCGCCGAGCACGGCACCGCCACCGCGCGCACCCTGCTCGCCGCCATGGCACGCCAACTCGACGACTACATCCTGCCGCGCAGCGCCAGCGTCGATAACCCCCTCACCATCGTGGTCGGAGGCTCCACTGGCGCCGGCAAATCCACCCTCGTCAACACCCTGCTCGGCGAACCGCTCACCCAGTCCGGCGCGATTCGACCCACCACCCGCCACCCCGTACTCCTGCACCGCGCAGAAGACGAAGCGGCGCTATCACCCGAACGCTTCCTGCCCACCCTGCCGCGCACCCGCACCTCCGGCATGAACGCCGGATCGCAGGCACTACCCGGCCTCGACCCGAAGATCGCGCGCGCCCTCATTCCTATTACTACCTCGGCGCTACCGCAGGGCATCGCGCTCATCGACGCACCCGATATCGACTCCGTCTCCGAGGAAAACCGCACCCTCGCCAAGGAACTGCTCTCCGCCGCTGACCTGTGGCTCTTTGTCACCACCGCCAACCGCTACGCCGACGCCGTGCCCTGGGAACTGCTCCACGAAGCAGCCGCACGCTCCATCGCCATCGCCGTGGTGCTCAACCGCGTGCCCGAAGGCGACGAAGAAGCCATCGAAAACGACCTGCGACGCATGCTCGACGAGGCGGGAATCCACGCCGTACTGATTCACACCGTCACCGAACAGCCCCGCGACGCAAGCGGCATGCTCGCCCCCGTCAGCCTCGCCCCGCTGACCCTGTGGATCCGCGAACTTGGCGCCGACGCACCCGCCCGCGCCGCCATCGCCCGGCAGACCCTCGCCGGTGCCGTCGAAACCCTCGCCGGAAACCTGCAGGTGCTCGCCGCCGAACAGGCACGCCAGCAGGCGGCGCACCAGTCGCTTGCCACCATCGTCGCCGAAGAATACGAGGACGCGCTGACCACCATCGACGGCGCCCTCTCCGACGGCTCCCTGCTACGCGGCGAAGTGCTCTCGCGCTGGCACGACTTCGTGGGAACCGGCGACTTCTTCCGCTCCCTCGACAGCACCATCGGTCGCCTGCGCGACCGCGTCGGCTCCGCCCTGCGAGGCCAGCCCGCCGCCGCCCAGAAGGTAGAAGACGCCCTCGAAAGCGGCATCCACGCCGTCGTGCTGGATGCGGCCGCCCGCGCCTCCGAAAATACCCGCACCCGCTGGCGTGCCAGCCGCGCCGGACGCTCCCTGCTGGCGCGCCTTGATGCGCCGCAGGCTGTTTCTGTTGCGCCGCAGACGGCCTCCGCCGCGCCCGAACAGAACGTAGGCGCAAACGGCGAGGCAAAGGGCAACGAAGCGAAGGGGGAAGTGCAGTCCGCCGAGGACATCTTCTCCGCAGCCGTTGCCGAACAGATTCGCCTCTGGCAGGGATCCGTCCTCGAAATGATCCGCGAAGAAGGAGCCGACAAGCGCAAACGCGCCCGCTTCCTCTCCCTGGGCGTGAACGCCACCGCCGTGATGCTCATGGTTGCCGCGTTCAGCCTCACCGGCGGCATCACCGGTATTGAGGCGGGTATCGCCGGCGGTAGCGGAGTGGTCGGCACCAAACTGCTCGAGTCCATCTTCGGTGAAGACGCGGTGCGCCGCATGGCAACCCGCGCCCGCACCGACCTGCTCGAACGCATGTCGGGGCTGCTCACTGAGCACGCTCAGCCCTTCACCGCCGTACTGGAAGAAACCGACCCGCAGGCTGATGCCGAGGACATTCACCGCGCCGCTGAGCAGGTGCAGGCAATCGCCGCAGAAATGAGCACCCAGAGTCAAACCACACAGCGCCAAGCCGCAGCCCACACTAACGGCACGGTTGCTCGCTAAACCACTCCGGACAGGCACCCCGCACCACAGACGAAGAAAAACGCACTATGACTACCCCCGAGAAGAAACTCGAGAACGCCGAGCGCAATACTACTGAGCGCAACACCGAGCGAGGCGCCACCCCCGCCGTGGCAACCTCGCCCTTCGCGCGCTCCGTCGCATCCCTCAAGGACGCCATTAGCTACGGCGAAGGACGAGTCCCCGAAACCGTGCTGCTCGACGCCGCCGCAACCCTCGAACGCCTCAGCCAACGCCGCGAACTCTCCACCGAACACACCGTCATCGGCTTCTTCGGCGCGACCGGCAGCGGCAAATCCACGCTCTTCAACGCCATCGCCGGGCAGAACATTGCCCTCTCCGCGCCCACACGCCCGACCACCTCCACCGTGCAGGCGGCAATCTGGGAAGCAGAAGGCAGCGAAGAGCTACTTGACTGGCTCGGCATTGACAAGCGCGTTTACCCGCAAACTCAGGCGCTCGCCGCAGAAGGAGAAGCAAGCGACGGCAACGGGGCAGGTAAACACAATAAAGCCGGGGGCGCGGCGGCACCCAACGCCGTCACCGAACCGGCACCCGGACTCTTCAACCGCATCCGCCGAGCCGTCGGCGGACGCGGCGAAATGCGCACCCGCACCGGCGGCCTCATCCTGCTGGACATGCCCGACTTCGACTCGGTCACCACCACCAACCGCGACCTCGCCGCCCGCATGATGCGCTACGTAGACGTACTCGTCTGGGTGGTCGACCCCCAAAAGTACGCCGACGCCGTCATCCACCGCGACTTCATGGTGCCGCTTGCCGCATCCGGCGCGCAGGCGCTCTGCGTGCTCAACCAGGCGGACAAACTCGCACCCGCCGAGGTGCCCGCCGTGCTCGCATCCCTCACCCGCCTGCTCCAGGCCGAGGGCACCGAAGCGCACCTGCTCTCCGCACCCATCGCCGTCTCCGCACGAACCGGTGACGGCGTCGACGTGCTCCGTGACCTGCTTGCACAGGTAGCCGCCGCCAAGAGCCTATCCCTACAGCGAACCGACGCGCAGCTGCACGCCACCGCCTCCCAGCTGCGCACCTACGCAGGGGGGGAGGGGACCGTACTCGCCGGAGCCTACGCCCTCGACGCGGAGCAGAAGCTCGTGAAGGCATGCTACGCATCCAGCCAGGCAGAGCAGGTTTTGCAGGCGGCAACCGCCTCCTACCGCCGTACTGCGGGTCAGCACACCGGCTGGATCCTCACCCGCTGGATGAGCCGCTTGAAGGCTGACCCCTTGCGCCGTCTGCACCTGGGGCAGCAAGAGGAAACGAAGAGCACGTCTAAGGCCGAGAAGTCCGCGGGCATGCTCGGTTCCGATATCGAGAACGCACCCGAGCTGGTGGCATCCTCGCTACCCCCGCTGAGCGCCGCGCAGAAGGCAGGCATGGCAAACGCCGTGCGCCAATACAGCAAGCAGATGGCGGCCCGCATCGACGAACCGTGGAAGCGCAGCATTAAGGAAGCCGCCCTCTCCCGCGAGGCGGAGCTACCCGAACTGCTCGAACGCGACATGGTGCGTATCGACTACGGTCTGGGCCGCACCCGCGCCCCCTGGGTCATCTTCAACGCCCTGCAGTGGATCGCGCTACTGAGCGCCCTGGCGGGTGTCGGCTGGCTGACCCTCATCTCCGGCATGGCGTACCTGCAGATTCAACTGCCGCCCGCCCCGACCCCCGAAGGCTCCCCGGTGCCCCTGCCGACCCTGCTTCTGCTGCTGGGTATCCTGCTTGGTATTGCCTCGGCGGGTGTGGGCAGGTTGCTCACCGCCATGGGCTCACGCTACTACGCACGTAAGTTGCGGGGTCGCCTGCAGACCGGCGTAGAGAAGGCGGTGCAGTCCTGCGTGGTCGCACCGGTACAGCAGGAAGCTAAGCGCCTCACCTCCTACCGCAAGGCGCTGGACATTTAGCGAACTAGTATCTGAGAAGCCGCATCAGGCTGAGAGCGCACAAAAGAATCCCTCCCTACCTCAATCGAGGCGGGGAGGGATCCTTTTCGTTAAATCTACACGCTACTGAAGCTTAGTCCTCTTCAGTACTCTCAGCGCAGGGAGCCTGCTGGGATGCCGCGAGCTCGCGCAGACCGTCCGTAATCGCCTGAGCAGCCTTAACGACCAGCTCGGGGTAGTTGCGGTTCGGCTGGCGGGTCATGCGGTCAATCGGGCCTGAGATAGACACTGCCGCAATCACCTTGCCACCGGGCGCACGCACCGGAGCAGAGACCGAGGCGGTACCGCGCTCGCGCTCACCCACGGACTGCGCCCAACCGATGCGGCGCACAGCCGCGAGCATGGCGGCACTGAAGTGGGCGTCGCGCAGGCCTTCAACAATGCGGTTCTGGTCTTCCCAAGCCAGCAGAACCTGGGCGGCGGAACCAGCCTGCATGGACAGCTGGGTGCCGACCGGGATGGATTCGTGCATGCCGGTGGGGCGTGCCGCGGTTGCCGCGCATACACGCCAGTCGCCCTGGCGGCGGTACAGCTGGGTGGACTCGTCAGCTTCGAGGCTGAGCTTCTGCAGAATCGGGTCTGCCACGGTGATGAGCTCATCGGAAATGGTGGCGGACGCGAGTTCGGTCAGGCGGGGTCCGAGCATGAAGCGTCCCTGCACGTCGCGGGCTACGAGGCGGTGGTGAGCCAGCGCCACGGCGAGGCGGTGCGCGGTGGGGCGTGCCAGACCGGTTGCCTTGACGAGGTCGCCCAGAGATACGGGTCCTGCCTCGAGGCAATCAAGAATGAGGGTCGCCTTGTCGAGCACGCCAACGCCGGAGGAGCCGTGGGAGTTTACCTCTACCATCTGCTCGTCGGCGGCCATGTGTTCGGGCGGCTTGACGGGGTCGACAATCGGTGCGTTGTGGTATGTGGATGCGTTGGGGTGACGCATTCCGTGTGCGTTAAAACGTGAGGCGGAAGGAGTCATTCTTATATTCTATCTCAGAATATGAAAGATACCCCGGACTTCATGGACTCTTTGAGATGCAGAGCTGAAGATGGAATCACCCCCTACGGGATAAATTGTGAACTTTTCATAATAAGTGTTTGTGTGGGTTTATGGGTGAAAATATGCGAAAAGACGCAGAAAAATGCGAATAATCTCGCAAAATTACCCTGGAGTCATAGAGTAAACCCACATAAAAACACTCGCTAGTTCGGGGTGTTTCTAGGCCGTCTCACAGGCTAAGAATCCGTGAAAAAATATGCGACACGCCGCAGGGAAATACCGATTTGAGGGTCCCATCGGGTACATAATCCGCCCCTCAACTCCGCAAACTTGCGGCACGCACCACACCGAACGCATCCACCGTAGGAACGCATCAAGCAGGAGAAAGCATGACTAGCGAACAGAACGCAACCACCGCGGGCACCCGTCCGCGCACCCTGGCAGAAAAAGTCTGGGACGCACACGTCGTCGTCCCCGGTGAAAACGGCAAGCCCGACCTGCTCTACATCGACCTGCAGCTACTGCACGAAGTGACCTCCCCCCAGGCATTCGAAGGCCTGCGCATCGAGAACCGCCCCCTGCGCCGCCTCGACCTGACCATCGCCACCGAGGATCACAACACCCCCACCGACAACATCTTCGGCACCATCGCCGACCTGACCAGCCGCACCCAGATCGAGACCCTGCGCCGCAACGCCAAGGAATTCGGCGTGCGCATCCACTCCCTCGGCGACGAGGAACAGGGCATCGTGCACGTGGTCGGCCCGCAGCTGGGTCTGACCATGCCCGGCATGACCATCGTCTGCGGTGATTCCCACACCTCCACCCACGGTGCGTTCGGCGCTCTCGCGTTCGGCATCGGCACCTCCGAGGTGGAACACGTCATGGCGACCCAGACCCTGCCCCTGGCACGCTTCAAGACCATGGCAATCAACGTTGAAGGCACCCTCAAGCCCGGCGTGACCGCAAAGGACATCATCCTCGCTGTCATCGCGCAGATTGGCACCGGCGGCGGTCAGGGCTACGTGCTCGAATACCGCGGCTCCGCAATCCGCTCCCTCTCCATGGAGGGCCGCATGACCATGTGCAACATGTCCATCGAGGCGGGCGCACGCGCCGGCATGGTCGCCCCCGACGAGATCACCTTCGAGTACATCAAGGGTCGCCAGCACGCACCCAAGGGTGAAGAGTGGGACAAGGCAGTCGAGTACTGGAAGAGCCTGCCCACCGACGAAGGCGCCGTCTTCGACAAGGAAATCTTCATTAACGCTGACGAGCTCGAACCCTTCGTCACCTGGGGCACCAACCCCGGTCAGGGTATTCCGCTGAGCCACGCCGTTCCCTCCCCGGACGACTTCGAGGACGAGAACGACAAGGTTGCAGCAGAACGCGCCCTCGAATACATGGGCCTGGAGGCGGGCACCCCCATGAAGGACATCCCCGTGGACGTTGTCTTCCTGGGTTCCTGCACCAACTCCCGCATCGAGGACCTGCGCGCCGCAGCCGACATCGTGCGCGGCCGCACCATCGCCGAGAACGTACGCATGATGGTCGTGCCCGGCTCCCAGAAGGTCCGCGCGCAGGCAGAAGCAGAGGGCCTGGACAAGGTCTTCAAGGACTTCGGTGCCGACTGGCGCTTTGCCGGATGCTCCATGTGCCTGGGCATGAACCCCGACCAGCTGGCACCCGGTGAGCGTTGCGCCTCCACCTCGAACCGTAACTTTGAAGGTCGCCAGGGTAAGGGTGGCCGCACCCACCTGGTCTCCCCGGTGGTTGCTGCCGCAACCGCTGTGCGCGGTACCCTGTCCGCCCCGTCCGACGTCGTGGCCTAGCACGCCGCTATAGCTAAGGAGCCATTATGGAACCCATTATTAAGCACACCGGCATTGGCGTGCCGCTGCGTTCTTCGAATGTTGACACCGACCAGATCATTCCCGCCGTCTACCTCAAGCGAGTGACCAAGACCGGCTTTGATGATGCCCTCTTCGCGAACTGGCGTAAGGATCCCGAGTTCATCCTGAACCAGGAGCCTTACAAGCATGGTAGCGTGCTGGTTGCGGGCCCGGACTTCGGTACCGGTTCTTCCCGTGAGCACGCGGTGTGGGCGCTGCGCGACTACGGTTTCAAGGTCGTTATCTCCGCTCGTTTTGCTGATATTTTCCGCGGCAACTCGGGTAAGCAGGGCCTGGTCACCGCGCAGGTTGCACAGGACGATATCGAGCTGATCTGGAAGGCGCTGGAGCACGAGCCCGGCACCGAAATCACCGTTGACCTGGAGTCCAAGACCGTAACCGTGGGTGCGCTGGTTGTTCCCTTCGAGATTGACGACTACGTGCGCTGGCGCCTCATGGAGGGCCTGGACGACATCGGTCTGACCCTGCAGAACCTCGAGGCTATCGAGGCGTACGAGGCGAAGCGCCCCTCGTGGATGCCCCGCACCCAGGAACTCTAAATAGGGGGAGCTCTAAGCCGAGCGCTCTAAGCCCTAGACATCTCTAGATAAAGCTCGAAGGCGGCGACTGAATCAGTCGCCTCCTTCGAGCTTTTCTGTGCCTTGAGCTTTTCTAGGCTCTCAGGCTTTCCGCTAAAACCTTGGTACACATACAAATGTGCCTCCCCGGAGTATTCTTCCGGGGAGGCACATTTATTGACTATCTAGAGCGCACCCTCGGTAATGGGGGTGTTCAGGGTTGCGTTCTCGGTGCAGCTGTACAGTGCCGCCGAACCGGGGGAGCGCACGCCCGCGGTCGGGTTTGCGTTCTGCGCGGTGGCAAGAGCGAAATCGGAAACCACCTCGTGGTTGATGTAGCTGCCGCCCGCGCCGCCGCCGCTGCTCAGGGCGCTGAGCGAGTAGATGTTGCCTTCGTTCTCAAACTGCACCTGGCGGCCGAAAACGCCCTCGTAGTATAAGCCAACGGTCCAGATGTTCAGTCCTGCGCCACCGCCGCCGTAGCCGGCGCCACCACCGGATGCTACGGAGGTGAGGGAGAGCTTGCCCTGGGTTCGGGAAAGCAGTGCGCCCGAGCCGCCCTTACCGCGGTAAGAGCCGGTTGCGTTCGCACCGCCGGTGCCCTTTTCTCCCTCATGCACGGAGTCGCCCCCGTAGAGGTAGTAGCGCGGGAAATCGTACGACTCAAACCAGGGGGTAGACATGGGCATGAGCTTCAGCTCGTTGTTCTCGTCGAGGATGCCGATCATTGCCTCGCCGAGGGTGCCCGCCACGCCGGAGCGGCCGGCGGTACCGCCGGTGACCATGAAGCGCATGTCGAGGGTCTTGTCGTCCTCGTCGAGGGGCTTGAATTCCTGGTAGGGGCTTGCCATGAGCATGCCGCCCTGGCCGGGGTTGTCGGTGCCCAGGTCGCCGCCTGCGCTACCGCCTGCGGTGCTATTGGCATCGCGGTGTTCCATGGCGATACGCAGTGCCGGGTTCAGCTGATCCTTGGGTTGCGCGTCAAAGATGCGCTGGTGGGTAGTGAGGGTGCCCAGCTGTGCGCCACCGCCGCCAGCGCCGGCAACGGCTACGACGGTGACTGCGCCGTCGCGGACGAGCTCGACCGCGGAGGAGCCGCCGCCGGACGCGCCGTACACGTAGCCGCTATCGGTGTCCACTACCTGCGCTGCGCCGGTTGCGGTGCTGGAGCCGGTGGAGTCGCCGCCGGCTGCGTAGCCTTCGCCACCGAGTGCGGGCTCCGCGCCGGCTGCGGAGCCGACGCCGCCGTTACCCGCCCAGACGCGCAGGATGTCGCCGGACTTGACCGCAAGAACACCGCTGAGCTGTGCACCGGCACCGCCGCCAGCCAGGGCCGCGTTCGTGACGTCGGTCAGGTATCGGGGAGTAAAGGAAGATGCGGCACCGCCAGCACCTCCCACGAGGTCGAATCGTACTCGTCCAACGCCTTCAGGGACGAGCCATTCGGTGTATGCGCCAGCCTTGTCGTCGAAGCCGGTTGCGGTCGGCTTGAGGGTCAGAGCGGGGGAGCAGGTGGGCTCGCCGCTTGCCGCCCATGCAGGGACGGTTGCGCTGGCGAGGATAACGGGGGCACTCCATGCCGTACCCTGTACGAGGCGACGGCGCGAAATGCGTGATGCAGTGTTGTGATGTGTCATATTTGGGGTCCTCCGGTAGTTCGCGGATGCAGCCGCGAAGCGACCTGTGGTTGGTTGCGATGGGCCCTGGTTTTTAGTTGACTTTCGAATATTTACGGTGATGTTGAAGTGAATTTTTGAAGTTGAAGTGAATCAGGAAGCCGAACCGTTTTGGTTGGGTACCATCGCAAAGGTTTATGCAGTGAATGCACGCCACGCACCCTCCTGTGAGGCTCTGTACTGCGCGGGTGCAAGGTCGGTGCCGGCGCCGATGCCGCAGTTGAGAGCTGGTGGGTTTCTCCTTGAGAGCGGAGGCGCCAATCAGTGGGCACGAGTGTGCACGTTATTGTAGGGGTGAGGTTGCTCTCAAGTTCAAATTCGGACGTTAAAAAGACGAAACTAACGTCAAATTTCGGCGAAGAAACAGAAAATGTTTGCATTAGTGTGAATATTTGTGTATCTTTTTGTTTTTTCTGGCTCTGAATCTGAGGGGGTCAGAGCGGTTTTTCACATACACAACAGAGCAAAATCTCAGTCACAAGTTCCAAAGGCTCTTCAGTGTTTGGAGCACCTTTACGCAGGGCTTAGAATAATGATGAATATATGCGCCCGTTTCGCCCTGCTACCGGCAGGGGCGCGGCACGACAGAACGCGGCGCATCGGCACACTGTTAAAGTTCGGCCTAAACCAGCCGACTCCACAAAGGATTTTTAATGACTGAGAACATCAGCAAGCTTCGCATTGAAGGTGGCACTCCGCTCGTTGGTGAGGTTCACGTTCGAGGCGCCAAGAACCTGGTGCCCAAGGCGATGGTCGCAGCACTGCACGGTTCGACCCCCTCGACCCTGCGTAACGTCCCTGACCTGAGCGATGTCGAAATCGTTACCACCCTCGTGGAGCTGCACGGTGCAAAGGTCGACTACGACCGCGAAGCTGGTGTTCTGACCCTCAACCCCGCACAGGATGCAACCACCGCCGCAAAGAACGCAGAGGAGATTCAGCTCTTCGGTGGTAACTCCCGCATCCCGATTCTGATGGTGGGCCCGCTGCTACACACCCTCGGTACCGCACGCATCCCCAACCTGGGCGGCTGCAAGATCGGTGACCGCCCCATCGACTACCACATGTCTGCGCTGCGCAAGTTCGGCGCAGTCGTTGAGAAGGACGACGAAACCGGCACCACCTTGATTGTTCCCGAAGAGGGTCTGAAGGGCGCAGAGATTGTGCTGAACTACCCCTCCGTGGGTGCTACCGAGCAGGTTCTGCTTACCGGTGTGCGCGCTAAGGGTAAGACCATCCTGCGCAATGCAGCGATTGAGCCCGAAATTATTGACCTGATTGCTGTTCTGCAGAAGATGGGCGCCATCATCTTCATTAACGAGGACCGCACCATCGTCATTGAGGGCGTGGACGAGCTGACCGGCTACGATCACACGTCCCTGCCCGACCGTAACGAGTCCGCTTCCTGGGCTTCTGCAGCTCTGGCTACCGGCGGCGACATTTTCGTGCGCGGCGCAGATCAGAAGGATATGACCGCGTTCCTGAACCAGTTCCGCAAGATGGGTGGCCTGTACGAGGTGACCGCCGAAGGTATCCGCTTCACCCACCCGGCTCAGCGCACCCCCGGTGCTCAGCTGAAGCCCATCGTCTTTGAGACCAACGTGCACCCCGGCTTCATGACCGACTGGCAGCAGCCCCTTGTCGTGGCGCTGACCCAGGCTAAGGGCGCATCCATCGTGCACGAGACCGTGTACGAGGAGCGTTTCGGCTTCACCAACGCCCTGAAGCAGATGGGCGCAGATATTGTCGTCATGCGTGATTGCGTGGGCGGCGCACCCTGCCGTTTCGAGGGTAAGGGCTACGGCCACTCCGCTATTATTTCTGGTCCCACCCCGCTGACCGGTGCCGACATTGAGGTTCCGGACCTGCGCGGCGGCTTCTCCCACATCATTGCTGCTCTGGCCGCTAAGGGCACCTCTCACGTGAGTGGTGTTGAGCTGATTGCTCGCGGCTACGAGAACTTTGAGGAGAAGCTCAAGAGCCTGGGTGCCAACTTTGAGGTGCTGGCACGCAAGGCGTCGAAGGCTCCCAAGCCCGATGCGGCAATCGTCGTTGTTGAGCCCGAGGAAGTTGAGGTTCAGGACTAGTGAGCGGACAGCAGGGAAAGCAGGCTCTGCCTGAGATTGAGCCCACCGCCTCCGGCGATGCTCTGTACAAGGTGCTCGGTAACGCTGCGCGCGGGCTGTACATGCTCATCGCACGCGTTGAGATTGCCGGCCGTGAGAACCTGCCCTCCAGCGGCGGGTACATTATCGTGGCAAACCACACCACCGAGCTTGACCCGGTGACCGTGGCTTTCCCTGCTTTCGTTGAGGGCGCCCTGCCGCGCTTCTTGGCGAAGGATTCGCTCTTCCGTGCACCCGTGCTCGGCTACATTATGCGCAAGCTCGCGCATATTCCCGTGGTTCGCGGTTCGGTGGATGCGCGTAAGTCCCTGATTACTGCCCGCAAGATTGTTGAGGCTGGCGGTGCCGTCATAATTTTCCCGGAGGGCACCACCACCCACGATCCGCAACTGTGGCCCATGCAGGCGCGTACCGGTGCGGCTCGTCTGGCTCTTGCGACCGGCGCGCCCGTCTTCCCGGTGGCGCACTGGGGGGATGAGCAGATTCTCGGTTACGTGGATGAGCCTGGCGAGGACGGCCGCATCAAGGAGAAGCGTAAGATTTCGCTGTTCCCGCGCAAGACCGTCCGCGTGAAGGTTGGCAAGGCACTGGATATTGCCTCCCTCGTTGAGGATGCCAGCCCCGATGCTAAGCACACCCGCACCGAACTGGGCGTGGTCACCGACGCCATGCTGGATGCTATTACCGCCGAGCTGGAGCAAATCCGCGGCGAGAAGGCTCCTGAGGGGCGTTGGAATCCGCGCACTAAGCGTCGTGAAGCCCCCGGCACCCCCTCCGGTCCGGTCGGTGGCGCACTCGGCGAACCGGACGAAAAGTAGTATTCCCGCTGGGAATCATATGAGAGCCACCGATAGGTGCCCGACCGGGCGCCTTCGGTGGCTCACCCAAGGACCTCGCAAGGAAGAGAAGCAGGTGTTTTCGTGACCTTCTTTGGACGCACCCCCGCATCAAGCCCTGAATTTACCCCTCCGGCAACCGTACAGTCTATTGCGGTGCTCGGCGCCGGTAGCTGGGGCACCGCTTTCGCTAAGATCGCGGCGGACGCTGCCCGCGAGCGCGGCGATGACACCCGCGTGACCCTCATCGGTCGTGATGAGCAGGCGATGGCTGAGTGCGAGCGAACCCGCGAGAACGCCCGCTATTTTCCGGGAATGAAGCTGCCGGATAACATGCACTTCACGGCGGATGCCCCCGCGGCGCTGACCGGCGCCGATATTGTGGTTCTTGCCTTGCCCGCGCAGGTTCTGCGTTCGCAGTTGCAGAGCTTCGCCCGCTATATTGAGCCGAACGCCATGCTGGTGTCTTTGGCGAAGGGCCTGGAGACCGGTACGGGTCTGCGCATGTCGCAGGTCATTACCGAGGAGCTGGAAGAATCCATGGCTCTGCGCGGTGCTGATCTGCGCGCGATCGGCCATATTCCGCACCGCGTGTGCGTGTTGTCGGGCCCGAACCTGGCGAAGGAAATCATGGGGGAGGAGCCTACCGCCTCCGTGGTTGCGGCTCGTACCCTGCCGGTGGCTGAGGCTGTTGCTCACGCGATTGCGTGCGGTTACTTCCGCCCTTACACCAACACGGATGTGGTTGGTACTGAAATTGGTGGCCTGGTGAAGAACGTGATTGCCCTTTGCGTGGGTATTTGCGAAGGCCGCAATTATGGCGATAACTCGAAGGCGTCCATTATGACGCGCGGTCTGGCGGAGATTACCCGCCTGGCGGTGGCGTTGGGCGGCGAGGCTGCGACGATGAGCGGTCTTGCCGGTATGGGCGACTTGATTGCGACCTGCTCTTCGCCGCTGTCTCGTAACCACACGGCGGGCCGCCTGCTGGCTCAGGGTGTTACCCCTGACCGCCTGCACGAGCACATGAGCCAGACGGCTGAGTCGATTAAGTCGGCACCGGTGGTGGCTGAGCTGGCTCGTCGCCACGGCGTGGAGATGCCCATTGTTGAGGCTGTGGTGGCTGTGCTTTCGGGCCGTATTGGCATTGAGGAGTTGGCGCCTCAGCTGCTGGGGCGTTCCCTTAAACATGAAGGGCATTAAGAGCACGCAATGAACCTGAGCTCGGTAACCACCGCTGTGTTGGGCTCCGCAGGGTATGGGGCGCTGTGTGCTGCAGCTACAGGGTCGGTAGCTCAAAAAACCGAGTGCGATCGCCCGGTATACCTGTGGGAACCCGCCGATATGGGAGAAACCGCGCACCAGCTTCCGGTGACTTACACCACCGATATATACGAGGCTCTTGAGAGCGCCGATATTGTGGTGGTTCCCTGGGGCGAACAGGCTGATTCGTGCCCCGAGGAGATGACGGGGGTCATGGCATTCCGCCGATGGGCATACCTGCTGCCTCAAACCGCTATAGTGCTCGCAGCCGCAGGTTCTGCCGAGGACACCATGAACGTGTCTGAATATCTGCGGCAGATACTGCACACTGAGTTTCCAACGCGGCGTGAACGTGTGGCGGTGCTAACTATTACCGCTCATCATCTGGCGGGTACAGGTGTGATGGAACCGGTAAAAACTCACCCCAGGCGCCCCCGCACCGCCACTCTCACCACCGACGATGCGCACATGCATCAGCTGATTACCGCCTTATTTGATGGGCCTGTGCTGCGTATTCACCGTGCGCCATGACCCCGGTATCTGCGGTTACCGCAGCTTGGGTACTAGTGTCAGAAAGGCCCGTAAGAGACGATACAATGGGCTGTAAGTGGGGCGGGTACGCCCCGAAACGAACAGGGAGAAATATATGACCGAGAAGAAGACCGTCGCCCTGCTGTGCGGTGGCCGCTCCTCCGAGCACCCGATTTCGCTCATTACCGCTGCCGGCGTTCTGGGCGCTATTGACCGCACCGCCTATGACGTCATCACTATCGGTATTACCCGTGACGGCCGCTGGTACCTGACCGATGAGCAGCAGCTTGCCGAGCTGACCGCTGGCACTCGCGGTACCGCAGAGTTCCCCGAGGGTACCCAGCAGGTGTTCCTGCCGATGGGTGCCGGCGATTCCCGCCTGACCCTGGTGGACGCTGAGGGTAACGTTACTCGCACCGCACCGGTGGACGTTGTGTTCCCGCTGCTGCACGGCCCCTTCGGCGAGGACGGCACCGTGCAGGGTCTGCTGGAAATGGCTGACCTGCACTATGTGGGTTGCGGTGTGACCGCATCCGCTGTGGGCATGGATAAGCACTTCATGAAGGTTGCTTTCGAGTCCGCTGGCCTGGAGGTCGGCCCCTACGAGGTTGTCACCAACCGCCAGTGGGAGCACGAGGACCGCGAGCAGATCCTGGAGCGCGTGCTGAAGCTGGGCTTCCCCATGTTCGTGAAGCCGACCCGCGCAGGTTCTTCCTTCGGTATTACCAAGGTGGATTCGGTGGAGGAGCTCGTGCCCGCGATTGAAGAGGCACGCCGCCACGACCCGAAGATCATCATTGAGGCGGGTATTGTGGGCCGCGAAATCGAGTGCGCTGTGCTCGATGGCCACCACGGCGAGATGCCGCGCGCATCCTACCCTGGCGAGATTGAGGTTGTGGATCAGGACCACGGCTTCTACGACTTTGAGGCAAAGTACGTTTCTGAGTCTTCCGCTGTGACCGTGTGCCCGGCGAACCTGCCGCAGGACGTGCAGGATCGCCTGCGTGAGCTGGCTGTGAAGGCATTCCTGGCGCTGGATGGCGAGGGTCTGTCTCGTGCGGACTTCTTCTACACCGAGGATGGCCGCCTGGTCATCAACGAGGTGAACACCATGCCCGGCTTCACCCCGATTTCGATGTACAAGACCATGTGGGAGAACACCGGTATCTCTTACACTGATCTGATTAGCGAGCTGCTGACCCTGGCGATGGAACGCCCCCTGGGTCTGCGCTAGTTCTTGGGCATGCTGTCGTTTTGACTGCGCTCAGTTATTGAATACGTAACGGCGGGGGAGTAGCCCCTGTTGTAAGGCGCCTCGGTGCGGATTCTTGAGGGATTCGCGCCGGGGCGCTTTTTGCGCGGTGGGCAAGTTAATGCCTTTGTGGGAAGGGTAATTGGTACGTATTGAGCCCCAAAAGCTTATGAGAATCGCTCGTTTTTCACTCATGAGAAAAATCACTTATATTCGCCTCGGGGTCGCTTGGGCGGTGGAGTGCAAGTTTTAAAGTGGTATTGATAAGGCAAAACGTAATTCTGCTCACAAGTGCATGAAATGATGCTTCTGGGTAATGAAAAGATACTGTTGATGGTCGTTGCACATCTTGAAGCTCAAAGATTGGTATGAAAGCGCTAAAATGAGTAATGAAGAAAAAGCCGATTCGGTAGAATAGATGAAGGTATATCCAATCTGCCCTAGCGATTGGGTATCTATTCACTCACAACGTATCAGAAAGTCAAGGACAACCTTTGGGAAAACGAAACCGTAAGGTGGTCTCTGCGAGTCTGGCGACAGCACTGGTTGCTTCCGGAAGCCCATACGTAGCCTCATTTGCTCAAGATGTGCAGGAGGCAGCGTCACAGCTTCCGCCGAACCCTGTCGGCACCGCAGAACAAACCCAAGACCCCGCCGCGACCGCGGCATCCTCCTCCCAGACGGCAGTACCCACGCTCGCAACCGTGAGCGCATGGCCCACCGCTCAGGGAGATAAACAGGGGGACAATAAGACTGACAACGCGCAGGCAGAGCCCACCGCTCAGCCTAGCGCTTCTTCGAGCGCTCAGCCCACCGCTAGTGCTGAGCCTTCCGCAAGTGCTACGCCCAGCCCGGATGCGACTCCTACCCCGAACGCTACCGCGCAGCCCACTGCCGAGCCCACCGCTTCAGCTAGTGCGACTGCAAACCCGAGTGCTACAGCGAGTCCTAGCGTAGAGCCCTCTAAGGATGCGACCGCTGAACCTACCGCTACGCCGACCGTAGCTCCTAGCGCAAGTGCCGAACCGAGTGTTGCTCCTACCGCAACTCCGACGGCTGAGCCGACTGTAGCTCCGACTGCGGAGCCTACGGTCCAGCCGACGGCAGAACCTACTGTCGCTCCCACTCCGGAACCGACCGTTGCGCCTACTGTGGAGCCCACCGCAGAACCCACCAAGGATGCAACTCCTGAGCCTACTAAGGATCCGACCCCTGAGCCTACGGTAGAGCCCACCCCTGAACCTACTCCCGAGCCGACGAAGGATGTAACTCCCGAGCCGACCCCGGAGCCTACTCAGGACCCCACACCGGAACCGAATCCGGAGCCCGCTCCTGAACCGACCAAGGACGTAACTCCCGAACCGACCCCGGAGCCGACTGAGGACCCCACTCCGGAACCGAACCCGGAGCCGACCCAGGATCCCGTCCCGGTTCCCGAGCCGACTAAGGACGTAACTCCCGAGCCGACCCAGGAGCCCTCTCAGGTTCCGGTCGTCCCGGCCCCGGTTCAGGATCCGACTCAGGAGCCCTCCAAGGAAGCTAAGCAGGAGCCGACTAACGAGCCGACCAAGGACGCGGTCATCCCCGTGATTCCGGTAGCTCCCGTAGCTCCGGTAGAGGATAACAAGGACAGCTCGGACTCCAAATCGGTTACCCCGATCGAGACCGAACCTGTTGCTCCGATTCCTCCGGCGAACAACCCGGTGACCGTCCCCGGCAATCGTCAGGAAGTCTCTGGGGAAGATGTCATCATCTCCATTGAGCTTCCGCGACCGGGCAACTCCTCTGAATCCTCAAGTTCCTCTTCGGGATCTTCGAGCTCTTCACCGAGCAAGGCACCGAGCGACAGGCTTGATGGCGACGATGACGATCCGTTGCGTTCCGGCGGTACCACCCTTGGACGAATTGCAGCCAATAACGGCTCGAATGACTCCATCCCGGGTGCGGCAGACTGGGTTGCTGGATACCTCTCGCGCAATAAGACCGACGAGGACCACTCCCACGAGGTAAGCCCCTCGAGCTCCTCAAGCTCGGTATCGGCTTCGAAGTCGCCTAGCTCCTCCACCTCGGCTAGCGCCAGCCGCTCCGCAAAGAGCGTGGCAAAGGCTGACGGCGCGAACGCCGCCCAGGAGCAGGCCGTGAAGAATGCGGACGCGGACGATTCCGGACTTTCCGGCATTGCACCGCTGATCCTCTTCTCACTCATCGGTCTGGTGCTGATTGCTCTGGCAATCCGCTACTTCAGCCGCGGAGCATAAGGCGAACATAACGCGTAAGAATACGCGATAATAGAGGATGTGAATCCTCAGACTTTTAGCGAAACGCGGGACAACCCCATGCGAGAGACACCTCTCTCAAAGCTGGGGGAGTCCCGCGTTCTGCGCGCTTTCATGCCGATTATCAACGCCCACAACGAGCAGGTTGCCGCAGCGGCACGCCAGGCGGGGCGCAGCGAACCCCTCGAGGTGGGTCCCGGTGACGACTGTGCCGTCCTCGCCGCGCCCGCGCCCGGTCAGCGTACCGTGGTCACCACCGACACTCTCGTTGAGGACCAAGACTTTATGAACCTCTGGCCCGGCGGTATCGCACGGGCGGGCGAAGACGGTGAGTTCAATCTGGAACCCGCCCGCAGTAGCGGCTACGATGTGGGGCGCAAAGCCGCGACCCAGAACCTCGCCGACGTTGCCGCTATGGGTGCGCGCCCGGCGAGCCTCTTCATCTCCTTGAGCCTGCCCGGTAGCACTCCTTACGGCTGGATTGACGGCTTCGCCCACGGCATTGTGGACGGAATCAACGCCTGCGGAGCCACCGAATGCGTGATTGGCGGCGGCGATATTGGCGACTCCACCGAAATGTCGGTGACCGTTACCGCCCTCGGCTACACGGACCGCGCCGTGCTACGCTCCGGCGCGCGCCCCGGTGACACTATCGCCCTGGCGGGGCGTACCGCCTGGTCCGATGCCGGTCTGCGCCTGCTGCTCAACCCGCTCTCCCTGCCCGCCACGGCACTGCTGCGTGCCATCGCCGCAGGCCAGGAAGTCGAAGCGGCGCTGGATGCGGTGGGACAGGCGTGGGAAAAGAAGCATGTTGAGAAGCAAGCTGAAGGTACTGGTGCTCTTCCTGCTGGCGCTCTTCCCGAGGGGCTCATCGAGCTTGTCCGCACCCTCACCCCCGAAGATGCCGCGCACATGATTGCGGTCTGCGAGCGCGCCGTCGAATCACAGCACCACCCGGTCAGCCCCATCCCCGCCGGTGATGTGGCGCGCCAGCATCAGGCAAGCTCCATGCTGGATCTTTCTGACGGACTCGTCAAGGACGCCGGGCGAGTTGCTGCCGCCTCCGGGGTGCAGATGCGCCTCGACCGCGCTGCCGTGGATGCGTTCGCCGAGCCGCTACTACCGCTGGCACGCCTACTACTGGCGATTGGTGAGCGCAACGAGGCGGGGGAGAGCCCCGCATCCCTGGCGCGCACCTTTGTGCTGGTCGGTGGAGAAGACCACGGCCTGCTGGCGACCTTCCCCGGTGAAGTACCCGAAGAGTTCGTGCCCCTGGGCACCTGCGTGGCGGACGCCCCGGAGCGCGGTCTGAGCGCCGAACTCTACGGTGCCGAGCGCCGCCACAATGCGGTGACCGGCGCGGCGGTCGTCATGGACGGCCGATCCCTGGACGGCATGGGCTGGGAACACTACGGGGCTTCCGCATAGGAGTTCCATCGAGTGCCGCGAGGTGCGTGCGGTTTGTAAGTTTAGTCCGGGCTTTCATCCTCCGTGCTTTCATCCCGCGGGATAGATGACCGGCAATACCGTACATTTAACCGAAATTACCTAGAATAGAAGTACGAAACAGGTTAGATTCAGCCCGTGCTGCGGGCAGTGCAGAACATCGAGAACTAGCTGAGAATTCAGCCGAGAACCACGCGAAACTGACGAAACCGACGAGGAGGGTAGCGTGAACGCAGAACAGAACCAGCGCACCGAAGAGCGCGAGATTTACCGCCGCGCCTGCGTGCGCGCCTACCGCTTCGGCGTAGCGTGGTCCACCGCCGCCCGCACCACCATCGAACGCTACCGCGAGGCGCTCAATGAGCTCAACGGGTTCCCCGTGCCCGATAAGGATACAGGCTCCAATATTGCCCACACCCTGCTGACCCTGACCGAGGAGTTTGAGCGGGGCATGGAGCAGGTTCTGCCCGGTGAAATTCTTTCTAGTGAGGTTCTTCCCGCGGGCGAAATTCTTGGCGGGGAGGGCACCTCTGACGAGGAAACCCTCGCCCACCTGTGGATTCAGTTGGGTGGAATCTACGAGCACGCGATTATGCGCGCATCCCGTGTGGCACGCGGCAACTCGGGTACCCTGCTCTGCGCCTGGGCGCTGGAGGCGGTGCGTAGCTACTGGTTCCTGCCCGGAAACCTCGCTCGGGAGCTTGGCGACGCAGCCGATGAGCTGCCGCTCGTGCGCGCCCTGGAAGCAGACTACGAGCGTGTGCTGGCTGGCGGTTCCCTGCCGAAGCACCGCGAAGTGAAGCTGGAGTACGCCCACGCGGAGGCGCGCGCGATGGCGTTCGCGGCTGAGCGTATTCGCGCCAGCGTGGGGGAGCAGATGGTGCCCTCCACGATGCTGTCGGTCATGGTGGAGCTCGCCCGCCTGGACGCGCACTATGATACGGATGCCGCTGACGAGGTGCTCAAAGAGCGTCGACGTGCGCTGATGCGTGCCGCCCTGGAACGTACCGCGCAGTTCCCGCCCTCACCCGAGCTTGCAGGTTTCGTGGATGCTGGCGCGCTCGGCTTCTACCTTGCCGTGGTGCACTCCAACCCGCGTTGGGAGGGCGCGATCCTGAACGAGGCGCAGGTGGAGTCCATGCTGCGTGCTCCCTCTGCCGGTGTGACTTCTGTAGCCGGTTCTGCGGCACGAGTGGGTTCTGAACAGGCGGGCGCTGAACCTGCCGAGCACGCAGAAGGTGGGCACGCAGAACACGCGGAGCAGAGCGGCTGGGAGCTCATGGGTACGCTGACCTGCGAGCCCCTCGCCCTGGCGCAGTTGCGCCCCGAACTTGAAGCCATGGGTGACAGTCTGCTCATTACGCCCCTGGACATGGCGGCTGGACTCTGGGCGCTGCACGTGCATGTGCCCGACATCGACCCCGCCCGCGAGCTGATTATGGGCTACGGGCAGTGGGCGGATGAGCGTATTTCCTCCCTGACGGATGGTCGTCACGCCGACCACGCGTGCGGTGCGGAGGGCGGCGTATGAGCCCCGCCCGACGTTCCGTGAACCCACAGCAGGAAGCCCTGGATTTGGGGCTTCCCGAGCCTGCGCCCGCTAAGACTAAACCTGCGAAGGCCGAGGCAGCGCAGGGTGAACCCGCAGAGTCAACGGCTGTCGAGCCTACCCGCGCTCAGCGGGGGAAAAAAGCTACGCTTCTACTGAGCGATGAGCAGCTCCGCACCACCGCCGAGCTGACCGTGCGTGATCTTGCCGCCTACGCCCGCGGCGAGGTGAGCCGCGCCGAACTGAGCGAACGCGCGGCACAGCGCGCCAGCGCACCCTACCGTAAGGCGCTCAAGACGCTCAAACATTCGCTGGGCCCCGCCGCGCACACCATGACCGACGACGCTCTCTACGAGCTGGTCGATATTGCGTTGGCGGCGCGGCAGGCAACTCAGGCGGAGGAGCCCGCACGGAAGAAGGCAACCCGCAAGGCACCCGCTCAGAAGAAGACGGTTCAGAAGGCACCTGCCCAGAAAGAACTAGTTCAGAACGAACCGAGCCCGCAGGAGAGTGAAACTGCCGCGCGGGATATTCCGGCGCGCCCGCAAAAGGTAACGAAGGCAAGCGAAGAGGTCGAGCAGGAGCCTGCGCCGAAGAAGAGTGCGCCCGAGATAGAAGCTGAAAAGTCCGCGACCAAAAAGTCTGCACCCAAAAAGGCTGTAGCGAAGAAGACTGTGCCCGCAGAGAAAGCTCCTGCTTCCAAAGCCTCGACATCGAGAACCCCGGCATCGAAAACCCCGACAAAGCCTAAAACCGCTACGCCGAAAACCGCCTCCAAGAAGGCAACGCCTGCACAGAAAACCCCCGCGCCGAAGAAAGCGTCCGCCCAGAAAGCTTCCGCGAAGAAGACAGCTACTAAGCAAGCTACTACTAAGACAGTTGCGGCTGAGAAGCCCGCATCAGCCGTCGCGGAGGCTAAGAGCCGTGCTCTGGCACGCTACGCCTCCGAAGATCGCATCGAAAATGCGCCGCTCAAAAAGTACCTGCCCGCGCCCAGCGCCAAGGCAATCTCCACGCACCTGGACCTGCACACCGTCGGGGAGATGCTCGAATACTTCCCGCGCAAATACCTGCCGCGCGGCGAGCTCAGCTCCTTCGCCGAACTCGTTGAAGGCCAGGACGTCACCATCATCGCCCGCGTGGTGCACGTGAGCACTCGAACCATGGCGGCGCGCCGCGGCAAAATCACGGAAGTGACCATCACCGACCGGCTCTCCGACGCCACCGGGCAGGACGCACCCGCAGGTTTTGGGGCTGCCGGTTTTGGTGCCACTGGTTTTGGGGCTGGCGGTCCTGTATCCGTGGTGCCCGGGCGCGCTAACCGCCCCGGCGTATCCGGCGTATCCGGTGCATCCAGCGTATCCAGAGTATCCGGTGCGCCCGCGCAGAACTGGCAGGCAACCGGGATGCACAACCCGCGCATTAACGCGCTCGCTAACTCCAGGCAGAACCCAGCTGCCCAGATTCCCCGCGCTCAGAACCCGGCACAGGGCAGGGGAGCGCAACCCGCCTCCTACAGCGGCTACGCAGATAGCTACGGCCAAGATTCGTTCGCGCAGGACAGTTTTGCGCAGGATAGTTTCGCGCAGGGAGGCCTCTTTGGCGTGCCCGCGCCCAGCATGACGAACCCCGGTGCGCTTATTGGCTCGCAGATGAAGCTTTCCTTCTTCAACGCCTGGACCGCCGCCCGAGAAATCCACGAGGGCGAAACCATGATGTTCTCGGGCAGGGTCGACATCTACCGCGGCGAATACACCCTCACCAACCCGCACTACGCCCTGCTCTCGAAGGATGCCTCCGGCGCGGACGTCACCGACGCCGCCACCGCCCCCGTGCCCGTCTACCGCGCCCCCGTGAAGCTGCCCACCGACCGCATCAGCGGCTACATGGTGCAGCTGCTCGAAAAGGTGCCGCTCAAAGAACTCGAAGACCCGGTACCCTACACGATTCGTCGCGCCCGCAAGGTGCCCTCCCTGGAGTGGACGTACCGCGCCCTGCACACCCCCGATTCGGAGGACACCTGGCGTGCCGCGCAGGCGCAGATGCGTTACCGCGAGGCATTCGTGTTGCAGAGCGCGCTCGCCCGCCTGCATTCGGCGCGTGCCGCGCACCTGACTCAGCCGCGCCCCGCCGTGGAGGGTGGACTCGCCGATCAGCTGCTTCAGGTTCTGCCCTACGAGCTAACCGAGGGGCAGCAGAAGGTGGGCGCTGAGATTGCCGCCGATCTGTCGAGCGAATCGCCCATGAACCGCCTGCTACAGGGTGATGTGGGTTCCGGTAAGACCGTGGTGGCTCTGCGCGCCATGCTGCAGGTGGCCGATGCGGGCGGCCAGTCCGCGATGCTCGCCCCGACCGAGGTGCTTGCCGAGCAGCATTTGCGTTCGGTGCTGGACATCCTGGGGGATATGGCGGCGCCCGAAGACTCTGACGATTCAGCCGCCGGTTCTGCCGAGGAAACTCCCTCGAGGAGCGGGGATGAACCCCGCCGTGTGCGCGTGCGCCTGCTGACCGCCTCCATGGGTACCCGCGCCAAGCGCAAGGTTCTGCAGGAGCTCGCCGACGGCACCGCCCAGATTGTGATTGGCACCCACGCCCTGCTCTCCGATGAGGTGAGCTTCCACGATTTGGGTCTGGTCGTCGTGGACGAGCAGCACCGCTTCGGCGTGGAACAGCGCGACGGCCTGCGCGGCACCGACGGCGTTCTGCCGCACCGCCTGGTCATGACCGCAACGCCCATTCCGCGTACCGTCGCCATGACCGTGTTCGGTGACCTGGACGTGTCCGTGCTCGACACCCTGCCCGCCGGTCGCCAGAAAATCTCAACGCACGTGGTACCCCTTGCCGAGAAGCCCGCCTGGGCGTCCCGGCTGTGGAGGCGCGCCCGCGAAGAAATCGATGCGGGCCACCAGGTGTATGTTGTCGTACCCAAAATCGGGGAGGATGGCGACGGCATGGAGGAAGGCGCCGCGTTCTTTGGCGCATCCAGCCTGAACGGTGCGGGTGCGGGCGCGGGCAACTCTGCCCAGGGCTATTTCGGGCAGGGCGGTAGCGCCAGTAGCGACGGCAAGGTTCAATTGACCTCGGTCGCCTCAATGTACTCGTACCTGAGCGCTGAGGACGCCCTCGTCGGCGTGCGTATCGGCACCCTGCACGGCCGCATGGACCCGGCGGAGAAGACCGCCGTCATGACCGCTTTCGAGCGCGGAGAGATTGACCTGCTCATCAGCACCACCGTCATTGAGGTGGGCGTGAACGTCCCGAACGCCACGCTCATGATCATCATGGATGCCGACCGTTTCGGCATCTCGGGCCTGCACCAGCTGCGCGGTCGTGTGGGCCGCGGCGGCTACGCGGGCACCTGCCTGCTCGTCACCCGCCAGGAGGAGGGCGGCGTGTCCCGCGAGCGCCTGGATGCGGTTGCCTCCACCACGGACGGCTTTGAGCTTTCCCGCATCGACCTGGCGCAGCGCCGTGAGGGTGATATTCTGGGTGCTGCACAATCGGGCTCGAAGAGCACCCTGCGGTTCTTGCGGGCGCTCGCCGATGCTGACATTATTGAGCGTGCCCGCGAGGATGCCCGCTCGGTGGTGGAGAAGGACCCGACGCTGGCTAAGCATCCGTCGTTGGCGCGTACGATTGACCGCGCTCTGGACGCTGACCGTGAGGCGTTCCTCGGCAGGGGATAAGCGCCCCACAGGGCAGAACGCTCTGCCAGTTGTGCCCACCAATCTGCCTTGCCCGCCACCGACTGAAACCGTGACTTCAACACACCGCACTAGTTAAGAGGAGAGACCCTATGAGCCGTATTATTTCCGGTGCCGCCGGAGGCGTTCGCCTTGCCTCGGTTCCGGGGGATAATACTCGCCCCACCACCGACCGGGTGAAGGAATCCCTCTTCTCCAAGCTGGAGAGCTACGACATTATTCGTGGCGCTCGCGTGCTGGACGCCTTTGGCGGCTCGGGCGCGCTCGGCTGCGAGGCGCTCTCGCGCGGTGCGGCCTCCGTGACTCTGCTGGACACCTACCCGAAGGCTGTTGCGGTGATTCGCAAGAACGTTGCCGCGGTGGAGAAGGCGATGGGGCGCACCGGCTCTGGTTCTTCTGGCGCTACCGGTTCTGCGGCGCGCGTGCAGCAGTCTCAGGCGCTGACCTACGTAAAATCCGCCTCCGGTCCGTGGGACCTGGTGTTTGTTGACCCGCCCTACGCCATGCCGAACGAGCAGGTCAGCGAGCTGCTGGAGGCGCTCACCCCCAAGCTTGCCGAGGGTGCCGTGGTCGTGGTGGAGCGTTCTTCGCGCGATGCGGAGCCGGTGTGGGGCGAGGGCCTGTACTGTTTTTCGACCCGTCAGCACGGCGAGACGGTGCTCTACTACGTGGAGCCTGACGAGGCGGAGGAGCAGGCGGGCGACGAGTCCGGCGAGAATACTGAGCCCGGCGAGGACGCTGAAGAGCTCGCAGCCTAAGCCCGCGCTCGCGCAACCCTGCGCTCGCGCATCCCCCGCGAGCTCAACCCCTCTAACCCACCCGCCCCCAGCCATTCCAACCTCTGATATTTATTCGTGAAGGGACCGCCATGATTGCCCTCTGCCCCGGATCTTTTGACCCCGTGCACCACGGCCACCTGGAAATCATTGCCCGCGCCGCTCAGCTCTTTGACGAGGTGATCGTGGGCGTGGCGCACAATAACTCCAAGAAGTACCGTTTCTCCCTGGAGGAGCGCGTGCAGCTGGTGCGTGAATCCCTGCAGGAGCTCGGCATTGAGGGCGTGAGCGTGGAGCCGATTCCGCCAGGCGTGCTGCTTGCCGAGTACGCGGCGGAGCGTGGTGCGAAGGTGCTGGTGAAGGGTCTGCGTTCTGCGACGGACTATAGCTATGAGGCTCCGATGGCGAGCATGAACCGTCACCTGGCGCAGGTTGAGACGGTGTTCTTGGCCGGTGAGGACCGCTACGGTGCGGTGTCGTCCACGATTATTCGTGAGGTGGCGTCGCTGGGGGGTGACGTGACTCCCTTCGTGCCGGAGGCGGTTGCCCGCGCCCTGAAGAGCGCCTAGGAAAACGCCTCATCAACCCGGGCACCCCGGGCAACCCATGTGTGCACCCACCCGACACGCCCGACATGCCCACCGGCAGGGCTCCGGTAGAATAACTTGCACCACCGGCCGGGCACTTAAAATCCCCCAGTAGTAGCCCCGACCGGCCGATTAAATGCCGCGCGGCGCCTCCTTAAGGGGATATTTAAGAGGTGAGCGCCACTTAAAGAGATTTAAAAGGCGCTTAATCTTGATTAACGGTGCGAATGACCCCTAAAATGGGACTTTGGTTTATACATTTCGTAAGGAGAAACGCCATTTCACGTGCAGACGCATCGCCGCTGGTGGTATCGGTCACTAACCTGATTCACCGCCCCGGCACCATGGAAACTCTCACTGAGGTTCTGCCCGCACCGGCAGACCTGGGTAACACGCTCATCGGCGTGGAAGAGGGTTCGGATATTGACCTCGATATTCGTATGGAGTCTGTTGTTGATGGTATCCTAGTAACCGGCTCCGTCGTTGTGGATGTACACGGCGAGTGTAGCCTCTGCTTGGATCCGATTGATTACGAGATGTCGGCCAATATTCAAGAGCTTTTCGTCTTTGAGAAGGCCCCGGCTGGCGGCCCCGAAGACGAAGTAGATGAGCAGTACGCCGTTGAGGATGATTCCATCGACCTTGAACCGGCTCTGCGGGACGCAGTAATCCTTCAACTGCCGTTCCAGCCTGTTTGTAGGGACACCTGCCAGGGTCTGTGCGCCGATTGCGGTGCGCGCCTGGAGGATGACCCCGGGCATCATCACGAGGTGTTGGATCCGCGCTGGTCGGCCCTACAGGGCCTGCTCGGTGCAGATACCGAAAACTAAATTGTTGTTACTAGAGATTGTGAGATAGCTGTGGCTGTTCCCAAGCGCAAGATGTCCCGCGCTAACACCCGCGCACGCCGTTCCCAGTGGAAGGCATCCGTGCCCCAGCTGGTTAAGACCGTTGAAAACGGTCGCGTGACCTACAGCCTGCCCCACCAGGCAAAGGTTGTAACCGACGCTGCAGGCAACGCCCTGTTCCTGGAGTACAAGGGCCGTAAGGTTGCAGACGCCTAAGAAGCGGTGAATCCTTATGACTGAATTTCCTAGTGTTGATACTAGGGAATTGCGTAAACGTCTCGGAGTCGATATCGACGCCGAGACGTTTTTGCTATCCCTAACCCACCGCTCCTACGCCTTCGAGAACCCCGGAGTGGAGCATAACGAGCGCCTGGAGTTCCTGGGCGATTCGGTGCTTTCCCTGGCGATCGCTGAAGAAGTGTACCGACGCTACCCCGACCTGCCCGAGGGCGAGCTCGTGAAGCTGCACCACGTGGTGGTGTCTACGGTGGCGTTGGCGAAGGTGGCACGCGACCTGGATCTGGGCCGGTACATCCTGCTCGGTAAGGGCGAGATTCACACCGGCGGCGCCGATAAGGACTCGATCCTTGCCGACACCATGGAGGCAATCTTCGGCCTGACCTACCTGGAGTGCGGTCGCGAGGCGGCTCGTGACCTGGTGCTGCGCCTGATTGCCCCGCTGCTCGATGATGAGAAGGTCCTGAACTCTGGACGCGACTGGAAGACCGAGCTGCTGAACCTCGCCACCGCCCGCGGTTGGGGAGACGTGCGCTACGAGGTGACCGGCGAGGGCCCCGACCACGCGCGCGTGTACACTGCGGTTGCTATTGTGGCGAACCAGCAGGCCGGTACCGGTGTGGGTCCGAGCAAGAAGGAGGCGGAGCGCCTTGCCGCTGAGCAGGCGTACCGCGTTCTGATTTAGGCTCATTCAAGCATCCTGCAGGCCTGTTAGCTCTGCGGGCTCTTGATTCTGTAGCCCCGCTGATTGGAGGGAACCATGCCCGAACTGCCCGAGGTGGAAACCGTTCGCGCAGGTCTAGCCGACCATTCGTTGGGTCGGCCCGTGCAGGCGGTGCGCGTGGTCGATGCCCGTTCGCTACGTAGACACCTGCCCGGTCCCGCCCACTTTGAGGCGGCACTCACCGGAAGGGCGCTGCGCGGCGCCTACCGCCGCGGCAAGTATCTGTGGCTGACCCTGAGCGAGGCGGACGGCACGCTTGCCGACGAGGCGCTCGTGGTGCATCTGGGCATGAGCGGTCAGCTGCTCGTCCGCGATGAGCCGGGCAGCGAATCTGGCAATGAATTGGATGGTGACTCGGGTAATGATGCGGAGGCTCGCGCGGCCTTTGACGAACAGCCGCGGCACCTGCGCGTGGCGCTCGAGCTAGGACCGGCGGGAGCTACCCGTGGCGCGGCGAGCACCAGTCGGGAGAGCACCGGGCAGCGGTTGCTCTTCGTGGACCAGCGCATCTTCGGCGGCATGTTCCTCAGCCCGCTGGTACCGGACGTACCCGCAGCGGTTGCAACGAATAAAGTAGCGCCGGGTGAAGTACCGGAGCGTTTTCTGGTACCTGAAGCGGTCAAGCACATTGCCCGCGACCCGCTGGACGAATTCTTCGACCCCGCGGCGGTGCGCCGAAAGTTCCTGCGCACCTCCAGCGGCATTAAGAAGGTGCTGCTGGACCAGTCGGTCATCTCCGGCGTGGGCAATATCTACGCCGACGAGGCGCTGTGGCGTGCGCGGCTGCACTACGCGAAGCCCGCACGCACCCTCAGCGCCGCCCAAACCCGCGAACTGCTGGAGGCGGTCACGCAGGTGCTGCGCGAGTCCCTGGCGGCGGGCGGCACAAGCTTCGACGCCCTGTACGTGAACGTGCTGGGCGAGTCGGGCTACTTTGAGCGCTCGCTGAACGCCTACGGCCGGGCCGGGGAGCCTTGCCACCGTTGCGCGGAGGCGGGCCGCACAACCCTGATGGTGCGCGAACCGTTCCAGAACCGTTCGTCCTACCGTTGCCCGCACTGCCAGCGGGCGCCGCGTTCTCGCTAGATAAAGGCTCATGCTAGGTGAAGGCTTACGATAGGTACAAGCTCACGCTAGATATGCGAATGACGGCGTAGCTACGTTCCTCCCGTACGGGGGATGTAGCTACGCCGTCATTCGTTTAAAGCTGGGTTGAGAAAGGGGCTGGGGGAACCGACCCAAAAAGAAGCGACTTAGCGGCTGTACCTATCCCCGTAGAACAGGCCCAGACGCTCGTAACCCTCCTCAATCGACACGGCGGGCTCCCACTGCAGAAGCTCGCGAGTGCGGCGCTGATCAAACCAGTGCGCGGTCGACAGCTGCTCGGCGAGGAACTCCGTCATCGGCGGCTCATCACCGGCGGTTACGTTCTTCGGCAGACGCTCCCAGACGCGCTCAATGACCTTACCCGCCAGAGCCGCAACCTTCGCCGGAACCGAGAAACGCGGGGCGGGAGCGCCCACCGCCTCACAGAAACCACCCAGTAGTTCAGCGATAGTGCGCGGCTGACCGTTCGTCACCACCAGCGCCCGGCCCGCAAAAGCGTCGAGGCGCTGATAGCCGCGCACCACGGCATCCGCGGCGTTATCAATGTAGAGCGTGTCAATCAGGCCCGTACCGCCAGAGAGCAGCGGCAGACGGCCCGCGGCGGAACGCTCCAGAATACGCTCGACCAGCTGGGTATCGCCCGGACCCCACATCAGGTGAGGACGCAACGCACCCACGCGCAAAACCCCGCCACCGGGCAGGGCAGCGCCGTTCGCCTCCAGCGCCAAAAGCTCAGCGGCAGCCTTCGAACGCGCATAGTTACCGCGCGCATGCTCCGGGGACGCCACGCCGGCACCATCACCCACAATCGCCGCACCGGCATGAGCCACCGACGGCGACGAAATGTACAGGAACGAACCCACCGAGTGGTTCAGCGCCGCCTGCAACAGGGTGCGGGTGCCCTCAATGTTGATGCGCTCATAGTCAGCCCACTCGCCGCTGACCGAAACCTTCGCCGCGGCATGCACCACGCCGTTCACGCCGGTCATCGCCAGATCCACAGCCTGCGCGTTCGTAATATCGCCGCGCACCTGCTCAAAACGCGGGCGAATCGAATCGGGCAGAAGCGCCGCAATGCCCGAATCACCACGCTGAAAAACGCGCACATCATAGCCTGCACGCAGCAACGCCAGAACGCTCTCACGACCCAGCAGGCCGCTCGCACCGGTAAAGAGGATGCGCTCGCCAATACGCGGCGCGAAATCGGGCTCCTCAATCGGGCGCAGCGAACGCGGGGCGGGGTCGGTGTAGCGTGCCGCCAAAGGCTGCGCAGGCTTGCGGAACCGCGCCGTCGGGGAAGTCACCGCATGCGAAGTTGACAGGCGGGACCCAGACGGGCGGGACGCAGACTGGCGGGGTGCGGGCTCGTGGGAAGAGGACTCACGCGAAGAATGAGGGGACATCATACTCCTTAGACTTAGGGATCCGGCAGGTGCTTACGCCCCCGCAAGGACCTTCGACGCCCACTCACCCAGGGCGGGGCGGTCAATCTTCGAATTGTGGCGAATATCGGTCGGATGCTCGTGCACCACCAGCACCGCGGCAAGCTCCACGCCGGTATCTTCGGCAACCTTCTGACGCACCAGCTGCGAGAGCTCGAAGGGCGCCACGCCCTCCGCAATGGGGAAGCGGCGAGCGCCGGGCACGCGATCGAGCAGGGCACGCTTGAGACCCGATGCCGACTGGCGCGCCTCCAACGCGGCAGTATTCGCGGACGCCTCAATGACCAGCACCGGTGCCGCAGTACCGGCAGGACCCACCGCCACCAGGGCGGCGCGGCGCACCTCGGGCAGGGACTCGGCGGACTGCTCAGCCGCAACCGGGGTCAGTACGCCCTGCGAAGTCAGCAGCACGTGCGCGAGGCGACCCTCAACCCACAGGCGACCCGAAGCGTCCAAGTGTCCGACGTCACCGGTATGATGCCAACCCGGGGTGCTAATGGACTGCTCCTCAGTCACCCACAGGGTGTCGTAGCGGTCCTTCACATGCGGCGCCGACACCAGAATCTCACCGGTCACACCCGGCTCATGGGTTAGCTCATCCGCCACCGAACCGTCCTGCAGCAGCGGCGCAATAGCCACCGCCGCACCGTACACCGCGAAACCAACGCACACGCCGTCACGGGCGAACGGGTCAAGCACCTCACCGGCAGCATTCGGGGTGCCCTCAGCAATCGCCTGGCGAATCATCTCGAAAGACACATCGGTCACCGGCAGACCCTCGGTCATGCCGTACGGGGTGTGCAGGGAGGCGTTCGGCACCAGGGCGGAGAGCGCCTCCAGCAGCGGCACGGGAATCGGCGCGCCAGCACTCAGCACGGTCTGAACCTTAGCCAACGCCGCACGCTGCTCAGCGTTCAGCTCATCGGCGGTCGCCACCACATTCACCAGGGCGGCAGGAGAAGCAAACACAACCGTCGCATCAATAGCCGCCGCAGCCGACGCCAGAGCAGAAGCCGTCAGGGTCTTCGGGCGGGTCACATCCATCGTCGGGGTCACACTGGTAGCACCCAGCGCCGGGCCCAACAGCGCAAACGGCGCGAAGCCAGCCACCAGGCCGCTACCGGGCGCAAAACCGTACGTATTAGCAATGGCATCGCGCATACCCGCCAGCTGACGCTGCGTGTACACCACACCCTTAGCCGGGCCGGTCGAACCGGAGGTGTACAGCACCGCCGCATCAGCATCCGGCACGGGGGAGGGGAACTCCACCACGGTCGGGGTGGGCACCGGCGCACCCGGAGTACCGTCAGCGGCGGGCGCGGTAAACACCGAACCGGCAACGCCCAACAGCTTCTCCTGCACCGAACCCAGCGGCTCCACAGAAATACGCACACCCGGCCACAGCAGGGTACGGGCGGCACTGAGCGCGGCGGGAATACCCACCAGGAAGCTCGGGTTAGCGCCCTTCAATGCGCGAGTCAGACCCGGAATACCCAGGCCGGTATCAGCCACCACAATGACAGCGCCCAGCTTCATGCAGGCGTAAATCAGGGTGGTCAGGCGGGCACCTGGAGGCACCATCAGGTTCACGCGGTCGCCCGGACGCACACCCAGGGCGTGCAGGCGGGTCGCGGCGGCGTTGACCTGCTGGTTCAGCTCAGCCCAGGTCAGGGTTACAGACACGGAGGTGCCGTCGCCCTTGGGGTCCATGTCCACCACGGCGGTGGAGGCGTCATCGGCGCGTTCGGTGAGGGCTGCGAGCATGGGGCGGAACGCCGCGGGAACAGCGCCCTCAGCGGTAGCGCCCTCGCCGGTAGTCAGACTGTGGCGGCGCGCGCGGGCGGCACGATGCTCCGCCTCAACGTTGTGCGGGGGCACCAGAGCGCCATCCTCCCTTGTGCCGAAGGTCTGCGCAAGCCACGAAATCATGGGGGAGGCAATATCGTAATCCTCGATGACCAGGTGCGACGCCTTCTCGTAGCGGTGCACCTTCGCCTGCGGCATGCGCTCCATCAGGTCGAACAGGTAGCGGCGCTGGAACACCGGGTCCTTCGTACCCCACTGGAAGAACGCGGGCACATCCAGACCGCGAATCTGCTCGGCAATACGCTGCATGGGCGCATAGGAGGGAACGTCGGCGCCGGTCGGAATATCGCCCACAAAATTACGCACACCCTCACGCCACGCCGAATGAGCGTACGGCGCACGGTACGTACGGTAAATCGCCTCGTTCAGAGGGCTCGGGTACAGGCGCTTGGGCTGCTGACCCACCGGCTGCGGCAGGGCACCATCAAGCGCCCCGGCACCGGCAGAACCCGGCGCGGGCAGGCGACCCTCATTCTGAGCCAAACCCAAGGTCACATCAATAAATGCGGTCGAATCGTGAGTACCCCACTCGTGCACACCCAACGCCAGGCGCAGGGCGGCAGGGATATTCTCAATGCCGTCATGGTAGACCGCGGTGTTCGTCAGCATCACGCCCGAAAGAATCTCACGATGCTCCAGCGCCCAACCGAAGGACACCAGGCCACCCCAGTCGTGAGCGAGGGTCACGACCGGCTTGTCGGTCTCATCCAGACCGAGCGCCTTCGTGAAATCACCCAGGTCAGCGATACGGTCCTCCAGGCTGCGGCGCTCACCCTCCAAATCCAGGTGAGTGCGCTCCGAATAGCCCATATCAATCTGATCAACCGCAACCACACGCCACGGGGCGCGCTCATTCACGCCCGCATCCAGCACGGTACGCCACAGGTACGACCAGGTCGGGTTACCGTGCACGCACAGAATCGTGCCAATCGGCTCCAAACCCTGCTCGACCAGCACCGGAAGGTTATCCAGGTAGTGCCAACGGCGCGCGCCAGCCTGCTGCGCCCGCTGCTCAATGGGGGCGGAGGTGGGCACCTCCAGAAGGTGGGAGTAGCGCGGGTTCACGCCCGCCCATTCCTCCGGGTTATACGGGGGCTGAGCCTTAGGGAAGTTCAAATGGCGCATGCTGGGGGAATCCTTCCGGATCGAATCGGTGAATGTCTACCGCAAAAGCTAACGGGTTACCGGCTAAAGGTTGCTGGCTAACGGGTTACCACTGAATCTCAAGCAGGGCAGTGTTCAGGCCAGAACCCACACCCATGCACAGAATACGGTCGCCCTCCTTGTAGGTCGGCGCGCACTCGGCGAGAGTCATCGGCAGAGCCGCCGCAGCCACATTGCCCCACTTCGGGAAGGTCATGGGGATGCGCTCACGCTCAATACCGACCGCCTCAATAATGGCGTTTGTGTGGGCGTTAGAAATCTGATGGGTCACGTAGGAGGTCATATCGTTCCACTCCCAGCCGTCCTGATGCGCCTGCTCCCACGCCTGCGCCACCAGCTCCAGGCCGTGCTTGAGCAGGCCCTCGGCGTCAGTGTTCATGCCCTGATCCGCCTCGCCACCGATGCACAGGTTGCGGTGCTCAGTGCCCGCGCGGGACACCGAACCGACGATGCGGTGGCCTTCCGGGTGGCGGTCAGCGCGACCAATCACAGCCGCTGCCGCACCCGAACCGAGGGTCAGGGTCGCGAACTGAGCCAGCACATCCTCGCGGGTCGAATCGGGGTTGTTCAGGATGCGCACCGCGGTACGGTGCCACGGGGAGGGGTCCTCGCCAGCGACAATCAGGGCGTAGTCGATAGCGCCCGCATCAATCATGGTGGAGGCGACAGTCATCGCGTTCACAAAGCCCAGGCAGGCGTTCGTAATATCGAAGTTCAGGGCGTGACGCGGCAGGTCCAGACGGTCGTGCACACCCACCGAAACGGCGGGCTCAAAGTTATCGCGAGTCACCGAAGCGTTAATCAGCAGGCCAATCTGGGAGCGGTCAATACCCGCCTGCTCGATAGCCTTCTCGGCTGCGGCAACAACGCCGTCCTCGAAGGTCTGGCCCTCAGCCCAACCGCGGCGAGTGCTAATACCGGCAAGGCGCTCCAGCAGGCCCTTCGGCATGCGCAGACGCTTATAGGTTTGGGCCAGCTGCTCATCGAAGTAGTCGCTCGTGACGACCTCCGGAGGCAGCTCATGGGTAATAGACAGCAGAGCTGCATTAGCGTGGCGAATGTCAGAGTTCGTGCCGACCTTATCGGCGGATGCATTCATCAATGGTGTGGCCCTTGAAAATAGAAGTCAGTGGGATACATAGAAAAACGCGGGGATGCGAACAGCGGCCCCGCAGAATTCGTGATGCTCATTCCAATCTACCGCACTGACCGGGCGAACCCGTATCCGTAGACCCAATATGAACGCGCCCGTTCACCCCGCGCGTAAGATGATGCAGAATGAGGAACTTTGAACCCCCTTCACCCCGTGCACGTTCACGCCGCCCGCCCGCCGCACCGCGTACACTAGAGGGATGCCGCCACGTACCACAGAACGTGCCCGGCACACACCAGTTCTTCTGCAGAAAGGCCCCTTGTGCACCTGATGTCTCTGACCCTGCGCGGGTTCAAGTCTTTCGCCTCCGCAACCACTTTTGAGTTCACCCCCGGCATTAATGCGGTGGTCGGCCCCAACGGCTCCGGCAAGTCCAATGTGCTGGATGCGCTCGCCTGGGTTATGGGCGAGCAGGGCGCTAAGAGCCTGCGCGGCGGCAGCATGAAGGACGTTATCTTCGCGGGCTCCGGCGAAGCGGGTTCGGGCGACGGCGCCCAGCGTGCACCCCTGGGCCGCGCCAAAGTCACCCTGACTTTCGATAATTCTGACGGCACCCTCAGCATTCCCGCTGATCGGGTGCAGATTTCGCGCACCATGTTCCGCTCCGGCGGCAGCGAGTACGAGATTAACGGTTCCCCGGCGCGCCTTGCCGACATTCAGGACCTGCTCTCGGAGGCGGGTCTGGGTCAGCAGATGCACGTGCTCGTCGGCCAGGGTCAGCTGGATGCGGTCCTGCACGCCACCGCGCAGCAGCGCCGCGACATGATCGAGCAGGCGGCGGGCGTGGTCAAGTACCGCCGCCGCCAGGAGAAGACCAGCCGCAAGCTGGAATCTGTGGCATCGAACGTTACCCGCCTGAGCGACCTGGTTGCCGAGCTGGATTCGCAGCTGCAGCCGCTGAGCGAGCAGGCAGAATCCGCCGCGACTGCACGCCAGCTGCAGGCGCGCATCCGCCAGCTGGAGGCGGTGCTTTTGGCTCGTCAGCTGGGTGTTCTGCAGGCTGAGCAGGCGCAGGCTCTCGCCTCCGAGGCGGAAGGCACCCGCCGCGCCGAAACCCTGAAAGAACAGTTGGAGGCGGCACGTGCAGCATCCGCGAAGCATCAGCAGGAGCAGAACCGCCTGAACGCGGAGGTCACCGCCTGTCAGAAGGCCGTGTCGACCCTGCGCGAGTCCGCCGCGCGCGTGCGCACCGTGCAGTCCATCGCCGCTGAGCGCGTGCGCACCTACCGCGTGGAACTGACCGAGGCGACCGCCGCCGCCCGCGCCGGATACGAACGCGCCCTGGAACTGCTGGAGGAACGCCGCGAAGAGGCAGAGCGCGCGGTGGAAAGCTACGCCAGCTTTGAGGAGCGCTACGATGCGGCGCTGAAGAACGTTGAGAAGGCGGCGTCCGAGGTGGCGCAGACTGAGCGCGCCTCGGGTGAGGCGGCGCAGTCTCGTGCCCGCGCGCAGGCCCAGCTGGATGCCGCCCGCGCCGCTGCGGTGGAGGCGACCCGCGCCTACGCGGCGGCGGCTGAGCGTGCCGCAACCCTGCGTGAGGCGCTGGGCCAGAGCCTGGGTGAAGCATCCGCCGAACTGGACACTGAATCTGCCGAGGCGGTGTTCGACCCCGAGACCGGTGAGCTCGTGGAGCCTTCGAGCGAGAGCGCGAGCCTGCTGCGCGTGCTGGACGCCGTGCAGATTGACCCCGAGTATGCGCGCGCGGCGTCTGCGGCGCTGACCTCGCTGGCGACCGCGGCGTTGAGCGTGCCGGTTGAGGGCGCCGAGGTGTCGCAGCTACGCGGTGATAAGGGTGATGAAAGCAGCGAATCTGCCGCGAAGGAACTTTCAACAGAACTGCCCAAAACCACCCTGCCCGAATCCTGTGCCACCGAGCTGCGCGAGCTGGGTATCCGCCCCGCCACCGAGATGATTGAACCGCTCAGCGAGGACGCCGCCGCGCTCGCCGGCATCGACGAGCACGCCCTGGCGCGCGTCACCGCGGCGCTGGGTGAGCGCCTGGCGGGTGTGCTGTTCGCGCCGGATGCCGCCGCCGCAGAGCAAGCCCTGCACCTGCTCGCAGAGAGTACCCTCGCAGGTCAGCGCACTATGTGGCGTATTTTTGACCCCGCAGGCACCGAGCACACCCGCTACAGCCTGCTCTACCCGGCTGAGGGTGCCAGCCCCCTGGAACTTGCCGCCGCATACCGCGCCGCCTCCCAGGTCGTGACCCTCACCCGCGCCGAACTGGACGAAGCCGAACAGACCGTTCAGCAGGCTCAGACCGCGGCAGAATCGGCGGTCGAAGCAGAACGCGAGGCAGCGAAGGCAGCGGGCGTGGCGAGCGCCGAGCATGCCCGCGCCCGCGCCCAGGCGGAGTCCCTGGAAGCCTCCGCGCAGAACATTCAGAATGAGCGCGCCCGCCTGAACGAGCGCCTCACCGCCGCGGAGGAGTCCGTAGCCGAAGCGCGCACCGCCTACGAGTCGGCGCGCACCCGCGAGGATTCCTACCTGGCGGGCACGGGGGAGCAGGCTCCCGCGGCGACAATTGAGCGCCGCGCCCAGCGTTTGGGTGAGGTGCTTGCCGAGCAGGTGGGCGAGGGTGAGCAGCAGCTGCACGAGCTGAGCGGCGCCCTGAAGAACGCCCAGGAGGGCTTGACCAGCACAAATGATGAGGTGCAGGATTTGCAGGCGGCGCACGCGGCGGCGCTGACCCTGCTGGCGCGCACCCAGACGGAGGCGGCACGCGTGCAGGAGCGTGTGCAGGCGCTGGCTGAGCGTGCCCGCCTGGTGACCGGTTTGACCCTGGAGCAGCTGGAGGAGGAATACTCCGAACAGCTGCCGGTTGACGTGCCCGCAGATGAGGCTTCCGAAAACACCGCTTCCGAAAATACTGCTACCGAAACGGCATCAGAGACTACCGAAGCCTCCACCGAGAGCGTGCGCGCTCGCCTCAAGGCAACCCGCGCCGAATTGGAGGCGCTGGGCGCCATTAACCCGCTGGCGCTGGAGGAGTACGAGGCGCTGTCTGAACGCCACGCCTACCTGAACCAGCAGATTGAGGATTTGAAGGCGACCCGCCGCGACCTGAACACGGTCATGGACGAGGTTAGCAGTCACATTGCGGAGGTGTTCACCGCCGCAATGGAGGACATTAACACCCACTACCGCCGCATCTTTGAGACCCTGTTCCCGGGAGGCGAGGGCCACCTTGAGCTGGACGACCCGTCCGATCCGCTGAATTCGGGTGTGGAGATTCACGCGCGCCCGGCGGGTAAGAAGGTTAAGCGCCTGTCGCTGCTTTCCGGAGGTGAGCGTTCGCTCGCTTCGCTGGCGCTGTTGATTGCGATTTATATGTCTCGCCCGTCGCCGTTCTACGCCCTCGATGAGGTTGAGGCGGCGCTGGATGACCGCAACCTCTCGCGCCTGCTGCAGGTAATTGGTGAGTTGGGGGAGCGTTCGCAGCTGATTGTGGTGACGCATCAGAAGCGCACGATGCAGATTGCGGAGACCTTGTACGGGGTGTCGATGCGCGGTGGTGTGTCGATGGTGCTTTCTCAGCAGATGGAGGAGTTGCGCGAGCTGCTGTAGCCCGCCGCGTGCCCACCCCGGCGAACGTCACATGTCCTAGGAATGGTCATGTGCACCCCGGGGTACTGTTCACTGCCCGTGCCCGGGTACTATAGGGGGATATGTGCGAACACCGCCCACCTATTCGCGGTTGGCGTGGTGTTTCGCTGTGATCAGGCCTGATGCCCCGCCCTACCCGCGGTGCGCATCCGGCGGCAACCATCCAGGGAAGGAATAGTGATGAGCGAGAACCTGGCAGATGCTTTCCTCAACGGCGAGTCGTTGAAGAATGCCCCCGGCCCCTATTTTGGTGAGTACGGCGGGCGGTGGATGCCCGAGTCGCTGATTGCCGCCATGGATGAGCTGGAGGCAACCTTTAATGAGGCGAAGAACGACCCCGAGTTCATTGCCGAGTTCCAGCGTCTTTCTGCTGAGTATTCGAACCGTCCGTCGCTGCTGACTGAGGTTCCGAAGTTCTCTGAGCATGCTGGTGCGCGTGTGTTCCTCAAGCGTGAGGACCTGAATCACACGGGTAGCCACAAGATTAATAACGTGATTGGTCAGGCTCTGCTGGCTAAGCGCATGGGTAAGACCCGCCTGATTGCTGAGACCGGTGCGGGTCAGCACGGTGTTGCGACTGCGACCGCTGCGGCCCTGTTCGGCATGGAGTGCGTGGTCTACATGGGCGAGGAAGACACCGAGCGTCAGTCGCTGAACGTGGCTCGTATGCAGCTGCTGGGCGCGAAGGTGATTGCGGTTCAGAACGGTTCCCGCACCCTGAAGGACGCCATTAATGAGGCGCTGCGCGACTGGGTTTCGAACGTTGAGAACACCCACTACCTGCTGGGTACCGCTGCGGGTGCGCACCCGTTCCCGGCGATGGTGCGTTTCTTCCACGACGCTATTGGTTCTGAGGCGCGCGAGCAGATTCTGGCTGAGACCGGCCGCCTGCCCGATGGTATTGCTGCCTGCGTGGGTGGCGGTTCGAACGCGATCGGTCTGTTCCACGCGTTCTTGGACGATGCAACGGTTGAGATTTACGGTTTTGAGGCTGGCGGCGACGGCGTGGAGACCGGCCGTCACGCGGCGACCATTACTCTGGGCCGCCCGGGCATGCTGCACGGCGCGATGACCTACCTGATGCAGGACGAGGACGGACAGACCATTGAGTCCCACTCGATTTCGGCTGGTCTGGACTACCCTGGCGTGGGTCCGGAGCACTCCTACCTGTCCGATATTGGTCGCGTGACCTACGAGCCGGTGACTGACACCGAGGCGATGGACGCTCTGCGTCTGCTCTGCCGCACCGAGGGTATTATCCCGGCGATTGAGTCCTCGCACGCCCTTGCCGGTGCGCTGCGCGTGTGCCAGCGTTGGGCTGCTGAGGATCCGGAGGCGGCACGTGAGAAGACGATGATTGTCTGCCTGTCGGGTCGTGGCGATAAGGACATGGAGACCGCGCTGAAGTGGTTCGGTCTGGGTAAGGCGATTCCGTCCTCGACCCTGATGACCGGTAATAAGGAAGCTGCCGCATCCGCTGCACAGAACGCACAGGCTGAAAGTGAGGCTAAGTAATGAGCTACCAGGACGCTATTTCTCAGGCGGCACCTTTTACGGTGCTGGATGGTTCTTTCCCCGCTCCGAATGCGCAGTCGCCTCTGGCGGCTCGTCTGGCTGAGTGCGAGAAGCAGGGCCGTGCGGCGCTGATTGGCTACCTGCCGGTGGGCTTCCCGACCCTGGACGAGTCGATTGACGCGGCGATTGCTCTGGGCAATAACGGCGCGGACATTATTGAGCTGGGCGTGCCTTATTCTGATCCGGTCATGGATGGCCCGGTGATTCAGAAGGCTACCGGCGTGGCGCTGGAGAACGGTTTCAAGCTTCCTCAGCTGTTTGAGGCGGTCCGCCGCATTACCGAGGCGACCGACGCGGTGGTTGTCGTGATGACGTACTGGAACCCGGTTCTGGCGTACGGTGTGAAGAATTTTGCGCGTGATTTGGCGGCTGCCGGCGGTGCGGGCATGATTACCCCGGACCTGGTGCCTGATGAGGCGTCGTCGTGGTTTGAAGCTTCTGATGAGTACGGTCTGGACCGTATTTTCTTGGCTGCTCTGTCTTCTTCGCCGGAGCGTCTGGCGACTATTGCGAAGGCGTCGAGCGGCTTCGTGTACGCCGTGTCGGTGATGGGCGTGACCGGTGCCCGCACCTCCGTGTCGGAGGCGGCTCGCACCCTGGTTGCGGACATTAAGGCTGCCGGTGCGCCTCGTGCGTGCGTGGGTCTGGGCGTTTCGACTCGTGCCCACGTTGAGGAGATTGGCGAGTATGCGGACGGCGTGATTGTCGGTACTGCGCTAGTGAAGGCTTTGGCTTCTGGCGGTGTTGAGGCGGTGGCTAAGCTGACCCGTGAGCTGGCGGGGCGTGAAGGCTAATGTCTGATGTGCTGTCGCTGGCGAGCGTGCCGGTAGCTAACGTGCTGGCTTCGATTCCCTCTCCGAGCGTTTCGTACCTGCAGTTGGGCCCGTTCCGTGTGCATTTCTATGCCCTGTGTATTCTTGCGGGTATGGCGGTGTGCTTGTGGCTGGGTTCTCGCCGTTGGAAGGCGGCGGGTGGTACCCCTGAGCGCGTTTTTGACGTGGCGATGTGGGCTATTCCGGCGGGTATTATTGGTGCCCGCGCCTACCATGTGCTGATTACTGACCCGGGTAGCTATTTCGGTCCGAATGTTGCTGATCCGTGGGCTTTCCTGAAGATTTGGGAGGGCGGCATCGGCATTATGGGTGCCGTGTCGGTCGGTGCGTTGGGCGCCTGGTATGGTTGCCGCCGCTATGGCATGAATTTCCCTGCTTTTGCGGATGCGGTAGCGCCGGGTATTCTGCTGGCTCAGGCGTTTGGCCGCTGGGGTAACTGGTTCAACCAGGAGCTGTTCGGCAAGCCGACGACTCTGCCGTGGGGCTTGGAGATTAGCGCGTCGAGCGGTAATTTCCCGACCCAGTATCCGGCGGGTACGCTGTTCCATCCGACGTTCCTGTACGAGTCGCTGTGGAACCTGCTGGGTGTGGCGTTGCTGCTGTGGCTGGGCCGTAAGGGCGTGCTGAAGCTGGGTCAGACCCTGTGGCTGTACGTGTTCTACTACGGTGTGGGTCGCCTCTTCATTGAGATGTTCTTGCGTATTGATACCTCGGAGATGCTCTGGGGCGTTCGTATTCACGTGTGGACTGCTCTGCTGCTGGTTCTGCTGGGTGCTGCTGGTTTTGTGGTGGCTGGTCGTCGTGCTGCGGCGAAGGCTGCTGCGGGTATTGAGCCTGCACCTGCCGAGTTCGCTCCGAAGCCTGCCGCAGATGAGTCTGCAGAGGGCGCTGAGGAGAAAGCAACTGAGAAGGCATCCAAGAAGGCAGAGCCCGCGGAAGGATCTGACTCTTCTGAGTCTTCAACTAAGAGTTCCTAACTCAATCTAAATTTCATAGAAAACCGCCGGATGGGGGAGTGCCCCCGTCCGGCGGTTTTTTATGCCCGCTATTTGTGCTTGCTGTCTGCTTCTTGCTGGTGGATGTTCTCATGGTGGCATGCGCCGGGACCCTGTACGGATTTGGGCTGTTGAGAAGGCATAATAGAGGTATTGCGTGTGGCGGGCACCCGCGTAAGGGGCATGAGGCTCCGTGTAAGGAGTATGAGGCTCTTTGAGTGCCCGTCGCGTCTGCGTTTAGAAACACCCACTCAACGTACAGGATTTTTATCGTGAGCTCTTCTGCCGGCGATTCTTCGCGCCCCGTTTCTCCTTCTTCTCGTCCGGGTCTGACCCGTCGTCGTCTTGTGGCTGGTGCGGCGTGGGCTGCCCCGGTTGTTGTGGCGTCGTCGGTGATTCCGGCGTATGCGGCTTCTGATGAGGAAGGCGAGTGCACCGGACCTTACGAGGATTCGACGATGATCACTGCCGGTGACGGCGTAAAGAAGGTTGCCGTGCTGACGGTTCCTGCGGGCGCTAAGCGTATGCGTTTTACCGCTGTGGGCGGTGCCGGTGGCACGAACTACACTGTGGCTGATGCCGGTTCCGGTGCCATGGTGGAGGGTTCTATGGCTGTGCGCGGCGGCCAGACTATTACTCTGACTGCCGGTTCGGGTGGTATCGGTAATGGTGAGCTGAAGCCCGCTGAGGGCGGCGACGGCTACGGTGTGGGCGGCTCCTCGAAGGCTTCTTCGCCGGTTCCCGCGAATGTTGTTTCTGCGATTAATGCTTTGACCCGCATTTCTGGCGGTGTGACCGGTCGCGGCGGCATGAGCGCTGTGCTGTATTCGGCGTCCGGCGGTGGTTCGTCCGCTATTGAGGTGGATGGCGTGCCGATGATTGTTGCCGGCGGCGGCGGCGGTGCCGGTGTGCTGGCGTCGTATGCGACGGTTCTGCCGAACCCCGCGAATGCGGGTGCTGTGCGCCCAACTGCGCACTATTCGCTTGATAGCTCCGGTGGCGAGCACCAGTTCAGCACCGGTGGTGGCGCTGGTTCGGGTGACGGCGACGGTTCGCCCGGTTTTGTTGGTTTCACCTCGTATGAGGCGCAGTCTGAGCCGATTCTGACGGTGAACCCGGGTTCGGGTGCCGCCGGTGGTGTGGGCGGTGCTGGCGGTGAGAAGCTGAACCCGCCGACTGTTGATGGTTCGGTGATTGGTTTTTCGAGCACCTCCACCCAGAAGCTGGTGAGCACTGCGACTGCCGGTGCGGCGGGTGCGAGCGGTTTCCGCGCGAAGGGCGCCGATGGTGTGGCGAGCTATTCGTACCAGTGGGATCAGACTCCGGAGGGTACCGATAACCGCCCGTCGAACGCTGGCGAGCTGTTTAACGGCTACCAGTCTGTGGTTTCTGGAGGCGGTGGCGCCGGTTATGGCGGCGGCGGCTCCGGTGCTGCGTTGAGCGTTTCGGCTCGTGTGGTGTCGCAGAAGTGGAATAACGATTCGGCTCGTGCCCGCTATGCGGTGGGTTCGGTACAGCTGGCTGGCGGTGGCGCTGGCGGTGGTACGTTCATGGATTCTACGGTGCGCATCATGGATTTGGGTTGGGCGTTGAATGCTCCGAACGGTCCGGGTGAGCGCGGTGCCGGCTATATTGAGGTTGCTTTCTGCTTCTAGGCGGCGGCTGAAATCCACCGTGAATCGTATAGGTGCAGATTGAACCCTTTCTTTAGGGTGGTATGCGCCTCAAACTTAATATTTAAATTTTTTTATGAATGCCCCCAGGCCGCTGGTTTGGGAGGCATTCTCATCTTCTGTGTCGGTTCGTCATAGAGTCATATCAACCTTTAGCGGTTTTTAGCGGTTTAGCGCATTGATTGAAATAGATCTTATCGAAAGCTCATCCTCGCTCGCGTGCCGACCCCTAAATAACCTCTCTGTCATATTCGGGGGTAAACCTTTAGACTGGCAGCTCATCATTGTACTGTGGAAATGTAAAGAATATGCGCGCCCACCCCGCTAGGTTGCAAAGCGCAGATTGCAGATTGCAGCTTGCAGCTTGCGGCTTGAGTGCGGCTACCAATGACAAAGGAGTTTAGATCATGTGCAAGGAAACCATGAAGGCTGTTGTTGTCCCTGAGAAGGTTGACGGTTCGGTTGTTGTCCGTGAGGTCCCCGTTCCGGAGGTTGGTCACGGCCAGGCGCTCGTGAAGATTGAGTACTCGGGCGTGTGCCACACTGACCTGCACGTGGCTGCCGGTGATTTCGGTGAGCTTCCGGGCCGTATTCTGGGCCACGAGGGCGTTGGTCGTGTCGTCAAGGTCGGCGAGGGTGTTGAGTCCCTGAAGGAAGGCGACCGCGTGTCGGTGGCTTGGTTCTTTGAGGGCTGCGGCCACTGCGAGTACTGCACCTCGGGTCGTGAGACCCTGTGCCGTTCGGTCAAGAACGCCGGCTACACCGTCGACGGCGCCATGAGCGAGTACACCCTGGTGCCCGCTGATTATGCTGTGAAGGTTCCCGAGGGCCTTGACCCGGCGCAGGCTAGCTCCATTACCTGCGCTGGTGTGACCACCTACAAGGCAACCAAGGAGTCGCTGGTTCGCCCGGGTCAGTGGCTGGTCGCTTACGGCGCTGGCGGTCTGGGCAACCTGGCTGTTCAGTACGCTAAGAAGGTTTTCGGTGCCAAGGTTATCGCTGTTGATATCAACGACGACAAGCTGGCTCTGGCTCGTAAGGTCGGTGCTGATCACGTCATCAACGGCCGTGAGGTTGAGGACGTTCCGGCTCGTATTCGCGAGCTGACCGGCGGCGGCGCTCACGCTGCTGTGGTGACCGCTGTGTCGAAGGTTGCGTTCAACCAGGCTATCGAGTCGGTTCGTGCGGGCGGTTCCGTGGTGGCTGTTGGTCTGCCTTCGGAGATGATGGAGCTGTCCATTGTGAAGATCGTTCTGGACGGTATCCGCGTGGTGGGTTCCCTGGTGGGCACCCGTCAGGATTTGGCGGAGGCGTTCCAGTTCGGTGCTGACGGCCTCGTGGTTCCGGTGGTTCAGTTGCGTGAGGTTGACGAGGCACCGGCTGTCTTCGAGGAAATGACTGCTGGTAAGATTACCGGCCGTATGGTTCTGGACTTCGCTAGCCTCTAAGCTGGCGGATGGTTCGAGGCGCCCGGTAGGGCTTCAAGGTCTCACTCGACTGGGGTCTTGCCGGTAGTTTCGATGGTTATAGCGCCTAGGGCGCATCCCGTGTGGCGGGGGAGTATGGGTACTCTTTCTGCTGTGCATACGACGCGGGGTGCGCCTTAGTGTTTTAACTAGTGTTTTTTAACTAGATGTTTTAGTGCCGGGTTTTTGAGAGCCGTTATCGTATGGAGCCGAAAATCTCTGTGAGTACTAGGCACCTAAACGTAATATACGCAGGAATTTATTTTTGAAATATTCGGGGAATATCTCAAAATTCTCACTAAATTAGTTCAATAGAGTATCTTGTTTGACATCTATAGGCCTCAAAATGCATACTTGTATTGTAAACATTCAACCACTGGTTGAGGCGTAATATTTGCCGAAGAGATAGGTTTCGCGTGCGCCTACACCTACCCTAGATGTAACGGGATATGACGTGTGAAGGTTTCGGCCCTCCTAGATATCGATTCCTTCTCCCGGAACGCCATACCCGGGTGAATTTCAGCATCTTCGTACCGTGCCGTTATTCACCGTTGAGTCCTTAATTCCGGCCAGGCGCCCCTTTAGACACCTTCGGATTGAGGTCTCACCAACGATTAGTGTGGGCCCCACGGACATAGTCAATGGGGACTATGTCCGCCACACTAATCCGGGGCTTTTAGGACATTGCATGACTTCGAGGCGGCACGCCCGCCACGCCATAAATTTACCTGCCGGCACGGGTAACATAGCCGGGTTCTCTACTCACTCGGTAACCCACCCGCTGCAGAACGCATCTTGATTTTTGTGTTGTTCAGAAGATGCTTCCTGTAGCAAAAGAACGAGGGGCACCTCTGCCAGGTGCCCCTCGTTTTTATATGCACGTTGTAGTGTTTATTAGCTGCCGTGCTGTTGAGTAGATTCCACGCTGTTTAGTAGATTCCACGCTGTTTAGTAGATTCCACGCTGCGCGGTCCAGCGGATCGTGCCGCGCTCAAAGTCCATGTAGTACACGCCGTTCACGTAGGATTCGTCACCGCGTGCCGCACCGTAACGGGCGGTATTCTTCTCCCAGTGCTTGAAGATTGCGCCGTTACCGTTGGTCTCGTACGCACCGTACGCATCCGACCAGAGCAGCACCTTGCCGGAGGCGAATCGCACCTGAGCACCCGTGGAGGTGGCGGTTTCGTCGGTCACCGGTGCACCCCAGGTGCCGCGGTGCTGCAGGAAGCGGTGGTAGAACGCGCCGCCGGTGTGCAGGCGGTGGGTGCCGGTCTGTGCGGACCACACGTAGGTGGTGCTGCCGGTGAATTCCTGCTTGATGAGGCCGTTGCCCAGGCTCTGCTCATCGGTGGTGGGCACGCCCCTCATGCCAGCAGCACGCCAGGTCGCATAGATGGAGCCACGCTCATTGATGATGTGGGTGCCGTACGCGTTGGACCAGTAGCCACCCTCACCGTTAGCGAAGGAGACTGCGATGGTGTCGGAGCGGGTTTCCTCGTTGGTGGTCAGGCCGCGGAATCGTGCCACGTCCGAGCGGAACTTATGATCCAGACCGCCGTTGGTGACCAGCCAGTGCGAACCGTGAGAGTTCGTCCAGTAGATGGTCTTACCGTTGGTGAACTTCTGCGCATACACGCCGTGACCCAGAGAGTACTCGGTGCCAATCGGGTTGCCGTAGAAGGAACGATTCTTATTCCAGAAGTTACCGATGCCGGTGCGAATATCAATGGAGCCGGTCGCGGTGGTCACCACGTTCGAATCCTGAGCGGCGCGATCTTTTGCCGCACGCTCCTCAACCGTGCGGTCCTGGCCGTTCGACCAGTTGCGGTGCACAGCCTTCGGGTTCTTCGCCAGAACCTTCAGATCGTTCACGGTGCCGGGGAAGAAGTTCGAGTCACCCACGAACGGGCCCGAATCGGTGAACTGCCAAATGTCGTAGCCGCTCCAACCCGCCGGAATTGCACCGACCACGGTCGAGTAGCTTGCCAGGTGCAGTGGCAGAACGCCGAACTGCTGCGAACCCACGCACTGCGACCACCAGGAGGTTGCGGTGTACACCATCGGGTCGCGACCGGTCAGCGAACGGTAGGTGTCCACGAAGTCGCGGGTCCAGGCGGTCAGCTGCGCCGGGGTCATGTTGAAGCAGGTGTTGCCGTAGGCGGGGTAGGGATTGAACTCGATGTCCAGCAGGCCGGGCAGGGTCTTGCCGTCGGCAGTCCACGCGCCACCATTCTGCACGAAGTAGCGTGCCTGATCGGCACCCGAGGAGGTGCGGGGGTTTGCGAAGTGGTAGGCGCCACGCACCATGCCGACCTGTGCCGAACCGTTGTACTGCTGACCGAAGTAGGGGTTGGTGTAGTAGCCGCCCTCGGTCGCCTTCACGTAGGCGAAGCGGGAACCTGCGGCGTAGGCGCTCGCCCAGTCCACGTTCTGCTGGTGCGAGGAGACGTCCATACCGAGGGTGCCGCCGGAGGGGGTCCACGCGGAGCGGCCCTGAGCCAGGGACTGACCGGCTGCCGGAGCTCGACCAGCCGCCAGACCCTGCGCGGAGCTCTGGGTCGCGGAAATACCGCTCAGGGTCGCGGTAGAAGCGGGGGAGGTGGCGCCGGTTCGCGCGTTGGCGGTGCCCAGGCGTTCGCGCTCGCCCGCACCCATGGCGGGGTTTGAGCGTTCGACCAGGAATGCATCCGGGGCGGGGGCGTAGGTGAGCTCCTCGTAGGATGCGCCGGGGTTGACCTCTGCGGCTGCGCTCGCGCTGGGAGCGGCGAAGGCGGCGGGAACGGAGGTGAGGGATGCGGCGACCAGGGTGACTGCGGACGCCATGATGGAGCGGGCTGCTGCGGAGCGCGCGGCAGTCTGGAGTTTCTTCATAGATTTTGCCTGTGTTTGAGAGGTGGATGTGCCGATGTGGCCCTGTGCGGGGGCTTCTGGCACGAGTGAATATGTGGGGTATTTGAAGTGATGTGTGTCGGTTGCCGGGTATGTCAAGCGGCTGACACAGCTAACAGCGTACGGTACCTGCACCGATGTGCGCAATGATTTGGGGTGTCATTCTGGCGGCATATCTTTCGCAGAGTGCACAGTAACCTGGAATCTTTGGGGTGTCTGTTTTACTTTGTGGCTTGTCGGTGCATTTATTGGCTCAAGTTTTTGGGACAAAATTTTAGGTGGGTGACACGCCGGGGCATTGCGAATTTCATTCTGTGGACTGCTCTGTCGGAGGTTGAACTGCAGGGGCTTTGGCTTGCGGGCATAAGGAAAGGGGTGGGCCGCACACACAAAGACCCACCCCTCATGTTCCGGGTACTGTATTTGGCGCGGCCTCGCACCGGCACCCGGAGTTGCATGGTCGATGCAGGAGAGATGAAGAGTCATCGACCACGTATATGGTGCCTGTTGGCACGTTTATCTCGGCTCTTCCCGCCCGCTCCTTCAGGTTCTGATGTCCGGCTGAAAGAGACGGGTGGGAAGAGGCGAAAGCTTGTGTTTCCCGAAAGGCTTAGAGGAACTTTGCGATGTCCTCGACCAGCGGCTTGAGGGTCTCGCGATCGATGTACTCAGCCTTGCCGGTCTTGTAGCATTCGAGCATCTGCTGAATACCCTCGTTCGGGTGCGGGTTAGCCATGAGCCATGCGCGCACCGGGCCCTTCAGGGCGGTCTTGTGAGCCAGCGAAATCTTGTCGAAGTCGATGCCGCCACGCAGGTGGTAGACGGGGCGACCTTCGGTGAGTTCGGGGGTGTAGCTCTTGGCGACGGCCTTGTCCAGCAGCTTCTTGGAGTATTCACCGGTGAAGGAGACGGTGAAGAATGCGGTGCGGTTCTTCTTGGGCGCAATAATCGGCAGAATCTTCTTGCGAAGTGCCGGTGCGCCGTTGAGGAATCCACCGTAGTCGCTGCCGGCAATGACGAAAGCGTCGAATGCCTCAGCCTGCTCGGGGGTGACCTTGGAGGCGGGGACAGTCTCAACCTCGGGGGCCTGCGGGAGTGCACGCAGATCTTCTGCCAGCCAGGTGGCGTACTGTTCGGTGTAGCCGTAGGTGGAGCCGAAGATAATCAGCACGCGAGTAGTCATCTGTGAACCTTCCAGATATATTTCGCATTTCAAATACTAATTATGGGTTCCAATATAGGCTAGGCGCGCGAAAATGTGAAATCGCCCAGCTTTTGGATGCCCCATCTATCTTCTCATAGCCCACTCTGAGTGTCTCTATGTTTTTGAAATATGCTCGAATGTTCTCGAACGAGACTAAATATTGCGCAGTACTGGCTAGATATGGGTAAAAAGCACCCTAATTTACTTTCCGGGCGAGGCGGGGGTGGTGGGGGTGAAAATCGACTTTCTGTGGCGTGTTCGATGGAAGAGGGGTGGCGTTCAAAATGCGACGTGAAACACAATTTCTTCGGTGGAAAGAGTTGGGAGAAGCATACCCAAGAGGGCGCAAAACCCCTATAATTGAGAAAGAGTCCCACGCATCCGGCACGTGGCTACATGTTGGAGCACGTGGGAATAATTGGGAATTTGACGTTAGTCTTCCCCGGAAAATCAGTGTGAACCCTCAGGGGTCACACAAAACAACACACAAAGGTTAGGTACATGAGGCGCGCAAAAATCGTTGCAACCATCGGTCCGGCAATCGAGTCCCCCGAGAAGATCTCCGAGGCAATCAAGGCTGGCCTGAACGTCGCCCGTCTGAACATGAGCCACGGTGACCACGCCGAGCACCAGGCACGCTACGACACCATCCGTGACCAGTCTGCAAAGCTCGGTAAGGACGTTGCTATCCTCGCCGACCTGCAGGGCCCCAAGATTCGCCTCGAGCGTTTCGCAAACGGCAAGGAATACCTTGAGCCCGGCGCAGACTTCACCATCACCTCCGAAGACGTTGAAGGTACCGCAGAAATCTGTGGCACCACCTACAAGGGCCTGCCCGGCGACGTAAAGCTCGGCGACAAGCTCCTGCTCGACGATGGCAAGATCCGCCTCGAGGCTATCGAGGTGACCCCCACCCGCGTGCGCACCCGCGTCATCGTGGGTGGCCCCATCTCCAACAACAAGGGCATCAACCTGCCCGGCGCTGCAGTCTCCCTGCCCGCACTGACCGAGAAGGACGCAAACGACCTGCGCTTCGCACTGAAGATGGGTGCAGACATCATTGCACTCTCCTTCGTCCGTACCGGTGCAGACGTTGAGCCCGTCCACAAGATCATGGACGAAGAGGGTATCCGCGTACCCGTCATCGCCAAGATTGAGAAGCCCCAGGCAGTTGAGAACCTGCAAGACATCATCGACAAGTTCGACGGCATCATGGTCGCTCGTGGTGACCTCGGTGTTGAGCTGCCCTTCTCCGAGGTTCCCCTCGTTCAGAAGAAGGCAATCGACATGGCACGCCGTTGGGCAAAGCCCGTCATCGTGGCAACCCAGGTGCTCGAGTCTATGACTGACAACCCCGTCCCCACCCGTGCAGAGGTTTCTGACTGCGCTAACGCAATCCTCGACGGTGCAGACGCTGTGATGCTCTCCGGTGAGACCTCGGTCGGTAAGTACCCGATCCTGACCCTGCAGGCTATGGCTGCAATCGTTCAGGATACCGAAAAGGGTGGCCTGTACCGCGTGCCCGAGCTGGACCGCAAGCCCCGCACCCGCGGTGGCGCAATCACCCGCGCAGCAGTGAACATCGCTGACCAGCTGGACGCAAAGCTCATCGTAACCTTCACCCAGTCCGGTGACTCCGCACGTCGTCTGGCACGTCTGCGTCCCGAGACCCCGATTGTCGCGTTCACCACCAGCTCGAAGGTTCGCTCCTTCCTGTCCATGTTGTGGGGCGTTGAGGCTGAGCAGGTTGAGATGATCACCGATCAGGAAGGTCTGTTCCACTTCGTGGACGAGTACCTGCTGAAGAACGGTCTGGCAGAAGCTGGCGACCTGGTCGTCGTTGCTGCCGGTGCTCCCGCAGGCCGCGCAGGTACCACCAACATGGTTCAGGTACACCGCGTCTACGGTGCTGAGGGCGAGCGCGAGGCTCTGCGTCCTTACGAGGAGAACGAGGTCAAGCGCTAAGCCGCTCACCAATCTTTTTCGATGCGTAGCTGAGGGTAATCCTCAGTCTGTACGCTCGGTATATAGAACCGCCGCCCGGTCGTGAATTCACGGCCGGGCGGCGGTTTCTTGTGCCTTTATTGTTGCCGCATCCGATGTGCGGGTGGGGTACAGGAGCGGATACAGAAAAGCGGCGGGAAAGCTTCAAACTTTCCCGCCGCTTTTGCGTTGGTGCCCGAGGTGGGACTCGAACCCACACTCCGAAGAACCTGATTTTGAGTCAGGCGCGTCTGCCAATTCCGCCACTCGGGCGTATCACGCATTCGTGCGTAACACCTTTAGAATTCTAACCCAGGCTGTCTAGAAAATCTAATCTATCTGACGTGTTGAGCAGGCTGAGGCGGGGCGCGGAACATCTACTGAGGGTTTCTGTCGCGCCTCTATGAGGGGGTAAGTCTGGTACCTGCCACACATTTGCTGAGGGGTGCGGGAGGGGACGTTGAGTGTAAATCCTGAGCTCAGGGTGAACCGGCGCCACTTATCCACAGTGGAGGCGGGGGAGAAAGCGCGCATCCTGTATCCTTAAAGACTGACTAACCATCCCCGTTCGCCTTCGCGGCTGGGGGCCACCTCAACGTTAAGAAAGTGATCACGGCTCGTGTTCAATTCTCTCTCCGACCGCTTGACGGCAACTTTTAAGAACCTGCGCGGCAAGGGCCGCCTCTCCGAGGCAGACATTGATGCAACCGTCCGCGAAATCCGCCGCGCCCTGCTCGACGCTGACGTCGCCGTCCCCGTGGTCCGCGAATTTACCGCCCACGTGAAGGAACGCGCTCTCGGTGCGGAAGTTTCCGAGGCACTGAACCCCTCCCAGCAGATCGTCAAGATCGTGAACGAGGAGCTGGTGAGCATCCTCGGCGGTTCGACCCGCCGCATCAACATGGCGAAGAGCGGCCCGACCATCATCATGCTGGCGGGTCTGCAGGGTGCCGGTAAGACCACCCTGGCGGGCAAGCTGGCTCACTGGCTGAAGGGTCAGGGCCACACCCCGATGCTGATTGCATCCGACCTGCAGCGCCCCAACGCGGTGACCCAGCTGAAGGTTGTTGGTGAGCGTGCGGGCGTGCCCGTGTACGCGCCGCACCCCGGTGTGACCAGCGAGTTTGACGTACCCACCGGCGATCCCGTGCAGGTGGCGCGTGACGGTGTGGCTGAGGCTCGCGCTAAGCTGCACGACGTGGTGATTGTCGATACCGCGGGTCGTCTGGGTGTTGACGCTGAGCTCATGCAGCAGGCACGTAACATTCGTGACGCTATTGAGCCGCACGAAGTTCTGTTCGTCATCGATGCGATGATCGGTCAGGACGCCGTGAACACCGCTAACGCCTTCAACGAGGGTGTGGACTTCACCGGTGTGGTCCTGTCTAAGCTTGATGGTGACGCCCGCGGTGGTGCGGCTCTGTCGGTGGCTTCGGTGACCGGCAAGCCGATTATGTTCGCGTCCACCGGTGAGAACGTCACTGACTTTGAGCAGTTCCACCCGGACCGTATGGCAAGCCGCATCCTGGATATGGGTGACATCCTGACTCTGATCGAGCAGGCTGAAGCTCAGTGGGATAAGGCTGAAGCCGACCGCATGGCGAAGAAGTTCATCGATCAGGAAGACTTCACTTTTGAGGACTTCCTGGCTCAGATGCAGCAGATTCGTAAGCTTGGTTCCATGAAGAAGCTGCTCATGATGATGCCCGGTGCGGCTCAGATGCGTCAGCAGCTTGAGGCTTTTGACGAGCGCGAGATTGACCGCGTGGAGGCGATTGTTCGCTCCATGACCCCGCATGAGCGTGTGGCTCCGCGCATCATTAACGGTTCTCGTCGTGCCCGTATCGCTAAGGGTGCGGGTGTGACCGTGTCTGAGGTGAACCAGCTGATGGAGCGTTTCGCTCAGGCTCAGAAGATGATGAAGAAGCTCGCTTCGGGCAAGATGCCCGGCATGCCCGGTGGTATGCAGATGCCCGGTATGGCGGCTGCGGCCGGTGGCGCTCGTAAGAACGCGAAGAACAACAACAAGAAGAAGAAGGCTCGCTCCGGCAACCCGCAGAAGCGTGCGGCGCAGGAGGCGGCAGCAGCTAAGGCGCAGCAGGCTCGCGCCGGTGCTGCATTCGGTCAGCAGGCTCAGAACCAGGAGATGGATCTGTCCAGCATGAACCTGCCGAAGGGCTTCGAGAAGTTCCTGCAGTAAGAGCAAATATGAGCCCGGTAAGGGGTGGTACGGGTGCGCACGTGGTGACGGGCGCACCCGTACCGGTATGGTGCCCGGTTTGGGTGCATGAATGGGTGTGAAGGGAAGGTATCAATGGCTCAGAACGAGCAGAACTGGGATCGAGAGAACGCGGATGATCAGCTGAATGAGCAGGTCACGCCGTGGTCTCAGCGCGCCTTCGCTGATGATGCTGTAGAGGACCCTGCCGGCGCATCTGCCGCTGAGTTTGTAGAGGAGCCTGCATGCGAGTTCTCGGAAGACCTCGTGGGCGATTTCGACGATGATTCGAGCATCCTTCCCGGGTACACTCCCGTCTGGGCGCGTATTGCCCTCGAGTACGGTGAGCACTCCGCCGAACTGGCTGGCGACCTCGTCTACTCGAGCGAGAGCGACGACCCCGCAGTCGACGACGTTGCCGCAACCATTCTGAACCTGATTCGTGAAGCCCGCAGCATGCACGATGAGGTGAAGGCGGAAGATCCCGATAAGCAGCGCGCCTGGAACGACCGCACGAAGGTTGACCGCCTCGCCGCCGCCCTGGAGAGCGAAGAGTGGACCGTCGATAAGCTCACCGACATGTGGGACGGTGCCCCCGCGCCCGCCGGTAGCGGTGAGTCGGATAGCCCCGAGTACCTGCGCGCCCAGGATGAGGAGCGCACCGCCGAGAAGCAGCGCAATGAGCGCATCGAGCAGACCATGGAGCTGGAGGAGACGATTCAGCGCCGCCGCATCATGGCTCGTTCCACCACCGATGAGGAGCTGATTGCCGCCCTCATTGAGGCGACTGCCGCCTCCCCGGAGCTGATTGCTTACGAGATGGGTGAGCATCAGGTGCAGCTCTACGTGCTGTGCGCCGTGGATGATGAGGGCTACATGAACGTGCTGGAGGTCGCTGACGGCCACCTGCACGTGGGTACTCCCGTTGAGGATTATGTGGCGCAGCTGGTGGATCAGCTGCCGGTTACTGGTGCCGCCCTTGAGGGTGAGGCGACCGTGTGGGAGGAGCTGCCCGGTGGGCAGGGTGAGCTGGAGTTCCTGGTGGACGGTGACGCCGCCATGCTCGTTGACCTGCCCATTGACATGATTACCGGGCTTCTTTTGGCCTACCTTCCTGCCGGTACTCGGCAGGTTGTTGCTGCGCCGGCGGGGGAATGGACCCTCATTTCTGCCGACCCGGTGGACCTGATGGCGCTGCTGGGCCTGCTGAACTGCAACGCCCTGATTGCTGAGGGTAACGCGAACCAGCAGCACCTGGTGGTCTATGAGGAGCCCGACCGCGAACCCTACTCGGATGAGGAATGGTACCTGGAGGCGTTCGGTGAACCCTACGAGAATATCGTGGAGGAGTTCACCTGGCAGCGTGTGCCTAAGCGCCTGAACCGTGCCCTCAGCCGCGAGGAAGTCGCACGTTTTGGCGGCGTGCTGGAGGACCTGCTCTCGGAGCTTCCCGGTAGCGCCCCGGAGCTGGCGGGTTCGAAGATTTTCGGTTCTGATGAGGATGAAATCGAGCAGGGTATCGCTAATGTCATGGCGATGTTTGGTGTGGAGGCTGACTCCATTGCCGGTCGCCGCCTGAATGCGTACCTGCGCGATACGAGCAATACCCTGGCATTGGAGTCGGTGCTGCAGCTACTGGATGTTCCCACGGAGCTGGCGCTGGTGCCGACCACCGGTTTTGATGTGGCGTCGATTAGTACGGCGCGCATCTTCGGCAATGAGGATGAGGGCTTCGCGCAGCCTGCGGCTGACTCTGCTGAGACTAACTCTGCCGACGCAGCTGATTCGGCTGATGAGGCGCAGACTTCTGAAGCCCTGGACGTTACCTTCCCGCTGGATGACTCCGCTGCCGAGGCTACTTTCTCCGAGAGCACCCCCGTAGAGGACGATTCCTTCGAAGATGACGAGGAGATTGAGCCCTACCCGGGTAACTTCCCCTCGCCCATGGAGCGTAGCTACCGACTGGTTGCGACCGGTCGCCGCGTGACCCTCGCCGAGTGGATGGACGCTCTCAACAACGCGCACATCCCCTACGAGTACACGCACATGGGTTCGCCGGAGGACTCTGCGCCGGATTCCTTCGTGGAGACCGAAGAGGGCTACCTGTCTCTTGACAGCGCCCTGCACGAGGCTGACTCTTCGCCTACCGAGGAGCAGGCATCGCACGAGGCAAAGGTAAGCCAGCAGGCTCCCGAGCCTTCTGTCGCGCTCGCACCTCAGAACGAAGCCGCCCCGAGCGTTGAGACCGTGCTCGATGCTTCCTCAAGCTCTGCAGATCAGAGTCCTGCACCCCAGGCTCCCGCACCGCAGACCACCTCCGCTCAGAGTCCCGCGCCTCGTTCGCGCCGCAAGCGCCTGACCCCGGAGCAGATTCGTGCGAAGACCCGCCGTGTGGGTCTTGTCCTGGGTGCGGATGTGACGGCTCAGAGCGCTATCGCTCTGACCTTGGCGAATGTGGCGCGCCGCCGCCGCGCGCAGGGTAAGGCGAGCCGTAAGTTCTCGGTGGCTGCCGCGCTCTTTGCGCTGAACGCTACGGTCGAGTCGGCTCTGATTCCGACGGTTCTGCGTTCTTTCGAGCAGACCCAGTTGAAGAAGCATGCCCGCCCGGTTGCGGATGCTGAGCTGGTGCATCCGGGGGATACCACCGGTGAGCAGCCCTCGACCAAGCGCACTCTCATTGATGACCTACGTGAGGGCAACTACCGCACGGTGGAGGATGCCGCCCCGTCCACGGAGCAGGCACCCTCTGGACTGCGTGAGCGTGCCCTGGGTATAGTGCGTAGCATCAGGCAGCGCGCTGCAAAGAAAACCGACCGCTAAAGGAAAGAAGCCATGAAGGATTCCTATCTGAGCGATGAAGAGCTGAAGGCTTTTATCGCCACCTTGCCCACGCGCCGTTTGGCGGCGGGCGCGCTGATTCGTAATGAGCGCGGTGAGATGCTGCTGGTGAAGCCGAACTATAAGGACGGCTGGATTCTTCCCGGCGGCACTGTGGAGGCTGGCGAGGCGCCCAAGCCCGGTTGTGAGCGTGAGATTGTGGAGGAGTTGGGCCTGGATGTGAAGCTGGGTCGTGTGTTGCTGATTTTCCACGGCTTGTCGCTGGGTGTGTGGGGCGATTCGACCTACTACATGTATGACGGCGGCGTGATTGCAGCGGATACGAAGATTACCCTGCAGGATGCTGAGCTGGTGACCTATGAGTGGGTTGCTCCGGAGAACCTGGAGGGCTACGTGCGCCCGTCGATGGTGGAGCGTCTGCGTGAGTGCTACCGCGCCCTGGAGACGGGGGAGACTCTGGAGATGAGCAACCTCGACTAGTAGCGGCTACACTGCGGTTGCGCAGGGGGCTACCGGGCACAGAACGCTGTTTAAAAGTGATGTTCGGTGCCTGCGGCAATTATTTTTCCGTGTCGCTAGCTTAAAATCTTGGGCTCTGATACCCTAGCTGAGTACCCGGCGACGCGCGACCCCTCTCTTCGCGCGCCGTTGTGTCCATAGAGGCGCCGTGAATGGCCCGCCCCACGGGTGCTGAACCGTGTGCCTCGCACCAAATTATGAAACAGGAGTAACCACTAAAGTGGCTGTTAAGATTCGTCTCAAGCGTATGGGTAAGATCCGCGATCCTCGTTACCGCGTCGTGATCGCTGATTCGCGCGTCAAGCGCGACGGTAAGACCATCGAAGAGATCGGTATTTACCACCCGACCGAGCACCCCTCGCGTATCGAGATCAACTCTGAGCGTGCTCAGTACTGGCTCTCCGTCGGCGCACAGCCGACCGAGCAGGTTCTGGCTCTGCTGAAGCTCTCGGGCGACTGGGCTGCATTCAAGGGCGAGAAGGCAGAGTCCAAGGTTCTGCCCGTCGAGGCTAAGGCTGAGTTCGTTGTTCCCGAAAAGGGTTCCGTGATCCTGCCCGAGGCTATCACCCCCAAGGCTGAGAAGGCTGAAGAGGCTGCTGAGGAAGTAGCTCCCGAGGCTGAGGCTGAGGAAGCAGCTGAGTAATCATGTTGGCTGACGCACTCGAACACCTGGTTCGAGGGATTGTCGATCGTCCGGAGGACGTGAAGGTGCGCCTGCGCACTCAGCGTCACCGTGAGACCCTTGAGGTCCGCGTGCATCCGGATGACCTGGGCCGAGTTATCGGCAGGTCTGGTCGTACCGCCAAGAGCATCCGTCTGGTGATGGACGCTATTTCTGATGGCGAGCCGATGCGTATCGACATTATCGACACCGACAAAAAGCGACGCTAGCTCGTAAACGCTTGAAGCCCCCGCTCCCGGAATTTTTTCCGGAAGGTGGGGGCTTTCGCGTACCCCGGTCCCGGTGATAGTTCGGGCGGCAGAATGCGCCCGTCCTAAGTGCCCGGTAGAATAGTGGGAGCCGTGCACGTGCACGGCGTAGGTTTTTAGCTTGTATCCAGCGGAGGAAAATTATGCAGGTTGTGGTGGCTCGTATCGGTAAGCCTCACGGTATTCGTGGTGAGGTGACGGTTCAGCTCTTTACTGATGCCCCGCAGGAGCGTTTTGCCCGCGGTGAGGTGCTCGGTATCGAGAATTTCAAGCCCGGCTCTGCTGCCGCTTCTGTGGCGCCTACCGGTGAGCTGACGGTTGCCGGTGCCCGCTGGAACAAGAAGATTCTGGTGGTCCGTTTTGATGAGGTGACTACCCGCAACCAGGCTGAGGAGTTGCGCGGCAGCCGCCTGGTTTACGAGGTTCCCGAGGACGAGGGCGATGAAGAGGGCTTCTACGAGCAGGAGCTGGTGAACCTGCCCGTGTACCTGCTGGCGGACGTTCCCGAGGGTGAGAGCCCCGTGGATAACCCGGCTGTGGGTAAGCCGCTGGGTAAGGTGACCGGTCTGCAGACCATGCCGGTTCAGGATTTGTTGCTGATTAAGCTGGCTCGTTCGCCGCGTCTTGCCTCCGGCGCGGGTGAAGAGATCATGATTCCTTTTGTTGAGGAGATTGTGCCCGAGGTGGTTCCCTCGACCGAGGATGAGCCCGGCTTTGTGCTGCTGACCCCTCCGGCGGGTTTGATTGACCTGGTCGAGGACGCTGAGCAGGATTCTGCGCAGGCGACCGAGCAGGCGGGGGAGTAGTCCGTGCGCTACGATGTGGTCACGATTTTCCCCGAGTATCTGGAGCCGCTGAAGCTGTCCCTGCTGGGTAAGGCACGCGAGAAGGGTCTGGTGGATCTGCACCTGCATGATTTGCGTGAGTACACGTTTGACCGTCACCGCACGGTGGATGACACTCCGTACGGCGGTGGCGCGGGCATGGTGATGAAGGCGGAGCCGTGGGGTTTGGCGCTGGATGAGGTGCTTGCCGCCTCCCCGCTGAACGCTTCCGAAGACTCTACTGAGGGTGCCGAGCCTGTCGAACCCGCCGCTGATACCCGCCCGCTGCTGATTGTCCCGTCCCCGGCAGGTGCCGTTTTCGATCAGGCGATGGCGTATGAGCTGGCGGAGGAGAAGCATATTGTCTTCGCTCCGGCGCGCTACGAGGGTATTGATGAGCGTGTGCTGGACTGGGCGCAGGAGAGCTTCCGCGTGATGCCCGTATCCCTGGGCGATTACGTGCTCTACGGTGGCGAGGTTGCGGTCATGGCGATGATTGAGGCTATCACCCGCCTGATTCCGGGCGCGATGGGTAACCCCGCCTCCCTGGAGGAGGAGTCGCATACGGGCGGTCTGCTGGAGTATCCGGTGTACACGAAGCCCGCGGTGTGGCGTGAGCGTGAGGTGCCGGAGGTGCTGCTGTCGGGTAATCACGGTGCGATTGCGCGTTGGCGTCGTGACCGTCAGATTGAGCGCACCCTTGAGCGCCGCCCGGACCTGTTGGAGGCGTACCCGGTGGAGCAGTGGGATAAGAAGGACCGCCGTTTCTTGGCTGAGCGCGGGGTGCATTTTGCGAACCCGCCGAAGGCGGCTCAGAAGAAAGCAAAGAAGAGCCCCGCAGTGCAGGCTGATACCGCCGCTCAGGCGGATACCGCACCTCAGGGTGAATCTACTCAGCCCGATACCGCCCAGCCCGAGGCAAATTCCTAGGCCTCGAATAGGCGCTCGCGAGCGCCTCGTAATCCTCTGAATGGGGGTTAGCGTCATATAACTGTTAGTTGGCGCTGACCCCTATTTTTTGTGCCCGTGAACCGTTATTCTGAGGGTAACCTCGCTAAGAACATAGCCTATCTATAGGTGGCGCGAGGTGGTAATACGCTTTCATCGTTGAAAGCACGTACTCAACAGAAGGAGGACACATGTCCGTTGTTAAGGTTCACCGTCTTGCTGTCGTTGGCGACAACCAGGCTGAGCTGGAGAAGCGCTTCGCAGCTGCCCGCCACATCGCTGACTCTTTCCCCGGCTTTGAGGGTTTTGAGCTGTGGCGCCCCCTGGATGAGGGCGGCGACTACTTTGTGGTGACCCGCTGGGTTGATGAGGCAAGCCACGATGCGTACGCGGCGGCTCGTCGTGAGCGTGACCCGAATACTGTTGTCTCTCACGCTGATGGCACCATGAGCTTCGAGAAGGTGGAGTTCGACGACTAACATCTGTGTTTGTCTGCGTCTGACCGGATTTATGGCTGAAGCCCATGTGAGATAAAGAATTTATCTCATATAGTGAGGGGTCGCACTGACTTTTCTGAATATTGCTTTAAGTGGGTATTAGCCCATGTGGAGGCGGTATAAGGAAGGGTCAGCGTGGCCCCTCCTTGATTTTTCGGGGCATAAAATCTGCAGGTATTTCGTGGTTATTGGATATGTGGGTTCGGCGCTATAAAACACCTGAATTATGGTCAATAAATGCCCTCTATATCCTTCAATCCGAAAGTGACACTTTAATGCAAAAAGGTTATTATTGTTCCCGAGAGCACACTTCGTCCGTGCCGGTAGTTCGGGCGAGGACAGCGATCCCCTCTCGGCTACATCGCATGAGACAGCCGAGTCACTCAAGGGAATATTCAGCGCACCCGTGTGAGTACCTCCTCTGCATAGGAAGGTCTGGCAGGGGAGCCGACTCAACTATCACGTATTCACACAAGTGGTGCATGGTACTGGACCCCGCAATATATGGGATGGGAGCTTGGTGGTTCGAGCGTTCATCGTGGTTGATGACCCTCCCAGTCGCGGATAGAAAAGTGCTTTGCTTAGCGGGTGAGCGATTCGGTGGTCCGGACCGAGGCTCACCCGCTCCGCTATTTAATGACGAAAATTCTGGCGGATTATTCCCACCTGATGGTTTTAGCCTAGTGCTTTTCGGGTACCGGGCGCTCGCGGAACTCGATGGGTCGCTTCGCCTTGGGTAACGAGTACATGACGCGCAGGTACGCATCCTCGACCAGCTCTTCTAGCACCCGCTCGGTGACACCCTCACCGGCACCCACGGAAATCCAGTGCCTCTTATTCATGTGCCATGCCGGGATGATACTCGGGTAGATGCGCCGCAGCACCTCGGATTCTTCCGGGTCGGTTTTGAGGTTCACGATGGGGTAGCCGATACCCTCCGTGTACATGGCGAACATCTTGCCGCCGATGCGGTACACCGTGTGCTCGGGCCCGAACGGCTGGTCGGAGGTTGCCAGAGGCATGGCGAGCGCGAGGCGGTGCAGGGTCTGCTCCAGGTTCTCGGGTCGCAGAAGTTTGGGGGAGGGGTTTGTGCTCATAGCTTCGAGTCTAGTGCCCCGCACGGTACCCCGCCTAGCACGCAACCTAAAACTCTCGTACTGCCCGGCAAATCCACGCTAAAATAGGTAACTATGGCTGAATTTATTTATCAGATGATCAAGGCCCGCAAGACTGTGGGCGACAAGGTCATCCTTAACGACGTGACGATGTCGTTCTTCCCCGGCGCCAAGATCGGTATGGTTGGTCCGAACGGTGCGGGTAAGTCGACCATCCTGAAGATCATGGCTGGCCTCGACCAGCCCTCCAACGGTGAGGCGCGCCTGACCGCAGGCTACACCGTGGGCATCCTCCTGCAGGAGCCGCCGCTGAACGAAGAAAAGACCGTTCTGGGCAACGTTGAAGAAGGCGTGGGCGAAATCAAGTCCAAGCTGGACCGCTTCAACGAAATCTCCGCCCTCATGGCTGAGCCTGACGCTGACTTCGACGCCCTCATGGAAGAAATGGGTCAGCTGCAGGAAGCTATCGACGCCGCTAACGCATGGGACCTGGACTCCCAGCTGGAGCAGGCAATGGAAGCGCTGCGCTGCCCGCCCGCTGACATGCCCGTCACCCACCTCTCCGGTGGTGAGCGCCGCCGCGTGGCACTGTGCAAGCTGCTGCTGCAGAAGCCCGACCTGCTGCTGCTCGACGAGCCCACCAACCACCTGGACGCAGAGTCCGTGCTCTGGCTGGAGCAGCACCTGCAGTCCTACGAGGGTGCCGTCATCGCGATTACCCACGACCGTTACTTCCTCGACCACGTGGCAGAATGGATCGCCGAGGTTGACCGCGGTAACCTGTACCCCTACGAGGGTAACTACTCCACCTACCTGGAGAAGAAGCGCGCCCGCCTCGAAGTTCAGGGCAAGAAGGACGCTAAGCTCGCTAAGCGCCTGAGCGAGGAACTGGACTGGGTCCGCTCCAACGCTAAGGGCCGCCAGGCTAAGTCGAAGGCTCGTCTGGCACGCTACGAGGAGATGGCTGCGGAGGCTGAGAAGACCCGCAAGCTTGACTTCGAAGAGATTCAGATTCCTCCGGGACCCCGCCTGGGTAACGTCGTTATTGAGGCTGAGAACCTGCAGAAGGGCTTCGACGGCCGTTCCCTGATTAACGGTCTGTCCTTCTCCCTGCCCCGTAACGGCATTGTGGGTGTGATTGGTCCGAACGGTGTGGGTAAGTCCACCCTGTTCAAGACCATCGTTGGCCTGGAGCCCCTCGACGGCGGCGAGCTGAAGGTCGGCGAGACCGTGAAGATCTCGTACGTTGACCAGAACCGCGCGAACATCGACCCGGAGAAGAGCCTCTGGGAGGTCGTCTCTGACGGTCTGGACTACATCCAGGTCGGCAACGTTGAAATGCCTTCGCGTGCGTACGTTTCCGCGTTCGGCTTCAAGGGCCCGGACCAGCAGAAGAAGGCGGGTGTGCTCTCCGGTGGTGAGCGCAACCGCCTGAACCTGGCGCTGACCCTCAAGCAGGGTGGTAACCTGCTGCTGCTCGATGAGCCCACTAACGACCTGGACGTTGAGACCCTCGCATCCCTGGAAAATGCGCTGCTGGAATTCCCCGGCTGCGCCGTGGTCGTCTCTCACGACCGTTGGTTCCTGGACCGCGTGGCAACCCATATCCTGGCGTGGGAGGGCACCGACGAGAACCCGGATCAGTGGTACTGGTTCGAGGGTAACTTCGAGTCCTACGAGAAGAACAAGATTGAGCGCCTCGGCCCCGAGGCCGCCAAGCCGCACCGCGTGGTGCACCGCAAGCTGACCCGATAGGGTTTAGTTCGGTAGCGAGCCCCGCCTCCTGCGCTGTTGAAGCGTGGGGAGGCGGGGCTTTGCTGTGCCCGCTAGATGCCATATGCGCTGGATGCCGTACGCGCTGTGTGTACTGGATGCTGCGCGCGTTGGCTGCTGTATGTGCTGGCGAGGGGAGGGTCGCGTGTTCGCCGGTAGAAATAGTTCGCTCAGTGGCGACCGATATATCGTGGCGGACTTCATATTTACGGTTTATAATGGGTATGTGCGTAAGTACAACTGACACATGTGATTACGAAGAGAAGAGCATTATGCTTTCAAAATATAACTGGATGTCCTTGGTTACCGGTCTGTTGCTGATTGCAGCGGCAATCTACATGTTCGCCAATCCCGCTATTCCGCTGGTAGTTCTGGGTTATGTGTTCTCCATTTCGGTGTGGCTTGGTGGCGTGTTTGAACTGGTACGTTACTTCGGCACGCCAAAGCAGGCACGTACCGGCTGGGACCTGGTTGACGGCATCTTGACCGTGGTGGCTGGCCTGATTCTGCTGACTGCCTCGGTGGGTGCACAGGCAACCTTCATCCCGACCATTGTGGGTACGTGGATGATTATGTGGGCGCTGATTCGTCTGATGACTGCCCAGGGCGTGAAATACCTGAGCTACGCCGCCGGACGCCACCTGCAGCTCTCTGCTATTGGTACCCTTATTCTGGGCTTGCTCGTGGTGCTGTTCCCGATAATCTACGGCGTGGCGGCAGTATGGATGGCAGCACTGGGTCTTCTGGTGACCGGTCTGGTATTCGTGGGTGACTTCTTTGTTTCCCGCCGCACCAAGAGCACCGTGCACATTTCCCCGGACGGTGTGATTGACGGCGAAGCTAAATAAGAGCTTCCAAACGGCTTCTAGACCGTACACTAGAACATAAGAAAGACCGTGTGAGACAACCACCTCACACGGTCTTTCTGTATGCTCTGCCAGGTTCGCCTGACGCCTTCCGGTAGTCCTAGCGGTGCTCTGCTTTATCGATATTCCGGCAGGCGGAACATCATTTCCTGCGCCACGGTCGCCACCAGCTCACCGGAACGATTGAAAATCGAACCCTGCGCGAGCATCCTGCCGCCCTGCGCGCTCGGGGAATCCAGCACGTACAGCAGCCACTCGTCGGCGCGCGCCGGGCGGTGGAACCACATCGCGTGATCCAGCGAGGCGCTCTTGAGGCCCGGTTCCAGCCAGAACTTGCCGTGACGACGCAGAGCAGGCTCCAGCGGCAGGTAATCCGAAGCGTAGGCGATAGCGGCGCGGTGCTCCGCCTCCGACGCCTCAGAACCATCAGCATGCACCAGGCGGTCAAAGGTCTTGAACCACACGCAGGCACGCGGCTGTGTCGAGGAGGCATCCGGCTGAGTGTACAGGGGCGCATCCACGTGGCGCATATCAATCGGACGTTCCCACGCTACCGCCTGTGCAATGGGGTGGGGGAGCTGGCCCAGATAATCGCTGACCTTCGGAAGGGACTCGGGGTCCGGAACCTCCGGCATGGTGACCGCGGTGTGCTCCGGGCCGCGGCTATCCGCCTGGAAAGACATAATTGCAGAGAACATGGGCGCCTCATCCTGGAACACCTGCACGCGGCGGGTCGAGAAGGAACGGCTATCATTCAGACGCTGAGCGGCAAAGAACAGTTCACGCTCAATATCGCCGGGACGCAGAAAATAGGCGTGAATCGAGTGGATGTACTTGCCCTCCACCGTGCGGTCGGCGGCAATAATCGACTGGGCAAGAACCTGACCACCGAAAGTACGCGGCTGCTCGCGGGTGAGCGTCACGCCGGTAGACACTTCATCACTACCGAAGGAAGCGGGCGCCGCCTCCACGGGGGAGAGGTCCAGCATCCGCATGAGGTTTTGGGTCACAGTGGGCTTGGTCATGGTTTTATTCTCGCACGTTTTCAATGAACCGGTTTCTGGCGTAGAGTGGGAGAGCATACTCTGAGACAACCACGACAGGTTGATTCGGAACATTGACTAGGAACAACGGCCCGGATTATCGATCTGGATGAACAATCCGGAACGTTCCCCTAACACACCATCGCACGATATCACCCACCAACTTGCCACCGAGCAGGCCAACGCCGAAAAGGAGCAGAAATGACTACGCCGTCTGAAACCACCCCTGACACCGCACAGGACAACGCTCCCGACCAGAACAGCGCACCGAACGCGGCGGCACCCATTGAACTCAAGTACAACCCCCACGAAGGCGTGGAGGAACCCTTCCTGATTCTGCCCGGCGGCGCGCAGGGTGCCGCAGTGGTGAAGGACCTTGCCACCTACATTTCTCGCGCCCTGGCGGTGAACCCGGACGCCGCTATCCGCCTGACCGCGCGCGGCCACGTGGTGGCGGTATTCGCCTGTTCCCTGGAGCCGGAGGACGCCTCCTCGGACACCCCGGTCATCATGGGTCTGCGTGCCCTGCACCTGCTGGCTGACTCCACCCTGGACATGACCGTACAGGCGCAGGCGCTGCTGGACCGTCTGGCGCGTCTGCAGAAGCAGGCAGAAGAACAGGGCAACGAAGAGAACTCGCAGCTGGTGCTGTTCATGCCGCCGGTGACCGTCAACGCTAGCTGGGCTGGCAAGTCAGCCCCGCTCAGCGGCTGGTACGAGGTTGGTACCGTCCCGATTGAAGAGTTCCACCGCGCCACCGCAGAAGGTCTGGAGGCGGTAGAACGCGCCCTGCCCGAGAACCCCGGCGCTGCTGTGCTTTCCACGGTGCGCTCGCGTATTTGGTCCTCCGACATGGTGCTCGAGTACCTACCCGAGTTCGATACCGTGCTAGTACCGACCGGCGCGGCATTCGCCCTGCGCGTGTTCGGTTTCATCCCGGAAGGCTTCACGGGCGATCTGCCGCTGTTCGCTGCGCACGTAGGTTCGGAGGAGTGGCTGCGCATTGTGGCGCCCGCCGGTATGGTGCTGGTGCGCCGCGGTTCCGGTTCGCTGCTCTAACTTTCCTCGAGACATTTCTAGACTTTTTACGCTGGTGGTGTGGGCTCTTAGCCTGCGCCACCAGCGGTTTTTCTAGGGGCAATGAAATAAAGATGACGAGCTTAATATGACGCTCGATGAGGCATTACTTTACAAAAATAGGGTATTCTAGAAAAACTACGCCCTTTCACCGGGGCGTCTTTGACACACCGATTACCAGCCACACCGCACGGGAACTCTTCCGCCGCGCCCTCACCAGGCGCATTCTTCCCGTACGGATCGAAAGTGAGACCTATATGGATCTGATTGCAGTCGACATTGACGGTACCCTTGCCAGCAACCGAGATCAGATGGATAAGTACCTGACCGGTTTCTTCGCAAGCAACCGCCGATTCTTCAAGGCCATCCGCAACGCCACGGTCAATGTTGAAGTTGCCGACCGTGTTCGCGAAATCACAGCAGACACCGGCGCAGAGGTCGTAGTAATTACCGGCCGCGATGGCACCTACATGAAGGAATTGAACCAGTTCATCGCCCGCGCAGGTCTGGAACCCAAGCACGTGTTCGCTAAGCCCGGCAACGACGGCTCCAACAGCCCCGCATGGAAGGACTCCGTCATTGAGTCCCTGATTGCTGACGGCAACCGCATTATCCACGCTTTTGAAGACACCGACCACGAGGTGTACCTGCGCCGCGGCATTCCCGTCACCTGGGTCGCCCCGATTCGCGACTACATTGGCGAATGGCACTACGAGTCGATCGACATTGACCCGGTCGCCTGGGCTGCCGAGCAGCGTGAGAAGGAAGCCGCTCGTGAGCGTCAGAAGCGTCGCCTTGCGGAGGGCGTGCTCGCACACCAGAAGGCCGAGGCGAAGGAACGCCAGGCAAACGTCGCGGCATAAAACCCGCACACCAACTTGAGAGCTGCGGTGGGTAACCCACTCAAACGAATGAGGCGCCGGAAGGATTCAATCCTCCCGGCGCCTCATTCTAATGCTATATGCGTTGATCGAAGCTGATGTACTCGGCTGATTACACAGTTAGTTTACGCGGTGCCGAGCAGTTCACGCAGACGAGTCGCAAAGGGGCCCGCCAGCTTATGGTGCGCCTTCTCCTTCAGATGCACGCCATCAGCCATGTCACCCTCAGCCAGGTAGAGGCTCTGCCAGCCCGAGGTGTCCATGAACAGCACGCCGGTCTCGCGGGCACCCTGCCTTGCCACCTCGTTTGCCACGTGACGCTTATGCGCCACCTGCTTATCCGGTGCAGACGCCTCATTCATAGACACCACACCACCGAACACAATCTTCGACGACGGGTACATACGTCGCAGCTGCTCAATGACCTGAGTCTGGTGAGCGTTCACGTGCTCGCGCGCCTTCGTCTCATCCTCGTGAATGTAAATGTCATTGCCGGAGGCGTCCAGGTAAATCACGCCGGGGTTACCGCTCGGCAGAGCCCAACGGCCACCCATCACACCCTGATAGTAGGAGGGGCACACACCCTCGCGGGCAGTCACAAAACCGATGCCGCCGCAACGGAACAGGTACGGGACGAAACCTGCCTGCTTCAGACCCAAACCAACCCAGGAGGTTGCGGTCACCTGCGAGTCACCAATCACCAGGGCATCCTTAGCGCCAAGAACATTGGTGTTACGCGGCAGACCGTTCGCCTTATCCCAGTAGAGTTCAGCCTTCTCAAACTTGGTGTACAGAACGCCCTTCTTGGATCGCCAGCTCACCGGCAGACCCTCCCAACCGGCAAAGTCGCTGTACCCACGCTGCTTCCACCAGTGCTCGTAGACGCCGGATTCCACCGCAACCGGACCGTACTTGGGGGTGTACATGACCACGCCACCCTTGAACTGCTGAACCAGCATGTCGGCGGCATCAGCGGAGGTGGGGAACGGCGCCTGAATCTCACCGGTTGCCTGCGCACCCTCCTTGCCGAAGGCGTTCTGCGCGGTGCGTTCCATCTTCTGCGCCGGGGTGGTCGGTTCCGGAGTCGGCTCGGGGGAGGGGGACTCGCTGGGGCTTTCCTGGGCCGACTGGGTAGGCTCGGCGCCCGTAGCAGCGGTAGCGGCGGTGCTACCGGGTGCGGTGAAGCCTCCTGCGGAGTACATGCCAAAGGAACCGGCGGCAACCACAGCAAGGATTGTGCCGGTCAGAGAAACTTTCGCGATAGGAGACTTGATAGAAGGCATGCACAACAGTATACGATAGGCGCAACCCCAAGTAGAGAGCTTTTGAGGGATATTCAAATGAAAATAACAAAAAATATGCACCGCAGTGACAAGAATTAGACTCGGTGTGCAAACCTGTATGCAAACCGGTGTGCAACTTGGGGCACAACTCAAAATAGAACCGGCATAAACCCCCATATAGAAACGTCCCCTCCCACCCCGAATCGGGGTAGAAGGGGACGAATAAAAACCTATGAGAGCAGGCAATGAACCCGCCTCAGCTCACAAGCATTGTTAGATGTCAGCCGCCTGAACCTTCAGCGCACGAGCCACGCCGTCGCGTGCCTCCGCAATCTGACGGTACAGAGCCGCAGCATCCTCAGGCAGAGAAGCCAGGTACGCCTCGGTACGCTCCAGCAGCTCAGCGGTCGGCTCGCTCGGGTACATGCCACCAATAATCTGCATGGAAATCTCGTGCGAACGCGAACGCCAAATACCCTCAATCTGCTCGAAGTACGGCTCATCGTACTGGGCAATCAGCTCGGGCTTGCCGGACTTGAAACCGGAAATAGCGTAACGCTGAATCATGTTCGACAGTTCGCCGGTCACCATGATCTTGTTCCAGTACTCAGCCTTAGCCTCCGCGGTCGGAATCGACGCGTATGCCTGAGCGGCGTACTGCTGACCGTTCGCGGTGTTGTCGTTCTCCAGCTCCGCAGCAATCTGCTCGGCGGAGAAACGGCCACCGGTAGCCAGGCGGCACACCAGGTTCCAACGCAGGTCAGCGTCAATATCCAGGCCCTCAAGGGTCAGCTCACCCTCGAAGAGACGCTGCACGTTGTCGTACTGCTCCTCGGTGCGGGTCTGGTTGATGAACGCCTGCAGCAGCTGCAGCTGAGCATCCGAATCGGGCTCTGCAACGCATGCCAGCTCCCAGAGACGGTCAGCGGCACGGTGGCGGGTCTCCTCGCGAGCCTCAGGAGCCACGAAGGAGTGCAGGGTAGCGGACAGGTTGTTGATCTGGGTGCGCAGAGCGGTGGAGTTGGTCTCCTTACCGATGTTGTTCAGCACCAGGTCAACGTACTTACGTGCCGGCATCTGAGCGTCACGCACGGTATCCCAGAGCGAACCCCAGACCACGCCGCGAGCCACGGACGAATCAATGTCGCCCAGGTGCTTGATAGCGGTCTCGATGGAACGCTCGTCCAGGCGAATCTTGGCGTACGCCAGGTCCTCATCGTTCAGCAGCAGCAGGTCGGGGCGCTTCTTACCGAGAGCCTCCTCAACCACGGTCAGCTCGCCGTCAATGTCCAGCTCGATGCGGTCGGTGCGGGTCAGCTTGCCGTCCACCAGGTTGTAGAAACCAATTACGGCACGGTGCGGGCGCAGGGTCTCGAAGCCCTCAGCGTAGGACTGGCGGATACCCAGGTTCGAAATGTTGCCAGCCTCGTCGTTCTCAATCTCAACGGCGAGAGTGTTCACACCAGCGGTCTCAAGCCACTTAGCGCTCCACGCACGCACGTCACGGCCGGAGGTGCGCTCCAGCTCAACCAGCAGGTCGTCAAGAACGGTGTTGCCCCAGCTGTGCTTATCGAAGTACACCTTCAGAGCAGCCATGAAGTTCTCCTGGCCAACCCACGCCACCATCTGACGCAGCACCGAAGCGCCCTTCGCGTACGTAATGCCGTCGAAGTTCACCTGAACATCGGCAAGGTCACGGATCTCAGCCACAATCGGGTGAGTCGAAGACAGCTGATCCTGACGGTACGCCCAGGTCTTCTCCGACGCGGCGAAGGTGGCCCACGCCTCCTTCGCGTAGCGGGTGTTCTCCGCAGCAGCCAGGGTCGACATGAACTCAGCGAAGGACTCGTTCAGCCACAGGTCGTTCCACCACTTCATGGTGACCAGGTCACCGAACCACATGTGAGCCAGCTCGTGCAGAACGGTGATAGCGCGGCGCTCACGCAGAGCCTCCGCAACCTTGGAGCGGAAGACGTAAGTCTCCAGATAGGTCACGCAGCCAGCGTTCTCCATCGCACCGGCGTTGAACTCGGGCACGAACAGCTGATCGTACTTCTCGAACGGGTACGGGGTCTTGAACTGCTCCTCGTAGAACTCGAAGCCCTGACGGGTCAGCTCAAACATGTCCTCAGCATCCACAAACGGCATGAGGGACTTACGAGCGTACACGCCCAGCGGAATCACTCGACCTTCAGAGTTAGTCAGCTCGCTGGTGACCTTCTCGTAGGGGCCAGCCACAATCGCGGTAATGTACGAAGACATGCGCGGGGTCGGCTTGAAGAACCAGGTCTTCGCACGGCCGCAACCGCACTCCTTCTCCTCAACCTTCACCTCGGGCTGGTTAGACACAACCACCCAGTGCGAGGGAACGCGCACAATAAACTCGAATTCAGCCTTCAGGTCGGGCTGCTCAAAGACGGGGAACACGCGGCGGGAGTCCGGCACTTCAAACTGGGAGTACAGGTACACTTCGCCGTCGGCGGGGTCCACGAAACGGTGCAGACCCTCACCGGTGTTGGTGTAGAACATCTCTGCGTCAATGACCAGGGTGTTCTCAGCAGCAAGGTTCGGCAGCTGGATGCGCTCGCCGTCCGCCAGGTCGGTGCTCAGCTCTTCGCCGTTGAGGTTAATGGACTTGACCGAGGAGGTGATGGCGTCAATGAAGGTGGAGGCACCTTCCTGAGCGTCGAAGCGAATTTCAACCTTCGAGGAGAAGACGTCTTTGTCCTTCGGAAGGTCGAGTTCAATACGGTACGAGTGCACGCGCTTAATAATGGATGCGCGTTCGATTGCCTCATTGCGGGTTAGGTTCAGGCCGGGCATACAGCTCCCTCTCCTTAGATGTGAATAGCGTGCCGTGTTGACACGCCCTGTCATGGTGCGCTGGTTCCCGAGGTGCGCGGCTCCTGCGACGCTGCATACGTAGCGCTGGAGGCCTTCAAGCTTGGGCGCGGCGAATCGGGACACCAAAAAGTGCCATATCCCACAGTCTACCGTATAGGTGGGGGTATAGAAGGCTTCGCATTACCCGAACCCGCGCGAATTCGATACAGTTAAGACAGAAAAAACCCAAACGGGGAAGCGTATCCCACCTGATGGATGCGCGGCGCACTCTAGCAACGGCGCTCAGAACTGAGAACCGGCGCCTCCCACGAACGCACAAACGCACGTCACACCAAGACAAAATCACCAGGAGAGTACCATGCGCGTACACATCGCAACCGACCACGCTGGCCTCGAACTGAGCCACTACCTAATCGAGTCCCTCACCGCTGCGGGCTACGAAATGATTGACCACGGCCCCGCCGACTACGACCCGCTGGACGACTACCCCTCGTTCTGCATTAATGCAGCCCTTGGTGTGAAGCGTGACCGCGAGGCTGGCCTGGACTCCCTGGGTATCGTGCTGGGCGGTAGCGGTAACGGCGAGCAGATGGCGGCGAACAAGGTTGATGGTATCCGCGCAGCTCTGGCATGGAACCACGACACCGCGGCACTGGCTCGCGAGCACAACAACGCACAGGTTGTAGCTGTGGGCGGCCGCCAGCACAGCAAGGAAGAAGCACTGGAAATCATCAAGGTCTTCCTGGCTACCCCCTGGACCAACGAGGAGCGTCACGCACGCCGTATCGGCCAGCTGGCTGAGTACGAGCAGACCGGCGACATTGCCGGCAAGCAGATTGACGCTGCCTAAGCTCTAAAATCTGAGGCGCATAGTGCAGGCTATGCGCCTCAGTCGTCTCTGCGCCCCATATAATCCGCACTATTTCTAGCCGCGCTATTTCCAGCCCACAAGTTTTCGAGGAGAACCCGTGCCCGAAGGCCACTCCATCCACCGTATCGCCCGCCAAATCAGCGACGTCTTCACCGGCGAGCGCGTGCAGGTTTCCTCCCCGCAGGGCCGCTACACTGAGGGTGCCGCCCTGCTGGACGGTCACACCATCACCGGGGCATACGCGCACGGTAAGCACCTGTTCGTGACCTTCGAAAACGACCTGACCCTGAACGTGCACCTGGGTATTTACGGTAACTGGAGCTTCGGCGGGGACGAGACGTTCACGGGTGCTTCGAGCATTGGCGCGCCCCGCAAGATTGGTGAGAAGGAATATGCGGCGGGGGAGGAGCAGCCCTACGCCGGTCCTCCCGAACCGAAGAGTACGGTGCGTTGCCGTATTGTTTCGGAGCACGGCTGGGCGGATCTGGTGGGCCCGACTATCTGCCGCACCCTCACCCCGGAGGAGGTGCGCACCGTCCGCTCCAAGCTCGGCCCCGACCCGCTCAACCCGGACGCCGACCCCGAACAGTTCTACCGCGCGGCACGCAAGAGCTCCCGCCCGATTGGTGTGATTTTGATGGACCAGGCGGCAATCTCCGGCGTGGGCAATATCTTCCGCGCCGAGTCGCTGTACCGCCAGGAAATTGACCCGCTACGCCCCGGCAAGAGCCTCAGTGACGAGGAACTGGAGCGACTCTGGGAAGACAATAAACACCTGCTGGTCATTGGCGTGCGCGTGGGGCGCATTATCACCACCGAACCCGAAGACCGCCCCGGCGTACCCGAAACCGAAGCGTGGCCCGACCATGCCAACTACGTGTACATGCACCACGGCGAGCCCTGCCGCCGCTGCGGAACCACCATCCGCATGGAAGAAATTGCCGGCCGTAAACTCTACTGGTGCCCCGGCTGCCAGGTCTGAAAACAGGTCTAAAAACTACTCAAATATTTGACAGCCCAGATGGAACCTCGCTACTATAGTCAAGTTCCATTCCGGGGATGTAGCTTAATGGTAAAGCCTCAGTCTTCCAAACTGATTACGCGGGTTCGATTCCCGTCATCCCCTCGAGATTTAGGGTCTCGACGCTTTCGCGTCGAGGCCCTTTCTTTTTCCCTCGAGGGGATGACGGGAATCCCTTCCGCATGCGGATTTGTTTCCTCGCGCGCTCGGAATCCGCATGCTCCAGCTCGTCATCCCCTCCACCTCGCATCCACACAAAACACCCTACAAAACCAAGGGAGATAGGGGAGTACGCGCTCAGTGGAAATAAACCGCGCACGAGCCGCTGTGTTGGGCATTTAGCGGGAAAACAGGTAAACTAGGGCACTGACTGTGTTAAACACGCAAGTGCGCAACACGGTCGGTTTCACGGGGCGTGGCGTAGCTTGGCTAACGCGCCTGCTTTGGGAGCAGGAGATCGCAGGTTCGAATCCTGTCGCCCCGACGTGAAACGGTTGCCGCGACGCTACAGGGTCGTGGCGCTCTTTCCACTAAGCAACCGCGGCACACACGATTCGTGCCGCACCGAAACTATATGAGGAGATCACGGACGTGAAGACCGCCGTCGAGAAGCTCAACCCGACCCTCGCAAAGATTGAGGTCGAGGTTCCCTTCGCAGAATTCAAGCCCTACCTGGACCGCACCTACAAGAACCTCTCGGGTCAGATCAGCGTTCCCGGCTTCCGCAAGGGTAAGCTGCCCAAGCAGCTCATCGAGCAGCGTGCGGGCTTCGACTACATCGTCGAGGCATCCCTGAACGACGCTCTGAACGACTACTACGCACAGGCACTGGGCGAGAACGAACTCTCCCCCCTGGCACAGCCCGAGCTGGACGTTCAGTCCCAGCCCTCCACTGAGAACCGTGAGGCAGACCTCAAGCTGACCATCACCGTCACCGTCCGCCCCGAAATCGAGCTGCCCAACTACGAGGGCCTCGAGGTTGAGGTTGACGAGGTAGAGGTCACCGCTGAGGACGAGGTTCAGGCACTGGACGCTCTGCGTGAGCGCTTCGGCACCCTGAAGACCGTTGAGCGCCCCGCAGCTGACAAGGACTTCGTGACCATCGACATCGCCGCAGAAATCGACGGCGAGCAGGTAGACGCAGCAAACGACCTGTCCTACCAGATTGGTTCCGGCACCATGCTCGACGGCATCGACGAGGCTCTGACCGGCCTGTCCGCTGGCGAGGACGCAACCTTCGAGACCAAGCTCTCCGGCGGCGAGCACGCAGGCGAGCAGGCTGTCATCAAGGTCAAGCTCTCCGCAGTCAAGGAGCGCGAGCTGCCCGCAGCTGACGACGAGTTCGCACAGCTGGCTTCCGAGTTCGACACCATCGAAGAACTGAAGGAAGACATCAAGAAGCAGGTTGCAGAGGCTAAGGTTGCCGAGCAGGGCACCCAGGCACGCGACAAGGTCCTCGCAAAGCTCGTTGAGCTCGTTGAGATCCCCGTCCCCGAGAAGGTTATCGAGGACCAGCTCGAGCAGCACTTCAACAACCCCAACGCTGAAGCAGGCCACGACACCGAGGAGCACCGCGCCGAGGTTCGCGAGAACACCGAGACCGCATTCAAGAACGAGATGGTTCTCGACGCTGTTGCGGACAAGGAAGAAGTGACCGTTGACCAGGCTGAGATGATCAACTACATCATCACCATGAGCTCCCAGTACGGCATGGACCCCAACCAGTTCGCACAGATGCTGGACGGCTCCGGCCAGGCAGGCGCACTGGTCGGCGAGGTTCGCCGCTCCAAGGCTCTGGCAGCAGTGCTGAAGACCGCAGTGGTCAAGGACACCAAGGGCAACGTTGTTGACCTGTCCAAGTACCTGGGCGAGGGCGAAGAGGCAGCTGCCTAAATCCCGCCACGGTCTGCAAAAAGCCACCCCGCTAGAGGGCGTGCGCTGATTGCTTGAAACGTGTAGCCTCAGCGGGCATCCACCGAATTACCGGTTGGGTGCCCGCTGAGGCTCTTTTTCACCCCAAGTTACTTCGCCCGCAATTCCTCCCCGCAACACCCCGAATGCGCATGCAGGCTCGTCAGTACCGCATATGCTGGGCGCTGTGCTTCACGCTGTGCTTCACCCCCTGGCGAACGAACAACCCGAAGGGAAGCGGGGGAGAGCAACTATCGGTAAGGTAGTAGCAACGAAACTTTTCGCGTGCGCTCCGGCGCGTAAATCGCGCAAAGATGCAGCGAAGACCCATTAGAGAAGAAGAGGAAGAATGTCCAGCTACATGCCTCTGCCCATCGGCGCCTCCCAGGCAGCCGGCGTGGCGCCCGCGCCGTCTATGGCAACCCCCATCGTTGGTGCCCAGGAAGATTACGTCTACAACAGCCTCCTGAAGGAGCGCATTATCTGGCTCGGCTCCGAGGTGCGCGACTCCAACGCCAACCTCATCTGCTCCCAGATGCTGTTGCTCTCGGCTGAAGACCCCGAGGCAGACATCTACCTGTACATCAACTCTCCCGGCGGCTCCGTCACCGCCGGCATGGCTATCTACGACACCATGCAGCTCATCCCGAACGACGTGGTGACCGTGGTGACCGGTATGGCAGCATCCATGGGTCAGTTCCTGCTCACCGCAGGCACCATCGGCAAGCGCTACGCAACCCCGAACGCCCGCATCCTCATGCACCAGCCCCTCGGTGGTATTGGCGGTACCGCATCGGATATCCGCACCCAGGCTGAGCTGATTCTGGACATGAAGAAGCGCCTGGCAGAGATTACCGCTGAGCGCACCGGCAAGAGCCTGGAAACCATCCTGAAGGATAACGACCGCGACAACTGGTTCAACGCGGAAGAGGGCCTGGAGTACGGCTTCTTCGACCACATTGCGACCACCGCCGGTAAGCTGCCCGAATCGAAGAACGCATAAGGGAGATGCACATGAACTACCTGCCGAACGATATCACCACCTCGGCGCCGGCTATGCCGAGCAACCGCTACGTGCTCCCCAGCTTCGAGGAGCGCACCCCCTACGGTTACAAGCGTCAGGACCCGTACGCAAAGCTGTTCGAGGACCGCATCATCTTCCTGGGCACCCAGGTGGACGACGCATCCGCTGACGACATCATGGCTCAGCTGCTGGTGCTGGAGGCACAGGACCCCGAGCGTGACATCACCCTGTACATCAACTCGCCCGGCGGCTCCTTCACCGCAATGACCGCTATCTACGACACCATGCAGTTCATCCGCCCCGAGATCCAGACCGTGTGCCTGGGTCAGGCGGCATCCGCTGCGGCGGTTCTGCTGGCTGCCGGTACCCCCGGCAAGCGTCTGGCACTGCCGAACGCTCGCGTGCTGATTCACCAGCCCGCTCTGAGCGGCCAGCAGGGCGGTCAGGCATCTGACATTGAGATTCACGCGAACGAGGTTATGCGTATGCGTGAGTGGACTGCACAGACCCTGGCGCTGCACTCGGGCAAGACCTACGAGGAAGTTGACCGCTCCATTGAGCGTGACAACATTCTGACTGCGGCTGCTGCTCTGGAGTACGGCCTGGTCGATAAGGTGCTGGAGTCTCGTAAGTTGCGTAAGCCTGCGACCAACACCGCTATTTCCCACACCTAAACTTTAGTTTTGAGGAATATCCCCGAGTATTTTTCGGGGGAGGGGCGGCATTGCCCCGTGTGCGAGCCTTCGGGCTGGTGCGCGGTGCGGTGCCGCTTCTTTTTGTGCACCGTGGGTGTATTTGGTGGGTCTCCGTGTGGTGCTTCAGTAGGTGACTCTGACCTGCACTTTACCCTTGTGAATCACCGTCATATCGGGGTGTGGAAGTTCCTGCCGCCGTCATAAAAGACGCGCTTTGTCATATGCCCGGTAAGTCCGTTCATTTGCGGTGCGTAATTCTTGGTTCCGGGGTGAACTCCGGTAGCCTTAGAAAAGGAGAAAATTCGAGTATTTCATACCGTTTTCTCACTCAAACTAGGGCGCCCACCACCCGCCGGTGCTCCTCCTGAGAAATCACCGCAGACATCAGGTCACTGACCCTTCTGCGCCGATTTCACCACGCCGATCGAAAGGGAATTTTCGTGGCCACAGACGTCATTGTGCCTCCCGAACAGCCCAACGCCAGCATGCGATGCTCCTTCTGCAAGAAGACTCGCGCGCAGGTTTTTAAGATTGTGCTCGGCCCGAATGTTTCTATCTGCGACGAATGCGTGGAGCTGTGCGAAGAGATCCTCGCTGAAGAGCGTCTGAAGGTGAAGGCCCCCGCCGCTGCGCCCGCGCCTCAGCTGGCTACTCCGCGCGAAATTTACAGCTACCTCAACGACTACGTCATCGGTCAGGACGCGGCGAAGCGCACCCTGGCGGTGGCGGTGTACAACCACTACAAGCGCATCCACGATATTGATAACCCGGTGTTGACCTCCCGCATTCTTTCGGCGACCGCGGGGGAGCAAGTGGAGCTGGGCAAGTCGAATATTCTGATGCTCGGCCCGACCGGCTGCGGTAAAACCTACCTGGCGGCAACCCTGGCGAAGAAGCTGGATGTGCCTTTCGCCCTGGTTGACGCAACCACCCTCACCGAGGCGGGTTACGTGGGTGACGACGTGGAGAACATTCTGTTGCGCCTCATTAACGCCGCTGACGGCGATATTGCCAAGGCTCAGCGCGGCATCATCTACATTGACGAAATCGACAAGATTGCCCGCAAGGGTGGCGAGAACCTCTCCATCACCCGTGACGTGTCCGGTGAGGGCGTGCAGCAGGCGCTGCTGAAGATTATCGAGGGCACCGTGGCGACCGTACCCCCGGAGGGCGGCCGCAAGCACCCGGCGCACGCGAACATTGAGATTGATACCTCGAACATTCTCTTCATCGTGGCTGGTGCCTTCGACAATATTGACGACCGCATTGCAGCCCGCGTGGGTGCCGGTGGCATCGGTTTCGGTGCCGAGCTGGGCGGTTCCGTAAAGAACCCGCTGGATCAGATCATGCCCGAGGACCTGGCGCATTACGGCATTATCCCCGAGCTGATTGGTCGCCTGCCGGTCATCTCGACCCTGAGCGAGCTCAACGAAGAAGAGCTGGCTCGCGTGCTGACCGAACCGAAGAACGCGCTGCTCAAGCAGTACCGTCACCTCTTCGCCCTGGACGGCGTGGAACTCATCATCGACGACGCAGCAGTCGCGGCTATTGCGCGCCTCGCCGCCGAACGTGGTACCGGTGCCCGCGGCCTGCGCTCCATGATGGAGCAGATTCTGCAGCCGATTATGTTCGACATCCCGGACCGCACCGACGTGGTGTCTATCGTCATCGGTGAGGACACCGTGCTCAACGGGGCAGAACCCCGCTACGTGCTGCAGGCACCGGACCCCGAGACCACCCGCACCGTGAAGGGGGAGGCGAAGACCGCCTCCCTGAAGGCCGCGAAGGCCGGGCGCAAGGTGGCCTAATCGAATACTTCCGGCCGAAGAGGCCAGGGAATAAAGAAGCCGTCGCCCCGGTTATACGGGGTGACGGCTCACTAGCAGGTGCCGCGCTCAGAAACCGCGGGCTTGGCTGGTGCAGATATTAAAGGTGAACACAGGGTGCCGGGCTGCACGGGCGGTACGCGCATCCGTACAAGAGAGGAACACCCATGGCTGAGAACGCCCCCGCACAGGTTGATTTCTGGTTCGATCCGATTTGCCCCTGGTGCTGGATTACCTCCCGCTGGATTGGCGAGGTGCAGAAGGTCCGCAATATTGAGGTGACCTGGCGTCCCTTCTCCCTGTCCATGCACAACCAGGGCCGCGACCTGCCCGCCGACTACCAGGCAGCGATGGACCGGTCCTGGGCGCCGACCCGCCTCATTACCGCTGTGCGCGAGCTGCACGGCAACGAGGTCATCAAGCCCCTCTACGACGCTCTGGGCGAGCAGATTCACCACAACGACAACAAGGCAGATTCCTACCGCGACGCAATCGTCAAGGCGCTGGAAGAGGTCAACCTGCCCGCAGAGCTGGCGGATGTGGCCTTCACCGACAAGTACGACGAGCAGATGCGCGCTTCTCTGGACCTCGCCCTGAAGACCGTGGGCGGCACCGATGTGGGTGTTCCGCTGATTTCCATTAACGGCACCGCCTTCTTCGGCCCGGTCATCTCCCCGAGCCCTGCCGGTGAAGAGGCCGGTAAGCTCTTCGACGGCGCCCTGGCGCTGGCTTCCTACCCCGGCTTCTTTGAGCTCAAGCGCCCCCGCACCGTGGGCCCGATTTTCCACGGCGAGGACGGCGAAGCCTAAACACAGCGGGAACTGAGGCTCGAAACGCCGGGGACTGAAGCCCCAAGACTCGAAAACCCCGAGCTCGGCAGAGCCCCTCGGCGATAGAGCCTCAACAGAGCATAAAAGTACCGCCCGGTCACACTGACCGGGCGGTAATTTCTGTCTAACGGTGCCGAATTGCCGGATGCGGGTCAGACTTGGCGGCTTCGGTTTTCAGAAACCGTCTTTCGTGCTTTCTGCGCCTTGCGCTGAGCCCTGCGCTCCAGAACCTTCGGGTGCGTCGCGCGCTGCACAATCTTCGTGTCGCGCATGTGGAAGGTGCGGGTCGCGGTGTACTGGACCGCCTCGTCCGAGGTGAACGCCAACATTGCGAACACCGCAACGCCCAGCTGGAAGAAAATCGTGGACAGCGGCAGGGAGTGGTGTCCCCACAGCACGCCGCCGGTAATCGCCATGAAGTTTAGCGCCGTCAGTAGCAGGGCCAGACGGCGAGCCTTGGAGGAGCCGCGCAGCGTGCTCCACAGCAGGAAGAGGTGGGCCGCAGAATAGACGGCTACGAAGCCCACCAACACCGCGCTGGTGATGGTCAGCAGCACGTCGCTATCCACCTGATCGAATAGGCTCAGCAAATCAAGATCGTCGCCGGATCCTTCCTCCAGCAGCTTGGCTCGCAGAGCCGGGCGGCTGAGCGCCAGAATGACGCTGTTGACAATATCGGCGAGGGTCACGGCGATGAGCATACCCGAACCAACCAGCAGACTCAGCGGCATGCGGTACGCCAGGTCGTGCGCGCTGGAGAGGTGAATTTCTTCCTGCTCCTGCGGCTCCAGACCCTCATTGTTCAGCACGATGACCGGGAGCGCGCCGTCCGTGCGGATCGCGTCACCGCCGCCGTTACGGGCGTGGTAGCCGGAGGAAAAATCGTGCAGAATCTCAACGTGAGTTTCCGGGTGGGCGTACTGAATGGACTCCACAATGTAGTCGCGTTCAAAGTCGGTTTCAGCATCGATGCGGTGCGTGACCTGCAGGGTGAAGAAGCTGAAACCCACACCGGAGTCGTAGGTGCCCGCCGCTAACCAATCCACCTGGTGACCACCAGGCAGAAGCCAGCCGTTCGGGGTTTTCCAGAAGCGCACGTGGTGGCGTTTCTCGGGGTTGCCGTCCACTTCCTTCTGGTAGGCGAAAGCCTGCGTCTTACCAAAAATTTTTAGCGGGGAGACCGGCGCCTCCGCGTAGGAACGGCGGGTGATGGTGGAGATAATAATCTTCCACGAGGAGACGAGGGTGACGTCGTCAGCACGGGTCCAGCCTGCATCCTGCATGACCTGGTGAATCTGCTCCTCGGTACCAATCAGGCCGATATTGACCGGGTCGCCGAGCAGGCCGTCCGGGGTGCGGGTGCGCCCAATGAAGTAATCGGGCACGTAGATGCGGGTCATGATGGCGTGAAAACGCGGTAGCGTCAGGTACGCGGTGACCGCCCAGAAGATAAAGGCGATGGGCACGCCCCAAAAAGAGTGGCCGACCGTATTCGCCAGAATCATGAAGGTCAGCACGAGGGCGGCGACGCCGGCGAAGATAAAGAAGAGAGTGTCCCAGAAATCAACCCAGAAGCTACGCGGCACGAGGTCTTGCGCCGCACCGCGCGTGTCAATATCGCCACGGTAAACCGGTGGCGAGGTAACTGGGGGAGCAACATCGCTACGTATAGGCCGCAGGACGCGTTTTTGGTGGGACATTCCCGCCCTTTCTGCAACATAGTTAGGGTCTTTGAATATCCATAACTATAGCAAGGGGCAGGTTATGTGAAGTACGCATTCCGGGCAGGGCTTAATCGCTTGGCTCGATAGCCCCGCCGCAGAAAAACGCGGTACAACGCGGAGTGCTGGCGTTGCCGCGCGAAAGAAATAAAGGGTGACCCTACTCGGGGAGGGGCTTAGCCTCCACAGCGGCGCGTGCCGCCGCAATAGAGCTTTCGTGGTGCAGCATGTCGCGGCTTTCACGCATGAGGCGCACCCACTTGCGGGTCAGTTCCTCAAGTTGCTGAGCGGTCAACGAACCGGAGGCGATGCTCGCCTCATCGGCGGCGGCGCTGGTGGAAATGTGCTGATGCCACAGGTCGTACACTTCGTTGGTGTAGCTGTCACGTAGTGCCCGGGCGTGTTCGCGTGCCTGGCTGATGTATTCGTTCAGGCTTGCGTGGTAGTGCTGAAGTTGATCGGGGGAAATGTTTGCTTGCGCTCCTGGCGGTGAGCTCGGGGTTGAGCTCTGCCTCGCCTGGGGTTTGTTCGGTAATCCGGAAGAGGATGAGTATGAATTCATGAGGATATGGGGTGCGCCTACTTTGGCGCGGGTCAGAGTCAGGACGCATCGCTGCGCCTGACGGGTGGTTTATTGTCGTGCGGTTGGTCGGGGTATGTCTTGCTCGTACCGGTGATTTGTCTGTTGCTGAAGTTGAATAGAGGGTTGTTCCCGATGGTAAAACCCTCGCATCAACAATCATACATAAAGTGACAGTCAATCTCATAAGGTTGATTATGCTCTTTGCACATTGATGAACAGAAAAAGGGATTGAAAATCCCACATAATCCCTACAGAACAGCAGACTAAAACCCACATTATTGGGGGAGGAGGTTGTGAAGGTGCTAGGGATGGGTACGGGCACCCGCGGGTACCGAATGTGTAAAGCCTCTAGTCAGAGTCGTAAAAGCGCCATACAAAGCACCGCCCGCAGTCGAGCATCACGCTCTCCGGGTACCTTGCCTGCAGAAACCAACGAACCGCAGACACAGAAAACGGGGCGGTACCGTCAATCGGTACCGCCCCGTCCTCAACACCAACTCGGTGTTATGTCACTAAGCAATGAACGTTAGATTCGATTACTCAGCTGCTTCTTCCACAACGAGTACAACGTCGCGAACCTCCAGCTCGCCCTCAGCCGCCACCAGGGACAGCTCACGAGCGTTACCGGCAGCCTTCAAATCAGCCATGCCAGCGGCAATGCGATCCAGCTGAGCCTGGGGAGCCGCAATAGTTGCGGACTCAACCTCGGTGCGCTGCTTAACCTTCGCGTCGCTCTTAGCCTTACGCAGGCCACCCAGAGCCTCAGCAACATCCGGCAGGATCTGCTTCAGCGACTCAATCTGAGCCGGGTCAGCGTCCGCCAGGACCCACTGAGCAGAAATGCCAGCAGTCGGGTTCTGTGCAGAGTACTCAGCCAGCAGGGTACCCTCCAGAATGGGCAGTGCCTGCGGCCACTCGGCGCGGTGCACGCTACCTGCACGCCACCAGGACCAAATCTCTTCGGTCACGAACGGCAGGAAGGGTGCGAACAGGCGCAACAGAGCATCCAGGGTGGTTGCCAGCGCGGCCAGAACAGAAGCCTGCTCCTGCTCGCCGCGAGCACCGTACGCACGGTCCTTGATCAGCTCAACGAAGTCGTCGGTGAAGGACCAGAAGAAGCTCTCGCAAATCTGCAGGGCACGAGCGTACTCGTACTTCTCGAACGCTGCGGTTGCTTCCTCAATCAGGTACGCCAGGCGAGCCAGCAGGGAGCGGTCCAGGGCGTTGATCAGCACGCGACCCTGAGCCTGAGAAGTGATCACGGACTTCTCGGTAGCGCCCAGGTTCAGCACGAACTTGGATGCGTTCAGCAGCTTGATGGCAAGGCGGCGGCCAATCTTCATCTGGCCTTCGTCGTAGGCGGTGTCAGCACCCAGGCGAGCCGAAGCAGCCCAGTAGCGCACAGCGTCCGAACCGTACTTCTCCAGAACCTCGTTGGGGACCACAACGTTGCCCTTGGACTTGGACATCTTCTTGCGGTCCGGGTCGAGAATCCAGCCGGAGAGCGCGGTGTTGTACCACGGCACGGAGGACGCCAGGGTCTCCGCGCGAACAGCGGTGGAGAACAGCCAGGTACGGATAATGTCGTGACCCTGCGGGCGCAGATCCATGGGGAAGGTCTTCGCGTGCAGGTCCGGGTTCACACCCCAGCCGGTCGCAATCTGCGGGGTCAGGGAGGAGGTAGCCCAGGTGTCCAGAACGTCCGGGTCGGCGATGAAGCCGCCCGCTACGCCGCGCTGATCCTCGGTGTAACCGGGAGCAGCCTGAGATGCGGGGTCAACCGGCAGCATCTCTTCGGTCGGCAGAATCGGGTTCTCGTAGTCCGGCTCGCCCTCAGCGTCCAGCGGGTACCAGACGGGGAAGGGAACGCCGAAGAAGCGCTGGCGAGAAATCAGCCAGTCGCCATTCAGACCCTCAACCCAGTTCTCGTAGCGGCTACGCATGAAGGAGGGGTACCAGTTCATCTCACGGCCGCGCTCGATGAGCTTCTCGCGGCGTGCAGCGTCACGGCCACCGTTGCGGATGTACCACTGACGGGAAGCAACGATTTCGAGGGGCTTGTCACCCTTCTCGTAGAACTTCACGGGGTGGGTAATCGGCTTGGGGTCGCCGTCCATTTCGCCAGCCTCAACCAGCATTTCCACGACGGTCTTCTGTGCGGTGAAGACGGTGGTGCCAGCCATACGCTCGTAGCGCTCGCGGCCCTCAGCGGAGGTGATCCACTCGGGGGTTTCGCGGGAGAAACGGCCGTCGCGACCGATGAGGGCGCGGGTGTCCAGCTGCAGTTCACGCCACCAGGTGACGTCGGTGGTGTCACCGAAGGTACAGATCATGGCGATACCGGCACCCTTGTCGGGCTGTGCCAGCGGGTGCGCCTTAATTTCGACCTCAACGCCGAACAGCGGGGAGGTGACGGTGGTGCCGAACAGCGGCTTGTAACGCTCGTCGTCCGGGTGCGCCACGAGAGCCACACAGGAGGGCAACAGCTCGGGGCGGGTGGTCTCAATCCAGACCTTCTCGCCGTTGGGGCGGTGGAAGCTGATGCGGTGGTACGCGCCGGGGCGTTCCTTGTCTTCCAGCTCAGCCTGTGCCACTGCGGTGCGGAAAGTGACGTCCCACATGGTGGGGGCTTCTGCCATGTAGGCGTTGCCTGCTTCCAGGTCCTTCAGGAAGGCGAGCTGGGAGACCTTGCGGGAGTGTGCGTCGATGGTGCGGTAGGTACGCGACCAGTCAACGGACAGACCCAGGGTGGTGAAGAGGTTTTCGAAGACCTTCTCGTCTTCAACCGCGAGCTCTTCACAGAGTTCAATGAAGTTGTTGCGGGAGATACGCGGCCACTTTGCCTGGCTGCGGTCGGGCTTGGGGGTGCCGTCTGCCTTCCAGATGATCAGGTCACGGAAGGAGTCGTTGTCTGCCACGGAGGGGTCGCAGAGAACGCCGTAGTAGTTCTGAACGCGGCGTTCGGTGGGCAGGCCGTTGTCATCCCAGCCGAGGGGGTAGAACACGTTCTTGCCGGTCATGCGCTGGTAGCGTGCAATGACGTCGGTCTGGGTGTAGGAGAACATGTGACCCACGTGCAGGGAGCCGGATGCGGTCGGCGGCGGGGTGTCAATGGAGTAGACCTGTTCGCGAGTGGTGTTCTCGTCGAATGCGTAGGTCTTCTCGTCGGCCCAGCGCTGCGAGAGCTTCTCTTCGAGGCCTTCGAGGGCGGGGCGGTCGGGAACGTTAATCTGTACGGGCGAGTCTGAGCCCAAAATGTTTTCAGCCATAACGGCTATTTTCTCATATTCACGGCATTCTCTCAGCTCCAGGGGAATTCTGCGCCGCACCGTGCTGTTCGTACCGCTCGATGGCGGCTTCTAGGCGCGCCAGGAGGTGCCGGTACCGGCTCACAAATTGTGCCCTGCGCACTGCGGCGCGTACCCCGCCGGAGGCGGTGAGCTCCTGCCAGCTGGCGGGGTCGAGGTAGCTCTGCCCGAGCAGTAGGTGAACTTCGGAACTGTAGGGGAGTCCGGTGGTGGCACGGATGCTGCGCGCCCGCTGCTGGAGGGTGCGGCGCTGCTCTTTAAGGTCGGTGATGTGCTGGTGCGGTGTTGCTGTCATGTGGAGGCTCCCTATATGAGGAGTAATTGGCGATTCAGTGACAAACTCGGTGGAAACGGTAATGGGGGAGAGACCCCCTAATATTGCTGCCCCTGATTACCTGCAGTGTATGCGCGAAAATCTGCAGTATCAATGCCCACGAATCCTTCTCAGCAGAGCGGGCGCGGCGTAGACTGAAGATACACGACCTTTGAGGAGTTGCCAATGAGTTCTCTGAGTATTTTTGGTTTGGGCACGTCTGAAACCGTTCTGCTGATACTGCACCTGGTGCTGGTTGCGTTGTGCGTCTGGCATTTGACGGTGCGTAGCGGTTACGGTGAGGCGCGTATGCGTTTCGTACTGCCTCTGATTGCGTTCATGCCCGGTGCCGCGATTCTCTATCTCATGTCTGCACGCGAGGGTACGGTTCCCCCGGACACCGTGAAGACCGGTAGTAGCTCGCCCGTGTACTTTGAGCACCGCCTCGGATTCCGTGACGGCGGCAGGAGCCGCTGGGGTCTGCCGCGCCGCCGCAAGTAGCACGGGTGATGGTGTCTGTATCGTTTGTTCTGAACGGCGGCGGGTACCTATCTCACTATCGAAAATTTCAAAATATATGCCCGCGAGTCTGCTCGAACAGAGCACCCGCGGGCATCACTCTACTAGGATTAAAGTATGACTGAGAACACCCACATTCCTGCATCTCCTTTTCTTCCCACGACCGGCGTCGGCAAAGTTGCCGTGGTGACCGGCGCGTCCAGCGGAATTGGTCGAGCTACCGTGCATCAGCTGGTTGCCACCGGGTGGACGGTGTACGCTCTGGCTCGCCGCACCGACCGTCTTTACACCCTGCAGCAGGAGACCGGGGCGCATCCGGTCACCTGCGACGTAACCAACGAGACCGCCGTTGCTTTTGCCGCCGAGCAGATCCTGGGTGAGCAGGGAACCGTTGACGCCCTGGTCAATATTGCCGGGGGAGCCATCGGCCTGGATCCCGTCTCGGAGGGTAAGCCTGAAGATTACCTGCAGATGTACCGCATGAACGTGCTGGGAATCCTGAATACGGTCCGTGCCTTCAGCGGGGCACTGCGCCAGAATGGTCACGGCACGATTCTGAATCTGACCTCCACCGCTGCCGAGCACGGCTACGAGGGCGGCGCCGGATACAACGCGGCGAAGTTCGGCGCTCGCGGCCTGACCGAGGCGCTCCGCCTGGAAGAAGCGGAACATAACGTTCGCGTGATTGAGATTTGCCCGGGCATGGTGCACACCGAGGAGTTCTCCCTAAATCGTCTGGGTTCTAAGGAAGCTGCAGAGCGCGTCTACGCGGGCGTTGAGAAGCCGCTAACCGCCGAGGATGTAGCGCAGACCGTGACCTTTGCGTTGAACGTTCCGCACCACGTGAACCTTGACCGCATTACGATTCGCCCGGTGGCGCAGCCGAGCCAGTTCAAGGTGATTCGCAAGGAGAGCTAAGCTTTGTGCTCTTGCGTCCGCTGATGCGGGGGTAACTTGCCTCGCCTGCATTCCTGATTCTTAGGATGCGGGCGAGGCTTTTTGTTTGTACGCGGGGAGGTCTGTGGCTTGTGTGGAGCTTTGATCCGGGTGCCAAGCGGGGCGGGAATAGGTGGGGGAGAGGTATCAAGGAGTACTTGATGGAACTATAAAGTGGTACGTGAGACTTTAAGGTTCACCATGGTGAAATAGTTGGGGTGAAATCATCTATGGAAAGTATTATATTTTCTTCAAATGCAATCAAAATGTAGGGTTACCGGTGTTCACATGTCAGTATATGACCACAAAACACCATAATTGGTCTGTAATAACCCTCAACTTGAGGGGTGGTTTTATAACGATTTCATTACAGTTACTTAAAGCAGGCATTAAGAGGGCAGAAGACTCAGAGTTGGGTGTTAGCCTTTTAGCAGTCACACCCATGTGTGAATCTGCGCGCCCCTCAAAGACGGAGGCACACCGCGTAGGTTCACCACCGATAATTCAGAGATCGAGGAAAAATGTCGAAGACTACCCGTCGCGTTTACAAGATCGCAGCTGCGGCAGCTTTTACCGCTGGTTCTGTGGCAGCAATCCCGGCAACCTTTGCGGCAGAAGCACCCGCCGATCAGCAGCAGCAGGTTGTTGATCAGAAGGCATCTTCTCAGACTTCTTCCCTGCCCGGCGGCAACGCAACCGAGACTCCCAAGGCTGAGGCTCCTAAGACTGAAGCACCTAAGGCTGAGGCAACCGAGGCTCCCAAGGCAGAGACTCCTAAGACTGAGGCTACCGAGGCTCCCAAGGCAGAGGCTCCTACCCCCACTGCTCCGGCAACCGAAGCTCCCAAGGCTGAGGCTCCGAAGACCGAAGCACCCAAGGCTGAGACCCCTGCCCCCACCGCTCCTGCAACCGAGGCACCTAAGGCTGAAGTACCCAAGACCGAAGCTCCTAAGGCTGAGGCTACCGAGGCTCCTAAGGCTGACGCAACCGAGACCCCCAAGGCTGAGACCCCCAAGGCTGAGGCAACCGAGGCTCCCAAGGCTGAAACCCCCAAGGCAGAGACTCCTGCCCCCACTGCTCCTGCAACCCCTGAGCCGACCACCCCCTCCACCCCGGCTCCCGAGGCAAAGCAGGCTGATCCCTCCGTCGTTATTGAGAATGCTCACTTCCCCGGTGATGCACAGTTCAACACCGTGAACGTTGTTGGCACCGGCTTCTACGGTGAGAAGGTTGGTCCCGGCGTTCAGGTCAGCATCTACGCACTGGATGCGAACAAGCAGGTCACCGGCGATGCTATCGCTACCGTTTCCGTGTCTGCAGACCAGATTCAGGACGGCTCCTTCAAGACCGCGTTCACCGTTGAGGCAAGCAAGCTGCCCGCAGGCGCATCCTACGCTCTGGTTGCTGTCAGCAACCCGCAGGGTCAGCCCGATCAGAAGCTCGTAGCTCTCTCCTCCTTCAAGGTCACCGATTCCGCTTCTCCCGAAGCTCCGAAGACCGAAGAGACCCCCGCCCCTGAAGCTCCCAAGCCTGAGAATCCCAAGGCTGACGAGACTCCCGCTCCCGTAACCCCGGCACCCGAGGCTCCCAAGACTGAGGCCCCCAAGGAAGAAACTCCTGCTCCGGAAGCCCCCAAGGCTGAGACCCCCAAGGCTGACGAGACCCCTGCTCCTGAGGCTCCCGCAGCACCCGAGAACGCAACCCTCACCACCGAGGACGCTTCCCTGAACCCGAACGATCAGTACAACGTCCTGACCTTCAACGGCTCCGGCTTCACCCACGAGTCCGTCGCTAACGGTGTGCAGATCGCTATCTTCCGCCTGGATGCAAACGGCAACATCACCGGCGACGCTCTGGCAACCCACGACGTACCCGCTTCTGAAATCGTGAACGGCACCTTCCGCGTCAAGGTCAGCGTTCTTGCTGAACTGCTGCAGCCCGGTTACGCATACGCAATGGTGGCAACCAGCGACCCCAACGGCCCGGTACACCAGGTGGCAGTCACCACCGCTACCGTGAGCGATGCGAACAACCCCGCACCGACCCTGCCGGCAGCTACCGAGGACGAGAACACCACCGTTCGCGATAACGGCGACGGCACCACCAGCGTCTTCACCGCTGAAATGCGCGAAGACGGTTCGGTTGTCGTAACCGAGACCCGCATGCCTTCTTCTCAGGCACCCAAGGCTAAGGTTGGCAACGCTTCTGCTGCTACCTCCTCTAGCTCCAAGGGTCACACTGTAGGTGTCTCCGGCACCAAGGGTTCGTCTTCGACCTCTTCTTCCTCTTCGAAGCAGCAGCTGGCTCACACTGGTGCTGAGGGCGTTGCAGGTATCGCTGGCGTTGGTGCCGCAGCTCTAATTGCTGGTGCTGCACTGATGCTCCTGCGCCGCCGCAGCCTCTAATAGCTCAGCCTCTATAGGCTAGGCTCTGAATATCTGATACTCGCCGCAAGGTGAGTGATTCAAGTGCCGTCAATACTCTTTCTAGAGTATTGACGGCACTTTTGCGTGCCAGTAGTTTTGTTGAGCTGTTCTTTGGATCTGGGGGTAGTTGTGTGTGGCAAGGTGTGTGCGGCAAGCGGGGTGAGAGGGGGGCTCTTCCGTATTGGGGGTGCAGACTGACGTAACGGAATGATTTTGTCGACTTATTTTGTGCGTGGTTATTGGTACGCACGCTTTTAATCAATGTGCGGGAAAAGGCGCTGTGACCTGCATTTTTTCACTTAAAAGAAATAAATTAAATGCATGAATGTGCAGAATATTTTTATCTCAAATCCATTAAAACTGCATATGCATGCAATAAAACCTTGAACCTCAAGGGAGAGTTGAAAAATTTCGCCTAGTCCATGCAATTTGAGTGCTCTTGATACTGTTCCGGAGAGTAAAAAATATTCCATGTGGGTTATTGCACAAGAAAATAGTCAGGACGTAAAGCGTATTTACAGCAATAACCTAAAAAGTATTGTTAGTGTGGAATTACCGATAAATAGAGCGATTCCCTTCGCGGCAACTTCCACCATTACATGAATGTTATGACTAGTCCGTGCGTTATAGCGTTCATTCCTGAAGAGGTACCCAACCATCTTCAATCCGTGGCACCCTCCGGAGGGTATCGTTCACACTCACAGAAGAAGGTGTGTTTCATGCCCGAACCCGCTCACTCAAAAACCCGAGCAACAGCCGCTATTGCTGCTTCCGTCCTGTCCGTCACCGGTGTTGGTGCTGCGCACGCAGATGTGCAGGTGCAGAATACCGGCGGAATGGCTTCACCGACTGCGGTGGAACTCGACAATCCTCCCTCCGCTGTAAACGCAACCCCCATCGAAAACGTTGCTACCCAGAACTCCCCGCAGGTGTACGTCGAGCAGGGTGTTGTCATTAACCCCGCGCGCTCCCAGAGCATTACCGTCACCGGTGAAGGCTTCACCGGCGGTGCCGTTGAACGTTACGGTGTGGCGGTGTACGTGAGCGAATACCGCCAGTACCCCCTCTACGCGTTGGGGCGCGGTTCCGCAGTGACGATGACCCTCGTGCCCGAACTCGATGTGGACGGTGGCCGCTTCAGCACCCAGTTGACCCTGCCCGCAGGTACCCTCGACCCCAACCAGCAGTACGTTGTCGCAACTGCCGTGGTTGACCCTGCCAAGGGCTACGCGACGGAGGATCCCTCCTACAACTCCTCCGCACCCCTGGAGCTGCTGCCCGCAAATACTCAGGATGAGCCGCTCAATGCTCAGATTCTTTCGGGGCAGCTGGAAATCCCGCAGGATAAGAACCTTGTCGTCTACAAGGTCACCGGTCTGGGTGAGGCGCAGGCTTTTGAAGTCATGACCTACACCTACGCCCTGGATAGCCAGGGTAACCGCATCCTGCTCGCTGCCTCTCCCGCGCGTGCCGACGTTATGAACGGCACCCTCCTGGACGGCATTGAAGTGCCCGGATCCAGGCTGGAAGAAGTGCAGGCTGTTCACGAAGACCTGCGCTACGTGCTGAGCATTGAGGTTGCGCCCTCTGCCGCTAATGGTTACACCGCCCAGGAAGTTGAGGTTCCCTTCATGAATGGTTGGAATGCACAGAATGGCTCCGCTCCGGTTGCTACCGCTGAGCGTGCAATGGCGGAGCAGGCACAGTTCGAGAAGAAGCAGCCTGCAGAGGAAGCGCAGCCCGCGCAGAACGCCCAGGCTGATTCTGAGCAGGTAGTTGCCGTGAGCCTCGCCGAGAAGTTCGACCACGTATTGCCCGAGGATGACCTGCGCCGCCACTACAGCCTGCCGCGCAATACCGTCTTTGACCGCGTCCACGACACCACTAAAGAACAGAACAACACCTCTAACCCCGTGATGACCGCCCGCCTGCACGTAGAAGAAACCGTAGTTCCTGAAAACGACTCAGCTAAGACCCTGACCCTGCGTGGCGAGGGCTTCACCGGTGTCAGCTCGGTACACCTGATGGTTAGTGCTGTCGACGAATACGGTGTGGCAATCGGCGGCGTGATTGCTTCGGCTGATGTCTCTGAGATTGATGCCTCCGGTGCTTTCACTGCCCAGGTGCAGATTCCTGGCTCGGCACTCAAGCCCGGCACTACCTACCGTGTGAGTGCTGTGGCGGAGGATGAGCAGGGTACTGTGCGCATGGTCAATGGCGGCTTTACTGTCGAACGCGATGGCGTGGATAGCCAGCCCGCAGCCCCCCTGCCCACTACCCCTGAGCAGGATGCGCCCACTGTCGAGGCTCCCGCAGCCGACACTCCCGCGGTCGAGACTCCCGCGGTCGATGCTTCGGTGCCTACTGAGCCTGCGGCTGATCAGGCTTCTGCTACCGAGCAGAAAGCGGGGGAGAGCGGCGCTGAGCAGAAGAATGACGCTCCGGCTAGTGATCAGGGTGCTCCCGCGCAGAATGTCCCTGCACAGAACGCCTCTGCACAGAAGGTTGAAGCGCAGAAGGGCAACGCGCAGAAGGCCGAAGCACAGGCATCTGGCTCCCAGAAGGTTGCCTCCGGTGCCCAGCAGAAGCGCGAGCAGTTGGCGGCTACCGGCGCCTCCAATATGTTGGTCATTAGTGCCGCTGGATCGCTGTCACTGCTTGCCGGTATGCGTTTGAGCCGCCGTCGCCGTAGTGAGATGCAGCTCAGTTCTCGCCGCTAAAACGGGGTAATTATTGCCCCACTAGGCAAAATACGCATATAGATGTAGGGATGTCCGAAATGCAAGATTCGGGCGCCCCTACATCTTTAACTTTTTCTAAGGTTATACCTATAATTTAGAGTGCTGTCATAGACGGTACTATCACTCTTTACCACCTCGTTCACCCGAGGTGAGGAGTCGCTGTGAAGCGCCTCCGGTCACCGATATCAGAGAACCGTTATTCTGCGCCTACTTCCGACCTTTGGGCGCAGGAGTCACACGACGATTCATCACACTCACTCACGAAAATAGGTGACCATGTTTTCCACGCAGCGAACTGCTCGCGGCGCGGCGCTAGTAGCGTCTGCCGCCCTCGGTTTGGGTGGCTCCGTCGCGCCTGCAACTCTGGCCCCCGCCACCTTTGCCTCTGCCGCTCACGCGCAGACTCAGCAGACCCCGAAGCCTGAACTTCCCATCGCCGTTGCCGCCGATGTGGTTAGCCACGACATTACCTTGGACCTGGTTGCTCAGAGCAATGACTACACCCTGCTGTCGTTGACCGGTGTAACCTCTTTGGAGAATCTGAGGGTTCGCCTGTCCGCCATCTCCGTTGAAGATGGCGTTGTGGCGACCATGACCGTACCCGCAGCCCAGATGACTGCCTCAAAGAATGAAGAAGGCAATATTGAGCTGAGCATCCACCAGCGCCTCAACGTTGAGCAGCCGTACATGGTGGAAATTGAGAATCTGAGCAACGGCGAGACTGTCTCCGTTGAGTTTATGCCCGAGTACGGTGTAACAGTCGACGAGATTATGGCTAGCAGCCAGAACATTTTCTTCCCGGACACCCCCGGTGTTCCCCGTGCTAACCGCGTGGAGGCGAATCCTGCCCCCGAGGTGTCCCTGAGCCCCAGCGCATCCCCGAGTGCCGCGAAGGATAGCCCGCGCCCGACGGTCGCCCCGGTACCTTCTGAAGCGCCGTCTGCATCGCAGAAAGTTTCGGCTCGTCCTTCTGCGAGTGCATCTGCTAGCGCCTCGGTGAGTGCGTCTGCCAGTGCTTCTGCTTCGGTGAGTTCTTCTACCAATGATGCGGCACCCGCTGAGGTGACCGAGGATCGTCTGTTGGTGCACTCCCGCTCCGATCGGGCTCCCGCGGAGACCCGTGAGGCGACCCTGGAAATTTCTACCGCAGAGCTGCGCGGATCGGATGAGCTGCAGCCGATTAGCGTGCGCGCTAGGAACGTTGCGGAGAGTGGCCTGGGCTATGACGTGATGGTCTTTGAGATGCCTGCTGATGGCGGTGCCGTGGGTTCGCCGCTGGCGACCACGCATGTGAGCCCTCAGCAGGTGACTGATGCTTCTTTCTCTGCTGATTTGAAGGTTCCCGGTACCTCTTTGAATGCGGGTAAGCGCTATCGTGTGGTTGTGGTGGGTGGTAACTCCACTGAGGAGCTGCAGCTCATGGCGACCAGTGCTTTTGGTGTGAGCGTGATTCAGCGTGCGGTTCCTGTTGATCCGGCTCCGAAGCCTACGAATACTGTTGTTCGCCCGCAGATTCCGATGATTTCTGATGCGAATCAGCGTGTGAGCCCTTCGGCCCCTTCGGGTCGCGTGGGCTCTTCAGATACCTCTGCGGACGCTCAGGGTTTGGTGATTGATTCTGTTGCTAAGATCCCGTCGGTGGATAGCGCTCTGGGCTACATTGTGCAGGCGCAGCAGTCTGCGCGTGCGATTACCGCGCAGGCTCGTAGTTCTGTAGCTGAGACTGCGGTGGTTCCTTCGACGATGGTGATGTCTGGTTATGCGGTGATGTTGCCGGGTCGTACCGTGGTGAATCTGTTGGGTTACCAGTCTGCTGAGGGGGAGACGGTGACTGTTGCTTCGCCTCAGGAGAATGTGGGTGCTGCAGGCTCGGGTAGTTTCTATACGCGTAGCTCGAAGTCGCGCGGTGATTCTGCCGGTTCGAAGCTGGAGGCGAGCGCTCAGGATAATGGCCCGCTGCCGGAGGGTACCTTGCCGCTGAGTATTGCTCTGCTGGGTTCGGTTGCCTTTGTGGGTACTGCTGTTGCGGTTAATGTGTATCGTCGCCGTCTCGAGGGTGCTGAGGAGCTGGGTGCTGAGTAGTTCAGCTATTTGTTGCTTAGCGCTGTGAGGCGTGGCTCTCTGTAGGGGAGTTGTTGAGTGGGAGGCGCTCTGTCGGGTGCGTGTTTGGTGGGGCGCCTTCTGTGTGCCCGGATGTTTGACTCTATTGCGCGGTGGTCTGGTGCGCCTTGGGGTGGTGTAAAAATTTCTTTTTGGTGCACTCTGGGGAATATATTTTGACATTCGAATTTTGCGTTATATATATCTCAGTAAAGTAATTAACTCCCTTTTATTTCGGCAATTATTGCGACATAAAGTTTTAGCACATGAATGCAATGCAACATTAAGTGCAATATCCGTGTTAGGCTAGGGTGTAACCGACGTACTGGTGCGCAAATACTTGGATAGAAACACCGGCTTGTGGTGAGCCTTCCCTAGTCCACGCTTTGCGCCTACATCGATCGAAATGGCGCACATGACTATCACTCGACTTCCGAAACGCATTCATGCTCTTTCGCTTGCAACCGCTTTAGGTGCAAGCGCTTTTGTGCTTCCTGGCGCCTCCGCAGTAGAGGCTGAAGCAATTAACGTGAATGATTGCCTGGCGGCTCTGGTTAATAGCGAATTTAATTCAAGCTGCCCCTACGAAGACCTCGAAATTGAGGTCGATACCATTGAGATTCAGATTCAGTCCATCAAGGACGGTCAGGCAACCATTAAGCTCGCGCCCCTCTATGAGGGCGGCTACGTGGGCGATGCCTCTAGGGTGTACCTGGTAATGCAGTACTACGACGCCACTGGCACGTTGCTTGGGTCTGACACCTACGAGCCCTCCGCAATGCAGGTTGAGCGTGCGGACGACGGCTCGATGCTTGTCACCTTTGAGATGCCGCAGATGCCCCAGGAGGGCTACTACTCCATGAGCGTCATGGACCTGACGACCTCTGACGAGGGCTATGGCGAATTCATGATTTCTGAGGGTTCCCTCGTTCCGCATACTATCCCGGTAGAGGACGACTCTGACGAGGTAATGGTGGATAAGAAGGAAACTGCCCACCAGGTGCCGACCATTGACGAACTGAAGACGCTGGATAAGCTCCGCGAAGAGGAGCAGAAGACCCAGCAGTCTGCAGACCAGAAGGGCAGTAAGGACAAGGTTAAGACCGAGGTTCCCTCTGAGTCCGCTGAAAACCCCAACCTTGAAACCCACACGCAGAAGCTGGAGCAGGTCCCCGGCGGATCGACCTCTTCTCGCGATACTCAGACCCTGAGTGTTGCGGAACTGAAGGTCGCCTATGCTGAGGTTCGCTCTGATAAGGAAACCAAGCCGGTGACTATCAGTGCAGCGCGTCTGCCCGCGAATGCGGCTGGCTACGACCTGATTGTGGTTGAAACCGATATGAGTGGCAACCATAAGGGTGATGCGCTGTCCATTACGCACATCAGCTCTGATCGCATTGTGAATGGCGCGTTCAAGGAAGAGGTCGGCATGCCCGGCTCTCTTCTGAAGACCGGCTCGGTGTACACCGCCTACCTGGTGCATGCGGACGATACTGAGTATGCGGAAGAAGTTGTCTCGGTGCGATTCAAGGTCAGTGGTGAGGCGACCGGCAACTCAACCTCCTTGACGAAGGATGAGTCGCCCCGCCAGGATGCAAGCGCATCGCTCACGCCCAGCGCCAATGCGGGCGAGGCGACCGGCGCCACTCAGGGTAGCCCCTCCGCTGCTACTAGCGCCGTCTCGACTCGTTCTGGTGACACCCAGTCGGGCTCGGGTCAGTCTGCCGCGAGCGCACCCCGCTCCACTCTGGATGCGGTGAGCGCCATGTCCAAGGCAAAGGAAGCGAAGGCTGAGCGTCAGCGTCAGGCTCTGCAGGCTTTGGCTCAGGCACGTACGATGGCTCCGCGTTCGGCTTTTGAGCCGACTCGCACCAATCAGATTTCGGCGTACAGTTCGGGTTCTGATCCGGCATCTATCGCTGCTACCGCGAAGCTGGATGCTTTGACGGATGAAGAAAAGGCAGCGTCGGCAGCTTCTGGTAACGGAAATAAGGGTTTCACCCCCGTGGTTCATTCGGAGCCTAATAATCGTTCAGCTACGGTGAACTCGACCACCACTCAGGTGCACTCTAACGCGAATAATGATCGTCAGGAAGGCGTGAAGGCTATAGCTTCGGCGGCGTCTCCCGCTAGTGAAGAGGTTGCGCAGCACGGTGTAGCTTTCTGGGCTCTTGGAGGCGCCGGTTTGGCGCTGGTGGTTGGTGCCGCGTGGATGGCTCACCGCAGGGGAGTCCTCGGCGGCTAACGCCCCTAATCCGTGCTTTTCGACGGCATCGCATAGTATGTTCGTTGTTTCATGAGGAATGCTCGCCCCCGCTATCTGTTGGTGCAGATCGCGGGGGCGAGTCGTGCGTTCAGGGTGTTCAAAAAAACTCTACCCTCGCGTGAATAAACCTTAAGGTTCGTGATAGGGTTGAAATAACCGATAAATAGATGCGAGCTATTGTCAGGTCTTCTTCACCTGAAATATGAAGCGGAGTATGGTACGACGAATCCGGGTGTATGGCGCACTCGGGGGTCCGCGCGGCACATGAGGAACGGGCAGTAGCAAGCACATTTCCACCATGAAAAGACGCATTGCATGAGTATTTATTCAGCGAAGCACCGTATTGTCACCGCAACCGTTTTGGCTGCGGGGCTTCAGTGCGGGCTTGTTGTACCCTCTGTCGCAACGGAAGCACCCGTCACGACGCACTCTGCCGTGCAAAAAACCGCGACCTTGAACGCGAACCAGGCTGAAGACAATCAGGAGGCACAGGGCGCCGCCTCCACCATCACCATGAAGGCGCAGCTCAAGGATGGCGGCTATCTTCTACGTTGGACGGGTTTCCCTAAAGATCTGGAGGCCTCCAGCGTTCTGGTTGACGTGAACTTCTACACCCCTTCCGGTGAGTACGGTGGCTCCGTCCTGGAAAGCCCGACCCTAACTGAGGGGACCAGGGAGGGGGAGTTTCGCCTCCGGATGAGCCCGGCGACGGACTCAAACGTCGTGTACGTAATCGTTCTGGAGGATACCGCGCACGGTGTCTCCTACGAATTTTTTGTGACCGAGCGGGGGAACCGCCTGGTAGAGGCTGCTGACCCGCGCAACGGCAAAGCAAAGCCCACCGAACCTCCGGTCGATATTGAGCGTGAAGAAGCAGAAACCGCTGACGCAACTGTTACCCCAAGTCCCGAGGCGGTAAACCTGCCTTCGCCGACCGCTACGTCATCCACCGATGCGAACGGTGACGCGGTTCGCCGTACCGTAGACAACCCGCAGAACAAAGATTCTGGCCAGTACGTTATCTCCGAAGACAATAGCGTGTACGACCCGATGAACCAGCGCAAGGGCAAGGCGCACCTGTCCATTCAGGACTCGCAGGGTGACTCTCAGGATGATACGAAGCCGGTCACAGTCCGTGCCACGAACTTCCCCCAGAATGACAAGGGTTACGACCTGATCGTCATGGAAATCGACTCCAATGGCAACACCGTGGGTGACGCGCTCGCCATTGTGCACGTTGGCCCGGAATCTATTTCTGCGGGCGCTTTCGAAGCGGTGATTGGTGTGCCCGGTGCGTCCCTACAGATTGGTAGGACGTACCTGGTGGCGGCTTTTGATGCTGCCGGTGACGGTAACCTTCAGCTCAATACGGTGCGTTTTACGGTGACTCAGGCGTCTTCTGAGGGCGGTGGATCATCGTCCGGTTCTTCGTCTGTGAACGAGGAGAAACCGGTTGCTGTACCTTCCGCATCTACCTCTGAGACTGCGGACGCATCCGGCGCGAATGCACCCGCTACGGGTTCCACGTCTAAGACCCGCGGTATTCAGGCTGATACCGCCATGGCTCCGGGTACTAATGACGCCACGATTTCTATTCCGCGCGCTACCGGTAGCTCTGCCACCGCGTCTTCCTCGGCGCTGGGGTACCGCACCGGGGAGGCGCAGCCTGTTGAGGTCGCGACCCCCGAATCTAACCTACCTTCGGGTACTGATTCGGCGGCGCAGTCTCGCCGTGCCGCGATTCTGAACGGTTCTTCCTCTCAGGTTCGTACTGAGCCTGGATCGCCGAACGGTGTGAAGGCGTCGGAGGCGCAGATTACCCGCAACATGGATAAGAGCTCGCCTCTTCTGCCGATTTTGGTGACCCTGGGTGGTGGCCTGATTCTGGGTGCTTTGGGCATGTCACGCATGCATACCTCGAAGAAGGATTAGTCGCGTAGGAGTTGGGGGTGGTGGCGGCCCCTGTTGCATGTTGAGGGGGTATTGCCCTGTCGGTGTGCTGTGAGATGTTTTGTCATAAAATGGCTCATTTGGTGTGTATCTTGAGAAATGTACACACTGTCGATATAGTAAGCCTGTCCTAACAGTGTCGATAGTATGGATACACACCAATGAAGATTTTCACATCTGGCACCCGCCTCTCCAAGGGAGCCTGCGCCCTCGCCGTCGCTGGCGCTGTCGCCCTACCCCTGGCACCCGTTCTCGCCGAGAACATTAATATCGCCGCCCAGAACGTTGCCGCACAGAACGTCGCTGCAGGCGACCAGGTAAGCGCCGGCGCATCCTTCGGTTGGGGCGTGCGCGCATCCTTCCTGTCCTACAACGGTATGCCCCGCGAAATGACCGACGGCGCAGCTTGGGACGCAACCGCAAAGCAGTTCACCTTCACCCCGACCTCCACCACCGTCTCTGAAGACGGCAAGCAGGTCACCCTGCAGGCTGCCGGCCGCCTCTGGTTCACCGGCCACTGCGCCGAAGGTCAGGACCCCGAAACTGGTTGCGCCCTGAACCTCACCTTCTCCAACCCCCGCGTGGAACTGAACCTCGCTGACGGCACCGGCTCTCTCTACATGACCGTGCGCACCAAGAACTACGCCTCCGGCAAGTTCGAGGGCCCCATGGAAGTCAAGATGGCGACCCTGAGCACCGGCACCGCCAAGCAGAGCGAGAAGGACGGCGTGGTCAGCATCAGCGGCATCTCCGCGAACCTGACCGCCGACGGTAACCACGCCTTCTCCGACTTCTACAACGAAGGCGCCAGCCTCGACCCGCTGAGCATCTCCTACAACGGTAGCGCAGCCAACACCCCCAAGAGCGCCTACAGCGTCGCCGAGTCCTACAACACCGGCGCGGGTGTGAGCCTGCCCCAGAACACCGCACGTCTGGGCCAGAACCACATCGTGCACGTGGCACCCCCGAGCTTCGGTGGCGACACCACCTACACCGTGCTGACCAGCTCCAACCTGAAGATGACCGATACCGGCGTCCTGAAGGCAATCAAGGGCGTTTTCGCGGTGGACGCTGACGGCAACCGCATGCTCGTCATCGGCAGCGAGACCAACAAGCCCGAGCTGTACACCGTGACGGCTGAGGGTAAGCTCGTCTCCTCCGGTACCTACTCCGATGCAGAGCTCGGCGCCAACACCGTCAAGGCAATCGGCTACAACCCCGCCAACAACACCTGGGGCATCGTCAGCGTTGACGGCCAGGGTGGCGGCAAGCTGACCATCATTGACGCATCCGGCAAGGCAACCTCGCAGGCTCTGCCGAAGCCCGACTCTATCGACCCGCAGGTTGTGAACGCATACTCGCTCGACGAGTACTACGGCGACTCGTTCTCCAACAACACCGTGACCCTCGCACCGCTGCCCGACGGCAGCTTCGTGTACGCGCCGTCGACTTCCATCTACGATGCGGCCGGCGAAAAGGTGGTTCAGAAGGGTCACCTGCTGCACATGAGCAGCAACGGCGTGTCCCTGGTGCCGAACTCTTCACCCGCAGGCTACGACACCGCCCTGCCCTCGACCCTGGTCAGCCCCAAGGGCTACATTTACCGTTGGAACAACTGGTACGGCGGTAAGGTGCAGATTCTCAAGTACGAGAACGGCACTTTCAGCGTGGTCCGCGAGTCCGCAACTCTTGAGGGCTTCGAGAAGACCGAGGTTGCCACCATGTTCCTGACCCGCGCGGGTAACGTGGTCGTGGTGGACGCATCCGGCTCCCGCCTGGTGTTCATGGATGACAACCTGAACAAGGTGAACGAGGTGGTGCTCTCCTCGATGCGCAAGACCGACAAGAGCGGCGGCTACAACGCTCTCGAGCTGCCCAACGGCGATATTATCTACCCGACCAGCTTCGAGAACCCGAACACCTATGAGGATCAGCTGTGGCTGAACCGCCTGGCAGCGAACTCGGCACCGACCCCGGCACCCGAGCCGACCAAGGCACCTGAACCGACTAAGGCACCTGAGCCGACTAAGGCACCTGAGCCGACTAAGTCTGCTGAGCCTACCGTGGCACCGACTGCTGAGCCGACCGTCGCGCCTTCTGCTGAGCCTTCTGCTGAGCCTACCGTGACTGCGGAGCCGACTGTTGCTCCGACCGAGGCGCCGACCGCAGAGCCCACTAAGTCCGCTGAGCCGACTGTTGCGCCCACCGAGGCACCCTCTGCTGAGCCGACCGTTGCTCCCACCGCTGAGCCGA
>NZ_KV812882.1:655099-758126 GCF_001813565.1 Rothia sp. HMSC068E02
CTGAGCCGACCGTTGCTCCCACCGCTGAGCCGACTGCGGAGCCTTCTGCTACTGCAGAACCTTCTGTCACCGCAGAACCGACTGCTGAGCCGACCGTGGAACCCTCTGCAACCGCTGAGCCCAGCGTGACCGCAGAACCCACCGCAGCACCTTCGGAAGAGCCCACCTCGCCGTCTCTGCCGACCGCATCCGTGGCTCCTTCTGTAGCCCCGAGTGCTTCTGCAACTCCGAGCGCATCGGTGAGCGCTTCCCCGACCGCGGTTCCGAGCGTTCCCGCTGTGACCCCCTCGGTGAGCGCGTCTGCATCCGCTAGCGCGTCTGCTTCTTCGAGCGCTTCTGCGAGCGCATCGAGCTCCGCAAGCAGCTCCAGCAGCGCATCGGTGACCGCATCGGCTAGCGAGTCTGCATCTGCGAGTGCATCCGCGTCCGCGAGCGCTTCCGCAAGTGAGTCTGCATCCGCGAGCGCTTCTGCTTCTGAGAGCAGCACCGCTGACCAGAACGCAGCCGGCCACAAGGGTGGCTCCAACGGCGGTTCTGACGCAGGTTCCGGCGCCTCCGACAACTTGGGTGTGAGCGGCTCCAACGGCGGTTCCTCTAACGGTGGTTCTTCCGCAGGTGGTTCCTCGACCTCCGGTAGCTCCTCCTCGAAGCTGGCACAGACCGGCGCATCCGGCGCTATGTTCGCAGCAGCAGCTGGTGCTATCACCCTGGCTGCAGGTACCGCACTGGTCGTGGCACGCCGCCGCAAGAGCTAAAATTTAGCCTTCGTGCAACACCCCGTTTCGTCACTCGTGTTCATGAGTGGGGAAGCGGGGTGTTCCTTTCATACAATGGAAATATGACTATTCTGAATGTAATCGCAACCTCGCACGGCACCGACTCGGTCGCCGGTCGCGAGGCTATTACGCTGATTCGTGAGCAGATCAAGTTCCTGCTCGCGCAGCGTAACGACGGCGTGGAGTACCGTATCCACGCCGCATATGTGGATGTGGAATCTCCCAGCGTTGATGATGCCGCAGCCTCTCTGCCCAATGATGAGCCCTGCGTGATCGTGCCGATTCTGCTGTCGACCGGTTTCCACACTCAGGTGGATTTGCGCCGTGCCGCACGCAATAGCGGTATTGAGCGTATTAGTATTGGCGAGTCTCTGGGCCCGGATGCGCGCCTTGCCGCACTGACCCGCGCCCGCTTGGAAGAGGCTGGTTGGACTCCCGGCGACGGCCCTGTTGTGCAGGGTGCTGCGGGTTCTTCTCGTGCTGATGGTCGCGCGGACATGAGCCGTGCCGCTGAGCTGCTGGCTGAGGAACTGAACACCCCGGTGCATCACGGCTTCGTTGCCGCTATCGATCCGAAGTTCCACGAGGTGGTTGCTGAGCATCAGCCTAAGTTTGCTGCAACCTACCTTCTAGCGGAGGGTTTCTTCGCCGGTAAGATGCGCCGTGATGCTGAGTCGACCGGTGTGCCGGTGAAGGTTGCCTCGCCGCTGGTGAACGCGCAGGGTGGTGCTTCTGCTGCCGTGGTGGCGGAGTGCTTTATTGACCGCATGGATGCCGCTATTGCCCAGCTGGATGCCGCCTAGATGACTTAAAATCAGGCTAGTGCGCTCGCTGTTCACTCACCTGATTCGGGGCTTCTGAAAATCCATACAAAAAACCTCGGGACGTTATGTTCCCGAGGTTTTTTGTGTTGCTGTGTTTGAGTTGTGAAGTGTGAGTGTTTAGGCGGTCTTGAGGTAGACGTCGCCGTCGCGGACCTCTACGGGGTAGACCTTGATGGAGTAGGAGGGGTCGGAGAGGCACTCGCCGGTGGTCAGGTCGTAGACCTCCTTGTAGAGGGGGGAGGTGATGGTGGGGTTGCCATTCTTCTCGCCGACGATGCCGCGTGCGAGGACCAGTGCCTGGCTGTGCGGGTCGAGGTGGTCGCTGGCGAAGATGCCGTGCTTGGTCTTGTAGATGGCGTACTGGTAGCCGTCGACCAGGGCGACTTCACCCCAGTTTTCTTCGAGGTCAGATTCGGCGCAGATGCGTACCCAGTTCTCAGCCATGGGGGTTTCCTTTCGAAGTGGTGGTCTGCGCCGCGCGGGGTGCAGGACACAATAGCGGTTCGTGTGTTCTTTGTTTGGAGTTTACCTTATGAAACCCACATTTGGAAATGGGGCACGCGGAGGGTGCTAAAGGTTATTTTTACCCTAAAAGATGATCTCAAATTTCATAGATTAGCCTTACCTAATTTAATTTCAGGTAAGGTAAGAATACCCTATTTCAGCCCGATATTCCGCGGATTTTTTAGAAAATTTTCCCAAAAAATGCGGATTTTCGATGCCTCGACCCCGCGCTAGAGTGTACGATAAAAGTCGTAGTTTAAAACGCCTTTTGACTGCCTGAAGAAAACAACATAATCCCACACAAAAATGTTTCGTAATTTTCAGATGCATTCTAAAGAAGCGGGTGCTTCAACTACTCGGTACGCATCAGGTACGAGCCCAACGGTACGGAAACTAGGAGTTCCAATGCTGGGCACGATCCAGTCGCACACTGAGGGTAGATAAGTGCCATGAACTACCTGCATTACAACTAGGAAGGAAAATCCATGTCGCACACTCCCCGCAACATTCTCGTTGTCGGCGCAGGCCCCGCTGCGTGGCGTTTTGTACGCGCGTACCACGAAGGCGCTGAAGCTGCCGGTCGCGCAGCGGACACCATCACCGTCCTCAACGACGAGCCCTACATCCCCTACGACCGCGTTGCTATCGAGAAGATTTTCAAGGACACCGAGAAGGACCTGACCCTCGGTGATCCCGAACTGTGGAATGCAGAGAACATCAACCTGGTCAACAACTGCCACGCAGAGAAGCTTGACCGCACCCGCCGCGTTGTTACCGACACCGAGGGCAACGAGTACCCCTATGACGTGCTGGTCTTCGCAACCGGTTCCCGCGCGGTTCGTATCCCCATTCTTAACTCGGACGCCGCACACGTCTTCCGCACCATTGACGACGTGAAGAACATGGTCTCCGAGGTCAAGCGCCTGCAGTCCACCCTCGGCCGCGCACCCCGCGGTGTCGTCGTCGGTGGCGGTCTGCTCGGCCTCGAAGCAGCTGAGGGTCTGAAGGACCTGGGCGCAGAGCCCACCATCCTGGACGTGGCACCCTGGCTCCTCTCCGTTGAGGTTGACCAGGGCGGCGGTTACGCCGTGAACGCCCAGATTAAGGCAACCGGCATTGACATTGAGACCGGCGTGTACATCTCCGGTATCAACAAGGACGCTGACGGCAACGTCGTCTCCGTCTCCATCGCAGATTCTCCTTCTGAGGATGCAGAAATCCGCACCCTGCCCGCCGACATGGTGGTCTTCGGTGCCGGTATTCGCCCCAACGACGAGCTGGCACGCGACGCCGACCTGGCACTGGGCGAGCGCGGCGGTATTCTCGTCAACGACGCATGCCACTCCTCCGACGAGCACATTTGGGCTATCGGTGAGGTCGCCTGCGTGCTGGGCCGCACCTGGGGTCTGGTCGCACCGGCTAACGCTATGGCTGATGCTGTGGCAGCTAACCTGCTCAACGACAACGAAGAAGCTCAGGTTGAAGAGTTCGACATCGCAACCAAGCTGAAGTTCTCCGGCGTTCAGGTGGCTGGCTTCGGTGACCGCCGCGGCACCACCGAGGGTTGCCTCGAGGTTCTGTTCGCAGACCCCGCACGCGGCATGTACCAGAAGATCGTGACTAGCGGCGACGCAAAGACCCTGCTCGGTGGCGTGTTCGTCGGTGACACCGCTCCCTTCGACTCCCTTAAGCCCCTGCTCGGCCGCGAACTGCCCGCTGAACCGAACGTTTACCTGACCGCAGCTGGCGGCGGCGACGGCATCCCCGACACCGAACTGCCCGACGACGCAATCCTGTGTTCCTGCAACAACATCAGCTTCGGTGCTGTCCGCGAGGCTATCGTTGACGGCAACCACGATGTTGCATCCCTGAAGTCCTGCACCACCGCGGGTACCCAGTGTGGTTCCTGTGTTCCGATGCTGCAGAAGACTCTGGAACAGCAGATGAAGAAGATGGGTCTGACCGTCTCCAAGGCACTGTGTGAGCACTTCGACTTCTCCCGTGCGGAGCTGGCTGAGGCTGTGCGCCTGACCAACCTGGACGACTTTGACTCCGTTCTGGCACGCTTCGGCCGCGGTGGCGACGGCTGTGCAATCTGTAAGCCGACCGTTGCGTCGATTCTCTCCTCCTTCCGCAACTCCTACGTCCTGGACGCAGGCCGCGGTGGTATTCAGGAGACCAACGACCGCGCACTGGCGAACATGCAGAAGAACGGTACCTACTCCGTCGTTCCGCGTATTCCTGCAGGTGAGATTCCCGCTAAGAAGCTGGGCGTCATCGCAGAGGTCGCTGAAGAGTTCGGTCTGTATGTGAAGATTACCGGTGCGCAGCGTATCGGTATGTTCGGTGCTCGCCTGGAGCAGCTGCCCTACATTTGGGAGCGCCTGGTGGATGCCGGCTTCGAATCCGGTCAGGCATACGGTAAGTCCCTGCGTAACGTGAAGTCCTGCATGGGTTCGACCTGGTGCCGCTTCGGTGTTCAGGACTCTACCGGCATGGCAATCCAGCTGGAGAACCGTTACCGCGGTCTGCGTTCCCCGCACAAGTTCAAGTTCGGCGTTTCCGGTTGTAACCGTGAATGTGCTGAGGCACAGGGCAAGGACGTTGGTCTGATTGCAACCACCAACGGCTGGAACCTGTACCTGGGCGGTAACGGTGGTGCAAACCCCGCTCACGGTCGCCTCTTCGTCAAGGACGCCTCCAGCGAGGACATCATCCGCTACATTGACCGCTACCTGATGTACTACATCCGTACCGCAGACAAGCTGCAGCGTACCGCTCGCTGGCTCGAGGATCTGGATGAGGAGCACGGCGACGGTCTGGCACACCTGCAGTCCGTCCTCATTGAGGACTCCCTGGGCGTGTGCGAGGACCTGGAGCGCGACATGCAGCGTCACGTTGACTCCTACGAGGACGAGTGGGCAGCAACCCTGCGCGACGAGCGCCGTCTGCGCCGCTTCCGCGCCTTCATCAACGAGCCCAACGGCAGCGACGAGGGTTCGCACCTGTATGTGCTGGAGCGCGAGCAGATTCGCCCCGCAACCCCCGAGGAAATTGCGGCGGCAGAAGCTGGCGAGTCCAACACCGTCCTGCTGACCGGTGCCAAGATTCCCGTGGGCAAGCCCAGTGACCTCAACCCGGTCCCGGCAGCGTAGTATGTGCCCGAAGATTCCTCCGTTCCCGCCCCGCGAGTTCGCCACTATTGACGAAATCCTCGCGGGCGGGGCGCCCGGGCACACCCTGGACGATAGCGTGACGGAACGCGGCATTCTTCTGCCCGGCGAGCCTGCTGAGAACCCCGGCAAGGTCTACATTGTGGGTGGCGGCCCCGGTGCCGCTGACCTGCTGACCCTGCGTGCGGCGCGTGCCCTGAGCGAGGCGGACGTGGTCCTTCTGGATCACCTCGCCCCGCAGGAGTACGGCGAGTACGCGCCGAACGCCCTCATCGTTGATGTGGGCAAGGTTCCCGGTAAGCACGCTGTTCCGCAGTCCCGCATTCAGCAGCTCATGATTGATTACGCGCTCTCGGGTAAGACCGTGGTGCGTTTGAAGGGCGGCGACCCGTACGTGTACGGTCGCGGCGCTGAAGAGCTGGATGCGTGCATCGCCGCTGGCCTGGAGGCCGAGGTTATCCCCGGCATTACCAGCGCTATTGCGGTTCCTGCGCGTGCGGCGATTCCGGTGACCCTGCGTAAGGTGTCCTCGATTTTCACCGTCATTTCTGGTCACTCCGGCCTGTCGGAGACCGAAGTTTCGGCGGTTGAGGCGACCCTGCGTGCACAGGGCACTGTGGTGCTGCTGATGGGCGTTCGCACTCTGCCCGATACGGTGGCGTCTCTGCTCTCTCGTGGGATTGAGGCTGACACGCCGCTGGCAACCATCGAGAACGGTTTCTCGGAGAAGGAGCGTGTGACTGTCACGACCCTTGAGAACGCTCAGGTGGATTGCGCATCGGTTAAGGCACCGGCTATTACCGTCATCGGTGAGGTCGTGCATTATGCTCGCGATAATCAGAACCGCTTTGTGAGCGAGGTTCACGAGCGTCTGCGTGAGCGTTCCACCTCCTAGAAGGCGGCGCGCCAGGTAGCTATGCGCTAGATAGTCCAGCTACGCGCCAGATAGTATTGCACAGCCCCGCATCCTTGGTTTTCCTAGTTGCCAAGGAGCGGGGCTGTTGCTGTGCCTGCTGGTATTGCTGTGCTGTAGTTGCCACCTGCCGGGCGCTGAGGCGCTCGCTGGCGCAGTAGCGGGGGAGCGCTGCGGTACAGAAGCACAGGAACATACGAAAGCGGGGCGGGTATCAGTTGATACCCGCCCCGCTTTCATCAGGGGCGCTGCGCTCAAATCCTAATCTTGGAGCTTAGAATCTCAGAGCCTAGACCTTGAAATCGCTGCTGCTACCGGAGCTAGAGCCACCGGAGCTGCCGGAGCCGCCACCGCTAGACTTGCTTGCAGAAGCAGAGGGACCCTCAAAGACCTTGCGGAATTGGTCGCTGTACTCCGACACGAAGTACTCGCGGCTGGTCACGCGCCACTTGCCCTCGGCGTACACCACGTAGATCACGACATCCAGGGTGCTTGCCTTCTGAACCTCACCCGTGCCCTTCTGGTAGATGGTGTATTCCTTGACGACATCCCGGCAGGGGAACGCCACAACAGCCAAATCGGAAGAGGCAAGAGCCTTCGCATCGAGATCGTCACGGATGCTCAGCTTACTCTCGTAGTCCTTAGTCCAACCACCCGCAGCGTAGAGCTTAGCAATAGCCTTCAGATTGTTGACCAGACCGCTGTCAGCGCCGTGGACCAGACCCTTGAGGTACTGCAGGTCGCCGTTGTACATCGCAGCAATGTACGCGCTCTGGTAAGCAGCCAGGGTCTTGTAGGCGCCCTCGAGACTGACGGTACGCTGAGCCACCGTATCAATGACCGGGATCGGGACGTTCTTCGCGGGGGAGGTGTCGGTCGGCTCAACATAGTGCGCAATGGCGGGCTTGTACTCGTACTTGACGTCGCCAATGTACTTCTTATAGTCCTTCAAGAACTCGTCGGACGGAATAATCTTCGCGCTACTACGGCTTGACGAGGACGAAGACGAAGCGGAGGCCGAAGCCGAGGCAGACTCAGAAGGCGAAGCCGACACAGACGCCGAGGGGGAGGCGGAGGCGCTCGGGGAGCCGGAGAAAGTGTCGCCGCTACCGGTGGGGCGAATATCCTTGTTGAAGGCGCATCCTGCCAGGGCGAAAGCGCCGGCGGTCAGACCGCCCAAGAGCGCGGCGCGGCGGGTCAATCCGTTTCGGTCGTTAGCAGAGAAGCTGGTGTGTGCACTCGGCCGGAAGGACATGGTATCTCCTGAAAGTGGTTGATCGAGGTAGCTCGCTTCACAACGCTGTGATGCGTACGAAAGGATCCGCCTCATCGTTTTTGTATTGTGTGCGGTACAGGGGGGGTACCGGGATACGGGTGTGCCGGAGCGTGAACTGCGGCGGTATGAAGTATCCACTTCTTACTATAGAAGACTGGTTTTAAAACTTCGTCAAAAAACCCTGAACATTGTCTTTAAGACGCAATAACCCAAAGTCGGTGAGGTGCAGGGGGTGTACCGTCACGACTTTGGGCTAGTGCGTATGAAATTGATGAAACGGGGCTAGTTTAGACCGCGCCGGACTATGCGCATGCAGATTTAGACCTTAGTGGAGCCTCGGCCCGAGGACGAAGAACCGCTAGAACCTGCGGAACTGGAACCTCCGGAGCCAGAAGAGTCGGAAGAGCCCTTGCCGCCATTCAGACGCTCGTTCAGATAATCGTTGCCGATTCGCCACCACTTACCCTCGGTGTAGAGCATCACGTGCGGAATGGCTACCTGAGTAATCGCCGGTATCTTGCGCTCGGTGCCGTCCGGCTGATGGATGGCGGTGGCAGAATACTTGGCGTCCATCATGATTTCTACGTAGCCGTCACCGTTCTTCAGGGCGGTTCGAGGCTCCGTATTCCGCATGGAAATGCTGCACGTGAAGTCCATGTACCAGCCGTTCTGCTCATACAGTTCCTTGACTGCTTTAACCTCGTCGATGGCGCTCTTGTCTGCCGGGTAGGTCAGCTCAATCGCCTGATCTGCATAGTGGCCATCCTTGAGCGCGGTGATCTGAGCACTGTAGTAGGCACGCAACGTCTCGTAGGCGCCCTGGAAGGTCGGGTCCTCACGGTGCGGAACGGTCTTGAGAGGCTTAGGTACGTTCTTCGCAGGGGAAGAATCCGTTGCGGGCTGGTACTCGCCCATGTATTCGCCGGTCAGCTTCAGAGGGCCGGGGTACTTCTGCCAGCCCTCGACCAGCGCATCCTCGGAGACGGGTACGCGTGCCGCACTGGACGAGCTGCTTGTGGCATTTGCTGAAGCACTTGCCGAAGCGCTCGCGGAGGAAGTAGCGGTAGCAGATGCCGAACTAGATGCAGAAGGTGAAGCGCTCGCGGAAGGGGCGGGGGAGCCTACCTTAGCTTTTGCCTCTTCGCTCAGTGGGCGAATATCGGAGGCGCAACCAGCCATGAGGGAAACCGCGCCACCGAGTAGCAGGGTGCGGCGGCTTAAGAGGCGGGAAGTAGCGGAACGGGTACTCGAAGAGCGGTCGGGTGAGAGCATCGGTGAACTCCTTGATTTTTTCCGAGGCAGGCTCGGGGCACCCGGCGGCGGGCGCGTGGTTGTATGGCGTGTTGGGCGAGGTCGTGAAAGGGGGTGAAACTTCGGGTAGGTGCCGCGGTTTCAGACCCTGTCCGGAAGTGACCTCGGGTGTACCTCACGCCGTGGGCTAGAGGTACTGGTGAACTCATCTTTGAGACTGCTGTGGTCGCGCCCCGGTGAGAGGGTAGATGTTATCGAATCATCATTGATGTGTTACACGATTCATTTTAGACTATTTTGAGCTCAAAATGCACGAAAAAGCACCTTAGTAATCCCTGAGAGCCTATGGGGCATTCAAGATATCAATCACTGTAAAGTATTACGGCTGCCCCCTGCTGGTGAGGAGTTATGTGATGGAGGCGACTACTTGGCGAGGGGGTTGCGCGCATGTCGAGCTAAGTGATTTCGGTCATATTTATGACTTGAAAAATAAAAGAGCTGCGCCTCAGTATTTCCAAAAGGCGGGGGAGAGGAGGGTGTTTAGTTTAATCTTCTGACCGTAAGGAAGTCTTCAATAGTCCAGAAGAAATACCCGATTCAATAAGGGGAAACCCGCTCGGCAATCCCCAAATATGCACTCTATTCACCCGCTATGCATTGCTGAACCATCCGGAAAAACCGGTTCCCACACGGAATACTGAGGGGATGAAAACTTGCAGAGGTGAATATCTAGTGGAATTACATCGGTGTTCACCCCATATCTTGTGGTTGTACCGACACTAATCCCGCAGGCTCCCTTGAAAAAATTGAAACCCACTTAAAGCAACACGCAAGGAATGTAAAAACATACATCCTTAAACACGCCCGAGTGCGGGGTGGGGCAAGACCCCTTAAGCCCCCTACTCGCTCTAGATATCGCCGAACGAAGAACCATTCTGTTTTGCGCCTCCAGTATCGGTGCATTAGAAAAGTGCTGTTCAAACCCACACCCCGCGGGGTTGCATACAGACACAAAAGCCACATAAACTATTAGTGTTTGCAACGACCCGGCCATCACCGGCGAGCAATTCGGAAGAACGGACCGCACCTGCGGACACCCGCCAATCGCTGCGGCGAGGGTGTCTTAGCGGAAGAGATGTAGTCCCAGTAGAACCGGACGGTTAAGCCCGATATAGCTGTAATAAGCGACTGATACCCGCCCAACGCGCCGCTCTTCCGGTGGCTAGGTATCGCGGACATACACCGCGACGCCACGTAGCCCCGGGAGGGTTCGGTGCGTTGAGCTGTTAAATCAGTAAGCAAGGTGGTACCGCGCCGCATCCCGACCCCCGGCACAACCCGGGCAAGTCAGCGATGCCCAGGCGTCCTTGCACCCGTCATGTCAATCCTCACCCGCTGAAACGGTGGGACGACGAGTGCTACGTACCCTGTCGCCCCAACCTCTCAGCGTTGAGAACAACAGATAAGGGCGCACAAACACATGTCCCATGTTTACCCCAAGGCGAGCGCCTTCGAAGCCGCAGGAAGCGGCGTCACCGCATCGCCCAAGTTCCCCGCACTCGAAGAGGCAGTCCTCGACTACTGGAAGAAGGACAACACCTTCTCCGCATCCGTCGAGAACCGCCCCGCAGGCGAAAACGGCGAAAACGAATTCGTCTTCTACGACGGCCCTCCCTTCGCTAACGGCCTGCCCCACTACGGCCACCTGCTCACCGGCTACGCCAAGGACCTCGTCGCGCGCTACCAGACCCAGCGCGGCCACAAGGTAGAACGCCGCTTCGGCTGGGACACCCACGGCCTGCCCGCAGAACTCGAGGCAATGAAGCAGCTCGGCATGACCGACAAGCGCGAAATCCTCGAAATGGGCATCGACAACTTCAACGACGCTGCCCGCGCATCCGTGCTCAAGTACACCAACGAGTGGGAAAAGTACGTCACCCGCCAGGCACGCTGGGTCGACTTCGAAAACGACTACAAGACCCTGAACGTCGAGTACATGGAGTCCGTCATCTGGGCGTTCAAGCGCCTCTACGACAAGGGCCTGACCTACCAGGGCTTCCGCGTGCTGCCCTACTGCTGGAAGGACGAGACTCCCCTCTCCAACCACGAGCTGCGCATGGACGACGACGTGTACAAGGACCGCCAGGACCAGACCGTCACCGTCGCATTCCGCCTCACCGCAGACACCGCCCTCGGCGCTGACGAGAAGGTCGCCGCAGAACTCGACGGCGTCGAAGCACTCGCATGGACCACCACCCCCTGGACCCTGCCCACCAACCAGGCACTCGCCGTCGGACCCGAGATCGAATACTCCGTCGTACCCGGCGCAGGCAAGTTCGAGGGTCGCTCCTTCCTGCTCGCCTCCGAGCTGCTCGGCTCCTACGCCAAGGACCTCGGCTACGAAGGCGACCAGCCCGAAAAGGACGCAGACGCAGCCGTCACCGCACGCTACACCGGCTCCCAGCTCGAGCACGTGCGCTACACCCCGCTCTGGGACTACTTCGCAGACGCCGAAAAGTGGGGCACCGAAACCTCCTGGCAGATCCTCGTCGCCGACTACGTCACCACCGGTGACGGTACCGGCATCGTCCACCAGGCACCCGCCTACGGTGAAGACGACCAGAAGGTCTGTGAAGGTTACGGCATCCCCGTGATCCTCTCCCTCGACGAAGGCGCAAAGTTCCTGAACCTCTTCGCCGAGCCTACCGCCTCCGGCTCCACCGCCTTGGCTGAAATCGCGGGCGTGCAGGCATTCGACGCGAACCGCACCATCATCAACGCCCTCAAGGCAGACGATGTGCTGATCCGCGAGAAGTCCTACGTGCACTCCTACCCGCACTGCTGGCGCTGCCGCACCCCGCTCATCTACCGTGCAATCACCTCCTGGTACGTGAAGGTCACCGACTTCAAGGACCGCATGTACGAGCTGAACAAGCAGATCAACTGGATCCCGGAAAACGTGAAGTACGGCCAGTTCGGCAAGTGGGTTGAGAACGCACGCGACTGGTCCATCTCCCGTAACCGCTTCTGGGGCTCCCCGATCCCCGTGTGGGTTTCGGACGACCCGAACTACCCGCGCATGGACGTGTACGGCTCCCTCGAAGAGCTCAAGGCAGACTTCGGCCGCCTGCCCCTGAACAAGGACGGCGAACCCGACCTGCACCGCCCGTACATTGACGAGCTGACCCGCCCGAACCCAGACGACCCGACCGGTAAGTCCACCATGCGTCGCGTGGAAGACGTGCTCGACGTCTGGTTCGACTCCGGCTCCATGCCCTACGCACAGGTGCACTACCCCTTCGAGAACCAGGAATGGTTCGAGAACCACTACCCGGCAGACTTCATCGTCGAGTACATCGGTCAGACCCGCGGCTGGTTCTACGTGCTGCACGTACTGGCGACCGCACTCTTCGACCGCCCCGCGTTCAAGAACGTCATCAGCCACGGTATTGTGCTCGGCTCGGACGGTCAGAAGATGTCCAAGTCCCTGCGTAACTACCCGGACGTCTCCGAGGTCCTCGACCGCGACGGCTCCGATGCAATGCGCTGGTTCCTGATGTCCTCGCCGATTCTGCGCGGCGGCAACCTGATCGTGACCGAACAGGGCATCCGTGAGGGTGTTCGCCAGGTCATGCTGCCGCTGTGGAACGTCTACCACTTCTTCGCCCTGTACGCTAACGCCGCCAACAACGGCGAAGGCTACAGCGCAAAGCTCAAGTACGACTCGCAGCACGTGATGGACCGCTTCATCCTCGGCAAGACCCGCGAACTCATCGAGCAGGTCACCGCAGCGATGGACTCCTACGACATCTGGAACGCCTGCGAATCCCTGCGCCAATACGCCGACGCACTGACCAACTGGTACGTGCGCCGCTCCCGCGAGCGCTTCTTCAACGAAGATACCGACGCATTCGACACCCTCTACACCGCACTGGTGACCGTGTCGAAGGTCGCCGCATCCCTGCTGCCGCTCAGCAGCGAGGAAATCTACCGCGGCCTCACCGGTGAACGCTCCGTGCACCTGGCTGACTGGCCCGAGGCATCCGCCTTCGCTGACGAGTCCGACCTGCTGGCTCTTATGCAGACCGTGCGTGAGGTCTGCTCCGCCGGTTCGGCACTGCGCAAGGAAAAGAAGATCCGCGTGCGCCAGCCGCTGCAGAAGATGACCGTGGCGATCGCACCCGAGCAGTTCGCAGCCCTGGGCACCGCTTTCGGTGAGAAGGGCGCGGAGTACTTCGCGAACATCGTCGAGGACGAGCTGAACCTGCGCCAGGTGGAGCTGGTCAGCGCCGACACCGTCGACCCCGCCGACTACGGCATCTCCCAGCAGCTGAAGGTCAACGCACGTGCGGCAGGTCCGCGCCTGGGCAAGCAGGTGCAGGTTGCCATTAAGGCATCCAAGTCCGGTGACTGGACCGTGACCGAGGACGGTACCGTCCTGGTCGGCGTGGCAGCTCTGGACGGCGGCCTGGCTCTGGAAGAGGGCGAATACGAGCTGGCAACCGTGGTTGCCGCTGACGCTGAGGGTGCTGAGCACACTGCGGCTGCGGTTCTGCCCGGCGGCTTCCTGGTCCTCAACATTGAGCTGACCGACGAGCTGGTAGCCGAGGGTATCGCCCGCGACACCATCCGCGCTATTCAGCAGGCACGTAAGGACGCCGACCTGAACGTTGCGGACCGCATCAACCTGAGCATCGCGGCACCGGAGGAAACTCTGGCAGCTCTGCGCACCAACGAAGCACTGGTGACCGGTGAAACCCTCGCCGTGTCCCTGCAGCTGAGCGAAGCAGCCGAGCTGAGCATTAGCGTAGCCAAGGCATAAAACGCCTGAACCGTACGGCCGTCCCGTCCCTTGATTGGGCGGGGCGGCCCGTCGTCTATCCCGCCGCACGGCGGAGACTCGGCCGGTGCCGCAACCGGCTATCCCAGTGAGGAGAACAATGAGCGAGAAGAATTACCCCGCAATTCCCGATCCCGAGGGCGTGGAGCGGGTCTACGGCGAGCTGCTGGCGCGCGCCCCCGAAAATAAGATGGCCCCGCGCCTGGACGCTGTGGCGCGCGCCGTCGAAATCCTCGGCGACGTGCACCGTGCCGCGCCGGTCATCCACATCACCGGCACGAACGGTAAGACCAGCACCGCCCGCATGATTGAGGCGCTGCTGCTCGGCCACGACCTGCGTGTGGGCCGCTTTACCAGCCCGCACCTCGAAAGCGTCACCGAACGTATCTGCATTAACGGCGCGCCCGTACCGGACGCCACCTTCGTGCGCATTTGGGAGGAAATTGCCCCCTACCTGCAGATTGTGGACGCGGAGATGACCTCCCGCGGCGAGCCCGCCCTGACCTTCTTCGAGTCCGTTACCGTGCTCGCCTTCGCGATTTTCGCGGATGAGCCGGTGGACGTGGTGGTGCTCGAGGTCGGTATCGGCGGCACCTGGGACTCCACGAACGTTGCCGACGGCGTGGTTTCCGTGGTCACCCCGATCGGTCTGGACCACACCGACATGCTGGGCGAAACCCTCGCCGAGATTGCGACCGAAAAGTCCGGCATTATCAAGCCCGGCGGCTTCTTGATTTCTGCGGTACAGGACCCGGAAGCGGCGGACGTGCTGCTCGCCTCCGCCCGCGAGAAGGAAGCATCCTTCGCCTTTGAGGGCGTGGAGTTCGGCGTTGTCTCCCGTGAGCTTGCGGTCGGCGGTCAGCTGCTGACCCTGCGCGGACTGGCGGGCGAGTACCCGGATGTGCCGCTGTCCCTGCACGGTGCGCATCAGGCGCAGAACGCCGTGGTGGCTCTCGCCGCCGTGGAGGCGTTCTTCGGCGGTCAGCGTCAGCTGCCCGAGGACGTGGTGCGTACCGCGTTTGAGACGGTGCGCTCGCCGGGCCGTCTGGAGGTTGTGCGCACCGAGCCGCTGACCATCCTGGATGCGGGCCACAACCCGCACGGCGTGCGTGCGTCCGCGGCTGCGCTGACCGAGGCGTTCAAGCTGTCGCACCTGCATTCCGTGGTCGGTATTTTGGGTGAGAAGGATGCTCTGGGCATGTTTGAGACCATGCGCGAAGAGTACGTTGACGCTTCTGACGGTACCTTCCGCCTGTACCTGGCGGCGTCGGATTCGCCGCGTGCGATTGCGCCGGAGCGTCTGCACGAGCTGGCGCTGGATGCGGGTCTGGATGAAGACTCGATTGAGGTGTTTGAGCACCTGGACGAGGCGATTGCCACCGCCATGGAGAACGCCCTCTTTGAGCAGGAGTCGGCGGGCGTGCTGATTACCGGTTCGATTACGGTCATTGGTGAGGCGCGTACCCTGCTGGCGGCGCATGAGGAGGCGAAGACCCCCGGCGCTGAGGCTGAAGAGCTGCCGGATGAGCTGGGCGCCGAGGGTGCCTATGCGGGTTCTGCGGGTGCGGCGTCGGCTTCGACTCTGGCTGCCGCGGCGGCTGCGGCTGCCTCTGCTGAGCCGGATGAGCTGCTGGACGGCATCATGGCTGAGCTGGGTGGCGAGTCTGCGGCGGGTTCTTCGCTGGAGGATTCGCTGGGTCTGCCGCTGGGCGATTCGTACACCGATGATTTCTTCGGTGATGATGATTCCGAGGACGATGCGGATCACTAAGGCGACCCGTTGAGGTTGCAGAGATGAGGCGGGGTGCCGCCCTCCGGTTGGTTGTACTGGCTGGGGGAGTGGCACCCCGTTTTTTCGCGCCTCTGCCCTCGTGCTCCCACTCGAACGCATGATTTCTCACGTGTTCCCATGGGCTCTCATCTAACCCCAATCGTGCGAGTTTGACCGGCATCATCCGCTCTCACCCATCCAAAAAATCGAAAAGAACGAAAATTTGTGGGCACCGGGGCGCAAAACCGGGCGCGCCTTGGCGTCACGGTGCTATATTCGCTGAGGCGCCGGCCCCAACGCCTGAGGCCGCACCAACACACCCGCACACATACGCATACCAGCGACGGTATGCCACATAGTGAAAGGCACCCATCATGCCCGCACCCTTCACCGATTTGATTGGCACCGATTCGTTCACCGAGTCCCTACGCCAGGAGAACCTCGACACCTGGCTTGCCGCCACGAATCACCGCTTTGTTGCTGAGCTTTTTGACGGCTCGATTGCCCCGCAGGTCATGGCGGGGTACCTGGTGCAGGACTACCGCTTCCTCGATACCTTCCTCGCCCTGATTGGTGGCGCGATTGCTAACGCTGATACTCTCGCGGGTCGCCTGCGCTTGGCGCAGTTTGCCGGCGAGATTGCGGGCGATGAGAACACTTACTTCCTGCGTTGTTTTGAGACTCTGGGCGTGACCGAACATCAGCGTGACTCCATGCCCGATACGGAGGCGACCACCGGCTTCAAGCGTCTCTTCCTCGACGCGGCGGCTAGCGGCAGCTACGCGGCGATCCTGTCGGTGCTGGTGGTTTGCGAGGGCCTGTACCTGGATTGGGCGTCGAAGGCTCCCGCCAAGCGTCCCGAATCGTTTGTGCACCACGAGTGGATTACCCTGCACGACTACCCGGAGTTCCGTGAGCTGGTTGATTTCCTGCGCCGCGAACTGGACCGTGTGGGCCCGTCGGATGCGCAGCGTGCCCGCGAGTTCTTTAGCCGCGCGGTGGAGCTGGAGCAGCTGTTCTTTGACGAGTCGTACACCCACCCGCTGCCCTAACGCACTGCCCTCACGTGCCGTCTGTGCGCTCCACGGTAGTTGCCGTGGGAGCCGCCGCGCGTCGATGAGGCGAATGCCATAGAAAACATGCGCACCATGCCCCGGAAGGTCCCGCCCGCCGCTACGTTGCGGGCTCCTTCCGGGGCTTTTGTGTTTAAGGTACGTCACAAAAATGCGCCTATTTGCATGATTTGAGGCGTCATATAGTAAATGTAGAAGCTAATGGCGTGCTATTGAGCAATGTGAGAGGCTAGGATAAATGGGGTACTGCTTCCGGGGTGCTGGCTATGCCGCGCCGGTGAGTACCACCGTAAAACACTATCTAAAGGAGTCGTATGAGTACCGCCGCATCGAGTACTACCGAGCCCGTCCACGCTGAGGCTGAGAACGAAGCGCAGCACGGGCATGCGGGAACCCCGGGCGGCTACTCAGACCGACAGCTCGGATTCTGGCTGGTTGGCGCCGGCCTGATTGCACTCATTTCTTCAGCGATTCTGGTGTATGAGCGGCTGCAGATTTACATTGATGCCGGCCACTCCACGGTCTGCGATATTAACGCCCTGCTCAGCTGCGGCACGGTGATGCGCACCCCTCAGGCGGAAGCGTTCGGCTTCCCGAACCCGTTCATTGGTCTGGTGGGCTTTTCGATTGTGGTGACTATCGGTGCCGCGATTATGGCGGGCGCACAGTTTAAGAAGTGGTTCTGGGTGTGCATGAACATTGGTTTGGCGGCGGCGACCGCATTCATTATGTGGCTGTGGTACCAGACGACGTTCCAGATCAACGCCCTGTGCCTGTTCTGCATGATCGTGTGGGTTATGACCATCACGCTTTTTGTGAAGACCACGGTCCGCAATATTTCGGCGGGTGTTATTCCGGCGTCGCAGTCGATGCGTGAGAGCGCGCGCGGCTGGTCGTGGTTTGCGATTAGCCTGTGGCTGATCCTGATTTTCGGCATCATCGTGATCCGCTTCTTTGAGGTCATTGTGAATATGATGCGCTAAGCATTTGAGGGCTGATGCCCCGAACATGCAACGCCCCGGTGCCTGTTGGTGCCGGGGCGTTGTTGCGTCTGCGGGTGGGTGAGGCTGCGCAGAATATGCCGGGCTGGGGCGCTGGGCTGGGGCGCCGGGTAGTGGGGAGGCGCCGGTGACCCGAGCCGTGAAGTCAGCGGGGAGCCGGCGCGGGTGCGTATAATGGTCAGGTATATTCTTGAGCGGCGTCAGCCGCAGCCGTCCGCGGGGTTTGCCTGCGGCGTTGACTGCCTGCCGTTCTGCTGGACACTAGATTCTTGATACCCCTTCGAGGAGAACCGTGAAGACTGCCGGAATTGCCGCAATGGGCGCTGCTGCTGTTATTTTTCTGACTGCCCTGCTGTTGCTGACTGCCGGTCACTTCTCGCTGCTGTGGGTGATTCTGCTGGTTGTTTCTCCGTTTGTTTTCATTCTGGGCGTTCCGTTTGCGACCGGTTCCGGTCCGGAGTACCTGCCGACCGACCCGAAGCTTGCTCAGCAGGCTCGTGAGGCGCGCGATGCGGAACTGGGTCTGGACTAGCCCCTCCTCTGAAAGTTTTTTGAAGCCGGGTGTGCGTAGTGGTACGCCCGGCTTTGCCGTACCCGCTAGACGGCCGCCGCAGTGTGCCCGCAGTAATGTGCCCACGCATCCGGCTGGGGAGGAGTGGTACCCAGATAGGGTGCCGGGGTGGCTTAGAGGTACCCTCTACCGGGTATAATGGAACACGGTGTCTTGTGCGCCCCGCACGCGCATAAAGATCCCCACCAACGCATCGAGGGAGAGTACCCGAAGAGCGCCGGCTATAAGCCGCGGAGCATAACTGTCGCACCGCGCGGGCCGCCCGCCTCGGCGAAGAAACCCGAAGACCGGCAGGGCACCCAGGAAGGGTGTGAGCGTGCCGTGCTCGAGAGCGAGGTGGCTGTGACCGTCGCGGCGCGCTCTGCGTTCCGCCCGCTCGCCCCCTACGGCAGAAGCACTGAACGAGATAGTGCCCGGTAGCGCCGATGAACGCGTGCCGTAGGGTGAGGCTTGAGCCGCGGTGACAGCAACTAGGCTTTGCGCTGTATGCGCGCTGTTAAAATCCTTGCGGTGCGGAGCAGGGTGTAACGAAAGAAGATTAATGTCTGACGAGAAGAACGTCGAACTTGGGGTTTTTGAGGCGCTGAACGCCCTCGCGGAGGAGAAGAACGCCTCTGCAGAGACCCGTGAAACTCTGCGTAAGAATGTTCGTGAGAGCTCTGACGCCCAGCAGGGTACTGAGCGCCGCCGTCCGGGTCGCCCGAAGAAGGAGAAGGCTCCTGAGGTTCCCCTGGATGAGGCGATTGCTACTGGCCTGACCAACCTGCGTAACGCTAAGGCTAAGCACGCGCCGGCACCGAAGGTTGCGGCTCCCGCTGTATCTGAGACCGAGGTTGCTTCTACTCTGAATAGCCTGTTTGAGGTTGCTGAGAAGAAGGCGGCTGAGCCTGCTGTCGTGGAGAAGGCCGCTAAGGTCGAGACCGTTGAGAAGACCGCGAAGGTGGAGGAAGTTGTTGCCCCCGCCGCTGAGTCTGCTGAGCCGGTTGCTGAGAAGAAGGTGGCTGAGCCCACTGCCGAGTCTGCCGTTGAGGTGAAGGAAGAGACCGCCAAGGTTGAGGTCGTAACCCCCGCAAAGGCTGAGGAAGCTGAGAAGACCGAGGCTGCCGTTGAAGCTCCTGTTGCTGAAGATACTGAGCAGAAGGCTGAAGAGGCTGCCGCTGAGCAGCCCGCTGAGGCTACTGCGGTTGCTGAGGAATCCGCATCCGAAGAAGCTGCACCTGAGGCTTCCGCCACAGAAGAGCCCGCAGCTGAGGAACCCACCGCCGAGGAGCCCGAAGTAGCTCCCGAACCCGTCAAGACCATTAGCGACCTGCAGCGCGAGAAGCTGCAGGAGCTGCGCTCGCGTACCCCCATGGGTGCGATGCCGCTGTTCATGGCACCCGAGCCGGAGGAGCTGAGCGAGCTCGCTGTTGCCGCCAAGCTGGAGCGTGAGGCACGCCGCGCCGCTGCCGAGGAGCAGAAGCGTAAGGAGCGTATGGAGCGCCGCCGCGAGGAGGCTGCCGCTGAGGCTGAGGTGACGAGCCACCGTCGCCGTCGCCGTCGCCGCGGTACCGAAGATATTGAGATTGAGGGCGGCGTTGATGACGACGTTGAGACCGTCACCAAGGTGCGTGCGCCGCGCCTGGCTGACTCTCACGCATCCAACACTGTGACCGGTGTGCGCGGTTCTACCCGCCTGGAGGCGAAGCGTGTGCGCCGCCGCGAGTCCCGCTCCCTGGGCCGCCGCCGCCACATCGTGACTGAGGCTGAGTTCCTGGCTCGCCGCGAGTCTGTGGACCGGCAGATGCTGGTTCGTCAGAAGGACGGCCGCATCCAGATTGGTGTGCTTGAGGACGGCGTGCTGGCTGAGCACTTCGTGTCCAAGACCCAGCAGGATTCGCTGATTGGCAACGTATACCTGGGTAAGGTTCAGAACGTCCTGCCGTCCATGGAAGCTGCGTTCGTTGACATTGGACGCGGCCGCAACGCTGTGCTGTACGCGGGCGAGGTCAACTGGGATGTCACCGGTCTGGACGGTGCGCCCCGCAAGATTGAGAACGCCCTGAAGCCCGGTGATTCGGTTCTGGTGCAGGTCACCAAGGACCCGATCGGTCACAAGGGTGCCCGCCTGACCAGCCAGGTTTCTCTGCCCGGCCGCTTCCTGGTGTATGTGCCGGGTGGTTCGATGACCGGTATTTCCCGTAAGCTGCCCGACACCGAGCGTGCTCGCCTGAAGAAGATTCTGAAGGACAAGCTGCCCGAGGGTGCTGGCGTGATTGTTCGTACCGCGGCGGAGGGTGCTTCTGAGGAGGAGCTGACCCACGACATTAACCGTCTGCGTGCGCAGTGGGAAGAGATTCAGGAGAAGGCTAACTCCCGCAAGGTGCTGGCTCCGGAGATGCTCTACCAGGAGCCCGACCTGATGATTAAGACCGTGCGTGACGTCTTCAACGAGGACTTCACCGCGATGATCGTTCAGGGCGAGAACGCGTGGGATTCCATCGAGGCGTACGTGACGTACGTGGCGCCGGACTTGGTCTCCCGCCTGCAGCAGTGGGACGGCGATGACGACCTCTTCGACCACTACCGCATCAACGAGCAGCTGGCGAAGGCACTGGACCGTAAGGTGTACCTGCCTTCGGGTGGTTCGCTGGTGATTGACCGTACTGAAGCCATGACCGTGGTGGATGTGAACACCGGTAAGTTCACCGGTAGCGGCGGCAACCTTGAAGAGACTGTCACCAAGAACAACCTGGAAGCTGCTGAGGAGATTGTCCGTCAGCTGCGTCTGCGCGATATCGGCGGCATTATCGTCATTGACTTCATTGACATGGTGCTTGAGTCGAACCGTGACCTGGTTCTGCGTCGCCTGATTGAGTGCCTGGGCCGTGACCGTACCAAGCATCAGGTGGCTGAGGTGACTTCGCTGGGTCTGGTTCAGATGACCCGTAAGCGCCTGGGTACCGGTCTGCTTGAGGTCTTCTCGGAGCCCTGTGAGCATTGTGCCGGTCGTGGCCTGGTGGTTCACGATCAGCCGCTGAGCGGTCGTAGCGGTGGCGCGTCGGATTACATCCACCGCCATGAGCGTAATGACCGTAAGCGTAGCCGTGCCGCTGCCCGCGAGGATTCTCGTGACCAGCAGAAGCAGGATGCTCTGGAGTCGAAGAAGGCTGAGCGCCGTAACGCTATGGCTGCGGTGGCTGCCGCATCCGCTCAGAGCGAGGACGTTTCGGAGGAGACTGCTTCGACCCGCAAGAAGCGTAAGCGCCGCAAGCGTTCGCGCCGCGCAGAGACCGCTGAGCTTTCGCTTGAGCAGGAGATTCAGGGTATTGCTGAGGCTGCCAGCGAGCAGGCTCACGCGGAGGTTGCTCAGCGTGAGGACAAGGTCGCTGAGGTCACCGAGGGCAACTGGATCGGCGAGCAGGGCGGCTTCTCCCTGGAGCAGCTGGCGAGCGCGTTTGACCGCGTGGAAGAGTCCGCTGAGGATTCCTCGAAGGACTCTGAACAGGAGCGTTCGGAGGATCGTTCTGAGGAGCGTCGTTCGTCCAAGCGTGGCGAGAAGAAGTCTTCTCGTAACCGTAAGCGCCGCGAGCTGACCGATGCGGATATCGCCGCTGTGGAGGATTCCGGCGCGGGTGCGCTGGAGGACGAGCACCACGTTGACCCGGAGCTTGACCCGCGCTTTAGCCGCTCCTCGGATCGTTTTGAGGCGATTCGCGCCGGTGAGGCGAAGGCTCGTGCTTCTCAGAAGGCTGGCCGTCTTGCCCGCGCTGAGGGTGAGTCGTTCCGTTCGGGCCGTGAGGATCGTTCGGAGGAGCGTCGTTCGTCCAAGCGCCAGGACCGCGAGCAGCAGAACGCTGAGGTAAACTCGGGTGTGCAGAAGGCTCAGGAGTCCAAGCGTGTTGAGCGTGAGGACCTGCGCATTGAGGATGTTCGCGAGACTCCGCGTGCGTCCCGCCGCCGTGCTCGTCGCGCCGCTGATGAGAAGCGCGCCGAGAAGGCAGCTGAGCAGAGCGTGGCATCCGAGCAGGCACCCGCAAAGGCTGATAAGATTGAGAAGTCTGAGTCTCGCCCGGTTGTGACCGGCGTGATTGGTGCTCCGGCGGTGACCGGTGTGGTGGGCGCAGCTCCCGCAGCGGTTGAGGCTCCGGTTGAGGATCAGACGCCTGCGGCTCAGGTGCCCGGTTCGACCCCGCGTAAGCGTCGCACTCGCCGTGCGGCTTCGAGCGCCGGTGCCGGTGCTCAGGTCGTGACCGTGGACGCTTCCGAGCGTGCTGAGGGTTCCGTGGTTGCTTCCGCTTCTGTTGCGGATGTGGCTCCGGTGGCTGATGACGCTTCGGCTCCTGTCTTGTTCGGCATTGGCGTTGCTGCTGCCGACATTAAGCGTGAAGGTAAGGACGATTAGTCTTTAGCTTCCGATCATCGGAATTCCGATGGTGTGTGTATATGAGATAGCCTCGGTAGGGCGAGCCGGAACTTCCCTACCGAGGCTATTTTTTTCTGTGCGTGTGCTGCGTCATTTTAAAGGCGCTACTAAGAGTGCGGTGCAGTATTAGAGGAGCATCACGTGGTGTCTGCGGATAATCCGTGAAACTATCTATTGCGCGGCGCGTAGATCATGCCGTATCCTTAAGGACTGGTGTTTATCTCAGTGAAGCCCTATCGACGCAGGGCCAGCGGGAGACACCGCTCCCACCCGCATCGTCTTCGGCGTGGTCGAATAATCGGCTGAGTCGAAACGTGCGGGAGAGAGACACCACCGGTGAGCCTCGCGTGTTGGCTTCGGCGGGCAATCCCGTCGGAACTCACGGGCCGTTCCTCCTTGCTCGCGGTCATTCGACCGGCGGGGGAGGGCGCACAGCAATGAAAGCGCAGGCTGCTCATTCGTGTGAGATCCAAGAAGCAAGTTGTCGAGAAAAGTGAGTCCCATAGTGGCATACGCGATTGTACGCGCTGGCGGCCGCCAGGAGAAGGTTTCCGTAGGCGACCTCGTTACCCTTGACCGTGTTGCAGGCGAGCCCGGCAGCACCATCGAGCTGCCCGTGCTGCTGCTCGTCGACGGTGACAAGGTCACCGCTGATGCAAAGTCCCTGGCTTCCGCCAAGGTTGTTGCTGAGAAGGTTGAGGACCTGCGCGGTCCGAAGATCGTTATTCAGAAGTACAAGAACAAGACCGGTTACAAGAAGCGTCAGGGCTTCCGCGCCGAGCTGACCACCGTCAAGATTACCGCTATCAACGCGTAATCGAAACGACCGGAATTCAAACCCTAAGGTAGGAATACAGAATGGCACACAAGAAGGGCGCAAGCTCCACCCGTAACGGCCGTGACTCGAACCCCCAGTACCTCGGTGTTAAGCGCTACGGCGGCCAGTCCGTCAACGCAGGCGAGATTCTCGTTCGCCAGCGCGGCACCCACTTCCACCCCGGCCTGAACGTTGGCCGCGGTGGCGACGACACCCTGTTCGCTCTGGCAGCAGGCACCGTCGAATTCGGTACCCGCAAGGGCCGCAAGGTCGTTAACATCCTGGCAGCAGCTGAGTAATACTCACCGCTAGGGCAGAGGGGGTAGGCGTTAGTCTACCCCCTCTCGCTATGACCTCGAATGCCGTGGACGCCTGTGCTGGGCTCCACGATGAGGCGCACCCCAACCCGGTCGCGCCTGCCGCCGCATCCGCAGCATGATTGGTGTGTGCCGTGCGGTGGCGAAGTGAAGATTTTCCAAGATAAGGAGAACCCGTGGCAGAATTCGTGGACCGCGTGGTCTTGCATGTATCTGGCGGTCGCGGAGGTAACGGCTGCGTCTCCGTGCGACGTGAAAAGTTTAAGCCCCTGGGCGGCCCTAACGGCGGTAACGGTGGTAATGGTGGCGCGGTGATTCTGCGCGTGGATAACCAGACCACGACCCTGCTGGAGTACCACCACAGCCCGCACCAGCACGCCCCGAATGGCGATATTGGTCGTGGCGATATGCACCACGGCTTTAACGGTGAGGACCTGGTTCTGACCGTGCCGCAGGGTACTGTGGTGAAGGACCGCGAGGGTAATGTTTTGGCTGACCTGCTGCGTGTGGGCGACGAGTATGTTGCTGCCCGTGGCGGTATGGGCGGTCTGGGTAACGCTGCGTTGGCTTCGGCTAAGCGTAAGGCTCCCGGTTTTGCTCTGCTGGGCACCCCCGGTGAAGAGGCTGATATTGTTCTGGAGCTCAAGTCCATTGCGGATGTGGCTCTGGTGGGTTACCCGTCGGCGGGTAAGTCTTCGTTGATTGCTGCGATTTCTGCGGCGCGTCCGAAGATTGCTGACTACCCGTTCACCACTTTGATCCCGAACCTGGGTGTGGTGCAGGCGGGCGATGTTCGCTACACCGTTGCGGATGTTCCGGGTCTGATTGAGGGCGCTTCGGAGGGCCGCGGTCTGGGTCACCGCTTCCTGCGCCATGTGGAGCGTTCTTCGGCTCTGGTGCATGTGATTGACTGCGCTACTTTGGAGCCGGGCCGCGACCCGATCAGTGACTTTGAGGTAATCCGTGGCGAGCTGCAGAACTACGAGGTTGACCCGACTGCGGGTGTGACCGTGCCGCTGCATGAGCGTCCGCAGATTGTGGTGCTCAATAAGATTGACGTTCCTGAGGCTCGTGAGCTGGCTGAGTTTGTTCGCCCCGAGTTTGAGGAGATGGGCTTCAAGGTCTTCGAGATTTCGACTGCTTCCCATGAGGGTCTGAAGTCCCTGATCTTTGCGATGGCAAAGCTCGTGGAGGAGGACCGCGTGGCTCGTGCCGCTGCCGAGAAGGAAGCGGAGCGCGTGGTCGTTGAGGCTCCTGTGGTTCGCCCGAAGGGCTTCCGCGGTAAGAAGAAGCAGGAGTTCACTATTCGCCGCGAGGAACGTAACCTTGAGCCGCTGTTCCGCGTGATTGGTGAGAAGCCTGAGCGTTGGATTCAGCAGACTGACTTCAATAATGATGAGGCTGTCGGCTACCTGGCGGACCGTCTGGCGCGCCTGGGCGTTGAGGATGAGCTGTTCAAGGCTGGTGCTCGTGCCGGTGACGCCGTGGTGATTGGCGAGAACGACAACTCGGTGATCTTCGATTGGGAGCCGACCATGGTCGGTGGCGCTGAGCTGCTGTCCTCCCCGCGTGGTACGGACGCTCGTCTGGAAGAGATTATTCGCCCGACTCGTGCGCAGAAGCGTGTGGAGTACAAGGAGCGTATGGATGCGAAGGCGGAGGCTCGTGCCGAGCTGGAGTCCGAGCGTGTTGCAGGCGTATGGACCGAGTCGGTTGAGTACCGTAAGAAGTTGAAGGAAGGCAAGGTCGACGAGAATATCGACATGCCGAACATTGACGACTAGTAGCTGAAGCGTAGCTGTTGCCTAGACAGCTGTTTCATAGACAGTGAATGGTGCCGCGTACCGGGGTTCGCTCCGGTGCGCGGCGCTTTCTTGTGTGCGGTGCTTTCTCGTAGGTTCTGTGGTTGCCGCTCGCGCCGGATGTGCGTGTCGGAACACGCGGGTGAGCCTGCGGTCGGGCGTGCTGGCTGGGTATTCCACTGGCGGCTTAGCTCACCCCCGTCATTTCGGTTTTTTTGACCGTAAGCAGGTAGCATAGAGGGGAATGTACGCGGGCACCATTTTCGGTGTTGCGTGCCTTCTGTGTACCTGCCCGCATCCGCGCCTGTAGTGGCTTTTTAGCTGCCGTGGTGCGGTCTCTGTCCCCAGCAAGGACGGCATTTGTGACTGACCAGTCTGTTCACCTTGATTTTGGTGCTCCGAGCACCGAGTCGATTCCCCCGCGCATTCCCGGTCGGGTGCGTCTGGGCGTGATGGGTGGAACCTTCGACCCGATTCACCACGGACACCTGGTGGCAGCTAGTGAAGTTGCCGCCGTGTTCGACCTGGACGAGGTCGTGTTCGTTCCGACCGGTCAGCCCTGGCAGAAGGTGGGGGAGCGGCACGTGAGCGACGCTGAGCATCGCTACCTGATGACGGTGATTGCGACCGCGTCGAACCCGCGTTTTACGGTGAGCCGTATTGATATTGACCGTGGCGGCGCCACCTACACCTTTGATACGCTTAACGAGCTGCGCGCCCTGCGCCCGGATGCTGACCTGTTCTTCATTACCGGCGCGGACGCGATTAGCCAGATTATGACCTGGCGCAATGCCCATAAGCTGTGGGATTTGGCGACTTTTGTGGGTGTGACCCGCCCCGATCACGATCTGGATCCGCCGCTGGCAGAGGGTCGTCATATTACGACCCTGAAGATTCCTGCGATGGCGATCTCTTCGACCGATATTCGTCGCCGCGCAGCTGAAGATGCCCCCATCTGGTACCTGGTGCCGGATGGTGTGGTGCAGTACATTGCTAAGTACGGCCTGTACAAGAAGGACGCTTTGACGGCGTACCGTGACGGCTTGCCTCACGTGAAAGATGAGTCTGGGCAGGCACCCCAATCGACGAATAATGAGGGAACACATGAGTGAAGCTACGGGTTCGAAGCCCTATAGCGAGGACGAAGCGTACCTCTACGAGACGTACGTGACCGAGGACGGCATTGAGGTGCCGCCGCCTACTAAGGTGATGGGTCCGCGCCGTCTTGCCCGCTACCGTGAAGAAGTTGCCGAGTACCTGCGTGCAGCCCGCCGCGGTGAGCCCGCGAAGCCTGTTGCGAATATGGGCTCCGTGATTCATGCGGACGCTATTGACCCGCAGGTTCTGGCTGTTCAGCGTCGTTTTGCGGCGCTGGCGGCGCAGGGCAAGATTGACACTGAGGCGAACGATGAGGAGAAGCTGCACGAGCCTGCTCCTCTGACCAGTAGCCTGCGTATTCTGCGTCCCGAAGAGATCGCGCAGAACCGTGTGGATGCGACCAGCCCCTCCGCGGTGGATAACCCGATGACTTCTTCAATCCCTGTCATTGCCGTGGTCAAGGAGGAGAAGCCGGAACCCGAGCTGCACCAGTACCTGGTGCGCGATGAGCCGAAGGTTGAGGAGCTGGACAGCTCTGACGTTGAGGCTGAGCAGACCGAGGTCGCTTCCGTTGAGGAAGAGACCGTTGAGGTTGCTGAGGTTGAAGAGTCTGCTGACGAACTGCCCACCCGCGTGAGCGCAGTGAACGCGCAGGGTCTTGACCTGAGCGTGTTGGATAGCGCCTCCGCAGGGGATACCGTAGATTCGGTGGACGGCGACCCGACTGTTGCTCTGAGCCCGGATGAGGTTGAGGAGCTGCTGCAGCGCATGGTGGATCGTCAGGATCCCGAAGAGGCACTGGTTGAGGAGACTGCCGAAGAGTCTGAAGAGGACTCTGAGGATGAAGAGTCTAAGTCGGCTGAGTCGAAGTCTGCTTCGGCTGCTTCTGCTGAGGCTCCGGAGGAAGCTGAGGAAGAGTCTGCTTCTGAGAGCGCTGTTGAGAAGGCTGAAGAGGTTCTGCAACCTGCGCAGAAGACCTCCCTGGCGTGGCTGTGGATTGTGCTGCTGCTTGCCCTGGTCGTTGTTGGTCTGATTATGATTTTTGGCCCTAAGTAGGCCGTGAACAATGCACCCCTGTTGCGGGTGCTGCCGGCGGATGTTCTGCCGGCAAGGAAGGAAAATATGACTGCTGCACAGTCCTCGATTGAGGCTCTGCGCATTGCCGCCCGCGCTGCGGAGGAGAAGCAGGGAACTAACCTGTTCGCTGTGGATGCATCCGACGCGATGGGCCTGATTGATGGCTTCCTGGTGGTTTCTGCCCACAATGAGCGCCTCGTGAACGCTGTTGCGGATGAGGTTGAGGACGCTCTGCGTGAGCAGGCTGACCTGAAGCCGGTTCGCCGTGAGGGTCGTTCCTCGGGTCGTTGGATTCTGCTGGACTTCGGCGATATTGTCGTGCATGTTCAGCATGAGGAGGACCGCGAGTTCTACGCTCTGGATCGTCTGTGGGCTGAGGCCCCGCGTATTGAGCTGGGTGTTGAGAATGAGGCTCCCTTCGACATCGAGGGTGAGACTGAGGAAGATGCTGCACGCATCATTCCCGCTCAGGATGAGGCGTAGGCTTCCGCTTGATTTTTAGCTGATGAGGGGTGGGCTCTGCTGGCGCTGTATGGTGCCGCGGGGTCCGCCCCTTTCGGCGTGTTTGACCTGCAGGTCGAGGGTGTTTTTGCTTGCCCGGTTGCCGCTTCTGCTTACCCAGTTGCCCCAGAACTTTTTGGATTTTTGGGTGCGCTGGTTTGCATCGTTGTCCGTGGTGTGTGTAATATATTCATGTTGCCTCGTTGAGGTCACTAACAGAATATGGGGATATGGCGCAGCTGGTAGCGCACCTGCATGGCATGCAGGGGGTCAGGGGTTCGAGTCCCCTTATCTCCACGTTTTCCTCGATTGAGGAGCTTTTCGCCCGGTTCTTGTGAATCGGGCGATTTTGCTATCTGCCGGTAGTTTTCGGTAGCCGACAGTTCTTTAGAGCTGACGGTGTAGTGAGTAGTTAAGGAGTCACTCATGGGAGCGCACGCACATCACGGCCACCACGGGCATGACCATTCGCATGCCCCGAGCCCGGAGGACGCCGCCTCGATGCGTCCGCGACTGCTGATTGCGTTCAGTCTGGCGGTCGTTATTGTGTTGGCGCAGGCGATTGGTTCGTTGGTCACCGGAAGTCTTGCGTTGCTGACTGATACGGCGCACGCTGTTACGGATGCCTCGGGCCTGCTGGTGGCGCTTACGGCGGCTTCGCTCATGACGCGCCCGGCAACGTCCCGCCGCACGTGGGGTTTCCGCCGTATTGAGGTGCTTGCCGCCCTCGGGCAGTCGGTGCTGCTGCTGGCGGTGGGTATCTACACGGCGGTGGAGGGCGTGCATCGCCTGTTCGCCCCGCCGGAGGTGCCCGGCACCGAGCTGCTGATCTTTGGTGTGGTCGGCCTGGTGGCGAACGCTATTGGTATTGCGGTGCTGGCTACGGCGAGGAACGCGAACTTCAATATGCGTGCCGCGTTCCTGGAGGTGCTCAATGACGCCCTGGGCTCGCTGGGCGTGATTGTGGCGGCTATCGTGATTTGGCTGACCGGCTTCTACCAGGCGGATGCCCTGGCGGGTCTATTCATTGCGGCGCTGATTGTGCCGCGTGCAGTACGTTTGATGAAGCAGACCACGGCGGTGCTCATGGAGTTTACCCCGGACGGCCTGGACCTGGACGCGATGCGTGAGCACATGCTCCGCGTTGAGGGCGTGGTGGAGGTGCACGACGTGCACGCCTCGATGGTGGCGACCGGTCTGCCGGTGGTGACCGCGCACGTGGTGGTTGCCGATTCATGCTTCCATGACGGGTCTGCGGTGACGATTCTGGACCATATCCGTTCGTGTGTGGCGAGCCATTTTGAGGTGTCGGTTGAGCACTCGACCTTCCAGCTGGAGACCGCCGAGCTGGGTGGTCGTGAGCCGGACTCGGTTCGCCACCCCTAGGCTGGCTCGCGCAGGTTTTGCCTCGCGTAGATTTTGCCCATGCTTCGCCGGCAGGTCTGCCCGCCGCGGTAGATAGAGCAGAAATAGCAAGCCAGAACAGGTACCAGAACCAGAGATAGCGGGGGAGAAGTGACCGTTATATTTGGTGGCTTCAACACGCAAAAGATACACTCTTTAGGGAGCAAAAGGTGCTCCTCACCCGCACACTTTGACAGGTCCGCTGGCTGGCTCTTTAGCTTGATAGCCGCGGTAGCCTGCAACGATGAGCGCCTCAGCCCAGCTGAAACGGAATAGCTGGAACGCAACAGCCGGCGGGCGCATCCTGGAATTTTTGACGAGAACAACCACGATTAGCAGCAGATACGGAACACTATGCATTCACCTATTGCCACTTACCTGACCGAGACCCTCGAGTCGGTCGCTTCTGATACCTCCGGTGAGTTGGCAAACTACATTCCGGAACTTGCCGCCGTGGACCCGGACAAGCTTGCCGCGTCCATCGTCATGGTTGATGGTGAGCAGTACGCCGCCGGTGACTCCGATGTGGAGTTCACGATCCAGTCGATTTCTAAGCCGTTCGTGTACGCCCTGGCGCTCGCGGACCGCGGCTATGATGACGTGCTTGCGAAGGTGGGCGTGGAGCCTTCCGGTGAGCCGTTCAATGAGCTGTCCCTGGAGGACGGTTCCGGTAAGCCGCTGAACCCGATGATTAACGCCGGCGCGATTACCACCCATTCGCTGGTGGGTCCTCCCGGTGCGACTCAGGGCGAGCGCATGGAGCGCGTCATTTCTGGTCTGTCTGCGTTTGCGGGCCGCCGCCTGTCGGTGAACGAGCGCGTGTACGAGTCTGAGCTGGAGCACGCGCACCGCAACTACGCGATTGCGCACATGCTGCGCGGCCACGGCATCCTGACCGGCGACCCGACCGTGGCGGTGCAGGGTTATACCCGCCAGTGCTCGCTGATGGTGACGGTTAAGGATTTGGCGTTGATGGCGGCGACTTTGGCGAACTATGGTGTGCATCCGGTGACGGGTGAGCAGGTGGTTCCTAAGACTGTGGTGCGTCAGGTGCTGAGCGTCATGTTCACGTGCGGCATGTATAACGCTGCGGGTGACTGGGCAACCCAGGTGGGTGTGCCGGCGAAGAGCGGCGTGGGCGGCGGCATTATTGGTGCGGTGCCCGGTCAGCTGGGTGTGGCGACGTTCTCGCCGCGCCTGGACGGTCACGGTAACAGTGTGCGCGGTGTGGAGCTGTTCGAGCAGTTCTCGGATGACATGGGCATGCACGTGATGAACGTGCCGACCGTGGCTCGTTCGGCGTTGCGCGCGAACTACCAGATCGGTTCGGGCGATGAGTCTATGCGCCTGATCCAGTTGCAGGGCCGTATCCGTTTTGCGGGTGTGGAGCGCGTAATCCGTGAGATTGTGGAATCCCCGATGGAGGGTTCCAAGGTCGCCCTGGACGTGACTCGCGTGTACGCGGTGGATGAGGTCGCTCAGAGCATGCTCCTGGAGCTGATGCGTCGTCTGAGGAATGACGGGTACAAGGTGTACCTGATTGATAATGACGAGACGATTACGAATACGGATGCGCTGCGCAGCATGGGTGTGAAGGTTCTGACGAACCCGACGGCAGTGACTTCTGCTGAGTCGGATGCTGAGCGTGTGGCTGAGGCGGACGCCGAAGAGGCTGCGGAGGCTGCGGCTCTGGAGGCACTGAATGCGCTGGACTCTGCTAAGGCGGAGCAGCCGGAAGCTTCGGAAACTGAGTAGGTTTCTCTCCGCGTACTTGATCGTATCTGCGTACTTGGCAGTACGATTGCGTGAACTTTATATATTGAGGCCCCTTTCCCGGGCGCGTTGTGAACGTGTTCTGGGGGAGGGGCCTCGCTGTACTTACCTAGAGTTGCACCTTGCGCTGTAGCTGGAGCTGTACCTGGATTGCCTGGCGGGGGTAGCTTAGTGCGCTGAGCGTGGTCTTCGGTGAGTGAGGGGACTGAAAGTACGTAGAGGTTCTTTAATGGCGCAGTTGTTAATCATTAAGTAATATTTTGAATTTTTCGATAGCTAACAGTGGTCTCATCATACACTCGTAATATGAACACTGTTCCACACCCAGAAACACCTATCGCTCCTCGTCAATCCGCTATCGTCAACCCCGTTACTGACCACATGGTATCGGGCGCCTCTGCCCGCGCCTCCATGGGGCGACGGGAACTCTTACAACACGTTGGTACCTTTGGCCTGGGCGCGGTGAGCTTCGGCGTGCTGGGTCTTGGCCTCACCGGTTGTACCCCGTCGAACACCCCATCGAGCAGCCCGTCCGGTAGTGCGTCGGCGAGCCCTTCTTCAACCCCTTCGGCAAGCTCGGCGGCTACCCCTTCCGCATCTGGCTCCGCAACGGGTACTGCATCCCCGACCGCCGCGGCATCTAAGACCGATTCTGCGACTGCGACCTCGTCGAACCCGGTTCCCGAAGCTCGTGCCTGGACTGGCCCGCAGACTGGCCTGCCGGGTGAGGGCAAGTATATTGCGTGGACGGTCGATGACGGCGCCGACCCGGAGGTGGTACGCGCCTACGCGGAGTTTTCCCGCCGTACCGGCACGCGCCTCACTTTCTTTATCAACGGTCAGTACCCGGCGTTTAGGCAGCATCGTGACCTGTTGTTGCCGCTGGTGAAGAGCGGTCAGTTGCAGATTGCGAACCATACGTATAGTCATGCGGCGTTGACGAGCCTGACGGATGAGCAGATTGTTCAGGAGTTGACCCGTAATGATGAGGAGATTAGGCGGCTTTTTGGGGTGTCTTCGAAGCCGTATTTCCGCCCGCCGTACGGGTATTATGATGCGCGCGTGTTGGCGGCTGCGGCGTCGTGTGGTTTTACGCGCCCGGTTCTGTGGTACGGGTCGTTGGCGGATTCGTCTAATATTTCTTCGGCTGAGGTGTATGCCTATGCGGAGAAGTATGCGTTGGCTCAGCATATTGTGATTGGGCATTTGAATTATCGGGGTGTGGTGTCTGAGCTGGACCGTATTCGGGCGTTGTTGGATCGGCGCGGGTTGAAGACGGTGACGATTCGCGACTATTACGGGTAGTGCGGGGGAGCCCCGGCGAGGGGTTCCGGTGGGTATACTGGGAGGCATGATGAAGCTTCCTCAGAACCCTATTCTTCGGCAGGTGTACCGCTTCCGTGAGTCGCTGCTGCTTCTGCTGTATTACTCGCTGTCTTTTCTGGGTGTGCGGTGGATGCGCACGGGGCATCCGCGTGTGGCGGCGGTGTGGTCTGTGGGTTTGTGGCTGAATTTGGTGCTGCGTGGCATGGGCCAGGTGGTGCGTATGCTGGTGCCGGTCCTGCAGGATGCGGAGGCGCGCCGTGCTCGTGCTGAGCGTGCCCGCGCCTACCAGCCGCGCTAACCTCACCGGCTGAGCTGACAGACTAGGCTGATATGACGAAGCCCCCTTGTACCGGTTCACGCAGAACCAGGACAAGGGGGCTTCGCTTTTAACGTTAGTTTGGTTTCTTCGTCGCTGGGATTTCTATTTCTTCGTTTTGCCAGTCCATTCGCAGGCGATGCCATCATCGTCTCTATCCAACTCAGCCCGATATCCAGGTTCACCCCGGTGTATGGGTGCGGCACCTGCGGCTCGGGCTTCAGCACAGTTCTTGTAATAGACGCTGGATTGCGCCGGTGCTTCCCGGGCAGGAGCTTCCTGAGTAGGCACCCTCTGAGCGGGGGCAACTGCCGCAGGCTCCTGAACTGGAGCCTGCGTTGCCACGCGAGTAGGCCTTGGTTTCGTGGCTCGTGGAGTAGGAGTATATGTCTCCCACGGAGCTACAGAAGGACTGGGAGTTGGTGAAGGCGAAGGAGTTCGTTTAGGACGTTTAGTTTTACTAGGCTTGGGTGAAGGGGTCTTTGAAGCAGAGTCTTTAGCAGGTACAGTTTTCTGTTCAGAGGTCTCCGTCGAGCAACCGGTCAACAACAGAGCACCCGCAAGAACACCAGCGGTCGCGGCGTGAATTTTCAACACAATATTCCTTTAGAAGTGAGTGGACAAGCGTGTTCACCGTAGAACACACACTCCAGTGTAAAGGAAAACAGCCCCACCCGCAGACAACATCGAGCCGCCCACAAAGAGCCCGACAAGGAAAGACACAGTGTGCGGGCATGGCAAAGCCCCCTCGCACCGGTTCGCACAGAACCGGCACAAGGGGGCTTCGCTATATCTGTTGCTTCGCCATATCTGGGGCTGTATGAGCCGGGGAGAGCTAGGGGAGTAGTCCCCGCCGGGACAGCTCTAGCCAGAACCGCTAGCTCTAGCCGGGCTGAGGCTAGGAGCAGTTGCCGTTCACATCGCAGGACGGACCCGCCTCCGCAGCATTGTTACCTGCCGCGTCACCAGCCGCGCCCGCCAGCGGGTTCAGGAACTCAACCTGATGAGTCTGCTCCCACACCTGACGCAGCGCCTGCACCAGCGCCTCCGCAGGCTGCGCACCACTGACCGCCCACTTCGACTCAATCAAGAAGAACGGCACACCATTAATGCCCAGCTGGTGCGCCAACTGCTCATCAGCGCGCACATCCACCGCGTAACGGTCGCTCTTCAGAACAGCCTCAACCTCGGCGGTGTCCAGGCCAATCTCAGAGGCGATATCCAGAATCGACTCGTGATCCTGCACCGAACGGCCCTGCGTGAAGTACGCCTTCTTAAACGCCTCCTGCGCCGCCGATGCCAAACCCTGCTCCGCCGCATAATGAATCACACGGTGCGCATCAAACGTGTTACCGTAGCGTGCCTGCCGCCAATTGAAATCCAAACCCACCTCGCGGGCACGCTCCGCCAATGACTCCTGGCTCGCAATCGCCTGCTCCAACGACATCTGATACTTGCCAGCAATCATCTCAGGCAACGAACCTGCCGGATGCTCCGTAGCCGACGGGTCCAGCTCAAAACTATGCCACACCACCTCAACCTCGTCACGGTGCTCAAACTCGGCGAGCGCCTGCTCCAGGTTACGCTTGCCCACGTAGCAGAAGGGGCACACAATATCGGACCAAATATCAATACGCATGGTGTCTATTCCTCTCACACTCGGATGGGGCAACTGCCGCAACTGTACGATCACCTAACGCCCCGGTTGCCGCGTTTATTCCCCAGCCTTTATTCCCGCGCGTTTATTCTCGCCGGGTACGGCAAAGCCCCCTCGTACCGGTCCGTAGGGGAACCGGGTCAAGGGGGCTTAGCACACGCGATATACGCGAGCCTATCGGCGGGCAGCTGCCGGAGCGGTAGTGGCAGTAGCTGCGGGTGCCGTCGTTGCCGCCGGCGCAGTGGTCGCACGAGCAGGCGGAGCCGTAGTGGGTGCCGCCGCAGGTGCAGTCGTAGCCTGCTGATTAGCCGCTGCCTCATCCTCATAGCGGGTAGTCGGTGCCTGAGTCGGAGCCTCAGTAGTCGGCTCCGGGGTAGGGGCCGGCGCCTCCGTAGTCGCCTCGGGGGAGGGGGTGTTCTCCTCCGGGGTGGGGGTCGGCGAAGGAGCCGCCGCCTTAATCTCTTCCTCGGATGCGTCACCGTAGTAGTCACGAACCGTCACCGCAGTCAGGCCGCGGTCATCAATCAGGCCCTTCACCTTATCCAGGATCGGGATGATCGTCTCGTAGTTCAGGTGACCCAGCACAATCTGCTGCGGCAACATGTAGCGGATGCAGCGCATGTAAATCACGCGGGAGCTGGTCTTCGCCTCGTCACCGGTAGTGCCGTTCCACATGACCGGGCGGGTAAAACCAATCTCACCGGCAGCCTTCAGCACCGCATCGTTGTAGCGGCCGTAGGGCGGGCGGAAGTACGGCTTCGACGAGACACCGAACATGCTCATAATCTCGTCTTCGTTACGCTGTAGCTCTTCCTTCACACCCTCAGCATCCAGGGTGGTCAGATCAGCGTGGCTGTAGGTATGGTTCGCAACCTGAATCTGGCCGCTCTGAACCAGCGGACGCAGCAACGACACATGCTCCTTAAAACCGGTGTAAGAAGCGTTAATGAAGAACGTCAGGCGAGTATTCGTACGCTTCGAGAACTCAGCGTAGCCGCGAATCGCCTCCGGGCTTGCGCCGTCATCAACAGTCCACGCAACATACTTGCCGTCACCAACGAGGGAATTGCCAACGCCGGGCCATTCGCGCGGCTTATCAACCGGGTTGCCAGCAGCGGCAACCGTCGGCGAATTCGTAGGTGCGGGGCGAGTAGCAGCAGCAGAGGTCTCGCCGCCAGCCTGATACGGAGTGAAATTACCGCTGGTGCCGTCGTAGTCATTCGACTTCTTCGAGCAGGCAGCAATCAGCGGAAGCATAGCAGTGCCGAGCACAAAAAGTCGGCGGTTAGGCTGTGAGTGGGTCATACTCTCCAGGATAACGCCCCCACCTGCAAGGAACGAATCTGAACAGCGAATACACCCCTAAATAATGCGCACATCACACCCCGCGCTCAGCACCACAGTATTAATAGGTATAAAAACTAGGTATAAGAACACAAAATCCTAAAGCCGCAAGCCGGTAACGCTCCGCTAAACTAGTGGGATGGAGAATTTGGGCACTCACGAACTGCGCAACCTTGTGAACGATGCTGCCGACGAGGCAGTCAACATCGGCTACCGTGTTGCAGACAGGCTGCACCGCTGGCGTGAAAAGCGCGCCATCGCTGCCGGTCGCGAGCCTATCCTCGTGCCCACCGAAGGCTACGGCCGTGCCGCCTCCGAAGGAAACCCCGGCTGGGTTCGCATCATCGCCCGCGCACTCTACAAGACGGTCAACCTCGAACGCCTGCTGCAGGTTGTAGAAGGCACCCAAGACACCGCCAACCCCATGCGCGGCTGGCGCTCTTTCACCGCAACCGCAATGTCCGATGCACCCGTCACCATCGTCATCGACGGCACCAAATATGAGGCGTACACCGACCGCGGCGGCGTGCTCGACGTCAAACTCAGCATCGACCTGGACCCCGGCATGCACGAAGTCATCATGTACGTGCCCGGCTCCCGCGCCGTAGCAACCAGCGTCTACATCGTTCCCGAAAGCCAGAAGCTCGGCGTCATCATGGACGTCGACGACACCGTCATGGTCACCATGCTGCCGCGCCCCCTCGTCGCCGCCTGGAACTCCTTCATTCTCGACGAGCACGCACGCATCCCCACCCCCGGCATGGCGGTCATGACCGACCGTATCCGCCGCAGCCACCCGGATGCGCCGTTCATGTACCTATCCACCGGCGCCTGGAACATCACCCCGACCCTGCGCCGCTTCCTCAGCCGCAACGGCTACCCGCGCGGCACGTTCCTGCTCACCGACTGGGGCCCCACCCCCGACCGCTGGTTCCGCTCCGGAACCAACCACAAGGTCGAGTCCCTGCGCCGACTCGCCGAGGAATTCCCGCAGATGAAGTGGATCCTCGTCGGCGACGACGGGCAGCGCGACCCGTACATCTACAACGGCTTCGCGGTACGCTACCCGGACAACGTGGCGGCAATCGTCATCCGCAACCTGACCGTGGGGGAGACCATGCTCGCCTCCGGCCGCGTGTGGAGCGACTACCGCGCCGAACAGATGATGCGCTCGCCGCTGTGGATTGAAGCCACCGACGGCGTAACGCTGAGCAAGAAGCTGCGCGAGCTGGGCCTGATTGATTTCTAAGCGGTTACTGCTCGCCGGTTGCTAAAACCAGCGCTGATACCCAGTAAACCCACCGCAGATACCGCGAAATGCCGGTATATGCGGTGGGTTTTGGTGTTTCAGCGGAATTAACCAACTTAAACCCACGACACACCGGCTCACCAAAAAGAGTTAAAAATCTTTTCTACAGCTTTAATCACATAGCTTAAAGCCGCTCGAAGGGGGTTAACCCTCGTCTTTAAGAAAGTCCGTTCTGCTTTAAAACCGCGCCGTTCCGCGCAAGAACGCGTGAGAGCGAAGATCTCTTTAAAATCAAGCCCGAATCTGCCGGGTTTTATGCCCCCGAAAGCATACATGAGGTTAACTAAACCTCAACTCAGCGGGCGAATGAACCCTTAAAAATCCTGCCCAACTTAAACCCCACCTGTGGATAACCCGGCGCACCCCGCGAAAATACGGCGAACTAGCCCCGCGGCAGGGTGTGGATAAGCTGTAGACACCCCCTCTTAAGTGGGTTCAACTGTGGGTTTATCGAACGAAACACGACCCTCGCACCACATCATCTTGTGGTGCAGAAAAATCTCGACACTAGATGTAGTATTAATACTCGGTTCCACCACTACGGCACTTTTGGGCGCCCTGCCCCAGAGCAGGAAACCGCCACGCCCCACTAGGAGGGGGCAGTGGACGGCACAGCGCCCGCCGTAAACAACACGTGGTGAACCACAAACGAAACACGCCAGATTCATTCACGAGATAAGCCCGCCCGAGCGGGAGAAAGTAAGAGGCACTCCCATGGTAGTGACCGTGTACACCAAGCCCCAGTGCGTCCAGTGCAACATGACCTACCGCGCCCTCGACGCGAAGGGTATCAGCTACACCAAGGTTGATATCACCGAAGACGCTCAGGCCCTCGAAATGGTCAAGTCCCTCGGCTACATGCAGGCACCCGTCGTCATCGCAGGCGACGAGCACTGGTCCGGCTTCCAGCCCGACAAGATCAACGCTCTGGCAGCGTAACAACCCTGCCGAAACCCGTACAAACGGAAAATCGGCACGGAACCACACCGGCCCACGAGAATAAGGAGTACAGATTGAGTACCGCCCTCACGCCCAACCCCGTCGACGAGCACGCAGAAATCCGCAAGATTCTTATGGATGCACGCAATGCTTCCGAGGGTCGAGCGACCGAGGACGAACTGGACGATACAGCGCCACTCATCGTGTACTTCTCCTCCATCTCCGGTAACACCCACAAGTTCGTGGAGAAGATCCGTGCCCGCCGCCTCCGCCTGCCGCTGCGCACCGGCGAAGACACCCTCATTCTTGATGAGCCGTTCGTGCTCATCGTCCCCACCTACGGCAAGCCCGAAGGCGCCGGTAACGTTCCCCCGCAGGTGGTTAAATTCCTGAACGTGGAGCAGAATCGCCACCACATACTCGGTGTGATTGGCTCCGGCAACACCAACTTTGGTCCGCTCTTCGGTATCGCGGCAGACATTGTCGCCAAGAAGTGCGATGTGCCCGTGCTCTTCAAATTTGAGCTCATGGGCACCGATTCAGATGTAGAAAAAGTCAACGAAGGATTGGAAGCATTTTGGACGCAAAACTGCCCTCAGCACTAGAAACTCTCGGTGCGAGCCACAACGGCAAGAGCGTGCCCGAGAAGTTCAAGGGTATGAGCTACCACGAGCTGAACGCACTGCTGAACCTCTACGATGAGAACGGCCAGATTCAGTTCGATGCAGACCGTCAGGCGGCACGTCAGTACTTCCTGCAGCACGTCAACAACAACACCGTCTTCTTCCACGACCTGGAAGAGAAGATCGAGTACCTGATCGAGAACCAGTACTACGAGCCGGAACTCTTCGACAAGTACAACTTCCAGTTCATTAAGAACCTGTTCAAGCGCGCCTACGCCGTGAAGTTCCGCTTCCCGACCTTCCTGGGTGCCTTCAAGTTCTACACCTCCTACGCGCTCAAGACCTTCGACGGTCAGCGCTACCTGGAGCGTTTCGAAGACCGCGTCTGCATGGTCGCACTGCTGCTGGCAGAAGGCAACGAGAAGCTCGCCGAAGACATCGTCGACGAGATTATCTCCGGCCGTTTCCAGCCGGCAACCCCCACCTTCCTCAACGCAGGTAAGCGTCAGCGCGGCGAGCTCGTCTCCTGCTTCCTGCTGCGCATGGAAGACAACATGGAGTCCATCGGCCGCTCCATCAACTCTGCACTGCAGCTCTCCAAGCGCGGCGGCGGCGTGGCATTCGCCCTGACCAACCTGCGCGAGTCCGGTGCGCCCATTAAGAAGATTGAGAACCAGTCCTCGGGCGTTATCCCCGTCATGAAGCTGCTGGAAGACGCCTTCTCCTACGCAAACCAGCTCGGCGCACGTCAGGGTGCCGGTGCCGTGTACCTGCACGCACACCACCCCGACATCTACGCCTTCCTGGACACCAAGCGTGAGAACGCTGACGAGAAGATCCGCATCAAGACCCTCTCCCTGGGCGTTGTCATCCCCGACATCACCTTCGAGCTGGCGAAGAAGAACGAGGACATGTACCTCTTCTCCCCGTACGATGTGGAACGCATCTACGGCGTGCCCTTCTCCGACATCAACGTCTCCGAGAAGTACTACGAGATGGTCGATGATGCACGCATCACCAAGACCAAGATCAACGCGCGTGAGTTCTTCCAGACCATCGCAGAGATCCAGTTCGAGTCCGGCTACCCGTACGTGATGTTCGAAGACACCGTCAACCGCGCGAACCCCATCGCCGGTAAGATCATCATGTCCAACCTGTGCTCCGAGATCCTGCAGGTTTCTGAGCCGTCCACCTACCACGCTGACCTCGGCTACGAGACCGTCGGTAAGGACATCTCCTGCAACCTCGGCTCGCTGAACATTGCACTGACCATGGACGGCGACGACTTCGGCAAGACCGTGGAAACCGCGATTCGTTCGCTGACCTCCGTCTCCGACCAGTCCGACATCCGCTCCGTACCCTCCATCGAGCGCGGCAACAACATGAGCCACGCCGTGGGTCTGGGCCAGATGAACCTGCACGGCTACCTGGCACGCGAGCACGTCTACTACGGTTCCGAAGAAGCACTGGACTTCACCAACATGTACTTCTACACCGTCGCCTACCACGCAATCCGCGCCTCCATGCAGATTGCTAAGGAACGCGGCCAGCGTTTCGAGGGCTTCGAGAACTCGAAGTACGCATCCGGTGAGTTCTTCGCAAAGTACATTGAGAAGGAATGGGCACCGCAGACCGAGCGTACCCGCGAACTGTTCGCTAAGCACCACATCCCCACCCGTGAAGAGTGGATTCAGCTGGCTGCTGACGTGGCACAGTACGGCATGTACAACCAGAACCTGCAGGCTGTTCCGCCGACCGGCTCCATCTCCTACATCAACGGTTCGACCTCTTCGATTCACCCGATCGCTTCGAAGATTGAGATCCGCAAGGAAGGCAAGCTCGGCCGCGTCTACTACCCGGCACCGTACATGACCAACGAGAACCTGGAGTACTACCAGGACTCCTACGAAATTGGTTACGAGAAGATCATCGACACCTACGCTGTTGCAACCCAGCACGTGGACCAGGGCCTGTCGCTGACCCTCTTCTTCCGCGATACCGCAACCACCCGCGATATCAACCGCGCCCAGATTTACGCATGGCGTAAGGGCATCAAGACCATCTACTACATCCGTCTGCGTCAGATGGCTCTTGAGGGTACCGAGGTTGAAGGCTGCGTATCCTGCATGCTCTAGCCCGAATGCTGTGACGCATTCAGCCTGAGCTGGCACACTATAACTAAAGACTGGAAGGGGCGGTTACGGTAAACACGCAAACCGCCTGCGCGACTGGCTGGCCGCGCGTGGCACCGTAACCGCCCCTTAAGAATCGGAGAATTACTAATGAGCGAAAAGGTGAAGCTCGTCGACCACGTGGTCGAGGCTATCAACTGGAACCGTATTGAGGACGAGAAGGACCTTGAGGTTTGGGATCGTCTGACCGGTAACTTCTGGTTGCCGGAGAAGGTGCCGCTGAGCAACGACGTGCCCTCCTGGAAGACCCTGACCGAGGAAGAGAAGCAGCTGACCATGCGCGTCTTCACCGGTCTGACCCTGCTGGACACCATCCAGGGTACTGTCGGTGCTGTGTCCCTGCTGCCGGACGCTGTGACCGCGCACGAAGAGGCCGTGTACACCAACATTGCGTTCATGGAGTCCGTGCACGCAAAGTCGTACTCCTCGATCTTCTCGACCCTCGCCTCCACCAAGGAGATTGACGAGGCGTTCCGCTGGGCTTCTGAGAATGAGCACCTGCAGAAGAAGGCGAAGATTGTTCTGTCCTACTACACCGGTGACGACCCGCTGAAGAAGAAGGTTGCCTCCACTCTGCTGGAGTCCTTCCTGTTCTACTCGGGCTTCTACCTGCCCATGTACTGGTCTTCGCACGCGAAGCTGACCAACACCGCTGACCTGATTCGTCTGATTATTCGTGACGAGGCAGTGCACGGCTACTACATTGGCTACAAGTTCCAGCGCGGCCTGGCGAAGGAGTCCGCGGAGCGTCAGGCAGAGCTGAAGGAGTACACCTTCAACCTGCTGTACGAACTGTACGAGAACGAGGTGGCGTACACCCACTCCCTGTACGACGGTGTGGGTTGGAGTGAGGACGTTAAGAAGTTCCTGCACTACAACGCTAACAAGGCTCTGATGAACCTGGGCTACGAGCCGATGTTCCCGGCGACCGTGACTAACGTGTCCCCGGCAATCCTCTCGGCACTGTCCCCGAACGCTGATGAGAACCACGACTTCTTCTCCGGTTCCGGCTCTTCCTACGTGATCGGTAAGGCTGTGAACACTGAGGACGAGGACTGGGACTTCTAAGGCGGAGACTTCTATCCTGGGACTTCTAAGCCCCTTCTCGCCTTGAGATATCAGGCTGAGATAAACCGACCCCCGCGTATCCACTGTGGATGCGCGGGGGTTCCGCCGTTTAACCGGGCTATTTAACGTGCCAGGATGCCCAGGCTTCCCCGGTATAACCTGGCGCGGAAGCGGCGGAGAAGCAGGGGAGTAGGAGCGGTCTTTCTGGTTCCGGTTGTCGGAATTTTTACCTTCACCCCGTAGCATAAAAAATTATTGATATATCGGGGTGCGGGGCGTACTCTGATACGACTAACTATCAACGCAGATTTGAAAGGAACATCATGCGTTCAGTTGTTATGGAAGCCCCCGGCAAGGTCGTCGTCAACGAAGTTGAGAAGCCGACCCTGCTCGAACCCACCGACGCCATCATCAAGCTCGCCGCATCCTGCATCTGTGGCTCCGACCTGTGGCCCTACCGCGGCGCACAGCCCGTTGACCACCGGGCAATGGGCCACGAATACATCGGTGAGGTCGTCGAGGTCGGCTCCGAGGTCACCACCGTAGCCCCCGGCGACTTCGTCGTAGGCTCCTTCTGCATCTCCTGCGGCGAATGCGAAACCTGCACCGCAGGCTACCCCTCCCGCTGCCTCAAGGCAATCGCGGCAGGCGACGCCTTCATTGGCGCACGCTCCAACGGCACCCAGGCAGAATACGCCCGCGTACCCTTCGCAGATGGCACCCTCGTCAAGACCCCCGCTGCACCCACCGCAGAGCAGATTCCGCACCTGATGGCGGCATCCGACGTGCTCGGCACCGGCTGGTACGCAGCAGACGCAGCGCAGGCAGGCCCCGGCAAGACCATCGTCGTTGTTGGCGACGGCGCAGTCGGCCTGAGCGCAGTCATCGGCGCTAAGCAGCTCGGCGCGGAGAAGATCATCATCATGTCCCGCAACCCCGAACGTCAGGCGCTCGCTAAGGCATTCGGCGCAGCCCACATCGTGGAAGAGCGCGGCGAAGAGGGCATCGCCAAGGTCATGGAGCTCACCGACGGCGTGGGCGCACACGGCGTCGCGGAGGCTGTTGGCACCCAGCAGTCCTTCGACCAGGCTCTCGGCTGCGTACGCCACGGCGGCTACATCGGCTTCGTGGGCGTTCCGCACGACAGCTCCATCGGCACCGATAAGCTCTTCGGCAAGCAGGTTCACCTGGAAGGTGGCCCCGCCCCCGTACGCAAGTACCTGCCGACCCTCATCGACCTGATTTACAAGGGCGAAATTGAGCCCGGCCGCGTCTTCGACATGGTTCTGCCCATTGACGAGGCGGCTAAGGGTTACGAGGCAATGGACCAGCGTACCGCTACCAAGGTTCTGCTGACTATGCCGTAATAGCCGCTCGTATCGCCGGTTCCTATACCGGCTGCTGTACCCGCAACCCGGCGTATATGCGCTACTAATCCCCGCACCGACCCTGTCGCTCCACGTGAGCGGAGGTCACCGGTTGCGGGGATTAGTGCGTTAAAAATTGGGTTTATTTGCCACCTTCCGGCGAGGTGAGGGACAAATGAGTGAGCCAAGGCATAGAATAAAAGAGCATGATTCGTACAACTCGAAGGATGACAATGACGAAGAAGCCTTTCCCTTCCGACCTCGAAATCGCACTTGCCGCCGATCTTTGGCCTATTAACAAGATCGCAGCAGACAACGGCATCAGCGAAGATCGCCTTGAACCCTACGGCAAGTATGTCGCTAAGGTCCTCCTCGACGAAACCACCAACGCAGAGACCGCCCGCAAGCGCGGCTCCAAGTACATCGTGGTTACCGCAGTCACCCCCACCCCGCTCGGTGAAGGTAAGACCGCAACCTCCGTCTCCCTCGCACAGGGCTTCGCCCAGACCGGCCGCAAGGCAATCCTGGCTCTGCGTCAGCCCGCAATGGGCCCGACCTTCGGCATCAAGGGCGGCGCAGCAGGCGGCGGCTACTCCCAGATTGTTCCGATGGAGAAGCTGAACCTGCACCTGACCGGCGACTTCCACGCCGTCACCGCAGCGCACAACCTGCTTGCCGCCATGATTGACAACCACCTGCACCACGGCAACGAGCTGCGCATCGACCCGCGCGCAATCGAGTGGCGCCGCGTTATCGACATGAACGACCGCTCCCTGCGCAACATCGTCGTGGGCCTGGGCGAACGCATGGACGGCGTGGTCCGCGAGACCGGTTTCGACATCACCAGCGCCTCCGAAATCATGGTGATTCTCTCGCTGGCAACCTCCTTCAAGGACCTGCGCGAGCGCCTGGCAAAGATCGTGATCGGCCTGAACTACGACGGCGAGCCCGTCACCGCAGCCGACCTGAAGGCTGACGGCGCAATGTCCGTCATCCTGGCAGACGCAATCAACCCGAACCTGCTGCAGACCCTGGAGCACACCCCCGCGCTGATTCACGCGGGCCCCTTCGGTAACATCGCAACCGGTAACTCCTCCGTGGTCGCAGACTACGTTGGTCTGGAGTACTCCGACTACGTGATTACCGAGGCTGGCTTCGGTGCCGACATGGGTGCGGAGCGTTTCTTCAACGTCAAGTGCCGCGTTTCCGGCCTGAAGCCGGACGCAGCAGTGCTCGTCGTAACCGTGCGCTCCCTGAAGTCCCACTCCGGCCTGTACAAGATCGTTCCGGGCAAGCCCCTGCCCGAAGGCATGCTGCAGGAAAGCCCCTCCGACGTGGAGAAGGGCGCAGAGAACCTGAAGAAGCACATCGAGATTGTGCGCAACTTCGGTGTTCAGCCGGTCGTGGCAATCAACGCCTTCCCGACCGACTTCGAGTCCGAGCACGAGACCATCCGCCGTATCGCTGAGGAAGCTGGCGCTCGCGTCGCTATCCACCGCGGTGTGGCTGAGGGTGGTAAGGGCACCACCGACCTGGCAGACGTGGTTGCTGAGGCATGTGACGACGTTTCGGATCTGAAGTACACCTACGATCTTGAGGACTCCATCGAGACCAAGATTGAGAAGGTTGCGACCAAGGTCTACGGCGCGGACGGCATTTCGATTGCTCCCGCTGCCGCTAAGCAGCTGAAGCGTTTTGCTGAGCTGGGCTACTCGCACCTGCCCGTGGTTATCGCGAAGACCCATCTGTCCATCTCTTCGGATGCAACTCTGAAGGGCGCACCGACCGGCTGGACCCTGCCCGTGCGCGAGGTTCGCCTGGCTGCAGGTGCCGGTTACGTCTACGCTATCTGCGGCACCATGCGCACCATGCCGGGCCTGAGCAAGAGCCCCGCAGCTGAGCGCATCGGCTTCGACGAGAACGGCGTGATGGTCGGCCTGTCCTAAAGCGGCTGTTCCAGCTGATTTATAGCTAGTGGAGGCGGCGCTCCTTCCCCACAGCGGGGGAGAGGCGCCGCCTTTGCTGTGCCCTATGGTGCTTTTGTAGAGTGCTCTGCCCCAGATACATGGAAGCATGAGGGGCGAATACGAGGTGCGCAACGCTTGAGGGCGAGGGAGCTCTTGAAAACAGAGTGAAACCAGACTGCAACCAAGCTGAAACCTGGCTACAACCAGACTGCAACCAGGGGGAGTGAAGGATCCTGAAACCCCTGGTGGAGGGGTCTTTCAACCTTTCATTGAGGCTTCTAGGGCGCCTGTTTTGAGGGCGGAATTGGTACGTGCTGGTTAATAATTGGGCTCTATTTGTGCTTGAAGGTCAGGTTTTATTAAACAATCTATAGAGGTTGATTTTTTAGTGACACACTGTCTTGCATTTTGTGAAAATACGGCATTGACTAGGTATTTTGCTTTTTGAAAGGGGTTTTAATGGGTGCACTCAGTGAACCTGAAAGTGGGGCTGATGTTATTGTTTTGTAATAAAACCTCTACTTTAGGGGGTACCTACAGGGGTAAAACAGACCAATTGATTTTGCCCTCGCGCGAATAATTGTGCAGATTTTGAACGGTGAGCAGTACATTTTTTCCTGCTCATGAAGTTGCAAGTACTTGAAGATACTTTCACCTTAACCCTCTACTTCCGCAGAATACCGGGCTAAAACTGTGTATTGAACCTTTGGGATTGCCGAGTGTGGAGCTTAAGTTAAAGGTGCACCGAAGTGCCAAAAGAGGGAAATTCTAAAATTATTTTGGGTGAAATAAGTCACGCTAAAACTCGAAAAAAATGAAATTGGTACGTATGGATACCCTAAAAAACACCTGTTTTTATTACAGAATGATTACAATGAGGCGCGGGTCACTAAATCCGGCTCTCCGTACCAAATTGGGTGGTAAAACAGCCCCCAAAAAGTTCGCTACTATTGAGTCATCAAGTAATCGTGAGATTTCCAAAGTCCTCGGGTTGCTTGTGTTTGAGTGAGTGATAGATACCCCTGGGTGTCATGAGAAGCGACTGTGTATCGATGCGCAGTCGCTTCTCTGTTTAACTTTTGAATTTCGGCGGACTTTTGAATTTCACTGAACCCTCAGCCAGGCGGAATCCAGCCGGGACCTAATCCGTGCTGAACCCAATCTGTACTGAGCCTAATCTGTACCGAGCATGCTCCAGAATCTGTTCCCTGTGCATCCCGCACAAGCAACCCGTACATGCATCCCGCACGGTCAACGCCGAATGCGCTGATAGGGGAGCGAACCGCATAGGCGCATGCTGTGCGGTCACAACCCCTACACTGGAACTATGACTACTTACCCCGAACCCACCCTCATCTTTGAGAACCCCGAACTGACCGTCCGTGCGTTCAGCGTCTCCGAGATGGACAACAGCGTCTACCTCATCACCATGCGCGCCACCGGCGAGCAGGTACTCATCGACCCCGCAGACGACGCAGAAGAACTCTACGCCTACACCCTCGACGCGCTCCTGCACGACTGCCCGCAGCTCGAACTGGCAGACGGCGAAGAACGCCGCGTGCGCGTTATGGAGAGGGACGAGGACTTCAACTCCCTCAAGCCCCGCGCAATCGGTCTGACCGGCATCCTGGTCACCCACGGCCACTGGGACCACATCCGTGCCATTAAGGAGCTCGACCGCCTCACCGGTGCCGTCACCTCCGCAGGCGCCGCTGACGCAGCCGCTATTAAGGAGCAGGAAGACTACACCGTCGAAGAGGAGCTGACCGGCGGCGAAAGCTTCGACTTCTACCTCTCTGACACCGTCATCCGCGCCCTGCACGTGCCCGGCCACACCCCCGGATCCATCGTCTACACCCTCAAAACCACCTGGGAAGACGGCACTCCCGCAACCCTGCTGTTCACCGGCGACGCCCTCTTCCCTGGCGGCGTGGGCAAGACCGACTCCCCGCAGCAGTTCGGTGAGCTCTTCTCCAACGTGCTTGAAAAGCTCTTCGGTGGCTTCGACGATGATGCCATCGTGCTGCCCGGCCACGGCCGCTCCACCACCCTCGGCGACGAGCGCCCCCACCTGGAAGAGTGGGGAACCCGCGGCTGGTAAACCGCACGTGATGAATTGCGCCTCCTAGTCCGCCTCATATAAGTACTGCACCCTCATGCCTTCACCGGCCGCATAATCCCGCTGGTGAAAGGCGTGAGGGTGTAGAATTTAAATTCGAAGATAAGACGAAAGGATTTTCGATGACACCCCGCCCGGCACACGGTAGCACCGCACTCAAAGCGAACGACCTGACCAGTATCCGGGTTCAGGGTGCCCGCGAAAACAACCTCAAGAACGTAGACCTCACCATTCCGCGTGATGCGATGGTCGTCTTCACCGGCCTCTCCGGCTCCGGTAAGTCCTCCCTCGCCTTCGACACCATCTTTGCGGAAGGTCAGCGCCGCTACGTCGAGTCGCTGTCCTCATACGCGCGTATGTTCCTCGGACAGGTCGATAAGCCCGACGTAGACTTCATCGAGGGCCTCTCCCCGGCGGTGTCTATCGACCAGAAGTCCACCTCCAAGAACCCGCGCTCAACCGTCGGTACCATCACCGAAATCTATGACTACATGCGTCTGCTCTGGGCGCGCATCGGCCACCCGCACTGCCCCGAATGCGGTGAGGAAATCACCCAGCAGACCCCGCAGCAGATTGTGGACATTCTGCAGGAGTACCCCGAACGCACCCGCCTGCAGATTCTCGCGCCCGTCGTCAGCGCACGTAAGGGCGAGTTTGTGGACCTGTTCAAGGACCTGCTCACCCAGGGCTACTCGCGCGCCCGCGTGGACGGCGAAACCGTGCAGCTCTCCGACCCGCCCAAGCTCGCCAAGCAGTACAAACACACCATCGAGGTGGTCGTCGACCGCATCGTCATTAAGGACGGTATTCACCAGCGCCTGACTGACTCCATCGAAACCGCGCTCAAGCTCGCCGACGGCCGCGTGCTCATCGACTTCGTGGACCGCGAGCAGGACGACCCCGAACGCACCCGCTCCTTCAGTGAAAACCTCGCCTGCCCCAACAACCACCCGCTGCAGATCGACACCATCGAGCCGCGCGCCTTCTCCTTCAACTCGCCGTTCGGCGCGTGTAGCGCCTGCGACGGCATCGGCTCGCGCCTGGAAGTCGACACCGAACTGCTCGTACCCAACCCCGACCTGACCCTCGGTGAGGGCGCTATCGCCCCCTGGTCGCAGGGTAAAGCAACCACCGAATACTGGCTGCGCTTGCTCGCCGGCCTGGGGGAGGAGCTCGGCTTCGACCTGAACACCCCCTTCAAGGACCTGCCCGCCAAGACCCGCGCCGCCATCCTGGACGGCAAGGACTACAAGGTCGAGGTGTCCTACCGCAACCGTTTCGGCCGCGAACGCCGCTACACCTCCGGATTCGAAGGCGTGAAGGCATACATCAAGCGCAAGCACGAAGAAACCGAATCGGACTTCGCCCGCGACCGCTACGAACAGTACATGCGCCAGGTCGCCTGCCCCTCCTGCGGTGGCGCGCGCCTGAACCCGACCATCCTCGGTGTGAAGGTCGGCGGCAAGTCTATCGCAGACATTACCGACCTGTCCCTGGCTGACGCGCTCGCTTTCGTGCGTGGCCTGCAGCTCAGCGCCCGCGAAGCCAAGATTGGCGAGCAGGTCCTCAAGGAAATTGACGCGCGCCTGCAGTTCCTGCTGGACGTGGGCCTGGACTACCTGACCCTCTCACGCTCCGCCGGTACGCTCTCCGGCGGTGAGGCGCAGCGCATCCGCCTCGCAACCCAGATTGGTTCCGGCCTGGTCGGCGTGCTCTACGTGCTCGACGAGCCCTCCATCGGTCTGCACCAGCGCGATAACCGCCGCCTCATCGAAACCCTGACCAAGCTGCGCGATATGGGCAATACGCTTATCGTGGTTGAGCACGACGAAGACACCATGCGTGAAGCTGACTGGATCGTGGACGTAGGACCCGGCGCCGGCGAGCACGGCGGCGAAATCGTGCACTCCGGCAGCTTTGAAGAGTTGCTGAAGAACACCAAGTCCATTACCGGCGACTACATGGCTGGCCGCCGCAGCATTGAGGTGCCCGCATCCCGCCGCCCCGTGGACAAGGAACGTCAGCTAATCGTGCGCGGCGCCCGCGAAAACAACCTCAAGAACGTGACTGTGTCCTTCCCGTTGGGCGTGTTCACCGCGGTGACCGGTGTGTCCGGCTCGGGTAAATCCACCCTCGTCAACGACATTCTGTATACCTCCCTGGCGAACAAGCTCAATGGCGCCAAGCAGGTACCCGGCCGCCACAAGAGCATCGACGGCCTGGAACACCTGGACAAGGTCATTCACGTGGACCAGTCGCCCATCGGTCGTACCCCGCGTTCGAACCCCGCCACCTACACCGGCGTGTTCGACCACATCCGCAAGCTGTTCGCAGAGACCAGCGAAGCGAAAATGCGCGGCTACACCCCGGGTCGATTCTCCTTCAACGTCAAGGGCGGCCGCTGCGAGGACTGCTCCGGCGACGGCACCCTGAAGATTGAAATGAACTTCCTGCCGGACGTGTACGTGCCCTGCGAAACCTGCCACGGCAAGCGCTACAACCGCGAAACCCTCGAAGTGCACTACAAGGGCAAGACCATTGCCGACGTACTCGAAATGCCCGTGGAAGAAGCAGCAGAGTTCTTCGCCGCATTCACCCCGATTGCGCGCCACCTGAACACCCTCGTGGATGTGGGCCTGGGCTACATTCGCCTGGGCCAGCCCGCAACCACCCTCTCCGGCGGTGAAGCGCAGCGCGTGAAGCTCGCAACCGAACTGCAGAAGCGCTCCAACGGCCGCTCCATCTACGTGCTGGACGAGCCGACCACCGGCCTGCACTTTGAAGACATCCGCAAGCTGCTCGCCGTGCTGCAATCGCTGGTCGACAAGGGCAATAGCGTCATCACCATCGAGCACAACCTGGACGTGGTCAAGTGCGCCGACTGGATTATCGACATGGGCCCCGAAGGTGGTAGCGGCGGCGGCACCGTCATCGCCGAAGGCACCCCGGAACAGGTGGCTCAGGTGAAGGGCTCGCACACCGGCGCGTTCCTTGCCGAAATCCTGAGCTAGCCAAGAACTTGACCTAGAGGAAACCTACATGACTGATACTCAAGGAACCGAACCCACTCGGGGAGCTAAGGCAACCCGTGGCGCTGTGAACCGTGGTGCCGTGAATCGTGGTGCTGTGACCACCGCGGACCGTGCGCGGCACATCCTGCACACCCAGCTGGAGGCGGACTTTTGCCAGGCACCCGGCTCGATTAGCCGCGCCCTCGAAGAGCTACGCGACTACCCGGAAGCCGAGAGCCTGCCGCTGCTCGCCACCGTGCAGCCGCCCTCCGAGAAGATGGGTGCCGCACGCCGCCGCAACGACGACATTTGGGAGTTGCGCGTCGCCAACTATGCGAGCGTCGGCATTCTCTGCGCCAAGCATCCGCGCGTGCTCGACAGGGCAATCGACTACATGCTCGGCGATCAGTCGAACTGGCTGGGTGACTACGCGCCGCTGCGCCAGCTCAATGAACTGGTCACCCCCTACACGCTGCAGGTCAGCGGCACGAGCGTCTACTACACGCCCGGCCGCGCCCTGCTGAACTCGGTCGTACCCGAGGGTGTGCAGGCGCAGGAAGTGAAGTGCGCCGTGCCCGGTGTGGGCATGATGCGCCGCGTTGACCCCGCCGAACTGAAGGCGGCGCTGCTTGCCGAAATCACCGGCGAGCGCACCATCCGCAGGGAGGCAAACGCCTCCGCGGGGGCACTTGAGGTTGACCCGGAAGACACGGAGGCGCGCGTAACCCGCCTGCGCGTGGAGCTGCTGGACGCTGAGCAGATTGAGCGTTTCCGCGGGGATAAGCGCTACTCGAACGCGCTGGGCTTTAGCGTGACCCGCCCGGATGTGCTGGTGCTCGCCGCATACCCGGTGGAAGAGGATGCAGCTGATGTACCCGCGGCGGGGGAGAGCGACCCTGCGCTCGCAGACCCTATCGCCCTCGTGGGTGTGAGCGACGATTCGCCGATAATGCGCCAAATCGGTATCGATGTGCTGCCCGCCTGGCGCGGCGCCGGCATCGCCAGCGTGCTGGTGCGTGATGCCGCACGTCTGACCCTGGCGGAAGGGTACCTGCCGTTCTACGGTACGAGCCCCTCGCACATCCTCTCGCAGAGGGTCGCGATGAACGCCGGGCTGGTGCCGACCTGGTGGGAGTACGTCTCGACCAGTCTGAATGACCTGCCCATGGACTAGGTTTGCTTACAGACTAGATTTGCCCGCGCTAGGCATAACGGACATGCGCAAAAGCCCCCGAGATTCAGAGTCTCGGGGGCCTTTTGTCGCTGGTTTCGCGGGGCTCAGGCTTACGAGGGGGCCTGAGTTTCACGCGCCGTGAATTTCGCGTGCTAGTTTCGCGGGGCGGGGGTAGAACCTGACCGGTTACAGCTCCGCGCCGTTGCTGGCAATCACCTCGCGGTACCAGTGGAAGGACTTCTTACGGTAGCGCTCCAGGGTGCCGGAGCCATCGTCGTTGCGGTCCACGTAGATGAACCCGTAGCGCTTGGACATCTGCGCGGTCGAGGCGCTAATCGTGTCGATGCAGCCCCATGTGGTGTAGCCGAGCACGTTCACGCCGTCCTCGATGGCTTCACGCACCGCGCGCAGGTGCTGGCGCAGGTAGTCGATGCGGTAGTCATCCTCCACGGTGAGCTCACCGTTCACCTCAACCAGTTCGTCGCGGGCGCCCAGGCCGTTCTCCACGATGAATAGCGGCTTCTGCCAGCGGTCCCAATACTGGTTGAGGACCACGCGCAGGCCGGTCGGGTCGATCTGCCAGCCCCATTCGCTGGAGGGCAAGGTCGGGTTCGCCACGCCGCCGAGGATGTTGCCCTCGCCGCGCTCGCCTCGTGCCGGGTCGCCGGTCGCGCAGGTGGACATGTAGTAGCTGAACGACACGAAATCCACGGCGTTCTTCAGGTCCTCGCGGTCCTGCTCGGTGACGTTCAGCTCCACGCCCTTCTCACGCAGGGCACGCAGGAAGTAGCCGGGGTATGCGCCGCGCACGTGCACGTCACCGAACGCGAAGTTCGCCTGCTCCGTCTGCATGGCGGCGAGTACGTCGGTGGGGTCGGGGGTGAGCGGGTAGGTGGGCATGGCAAGAATCATGCAACCGACCTGGGCACCCGGTGCCAGTTCGCGTGCCGCAGCGGTGGCGCGTGCGGAGGCGACCAGCTCGTGGTGCATCGCCTGGTACAGGTCTGCGTCGCTGAGCTGATCCGCCGGGGTGTTAATGCCGCCGGACATGAACGGCAGGTGCAGCATCGAGTTGATTTCGTTGAAGGTCAGCCAGTACTTCACGCGCTTGCCGTAGCGGGCGAACACGGTGCGGGCGTAGCGTTCGTAGAAGCCGATGAGTTCGCGGCTGGTCCAGCCGTTGTACTGCTCCACCAGGTGCAGCGGGGTTTCGTAGTGGCTGAGGGTGATGAGCGGCTCCATGCCGTGCTTTTCAAGCTCGTCGAGCACGCGGTCGTAGAAAGCGAGGCCCGCCTCGTTCGGGGTTTCTTCGTCGCCGCGAGGGAAGATACGCGACCAGGCGATGGAGAAGCGGAACACCTTGAAACCCATCTCCGCGAGCAGGGCGATGTCTTCACGGTAGCGGTGGTAGAAGTCGATGCCCTCCAGCTTGAGGTTGTCCTCGGTGGGTTCCGCGGTGCGCGGGTACAGGCCGCCGGCGGGCAGCACATCCTGCAGGCTGGGGCCCTTGCCGTCTTCGTTCCAGGCGCCTTCGAACTGGTTGGCGGCGGTGGCGCCTCCGAAGAGGAAACCGTCAGGGAACGCGCCGAGCGGCTGCGGCTCGGTCAGCGCCGGGTTGTTACCGGTCTGGTTGTTGGGTAGTGCGGTGATGTGCTGGTCCTGATGCACGGCATCCTCCAGGGTGCTTTGGGTCTTGCTTCTACCCTAGCGGAGGGGGTGGGGGATTACTAGGATTTGCGCTGTTTTGGGACGTTAGCGGGCGCGCAAAAGCCCGGTGTTCTCACACGAAAATTCACGTGAGAACACCGGGCTTTTATACAGCGCTTTTACGCTGAGCTAGGCCGCCGCGGGGCCTGCGCTACTAGTTGGCGAAGCCGAGCGCGAACAGCCACGCGGTACCGACTACGCCCCAGACGACGAGGTTCACGATAGCCGCCATGAAGCCGATCTTGAACCATTCGCCCACACTGAAGTAGCCGGAACCGTAGTACACGCCCGCCGGGCCGGAGGCGTAGTGGGTGATGCCGCCAATCAGGTTGCCCATGAAGCCGAGGAACAGCGCCGCGAACATCGGCGGAACACCGGCAGCTACCGCCGCACCGAGGAACACGGCGTACAGTGCCACAACCTGCGCGGTGTTCGAAGCGAACATGTAGTGGATGAAGAAGTACGCCAGAACCAGAATCGCGAACGCCATGGGCCATGCCATGCCGCTGACGCTGTGCGCCGCCTGCTGACCGATCCAGTCGACGACCTTGAGCTTCTTCAGGTGGTCTGCCATGCCGACGAGCACGGCGAAGAAGATGAGGGTGGACCATGCGCTGGAGTTCTTCGCCATGTCCTTCCATGTCAGGACCTTAGTCACCAGCAGAATTGCGATGCCGAAGAATGCGGCGCTGGTGGCGTCAATACCCAGGGCGGTGCCGGTAATCCACAGGACCAGCAGCAGCACGAAAGTGCCGAGCATAATCCATTCCTTGGAGCTCATGGGGCCCATTTCGTGCAGTTCCTGGCGGGCGTGCTCGGGTGCGTCCGGGGTCTTCTTGATGGTCGGCGGGTAAATCTTCGACATGATCCACGGCATGACAATCAGCGCGGCAAGACCGGGAACGATGGCGGCCAGGGCCCAGGTACCCCAGTCGAGGTTGATGTTGTGGTCGTGCGCGAACTTCTGCGCCAGCGGGTTGCCCGCCATTGCGGTCAGGAACATGGCGGAGGTGATGGTGTTGACCTGCGCCTCGGTCATGAGCAGGTAGGAGCCGAGCTTACGGCGTGATTCGGGGGTTTCGTTGGTGGAGCCGTTGACCTCGGAGAGGGAACGGATAATCGGGTAAATCACGCCACCGGCACGCGCGGTGTTGGAGGGGGTGGCGGGGGCGAGAACCAGGTCGGTGATTGCCATACCGTAGGACAGGCCGAGGGAGGACTTGCCGAGCGCACGCACGAACAGCAGTGCGATGCGCTTGCCCAGGCCGGTGATGAGGAATCCGTCGGCGATGAAGAACGCAGCAACAATAATCCAGATGGAGGAGTTACCGAAGCCGGTCAGCGCCTCGTTCTTTGCCGCCATGGTGCCGGTAATCATTGCGGCACCCAGGCCGACGAGCGCCACGGACGGGGTCGGCAGCGGCTGCAGGATCAGGCCGAGGATGGTGCCGACGAAGATGGCGAGCATGTGCATGCCGCGCGGGTCGACGCCTTCGGGGGCGGGAACGAACCAGATGGCGAGGGTCGCTACGAGGATGATGGCAACGTGCAGGATCAGCTTGTTTCGCTGTTTGCGGGCTGCGCTCACCTCCTGGCTGGGGGCAGCGGCTGCTGCTGTGTTGGTGGACTGTGTCATGTCCGTACTCCTTATGTGAAACGTACAGTTTGGTCCGTGGTGGGTGGTTCCGTCACGGTGTGCGCGTTTCTTCTGCGTTGTCATGCTGTGTTGTGTACTTATGGCAATGTGTGGGATGCCACGTAGTCTTTTAATCGTAATGGGTTGGATTCACGGAGTGAAGAAAATCGGCATAAAAAATGTGAATATGGCGGGGCATATTGGCGGCTGGGATTCCGCGGGGTATCGGCGATGATTTTGCACAGATTCAAGGGGGAATCGGTGTGAGGCGTAGCGGGCGAGTGCCGCCTCCTGAGCTGCCTCTGGGTTGCTTCCGGGTTGCCTACAGGTCGCTCCTGAGACGCCCCACCGACCAGGCACCGTAAGTGACGGGCGTAACCGTAAAATAGGAACGTGCAAATTATTCGAGAGACCGGCCCTGATTCCGGCGACATCCTCATTCACCACGACCAGACGGTGCAGATGCTCCGCGAGGTGGCAACCGGCAAGCGCGAAGCCACCTTGCGCATGTATCAGCCGAACCCGACGGTCGCGTTCGGCCGCCGTGACGAACTGAACCCCGGCTTCGCGGAAGCCTCCGCGGCGTGTGCCGAGCACGGCTTTGAGGTGCTGGTGCGCAAGGTCGGTGGGCATGCCGCCGCCTACCATCAGGGGTGCCTGGTCGTGGACCATTTTCAGCCCGCCTCCGACGCCCGCAGCGGCAACACCCTACGCTACGAACTGTTCGGTTCCATGTACGCGCAGGCGCTCCGCGAGGTCGGCGTGGATGCGCGCATGGGCGAGATCCCGGGGGAGTACTGCCCCGGCGAGTATTCGGTGCACGCGCAGCTTCCCGCCTCCGCAGGTGGCGGCCGCATTAAACTGGTCGGCACCGCCCAGCGTGTGGTGACCGGCGGCTGGTGGTTTAGCACCGGCATCGTGGTCTCTGATTCTGCACCCCTGCGGGCGGTCACCGCGGATGTGTACCGTGCCCTCGGCATGGAGCTGGACCCCGCCACGGTCGGCGCGGCGCAGGACGCGAACCCCGCCCTGCTCATGGAAGACCTGGAAGACGCCATCGTTGAGGTGTACGCCCAAAACGGTTTTCACTAGGTTGTTTTATTTCTGACTTTTATCCGTAACTATTCGATATATCCCCACCTGAAGCGAAGGAGCATCCATGCGTTGGGCACAGATCAAAGACTCGAAGGGCAGCCGCGCGGTCTGCTTCTTCGAAGAGACCGTGTACGAGCTTCCGGCGAAGCTCAGCCCGCTACTGAATTTCTACAGCCGGTTCCGCCTGAACTTTGGCGACCCGAAGAACGCCGTGGCGATCCTGAAGGAGAACGGCGCGACCGTCATGGGCCACGGCGAGGAGCTGTGGAACTCCCTACCCTTTATTCGCCCGCTGGATAAGCCCGGCAAGATTGTGTGCGCCGGCCTGAACTACCGCGACCACGCCGCGGAAATGAACCTTGAGGTGCCCGAGCATCCGGCGCTGTTCGCGAAGTTCCCGAACGCGCTGATTGGCCCCGGCGAGCAGATCCGCATGCCCGCCGCCGACGGCACCGGCAGCACGAAGGTCGACTGGGAGGTTGAGCTGTGCCTGGTCGTGGGCGCTCGCCTGCGTAATGCCACGGAGGAGCAGGCGCTTGAGGCTCTGATGGGGTACACGGTCATGAATGATGTGTCGGTGCGTGACTGGCAGGGTCGTTCCTCGGAGTGGTTCCAGGGTAAGAACTGGGATGCGATGACTCCGTTCGGTCCGGTGATTGTGAGCCCCGATGAGGTTGACCCGGTTGCCGGTCTGGAGCTGGTCTGTGAGGTGGATGGTGTGGTGCGTCAGCGCGGCACGACGGCGGATATGGTGTTTACCCCGGTGCAGCTGCTGTCCTATATTTCGCGGTTTATGACCCTGGAGCCGGGTGATCTGGTGGCGACGGGTACTCCCGCCGGGGTTGGTTTATCGCTGCATCCGCGTCAGTGGTTGAAGCCGGGGCAGACGGTGCGCACCCGTATTGAGGGCATTGGTGAGCTGGTGAATGTCTGCTCGGAGGCGGGCGCGCTGTAGCTATCGTGCCCTGTAACTATCGTGCGCCGTAACTATTTTGCGCTGTAGCTAACCCGTGGCACCGTGGTTTCCCCTGGCTCTGTGAGCAACTGCGGATGAACCCACGTGAACCCACGCTGGGGGCTGTCGGCATCTGCTGCGGGGTGTACCCGCGGTAGCTATAGGTGAATATATATGCACTCCGCATGTGTTTTTGAGGCACATGCGGAGTGCTTTTTTGTGTCGGTAAAGCCCCCGGTGGGCGGCTTGGATTCGTTGCTGGGAGCTGCATGCGGCACCCCGTGTGGGGGCGTGGTGCGTTTGCATGGTTACACGCTGACAAACACATAGAAACTTTGAACTTTTACGTGAATTTTAGGGTTTTAGGTGGGTTTTGAGGGGTCTGCGAGGTGAAACGCAGGGTGCTTCTGCTGGGTGGCGGTTGCCAGAAATCGCTCTTTGAGGGGTGGTTGGTGCCCGTCTCAGTGCATGGGGTGCTATCTGCTCTCGGTGCAGAATCTCAGATTGTGGTCACGTGTGAGAAATTCAACAGGAAGTTTTGGCGCGTCTTTCAGGGAAATTCAAGGTTTAAGGTTTAGTTCCCTGTACGCATTTTTCGTTTTCTTCACATCGCCCTCGCTTGACTAGGAGTAAAGCCTAAACACTGCGGTGCAAATTCTGCGTCTTCAAACACCAATAAATGCACGAAGGTGCAAGGAGATGTGACTCTAAACCTGAACCTTTATCAAAAAATCGGTGCCCAAAATCACAAACTCGTTTTGCGTTCACCCAAAAGACTATGTAGGGTATGGGGATTATCTGAGAGTTTCCTGAGAACTCCTGCCAGAAGATCAGGACCCACCCGGGCACACCCTCAGATGCATATTTCACTCACGTCCGTGTTTGTTCATACAAACGCACTCACTCAAATAAGCCGACACGAACGAAAGAAAAACATGACCGCAACTGCATCCAAAAACCCGGCACAGCGCCCGGCAAACCGCCGCCGTGCCACCATCGCTGCCTCCGCAGCACTGGCAACCGTCATCACCGGCGCGAATCTCCCCGCGACCTTCGGTGCAACCGCCCCCATCCGCAACGTAGCCGGTACCACCTGCGTCGACGCAGGCTACCGCACCGTGCCAACCCTGGCGAACCTCACCAACGTGGCGCCCGGTCCGACCTGCTACTGGAACCCCGACCAGAAGGCACAGAGCATCGCGACCCTCGCACCGGTTAACTCCTCCCTCACCAAGGCGCAGCTGACCACCACCGAGAACACCTCGCCCCTGAGCGGCAAGCTCGCCCGCGATTCATTCGCCGCCAAGAAGCTCACCGGCACCGAAGCCGTCGCAGCCAATAGCAGCGAAATCAGCCGCACCTTCCTCGAATACTCCGCCGATGCGGGCAACCACCCCATCACCACCGCCATCAACGCGGGCACCGTGAAGAAGGACCGCGCCCAGACCGTCGGTGGCCACGAGAACATCCCGACCCTCGCCGTGAACTCCGCGAACCCGCACCAGGAGTACGTCGAGGTCGTCTCCCGCGATGGCCGCGTCAACGCCAGCGCGGAGAACAAGCGCATCCTCACCGGCGGCGTCCCGATCCCGAACTGGCTTGCCGAGGACCACGGCCTCTCCGGCGACCAGTCCGTCGCCCTGTACGATGAGGCGACCGGCATCTGGCGCTCCTACTTCAAGTTCGTTAAGGATGCAGACGCACAGACCTACACCAGCACCGCCCGCGTGCAGGTGGGCGGCGGCAACGCGTCCACCCCCAAGAGCGCAAAGATTCAGTACGATAATGTCGGCCGCGGCAACGCAGGCCAGACCGTCACCATCAACGCACCCGTGAGCATCGACGCGAAGTCCGGCAACGCCCGCACCTCCTACCCGATTGCTCGCGGCGCGAAGTTCCGCCTGGCAAAGAACGTGCCCGGCGCGTCCATCAACGAGACCACCGGCGAGATTACCTACAAGATTCCCGCAGGCACCCGCGGTACCGTGGACATCCCCGTTGCGGTTGACTACCCGGCGACCTACCACGTGTCCTCCGGCGGCTACATGCTCGCTAAGCCGAACTTCGGCGGCGTGGGCGAAGACAACTACTGGCTGACCCTCAAGAACGGCACCTCCTCCGTGGTGGGTATGGCGAACGAGCTCACCCAGATTGGTGTGGACGAGCTCAAGGCCGGCAAGATCAACCACATGGTGTCCATCACCGCAGCTGACTATGCGGCGCTGACCGCCTCCTTCCCCGCGAAGGGCACCGACGGCAAGCTGGACATGAGCAAGTACCCGAACGCGCCCCGCGCTGGCCAGCGCGGCTTCCTGCCCGCAAGCTTTGACGTGGAAGAGCACCTAGCAAACACCGGCCACGCCGACGACCAGCTCACCCGCATGATCCTGACCGCCATGAAGGAATACGGCTTCATCCTCACGGACCACAACCTCTTCACCAACGCATTCAACCTGGAGGCGGCAAGCTCCTACGCACCCTACGCCCGCCAGGGTAAGAACGTGTACAAGGAAGACCCGCAGCTGGCGGCAATGTTCGCAAACTTCGTTCCCAGCGGCTTCACCGGCAACCAGTTCCCCTGGCAGCAGGTGCAGTGGATGCCCGTGAACTACACTGAATCCGCTGAGAACACTGCACGCCGCAACACCGCCAGCGCAGATACCAGCGTGAAGTTCAAGTACCCCTCGGATTCCTACGGCAAGACCGGCACTGGCTCCGGCGTGTTCTACCAGCCCGCCGAGCACCACGCCACCGTCTACTCCGGCGAGACCGCAGTCGCGCAGAGCGTGCACCAGTCGCACAAGGTCTCCCCGAACTACCGTTACGCCCGCGACTACAACTTCCAGGAAATCCAGCAGACCCCTAACTTCCGCCCCAGCCGCTGGGTCAACAAGGAGAAGGTCAACACTGCTGGCGGCCAGTTCTCCAGTGCAGAGACCGGCATCCGTTTTGCCTCCAACGGCAAGACCGGCACCTACTCGATCGACCTGAACACCCACGACGTCACCGGCACCACCTGGGACCTGCGCCGCGACAACGGCACGAACATCACCGTGAACCGCACCGGCAAGGCACCCGCACGCATGTCCGATGTGAAGGCGAAGAAGGGCTCCGCCGCACAGCTGTACTCGATCCCGCTGAAGGTTCACGTGGTGGACAAGAACAGCCCCATCGCACGTGAGGACTCCGTCTCCCTGTACTCGGGCACCACCCAGAACGTGGCGGTCCTGAACAACGACGAAGCATCCTTCGGCGCATACAGCCGCGGCGAGACCGTGAAGAAGCTGGAGCTGCTCAACCAGCAAGGCCAGGTCGTCAGCGCATACAGCGATGAATACGGCACCTACCGCGTGGTGACCCTGCCGAACGGCACCCAGGGTATCGCGGTTTCCGCGAAGTCCAAGCAGGGCTTCGCACCGGTGGTCCGCTACCGCGCAGTGACCGACAAGGGCGTAAAGTCCGCTGAGGGTTACCTGCAGGTAGCAGTCGCCAACCGCTAAAGGCCTGCTAAGGTTGCATACCCGCGAGCATCAGCGCACATAGGGGAGAGGGGCACGCTCAAGAAAGCACGCCGCACAGGCGTCACTTCCTTGACGTGCCCCCTTTCCTGTACATAAGGTGAAAATACTATGACTCAGAGCCAGCACACAGACCAGACCGAAACCACCCACGCTCACTACGCCGCCGAGCAGGTAGCGAAGCACGTAGCCGAGCACACCGCGGAGCACGCCCACGAGGCGCCCGCCAACGCGCCCCTCCTCGAAGGCAGCGGCCCCAAAGACTGGGAGGAACAGTTCGGCGGATCCGTCGCGATTTTCTCGGCGCTCGCGAACCCGCTGCGCCTGGCGCTTGCGCATCACCTGATGCACCGCCCGCACAGTGTGAGCGAGTTGCACACCTGCCTGGGCATTTCGCAGCCGCTCGCCTCGCACCATCTGCGCATCCTGCGTGAGGCGCACGTGATTGACCGTGAGCAGCAGGGCCGCACCACCATTTACCGTCTGAAGGACGACCATATTAGCCACATTGTGGTTGACGTGTATGAGCATACGCGTGAGCATCATGCGGACTAGTTTGCCCTCAAGCTGAGCGTTGGCTGGGAGCCGTTGTAAGATGGTGTGTGTCCGTGCACCAGTACAGTGCGGAATAGTATGCGCACCGGCGGCGCCCCGAGTGGCACGCTTGCGCCTGAGTTAAGGAGACTTATGTCTGCCGCTGATTCTTCAGCAATTGTTATTAGCGTTTCTGGTGAGGAGCGCGAGGTCACCGCGAAGACTGCCGCTGAGCTGTTCGCTGACGACCCGAAGATTGTTGTGGCACGCGTGAACGGCGTGCTGGTTGATCTCTCCCACGAGCTGTCTGCTGGCGACTCCGTTGAGCCGGTTTTCATTCACGAACCGGACGGCCTGAACGTTCTGCGCCACTCCGCTGCGCACGTGATGGCGCAGGCGGTGCAGGAGTACCGCAAGGACGCCAAGCTGGGCATTGGCCCGTACATTACTGACGGCTTCTACTTTGACTTTGATGTGGCTGAGCCGTTCACTCCGGAAGATCTGAAGAAGATCGAGAAGTCGATGATTAAGATCATCAAGTCCGGTCAGCTGTTCCGCCGCCGTGTGGTCACCCACGACGAGGCTGTCGCCGAGATGGCGAACGAGCCGTACAAGCTGGAGCTGCTCTCCCTGACCCAGGGCCCCGGTTCTGGTGCGGATGCTGCCGAGGGCGCATCCGTGGAGGTCGGCGAGGGCGAAATCACCATTTACGACAACGTGCACCCGAAGACTGGCGAGACTGTCTGGAAGGACCTCTGCCGCGGCCCGCACCTGCCGAACACCAAGCTGATTGCTAACGGTTACGCCCTGATGCGTGCCGGTGGCGCGTACTGGCGCGGTTCTGAGAAGAACCCCATGCTGCAGCGTATTTACGGTACCGCTTGGCCGACTAAGGACGAGCTGGTGGCGTACAAGGAGCGCATCGCTGAGGCGGAGCGCCGTGACCACCGCCGCCTGGGCCGTGAGCTGGACCTGTTCTCCTTCCCGAAGACCATTGGTCCCGGCCTGCCGGTAATCCACCCCAAGGGTGGCGTGATTAAGCGCGAGATGGAAGACTACGTGCGCACCCGCCACATTCAGGAAGGCTTCCAGTATGTCAGCACCCCGCACATTTCGAAGGAAGACCTGTTCTACACGTCCGGTCACCTTCCGTACTATGCGGACGGTATGTTCCCGCCCATGGAGCTGGATAACGGTCATTACCGTCTGAAGGCTATGAACTGCCCGATGCACAACGAGATTTACCGTTCTCGTGGCCGTTCGTACCGTGAGCTGCCGCTGCGTTTCTTTGAGTTCGGCACCGTGTACCGTGACGAGAAGTCCGGCGTGCTGCAGGGCCTGACCCGTGTGCGCATGATTACTCAGGACGACTCGCACTCGTATGTGACGAAGGAGCAGGCACCGGACGAGGTGCGTCACCTGCTGAAGTTCATGCTGAGCCTGCTTGAGGACTTCGGCATGACTGACTTCTACCTTGAGCTGTCCACCCGCGACACTGAGGGTGATAAGAAGGATAAGTTCATCGGTACTGATGAGCAGTGGGAAGAGGCTACCGCGGTTCTGGAGCAGGTTGCGAAGGAGACCGGCCTGGAGCTCGTTCCGGATCCCGGTGGAGCTGCGTTCTACGGCCCGAAGATTTCGGTTCAGGCGAAGGACGCGATTGGCCGTACCTGGCAGATGTCGACCGTTCAATATGACTTCAACCAGCCGAGCCGTTTCGGTCTGGAGTACCAGGCTGCTGATGGCACCGTGCAGGAGCCGGTCATGATTCACTCGGCGAAGTTCGGTTCGATTGAGCGCTTCTTGGGTGTGCTGACTGAGCACTATGCGGGCGCGTTCCCGGCGTGGCTGGCACCGGTTCAGGTGATTGGTGTGCCGGTGGCTGAGGCGTTCAACGACTACATGACCGAGATTGCGGACAAGCTGCGTGCGCACGGTGTGCGTGTTGAGGTGGATTACGGCTCGGATCGCTTCACGAAGAAGATTCGTACCGCGTCTACTGAGAAGGTTCCGTTCATCCTGATTGCTGGCGGTGAGGATGCGGAGCACGGCGCTGTTTCGTTCCGTTTCCGCGGCAACAAGCAGGAGAACGGTGTGCCCGTGGATGAGGCTGTGGCACGTATTGTGGAGCATATCCGCAACCGCGTGAACGAAGACCCCAAGCCCAGCACGGAGGCTGCTGAGTAGTACTAGGCTTTCTGGGTCTAGCTCATATATAGAAACCACCCCCTTTGCGGCGACAAGCTGCGGAGGGGGTGGTTTCTTTGTGTATTCTAAAAAGAGGAGTGTTCCAGTCTAAAATTTTTCACCACGGTCTTATAATTGAAATGATGATTATATTTGAAAAATAATAACGACAAGGAATTATTTGGTCTATGTAATTAAATCTAGATATTTGGAAGGTGAAAGTGGAAGTAAATCTGTGGTTGTTTCCTGTTATTTTTATGGTCCATGAGATGGAGGAGATAGTAGGTTTCAGGGTATGGTTTGAAAAAATCTTGACCTAATAGAAAAATATAGCATCCTTCGAAAATTGTATAGAAACTTCAGTACTGAAGGGTTTGCGGTTGCGGTTCTTGAAGAATACGTGATATGTATTGCGGTGACCTATGTGGCTACAATATGGAAAATGTATGTAGTGTGGATAGGTGTGTTTATCGCATTCTTGATACATTTATTAATTCATATAGCGCAAAGCATCGTAGTAAGGAGGTATATTCCGTCGCTAATTTCAAGCATTGTACTTTTTCCGGGTAGTGTTTATTTAGTATATAGTTCCGTTGAATATTTGGGGCTTACTTTTGAAAGTATAGTTGCAGCATCCATTCTGTGTGTAATTTTAATGTTTCTAAATTTGATATTTGTTCACTGGATAATGGGGGTAGTGACTCGTAAAATTGATAATAAAACACAATGAAAAGATGTAGCACGAAACAACCGTCAGATTCCTCTCAATTTTGGCGATTTTCTCGATAGATCAATATTATGTATACTGTAGATATTTAATATAACCCTGAAATGGCGTATCGCTGTTGATTATTGAGGGAGCACGAGCGTATGAAGTCGAGTAAGTATGTTCCTGTTGGGATGCTGTTCTTGATCCTGGCAATTATCTTGAATGTAGTGTCAAATGTCAGCGACCTAGTGCTTGGGATTCTCTACGGCATCTCGATAGCAGTATTGATTATTGGACTATTGAATAGTCGAAAATAAGTGCTGCAACTGAGAAAAGGGGGCTGGGGGTCTTCCCGGTTTGGCCGCTCAGCTGGGAGTAGCTGCATGGAGCTGCCGAGGTGAATTATAAGCAACCAAGGAGGTATATTATGAAAAGTATTAGTTTTCAGAGCATTGGTGCTTTTATCCTCGTATTTTCTCTTTCCTGTCTGTTCTTGACAGTGATTCAGGGAATGGGAAATCTTTGTTCACCAAACGTTCTTATGATTTCCTTAGGTATGGGTTTGGTATCGGCTACCATGTACTTCTTTGCATTCAGGAATCATGACTAGTCAACCGTGCTATCTTAAAACATCTTAGAGGTAGGGCTATTGTCAGCCCTACCTCTCTTTTGTGTGTCTGTGTCATATGGTGTGTCTACGGTAGCGCCCTAGGGTTCGTTTGAAATCCTGTACTCGCACCTAGTTGTTCCCAATCTTTTTGCGCGACGGCGGCGGTCAAGCACGGTGCTTGCGCGGGTATACCTGTGCCTTCGCTATTACATAGTCGAAGAGAACCGACCCCTGAATAGTATTATGGAAAGCAACGCCGCTTACGAAGAAGCAACAGCCTTTATCGTAGAAGGTGCATTTGAAAGGATTGAAGAATGGCAAGCATCGAAGTGATGAAAGAACGAGCTCGCATCGCGGGACGCTTCAACCTGTCTGCCCGCCGCAATCCAGAACACCGCGCACTCGTAGCCCTAGCGGCTCAACGTGCCGGAGGAGAATGCCACGTCATCCCCGCTGCACCCGGCGAGAAAGTCGCTGACGTCTTCCGCCGCTCCCGTAACATCGCTGGAGAATCAGCCGTCATCATCGTCACCGAAATCAACGGAACGCTCTACGCCCAGATTATCCAAGCCCAACGCGTCCGAAACCTCGGACAAGACTCACGAGGCGTAACAACCGTTGCGAGCGCATCCGGTGTTGCCCAGCCAGAAACCGCACACGAAGACCTGACAATCGGCACCTTCCTGCAGTACGCACAGATGATCCCGAACGGCTCAGTTGTCCTAGAAAGCGACCTGAGCCCGGTGCAGGCAGCGGCGCAGACCGCACTGGGAGCCCACCTGGTCACTGCCTAAAGACAGCCTAGAAGGAAACAAGCATAAAAGGACCCGGCGGCTATCAATCAGATAGCCCGCCGGGTCCCTTCTTTATACGGTTGCTATGCGCTTAGCTCTGTTAGCGGGTGGTGCGTTCCAGCAGCTGCAACACGTTCTGGTAGGTGTGGCCGGTGCGGGCTGACTGCGGTTGACTGTGACCAGCTAAGCTGGCCGAACTGGCACCGAGCCTATATATAGAAACCACTCCCTTTGCGGCGACAAGCTGCGGAGGGGGTGGTTTCTTTGTGCACCTTGAGGAGGCGAGGGTAGGGGAGTGCGGGTGGGCGTAGAAAGTTGTGTTGTGAGGGGAGTTTTCCCTAGTCCGGGCGGGTGTCTTCGTGCTAGTGTAAGTGATGGCGCTAACGTTCGTTGCCGTTCGGATGTGCCGGTAACTGTACGATTCGGATAAGGACGTCTGGATATGATTTGAGCGCTTCACAGGCATTTGATCGTCAGATATTCTATCTACAAGTTTAAGGAGGAGATGCAATATTCACGTATGTAATAATTTAGCAAATTTGATTCAAAAAATTTGGACGCCTAAGGATAATTTAAGGAGTGAGACAATGAAGACATATATTTTGGCTTCAATTTTTACTGATAAAAAAAGTTTAGAAGAATTCGAAAATAATGATGGAAATAAAGAAAAATGCTGGATTTCAGGCGTACCCGATGTGAAATATTTTATAGAAAAGAAAAATAAAGACGGGGAAAGTAAAGATCTTGAAGGGCATACTTCCAATGCTGAGAAACGATGGGATAATTTTTCTGAGACTATTTGGCACCTACTGTATAAAGATAATCATAGATATTATACGGAGAAAATAAAAAGCCACCTCGAAGTGGAGGAGGCAAATGAAGTGTATAAGTATCCTGTTACCCGCATTCAAGTACTTCTAGCTGAAAAAAATATCTGTTTATCAGATGAAATTCCAGGGTTGGCAGTACTTGAGGTTGAGGTACCCAAAGAAGAAACAGGTAAAGAATTTAAAATCAATATTAAAAATGTGTACCAGTATCTTGCTAAAAATCAATTGATTCCTGGACTTAAAATTGATGAGGAAGCAAAAAGGGATATGGATGAATCCGAAGGCGATAAGCTGCGGAAATCTATGTGGAAAAAGAATATTAAAGATTTTATGTTTACAGTGCAAATTGCTAACTCATTTAATTCTTTTGGCTCATCTAATACCCCTAAGAAGATTATGGATATTGGACCATACTCCAGAAAAAAGTTTATCAATGAATTACACGTTCTTGTTGATAGCAAGGGAGCCTCATACGATGCGCAGAAAAAGTGGGAGAAAGAGAGTCCTAGAGGGTTGAATATTTTGGGGTCCGGTGATTGGTGTTTCTATGCTCGTTCAAAAGGTGTAGTCTACTATGTTCCCTTCCAACCTAAAGAGGTTGAGGAGGAATTTTTGCCGCACTTTTTCCAAGGGTATGCGGAATCATTCCATTTGGATGCGATAATGCTGTCGATTTTAAAAAATATCCTTGTAACATATTATACAAATCAAATTCAAGATCGCATTAAATCAGGCGACAATCTAGCAATTAAGGAGATTAATAACACTATTAAAAAAATGTATATTATGTATGATATGGGTCGTACGGTTCCGCGAGGTGGGCAGCATAACATTGTTATGGCAAAGGTTGAATATGCTCTCCATTTTCAAGATAACCTAAATGTTCTAATTGATTCTACCGAAAGGATTGAAGAGGCTAACTCTGTGCAACGACAGGAAAATCTTGCTATTAGTCAAGAAAAACTCGCAAAGAGTCAAGAAGAACTTGCAAGGTATGCATTGTTAGTAGCGATGGTAATGATTATTCCTGGCGCGGTTTCATTTTTGAATGATGGTTCATCAGTCTTGAAAGATATCGGCATTCCCTGTCCACTCTGCTTGACTTGGACAAGTTTGGTTATTGTTATTGTGATTGCATTCATTATTTATAAACAAATTGAAGAAAAGGGAGGTAAGTAAAGTGCGTAAAAATTTACTAAATCTGGTCCGAAATATTTTTATAAAAACGAAGGTTAGTGACATGAATGCTGGGACTTTAGGCGATAAAGAAATGAATAGTGATAAAGAATTTATTAATTATCTTGAAAAATGTCTTGACTCTTTGATTGAAAAATTAGATGGTGAATTTCTTGAAAACTGCTGTATGGAATGTGCTTCCAAAATAGTTCCAAGATTTTTCCCTGATGTAAATGATATGACTCGTAGAATGTTAGTTAAGATATATGCAATAAAAGGTTCAGATCCTGGGGGGTGTATTGGTCCGCTTGGAAATCCTCATGGATGGGTATATGGAGAGTATAAAAGTGAATCTGAAATGAACAGGATTATTAAAGAAAGGGGTAATCAAAAAAATCCAGACATATTTGACGGTGGAATGCTTGGTTCTCATAGTGATTTAGGCAATATTCTATTACCCGTAAAGAATGCGCTATGGAAAGATCCTGACTCGAGCCTCTTTTCCATACACAGTGCAGTATATTGTTCATTTTTACGTCAAATAATTCTAAGTCAACTTCTACAAGATGTTAAATTTGCAAAGATTCGATACATCTTATCTAATGGATTATCTCAAGATCAAAAATCTATTGCTTATTCTGATGGTCTATCTAGACTAAAATCAATGCGAGTTAGGTTTTCGTGGGTTAGCTTTAAAATTATAGATATAATGCTCCAGGTTAAACAATTCTCTAAAATTCAGAAAATACTGGAACGGAATTCTGATGAGCAGCCCAGGGCTCTCCAATATATATTTTCTGAATATTTGAAGGAAATGGGAAGTATCATAAGTAAGAGGGGAGAAGAGAAAACTGGGAGCTTTGACTTCATCGATTATCTATCCAAAACTCAGGGTGAATTAAGGGAAAAATATAATCTAAAAGATATTGTAAGCCTTGACTCTTGGTATGCCAGCAGCGATGAGATTGTCCAGTTTATTAAGTATAAGAGTGGAGATGTATATATGTGTGATGGGCACGAGGCTACTATGGGACTCTATAAAATTCTTTTTAATAAACTAGATAATAGGTCTGGGGACCGTGGGGAAGCATTTGAAAATGTTGTACTGGAATTTTTTCGCAGTTACCTTAATCCTGATTGTGCTGACTCTTTCTATATTAAGAAGAAGGACAATAACGAGACTGATGTTGTAGCTTGGGGGTCAGCCGAAAGAGTCGTGATACTTGGTGAATGCAAAATGAATCAGAGATATAGTAGCCTTAAGGTATCTGCAGAGCGATCTGTGGGTTCCGGGGGTTATATTACAAAATCTGTTGCCCAATTAATAAAACGTAAAGAGCTAATTGAAAATGGAGAGGAGTTAAAACCCGTTATTTCTGGAAATTACGGTATTCCTAATGATATTAAAGAATACGATATTATTTCTTTGTCTATTCATGCTTCAGAGTATATTGCTCCGATGTGTCGGGATGGAGTGCATATAGTCTCTCTCGAAAGTCTGGTTATGATTCTCAGGTCAATAGACGGAATCAAAGACTTTCAGAAGTATATGTCTTTCAGGAAAGAATGTATACATAAAAATAGGGGAATGGAATTTGATGAATTTGATATTCTTTATGCCTTTTGTAAAGGTGTTACCGATCCGGAAAATCTGCAATCCTACCAATGTCACTCAGTCTTGATGCCTTTTGACATTTCTGATAATGGATGGCGTAGATTTATGAAGGGGGAGGGTAAGTATAAAAATTTAGTTTGGCAGATATAAATATATTATCGATTGCTGGTGAATTGATTACTGTATTACATTCCAAAGGAGGAAAACTATGAGTGATAACAACAAGAGGGATCACACAATTCCCGCCTGTGTCATTGGGCGTTTTACAAAAGAGAAATCTGAAAAAGGCTGGAGATGGCAGCGGGTCTGGGCCCGGTTTATCAACCAGGAGAAATATGCGCACCTTGATAGCGAGAATAAAGGTTACGCTGAAGTTGAAGCAGATGAGATTGGATGGTATAGAGGAATATATGACCCAAAATCTGAAACTGTCCTATATGAACTCTCTGACCATGAGAAAATCCCGCATTTAGATTATGAATTTAAGGATATTGAGGGTTCCATCTATAAGTTTGTAAGTGTTTTTGAGAAAAAAGGAGACCTGCATAAGGGGCAATATGAGAAGCAACTTGTTCCATACGTTTCCAGTCTATTTATAAGACCAAAATTTATGGGTGATATGATTGAAAGAGCTCTTCATTCATTATATCCTGCCAGTCATTCTGTGAATCTGGATGAAATTCAAGAATCTGCTAATGTCTCTAGAAAGAATTGGTATCGACATTATTTAGATAGCTATATTTATAAGTATTCGATACGCGTATTAAAAGATTCTAAGAAACGCTTTATACTTCCTGATATAGGAATATATCCTATGCTTACTGGGGAGAGAAGTGCTCCAGCCTTGGTTGTTCCTATATCTGCGAGTATTGCAGTTATGTTTGTGCGAGATGAGGAGCCACCTTTGGAAGGAGTCCATAGTGACTTGGTTCCTATGTCCTATCACGACATAACAAATCACCTAAGTTTGCTTAATGATTTAAATAATGAAGCGGTGAAGTGTTCGAGGGATTTTTATGTTGCATCAGACTTAGAGTTACTTCAAAATTACCTGTCTCAATCGCAACATCCTGACGAATATCTATATGCATACCTTTTCTATGAGATTAATAATGAGCAACCACGAGGGAATCTTAGTGTTCGTTTTGGATTTATGGGCACTCCATAATTTAATATATAAAGAGTTACAGCTGTGATAGGTAATAATTTTAACCATTATTCATTTGTTTATAGGATGTTGGGCGCTGATGAAGATTTTAAAAAATATAAAAATAAAGGTGAAATATTGTTGAAAGATGATTAAACTGTATCGTCCTTCTTTTATCCTATAAATGTGATTACTGGTATACATAAGGGACCCGGCAGGCTATCCATTAGATAGCCCGCCGGGTCCCTTCTTTATACCGCTGCTATGCGCTCAACCTTTTAGCGGGTGGTGCGTTCCAGCAGCTGCAGCACGTTCTGGTAGCTGTGGCCGGTCGCCTCCGTCATGCCCTGCTCACAGGTGCGGTTCGCCGAAATGTATGCGGCAAACTGCTTCTGCTCGCTCAGCTCAGAAGCCTCAGCCTCCGTAGCGCTCGCAGTCAGCTCGGGGTGCAGCATACCGCGGTCACCCGCATAACCACAGCAACCCCAGTGCTTCGGCACGTACACGTCGTCACTCATCGCGTTCGCAATCTTCTCAAACGCAGGCTGAGTACCCAAGTGAGTCATGGAGCAGGTCGGGTGCAGTGCAACCGACGGCAGGGGAGCAGACACGGTCAGCTTGTTCAGCATGTTATCGGCGGCGAACTGCACCGCATCGTACATGCGCAGACGCGAGTAGTCCGGCTCACCCGGCTTCAGGCCGTTCACGATCTTGTGCTCAAGCGCCTTAATAACCTTCTCGCGCATCACCTCAAGGCCCTCAGTACAGGACGAAGCGTCACACACGACCGGCAGGCGGCCACCGTCAGTAGCCTCCCACAGGGACTTCAGCACACGGTCGCTCATGATCGAGTAGCCGTCGGTGAAGCCCTTCGACTTCCACGGGGTAGCACAGCACATCTCACCAATATTGTCCGGGATGCGGTACTTCACGCCGGTACGCTCGCACAGGCGGATGAACGCCTGGGTTGCGTTGACCGGGTCATGCTTGCCGTCGCCGTCCACGCCGCCGAACATGGAGTTCACGCAGGCGGGGAAGAACACAATCTCAGCGGTTGCGTCCTTGTGCGGCTTACGTGCCGGGCCGCCGACCGGCAGGCCCTTCTTGTAGGAAGGAACCGTGTCGTCACCCATGACCTTACGGGCAATGTTGGTGGTGCCGTGCACCACGGGGAACGGCAGCTTCTTAGCCACAGTCAGGGACTTACCGGCAACCTTATCCATGATGCCCCACTGCTGTGCGGCGACCTTCCAGCCGGCGGCGGCCAGCTTGTCCTGGTTCTCAGAACGCAGGCGGCGAATCAGGTCACCAGTGTTAATGTTCACGGGGCAGCGGGTCTGGCACATGCCGTCCACGGCGCAGGTGTCGATGCCGTTGTACTCGTACTCCTTGCGCAGACGCTCGGCGAGCTCGTGGTCGCCGTTCGCCTCAGCGGCAGCAATCTCACGGCGCATCACGATGCGCTGGCGCGGGGTCAGGGTCAGGTTGCGGGAGGGGCAGACCGGCTCGCAGTAGCCGCACTCCACGCAGCGGTCGACTTCTTCCTCTACGGTTTCGGCAACCTTCAGGTCGGTCACGTAGTCGGTGTCCGGCTCGGCGAGCAGAACACCGGGGTTCATGAAGCCCTTCGGGTCAATGAGGCGCTTAATCTGGCGCATCACGTCGAAGAGTTCCTCACCGAACTGGCGGCTCACGAACGGCGCCATGATACGGCCGGTACCGTGCTCAGCCTTCAGCGAGCCGTCAGCGGAAAGGATCAGCTGAACCATTTCTTCGGTGAAGTCGCGGTAGCGGTCCAGCTGCTTCGGGTCGCGGAACTGCTCGTTCAGCATGAAGTGGATGTTACCGTCCTTCGCGTGACCGAAGATCACGGAGTCCTGGTAGCCGTGTGCGTCGAACAGCTTGGTCAGGTCGCTACAGGTGTTACCCAGAACCTCAACAGGAACAACCACGTCTTCAAGCAGTGCGTTAGTGCCGGAGCGGCGGTTACCCGCAACGGTGGTGTACAGGCCGCGGCGTGCCGCCCACAGTGCGTTACGCTCAGACAGCTTGCTGGTCATCGACACCGGCGAAGCCACCGGCAGGCTCTTAAACATGGGTGCTGCAGCGGCAGCCAGGTCGCTCAGCTCCTGCTCGGAGTTGCCCTGGAACTCAACCAGCAGGGCGGCGTGGTCCTTCACGTCGATGGCGGCGAGCGCCTCCGCAGCCTGACCGGTACGCTGAGCCACACGAATACTGGTGGCGTCCATCAGCTCGACGGTAGCGAGCTTGTTAGCAACCAGTTCGGGCACAGAGCGTGCAGCATCAATCAGGTTGTCGAACACGAGCAGGCCGGTGGAAATGTTCTTCAGAATCGGCAGGGTGCGGTAGGTAGCCGAAGCAACAAAACCGAGGGTACCCTCCGAACCAATCAGCAGGTGCTGCAGAATGTCGACGGGGGTCTCGAAATCGACCAGGGAGTTCAGACCGTAACCCATGGTGTTCTTCATGGAGTACTGCTGGCGAATCTTCGCCATGGACTCGGGGTTCTCAAGCACGCGCTTGCGCAGGCGCAGCAGGCCCTCGTGGATTTCGGGTTCAAGGGAGCGCAGCTTCTGGTCAGCGTCCGGCTCGGCGGTGTCGATGATGGTGCCGCTGGGCAGCACGAACACCATGGAGTCCAGGGTGTTGTACGTGTTGTACTTGGTGCCCGAAGACATGCCGGAGGAGTTGTTCGCAACCACACCACCGATGGTGCAGGCGGACCAGGATGCGGGGTCGGGGCCGAGCTTGTAGCCGTAGGGTGCCAGGTAGTTGTTGACCATCATGATGGTCGCGCCGGGCTGCACACGAACCTTCTTGCCATCTTCAAGGACCTCAATCTTCTTGAAGTGGCGGCGGGTGTCGACCATGAGGCCGTCACCGCTTGCCTGGCCGGAGAGGGAGGTGCCGCCGGAGCGGAAGGTGAGGGGCAGGCCGAGGTCGCCGGCTGCGCGGAAGATGTTTGCGACGTCTTCGGCGGAGTCGGGGCGAATCAGGCCGGCGGGCACGAGCAGGTAGTGGGATGCGTCGTGCGAGATTGCCAGGCGTTCGAGTTCGGAGACGCTGGATTCGACGGCTTCTGCGCGTGCATCGGAGAGTAGGCGCTTGAGGGTGTCCTCGTAGGGGGACTTGAGTGCTTTGGAAGTGTTTGACACAACGGTGGTCATGATGAATCTCCTTAGTGAGACTGTCTTACCTTTCAGTATGTGCTCTTGAACACCGTCTTTTCCGCTTAGCTATGGCTAAGCTTGGCGACTACTTGTCACCATAAAGGGGGTGGGTTATACACCGTGCTGATGCGGTGGTTTGCCGCGTATTTGCTGGCTTTCCGGGGGAATACGCCCGGGCCTGCGGAGGCGCACCCACCACACTCTGAACGCCGCGGTTGCTCTTAGGCGCGGCTGCCGAGGGTTGTAACATTCCAGCGGCTAACCCAAAAGGCGGCTAACCCAAAAGAAAGCGTGGGGCAGAAAGCTACATGCTTTCCACCCCACGCTTGTGTAACGTTTAGGCTTCGTCGAAGAAGTCCTCATCAAGCTTCATGATGGTGTACGTGCGTGCCACCTGTACGCCAACACCGTACTTAATCATGAGGCGCGCCAGGTGCTCACCATCAATCAGAACGAGGGAAACTCCGCCACCAAGTTCCTCCGCATAGCCGCGTGCGTCAGACGTATAGGAGCTCGACGTGATGAACACTCCCTGCGTTGCCTTGCCATGCAGTGCGCCCACAAAGCTCTGAAGGGCAGGGCGTCCCACCACATTGTCCTTGGCGTAACGCTTAGCCTGGACATAAATCTTTGAAAGACCCAACGCATCCTGGTCAATGATTCCGTCCACGCCGCCGTCATTGGAAGCCGGAGTAACGGTGCCGCGTCCTGCCGGGCCGCCGTAGCCCATCGCCAACAGAACATCCACCACCAGATGCTCAAAAGCAGTCGGAGACATTGCGCGGACGCGTTCCAAAATATCGTGCGTCAGCGCGGACTCAATCTGAGTGATGCTTTCATCAATGAGTTCCTGCGGGGTGCTATCAGACACCTCAGAGGGTGCAGTCGTGACGGCAACAGTCTTGGTAGCGGTCTTCGGGGTTTCCTGCGGGTCCTGCTCGGAACTATCAGACTGGGAACGCTCACGCGTGCTGCGGGCGGAACGAACGATATGCGCGACGACATCATCGGGGATGCCCCCAGGATGAGCCTCAATCAGCTTCAAGCCTTCGTCAGAAATAACCTGCTGACCGCGGCGAGGGGAATCAACCGCACCGAACATCTTGAGATAGGTCAAGCCCCAACTAATGCGGTCCACATAGACGGGACGCTTGCCGTTCGGCAGGTAGGGTAGTAGCTGCTCGTCAGAAAGCGGGTAGCGCTCTGCTACAGCGCTATAAATCTCTTTATTGGTGCGGGAGTTGCCGTCAGATAGGTAAGCAAGAATGCTGGGAATGAATTCGTAGAACTTGGGAAGTTCAACCTCAGTGGTATCAGGCGACTGAGCGGTCATCGGTGTATCTCCATTGATTGATAACGGCTGGTTAATAACGGCGGGTAGTCCGTTCTTAATATACCTCTAATACAAAAGATAATCGTTACCAGAGGTGCCTGTTTTCCCTTGTGCAGGCTTTATTAGCGCCGCAGCTGCTCTTAGGCGCGGCCGCCGAGGGCCGTAACATTCCAGCTAGCAGTACTATCAGAAGTCACCACACCACAAAACAGGGGAGAACCCGCCGAAGCACGCACCCCCAAATCCTCCACAAACACGCGGCCACCCGCAGGCACACTACGCTCCTTACGATCCACACCCGCACAATACACCGTCATCTTCGCACCCGAACGGTTCTCCACCGCAACCGAACCGCCGCCCGATTTCGACACAGTATCGTGCACAAAACCGCGGTGTAAAGACCGCCGCCCAAAGGTCACAGCACAAGGTCACAGTGCAACGAAATAGAAACGCAAACGCAACGGCGTGGAGTATCATTCACACTATGGATAAGGCAGAACAGAACCAGACAGACAACACGGTAAAGAACGGCACAGCACCCAATACCTCGGGGAATACCTCGGGCAATATTCCGGGGAACAGCCCGGTGGGTGCGTCTGCGCGCCCTGAAACTGTTGCATCTGAAACTACCGCATCTGAAGCCGCCGCTGAGAATACCACGAAGGCTGGTTATACCCAGTCGGCACCGGCAGAATCCAGTGCCGCCAAAACTAGTGCTGCAGCAAGTAGCCCCGCAGAGGCTACCGCCCCCGGCATGGAGGCAGTACAGGTTGATGCCGTGCAGATTGATAGCGCCCGCCTGGACAGCACCCACTCCGTCTACTCCACCGACCTGGACCCCGACGACTACGAAGAGGTCGTCGAAGAATACGCCACCACCGACGCGCCGGACGGTACGCACCGCGAGGAGCGTCGCATCACCCGCACCACGCATCACCCGCACGGCAAGGGCGACCAGAAAGCGGGCACCCAGGGTAACCCCGATGGTGACGCCGAGATTATTGATGTAGGCGAACCTGAAACGCACACCACGACTATCCGCACGGTCACCCGCACCGTCACGGACCCGCCGCGTCGCGCCCCGCGCACCCGCCTGTTCCGCACGCTCAGCAAGTACCGCGGCGAGAAGAACCTGGCGGCGTGGGAGGAACGCTCCTCCACGCCCATGTTCGTGGCGTCCGTACTGTACCTGCTCGCGTTCGCCGCGCCCATCATGAGCACACGCATTCAGGAGCCGTACGACGCGTACCTCAACATCATTCAGATGATCCTGTGGGGCCTATTCGCCGCCGACTACTGCATTCGCCTGTACTTGGCGCCGCGGCGACTCTACTTCATCACGCATAACCTGATGAACCTGGCGATTGTGCTGCTGCCCGCGTGGCGTATTGTCAGCTTCCTCTCCATGATTTATATGACCGCCAACCGCCAATATAAGAGGCTCTCAGAGCTGGCGGTGAAGCTCTTCGGATACACCGCGATCTTCATCATCATGTTTGCCCTGTCGATCTATTCGGTGGAGTCCTCCGAGCCGGGCGCGATGATTCGTGACCTGCCCACCGCCTACTGGTGGATGTTCACGACCCTCTCCACGGTCGGCTACGGAGACGTTTACCCGGTCACCGGTATCGGCAGGGTCATCGCCGTGATCGTCATGCTGTACGGCGGGGGCTTGGTCGCGGTTGCTACCGGTGCGCTCGCGAGCTGGATTATCGAAAAGTTTGGTGGCAGGGAGGAGCAGGAGTACCCCGCAACCAAGGCTGACGTGGACGATCTTCGCCAGGAGATTTCTGAGTTGCGTGCCCTGCTGGCTCGTGAGTATGCGCGCCGTGAAGCCCGCGACTACACGTTGCGTGAGGTCGTGGATGAAGACGGTGTGCACCCGGTTCCTTCGGATGCGGAGGCGGCACGCCGCGCCGGTTTCAGCGCCGCCGCGGGCTTTACTGCCCCTGGTACTCCTGGCGCTCCGGGTGCTGCTGCGGCAGCTTCTGCGGAGGCTACCCCGAACACCGCGCCCGGCGCCGCGCGGGCTGGTGAACCTGCCGACTCCTCGGCATCTCATGAGGTTGCGGTGCGCGAGCAGGAGCCGGTCGCCCTGCTGGAGGAGACCCGCCAGACGTTCACGATTATTCGTGAGAAGTTCTCGCTACGTTCCCGCAAGCAGTAGTCCGCTCGCAAATACCCTGCGGACAGTAACCGGGCTGTAGCGGCTCGGTTGCGGTAGCGCAGATAGCAGCGCAGATATAACAGTTCAGTTGAGGCTTGGCGCTCAAACCCACACCGCATACTTATTGAAGCGGTGGGTTTGGGTGCCGAGCCCACGCGAAGGCAAGACGAAGGCAAGAAAATTGCCGCCCACGCCACCGTGCGGGATATTTCGCCTTGTCGAGGCAAAATTAGCCCGTGGAGAGTGCAAATTGGGGCTCGTGTGCGCGAAAAACCCCTCAACTTAAGATCTAATGTGACCAAACTATCTTTTAAAAATGGCCGCCACTGGTGAAACTCCTAGCCAGAGCCTATAAACTATCTACCGTGCCGGTTATCGAACGCCCTGTAGCCTCAATGCGCTACGGGGTGTCGTCGTATCCCCACCTCACTCACGGGGAGGCACCACTCAACTCACAAACTCACTCAAACACATACTCTGTTAGGACACGTTCGTGGTACCTAAGTCCACTCTGGGCGCGCTCGCTCTACTCGGCGCGCTCTCTCTCACCGCGTGTGCACCCGCACCGAATAACGCCTCCGCAAGTGCGGTTGTTGACCCCGCAGCTTTTGAAACCGTCGAGCCTAGTGCCGTTTCCGCCCCCGGCGATGACAGCACCGGAATTAAGGCGGCGGTTAATGCCTCGCATGACCCGTCGATTCACCCGGCTGCGACCCAGCCCACTGAGACCCCCGCGCCGGACAACACGAGCAACCAGGAGCCTGCCGCATACACCGCGGCGCCCATGCCTTCCTCGGCAGCCGTTGCGCGCTCGCAGAAAATCATGGACGGCACCTGGGTTCAGCAGGACTCTACCAACCTTGAGAACTACATGGACGCAGTCATTCACGACGGCATTATCGAGGTCACCTACCACCTGAACCACGAAGAGCTGGCAACCCCCTTCTGGGCTGGCACTTTCGAGGCGAAGACCGGCAACTTCAGCTACATTTCGCACGTGGACCACGCGAAGCTGAGCCACGCACCGTACGCCTCCGATAAGGAAACCAAGGAATTCGTCATGGAGGACGGCGTGCTGAGCTTCCCCATGACCTTTGAGGGTGCCACCCGCATCATTCACCTGGAAAAGCAGCACAGCTAAGCGCGCTGCCGGGGGAGTTATCTCATATCTGGCACGCATGACGGACGGGGCGTTCCCGTTGCCGCGTGCGGGCTATAGAATGGGACTATGAGCGAGAACACGACCCCCGAGCATGGCACCGCAGCCTCGGTGCAGGATTCCTTCGAGCTACCCAGCGCACCGGACCAGTTCCAGCGCCTGTGGACCCCTCACCGCACCGCCTACGTGAGCGGTGGCCAGAAGGACTACACCGAGAAGACCTGCCCCTTCTGCACCGCGCCCAGCCGCAGTGACGAAGAGTCGCTGATTGTGCATCGCGGCGAGCATGCCTTCGTGATTCTCAACCTCTACCCGTACAACCCCGGTCACCTGCTGGTCTGCCCGTACCGCCACATCCCGTTCTACGATGATGCGACCGAGGCAGAAACCATGGAGATTGCGCAGCTGACGCAGCTCGCCATGAAGGTTCTGCGCGAGGTGTCGCATAATGACGGCTTCAACATTGGCATTAATCAGGGCAAGGTGGGCGGTGCGGGCATTGCTGATCACCTGCATCAGCACATTCTGCCGCGCTGGAGTGGGGATACGAATTTCCTGCCGATTATCGCTCACACCAAGACTATGTCCCGCACGCTGGACGATATGCGTGTGGCTATTGCGGAGGGGTTTGCCCGCCTCAGCTAGATGGCGTGGTTCATCCGTCAGATAGTCCGGCTGAGCGGCTTGGTGATTTTGAAATTTTGCACTAATTGCTTCAATTTGCCAGCTAGTGCATAGAAATTCTGCGTCATAAATGCGCAGATTAGGCAGTCGATGCGTATTTGAATGATGTTATGTACATTGGATATGGCAAAGTTTTAAATGCAGCGACGCTGTTGGGAAGCTTCCGGCTTCCAGAGACACCGCATAGCTCACCGAAAAATAGCGGTCACCGATCGCTTTCGGGCTTGGCAGGGTAAGCGCCCTGCCTCAACCACAGAGGTCAGCGCCTCAGCTGAGAACCCACCCCGTCGTGCGTGAACGCACGGCAACACTGCGGGGGTGCGGATCAGCGTGAAGGACGCTGGCCTCTTTTGCATTTCGAGGGCGCTGCTTTTGCCCCTCGGGGACGTTGCGCCAGGATGCGCCGCACCCCTCGAGAAAGAACCCGCCAGACCCGCTAGAGTGGAATGCTATGGACTACCCCAACCTGCTTGAGACTGCTTTCGACGAGTTTGCTGCTGCGCCCGCCGCCGGTAATAATGCTGGTGCCGGTCATGATGCCGCCGCCGGTGATTCTGCAGGCGCACCGCAGCTACTCATCTGGAGGCAGATCCGCTGGTCCAACCGCCGCCCGCTCATTGAGGTGGAACCGGTCGTGCCCGGCGGGGTTGCGGAAGGAGCTCATCACCGGGCATCTCAAGCGGCAGGGGCACCTCATATGACAGGGGAGAGCACCCCTAATCAGGAAAGCAGCCCCGCGCAGCGTGGCGTTCCGAGCGGGGTTCGCATCCAGATTCCGCTGACCCCTGGCGCCTACCTGGGGTTGCGTATTCCGCGTGATAGCGAGGGGGAACTCTACCGCTACTGCGCCGGCTACACCACCGGTACGAGCAATGACGCCGCCCCCGAATCCGCGGGAATCCGCCGCGTACCCTGTCCCGAAGGTGCCCGCATCCAGCGTGGCCAGCAGTGCCCGCGCTGCACCGCCCGCGACGAATTTACCGCCCTGCACAGTGCGCACCTGTACCCCGGAACGCTCACCGAATCCATGCGCGCCTACGCCATGCTGGAGCATCGCCTCTACATCGCGACCTTCCCCGACGGCACGCACAAGGTCGGCACGAGCTCCCTGCATTCGACCCCGCGCCGCCTGGACGAGCAGGCGGTCGCCACCGCCACCTACATTGCGCTCGCACCCGACGGCCTTGCCATTCGCCGCGCCGAAGACGCCGTGACCGCCCTCGCGAAGATTCCGCAGGTCAAGCAGGTAGCGAGCAAGTACCGCGCCTGGACGAACCCGTTGCCTGGCGCGCAGCTTCGCTCTGCCCACCAGGAGGCGGTTGCCCGCGCCCGCGAAGCGCTCGCCGAACTGGCGCGCACCGAGCCGGAGGTGCCGCTCACCGCCCTGGATGAGCCGTGGATTCCGTCGCTTGCCATGAACCGCCCGTATGCGGCTCTGCGCGCGCAATCGCCCGAACCGCTGGCGCCCTGTGAATCTGGTCTGGGTGGTTCCGGTACTGAGAGCGGGGCGGCTGGCTTCTTCTGCACGGGCGCGGCGGGTCAGTTTTTGAGCGCCCACACCGGCGATGCTGACGCGGCGTTCCTGGTGAATACTGCCGCGTGGCGGAATGTGCTGGTGGAGCCGGCGCAGGAGTTCACGCGGGTGAGGGTGCAGGGTTCTCTGTTCTAAGCGGGCTTGCTCTTCTAAGCGGGCTCGCTGTTCTAATACCCCCGGCGCTTCGCCCTAGCCGGAGCCCCGCACCAAACCCCACCCCGCCCGAACCAAACCCCGCACCAAAACCCCAGTAACCCCGCCCCGTCCGGCATGAGCGAACGAGCCCGGCGGGCCATTCAGCCGCTGGCGTGCGTGTACTAAAATGGTAAGCATGTCCAAACCCCTCATTCGTCTTCTCGGCCAGGGCGTACGCGCCGCGACTAAGCTTCGCGGCGGCGGCTCCGCCTTCCCCGGCCTTGTCATGGAAAAATTGCACCCCGACTTCGTTGCTGAAGAGCTCGCGAAGCTGCCCTACGGCGTGGTTGTTGTCTCCGGCACGAACGGTAAGACCACCACCACGAAGATGGCTGTGCAGCTGCTTGAAGCTCAGGGTCTGAAGGTTTTCACTAACCGCACCGGTTCGAACTTTGTGCGCGGTGTCGCTGCGGCACTGCTGGGCGAGATGACCCTCGGCGGCAAGCTTGAGGCCGACATCGCCGTGCTGGAGCTCGACGAGGCGCACGCCGTGCACTTCGTCAAGGCCGTCAAGCCCGACTATGCGCTACTGCTGAACGTTCTGCGCGACCAGCTGGACCGCTTCGGCGAGATTGACACGACCCGCCGCATGCTCGCGACCGTGGCCGCCGCAACCACCAACACCGTGGTGCTCAACCGCGAGGACCCGCGCATCCGCTCCCTCGCTGAGAACGTGCAGCCGGGCGTGAAGGTCAACTACTACGGTCTGGCCGAGTCCCTTCGCTCGTACTTCCCTTCGGACGATGAGATGCGCGGCGGAACCGTCGCGAAGGCAACCCTGCCCGAGGCAGACGTCACCCTGACCGCGTTCTCCGGCACCTCCGCAACCTTCGACCTGGCGGGTGTGGAGCGAGTCGGCGAGATCAACCTCTACGGCATTTACAACATCTTCAACGCCGCCGGCGCTATGGCCCTGACCCGCGCGGTCATGGGCGATAAGCTCAATGAAGATAAGCTCATCGCAGAGTTGGCGAAGATTACTCCCGCCTTCGGACGCGGTGAGACCCTGAACGTGAACGGCCGCCCGCTGCAACTGCTGCTCGTGAAGAACCCCAGCGGCTTCCGCCTGTCCCTGGCGAGCGCAAACGCTGACGACTACGCCACCATGATTACGATTAACGACCAGTACGCTGACGGTCGCGACGTGTCCTGGCTGTGGGATGTTGACTTCGACGGCCTGCGCGGCACCGGCGTGCAGATGGTCTCGGGCGTGCGCGCCTGGGACATGGCGCTGCGCCTGGAGCACGACGGCGTGAAGGTCGGCGAGGTCGACGAGAACCTGGCCGATGCGCTCAAGCAGTTCATCGCCTCCAGCGGGGATGCCCCCATGCGCATCTTCTGCACCTACACCGCCATGCTGGCCCTGCGTGAAGAGCTGGCAAAGATTACCGACGTTGAGAAGGTCTCATAATGACGGCAACCCACACTTTTGAGGGCACCCCGGCGCCCGGCCCGAACAACGGCAAGACGCTGCGCATCGTGCAGCTCTACCCGCTGGACATGAACATCTACGGCGACTGGGGCAACACCCTGGCGCTGGCCCGCCGCGCGCAGGCACACGGCTTCGACGTGCAGATTCTGGACCACAACCCCGGCCAGCCCTTCCCGGAAGATGTTGACATTATTCTGGGTGGCGGCGGCCAGGACTCCGGCCAGTCCGTGATTCAGGACGACCTGCACGCTAACGGTGACACGCTGCGCTCGCTGGCTGAGGCTGGCGTACCGATGCTCGTCATTTGTGGCCTGTACCAGCTGTTCGGCAAGGAGTTTCGCACCCGTGAGGGTGAGGTGCTGAAGGGTATCGGCATTTTTGATGCGCATACGGTCGGCGGCGATGACCGCCTGATTGGCAACATTGTTGAGGAGTCTGAGGAGTTCGGCACCGTGATTGGTTTTGAGAACCACTCGGGCCTGACCTACCTGGGCCCCGGCTGCACCCCGCTGGCTACCGTCACCAAGGGTGAGGGTAACAACGTGACCGATGCGTATGAGGGTGCGCGCGTGCACAACGTGATTGGCACCTACCTGCACGGTTCGCTGCTGCCGAAGAACCCGAAGATTTCGGACTACCTGATTGAGCAGGCGGCTAAGCGTAAGTTTGGCGAGTTCACGCCGAACACGATTGACGACTCGCTGGTGGAGAAGGCGCGCGCTTCGGCTGCGTCCCGCCCCCGCTAGCCTATTCCTGGCGGTGGCGTGCACTTTCTGAGGTGGTGTGCGCCTCCGCTACGGTATAGTTATGTGAGTACAGTACGGTGCGTGGGACGTTTCGCCGTGCCCGCACGGAGGTTTTGACTAAGGGAGATACGAATGTCGGGTCACTCTAAATGGGCGACTACTAAGCACAAGAAGGCTGCTATCGACGCTAAGCGCGCGAAGGCTTTCGCGAAGTTCATTAAGGCTATTGAGGTTGCGGCACGTATGGGTGGCGCCGATATCGCCGGTAACCCCGCTCTTGACCTTGCTGTGTCGAAGGCGAAGAAGAACTCCGTCCCCAACGACAACATCGACCGCGCTATCAAGCGTGGCGCCGGCCTGACCGGTGAGACCATCGACTACACCGAGATTATGTACGAGGCACGCGGCCCGCAGGGTACCGCCCTGTACATCGAGTGTCTGACCGATAACCGTAACCGTGCAGCGTCTGAGGTTCGCCTGGCTGTGACCCGTAACGGCGGCACCATGGCTGACCAGGGTTCGGTTGCGTTCCTGTTCGAGCGTAAGGGCGTTGCTGAGGTCACCAAGACCGACGGTCTGACCGAGGACGACGTTCTGATGGCTGTTCTGGATGCAGGTGCCGAAGAGGTTCTGGACGAGGGCGATATTTTCACCGTTGTTTCCGCAGCGACCGACCTGCCCGAGATCCGTAAGGCACTGGACGAGGCTGGCCTGGAGTACAACAACGACGACCCGGTCTTCCGCCCGACCATGCAGGTCGACCTGGACGCCGAGGGCGCCAAGAAGTTCCTGAAGCTGGCAGACGCTATTGAAGAGCTCGACGACGTTCAGAACGTCTACTCGAACGCTAACGTCTCTGACGAGGTTATGGCAGAGCTGGAAGCTGAGTAATCACTCGGATTCTGATATCTGATGCTTGAAGAAGCCGCTCCTTTAACCGAGCCGCCGTAGGGTGGCTGGTTGGGGGAGTGGCTTCTTAGCGTTTGGGCTGTATTGCCTGCGATACCGCATTTTGGGGAGGCGCTGGGTACTTTTCGCGGGGCACGCGGTGACTGTTCTCGCGGTGACCGTGCTTGTAGTGACTGCTCTTGTAGCGACCGTGCTCGTGGCACACCCCAGTGCCGGGTGCTAGGATTCTGAAGGGCTAGAATCTAGAGATTCTATAGGGAGTTTGTCGAAAGGGGAGATGATGGCCGCCGCTCAACCTGCCGCACGCGATAGCATGCGCGAGAACCGTACCGCCGCCGCTGTGGAACGTGTGCCGGGTGCGACCCGCATCATGGGTGTTGACCCGGGTCTGACCCGCTGCGGCTTCTCCATGCTCGATATGACCGCCGACCGTAAGGCGCACTTCGTGAACGTGGGTGTTGCCGGCACAATCCCGGCGGAGTCCCTGGACCAGCGTATTCTCTGGATTTTCAACGCCGCCTCCCACTGGCTGGACACCTATAAGCCGGATGCCCTGGCGATTGAGCGTATCTTCGCTCAGGAGCAGGTGAACACGGTGATTGGTACGGCGCACGCTTCGGGCGCGGTGATTTCTGCAGCGGCGATGCGCGGCGTGCCAGTGTTCTTCCATACCCCTTCGGAGGTGAAGGCGGCGGTGACCGGTAGCGGCCGCGCCGATAAGGCGTCGGTGGGTCGTATGGTGACCCGTATTTTGGGGCTGGATTCCATGCCGAAGCCTGCCGATGCTGCCGATGCCCTGGCGATTGCGATTTGTCACGGTTGGCGTGGCGGCGGCATTGGTTCGGGCATTAATATGTCCGCTCAGACGCAGACTCACCAGGGCTCACGCCCGGCGCAGGCGCCTCGTGGCGGGTCGTTGACTCCGGCGCAGCGTGCCTGGATGGAGGCGGAGGCGCGTGCTCGCCGCTAGAGGTGCCGCCGCTAGAGGTGCCTTCGCGGGCCTGTGTGCCGTCTCCTGTTGGCTCGCATGTATTCGCTAAGAAGTTCGAATATATGCTTGATTTCAGAAGAAATATTCTAATATACTTGTAGTGTCTCCCCGTTGAACTGGGGGAGTGCGTTCTGCGGGTGCCGGAGTTCCCGGTGCCCTCACACTGCCGCGAGCCTCATTCCTAGGCGCGGTGTTGAAAGGTGGAGAGAAATGATTGCATCCCTGACCGGTCGTGTGGCTCAGGTGGGCCTTGATCATGCGGTGATTAACGTGAACGGTTTTGGCATGCTCGTGTACGCTACCGCGCGTACTCTCTCCAAGTTGCGCACGGGTGAGGAGGCTACCGTGCTGACCACCATGATTGTGCGTGAAGAGTCGATGACTCTGTACGGTTTTTCGGAGCCTGCCGAGCGTGAAGTGTTTGACATGATGCTTTCGGTTTCCGGTATTGGTCCGCGTATTGCGCTGGCGGTGTTGAGTGTTCACACTGCCGCTGAGGTGGAGCGCGCCGTGGCGACCGGTGACGATAAGGCGTTCACGAAGGTTCCCGGTATTGGCCCGAAGGGTGCCCGCCGTATTGTGCTGGAGCTTGCCGGTAAGCTGATTCTCAGCGATGGCCAGACCGATGAGCTGCCGCTGAGCCAGGGCATTGTCTGGAAGCCGCAGGTGCTTGACGCTCTCACCTCCTTGGGCTGGAGTGAGAAGGACGCTTCCGCCGCTATTGACGCTTACGTGCAGCACAACCCTGCCGCAGAGACTGAGCCGGTGGGTGTGGCTCTGCGCGGTGTGCTCGCATCCTTGGGTACTCAGAACACGGTGGGCCGCCACTAAGCGGCGCGCCCTGTTCGATGTATCCCACTCAAACTTTTGTGAAAGAAGAATTCTATGAGCCAGAATCCCTATGAGCCGCAGCCCGCGGCGTCCCTGGTTTCCGGCGGGTATTTTCCCGGTCAGGTGCCCGGCACTCAGGCGTCTTCAGCTCCCGCCCAGCGCCTGGTGGCGATGGAAGAAGAGCCTGAAGAGAAGATGATTGAGGCGGCACTGCGCCCTAAGTCCCTGGACGACTTTGTGGGTCAGCGCCGCGTGCGTCAGCAGCTGTCCCTGGTGTTGGAGGCTTCGAAGATGCGTGGCCGTAGCGCCGACCATGTGCTGCTGTCGGGCCCTCCCGGTCTGGGTAAGACCACTCTCGCGATGATTATTGCGGCAGAGATGGAGGCGCCGCTGCGCATCACCTCCGGCCCGGCGATTCAGCATTCGGGTGATTTGGCGGCGATTCTGTCTTCGCTGACTCCCGGTGAGGTTTTGTTCCTGGATGAGATTCACCGTATGAGCCGCCCGGCTGAGGAAATGCTCTACATGGCGATGGAAGATTTCCGTGTGGACATTGTGGTCGGTAAGGGTGCGGGTGCGACCTCCATTCCGTTGGAGCTGCCGCAGTTCACCCTGGTGGGTGCGACGACCCGTGCGGGTCTACTGCCCGGTCCTCTGCGTGACCGTTTCGGTTTTACCGGTCACCTGGAGTTCTATTCGGTGGAGGAGCTGGAGCTGGTGCTGCGCCGTAGCGCTGGTCTGATGGATATGCAGATTACCTCCGAGGGTTTCACCGAGATTGCCGGTCGTTCCCGCGGCACGCCGCGTATTGCGAACCGCCTGCTGCGTCGTGTGCGTGACTGGGCACTGGTCAACGGTGTGGACCGCATCAATGCGACCGATGCCGCAACCGCCCTGGACATGTACGAGGTGGATTCGCGCGGCCTGGACCGTCTGGACCGTGCCGTGCTGGAGGCGCTGATTCACAAGTTCGGCGGCGGCCCGGTCGGTCTGTCCACCCTCGCCATTGCGGTGGGTGAAGAGACGGAGACCGTGGAGACGGTTGCCGAACCGTACCTGGTGCGTGAGGGCCTGATTGGTCGCACCCCGCGCGGTCGTGTGGCTCTGCCTGCGGCATGGGAGCACCTCGGCTTGGAAGCGCCGGAGATTCAGCTCTAGATCCGTATCAGCTTTAGGTCGGCACCAGCTGATAACACTGTAGTAGCCCGTAGGAGGCAGTAACCTCCCGCGGGCTTCTCTGTGCCCCCGGTATCTCTTCTGCAGGGGCGGTAGTTCTTCTGCAGGCGCGGCAAGCTCTTCTACCGGTTCTGCAGGCTCCATCGAGCTCTGCCCGGCTCTGTCGGCGACATAAAATTACGCCGAGAGAGTCCAAAACTCAGGTTAACCTCACAAAAACGCTGGTTCGGGGCGCTAAAGCTCATGCTCTCGCGTAGGATGGATACGTACTGTATCTACGATTCCACACCTTCTGGTACGCTCAACCCTCGCGGTGAGCGGCACGGGTGCGGATGTGAAAGTGAGACCATGGATTTTAACCTCCTGATTATGATTGCCATGATGGCGCTGCTGGCATGGATGATGTTCTCCGCCCAGAAGCGTCAGCGTAAGCAGATGGAGGAACTGCGCGCAATGCAGCAGTCTCTCGTCCCCGGCACCCAGGTGATGACTGGTTCCGGCATCTACGGCACCGTTGTCAGCACTGACCTTGAGAACAACAAGCTGCAGCTTCAGATTGCGGACGGTGTTGTTATCACCCTGGCACTGAACGCGATTATGGCCGTCGTCGAGGAGGAAGCCCCCGCGGCGCCCCTGACCGAGGACGTGTACGAGGCTACCGCATCCGAAGCTCCCGCTTCCGATACCTCTTCTGATACTGCTAAGTAATTCAGAGCGTATGAGCCCGGCGCCCAGTGAGCGGCGTCGGGTTTTCGCGTTACGGAATCTGTAGAACACTCAATACTATTCACACGAAGAAGGAACATTATGGCTAAGCGTTCACCGCTTGCAGCCGCGCGAGGGGCGCTCCTCTCGATGGTCCTGCTCATGGTTGTTATGGCTGCCGGTATTTTCGGCACCACCTATTCGGGAGGTTCTTGGGCGCCGAAGCTCGCCCTGGACCTTTCGGGTGGTACTCAGATGATTCTTTCTCCGAAGGTTAACGGCTCTTCGGATGAGAACGTCTCCCAGGAGCAGTTGAACCAGGCGGTTGAGATTATTCGTCAGCGCGTTGATGGTGCCGGCGTTTCGGAGGCGGAGGTTACCACCTCCTTCGGCTCGGGTAATAACGTGGTTGTTTCGGTTCCCGGAACGATTAGCGCTGAGACTCGTCAGCTGATTCAGGCGTCTGCAAATATGACGTTCCGCCCGGTGCTGCTTTCTGGTGCCGGTACTGCGGTGGCTGAGGATGCCCGCACTGCGGACGATAAGCTGCCCAAGCCGTCCGCGGAGCCGACTGATGGTTCGGACCGTAACTGGATTACTGCAGACCTGTACAAGCAGTACGAGGCGAAGGACTGCACCGCGGCACGTAATGAGGACGCCGATAGTGCGGACCCGACTAAGCCGATGGTGGCGTGTTCCACTGACGGTCAGGAGAAGTACATTCTGGGTCCTGTGGAGCTGAGCGGTAGCGATATTTCTACCGCAAGCCACTCGCAGGAGACGACCGGTCAGGGCGTGACTACGGGCCGTTGGGCTGTGAACATTCAGTTCAACGATGAGGCTCGTGAGAAGTTCCAGAACATTACTTCTCGCCTGAACGCGATTCGTGCACAGAACGCAAATGATCCGCGTGCCCGCTTCGCGATTCTGCTGGACGGCAAGGTGCTGTCTTCCCCGGTGTCGCAGGCTGTGATTTCTGACGGTAAGCCGCAGATTACCGGTAACTTCACCGAGCAGGAGGCGAAGGCTCTCGCCGATCAGCTCAAGTACGGTGCCCTGCCGATTAGCTTCACGATCCAGTCGGAGCAGCAGATTTCTGCGACCCTGGGTTCGGAGCAGCTGCGTGTGGGTCTGCTGACCGGCCTGATTGGTCTGCTGCTGGTGTTCGTGTACTCGCTGTTCCAGTACCGTCTGTTGGGCTTTGTCACGATGATGTCGCTGGTTGTGGCTGGCATCATCTCGTATGAGGCGATTGTGCTGCTGGGTTGGGCGTTGAACTACCGCCTGTCCCTGGCTGGTGTGGCGGGTCTGATTGTGGCGATTGGTGCTACGGCTGACTCGTTCATCGTCTACTTCGAGCGTATCCGTGATGAGATCCGTGCGGGCCGCACGATCCCGTCGGCGGTGAACCACGGTTGGCAGCGTGCATCCCGCACTATTTTGGCGTCGAAGGCTGTGAACCTGCTGGCTGCTGTGGTGCTGTACGTGGTGTCGGTCGGTTCGGTGAAGGGCTTCGCGTTCACCCTTGGTTTGACTGCGATTGCTGACCTTGTGGTCGTGTACCTGTTCACCCACCCGATGCTGACTCTGCTGGCGAATACCCGCTACTTCGGTGAGGGTCACCGCCACTCGGGCTTGTCGCCTGAGTCGCTGGGCGCTACGCCGCTGTACCGTGGTGCCGGTCGCCTCCGCAGCCCGGAGGAGAAGCAGTTGAGCATTGCTGAGCGTCGCCGTGCAGAGCGTGCTGCCGCTGAGGCTGACGAGTCTGCTTCTGATGAGAAGAAGGAGAGCTAAGCATGGCTACCGATGTGAAACCTAATGCTTTTGCCCGCTTCGGTAATGACCTGCATTCGGGTGCCCGCTCGTACCCCTTCGTGGGTAAGCGCCGCCTGTGGCTACTGCTTGCGGCTGTGCTGATGGCGGTTTCGGTTCTGATTCCGGCTGTTGGTGGCGGCTTCAACCTGGGTATTGATTTCCGTGGCGGTTCGGAGTTCGTGGTCTCGAAGACTGCGCACGTTGATACTGCTACGGGTGAGCGCATTATTCACGAGAAGGCGAAGGACGCTTCGGATGTTCGCGTGACCAATATTGCGCCGGGTACGATTCGTGCCCAGATGAGCAAGCTCAGCGATGATGAGACTTTGCAGGTGAAGGCGGCTCTGCAGGAGGGTTACGGCGTCTCTGAGAATGACGTGACCTCTTCGTTTGTGGGCCCGACCTGGGGTGCGGATGTGACCCGTCAGGCGTTCTGGGGTCTGGTCGCGTTTGTGGTGCTTGCGCTGATTGGTATGGCGTTCTACTTCCGCACCTGGAAGATGTCGCTGGCGTCTATTGCGGGCCTGTTCTTCACCGTGGTGGTGACGGTTGGCCTGTACGCCGCGTTCGGCTTCGAGATCACTCCGAGTGCAATTATTGGTTTCTTGACGATTCTGAGCTACTCGCTGTACGACTCGGTGGTGGTGTTTGATAAGATCCGTGAGAACACCGAGGATGTGCTGGAACGCCGCGACACGACCTTTGCCGAGCAGATTAACCTGGCGGTGAACCAGACTCTGGTCCGTTCGATTAACACCGCTATTGTGGGTGTTCTGCCGGTGGGCGCGATCCTGTTCATTGGTGCGTTCATCCTGGGTGCGGGTACTCTGCAGGACCTGTCCCTGTCGCTATTCGTGGGTATTCTGGTGGGCATGTTCGGTACGCTGTTCGTGTCTGCGCCGCTGTATGCTTCGCTGCGTTTGGGCGAGCCCCAGATTCGTGAGCACACCGCGAAGGTGGAGAGCGGCAGCTTCAAGGACGCTGAGGATGCTGACGAGGCTGAGGGTGACTCTTCGGAGGAGCCCGCCGAGGCTGAGAAGGCTGCTAAGTCTGAGAAGTCCAGCAAGTCTGCTGAGGAATCTAAGGATTCTGCCGACGAGGCGACCGATGCGGACAACGCAGCCGAGAAGGCAACCGAGAAGCCCGCTAAGAAGCCGGCACGTGCAACCATTGAGATTCACCGCGTGAACCTGAACGGTTAGCCAACGTTCCGCCAGCGCTACTGGCGTTACTAACGATAGGGGAGTCGATACCGAAAGGTGTCGGCTCCCCTTTAGCGTGCCCGATTATTTCCTAAACAACGCGCTCTGGTGTGTTAAAACGTCGCATAGTTTGGCGCGTTCCAGACCGCTGGGTAGGATAAGAAGTGAAGATACTGTGCGCTCGCGTTTGAGCCTGCTGATGGCTGGTTTGGCCGGTATAGCCCTCAACGATGAGGAACCTGAGTGTGCGGCTGATTATCTTGAGTCCGAAGGAGCCTGGAATGAGTGCAGAACCTGCCGTGAACACCAACGCTGAGAACCCTGCAGGGACCGCCGAGAAGCCCGCGGTTCGGCCCGCTGGCCCGATTCCTCTGCCTGAAACTGATTCGTCTGACGCAAAGAAGAAACGCGGCTCGCACCGCGTCATGGCTGCTGGCGGACGTGTGCCGAACCGCCTCGTCTTCGGTAGCCGCAGCAGCACGATGGAGGCGTCCGATTCGCACGGCGGCACCATCCGTTTCTCCCCGATGATTGCGCCGGTCGTGCGTGCCGTGCGCCGCTACCACCCGGATGAAGACATCCAGGTGCTGCAGCGCGCCTACGAGGTGGCGAACCGCTGCCACGAGGGTCAGAAGCGTAAGAGCGGTGACCCGTACATCACGCACCCTGTCGCTGTGACCGCGATTCTTGCGGAGATGGGCGCGACCGGCCCCGTGCTCGCCGCCGGCCTGCTGCACGACACCGTGGAAGACACCGACTACACGATGGAGCAGCTCACCGAAGAGTTCGGTGAAGAGGTCGCCTACCTGGTCGACGGCGTGACCAAGCTGGACAAGATGACCTACGGCGAGAACGCCTCCATTGAGACGATTCGTAAGCTCGTGCTGTCCATGAGCAAGGACATCCGCGTGCTGCTCATCAAGCTTGCCGACCGCCTGCACAACGCCCGCACCTGGCGTTTCGTGCCGCAGGCTTCCGCCGCGAAGAAGGCAGAAGAGACCCTGAAAATTTACGCGCCGCTCGCGCACCGCCTGGGCCTGAACACGATCAAGTGGGAGCTGGAGGACCTGTCCTTCGCCGCCATGAGCCCGGAAATTTACGCCGAAATGGTGCGCATGGTTGGCGAACGCACCCCCGCCCTCGAAAAGTTCCTGAACGAGGCGCGCACCAAGATTACGGACCGCCTGAAAGAGGTGGGCATCGACGCGACCGTGACGGGCCGCCCCAAGCACTACTACTCGATTCATCAGAAGATGAAGACGAAGGGCCGCAGCTTCGACGAGATTAACGACATCCTCGCCGTACGCATCATGGTCGAGGAAGAGGCGGAGTGCTACACCGTGCTCGGCCACGTGCTGTCCCTGTGGCCGTCGATGACCGGCCGCTTCAAGGACTACATTAAGAACCCGAAGAACAACAACTACCAGTCGCTGCACCTGACCGTGTACGGTCCGGGCAACCTGCCGCTTGAGATTCAGATCCGCACCTACAAGATGCACGAAGAAGCTGAGTACGGTGTGGCTGCGCACTGGCGCTACAAGGCGGCGTCGCGCGGCGAGAAGGTCGCAGCTCGTGGCGGCGCGCCTGTGAAGGACCCGAAGGAGCCGGGCACCCAGACCTCGGCGATGATGAACGTCGGCATCCTGCAGTCCATTGCCGAGATTTCGAACTCCAACCCGGAGTCGGAGAAGTTCTACGAGTCGCTCGCGGACACCCTCGACACCGACGAAATCGTGGTACTCACCCCCAACGGCGAGGCAATCGCCCTGCCCAACGGCTCCACCCCCGTGGACTTCGCCTACGCCATCCACAGTGAAGTCGGCGACCGCACGGTCGGCGCGAAGGTCAACGGCCGCCTCGTGCCGCTACACACGGTCCTGCCCACCGGCGCGACCGTGGAGATTATGACCACGAAGAACGAAGACGCCGGACCCAGCGAGGACTGGCTGAAGTTCGTTCGCTCCTCACGCGCTCGCACAAAGATCCGCCAGTACTTCGCGAAGGAACGCCGCCTGGAGGCGCTGCTCGCCGGCCGCGAGATGCTCACCAAGAGCATGCGCAACAGTGAGCTGCCGCTGCAGAAGATGATGAGCCCGGAGATTATGACTCAGGTGGCTCAGCTGCTGCACAAGAACGATGTGGCGTCGCTGTACCGTGCGATTGGTGAGCACGAGATCGCGCCGAAGCAGGTCATTGACACCCTCGTTGAGGTGCACCGCGGCGACGAGCCGGCACCCGAGGTTGAGGTCAGCGACTTTGACGAGACGCTGCTGAAGTCGACCCGCAAGGCGATTGGCGATAACGGCGTGATTGTGCCGGGTGCTGAGGGTGTGCTGACGAAGATTGCGCGCTGCTGCACCCCGGTCCCGCCGGATGACATTATCGGCATTGTGACCCGCTACAACGGCATTTCGGTGCACCGTCGCGACTGCCCGAACATGCGTAACGCTGACGAGGAGCCGCGCGTGACCACGGTCGAGTGGGCGTCTTCGCCGACCGCTACGTACCGTGTGCAGATTCAGGTGGAGGCACTGGACCGTAAGGGCCTGCTGAGCGACCTGATCCGTGCAATTTCTGAGTCGGGCGTGAACATCCTGGATGCGCGCGTGCACACCTCGGAGGATCGCACCGTGGTGGACCGCTTCGCCCTGGAGCTGGGTGACCGCTTCATGCTGGAGCACGTGCTGAACGTGGTCCGTAATGTGACGGGCGTGTACAAGGCGTACCGCCTGACTGGCGCGAAGCCCTCGGAGGCGTAGGCTCTTTAGAAATATCCTTCATGTGTTGATTTTGGGGTGCTGGTTTTTGTACTCTGGAGTTAACCGTTCGGCCCGCTACTCTTGATGGAGTAGACGGGCCGGATTTCTATTTTCTGGTCTTTACGTTGAGAAGCCACATGTGTTTCGAAAAGCCACTTCTTTGGTGGCTTCTCGAAACACATGTGGCTTTTCGCGGTTAAGCGGGTTGGGTTCCATAATGACGAACCAGTACGCACAGGTCGTTCTCATTGGGCATAATGAATGTGGTGGCAATGGTCGCCGCTACACATACAACGAAATGGTTTTTATATGTCTATTGAAAAGGCAAACGCTCACATTTCCTCGTGCCTGTACTATCTGAGCCGTGAGCTTGACCCTCTGCTGACTGAGTTGTTGGCTCAGAAGGAGTTCATGCCTCAGAAGGTTCTTGAAGAGCGTGGCTGGACCATCATTTTGAAGATTCATGATGAGAATCGTGACCGCCTCCGTCACCCTGATCTCTACAACCCGAAGGACCTTCAGGTTCAGCTTCGTATGTTTACTGAACCTGTGGGGCCCCCGAACAATAAGTTCCCTTTTGAACCTGACGGCGCTCGCAAGGTGCGCACTTATGCGCAGGACCTGCGTATTTTCCGTAATAAGAGCGCGCATTATGTTGATTTGGACCGCAATGATGCGGTGCGTATCTACGATTCGGCGGCGCGTCTTTTTGAGGCGTTGGGTGCGCCGGAGCAGAAGGCGTGGTGTGAGGACCAGCTGGACCGTGTGCATGCTGATTTGTTTGGTGCGGGTGAGGCGGCTCAGGTTCGTCGTGAGCTGGACGAGGAGGTCCGCCAAGCTACGTCGACTGCTCGTGAGGTGAAGACTGAGGTGTCTGCGCCTCGTGGTGCGTTTACTCGCCCGGCGCGTCCTGCACCGGTTTCTCGACCTGCTCAGACGGTGGCTCCTGCTTCGGCTTCTCAGCCGGCACCGGCTTCTGATTCCTCGGTTCCTCCGCTGTGTCTTGCGGTGGGGGAGGGCCGTTACCCGTTTGAGCCGTGGGAACCGATTTCGCTGGGTGACCGCGATATTTTTGATTCGCTGCGCAGTAAGCGTTCTAAGGATCAGATGTCTGCTGCTCTTGAAGAGATTGTGTCTGCTGAGGGTCCGGTTCAGGCAGATCGTTTGGCTACTTTGGCGGCGCAGTGCTTTGGTGTGAGCCGTTTGGCGAAGAAGAACCGCGACTGGATTATCCGTTTGGCGGACCGCATGCCCGAGCTACAGGTGGATGAACATAAGTTCGTGTGGCATGTTGAGGAGCCGCGCGAGGAGTATGGCGAGTTCCGTCCTTCGGTTGATGGTGCGGTGCGCGAGTTTGACCAGATTAGTCCGGTTGAGATTGCGAATGCTTGGCGCTTTTATGAGCAGAATCCTGAGCTGATGGATGAGGGTCAGGATGTTGAGTCGGCTGTGTTGGCGACTTTTGGCCGTAAGCGTCGTACGGCGAAGGTTAAGGCTCAGCTGGAGCTGGCTAAGGCGCTGTTGGCTGCCTAGTTTTTCACTCACTTTTTAATCACTCACATGTAAAGGTTATTTTCATGGCTGAAATTTACGATAATCTTGGTTACCTTCCGCAGGGGGAAGGTAAGGGCGCGAAGCTTGCTGACGCGCTGCATCGCACGATGAAGTACTATGACCGTCTGGATATTGCGACGGGCTATATGAACTTGAGCGCGTGGGATGAGTTCGCTGATGAGATTGGTCAGGCTCCGTTTGAGCCGGGCACTCCGGTGGCTCGTATTCTGCTGGGTATGGTGCCTCGTTCGATTACGGAGCAGATGCATCGTGAGGCGCAGGCGGAGATGCGCGGCGAGTCGGTGTCTTTGGTGCCGAAGAATGATGAGCGTGCGGGTTATCGTGATGAGCTGGTTCAGCATTTGCGTGGTCAGCTGATGGCCGGTGGTACGAGTTCTGCGCGTCGTCAGGCTTTGTTGACTTTGAAGGAGCATTTGGAGTCTGGCCGTGTGCAGATGAAGGTGTACACGAAGCAGGCGTTGCACGGTAAGACGTATGTTGCGCACACTCCGAAGCCGGGCAATATGCATCCGGTGATGAGTTTTGTGGGTTCTTCGAACTTTACTCGTCCGGGTTTGCACACGAATTTGGAGCTCAATGTTGAGTTGACTGATTCGGATCATGCGGCGAAGTTGAAGAATTGGTTTGAGAAGCTGTGGCGTGAGCGTACGTCGTTTGATATTACCCGCGAGATTATTGATTTGATTGACCAGTCGTGGGTTGAGCCGGCTGACCCGTATGACGTGTATATGAAGGTCTGCTACGAGCTGTCTGAGGATGCTCGTTTTGGTGAGCAGGAGTATGCGCTTTCTCCGCGTTTGGAGCATATGCTGATGGATTATCAGAAGTCGGCTGCTCATACGTTGGCGCGCCGTTTGATGCGCCGTGGTGGCACGATGTTGGGTGACGTGGTGGGTCTGGGTAAGACTTTGACTGCGATTGCTGTGGCGTCGATGTTGCAGAACGAAGAGAATATGCGCGTTCTGGTGTTGTGCCCGAAGAACTTGGAGCAGATGTGGGATAAGCATCTGAGCGAGTATGACGTGGTGGGTAAGGTGGTTCGCTATTCGATGGCGGCTGCTGAGTTGCCTGATTTGGCGCGTTATCAGTTGGTGATTTGTGATGAGTCGCATAATCTGCGTAATGAGAATACGCAGGTGTGGCGTGCCATTAAGGAGTATGTCTCGCGTAATGAGTCGCGTGTTCTGCTTCTGACTGCGACCCCCTTTAACCTGTCGTTTAGTGATGTGAAGGCGCAGTTGGCTCTGTATCTTGATGAGGATGCTGACCTGGGCATCATTCCTGAGGCAGGTTTGAAGGAGTACCCGAGGAAGTTCGACAAGCTGGAGGGTAACCTGTCGACCCTGCGTGCTTTTGAGATTTCTGAGGAGCCGGAGGATTGGCGCACGCTGATGAGTGACCATCTGGTGCGTCGTACTCGTGCGTACACTAAGCGCCAGGCACCGACGGAGATGTGGACTTCTCCTGATGGTTTGGTGACGAAGGAGCGTAGCTACCTGGAGCTGTCGACGGGTAAGTTCTATTACCCGGATTGGGTGTCGCAGCCGGTGAGCCATAGTTTTAAGGCTGATGACCCCGCCCGCTTTATGGAGGATGACCAGACCCTTGATGATTTGAGGGATTTGCGTCTGCCGCGTTATGACATTTCGGGGTATGACAACCCGAATGCTCGCCATTCTCCGGAGGATAGGGCGGTTATTGAGGCGGCTCGTTCGGGTCGCGGTAATGTGCGTGGCTTTGTGCTTTCGGGCTTGTATAAGCGTTTGAGCTCTTCGGGTTATTCGTTTATTCAGTCGTTGACTCGTCAGTTGATTCGTAACGAGCTGTGGATTTATGCGATTGACCATCAGCTGAGTGTTCCGACGGGTAGTTTCTCGGATGACCAGTTGGGCCTGGAGGGTTCTGACGCGGCTGATTTTGAGTCTGTGGATGGCCTGCAGGTTCAGGACCTGAGCGGAAACCTGGAGCAGATGTATGAGAGCCTGGTTCAGAGTGCGCCGGCTCAGACGAAGTGGGTTTCCTCGACGGTGTTTACGTCTCGTCTGCGTGATGATTTGCAGCATGATAGCGAGCTGATTAAGGCTATGCTGAGGCGCTTTGGCGCGTGGCAGGTTGAGACTGACTCGAAGCTGCACGCTCTGCGTGATTTGATTGAGCAGAAGCACGCGAATGATAAGGTGCTGGTGTTCACGGAGTATAAGGACACTGCGTACTACATTGCTGAGGGCCTGCAGAAGCTGGGCGTTGAGAATGTGGCTGCGGTGGCTGGTGATACTGATGATCCGGCTTCGTATGCTCGTCGTTTCTCGCCGGTGTCGAACCGTGTGCCGACGGAGCAGGCATCTGACGCGGAGGCTCCTGCTCTGAATGGTCCTGAGCTGCGTGTGCTGGTAGCGACCGATGTGCTGTCTGAGGGTCAGAACCTTCAGGATGCTCATGTAGTGGTGAACTATGACTTGCCATGGGCGATTATTCGTCTGATTCAGCGTGCGGGTCGTGTGGACCGTGTGGGTCAGGTTCATCATGAGGTGAACGTGTATCTGATTTCGCATCAGACGGTGGAGAGGACTTTGAAGTTGCGTTCGCGTATTCGTGAGCGTTTGGAGTCTGCCGCTAAGGCTTTTGGTGCTGATCAGGCGTTCTTTACTGATATGTCTTCTGATGATGCTGCGGCTCGTACTCTTGAGGATTTCTATTCGGGCAATCTGGATAGTTCGGAGCCTGATGAAGAGGGTATTGACGCGGTGTCTGAGGCTGCTGAGCGTTGGGCTGATTTTGCGAAGAAGTATCCTGAGGATGCTGAGCGGATTATGAAGATGCAGGATAAGCGTTTGGCGACTCGTGCGTTGCGCGGTGAGTCGGCTGTTCATCCGGCGGATGATAATGCTTTGATGGTGTCGTATGTGCGCACGAACTCTGAGATTGACCTGTTTGCGGTGAGGTCGTATGACCCGGCTACGGACAGCACGAAGGAGAGCATGGTGCCGCCGGCGAAGGCTCTGGGTTTGTTCTATGCTGAGTATTCGACTCCGAGTCAGGAAACTGATCCGAAGGATTATGACCTGCAGCAGAAGCTGACTCAGTATGTTTTGCGGCAGGAGGGCACGACGCACGGTAATCTGCGTGGTGTGCGCCGTCAGGTGTTCCGCCGTTTCTACGGGGCTGATCGCACGGCTTCGTTGGATACTTTGGAGCTGGAGGAGCGGGAGCGGAAGGTGCTGGATAAGCTGTACCATTACCCGCTGCGTCGTCAGGCTGAGTCTGAGCTTCGCCGTATGTTGCGCCGTAAGGCGGATAACCGCTCTTTGCTGGATGCGTTGTTGCGCATGCAGCAGGATGATGAGTTGTTGGTGAAGGAATCTGATATGCAGATGGCACGTGTGGTGTGTTCGTTGGCGATTTCGGATCCTGATTTTGAGGGTAAGAATCCCGTGCGTTAGTGCGCCCCTGGTGGGTGCTATGGCCTGTGGTGCGGGGCGTGGTGAAGCGTCTCGCACCGCGGGGCTGTGTGTAGTTTTTCTGTGAACCGTTGGTTCACTGTTCTCTTGTGAAGGAGTATTTTTATGGCTATTGTGTGGCCTGATGATGACCTGGACCAGGCGCGTTCGTACCTGGTGGAGGGTCGCCTGGGTGATTTCTTTAGGGAATCTCTGGGCTGGGATGAGTCGGATTTGGGAGATTCCTCATTTCAGACTGTGAAGGTGGATGACCCGCTGGTTCCTTCTGGCGTGTTGAACGTGGAGTGTGTGGCGATGCAGTCGGGCATTCCGGTGTGGGTGTGCCGTGTGGACCGTATTCCGTCGAACACTTCGCAGCTTGAGGTTGACCGTACGTTGCGTGCGTTGAGCATGCACCGCCTGTGCATTTTTGTGCAGGAGGGTGTTGGTTTTACGCCGCGTCAGGTGTGGCGTTGGCCGAGCGCTTCGTCCTCGCGCCTGACCCGCCACGAGCTGCTAGTCAGCGATGAGATTCAGGTTGATGCGTTGCTGGAGCGTTGCGTTCTGCTGTATCTGACCTCTGATGACATTGCGAATGGCGTGTCGATTCTGGGTCTTTTGGACCGTATGCGTTGTGGTTTTGACGATGAGACGTTCAAGGAGACTCATGTTGCGTCGAACCAGATGGCGGGTCTTTTTGAGTCATTGACGAAGGCTGGCATGTCTGATAAGCAGCAGATTTCGACGGTGATGGCGCGCCTGCTATTCTTGCTGTTCGCTGATGATACGCAGATGTGGTCTGAGTCTGAGGATTCAAACTCGTTTGAGCGGATGATTCGTGGCACCCACCAGGAGGGTACGGATCTTGCGCAGCGCCTGAATGAGCTCTTTGACTTGCTGAATAAGAAGCCTTCGGGTGCTTCTGTGGTGGCGGATGCTCCGGAGTATCTGTCTGGCTTTAAGTACGTGAATGGCGGCATGTTTGCGGACGCGGTGCCGATCCCTGCTGAGATGAGCGGCGCGGTGGCGAAGACGTTCCGTCAGCAGTTGCTGGCGACTTCGGAGCGTGATTGGTCGAAGGTTTCTCCGGCTATTTTCGGTTCGATGTTCCAGTCGGTGCGTGATGAGGAAACTCGTCGTGAGATGGGTGAGCACTATACCTCGGAGGAGGACGTGCTGAAGACCCTGAACCCGCTGTTCTTGGATGAACTGCGGGATAAGCTCACGAATGCGGTGGATAAGTCGGATGAGCCGACTCGCCTGCGTAATCTGCGCCGTGAACTGGCGAATATCCGCTTTATGGATCCTGCGTGTGGCTGCGGTAACTTCATCATTATTGCTTACCGTGAGCTACGTAAGCTGGAGCTGGATATTCTGGTGCGCCTGCGCAATCTGGGTCAGATTGATGAGAGCGAGTTGACCTCGCTGGTCGTGGGTAAGGCTGGCGTGAGTGAGGATGTGCGTAAGCGCACCCGCTCGATTGAGCCGCTGGTAACCATCGATAATTTCTATGGTCTGGAGCTTGATCCGTGGCCCGCGTCGATTGCACGTACCGCTATGTTCTTGGTGGAGCGTCAGATGGACCAGAAGATGATGGAGGAGTTTGGTTATGCTCCGGTGCGTCTTCCTCTGGCTCATAGCGCCCACATTCTTGAGGGCGATGCCCTGACCGAGGTTGATGAGGCCTCGGGCAAGCAGGTGGACCGTGATTGGTCAAAGGTTCTGCCGGTGACCGCGCAGGATGTGGCGAATGGCGTGCGCGTGTATATTGCGGGTAATCCGCCCTTTGTCGGTAAGGTGCAGCTGAACAAGAACACCAAACAAAAGACAGCCATGATGATTGCATGGGGTGATGAGTACGAGTATGCTATGGATTTCGTAACGAGCTGGTTTGTGAAAGCAGCTCGTTACTTGAAGGGCTTGCAGAATCAGTCTGAGGCACTGGGCGTGACCGAGGTACCGGGTGAGTTCGCCTTTGTCGCAACGAACTCCATTGTCCAAGGGGAACCGGTTCCTGCACTTTTTGGTCCGCTTTTCCGTGACGGTTGGCGTCTGAAGTTTGCGTATCGCTCTTTCCCGTGGGAATCGGAAGCTGCTGGTAAGGCTGCTGTGCACTGTGTGATTACGGGCTTTACTCGTTTGGTAGCTCCAGAGAATTCCCGAACTGTTCGAGTCTTTGACTATGACTGGACTACCCGTCAAACGGTAGAACGGGAACGGGTGCATGCTTTGAACGCGTATTTGTTGGATCAGCTAAATATTTTGGTAACTAAGAGGCTGAACTCAAAACCGCCGCTGTGTAAGCAGATTTCTCATGCAAATTTCGGGACAATGCCTGTGGACAATGGCAACCTGCTCGTTGAGGTGGAAGACTACCCAGAATTTGCCGCTGACCCTGTGGCAGCTCGCTATCTCCGTCCCTTTGTCGGCGCGGATGAATTGCTAAAGGCCAAGAAACGTTGGTGCCTGTGGCTGGAGTATGCTTTGGAGGAAATTGCTTCAAGTCCGGTACTGAGCGCTCGTGTGGAGAAAAATCGTGTTTATCGTTCCACAGCTAAAAAGACTGGCGATGCATATAAGTACCGCGATATCCCGCACCTGATGCGTCCGAATAAGGCGCGTCCTGTAGAACCGTATGTGTGCATCCCGTCTGTTGTGTCTGAGAAACGGCCGTTCTATACAGTGATGCCTTTCATGCCTGAAACTATTGCTAGTAACGCTACGTTTACTGTCCTAGATTCAGACGGCTTCCAGTTTGCTCTTCTTTCCTCTTCTATGCTTATTGCATGGCAACGTGCTATTGGTGGGCAACTGGAGTCTCGCTTGAGGTTCTCGAATACGGTGGTGTGGAATAACCTTCCGTTGCCGCAGATTTCTGAGGAGCAGCGGCAGAAGATTATCGCCGCGGGCCGTAAGGTGTTGGCTGCGCGTGAGGCGATTGAGGAGCATGCGGGTGAGCCGGTGTCGCTGGCTAAGATGTATGCTTCGTTGGCGACGATGGATCCGGCGTTGCGTGCGGCTCATGATGAGTTGGATTCTGCGGTGGATGTCGCTTTTGGTGCGTCTCGTCGTTGTTCTTCTGAAGCGAAGCGCCTGGAGATTCTTTTCGAGCGCTATCAGGAGCTGACTGCGGCGGAGGAAGCAGCGAAGCCGGCTAAGAAGCCTCGCACTCGCAGGCGAACCGCTAAGTAGCTGATTCGATAGGTGAAGGGCTGTGTGCTGGCTGAGTTATTCTCGGCGGGCACGCAGCCCTCCCGCATACCTGCACAATCTGACCAATTCAGGGGCAGAAATTTCGTGAGGAATCTATACTGAGGTTTGAGGGCGGATAGCACTCAGATTCTATGGGTATTTCCTCTTTTGATAAGGAGTTCTAATGTTTACACCCATTCACCGCGCCCTGGGCTTGGAACCTGGGAATCTTACGATGAACGATATCAATCAAGTCATAGCAGAGAAGGTGGAAGAGACAGCTGACCTTGATTGGAAAGAGAGTGTGTACGATAACAGAGACCCAAATTGGAGTGAAGAAGCCGCAAAGGATATAGCCGCTATGGCGAATAGTGGTGGTGGCTGGATTGTTTTTGGTATTGGAGACGACCGTAAGAATAATGCTGCGTCCTCAGTCAATCCTATCCAGTGGGCGGCGGGTAATGAACGGAAAATTCTTAATGTAGCCTACAGTAAGATTGGTCCGCCGGTTGTGGGCGTCGAATTCTTTAAAATCCCTTGCGGAGAAAATCCTAATGAGGGGTATGTTGTGCTCATGCATGTTCCGGATTCAGCGGATGCTCCTCATTTTGCGAGGAAGGGTGATGACGCTTTTCGCGCCCCGCGGCGCAATGGGTCTCATACCGTGTTCATGACTGATAGGGATATTGAGCGTGGTTTCCGTGAGCGTTTCCAGCGTGGCGTTGAGCAGGAAAAGACCCTACAGGGGTACTTTGAACAGGCGGCAGAAGCACTCAACCCAGAAGAGGGAGTATTCCTAGCAATCGCAGCCGTTCCTGTAACTACTAAAATCTCTGCAGGTTCAGTGGACAGAGGCACAGCTATTCAGCATACCAACCCGTGGGCATATTCCTACTTCATGACCTCATTCCTAGGAAATTATCCAAAAGACCCTAAAGTGTCAACAAATGGTCTGTTTATGTGGGGTGGCGGAGATATTGTCAAAGGAATGCGTCGGTGGGTGTTACGCAATGCTGCGCAAGCAACTGCTAAATATTGTAAACACCTACATGATGACGGAACTCTGACGGGAGGGTATTGTCTTAAAAGAGTACGGGGCACGCAATCTACTTCAGAACAGTATTTAGCTGGAGAAATTAATCGTTGCACCTCTATTGATGTAGAGAAGGCACTAATAGATTTCTTCTCTCTTCTTCGGGAACATGCACAAGAGCGTCGCACTTCTGGGGGATTCCACATTCGTGTCGGTTTGGTAGGCAATGCTAATAGCCCAATCGTCTTGAGAACCCATGATAGGTTTACGTGGGATTTTATGTCTGAAAGCGAACCTGAACCAATCAAACGTTTTCAACCTGTGTCGACATTTATTGATCCGCTGGCACCGATTGAGGATATCCTGCCGCCGTTGCGTACTCTGGCTCTGGATATTGTGAATCAGGGCGGTATTCAGAACTTGCAGGTTATTGCTGGAGAAGAGTCTTAGCCGGATTCATATCCCGCCCAGAAGCCACATGTGTTTCGAAAAGCCACTTCTTTGGTGGCTTCTCGAAACACATGTGGCTTTTCGCCGTTAAGCGGGGGAAGGGGTGGGGGAACTTTCGATAGGTTAGTGTTTTCGCCGTGGGTCTTTAACCCGCAGTAAAGACAGTAACCTATCGAAACAGTCAGCTACCCGCCGTGTAATCTACCCCCTCTGCACAGCGCCGATTTCCGGTCATGAGTTAGTGACTTTGGTGGGGGGTAAAACCCCAGCCCAAAGTCACTAACCCATGGTCGAAGTCCGTAACCCATGACTGAATTTCCGCACGGTGTGTGGGAGGCGGGGCAACGGCACACAGGAGGCAAGCCCGTCCGCGCCTAATCTTCCGTGCGGCGGGGGAGTTTGGCGGGGGGGGGGGCGCC